>NZ_CBDDIE010000003.1:830000-1390000 GCF_965228805.1 Aliiroseovarius sp. | reverse complement strand
CAAGGACCGCATGCGTGTAGACGTGGGGGTGGAGTTCTATGTCTCGGTCAATGCGACCGAGGAGGGCATCGCCCGCGCCGCCCAAACCCTGGGCGACCGCACCTTCGACGTGGGCCAGCTGCGCGAGATGATCGAGGGCAAGCTGGTGGACGGTCTGCGCGCCGTGGCTGCACAGATGACCATGGACGGGCTGCACGAGAACCGCTCGGACTTTGTCCAGGAAGTACAGAACGCCGTGTCCGAAGATCTTTTGAAGAACGGTCTGTCGTTGGAGTCGGTGTCCCTGACCGCGCTGGACCAGACGCCCTTCGAGGCGCTGGACGAAAACAACGCCTTCAACGCGGTCGGCATGCGCAAACTGGCCGAGGTCATTGCGACCTCGAAGAAGGAGCGCGCGCAGATTGATGCGGAGGCCGAGGTCGCCGTGCGTCGCGCCGCGATGGAGGCCGAACGCCAGAAGCTGGTGATCGAGCAGGACGAGAAGGCCGCGCAGATCGAACAGGCCAAGATCGTCGAAACCCTGCGCGCGGCCCAAGAGGCCGAGGTCGCCCTGAAACAAGAAGAGGCCGCGCGCGAGAAGGAACAGGCCCGTGTGTCCCGTGAACAGGCCATTCGCGCCGCCGAGATCACCCGTGACCGCGAGGTCGAGGTGGCCGAACAGGAACGCCAGGTGATCATTGCGCAGAAGTCGGAAGAGGAAAGCCGCGCCCGCGCCTCCGTCGACCTGGCTCGTGCGGAATCGATCAAGGCAATGGAGGCAGTGACCACGGCCCGCGAAGTGGCCGAGGCCGAACGCTCCAAGCAGATCGCGCTGATCGACGCGGCGCGCGAAGCCGAGCGTGAGGCGACCAAGATCCGCCTTGCCGCCCAGGCCGAAAAGGAAGCCGCCGCCGACCGCGCCGAAGCGCGCCGCGAAGAGGCACAAGCGGAGGCCGATGCGATCTCAATCCGGGCGGAGGCCAAAAAGAAGGACCTGTTGGTCGAGGCCGAGGGCAAGCGCGCCATCGTCGAGGCCGAGAATGTGCTGTCGCCGGAACTGATCGGCATGAAGGTCGACATCGCGCGTCTGGACGCCTTGCCGGGCATTGTCGCCGAAATGGTGAAACCGGCCGAAAAGATCGACTCGATCCGCATTCATCAGGTCGGTGGGCTGAATGGCGGCGCAGGTGGGAGCACCTCGGCGACCAAGGGCGACAAGCCTGCGGTGAACCAGGCGCTGGATTCGATCATGGACATGGCCGTGCAGCTGCCCGCCCTGAAGAAGCTGGGTGACGAGCTGGGCTTGTCTATGGAAGATGGATTGGCCGGAGTGATCGACAGTGCCGTCGCACCGAAACCGAACCGCGCCCTGCCGACGGAAAACGAGGGTGACGCCCCGACCGTCAACTGATCACATTACGATAAAGCACATGGACGGCGCGGGGGCATGGTTGCCATTCCCCGCGACGCTCCTTTTATATGTCTCCAACAACAGATGCGGAGAACCACTCATGCCCGATACCTATGTGCCCCCGAAGGTCTGGACCTGGGACGAAGAAAATGGTGGCGAATGGGCCAAGATCAACCGGCCTATCGCCGGCCCGACCCATGACGCCGACCTGCCTGTGGGGGAACACCCACTGCAGCTTTATTCGCTAGGCACACCGAACGGGCAGAAGGTCACGATCATGCTCGAAGAGCTGTTGGCCCTGGGCGAGAAGGGCGCGGAATATGACGCGCATCTGATCAAGATCGGGGAGGGCGACCAGTTCTCGTCCGGCTTCGTGGACGTGAACCCGAATTCCAAGATCCCCGCGCTCTTTGACCGCGACACCATGGCCCGCGTGTTCGAAAGCGGCGCGATCCTTCTGTACCTGGCCGAGAAATTCGGGCGCTTCCTGCCCAAGGATCTGGCGCACCGGACCGAGGCGCTGAACTGGCTGTTCTGGCTGCAGGGCTCGGCGCCTTATCTGGGCGGCGGTTTCGGACACTTCTATGCCTATGCGCCCGAGAAGTTCGAATATCCGATCAACCGGTTCACCATGGAAGCCAAACGCCAGATGGACGTGCTGGACCGCGAGCTGGAGGATTACCAGTTCCTGGGCGGGGACGAATACACGATTGCCGACATGGCGACATGGCCCTGGTATGGCAACCTGGTGCTGAACAACTCCTACGAAGCGGCCGAGTTCCTGGATGTTACCAGCTACAAGAACCTGACCCGCTGGGCCGAAGAGATCCAGGCCCGCCCCGCCGTGAAACGCGGGCGCATGGTGAACCGCACCTGGGGGCCGCTCGAGGAACAGCTGCACGAACGCCACGATGCCTCGGATTTCGAGCTGCGCACGCAGGACAAGCTGGAAGGCTTGCACAGCTTGTAAGGACATGCGGGCCCGGCGGATGTCCGGGCCTGCTTCTTTTCAGATCACACGCGGGTTGGACTGCGACTCCACCTCGGCCTTCCTGGGCCTGATCCGCTGGGACTGGGACTGGGGCTGGGACTTGCAGCATCCCGATCCGCGTGAAAAAGCGTCCCTATTCTTTCGTCCCATTGGAGCCCCCCATGACCCGCACCCCACGTCTTCAAGGCCTGGACATGGCCCGGTTCCTGGCCTTCTGCGGCATGGTGATCGTGAACTTCAAGATTGTCATGGGGGCCGAGGGCGGCAGTGGTTGGATGGCAGCTTTCGCCGGAGGGCTGGAAGGTCGTGCAGCGGCAAGCTTTGTCGTGTTGGCTGGGATCGGTTTGGGATTGGCCGCCGGGCGGGCAGAATACTCAGCCACCCTGGGTGTCACCACGAAACGCGCGCTGTTCCTGCTGGTGGCTGGGCTCATGAACATGCTGATCTTCGACGCCGACATCCTGCATTATTATGCGTTCTACTTCTTCTTCGGCGGCACATTCTAAACTGGGAAGCGACTTTTCCTCTATCCTACTGGAAAGTCAGGAGAACAGTTTATGAAACGAACCGAGCTAAATCTAGCCGAACGGCGCAAAATCGAGGACCTTTTGCATAGGAAGGTAAAAGTCGCCGAGATTGCGCGCCAGATCAATCGCCACCGTGCGACTGTCTATCGTGAGATCAAACGCAATTTCTTCAAGGATGAAGAGTTGCCTCAGCTCAATGGCTACTACGGGATGCTTGCCCAGAAATCGGCGGCTGATCGCCGTGCAAGACGTCGCAAACTGGTGCGTATTCCTGAACTCCGGGAAGCTGTGATAGGACGGCTCCAAGAAGGTTGGTCACCGGAACAGATTGCAGGTCGTCTAAAGCTTGAAGGTCATGCAACGACCGTCAGTCATGAGACGATTTACGCCTATGTCTACAGCCCAGACGGTCAATCACAGGCGTTGGCACGTTACCTTCCAGAACGGCGGAAGAAGCGAAAACCGCGCTATTCTCGCACACCTCGCGGCATGATGTTCCCGCTTGAAAGATCGATCCACAACAGGCCTGAGTACATAAAAGAACGTTCAACTTTTGGGGAATGGGAAGGTGATCTTATGATTTTCCGGCAAGAGCACGGGAAAGCAAACGTCGCATCGTTGGTCGAACGGAAGACCCGCTTTGCAGTCTTGTTCCGCAACAATGATCGCAGTTCGAAACACTTCATGGCGAAACTCATGAACGTAATGGAACCCCTGCCCCAGATCGCGCGCCAGTCTATTACTTTTGATCGCGGAATTGAGTTCTCGGGATGGCGAAAGCTGGAATCAGGAATTGGAACGAGCGCCTGGTTCTGTGATCCGCAGGCCCCATGGCAAAAAGGCTCGGTTGAGAACCTGAACAAACGGGCTCGAAGGTATTTGCCGCGCGATACCCCGATCGCGGCGCTCTCAAATCGCGACATGAAGGCGATTTGTGACCGCCTGAACGGAACACCAAGGAAATGTCTTGGGTGGCGAACGCCAACAGAAGCATTCACCGAAGAACTGAGAAAACTTGGATAACAAGAAATGTCGCAACCTAACTTGAGTTCACAGGCGTGCTGTTTCTGCCACTACGCGGTCCGGCCTTGATTGCCGTGATCCTCGGTTTGAATGTGCTGGCCGTCATCCTGCTGCTAACCTTGGACTTCGAGGCTGGCTGGGACTTCGCCACATACAGCTATCCGGAGTTCTGGACCCCGGTGGGCTTTGTGCGAAACCTGTTCTTCAACGGCTGGCATCCGGTCGTGCCCTGGCTTGGCTTTCTGCTGCTGGGCGTACTGCTGTCCCGTCTGCCATTGGACCGGCCGACGGTGCAGGGGATGTTGATCGCGGCGGGACTGACCGCAATTGCCCTGGCCGAAACGGCGGCGGCCGCGCTTCGGGCTGCCTTTGGTCATCTCGATCCTGAACTTGCCGAAGTACTGACCACCGGCGCGGTGCCCGCAACCCCGCTATATACCCTGGCCGGGTCCGGCTTTGCGGCTTGCCTGATCGGCGCCTGCCTGTGGCTGGCGGATCGCCCGGTGATGGCACCCGTTTTGCGGCTGGTTACGCCAGCGGGGCGGCAGGCCCTGACACTTTACCTCGCGCATATCCTGGTGGGCATGGTGACGCTGGACATGCTGGGCCTTTTGGGCGGGCAGAGCATAGGCACGGCGCTAAGCGCCGCAGGGCTCTTCTGTATGGCAAGCCTGGTTTATGCCCTGGCCTGGTCGCGCCGCTTCAAACGCGGCCCGGTAGAGGGGCTGATGCGGCGATTGGCGGGGTGAAGGACTACAGCGCTTACTGCCCCCGGGCTTCCCATGGCGCATCACCCCGATGCCATCCCATCAGGATGTATCCTGCCTCAAACGCCGCAGAACCGCTTGCGTGATCGCAGCCGTATCGGCCACCCCACCCAGGTCCGGCGGCAGCAGCCCCTCATTCAAAACACCGTCCACAGCCCTTTCGATGGCACGCGCAGCTAGAGCCTGACCAAAGCCATGCTCAAACATCATCGCGACCGACAAGATCGTACCAATCGGGTTCGCAATTCCCTGTCCGGAGATATCCGGCGCGCTGCCATGCGTCGGCTCGTAGAGCCCACCCTTTACGGGATGCCCTGCCTTGGCGGCGGCAGGAAGGGTCGCGGAAGGCAGCATGCCCAGCGACCCGGAGACCACCGCGATCAGGTCCGAAACAAGATCGCCGAACAGGTTGTCAGCCAGCAGCACGTCGAAATCACGCGGCGCGCGGGCCACGGCAAAGAGTGCGTAGTCCATCAGCAAATGGCGGAGTTCGATATCGGGATACTCGTCACGCCCGATCCGCTCCACCGTTTCACGCCAAAGCTTACCGCTCTCCATCACGTTGGACTTGTCCAGGGATGTTACATGCCCCCGTCGCCCGCGCGCGGCCTCGAAGGCACATCGGGCGATGCGTTCGATTTCCTGAGTGCGGTATTCGCTGATTTCAAAGGCCCGGACCTGGCCGTCACTCAGCACTTCGCGCCCGCGCGGTTCACCATAGTAGATGCCGCCCGAGTTTTCCCGCACGACCAATAGATCGGCCCCGTCCACGACCTCATGCCGATAGGGCGTCCGCGGCAGGAGCGCCGACCAGGCCCGCGCCGGGCGCAGGGCGTTGTAGACATCCAGCTCGATCCGCAGCCGGGTCAGGCCGTCGGTTTCCGTGATCGGCCCGTCGATCCTGATGCCGTCCCATTCCGGCCCGCCCACTGCCCCGACCAGGATGGCATCCGCAGCCCGCGCCTTGGCGACAACCGCATCCGTACAGAAGGTGCCATGCACATCCCAGGACGCGCCGCCAAGAAGATCTTCGTCTACCTCGACCGCCACACCGAATTGATCAGCGACTTGACGCAGCACGGCCAGCCCGCTCACCACAACCTCAGGACCAATATGGTCACCGCCCAGCGCCAGCACCTTGAATGGGGCACTCATCCCGCCATCCCCTGCTGCAGCACCAGATGCATGGCATCAGGGTCCAGCTCCCGTTGCAGAAGGCGCATAGTGGAATGGAAATCGTCCAGATCGACCGAAGATGTCAGTACGGCACGTGGAGGCGTTTCCGGCGTGAACCCGGTCCGCCCATGCAACAGCCGCTGATTGTCAAAGAGCAGCCCTTCGCCTGCTTTCAGGTCCAATGTCAGCCGCAAGTCGTCATCGTAGAGCAACGAAAACAGGCGCTTTAGGGCACGATAGGCAGGCCCCACCTGATCGGCAGGCACATCCAGCGGCGAAATCTGCCGTTCGTTCATCCGCACACCGCAGACCTCACCCCGGTCATCCAGCCGAATGATCGGCAGCCGGGATTTGTACCAGCGCATGTTGCCATGGCTGTTGTCACCGGGATCGAAGCGCTGGCAGGTCACCGGCATGTTGCACAGCAGGTCGAAATCGTCGGGCCACTGCTCTTTCAGGCGCCGGACGGCTTCGAACCCGTCCACCAGGGTCGAGGCACCCCCGTTCGAGCTGGGCCGCAGAACCTGAAATACGGTGATGCCGATCGCGGCATAGCGGTAGGGCTCGTCCACATGCGGGTCCAGCGGGCCAGTGGTGTCACCCACATTGGTCACAGTCTTCTTCTTTTCCAGTGTGTAGGTGCCGTAATGTGTCTGTCGCTGCGCCCCGACCAGCTGGATCATCCGCTGGCTCTCGGCCTTGTCGGTGGGCGCATTGACGATCTTGCAGAACCCGTAGTCCCGCACCCTTTCAAGAATTTTCAACCGGGCCGCCGGGTCCGCCTCAGCCTCGGTTAGCGATCCAACCGGAATACCTGCGCCAAGCGTTCCGTCCCACAGGACAGGCCGCACACGCCTGCGGGCACGCTCAACATCGGAGTAGCAGTGATTGCGCAGCCAGCGCGCCGCGTATTCGGACCGGTGTCCGTCCGGCCAGATGACCTGAACGCTGTTGCCATCCACATACGCACTCTGAATGGAGACCCCTTCGTCGATATGATGCAGGCGGATGCCACGTACACCGGTCTCTGGCGTGCCACAGTCCGGGCACCAGCATTGGTGCCTCAGCCAGATGGGATGAAACCGGCTTTCGTGGCCGTCCGCCCATCGTACGATCAAAAGGTCATTTTCGGTGGCGACAGACCGGATGTTGTGACGTGTGGATGGCATTGGGCAGTTCCTCGCGGGTTTCCTGCCCGCAGTAAGGTCCCCTTCGAATATATTTGACAAATTCCAATTCAACACATGATGCTTGAGCCAGGCTCATCCATGGAGTGTACATGCTGTCCGACCCCAAAGACCCCTCCTATCTGGGTGCCCTGGTCTATTTTCATCATGCCGCCGAAAGTCTGAGCTTTTCCCGCGCGGCTCAGGCCCTGAACGTGACGCCGTCCGCAGTCAGTCACCGTATTACCGCGCTTGAAAACGCCCTTGGAAAGCGCTTGTTCGAACGGCGCGTGCGCGAAGTCCGGCTCACCCAGGACGGCGCCGAACTGGCGCGCGCCACAGCAGTGATCTGGAATGAACTCAAAGAGATCACCGGGCACTTGACTGCCCAGGAGGTTCTGCGGGTGTCGGTCGGGCCTTATCTGTCGTCACAGTGGCTGCTGCCACGGATCGCCGCGTTCGAAGCGCAGCACCCCGGCCTGCGGCTGGATTTGATCCATGTGATCGGCCAACCGGATACCCGTCTGGCGGAAGTCTCGATCATCTGGGCCGAACTGGATGGCACAGTGGGCAACAACGCAGCACTGCTGTTTGACACCAAAGCCGTTCCGGTCGCCGCACCCGGGGTGCAGATTGGCGACAACTTCTGGGAAGAAACACTACCACCAATTCATTACCGTGATCGTTCGACCTGGCGCCATTGGCTTTCCACCATCGGGGCTCCGGCAGGTTTTGCGGAACGCGGCGAAGTCCTGGAAGAACCCCATATGGTTCTGGAAGCCGCGGCATACAGACGGGGCATTGCGATCGGCTTTCTACCCTTCATCGGCAAGTTCTTTGACCAGCGGCGGCTTGTGCACGTGGGAACGCATTCGATCCGCTCTAATCGAGGCTACTTTCTGCAAGTGAATGCAGGTGCCAAGCCAAAGGCCAGACTGTTTGCGAGCTGGGTCGAAGAACAGGCGAAAGACCTGAGGATCCGCGCTGCAGCAGAAGCATGATCACGTTGCGGAAGTCCGGACTTCCGTAAGCGCCCCGCAGCACTATGGGAACACACCGCAAACCGATGGGGTGTTCGCAGTGCGCGGGGGATCCTTACAAGCGATCAGAAGTCCAGGTTCTCAACCGACAGGGCATTCTGTTGGATGAACTCGCGGCGCGGTTCAACCACGTCGCCCATCAGCTTGGTAAAGATGTCGTCAGCCTGGCCCAGGTCGTCCACCTTGACCTGCAAAAGCGTGCGGGCCTCGTGGTCCAGGGTGGTTTCCCACAGCTGGTCCGGGTTCATCTCGCCCAGCCCCTTGTAGCGTTGCAGGGTCAGACCCTTTTCGCCCTCGGCCAGGATCGCGCTCAGCAGATCGACGGGACCATGCACGATCACCTCACGCTCCTTGCGCGACAGACGGGCGGGATCGGCGTAAATATCGCGGGTCTCCATCGAAACCTCGGACAAGCGCCGCGCCTCGCCGGAGCGCAACACGGCGCCGTCCAGCGTGCGGATCTCTTCGACCCCACGCAGGATGCGCGACAGGCGAATACCGTGGTCCTGGGTGATCCGCCCGGCCCAGCCGCGTTCATATTCCACCGCGACCTGGTCCAGACGGTTGGCCACATCATTGGCCACGGCTTGCAGGTCCGCATCCGCCTTGCCCGGATCGAAAGCGCCCGCCAAGGCGGCCTGCTCCAGGATGTTGCGCGGGTAATGGGTCGGGAAAGCGTCCAGGATGCGCTTGAAGTTGCGCGCGGCCTCGACCACACGGGCCAGGTCGGCGCCCGCGATTTCCTCGCCACCCGCCAGACGCAGCACGGTGCCTTCGATGCCCTGGGCGACCAGGTAATCCTCCAGCGCGGTTTGGTCCTTTACATAAACCTCGGACTTGCCGCGGCTGACTTTGTACAGTGGCGGCTGCGCGATATAGAGATAGCCACCCTCGATCAGCTCCGGCATCTGGCGGAAGAAGAAGGTCAGCAGCAGCGTGCGGATGTGGGCGCCGTCGACGTCCGCATCGGTCATGATGATGACCTTGTGATAGCGCAGTTTCGAGATGTCGAACTCGTCGCGCCCGATACCGGTGCCCAGTGCGGTGATCAGCGTGCCGATCTCCTGACTCGACAGCATGCGGTCGAACCGTGCGCGTTCCACGTTCAGGATCTTGCCGCGCAGGGGCAACACCGCCTGGTCGTGACGCGAACGCCCCTGTTTGGCGGAACCACCGGCCGAGTCACCCTCGACCAGGAACAATTCGCGCTTGGCCGGGTCCTTCTCCTGGCAATCCGCCAGTTTCCCGGGCAGCGAGGCGACATCCAGCGTCGATTTCTTGCGCGTCATTTCCCGCGCCTTGCGGGCAGCCTCACGGGCCAGGGCGGCCTCGATGATCTTGCCGACAATCAGCTTGGCCAGCTGCGGGTTCTCGTCGAACCACTCCTGCAGCTTCTCGTTCATCAGCCCTTCGACCGCCGGGCGCACTTCGGACGACACCAGCTTGTCCTTGGTCTGCGAGCTGAATTTCGGGTCCGGCACTTTCACCGACAGAACGCAGGTCAGCCCCTCGCGTGCATCATCCCCGGTGAAGGAGACCTTCTCCTTCTTCGCCAGGCCAGAGCTGTTGGCATAGAGGTTGATCGTACGCGTCAGCGCGCCGCGAAAGCCGGCCAGGTGGGTGCCGCCATCGCGCTGCGGGATGTTGTTGGTAAAGGGCAGCACCGTTTCGTGATAGCTGTCGTTCCACCACATCGCGACCTCGACGGTGATGCCATCCTTTTCGCCGGTAATGAAGATCGGCTCGTCCACCATCGGGGTCTTGTGCCGGTCCAGGTATTTGACGAACTCCTTCACGCCCCCGTCGTAATGCAGGTCGGTGCTGAGCTTTTCGGCCGGGCGTTCATCTTCGAGGATGATGCGCACACCCGAGTTCAGGAAGGCCAGTTCACGCAGGCGGTTTTCCAGCGTCTTGAATTGGTATTCGAGGTTCGAGAAAGTCTCGGTCGAGGCCAGGAACCGCACTTCGGTCCCGGTGCGATCACCGCAGTCGCCGACCACTTTCAGGTGCTCGACCGTCTCGCCATGGGCAAACTTGGCGTAATGCTCCTTACCATCGCGCCAGATGCGCAGCTCCAGCCAGACGGACAGCGCGTTCACGACCGACACGCCCACGCCGTGCAGACCGCCCGACACCTTGTAGGAATTCGAGTCGAACTTCCCGCCCGCGTGCAGTTGGGTCATGATGACCTCGGCCGCAGACACGCCTTCCTCGGGGTGAATATCCACCGGAATGCCGCGCCCGTTGTCGCTGACGGAGACGGACGAATCCGCATGGATCGTCACCGTCACCGCGTCCGCGTGACCGGCCAGCGCCTCGTCGATGCCGTTATCCACCACCTCATAGACCATGTGATGCAGGCCCGAGCCGTCATCGGTATCACCGATATACATGCCCGGGCGCTTGCGCACCGCTTCCAAACCTTTGAGAACCTTGATGGAATCGGCGCCGTATTCGGCGCCTTTCTGTGCGTCATCCGCCATTCGGGAAGTCCTGTTCTGCCTTCCGGTTTTTATATTGGTTCCAGGGGGGGATGTCACGCAGATGCGGCAAGTTTCTGCGTTACAGGAAAGGGATCGCCAGACCCACGGCGATCAACAGCCCACCGGCGGTCAGGTTCATGCGCTTGACGGCCTTGGGGGAGGCCAACACCCGGCGCACCCGGTCAACGAACCAGGCCAGGCCCAGGTTGCCCACCAGCGGCACGGTGAAGGAGGCCGTGGCGATGGCCGCAATGTCCGGCACCGTCAGTCGCGAAAGGTCAAAGAACCCCGGCAGCACGCCCATGTAGAACAGGATCGCCTTGGGATTTCCCAGGATCACGATCAGCCCGGCGACAAAGCCCGCCCACATGCCGGGACGGGTCAGGCGGCTGTCACGCTCCAGACTGTCGCCCGCGTGGCGCAGGATGGTGATGCCGAGGTACAGGAAGAAGGCACAGGCAACCCAGCGCAGAACCTCCATCGCGCCGCCCCAGGTGGTGGTGACCCAACCCACGCCCAGCACCGCCAGCACTGACCAGAGTACGTCGCCAATCGCCACCCCCATGGTGACCGGCCAGGCCTGGCGAAACCCGCCCGCCAATGCCCGCGCCACCAGCGCCACCCAGACCGGGCCGGGGGTCAGGAAGAGGATGAACAGGCCCGCGATGTAGAAGCCGAGTTCAACTGCGGTGATGGTCACGTCAACAGACCGTCTTCATCCATCTCCCAGAACGGGTTCATGGCATATTCCCACAGGTGGCCATCCGGGTCGGCGATATAGCCGGAATAGCCGCCCCAGAAGACCTTTTCGGGCCGGGCCACCTCGGTCGCGCCGGCGGCAAGCGCCTTGTCGAAGGCGGCGTCCACATCCGCCTCGGTCGGGAAACATTGCGCAAGCGTCATCGCGCCGGTCTTCAGATCCTCGACCTTGCGCCGCGTGTCCTTTGCCAGGCCTTCGAGCGTGTAGAAACCGAACTTCATGCCGTTCATGTCGTAGAAGGCGACCTCGTCCAGCACGTTGGACGGCTCCCACCCCAACGCTTCATAGAAGGCCCGGGCGCGGTCCAGATCCTTGACCCCCAGGGTGATCAACGTGACGCGGTTGGCTTTCATGGGTCTGCCCTTTCAATATGCGAGGTGCCGTCCACCTCGCTCACTTCGAAATACATCGCCCGGTCGCCCAGCGCCTCGAACAGTTCCGGGCCGGTGCCGGTCATGAAGGCCTGCGCGCCCAGAGCGCAGATTTCGTCATAGAGCGCCGCGCGGCGTCCCGCGTCAAGATGGGCGGCAACCTCATCAAGCAACAGGATCGGCGGGGCGCCAAACTCATGCGCCAAGGCGCGGCCGTTCGCCAGGATCAAGCTGACCAGCAGCGCCTTTTGCTCGCCGGTCGAGCAATCCCGCGCGGCCACGCCCTTGGCGGCATAGGTGGCGCCCATGTCGGCACGGTGAGGCCCCACCAGGGTTCGGCCCGCCATTAGGTCGCGCGGACGGCTGTCGGCAAAGGCGTCAGCCAGGTCGTCCGGTTCATGGGGCAGGTCAAACTCATCGGCGTGAAACAGGGTCAGGTCGGCCACCGGAAAGGCGGTTTCAGCCTCCGCCTGGGCCGAGGTCAGCTGACCCAGCGCGGCCAACCGCCCCGCATGGATGCGGGCCCCGGCCTGGGCCATCTGCACTTCCAAAGCATGATACCAATGGGCGTCACGCTGCCCGTCCTTCAGCAGCCGGTTGCGTTCCCGCATCGCCTTTTCATAGGTCAGGACGGCATCCGCATGGGCGGGCTCGAAACTCATCGTCATGCGGTCAAGGAACCGCCGCCGCCCCTCGGCGCTTTCGGTCCAGAGCCGGTCCATCGCGGGCACCAGCCAAAGCACCCGGGCGATGCGCCCCAAGGCCACCTGCGGGGCGGGCTTGTCGTCGATCTTAACCTGCCGCGCCGCGCCTGCGTCGGACCAGGTTTCGACCTCGTGCAGTTGGTGCAGACTTTGCAACACCGCGCGGACCTTCCAGCCCAGCGCCTCGGGCTTGCGGGACATCTCGTCCGGTTTGGCGCCGCGCAGGCCCCGGCCAGGCGACAGCAGGCTGATCGCCTCCAGCACATTGGTCTTGCCCGCGCCGTTGCGCCCATGGATCGCCACCGGGCGCCCATCCAAGGACAGGCGCGCCGCCTTGTGGCTGCGGAAATGGCTGAGGGTCAGATCCTGGACGGCAAGCGCGGTCACACGCGCATCGGCATGACGACGTAGACGGCAGAGGTATCGCCGCCTTCGCGCATCAGGGTCGGGTCGCCCGAGTTGTTGAACAGGAAGACCGCGTTTTCACGGTCGACCTGGCTGGCGATCTCCAGCAGGTACTTGGCGTTGAAGCCGATCTCCAGCCGCTCGTCGCCATAGGCCACAGCCAGCTCTTCCTCGGCGGCGCCCGCGTCGGGGGCGTTCACCGACAGGACCAGACGGTCTTCGTCCAGCGACAGTTTCACGGCGCGCGAGCGTTCCGACGACACGGTCGCCACACGGTCCACGGCCTGGGCGAACTCGGTCGCGTCCACTTCCATCTTGCGCGTGTTGCCCACCGGAATGACGCGGGTGTAGTCGGGGAATGTCCCGTCGATGACCTTGGAGGTCAGGGTGATCTCGGGCGTGGCGAAACGCACCTTGGTTTCGGACACGGACACGGCGATGGTGGTGTCATCATCGTCCAGCAGCTTGCGCAGCTCGCCCACGGTCTTGCGGGGCACGATCACGCCGGGCAGGTCCTCGGCACCCATCGGCAGGTCGGCGTCGATCCGGGCCAGGCGGTGGCCATCGGTCGCCACGCAGCGCAGCACCTTGCCGTCTTCGCCGTCCGACACGTGCATGTAGACACCGTTCAGGTAATACCGGGTTTCTTCGGTCGAGATGGCGAATTTCGACTTGTCGAACAGACGGCGCAGCACCGGCGCGGGGGCCGAGAAATTGGCCGAGTAATCCGACGAGGCCATGACCGGGAAATCTTCCTTGGGCAGGGTGGCGAGCGAGAAGTTGGAACGCCCGGCCTCGACCGTCAGGCGGCCTGCGGCACCATCGTCGGTCAGCTGCACCAGCGCCCCGTCGGGCAGCTTGCGCACAATTTCGTGCAAGGTGACGGCGGACACGGTGGTGGCACCGGCACGTTCGACCATCGCATTGGTCTTGTCCACCACCTCGATATCCAGATCGGTGGCGCGGAAGGACACGGTATCGCCATCGGCTTCGATCAGCACGTTGGCCAGGATCGGGATCGTGTTGCGACGCTCGACAACCGATTGCGCTTGCCCGACAGCCTTCAGCAGCGTGCCGCGTTCGATACTGATCTTCATGTCCCACTCCTGACGACGACCGGGGCGGAGAAAACGTTTCCCCGCCCGGCTATTGGTTTTGTTGGAATGTCCAATGGTTTGACGGGGCCGTCAAGGCCCCGCAGGGTCGCGCGCGCGTTAAGCTTCGAGAGAGCGGCGCAAAAGCTCCAGATCTTCGGCGATCTGGTTGTCCGTGGCCTTCAGCTCGTCGATCCGCTTGACCCCGTGCATGACCGTGGTGTGGTCACGCCCGCCGAAGCGACGCCCGATCTCAGGCAGCGAGCGCGAGGTCATGTGTTTGGCCAGATACATCGCCACCTGACGCGGTCGCGCAATGGTGCGCACGCGCTTCGGGCCGATCATGTCGGACAGGCGGATGTTGTAATGTTCGCTGACCTTGCGCTGGATTTCTTCAACAGTGACCTTGCGGTCCGAGGCGCGCAGGATGTCGGCTAGACAGTCCTGGGTCAGCTCCAGCGTGATCTCACGACCCACCAGCGAGGCGAAGGCAAAGAGACGCATCAGCGCGCCTTCCAGCACCCGCACGTTGGTCGAGATGCGATGGGCAAGAAACTCCAACACGCCCTCGGCGATGACCAGGTCCTTGTACTGCTCGCGGTACTGTTTGACCTTGGTCTGCAGCACGCCCAGGCGCAGTTCGTAATCGGTCGGGTGCAGGTCGACGACCAGGCCACATTGCAGGCGGCTCTTGATGCGGTCTTCCAGGTCCTTGATTTCGCCCGGCGCGCGGTCGGCCGAAATGATGATCTGCTTGTTCTGATCCACCAGCGCGTTGAACGTGTGGAAGAACTCTTCTTGCGTGGAATCCTTGCCGGCAATGAACTGCACGTCGTCCACCATCAGCACGTCGACCGAGCGGAACAGCGATTTGAAATCCATCATCTGCTTGTCGCGCAGAGCCTGCACGAAACGGTACATGAACTGTTCGGCCGACAGATACACAACCTTCAGCTCGGGGCTGCGGGCCTGGATCTCCCAGGCGATGGCGTGCATCAGGTGGGTCTTACCCAAGCCGACGCCACCGTACAGGAACAGCGGATTGAAGGTAACCGGGCCACCTTCGGCAACGCGACGCGCGGCGGCGTGAGCCAGTTCGTTCGGCTTGCCGACGACGAAGCTGTCGAAGGTGAAACGGGCGTCCAGCGCGGCACCGGGCAGGTCGTCCTTGTCCTCGGTCGCCACAGCTGCCGCCGGAGCCGCAGTAGCGGTGCCATTGGTCGCCGCCGTGGTGGCAGCGGGTTTACGCGCGGCAGGCGTCGTGGGCACGACGAATTCGAGCCGCGACACGGCCACACCCGCACCCATCATCTGTTTCAGGATCTTGTCACCGAAATTCCGGTCGACCCAGTTCCCCATGAAATTCGTCGGCACCAGGAAGGTGGCCACGCCATCTTCCAACTGCGCGAATTCCAGAGGTTCGATCCAGTTGGTATAATTGTTCTGCCCCACAGCGTGTTGCAGTTTTCCCCGGACCTGTCCCCATTCTTCGTTAGTCATTGCTCTCCGACCCGCAAAAATATCCCCTCCGGACCCCGCGCATGCGTGGTCCAGTGACACTCACCAAAGTTTCCCGTTTACGACTGCCGCCAGGGCAGCTCTTCGACCTTCCAGCCATTCACGCAGCCGCGGTGCGCGTGTTCGTCGAGGTCCCCTTCAAATCCCCCCAGGACGTTCACGCAATCGGCCTCGTGACCTTGCGCCATCAGCTGCGCCTTGACCGCTCGGGCCCCGGCTGCTGATCGCACCCCGCTGCGGCAGAGGAACAGGAACACCTTGGGCATCTGATCGCCCAACTGCTCCAACACCTCGCCCACGAAACGCGGGTTCTGGGACATGTTCGGCAACTGGGCCCATTCCACCTGCAAAAGGCGGCGGCCCAGAGACGACAGGTCCGGCACCCCCACGAAAGCCCATTCGGACTTCGTGCGGACATCGACCAATACGGCAGTAGGATCCCCCTCAAGGATGTCCCATGCAGCCTTTGGCAAAACCTCACTTATAATCGGCTCTGCCGCTGCGTTCATGCCTTCTGTCCCCAAGTCAACGATGTGAATCGCATGGAGAAGCTAGCGCGGCTCAGGCGGCCCGCGCAACAGAACTTCATCCTTGACTCTGTCTTTGTCGAAACGAATCCCACGGGGGGTGGAATAAGATGTTTTTTCTTAAGCAAAATGCAAAAAAGGGCGCGCCGAGGCGCACCCTTTCCCTGGTCCCGTACGGGGCCGAATCTGGTTAGCCCAGCGCCTTCACACGCGAAGCCAGGCGCGACATTTTGCGCGCAGCGGTGTTCTTGTGCAACACACCCTTGGTGACGCCGCGCATCAGTTCCGGCTGGGCCTCTTTCAGGGCAGCAGCGGCAGCAGCCTGGTCGCCCGAGGCGATGGCTTCTTCGACTTTGCGCAGGTAGGTGCGGATGCGCGAACGGCGGGCTTTGTTGACGGCAAAGCGGGCTTCGTTCTGACGGGCGCGCTTCTTGGCTTGGGGCGAATTGGCCATGGTGTGGTCCTTCGGATCGGGTCGATTACGTTTCTGTAGCGTGAAAGCCCGACCGGGTTCTGAACCGGCTGATTCTGGCCAAGGCGGGCCTCACACGCATGTATGGCGGCGGTCTATAAGGGAAAGCCGCCGCCTTGGAAAGGGCAAATCGCCCTTATTTGTCCCGGAACTGCGCTTCGCGCTTCTCGGCGAAGGCGGACATGCCTTCCTTCTGGTCCTCGGTCGCAAACAACGAATGGAATACACGGCGTTCGAACAGGATGCCCTCGGTCAGCGGCAGCTGCTCGGCACGGTTCACCGATTCCTTGATCGCCATGACGGTGATCATCGACTTTTCGGCAATCTTGCCGGCGGCCGACAGCGCTTCCTTCATCAGGTCCTTGGCGGGCACGACACGGCTGACCAGGCCGGAACGCTCGGCCTCGTCGGCATCCATGAAACGACCGGTGAGGTTCATATCCATCGACTTGGCGCGGCCAATCAGCTTGGTCAGGCGCTGCGTGCCGCCCATGCCGGCCATCACGCCCAGGTTCACCTCGGGCTGGCCGAACTTGGCCGTATCCGAGGCGATGATGAAGTCACACATCATCGCCAGCTCGCACCCACCGCCCAGCGCATAGCCCGACACGGCGGCGATGATCGGCTTGCGGATGCGCATGATCGCATCCTCTTCCGGGGTGAACAGGTCACCGGCAAAGACGTCGACAAAGCTCTGGGTTGCCATCATCTTGATGTCAGCACCTGCGGCAAAGGCCTTCTCCGACCCGGTAATGACGAAGCAGCGCACCTTGTCGTTCTTCTGGCCTTCGGCCAGAGCCTCGCCCAGCTCGCCCAGAAGTTCCAGATTCAACGCGTTCAGCGCCTTGGGCCGGTTCAGCGTGATCGTGGCGACGTGATCTTCGATTTCGACGATGATATTCTTGTAGGCCATGGTTCCCCTGCCTTCTGTCCCTTTAGGTATTGGCGGGGAGTCGTAATTCCGACCGAAAGGTCGATCAAGTTATCTTTGGCATTGCGGGCAGTAGAAAGATGAGCGTCCCCCCTGCACAAGGCGGGCGATTCGCCCCTCGCAGCCCTGGGTGACGCAACGTTCCTTTTCACGGCCATACACACGGAAAGCGTGTTGGAAATAGCCCAACTCCCCGTCTGCCTGTCGATAATCCTTGAGGGAACTACCACCGCTTTCGATCGCCTCAGCCAGAACCGCGCGGATGATCGGCACCAGCCCTGCCACGCGGGCTGCGGCGATACGCCCCGCCTTGCGCGCAGGGTGAATGCCCGCGCGAAACAGCACTTCGCAGACATAGATATTGCCCAGACCCGCGATGATTCCCTGGTCCAGAAGGGCATTCTTGATGGCGGTATTCTTGCCTTTGAACTGAGCCACCAGATAGTCCTCGTGAAAATCATTGCCCAGGGGCTCGGGCCCCAGCGCGGCGATCAGCTTGTGGTTGGCGATGTCTCCGGTCGGCCAAAGGTCCATCGCTCCGAAGCGCCGCGCGTCGTTGAAGGTCACCCGCGCGCCATCCTCCATGTCGATGACCACGTGATCGTGCTTCTCGGGCGCCGGGTGGTCGTGGTGGAACTTGCCCAGTTCCGTGCCCGAAATCAGCATGCGCCCGGACATGCCCAGGTGAATGATCGCCGTCTCACCCGTATCCAGGTCCGCCAGGATGTATTTCGACCGCCGACCCAGCCGGGTCACCGTGGCACCGGTCAACCGCGCAGCCATGCGATCGGGAAAGGGCCAGCGTAGCCCGTCGCGGCGCACATCAGCACGGGCAATGCGCGCCCCCTCCATCACCGGGGCGAGACCCCGACGGACGGTTTCGACTTCAGGCAATTCGGGCATCTTGGGTCCTTGGTCAATCCGCGTATCATGCCACCCTGACCCGGTTCATGCCCACGGGTAAACCCCACAAACGCAAAAGGCCGGGCATGCCGCCCGGCCCTTGTTTGCAAAGTGGTGAGCCGTGTAGGATTCGAACCTACGACCCACTGATTAAAAGTTGTAGGACAGTGATATTCATAGCTTGTCACACTTGAACATCTAGTGTTATTTTTCAGTGATTTAAGCCGTTTTACCCACACATAGCTATTCATTGCAGATCACGTAAACGCACGAGAATTGTGAGCCTAAGATGAGCCTAACTGACGCACAGATAAAACGTCTGAAAGCCCCAGAGAAGGGCCAGAAGACGTACTTCGACGACGCCCTGCCAGGATTTGGCGTGCGCATTTCACAAGGCGGTACGAAGACCTTCATCGCCATATGTGGCCCTAAACGGAAGAGGCATTCGATTGGGCGATACCCTGATATGTCTCTTTCTGAGGCCCGCGCCCGTGCGAAGGGAATTCAAGCTGAGTTCGCTCTGGAGAGCCCAAACAAACCGGCCCGACCAGTTCTCAAATTCGAAGACGCACGACGGATGTTCTTGGCGGATTGTGAAAAACGAAACAAGCCACGCACGGTCGAAGAGTACACCCGTCTTCTGTACAAGCACTTTCTATTGACCGGTCCACTTGAAGATATTGACCGCCATATGTTGGTAAGAATCTTGGACAAGCTGAAATCCACACCTTCAGAACAAAAACATGCATTTGTTGCCATCAGAACTATGATGAACTGGTGCTGGAAGCGGGGATATATCGAAAACTCACCAGTCCCTCCCTTGACCTTCCGGTCGAACCCGAGAAACCGCGTCCTCAATGACAACGAACTGCGTTCTGTCTGGGAGCGTGCAGATGAGATTGGCTACCCATTTGGGACTATCGTCAAACTCCTCATACTTACAGGTCAGCGGCGCGGTGAGATCACCAACCTGCGGCGCAGTTGGATTGACGGTGACACAGTGTCTTTCCCGCCTGAAATCGTGAAAAACAACCGAGTGCATGTTCTTCCTTTAAGTGGCATGACTAAGTCCATCATTGATGAGCTTCCCGAAGGAACAGACCTCCTGTTCCCATCGCGCCTGAGTAACGAGACCCCATTCAACGGGTTCTCTCGTTCGAAACGGACTTTCGACAGCAAGATCAGCATTGAACCGTACACTCTGCATGATCTACGACGAACTTTCAGCAGCACAATGGCGAAGCTAGGCACCCCAATCCACGTGACTGAAAAGATTCTGAATCATGCTTCGGGCACTGTCAGCGGCGTTGCTGCTGTATACAACCGGCATTCGTATCAGGATGAGATGCGAACCGCATTCGGTACGTTCGAGGAGTACCTGAAAGAGATTCTCTAAGGGATTGGGAAGGGTGAGGTTAGAATGTCCGCAGACATTTCAGCGATTGAAGCGCAGCAAAACATCGAAGTGTCTGACGTTAGGGCTTATGGGTCCAAATAGGGCGATTTGATAAGAGAGAGTTTCTGGCTCATCGTAACCACCGAGGAGTGGAAGATGAGAAAGACAAGTAAGAGCCCTGGCGAGAAGATCGTCAAAGATATCAAACGGGCAACGCGCATACAGTATTCCGCAGAAGAGAAGATCCGCATCGTGCTGGACGGCCTGCGTGGTGAGGATAGCATCGCCGAACTGTGCCGCCGTGAGGGCATCTCTCAAGGCATATACTACAAGTGGTCGAAGGACTTCATGGAGGCCGGGAAGCGCCGACTGGCTGGTGATACGGCCCGTGCGGCCACAACCGATGAAGTCAAGAACTTGCGCCGCGAGGCACGTGATCTGAAAGAGGTCGTGGCGGAGCAAACGTTGGAATTGCGCCTTCTCAAAAAAAGCATGATCGACGATGGGGGCGACCAAGAATGAGATATGCCGCATCTGAGAAGCTGGAGATCATCAGGCTGGTTGAGGGATCGCATCTTTCGGCCCGCCAAACGCTAGCCAAACTTGGTATCCCGCGCACCACGTTCTATCGCTGGTATGATCGATACCTGCAGCGTGGCGAGGCAGGGCTGCAAGACCAATCCCCCAAGCCAAAGCATGTCTGGAACCGTATCCCTGATGAGGTTCGGCGCAAAGTTGTGAAGCTGGCGCTGAAGGAGACCGAACTGTCGCCACGAGAGCTGGCGGTGACCTTCACGGACAAAGAAAGCTACTTTGTATCAGAGGCTTCGGCGTATCGGATCCTGAAAGCACACGACCTGATCACCAGCCCCGCCTTCATCGTGCTCAAAGCCGCAAACGAATTCAAAGACAAGACGACGGCCATAAACCAGCTTTGGCAGACCGACTTTACCTATCTCAAAGTCCTTGGCTGGGGCTGGTTCTATCTCAGCACGATCTTGGACGATTACAGCCGCTACATCATCTCCTGGAAGCTTTGCACGACCATGAGGGCAGAGGATGTGACTGAGACACTGGACTTGGCGTTGCAGGCATCAGGTTGCGATCAGGTTCATGTCGTTCATAAGCCACGTCTTCTCAGCGACAACGGCTCAAGTTACGTCTCTACTGATCTGGCTGAATGGTTGCAAAACAAAGGCATGAAGCACACGCGTGGCGCACCGTATCATCCCCAAACGCAGGGCAAAATTGAGCGTTGGCATCAAACCCTCAAGAACCGGATACTGCTGGAAAACTACTTCCTGCCCGGCGATCTTGAAGCCCAGATCGAAGCCTTTGTCCACCACTACAACCACCAACGCTA
Organism: Aliiroseovarius sp.; assembly: GCF_965228805.1. Lineage (NCBI taxonomy): Bacteria > Pseudomonadati > Pseudomonadota > Alphaproteobacteria > Rhodobacterales > Paracoccaceae > Aliiroseovarius > Aliiroseovarius sp. The sequence goes on along the minus strand of NZ_CBDDIE010000003.1, from coordinate 1,368,993 downwards.
TCACGAGAGCCTGGGCAACGTCACACCCGCAGATGTCTACTTCGGGCGTGGCACAGCCATTCTGGAACAAAGGGAAAGGATCAAACAAAAGACGCTTGAAACGCGACGCTTGCATCACAGTAAACGCGCAGCATAATCACACCAACCAGATGAGCCGAACTCTCTCTTAGTTCAGGACGCCATTGGACCCAAAAACTCTGACGACGGACACTTCAGGTATTAGGTGTTTGTTTGCGATGAACTCGCCTCCCCTTCCGCAAGCGAGCAGTGAGTAGGCTCAAAGAGAGAGGCTCACATGCGGGGGAAGAGTGTTACTTGCCCTTTGGATCCCATCCGAATTCTTGTACATGGCCATTAGGGCATATCACGAAATGATCGAGAGACCTGCTTAGGTCCCAGGTCTCAAAGGACTGGGGGCTTTGGGCCTGGATTAAGCTTCCACAAAAATAGCAGGTGACTTGGCGCTCCTGGATGTTTGAAAGGTGCTTTTTTGCACGTTTTTCAGAGCGGCTGGTCAACATATTTGTTAGTTTGTTCAATGGGTCAACTCTCTCTGCGATCGCGTCACTACGATTTGATAGATTGATTCGCTTAATAATGTCGATAATCGAGGCTTCTGAAGGGCGACCAGGGACTTAATTTGAGCTACTCCCCAATGTTTGGACAGTTTTCCGGCTGAATTAATCTACTCTTTGCTCCTGCTGACCGGTTTGGATTTCGCCGTCTATTAGCCAATAGACCACGGCTAGTGGCTTGCCGCCAAGGGCGGAATGTGGGCGTTAGCGGTTGTAGTGAGCAGCGTCATCTGACCGGTCCAAGTTGATTGTTAGTGCATGATCGGCCTGGATTCCGTTGCGATGATGGTTTCGGGTGCCGACGGGCGGTATCGATCACGTCTGTCGAGTTCAGCTTGCGCTTTGCCTTAGTCGCCAGACATTCGCGGCTGTACTCATCCAGGATATTCAGCGTCCGGAAGACCTTGCCATCATCTGTCCTGCAGTGAACGAAATCATAGGACCAGACGTGGTTGCGATGCTTCGGCCGGAGCCGGATGCATGATCCGTCATTCAGCCAGAGCCGCCCTTTCTTTGGTTGCTTCCGTGGAACCCTAAGCCCCTCTCTCATTCACCAGATGACCCTCGTTGCGCAGATGCCAGGTCATTTGCTGAACGCCAAAGAACGGTGTCTAAAGGAATTGTTCATCAATTTGGCGCATCAGCATCAGGTTCATCGCCGTCTCGCCCTTGGGCTGGTAGTAAAATGACAACCGTGAGATCGACAGCAGCTGGCACTGTTTGCCGATTGACAGGTGGGTGTTGGCGGGCTCAATCACCTTGCGCCTCACTTGCCGTTCCACGGCTTGAGCTTTCGTAACAAAAAAATCGTTGGCCACAGCCAGCTCCCCGATCTTGGCGTGCAACTTCTTGACCTGCTCCTTGTCAATCTCAGGGGCCTTCATGCCACCGCGTTCGAACACGCCGGACGCGCCTTCCAGCAACGCCTTCTTTCAGCTGTGGATCATTGTCGGGTGAACCCTAAACCGGCTGGCCAACTCAGTCACCGTCTACTCACCCTTCAGTGCTTCCAGCGCTACCTTCGCCTTGAACTCAGGCGCATGTTGCTTCCGTTTCGACATCTCTGATCTCCTTCTCGTCGAAGATCAGCAGACAACAAATCGTAGCTTACGTCAGTGTCCGATTTTCGGGAGGCAGCTCATTTTTGGTCGGGAGGCATTACTAAGGCGAACAACAGTTTTTGGCTAAACAAACTGATGCACCCTGTGATGAGAGTGCGAGGATTTCTGCAGAGCAAGTCTCCGATCACAAAGTTGAAAGTCCCCCAGAGTTGTTACCACCTGTATCCACAAAAAAGGGCGGGTCTATCTAGGGTCCCACGATAGGGGCTGATGCCCGTTCCAATAGGCTTCTTTTCAAGAAAACTTAACCTGGTTTTTCCTTGCCGAACCCAAGTCTCGCGCAAAGTAATCGATCTACGAAAAAACCTGGCTGGATCACCCGCTGTATAGTCGATGAAGAATGGTCCTGTACCACCGCAGAAAAACTAGGAGTACATACTCATAACCAGGTCTTCTCCGTCCTGAATGCAAACCTTTCTTGCAGGCCTCACGACTGGTTTTGGCCCCATGAGTGATTTCCTCGTCAGCTTCCTGCATCATGCGAGGAAATCGGGTTCGATTGGCATGAAGCAGTTTTCTCGCGGCCTCAATTTCACCATGCTTGGCTAAGAACTGTGAACACCAGAGAATATGCCCTGGGCCTACGTTGCTTCCCGACAAGGCCCTAGACATATGCTGCGCGGCTGGCGTAGCCCCCTGGTTAAATGCCATGATAACAGAGCGCGCTATGGCAGCTTCGGTCTTATGTCGTCTAGAGTTCTCCAGTTTGCGCAAGACCCGCCTAGCTTGAACCTTCCGTCCATTTTGCATGAGCTGCGTGACCAAAGGGACAGCACCACTCATATCAGGTCCTGATTTCTCGTAGACTTGCCAAAGCAATCCCATCCATTGGTCACCTGACTTTCTGCGCAGAGCGTTTAAAACTGCAGGAGATCGTGTGGACGGGGCAAATACCTTCCGCAACTCTTCTAGGCGCGCTTCGTCTCTGCTACTTAGCGCGAGTTGGATAAGGCCCAAAGACATCCACTCGGGTGCTTCATTTTGCGCTTTGAAAGCGTCATCCAACAATTTGCTTGCGTCACCCAATCTCCCCTCACGTGACAGGGATTTTAAGCGATTGAGGAGCCAAGTCTCTTCCTCGTTATGCTGGGCTGGCAGAATGTGCGTTGGCGGCATGGTTCCCTCGAGAATCCGGTCCAGACACTTGGCAAGCTGCTGCGCCATGGGCGGTTTTGGTAGCAGTGCGTGGTAGGTATCAAACCCATACTCAAAGACCTCCTCTTTGGTGAGGCGTGCCCAACTTGCACCAATGTTCTGAGGAAAAAAAGGAAACCGGCGCTCCGCTGTTATCAGGTGCATGGGCACCTCGATTGGCGTGGCCGGATATAGGCGAAACCAGTCATCAAACAACCCGTCTTGTCGATCGCTGGCTGTGTGTCCTGGCGCAACCCAACCATTGGGACAACCACCATCAATATTGATAAACTGCGTCACTGAAACCCCATGCGCTTGCGCTTGGCCAGCCAAGTAGGCCCCTAAGGCGCCACCGAAGGAGTAACCGCAAATGGCAATCGGCTTGTCCCCTACATAGGTTCGAATATCTTGCAGAAATTTGTCCAAGAGGCCAGAGACCCAATCAACCTTCGGCGCCGCGGTTTCGCTGAGGTTAAAGGCCATGGCCAAGACTGTGTTTGGTGTCCTCATATGCGATACGATGTCCACAGCCCAGGCACTGGCACCGTTGGCGGTGGGCATCAGAACCAGAGGAGGTAAAGCTGGGTCGCCTTGTTTCAGTACACGCAGATGCCGGAGATCTCCCCGGCTTGACTGAGGGCAATTGGCCACGAGGATGCGAAGCTTTTCCAAGGTTGGATCATCCGAGATTTCTGAAAAGTCGATCTCGATTTCGAGTTGCTCTTCGACTTCCAGCAACATGCGCACCAAGGATAGTGACGTACCACCAAGCGCGTAAAAATCCACATTCTCAGGAATCTTGCTCCGATTGAGGACATTCTGCCAGATCGCAGTCAACTGGTCCTGGCTGGTGAGCGTTGAGGGTTCTGCGTCTGCATCTGCCCTCCGCAATTCAACCAAGGCTCGCACATCGGTCTTACCGTTCTTTGTAAGCGGTATGGAAGAAGATTGAATATAGCGGGTAGGGCGGTGTGATCGTGGCAGTCGGGTCGTCAGGAAAGCGCGTAATGCGTATTCGTCCAGCTTTGCATTCCGAGCAGCTTCTACAAAGGCCAAGATTCCAACCGCGTAATCCTGCCCCGGTGCGAAGTCTGGGATGACGCCGACGCGTCCAATGGTAGGAAACTCCATGATTGCGGCCTCAACCTCACTAGGTTCAATCCGGTGACCATGCAACTTGAACTGGGAATCCCGCCTACCAAGGAACTCGATTTCCCGATCGCAGTTCCACCGGGTTCGATCTCCGGTGCGATAAAGCGTTACTGATCCCTCCAACGGCAGGTACAGGCTCTTTGCATCTTTAATAATGAAACGCTCGGCGGACAGCTCAGGCTGATTTTCGTAGCCGCTGGCCAACCCTGCGCCACCAACCAGAAGCTCACCGGCAAACCCGTCGGGAACCGGGGTTAAGTAACGAGATAACACCAGCGCAATGTTGTTTGGCAGCGGACGCCCAATCGGCACCGAGGCCCCGGAATCTTCGGGGTGAACATGGTAGGTCGTTGTAAATCCGGTATTCTCTGTCGGGCCATAGCCATTGGATAGCACCAGATGGCTGTTCCTTTCTAGGGCGCGACGACAATGTGAGGGCGAGGCGGCTTCCCCGCCGATGGCCAGGTATCGTAGTTTAGCCAACAAGCCAGGATTGGTATCGACCATTGTATTGAACAGGCTGGTCGTCATGAAACTGGCGGTCGGCGCAAGCGCTTGGAACTCAGCGGCAAGCCCGCCTTCGGCCAACACTGGCTTTTCACAGAGCACTAATGTTGCTCCTTTTAGCCAGGCTCCCCAAAGCTCGATGAAACTGCCATCGAAACCGGGAGAAGCAAGCTGGATCAAGCGATCGCCCGGTCCGACTGGCAGGTGTGCCCCGCCAAGCGCCAAGCGTATAAGAGCTTGGTGCGAGATTGGGATGCTTTTTGGTGTGCCAGTGGTGCCTGAAGTGAACATGACAAACGCAACACGACGGGGATCTTTGTTTTTGCGGATCGGCGGAGTGACGGGGAGTACGTCTTGCTCGCTCATCGAGGGCGGGGTGAGGAACGTGACCGCTCCGCTTGTTTCGACGCGATGTCCCGCCTTAGGGCTGATCACCCATTGGCAGCGTGCTTCTTGCAGCATGGAACTGAGCCGAGCCTCAGTAAGCTCGATATCCATCGGTATCACCACAAGGCCCGCTTTCAATGCCGCGATCCAGACCTTAAACACCAAAGACCCACGCGGGGCTAACACACCTATTCGGTCGCCTTCGACAAGGCCTTTAGCGTGCAGCCAATGCGCCAAGGCATTGGTCTCTTCCTCAAGGGCAAGATAGCTCTGTTGCTTGACTGGGGTTTCTAGAGCAATGCTCATCGGATGTGACCGCGCGATCGCAGTGAAACAGTCGATCGCATCGCCTTCAGGCAAGGGGCTTAGATTAACGGAACGCTCTGCTTGGGTAAGGGCCTCAGCGCGTGAGGTCAGGGCAATATCAGCCAGATCCATAAATGGGGTTCTTATGACTTGTGTCACAATGCGAACAAAACAATTGAGAAGGCGGTCCAACTGCTGTCTGTTGAAGTATCGGCGTTGTCCCTGAAGCAGGATGCGGACACCTTCCGAGCTGGGTACAAGATCTAAATGCAGGTTGATTGCGGTTACACCTTTCGGGGTGCCTCGATCCTTCACGGTTATCCCGCAATCCGGGAGGGTAAACTCGGGCGCATTATAGTATCCGATGGTTGCACGGCCCAGATTGATTTGTTCATCAGGTGAGGCCTGCGCCGATTGAACTGACGTGCTACAAGCACGCAACAAATCAGAGAAGCTCTTGAGGCCGGAGAGGGACACGCCTAACTGCAGGTCCCGGATGAGTGCGCCAATGCATTGCTGACTAAGGCTCGTGGTGCGATCTGCAACCGAAGAAGACACTCCGAGCTCGAGTTGATCACAATACAGGCTCAGGAGCAGGTGGTAGGAGGCGAGGAAAAAGGTGAACGGTGTACAGTTGTTTACTCGGGCAGCCTGTTTCAGAACATTAAAGTCAGCGGTGACCAAGTTAGTTTCTACGCATTCGAACTCCACCGCTTGCTGTTCGAGCAAGTCGGTGTTGGAAGTAGGCCAGTCGATCTCCGGCCAGATGGTTTCTGTCAAGACTTCAGCGGCGGCGCGATGTTGTGCGAGATAGGATCGAAAGCTGCTCAGATGGGGCAGATCGGGCTCTGTTCCGTTTGTTTCGCTCTGGTAGAAAGTGAAGAGGTCGCGCAACAGAATGCGCCAAGACCAATCATCGCAGATGAGATGGTGCATTGTGACCGCCAAAACATGGTGGTCCTTTGCGATGCGGAATAGACGTGCGGTCCAGAGCCGGTTTGCGCCAATAGGTAGGCTGGTCAGCGCCGCTTGTTCGATCTGCGCATTTACCGACACCAGACGTGCTTCCGTGTCTCGACCATCGATGATCTCGCAGGGTAGCGTGCAATCAAGCCTGTCGGCAAAGAACGCAGCGTAGTGACCCTTGTCACGAGTGATCGACATACGCATTGCGTCGTGTCGCTGCACCAATCGACCAAAGGCACGTTGTAATGCAATGGGGTCAAGCAGCCCATGAAGGTCCCAGGCATGCGAGACATTTGCAACCGCAATGTTCGGGTGCAGATCCTGTGAGGCCAGCAAAGTGTGCTGTGCTAGGGTGAGTGGAAACTCCCCCTCCGTTTCGGCTTCCAAAGGTGTGGAATGACCCTGGCGAAGCGTATCCAAAAGCATTCTGCCGCGAGTTGGTTTGTTTCTGGATACGGTTGTCATTTTTGGGGGGACTTCTCAGATGTGGGCGAATTCGTTTCGATTTGCATAGGATCACACTGGAGCCTATGTCCAGAAGTTTCCCAGAGCTGCTTCCTTCGGGATGAGATTGTCCAGGGTCAGGTCTGACACGGCCTTACGCAGCCGCTCGTTTCCCATCTTGAGCCGTTTGAGCTCTATCAGTTGGTCGGTTCCCATCCCACCTAGGTTGCCGATTTGCCATAAGTTCCGGCAGACCATTTTGAGACGGGGGCACCATTTGGTTGGGTGAAGTGGTCCCACATTTTCGGACAGGTTTGCAGTCTTCTCACGGGGTGCGACTGCCTAGCCAATACTGCTGGCGCCACTATGCGTTTTAGTGTTTCTTGCCGATCACAGAAAGCCAAATCAGCCCAAGAGCGCCCCAATGCAAAGAACAGCCGTGCTACACATCGGAATGCACAAAACGGGTTCAACATCAGTTCAGAACGCCTTGCGCGGCTATGATGACGGAAGTGTCTTCTATGCGACTTTCGAGGAACCCAATCACTCTATTCCGATTTTCACGGCTTTCCGAACGAACTTTGAAGACTACCACGTTTGGAAGTCGCAGGGGCTTTCAAGGGCGGAAATCTCAAAAAAAAGAGATGTTTACCGTCAAAACCTGTCAAGGATGCTTCAGCGTCGCGACCGAGATCGGATAGTGATTAGCGGTGAAGACATTGGAAACCTGACAATCCCGGAGAAGCACGCGCTTCTGGAGTTTTTCGATCGGCATGGCTGGACGGTGAACGTAGTTTGCTACGTTCGAGAGCCCACCCACTACGCTGCCTCAGTGTTCCAGGAGGGGGTGAAGCATCGTGATCGCTCTATCCCTAATCTTTATCGCCCTCACTATAAAAGCCGGCTCTCAGGTTTTCTTTCAGAACTACCCAAACATGCGGTATGCGTTCGACCTTTTGAGCTAAGCCAGCTAAAAGACGGCGATGTTGTGTCAGACTTTTGCGCACGTGCAGGGATATATGGAGCCGTCGCGAAGGAACTGCGAAGCAACCAGAGCATGTCGTTCAATGCAGCGCGTTTGCTATTTAACTTTAATAGGTCAGGCGTACTAACCACGGGAGACGCGAGCGTAACCCAAGCGTTTAAGAAGTTCCAATGGCAAGTGGTGCGGTCCTATGCAGGGCAGGGAAGGGCGCGTCCCGGGCTGTTCCAGGATTTTGCCGACTATTCCGAAGTCGATTGGCTTCGCAGTGAATTCGGGATCAAATTTGAGAGCATGGCGCAAGATCACCAGGAAATTGGCCTTCTTGAGAAGCTTAGTGACCTATCCGATATCGATCTCGCGGGCCTTAACCAGGCTCTTGAGAACTCAGGGCTGCGGCCTCAAAACTACCCTGACGCAGTTCAAAAAATGCAGCGGATCTATTTTGACTACCTTAGTAAGGAGCCGCGAAATGGCGGAGAGCAAACCAAACTGCAACGCGTGGAGGAAGAGCAAAATGTCGCTGTTAAAGATGTGCAAGCCAGGAAGTCACGTGTTGCTTTCTGGATCGACTATTTAGACTTCTGTGTTCACCGCCTTCTCAGCAGAGTCAGTTTTTTTGGTGAAAGGTTTCAGAACCATTTTCTCGCAGCGGCTGAGCGAAAGCATCGTTCCTGCTACGATTCGAGACTATCCTGAAGACCAACAATCCTGACTAGCTACGCTGACAAAAATACAAAAAAATCATAACTGCGGAGGGCCTGGAGGCAACAGGTACAGCGAAGTCCCTATTCTAGCTTCAATGAGCGTGCCAATGCGAGAGCTATGTTGAAGGGCTTGAATTGGCGATAGTGATGTCGACCACCTGAACTCTACAACCTAGGAGGTGCGCGGTTTTTGGAAAGAGGACCAACTTCAAGAGAAATCTGCAGCGTAGTTGCCGCTGTTCAAACTGTTCAAACAAAGGCGTGAACCACCGACTAAGATCAAGCGCTGGCGTAGGGAGCGCATGAAATTGATATCCGCTACGCTCTCAAATTGTGTAAGCCAGCGTCTGATCTTCTGCGAAAAAAGGTCCAAAAAAAATGGGAGCTAGACGCGGTTGCGTGGATTTATCCACTTCAGTACTGATCGCAAGCAAAGCGTCGAGCAGAAATGAGCTTCGACGAAAACTGTAAAGGATGTCAGATGCAAGAAATGGTACCGAACGAAAGGTTCAATCAACGGCTACGAGAGATCAAGGGATTAATCAGCGCCGGTTTTTTCTCGGAAGACGACATCGTTGGCAAGAACGTACTAGACTGGGAGTGTGGAGACGGTGCATTTGCATTAGCATTTCGCGAACTCGGGGCAAAAAGTGTGGTCGGAATAGACAGTTGGGTGAACTTTTCTGAGGAATACGTTCACCAAGCTAAGAAGCGCGGTGTAACTTTAGCAACAAAATCAATCTCCGACATTGGCGATGAAGAATTTGATTTGGTTTTCTGCAACACGGTAACTGAGCATATTCAGTCACTTCATGAAAGCATCTCTGCAGTTTCCTCGGTTTTAGGTCTGGGGGGAGTTTTTTTTACGAACCACGACAATTACTACCACCCTGCCGGTTCGCACGACCACGGCTTTGTCAAAGTCAAAGGCAAGGGAGATGTGGTTTTTTTGGCAGAAGATTGCTGGGATCAAGAAGAGAAATGTGCGGCGTCAAATGAACATAGGGTGCGTCTTTCAAAAAATCGACCTTTTCAGTGGGGTGAAAGATTTGAACGAATGCTGAACCCAGTTGATTGTACCAAATGCCCCTACTTTATTCGGGCGCAACCATGGGCACACATTGCCTATCAAAAGGACTTCAGCCGGGTTTTTCCTAAGACAATGAGAATTGGCGGATCCTTAAACAAGCTGACACCATTCCAGCTAAGGCAGATACTATCTGAGTGCGGGCTTCGTATTGAGCGGGAGGCGAGAACCGAAGTTTCGCTCGCCCCATCTGCAACTATCCTTCAAGCTGATCCTTCACTTAGTGAAGCACTGCTTCGAACCTGGATGGTCAAACTGTCTTCAAGAAAGGTTAAGGTGTAATGAGCCGGACCTATATAGGCCTTCACATTCCGAAGTGCGCGGGAACAAGTCTCCTCCGAATGGCAAAAGAGAATCTTCCAGTTCATCAGTTCTACCAGAACACTAGCATCATAATGAATTGGAGGGATCGTAGGCCTGAGTTCTTGGATATACAGGATTACGAGAGCTTGAAATTGGTTTGGGGGCATAGCGTTCATGAACAGATGCTGCACTACCTTACAAACCCTGTCCTATTTACAGGGATGCGGGATCCGGTCGAAAGGCTGGTCAGCGAGGCGCAGTATCAAGTGGACCTTAGGCAGCGCCAAGGAATCCCATTCGACATGCAAGCTTGGCTCGGGCGACAAAAGAACCCCATGACGTGGTTTATCATCAACCGATTTCCAATGCTCGCGGATAGAAAAAACAACTCGCTCACGCCATTTGAACGTGCGCAGAAAGCTCTGCAAGCGTTTAGTCACGTCTACTTCACAGACAGCTTTGCTGCGAGCGCGAATTCCCTACTCAGTGAGCTTGGAGTATCCTGCGGGGTAAAAGAGGCCAATAAAGGGGCTAGGAAGGACATCAAGGTTGATGTTAATCTCTCCAATCTTAAGTACGATATTGCACTTTACGAGTGGGCTAGAAGTGAGTTCTCTGACAGTGACCCTTGCGCTAAGACAGGCGACAATGATTATCTGAGTGGGTTTCTTGCAAGCAGCCGACAGACGCAAGAATTAGAGAGTTTCTTGTTTAACTCAATGGCCGGAGAGTACCAGGCGTGGGGCACTCTTGAAGAGGTGCTTGGTGATCGGTTGACACAGGCAATGCGAATACTGCGGGAGGTTGACGTTTATGGGAAAAGGCTAGCAGAAAAATAGGGCTTTGGGTAAAATCGGTTGCCATTATGGTCAGTTGGCAGGTGAGAAAATCTCATTGTGCTGGGTGGCCTAGTTTGTAGTGGTTCAGATGTGATCTGACAGTTGGCCGTTTTTCCGGCGGCGTCTGTCAGGCCAAGTTCAGTTCACGAACTTTTCCTTCCAGATCTGCTTGCCTTCAATCATGGTCTGGAACGGCGTTCTGCCGCAACACATTTTGCCCTGATGAGTGCGTTGGTGGTTGTAGTTATGCAGCCATTCGTCGAGGTCCGTTTGCAGCGCACCGATGCTGTCGTAGAGCTTTTTGCGGAACGCGACCTGATAGAACTCCTGCAAAATGGTCTTGTGGAACCGCTCGCAGATGCCGTTGGTCTGGGGCGATTTCACCTTGGTCTTGGTGTGGTCGATGTCATTGATGGCCAGGAAGAGCTGGTAGTCGTGCTTGTCGGCCCGGCCGCAGTATTCCGTGCCCCGGTCCGTCATGATCCGCAGCACCGGCAGGTCGTGTTCATCGTGGAATGGCAGGACGCGATCATTCAGCAGATCAGCGGCAGTGATCGGGGTTTTGGTCGTATAGAGCTTGGCATGGGCGACCTTGCAATAGGTGTCGACATAGGTCTGCTGGTAGACCCGCCCGACGCCCTTCAGCGTGCCGACATAGAACGTATCCTGTGACCCCAGATAACCGGGGTGAGCAGTCTCGATCTCGCCGCAGGCTTCGTCGTCCAGTTTCTTCTTTTCTAAGGCCTGCACCTGAGCCTCGGTCAGGATGCCCCCTTCTTCGGCAACCTTGGCTTCCAGGGCTTTCAGGCGAGCCTTGAAGTTCGCCAGATCATGTCGCAGCCAGATCGACCGGACGCCGGATGGCGAGACAAAGATGCCCAGTTTGCGCAGCTCGTTGGAGGTGCGGGCTTGGCCATAGGCCGGGAAATCGGTGGCGGATTTGATGACCGCCTGTTCGGTCGCCTCGTCAACCCGATTGGCCAAGTTAGGCTTGCGCCGGGTGCGCTCAAACAGGGCTTCGACACCTCCGTCCTCGACTGCTGATTTATAGCGGTAGAACGTGTCACGGCTGTAGCCCATCACCTGGCAGGCTTTGCTGACGTTGCCCAGTTCCTCGGCCAGTTTCAGCAGACCGGTTTTGTGTTTGATGATCTTATCAGTAGAGTTCAGCATTGTGGTTGCCTCGTTTTGCGGTTGGGTTTGCACCACCATCAAAACGATCAACCATCATCTCCTTCAAGAGATGCGCCGCCCCCAGTTCAGCGTGCTGAGAAGGGGGCGGTGTCAGATCACATCGAGACTAATTCACCTAGTTTGACTGGGCCGATCTTTTCCGCATGATTGGCCGCTGGTTCAACAGAAACCTAGCTTTTGGTGGCGGAGAGCGGTAGTCCAATGCGCTGTGTGGTCTTTTCGTGTTGTAGTGCCTCCTCCATTGTTCGATTAGGATTTGTGCCTCTCGCAGACTGAAAAAGATCTCGCCGTTGAGCAGCTTGTCGCGGCAGCGGGCGTTGAAGCTCTCGCAGTAGCCATTCTCCAAAGGCGATCCCGGCTCGATGTAGGTTGTCCTTGTCCCGACAGCCGCAATCCAGTCCCTGACAGCCTGCATCTCGCAGTAGGACGGCAACACGAGGATAGCCGTAGCCACCATACTCCCTAGCCAGTTCGATCATGTCGGCCACAAGCCGCTCTTCATCTTCTCGACCGCGTGGCTGATATCGTTGTGTTGATCGATGCTGCCCCAACACCCGACAGATCCGGCGTTCCGACACCTTCATCTCGCTGCGGATCAGGTCGTTGCAGGCTCGCCGACGGGCGGGGCTCAGAAGTTTCCCCGAGCTGCTTCCTTCAGGATGAGTTTGTCCAGGGTCTGGTCCGACACAGCTCGTCTCAGCCGATCGTTCTCCTTCTGCAGTCGCTTTAATTCCTTCAACTGATCCACGCCCCTCCCACCGTGTTGCTTGCGCCTGCGGTAATAGGTCTGTTCAAAAACGCCAATCTGTCCGATCGCATCCAGACGGGGCATGTCTTGTCCCATCAGACTTCAACCTACCGTGACTTCGACACAATCTCTTCGGGCTTCGGTCGCTTGTTTGCCATTCTCGGTCCTCCGTTTCCTAAACATAGCGGTGGACCAGTTCAGATGTGGAGACTCACCAGGTTCGCAGCTTAGGGCGACCGGCACTCAATGGGATATATAGTGTGTACACAGTTGAAACTGCAAAAACGACAAGTCCCGCGCGGCGTGTTTTTCTTAGTTTGCGTTTGAGGGCGCACATGAGTAGAAAAAATGCGTTTCCTAGATGTGTCACATTGAAGTTGATGACAGTTGCCCCTCCAATGTGCCTAGATCATCGAAGTCTCGTAGCGTCAGAGTGTTTCCGTTCCCAAAATCGAAAACGATATCATTCCCCACAATAGTTGCATACGCTAAGAGTTCCGCTCCTGATTTCTCTCCGCCTCCCCAGAGTGAATCATCAACCAGGACTAGGTCGTTTTCGGCAACGCTGAAGTCGACTACGATATCAGCACCTTTTGTGAAGACGAAGGTGTCTGCACCGGTCCCACCAGAATAAGTGTCGTTTCCGCTGTCGTCCATAAATACGTCGTTCCCAGCCCCCCCTTCCAGGGTGTCATTGCCCCAGGCACCGTTCAAGACGTTGTCGCCGTCGTTCCCTTGAATGGTGTTATCCAAACTGTTGCCGGTACCATCAATATTATTTGCTCCGGTGAGGGTGAGGGTCTCAATATGTTGGCTATGATTTCGCAGCGAGAAGGAAATCGTTGAGTTTACGTGATCCGTACCCTCTCCGCTTGTCTCGACGACCCGGTCACCCGCACTATCAACGTAGTAAGTATCGTTGCCTTCTCCACCGATCATCTGGTCGGCGCCGCTGTCGTCCATAAATACATCGTTCCCAGCCCCCCCTTCCAGGGTGTCATTGCCCCAGGCACCGTTCAGGACGTTGTCGCCGTCGTTCCCTTGAATGGTGTTATCCAAACTGTTGCCGGTACCATCAATATTATTTGCTCCGGTGAGGGTGAGGGTCTCAATATGTTGGCTATGATTTCGCAGCGAGAAGGAAATCGTTGAGTTTACGTGATCCGTACCCTCTCCGCTTGTCTCGACGACCCGGTCACCCGCACTATCAACGTAGTAAGTATCGTTGCCTTCTCCACCGATCATCTGGTCGGCGCCGCTGTCGTCCATAAATACGTCGTTCCCAGCCCCCCCTTCCAGGGTGTCATTGCCCCAGGCACCGTTCAAGACGTTGTCGCCGTCGTTCCCTTGAATGGTGTTATCCAAACCGTTGCCGGTACCATCAATATTATTTGCTCCGGTGAGGGTGAGGGTCTCAATATGTTGGCTATGATTTCGCAGCGAGAAGGAAATCGTTGAGTTTACGTGATCCGTACCCTCTCCGCTTGTCTCGACGACCCGGTCACCCGCACTATCAACGTAGTAAGTATCGTTGCCTTCTCCACCGATCATCTGGTCGGCGCCGCTGTCGTCCATAAATACATCGTTCCCAGCCCCCCCTTCCAGGGTGTCATTGCCCCAGGCACCGTTCAGGACGTTGTCGCCGTCGTTCCCTTGAATGGTGTTATCCAAACTGTTGCCGGTACCATCAATATTATTTGCTCCGGTGAGGGTGAGGGTCTCAATATGTTGGCTATGATTTCGCAGCGAGAAGGAAATCGTTGAGTTTACGTGATCCGTACCCTCTCCGCTTGTCTCGACGACCCGGTCACCCGCACTATCAACGTAGTAAGTATCGTTGCCTTCTCCACCGATCATCTGGTCGGCGCCGCTGCCACCGGACAGCTCGTTGTTCAGGTCATTGCCGGTCAGCGTGTCATTGCCCGACCCGCCGATCACATTCTCGATTTCGACACCCCGGGCAATGAAGAGGTTGCCAATGCCACCCGCCACGTCCGAGGCCTGCTCGGCCACCAGCGTGATATTCTGGTTTGCGCCCGAGAAGCTCATGTCGAGCGTGTCGATCCCGCCATTGTCGTAGATCGTCATGGCAACCGAGTTGGTCGAATCCTTCAGGTCGTCCAGATACCCGCCCGCGTTCGAGTTGTTCCCGTAGGTCGTATCGCCGGTGCGTATCGTGGTCGGCGTGCCATAGATGTCATGCACCGCCAGGATATCGGCGATCATCGGCGTCACGACATAGGAATAACTGCCTGTCACATAGGTGTTTTCCGTCTGGCTGAAGTAGGACATCACGGTCGCTTGCCAGCTGTCATTCAGGTAGTGGTTGGAGCCGGAGCCATCCGTCGCGTAGGTCGCGGTGCCATTGTAGATACCCGCATGTCCCAGGCCCAGCGCGTGGCCGACCTCGTGGATGTAGGTCTGGAAGGAATAGCTGTCGAGCTCATAGTGATCGCCGGAAATCCACCAGGAGGGAATGTTCACCGTCGCCTTGTGGATGGTGCCGCCCGAATAGGAATCCCAGGTGCAATAGGCCCCGGCGCCGTCGTCGTTCACAAAGACGATGTCCGCGCTGGCCGAGGTCGTCTCGACCATGTTGATTCCGGTGACGTTGGCCCAGGCTTCCATCGCCGCGCGGGCGAAGTAGCGTTCTGCCTCGGGCAGGTCGTTCACATTGAAATACAGCGTTCCGCCGACCGATACGTCAAACTTGCCGCCGGAAATTCCCTGCGGCTGCCAGTAACCGGTTCGCAGGAAGTCCGCGATCTGGTCGTGGGTATAGGTCGGCAAAATGGCCCCTTCGCCCAGCGACACACTGCCGCCCAGGGCGTCCGGATTAAAATTCGTATCTGCAACACAAAACTGGCACATGTCTGTTTGTCCTACTCGGTCCTGTTTTGCGGAAGTTTACCCGCGTTTTCGGCAACTCTATGGCGGCACTGTGCAAAGCCTGGAAAGTTTGAAACACCCTTGCCGATCCGCCACAGCGAACCGGAACGCGCGTCCTATGCCTGTCCTATGAACCTAGGTCTTTGCACAGAGAAATGAACAACCCGCCAACAATTGGGGGGACTCTACTCAAACTGGTGAGGGCGGCAAGCCGGATTCGCGGCGCTGATGTCGCATCGGCAGGCAATCGCCACTTGGAAGTGCCGCTGTGGTATCTCATTCTGGTAAGTTGGCTACCCTGTAAGTCAACTAGCGAACCATATCCAGAAAATTGAGCAAGGCTGAGCTTTAGAGATCGAAACCTTTAGCATTTGAGCATTGAGGACATCACCCAATTAACAGTGAGTTTAGGCGCATTCTTGATTGACTTTCTGCAGACCATTCGAAAAAACACCCCGAAAAGGAAGCTGCATACGCGGTGGCAAGTACTCGGAGCTACTGAATGAACCCTTCGTTCAACAACTATGAGATGACTCGCTTATCTCATAATGATGCCACCTTCGACAGAGTGTTGCACATAGCGCATTTCGAGTGGCACGGCATCAGAAATGCAACTGCCTATTGCCCCGGGCAGAAGCTTCTAATTCCGGCCGAACAACCTCTCGAAACTCGTGACGGAGGCCCGGATGAGATCAAAGGTGCCATTTTGAACGAGATTCAGCGGATGGGGATTACCCATGTTGTTGCGCAGGGATACTCTCACAACATGGACCAACTCCTTGTCCACATTCGTGCGGGGCTAGGGCGTGAAGTGCGGATATTTGTGGTTAACCATGTAACTACGAGTCAGTTCGACCACGCGTTTGAAATGGAAATGCTCTCACTGTTGTTTTTGCGCAGGCAGAACCGAACTCTAGATGGGATCGCTTCGGTTAAACCGAACTTTGGTGATGTTTTCCCACAAATCTGGAATGGGTTGATCTTCAATTTTGCACCCAATATTCCGGAAGGCGCATTCTCCACGCGGTCCGAAATCTGCAGCGCCTACTCTCCACTTGATGTTGGTTGGCGAAAGAACATGTACACCAATGTAATGGGTGCCCTGCTGGCCAAGAACGTTGATGAAGTAAGGTGTGCTAATTTCCCTTCGGGTCTAGAGAATGTCACCGGCTTGGAAAAGCTGAGGCTTGTAGGCTATTTGCGAGGCAATAAGCTTTTTGAGAAAATGGCAAACAGCCAGATTGTCCTTTTGGCGACATTTGCCGAATGCCAGCCGATGACACAGTTGGAAGCCTTTGCGGTTGGGACTCCTGCAATGACCAAACACTTGGGGATAAAAGAGTTTGAAAAAGATGAACTCACTCAACTTTGTTCAACACATGCCCTCGATGATCCCGCCTTGCTGGCGCTTGATATTACTAGACTTGTTGACGCAACAAAGGATGAGAGTGCGGCCTCACAAATGATAATCGATCATCTGCACGCCCGACACAAGCTGGCGACTGATCGGTATTGTGAGTTCTTGGGAGTTTGAAGGGTCATCATGCGTAAAAGATCTATCTGTTTTGTAACCAATGAGTTTTACCCGCTAGGGCCAGGCGGGATCGGACGGCTCATGTACAATTTTGCAAAGCACAATGCAGCCTGTGGTTTTCCTGCTGACATTCATTTTCTTGTACCTTCCGAATTGGTTGAGGACCCACTTGACCAATTGAGATTGTCGGAAGCTGTTGAAGGTATCGCGGAAGTCCATGTGGCTCCTTCGCTTGACAGCCAGATCGACAAAGAAAGCCAATTGATAGATCTTGCCGCATCTGAGCCTTGGTCGATTGGGGCGTTGTGGGGAGAGAGCTTCCGGTACTATCGTGAGCTCTTGGCAATTGAGGAACGCCGGGGGAAGCCGTTTGATGTTGTTGAGTTTCCCGACTTCGGTGGCTGGGGAGTAGCTGCAGTTGAAGCAAAGCGTTGCGGAATGGCTTTGCAAGAAACGATGCTGGCTGCGCGGCTGCATTCCACCCAAGGGGTAATTGCTCGAGCAGAGCGGTTTTCAGATCCGAGCCCTTGGGCCGGGGTGTTGATGGACGCGGAAGCACACTTGCTCCGCCATGCCGACATTATCGTCGGGCACACCCAGTCGATCATTGATCACAATTCTGAGCACTATGATCTGGAGGACCGTTGGAGAGGCCGAACTGTACTCGAGTTTCCGCCTATTATCCTGGATACTTCAGTGTTCCCAAAACCAATCTCTCACGGCGCTGCCAACGGAGATCGCACAGACTTTATCTTCTCTTCTCGCCTGCAGCGCTTCAAACGGCCGGATTTGTTTGTTCGAGCTTCAATTCGATTCTTGGAGAGGAACCCTGGGCACAAAGGTGTATTTCGGCTTGTTTCGTATGGCTGGGAGCAGGGCTATATTGCCTGGGTAAAGTCCTTAGTTCCCGAAAGCCTTCGAGAGAAGATAGTTTTTATTGAGGGGGCAGAGCAAACAGAAAGAGACAATTGGCTAGCGCATTCCGTTGTAATCATTCCCTCAGATTACGAGAGCCTTTGCCTGTTTGCGTATGAAGCTTCTTGTATGGGGACATCGGTCATTCTGAACCGGGAATGCTCCGCGTTTGGCCGCGGAGAGAGATGGGTCGAGGGCGAAAACTGCCTCATGTTCGACGGCTCAGTTGAAGGCCTTGTCTTGGAAATGGAACGGTCAACACGTTGGTCGCCAAATTCGAAAGTGTCAGTTCAGCCGGATCAACCTTACTGGATCAACGCAACAAATGCTGTGCTGAAAAAAAATGAAGATACGCCGAGAGTTTGTTTGGTCGGTCTGGGCTACAAATCGGCCTCTGAACTTGAAGAGCACTTTTCAGAGCTTGTAATACTGCTTGCCAATACTGAGCTTCAAAGTGTGCCCGTTAGCAAGTACCTAATGGTTCCGCACCAAATCGCTGAGCATTCAGCGGCTCTATCGGCGAGAGCTGAGAAGGCAGGCTGGGAAGTCATTTCCACATCAGGGGTTGAGGAGTGCCCGACTTCTCTCAGACGGCGACTTGTCGCGATGTCTGGTGACGCAGTTATTATGGCGGGCCCGGGCGTCATCCCCTCGCCTGGGTTCATACGGGTAGCTGCAAATGCGATAGCATTGAATCCAAATCTCTCTGTAGTTGGTGGATTTGCTGAAAATCTTGACTTTGAAACAGGCCAACGCACAGGAGCTTCAGCTTTTGCAGGGGAAATGCCGAGTGTGGCGATGCTGTCAAACCAGGTTGCACCGTTCGCATGTTTGATCACGAAGAGCTTGCTGGAGAAGTATGAGTTTGACAGCAAAGCCATGTGTCAGTGGTTTGAAGTCTTTATTCGTGAATGCGCGATAAATGGTGAAGAAATCGCGATTTTGCCGATACCCTCTGTTCGTGTAAGCCGGATTGAGCAAAGGCATGCTGACTTGGGTTCGAAGCTCTCAGCAGGGATTATCGATAGAGTTGGAATAGAGGCAGGTCTTGCCGGGCGTCTTCTTGCTATCGCCCCTCGGGGAGGCTCAGATGGAACTAACACTGGGCAGAAAGGCCAGCCTTGGACCGGGGACAAGCCATTACAGGATATAGATGAAATGGAGCGGATGATGGCGGTTGCACATGCCAACTTCCTTGCTGCCCGCTTAAGAGGAATACCCTGGAGGCGCAAAGTTGCTCTTCCAACTATGGCTAGCTGGGATGAAATCCTCGTTGCCTATGATCGATTGAAGTCTGAAATCCCTGTTCCGGATAGTTTTAACGAGCGCGAGTATCTTTTCCGGAATAACGATGTTGCAAACGCTGTTACTAATGGTGATTTGCCATCGGGCTTCGAACACTTTGTGCGATATGGGCGTGCAGAAGGTCGTCCCCGACCCTGAAGTAGCTGCGTTAAGCAGAACAGGGACTTAAGTAGCTATGTTTCAGGTTTGCAGAAGGGTAGGACCAGATTGAGTCTGATCAGGCTCTACTAGTTGGTAAATCACCGGGATGGCTTGGCTTGGTCGTCAAGATAAATGGTAGGTGCGACAGTGCAAAGGGTTTGGTTAGTTCGGACACTTGACCATCCCCCCCCTGCCGCAATCAATAGATCACGTAGGAACCATTTCGGTATGTCAGTGGCCGGGATGGGCGAGCGGTTGAAAACTGGCTGAAGCAATGGACAGAGGTACAAAATTTTTGCGTAGAACTCGCGTTGCAATTCGCCCCTGTTTTGAAACGCCATTAGCGCAACGTTGAGAATAGTATCTGGATTAAAGTGCTGCATCGTGAGCATTGCCAATGAGATGTCAGCTGTTTCGAAAGCAGGATGCTGCGCGCGCCTTCTTTAACTGGACACCTGTCCAATCGTACATGCGTAAACGTGCGCGTGGAAGGAGCATTAATAGTGATAACTTGAGATGAAATACGGAGGAATGCGTGTGGAGGCGTTAACGGATTGGTAACCAGTTTGACCAAATAGCCATAACTACTCCCAATTCCTGACTGTTTCGTTGAGCAAGGTCATCTCAATTGACATCGAGCACGAGGAGGCAATTGGGATGCCCAGCGAGCGTAAGCCATCAACTGTGCAGTTCGAGTATTTCGAGCGCGTGTTCGCGCAGCGCAAAAAAGACCGGTTTCCGGAGCTGCGAAACCAAGAGACACCTGGTCGGGCCTATCCGATTTCAGTTTCCGAAAACGTGGTGTCTTTGCTCAGAGCGAGAATCGAACGGGCGTTGAGGCGCAAGTAACTGGCATTCGATTCGGGGAAGGGCTCCCGTATGTGGTTTCAGACTAGCGAGTTACAAGTACCTCGCAGACTGTTGGTGTAGTCGAGTTGTCTCAATGCGCTACATGTCGTGGATGCGGCATACTGCCCTAACGTCAATTGGCGCTCTTTGCACCTCCGTTAGCATATCGTTAACCAAGCTGCGGTCTGGTTCATACTCGTAAGGGGTGTTTCGAAAACTATTAGGAAGCAATGGGATGAAGAAAGATTGGTTCAAACGCGCCCTAGAGTGTGCGGATCAAAGGTCGACTGAAGGCACTGGGAAACGCCGTTGTGACATCGTGGCGGAAACCATTGTTCGTGCGGCCCTGGACGAGGTTGGATACAAGCCGGGAGAGGTTGTAGACATCCGAACCGGCAAGCCAATCACAGACTAGAGGCACGCAGGCGACGCCCGGCCAACACAGGGGGCTTCGTGTTTTGGTGAAAAAGTCTTTAGCCACCGTGATCGAACTATGTCTTCCAACCTTTTTTATAAGATTGGATGGGGTGTTACTAGGATCAGGTATTGAAAGAGCCTCTGCGTCAGGTTGTGCCGTTTTGCAAATGCCGTTTTTGAGAAGACTGGGTTGCTCGACTAAGGGGGCTGCAAAAGCACTTTTAATGCCAGTAGTTGGTTGCCCTTCTTTTTGAACACATGCGCCATCTTCTCCGAGGAACTCGGTCAGTTCACTCCGGTCTGAAGCGCGATGGATTTTCGTTTATATCGATACCCACTCAAATCTCCCCGCGCAGCTCGACAAAGCTCAGAAAGCTCACAAAATACTGCACCAAACACGGCACAGGGCGCCAACAGCAGCTCCCTTTTCAGCTTCGTCCCCCTTCGTTTCGGTTGAGACGTTACGCTTTAATGTGGAATAGGCGAAACATAAAACATCAAGCTCGCTTCATGGGCTACTATGAATTATCCTAAAGACGAGGAAGGGATGGGGCTGGAAGCTATGAAGTATCTTCCAGTACAGCCGCAATAAGCTAATCGATGGACAGTTCGAGTTTTTAACTCCATGTTGCGGGATAGTCTTAACCTCCGTGGAGAACTCCGATTGAAGCTTGAAGATCCGAAACACACGGTGACGATGCTGGTCCTGATTGCTTTTGGGATTGGACTTTGGGTGGCGATCATCTGGGGCGCATTGGTGCTGTTTTCTTAGGCCGTACTTGCACGTGAAGCGACTCGGTATGCTGGCCTTTTCTTCCTTCGATTCGGCTTCTTGATAATGAGAATTTCTGGTCCTACCTAAGTCTGCTAATGTGCCCTTAGGGCTTCTACTGTGAGAAGCGGTGGGTGACATTTTGGCACGCGAAACACCGATCGATGAGATGATCGAGTGCGCGCTGGAAGAGCTGCTGTCTGGCAGCAAAGAGCAACGGCGAACACTCGTGCGCCGGATGTGCCTGAGATGGCCATCCGAGCCAGCCCTTTCGATCATTTTTTCCCTGACCTCAGCTGCAGCAATCATTGAGGACAACCTTTCCCAAGACAGCGAAGATGATAGCGGCGGCGTCGCTGATCGGGCCTATCGGCTGGCAGCGGTGCTTGCGGCCGATATCTATGCTGTCGAATGTATGCACCGGAAGCCACCTCTTGCACGAGATCTCCTGCACTTCTGGCGTCGAGTGGATGGATACTTCTCAGGCTTGTGACGCTTACGCCGTGGCAAATAAACATGCAGCTTAACTGTGCCGCCCCGAACACGGTTGTTGCCGCTGGAACATGGTTAACCGGCTGTTAACTTCTGTCTCCTAAGCATTGGTTAAGGGCGCCTAACTGTTAACGGTGTTTGCTTCACAAGCTTTTTCCCGAATGATCACGGTCCAGCTCACCTGCATGTTTCCGGCGGTGGGCCGTCAACCCGAGTAACTCCTGGAGGTGGTTCGGTGGATGGAACGGACGCGCCGGCATCGGTGAAGCAACGGCGTGCCTGTCGGGATCCCAGGGTGAGACGGCTGTTCAGAAATGCTGCAAAATGGGTTAGGTACCTGAGCAACCAGTAGGAGGTTTCCATGTCGACAGGACAACAAGTGCAAGATGAAGGAGTTTCCTTCGTCTGGGTGTTCATGTCGGAATTTTCGGCGAAGGGAATGCTTGGTGCGCCGAGCGCCATTTTCAGCTCGCAGGACCAGGCAGAGGTCTGGGTTGCCCAGTCCGGCTTGAGCGGGATTTTGTATCGCTTCCCGTTGGATGTCAGTCTGAGCGAGTATTCGGAGCCGATCAATGGCAACCAGCCTTTCATCACGAAGCATCAGGACAAATCGAGCCTCAAATACAAAGCCGGCAACGCATATCTGGGCTTTCTGCCTCACACTCATTTCGATGGTTCTTGAACTGCGCGAGAGCTGCATTCTTCTGATCGGCAGTCGGTAGGTGAAATGAGAAAGAAGACAATCGAGTTGATGCCATGGACGAGGTCAGCGCTTGGCAGAACCGGCCGCTGGAACCATGCTACCCTGTGGTGTTCATGGACGCGATCCGGGTCAATATCCGCAGCGATGGTGCGGTTAGCAACAAGGCGGTCTTCGTGGCCCTGGCGATCCTGCCAGGCGGCACGCGGGACGTTCTGGGCCTATGGTTCCAGGCCAATGAGGGCGCCAAGTTCTGGGCCAAGGTGTTGAACGATCTCCGCAATCGCGGTGTTCAGGACATCCTCATCGCGGTGGTCGACGGGCTGAAAGGCTTTCCTCAGGCTATCGAAGCGGCTTTCCCCCAGGCCCAAGTCCAGACTTGCATTGTACATCTCCTGCGCCATTCCATGAGCTTTGCCAGCTACAAGGACCGCAAGGCCGTGGCAGCGGCGCTAAAGGCCGTCTACACCGCCGTGGACGCCACCGCTGCAGAGGCCGCACTGACCGAATTTGCAGACAGCGATCTGGCCGCGAAATACCCGGCAATTGCCCCGAGCTGGCGACGGGCATGGAATGAGGTGATCCCCTTCCTCGATTACCCGCCCGAGGTGCGCAGGCTGATCTACACAACGAACGCGATTGAAGCTTTGAACTCGAAGATCCGACGCGCCGTCCGGACACGGGGCCATTTCCCCAGTGATGATGCAGCGGCGAAATTGATCTATCTCGCGCTAAATGCTACCTCTCAGGAGTGGAAGCGCTCGGTGCGCGAATGGCACGCAGTGAAAAGCCAGTTCGCAATCATGTTCGAAGAACGCTTCCCAATGGCGTAATCAAAGCGCCAGGGCACAGAATTCTGGATAGTTCCCCCTTTTTTTGTCGGTTACCCCGCCCCCCCCGCGCGCGGCACCCTAGACTGGCGAGGTCGGCATTTCCACCGTCACGCGCCAGAGTTTGACCGCAAGCTTGCGGGCAACGGCGACAATGGCCTTCTGCCCGATCCCATGCTTCGCGAAATGGTGATTGTAGATGGCCTTGGCCTCCGGATCGCGCCAGATCTCATCCTCCGTTTCCTAACTATAGAGGCGGACCACTTCAGTGGGGGAGGATCAGGGCCACCGCCAGCTTGCGTAAAGCCGATTGTCACGTTGGAGATAAACAAACACTGAACTTTGTCAATCTGGTCGAAGTTGATGAGGCCTTCCAGATATGGGTCAGCGAATGGTACCCTCACTAACGTTGACATAGACGTCAGCCACTGTGGCACCTGGAGTGCCGCGCAGCACGGCTATCACTTCGCCATTCACGGTCACGACCCCATCAGCACCATCGGCCGAAGGCTGCACATCAAGTACTACTTCCCGACCCATAAAATCTGGGTTCAACTGAACGCTCAGGAGATCTTCGCCTGGGTTAAAATCGGTCACCTGCGCAAAGCTGCCATCGCCGCTGGAATAAAGGAGAAACTCATCGGCACCTTCGCCGCCGGTTGCCACGTCGGCACTGTCAAATATCAACGTGTCATTACCAGCCCCGCCGTTCAAGATGTCAGCTTCGCCATCAATGTGCCAGCTGAAACTGTCCCCCTCAATGCCTGCGTTTTCGGCCGCCACACCTTTGTGATTGATCACGTCATTACCATCCCCGCCCGACAGAAAATCAGCACCCAGACCACCCCTGATGTCGTCATCACCTCCGCCACCGTCAATCACATCGTCATCATTTTCACCGGTGCCTTCAACATGGACACCGCCCATGATCACCTCATCTGCGTCACCACCTTGGAGAAAATCGTTGCCGGCGCCACCGTCGATATATGTTTCATTGCCGTCACAACCGTAGATCTGGTCAGCTCCATCATCGCCAAAGACCGCGGCAGCTCCTTCGCCAAGCTGAATGGTGTCATCGCCCTTGCCTCCAAAGACATAGCTATCACCTCCAACGACAAAGACCGTGCCATCGCCAGTCGCAATCGCATCATCCACGCCACCTTCGCCGCCGACCTGGTCATCCCCCTTATCAGGGTCATCAGGCGAGGTCGGATCGTCCGGTGGCTGACTGTCGTCGCCGTTTGTGCCAACAAGATCAAGGAAATCATCACCAGCGCCAGTGTGGCCATCATCCGGGCCAGCAGTAGAATCGGCGGGCACGCCACCATCCTCACCACTATCCTCGCTCGAGAACAGCCCAACCGCGTCCCCCAAGAGGGCCAGCGGCAATAGACCCAGCAGCAACAATCCTGACAACATAGAAATCACCCTACAACGCTAGTTACTCAGTTCTAGTTGATATCAGCACACGCAAAAACAGCATAGAAAAAACTGAGAAAAAATCGTTCCAAACTATATACTTCACGAGAAAATGCCGTGAACTACCTCCCAAAAATCGGATGCTGACTTAAGCTACGAAATGATGTCTGCTGGTCTTCAACCCGAAGGAAATCAGAGATGTCGAAACTGAAGCAACATGCGTCTGAACTCTAGGCGAAGGTGGCGCCTGAGGCGCTGAAAGGTGAGCAGACGGTGACCGAGTTGGCCAGCCAACTCGCACTTCAACCGACAGCTCTCCGCCTACTGGTCCACACCAGCTGTCTTTGGAGTGGGAGCGGCGAATACCTTCATCCGCAGGTAAACAGAGTGCATGATCACTCCCAAGTCAGAAACCCTCCCGAACCGGATGCCCGCACACCGTGATCTGGTGTACTGCGTCCCTGCTTGAACCTATTGCTGTAGTTACTTGTACTCATGACGACCAAGCGCCACAAAATTGGGGGGCGAAGTTCTAACAAGGCTAGGCGGCACTTCATTTGGGCAGTCAAACCATAGCGTAAGCGAGTGAGACAAATGGCCGAAAAGATGAAACTGTCTTCACGCACTTCTGGGTATATCCGGCGGAAGCTTTTGATCAGATTGAAGAAATATTCGACCAAATGGCGCTCATTGTAGAGCGTTCAGTCGTTCATTGCTTTGCTGTCCGTGACGGGGTTCTGTTTGATTTGGGCGGCTGCGCCAAGATCATCGGCGATAAACCGG
This sequence comes from Aliiroseovarius sp., assembly GCF_965228805.1. Classification (NCBI taxonomy): domain Bacteria; kingdom Pseudomonadati; phylum Pseudomonadota; class Alphaproteobacteria; order Rhodobacterales; family Paracoccaceae; genus Aliiroseovarius; species Aliiroseovarius sp. The sequence goes on along the minus strand of NZ_CBDDIE010000003.1, from coordinate 1,343,495 downwards.
CAATGCCCTCACGCCAGTTGCCAAGCTCGGGAGGAAGATCACGCCACAGCGACGCGGTCTGCGCCAACCAAAGGATAGCATTAACGAAAAGCCGGTTGTCTGTTCCGCCGCGCCCTCGGTCACCCTTCTGTCCGGGAAGCAGGTACTCAAGCCGCGCCCATTGCGAGTCGGTCAGGGTTCGTCTGCTCAAGATCGGCTCCGCTTTCGATCTTGAATCAAATCTCAAGGACTTTGGGGGGCCTCTAAATGAAGACGCCGCCTAGGGCACCTCACCCTTTTCTAATTCTCCGCTCCCTAACAACAGGGCGGACCACTCTAGTGGGGAACAACACAATCTGTAATGCATTGCCTAGTCTTTCCGCAGACTAATCACTAACGCCTCAGTGAACTTTTTCAGGGGAGTAGGTCAGAACCTACAAAAGAGAAGCTGTTGACAACCTTTGGATCCAAGGAAAGTTTGTTCTTGTTGAACTGAGACAACGCAACTGGACACTATGAGATCACACGCAATCTGCATCGGTGCACAAAAAGCTGGCACGACTTGGTTACACCAAGTTCTGAGCAAAAATCCAAGAATTTGGGTTCCTCCATTCAAAGAGGTTCACTTCTTTGACCACCTGTATATCCCCGAGAATAGAAGGTGGACGAAATGGCATATTGGGCGAGGGGTGGAAAACGCAAAGAGATGGAACCAAATGTCCGCAAGACCAAAAGGTCCGCGCTACGTAGACTATTTGGACAGTTTAATGAATGACGACATGTTTTCAGACCCGTGGTACCGGCGAGTATTCTCGATTGCGCCACCTACATCAACAACACTTGACGTTACTCCAGCATACCTTTCAATTGGAGAAGGTGGCGTGGAACACGTCAAAAAGAGATATACCGGTGTTAAGATAATCTGTTTGGTTCGGGACCCCGTAGATAGGGCTATTTCTCAGGTTAGAATGACGGCCAGTCGATTAGGTGGCAATGACTGGTCTCTTGAGGATTGGCTTGAACACGCAGACTCGAAAGAAGTAGAGATTCGCTCAGACTACCGAAAGTTTCTTCCGATTTGGAGAAACGCTTTTGGTGAGGACCTCCTTATCCTACCTTTCAAAAGCATAAAAAACGAGCCTCATGAGATGCTTCTTGAGTTGGAGAGATTTCTGGGCCTGCCGGGTGCCATCTATGAGCAGGCGAACATAAAGGTCCATGAAGCCAAAGGAGCCACTTTACCTGATCCTGTGGTAGAATTCTTGGAGAGGAAATTCTCTAGTCAAAGAGACTTTTTAGGGGAATTTTGGGGTAAGTCATGCTGGGGGCGCTTCTAGTTAAGCAGCCTCATTTGACTTGTAGTGGTTCAGATGTGATCTGACAGTTGGCCGTTTTTCCGGCGGCGTCTGTCAGGCCAAGTTCAGTTCACGAACTTTTCCTTCCAGATCTGCTTGCCTTCAATCATGGTCTGGAACGGCGTTCTGCCGCAACACATTTTGCCCTGATGAGTGCGTTGGTGGTTGTAGTTATGCAGCCATTCGTCGAGGTCCGTTTGCAGCGCACCGATGCTGTCGTAGAGCTTTTTGCGGAACGCGACCTGATAGAACTCCTGCAAAATGGTCTTGTGGAACCGCTCGCAGATGCCGTTGGTCTGGGGCGATTTCACCTTGGTCTTGGTGTGGTCGATGTCATTGATGGCCAGGAAGAGCTGGTAGTCGTGCTTGTCGGCCCGGCCGCAGTATTCCGTGCCCCGGTCCGTCATGATCCGCAGCACCGGCAGGTCGTGTTCATCGTGGAATGGCAGGACGCGATCATTCAGCAGATCAGCGGCAGTGATCGGGGTTTTGGTCGTATAGAGCTTGGCATGGGCGACCTTGCAATAGGTGTCGACATAGGTCTGCTGGTAGACCCGCCCGACGCCCTTCAGCGTGCCGACATAGAACGTATCCTGTGACCCCAGATAACCGGGGTGAGCAGTCTCGATCTCGCCGCAGGCTTCGTCGTCCAGTTTCTTCTTTTCTAAGGCCTGCACCTGAGCCTCGGTCAGGATGCCCCCTTCTTCGGCAACCTTGGCTTCCAGGGCTTTCAGGCGAGCCTTGAAGTTCGCCAGATCATGTCGCAGCCAGATCGACCGGACGCCGGATGGCGAGACAAAGATGCCCAGTTTGCGCAGCTCGTTGGAGGTGCGGGCTTGGCCATAGGCCGGGAAATCGGTGGCGGATTTGATGACCGCCTGTTCGGTCGCCTCGTCAACCCGATTGGCCAAGTTAGGCTTGCGCCGGGTGCGCTCAAACAGGGCTTCGACACCTCCGTCCTCGACTGCTGATTTATAGCGGTAGAACGTGTCACGGCTGTAGCCCATCACCTGGCAGGCTTTGCTGACGTTGCCCAGTTCCTCGGCCAGTTTCAGCAGACCGGTTTTGTGTTTGATGATCTTATCAGTAGAGTTCAGCATTGTGGTTGCCTCGTTTTGCGGTTGGGTTTGCACCACCATCAAAACGATCAACCATCATCTCCTTCAAGAGATGCGCCGCCCCCAGTTCAGCGTGCTGAGAAGGGGGCGGTGTCAGATCACATCGAGACTAATTCATTTGACTTGTCTAAGTCGTGAGCTACCCGATAGATCGGCACCAGCCGCATCTTGCGCATCAGACGCCGCACCCGGTGGCGGCCCACTTGCGCCCCTGCTGCTGCAAAAACCGCGCCATCTGCCGCGATCCGTACCACGGCGCTCCCAGGAACTGCTTGTCGATGAGTTCCATGAACCGCAGATTAACGGCGCTTTCGCCGACTGGCCGGTAATACAGGCCCGACCGCGTCACCCGCAGCAGCGCGCATTGCCGCCTCTGGCTCAGCTCATGATCCGCGCTCACCATTTTTTGCCTCGCGTCCCGAGCAACTGATGCGAGGCGCTCGCCAAAAAATCTCGTTCCACGACCAACTGCCCGATCTTCGAGTGCGGCTTCTCGATCTCGGCCTCAGATGCGCGGGCCTCATCGGATTTGCCGCGCTCAAAAGCCTGCGCCATGTTCGCAATCGCCGCGCGCTTCCAACCGCTGATCATGTTCGGATGTACGCCGTATTTGAGAGACAGCTCGGCCAGCGTCAGCTCCTCGCGGATCGCTTCAAGCGCTACCTTGGCTTTGAACTCCGGCGAATGGTTCTTTCTCTTCGTCATTGCAGATCGTCTTTCTCATCACGCGATCCACCTTAAACACTGGTTCGAACTCTCGCGACCACCTCTTTCAACTGGCAGTCGAGGAACCGTTGCCTACGTTAACATAGGACTTCCGGGGGCACTTACGCACGATCCTCCAAACACCGAATTTATCACCTCTGGAGCAACTGAAACGATGGTTCCAGCCTCAAATACCAAACTTCGGAAACGAGCGAAACTAAAAGCAGCCAAATACTGTGAGACAGCTGGTTGTGAGAAAAAAAATTCGACGTCAGTCGGCATAAAGTACATTTCGACGCTCGCCAAACGTAAGCCCAACTCAGTCTCAGCGGCTTGCCACTCCAGGATTTCCTCCTCAACCATCTCAATTACTTCTGCGAATACTCTGCAAAGATGGACTACTATTTCAACAGACGGCACTCCACTCACTGCTTCTTCACCCAGAGAGAGAAGAAGATCAGCTTCGAGGAGATCGAAAATGTTAGAGAAGAGGAAACCTTCTTGTTGACGTCCGGAGAGCGAGATTGACTGGGGCAGCCGCATAGCAATTAGCGTGGGACTTATCTGTGGATGCGCTTTTGATAGGATAAGTAGTGCTTCACTGCTCTCAAAAGGCGTCTCAACAAACGAAAACCCGAGCATCTTTGTTTCCACAACCGCTGACATCTCAACAAATTCGTATAGTTAAAAAACCTTAATGGCTCCTTTACGAGCCGTTCTGATTGACCTGAGCCCCAAGTTTCCTCCACCTTGCGGAGAGTCCTTGGGGTTGGTTTGATGGCCTTACGCGGCCAGTTTGTCCATCGTTCTTTTCTCAGCAAATTCTCTGGGCGTCAGGTTTCCGAGCGCCGAATGTGGTCTGTGGGTGTTGTAGTCCTCCTGCCATTCTTCCAACATTGATCTGGCTTCTGCTAGTGATCCGAAGAGCGTTTCGTTCAGGCATTCATCTCGAAGCTTGCCGTTGAAGCTTTCGACGAAGACGTTCTGCTGTGGTTTGCCGGGCGCGATATAGTGCCAGTCGATCCCGGTCTCTTGCACCCATCGCAGTATGGCCATGCTGGTGAATTCAGTGCCGTTGTCCGAAACGATTGTTCCCGGCACCCCTCGTTCGGAAATGACCCGGTCCAGTTCCCGCGTGACCCGCAGCCCCGACAGCGACGTGTCGGCCACCAACGCGAGGTTCTCGCGGGTGAAGTCATCCACCACGGCCAGGATGCGAAAGCGGCGACCGTCCGTCAGAGCGTCAGATACGAAGTCCAAGCTCCATCGCTGGTTCGGACCATCCGGAACGACCATTGGCCTTCGTGTGCCCAAAGCACGCTTCCGGCCGCCCCTACGGCGCACTTGCAGCTTCTCTTCGCGGTAGATCCGCCGAAACTTCTTGTGGTTCACATGCCAGCCCTGCCGTTCGACCATCACATGCAGCCGTCGATAGCCAAACCGGCGGCGTTCCTTGGCGATCGCCTTCATGGCATCACGCAGGTTCGTGTCATCAGCGCGGCGAGATTGATACCGCACCGTTGACCGATCCACATTCAAAGCAGAGCACGCCCGACGCTGGCTCACCTGATGCTCCTCCACCAGATGCGCCACCGCCTTCCGCTTGGCATCGGGCGTCACCACTTTTTTGAGTTCACATCCCGCAGCATTGCGTTGTCCAGCATCTGTTCGGCCAACAGCTTCTTCAGCTTAGCGTTCTCGGCTTCCAGCGCCCGGAGCTTCTTCGCATCCGACGGTTCCATCCCGCCATACTTGCTCTAGTATTTGTAGAACGTGCCTTGGCTGATCCCATAACGCCTGCACACGTCAGCTGTCTTCTCGCCAGCTTCCTGTTCCTTGATCATCTGAATGATCTGTTCGTCGGTGAATCTCGTCTTCATTTGTCCGTCCTTTGGTTGGGCGGACTCTACACAAAGCCGGAGGAGATTCAGGGGCTCAGGTCATGATCAACATGACCTGGATCAGTCCTGAGTGAAGCGGTCCCAAGTTTTCGAACAGGTTCGCGGCGTTCCCAAGGTGAAGGTTTCACGCTGCTTTCTGCTGCTCCAAGCCTGACCTTTATGAATCAATCGGCACTCCCGCAATGACTTTCCGTCTCCACAAACAGACCTGGCTCGGGGGCAATTTTTGCTTTGCGGCAATCTCCTGGATCATCCTTTCGCCATGCAGAGCCTCCAACGCCTCCTTCACCATCTGTCCGGATTTCTGGCACTACTTCAGACGAATAGAAAATCATTCATCTCTAGTGATGCTAAATCTACATCTTCCAGTACCACTATCGGTTCTAGGGCTTCGACCGTAGTTGCGTCACTTACGCCGGAAACGTAGATTTCGACATCGTCACCTATCTGACGAGCGGTCAATTTTTTGATGTCGTTAGCGTTTGAGGCGTAACATGTGGTACGCAATAAAAAGCTATCGCCCAACGAAACACTGCGCAAATCCAGACCTTCAAAAAGTCCAGAGAAGTCTAGGGTGTCTTTCCCTGGCTCGAAATCGGTGACCACGTTTTTCGAGCTCCATGACGAAAAAACAAAGACGTCACTTCCCCCGCCTCCGGTCAAAGTGTTTTGGCCGTCTCCACCATTCAGAGTATCGTTTCCGCCTTCTCCGAATAGTATATCGTCTCCATCCGAACCAAAGAGGTCGTCATTGTGTTGGCCTCCCCAAAGAAGGTCATTTCCTGCCCCACCAATGATTGTGTCAGTTCCCCAACCACCATGGATCTCATCATCCCCAGTGCCGCCTCTGATTATGTCTGAACCACTTCCTCCGATGAGTAGATCACTTCCAGCAAAGCCATCGATTACGTCGGCACCTTCATGTCCGTTAATTACATCGTTACCGCCACTACCAAAAATAGTGTCGGCGGAACTGCTTCCTTCTTTATCCACGCCAATTGGGTTACGCGAGTACTCGACTAGTTCGGAATAGCTTAGAGTTGCATCAGCAAAGGTGAACTCCTCAACATTCTCGACCAAATCAACGCCCTGCGCGGAAGTGATCCTCACTGTGCCTTGCTCAATCTCTTCAATGTAAACGTCTTGCAGGCCTACATCGAACACAGCGATATCGTGACCGTCTCCTCCATCTAGGGTGTCGTTGCCGTTACCTCCATTTAGTGTGTCGTCACCACCATCACCCACAAGCGAATCGTTTCCGCCTAGACCAGACAAGTTGTCATCCCACAGGGAACCCGCCAAAGTGTCGTTGCCCTCATAGCCGATCATTTTGACCCCTTGGTGTGACGTGAAGACCAGTTGAGCAACTTCATGCGCATCTAGTTTGAGCTCTATATTCCAGCTTGGATCGCTGCCGGCCAGATCATCAGAGTTCAAAACGTCTAGGGTCGGTAAGGATCCATACCCGTAAGGATCTCCCTCAACTCCAAGAATCGACGCCCAAAAATGAAGGTTTTCGCTATCCTGCAGGTTGCTAACCTCCTCAAATCCATCAAGGCTCAAGAGGAATTTAAGAACCTGTTTTAGTGTTATGGTCTGGGCGCTGGCCTCCAAGTTTCCGATATACAGTACAACCTGTCCATCCTTCTCGAACGCACGAAAAACGACGTCAGTAGTATCGGTATTGTTTTGGAAGACCGTGGGATCCTCGGCGAACTCCACTGCTTTGAGACCCACTAGGTTCTCTTTCATCAACCGGAACATTTCGCCGCCAGCTCGCGGTGTATCATCGAATAGCATTGGGCTAGCGCTTCCCCAGCCCGTGGCCATCCAAGATGTCGCGTAGGTGATACCTGCTGCCGACATCTCAAAAAACTGCATAAACCCGAGCGCTGCGTTGGAGAGAGAGGCTCCTCCATGATCCACCACGCCTCCGCTCCCGCTTGGGCCGTCGATGTCACGCATCCACGGGTATTGCCAAGCAAGGCACTGAAGTTCAACGTCGCTAAAGGTGCTATCCCAGAACCCATCTAAGCTATCATAGACAGCTTTCATGGTCGCATCCGAATATGGCCCTTCTCCAAAGTAGTCGTCAAACGTTGACAAAAAAAGGTTCATACTATGAACATCAACGGCGTCGACGTACTGGGCCTCGTAAGAATCGAATGACTCCATGATTTCTATGGCGTCGGGGATTCCATTTTTGTCAGAGTCTCCAAAAAATTGTCCAGTTTGACCGTACTCTTGAAACCAGATACGCCCTGCTTCAACGACCAAGTCAGGCTTTTGCCATTCTTCATAGAGGTTTGCGTAGTCAACGAGAGTGCTACCAACAATTGCGGCCATGGCGCTGGAAATTGCCCCATACTCGCTGGCGGTAAGGCCATTAACATCGTATTCGTTGCCGAGCTTAATTGCATCAATTGTCACGTTCTTTGACGCCGCGTAGGCAATCAAGTCATCCAAAAAAAACGCAACAATCTGATCCTTCATTGCGATGATTTCATTCTCTGTCAGACCTTTGAAGCTTGACGTCGGAAAAGTGAAGTTGAAGTTCAAGTTGTTCTGTGCGCAATAATCTATTGCGTTCTTCATGTCAGATACATCAAGAGGATGAGTGTCTGAGTTTTTAGTTTTCCAGTCAAAGCTACGTTCCGCTTCGGTTCCTCCTGGCCAGCGAATGGCCGTTACACCAAGATAAGAAACTGCTTCTGTATAGCTGACTTCTTCATCGCTGCCGATCGTGATGGCACCCGGGTTCCCGACCGCAACCGAGGCGAAATAGTTGTCATCAATCTGGTAGGCCTCGCTGTTGCTACCCGTTGTGCTACCTAGAAAAAACGTTGCCATCTCGCTCCCCCAAACTCCCGGATCTCGGGCACGCAACGTGAGATTTCGTTCCGTGCTTCGGAGCATGAGTGAAGCAAAAGACCGGTCAGCACTTCGGACGCAAAAGTGTCCAAAGTGAGGATCGTGATCAGAGCTTTATACAAGTTTGTTTTGAGTTCGACCTATTCCTAGTAAGTCCTCTTTGTGAAGTTGGCCGGTTCTCCAACCCAAAAGACAGTCGATGAATAGAAGTCGGTTCCATAAAGAGCCGAGTTTTGACATCCCGAGATTGCAACAGCGAGGCCGAGCACCTAATTTGCCTATTGGCTTCGCCGATAATCACTCTACCCACGCGTGCAACGTGCTGCTACGCTCTTTCCTGCCTTGGTATTGTCGTAACCTAGGGCATCGCGATGCTCTTCAGCTATGGAGAGATCGTGATGAGGATCTTGTCGAAACGCCAGTTGAAGGAGCTGGTTCTTTACTCGCCGCAACATGTCGCACGCCTGGAAAAGGCAGGCCAATTCCCCAAGAGGGTAAAGCTGGGCCCGAACAGGGTGGGATGGGTAGAAAGCGAAGTGCTGGAGTGGCTCAAAGTGCGGCTGGCAGAACGCAAAAACCCGACCGACACTCCTGACTAGGAGTATGGGTGACCGGAGGTGCACACTTCGGTCACCCTTTTTCGATGGACACCGGCGGGGCACCGGCGCGGTTCCAAGGGTCTTCAAAGAGATGCGTCCATAGCTCGGGCGGGCGCCAGTCATCCTGAAACCCCTCAACACTCTGGGTCAGGAAGGCCCGCGCCGTGCCGCCAGCGTGATCCGCGACCAGGTCCAGAAAGCGCTCTTCATTGGCTCTGCTGGAGAAGACCCAAAGGATGAGCAGGTTTGCCTTGAGCCCATAATGGTCTCGGTGGAGGCCTCGCTCCAGAAGGTGACGGTAAAGCCTGATGGAGCTCACATAGCTCTTGCGGGGCGTCTTTGAGCGCTTGGGCTCTGTGCCGCGATCAACCTCCATAGCAAAGGCCCGATAACTTCCTCCATAATCCAGGGCGAAGAGCTGATCCGGGATGAGTTTGCGCCCCCCAATCGGAACAGCCAGGGGAGCCTGTTTTATCTCCAGGATCTTGTGCCCGGGGATGAAGCGCACATTGTGTCGTTGCGCGGTCATGTCGATGGAGGCACTGGCGCAGGCGGTCATGAACCCATGCACCCAATGGCCGTGCGGCTGAAGTGTTGGCTCAGCCATACCCCGATCATGGAGCGCGTCCTTGCCCCGCTCTGTCAGCGCGTAGATGAACGGGTTGAAGCCCGCCCTGTAGGTGGCGCGCTGTTGCTTGGGGAGATGCAGATGGCCGGAGTTGCGCAGCTTCTGCAACTGTCGCAGCGCCGTATCCTTGCTTCGATGCGTGTCTTTGCTAAGCGCATGCAGATAGCTGGAGCTCTGTGGTCCGTGACGCTCAATATGTTTGAGCCAGCGAATGTCGCGCCCGGTCAAACGGATGATGCCCGCGGACCCGTCACTGTTTGAAAGATCGGAAGTTTGGCGATTTTGAAACCCGTAGCGCATGGTCTCAGGCTAGGGCGGATCAAAGCTCCGGCGAAGGTTTGACGGGATCATCTTGGTCGTTTTCCGGGGGCAGTCCGGACGGTGGATCCTCGGAGGTATGCTCATGGCGATCCATGGGCTGCCAGGGTTCCGCATAGGCCTCACGGCTGTGTTGCCGGATCGCCTCACGACCTGATTTTGTCGCCCGCTCCGATCGCTCCAGAACAAAGAAGGGAAAGCTGACGGGCACGGCCGCCTGGGTCAGGCCCCGCACAAAAGTGGCGAATGTGCCCTTGGGCTGTTTCTGGACGATCTCATGGCTGGTGGCCATCTGACCGGCCAGAGCGCGGGCATCGCGGGCAGAGACACCGCCTGCCAGTTTGATCGAGGTATTGGCCTCGAAGGCTTCTTGGAGGCCGCTGGAGAGCTGTCCCAGGTATTGATGCGCCATGATCATTCCGACCTTGTATTTGCGCGCCTGGCTGAGAATGACACCGATGTTCTGGTCGAAGTAGTCCTGGGCCTCATCCACATAGACCATCACCGGCAGGCGGTCGTGGCCTGGCAGGGTGGCGCGTTCCTGGGCGGCCTGGGCAATGAGCGCAATGAAGAAACGGCCGAAGATCTCCGTGCCCTGTTCCTTCAGCAGGCTCTTTGAGGTGTTGATCAGGATGAGCTTGCCCGCATTCATCTCGGTGAACATGTCGAGCTTCGATTGCGGGTGGGAGAACATGCGCTCGAAGGTCTGGTTCTCCAGCACGCCGTAGAGACGGCGCAAGACCTGGGTCTTGGTATTGGTGAACTCTTTGCTGTCGAACTCAGTCTCAAAGAAACGCCGGGGCGTGCCGTCGAGCTTTGCGATATGCTCCTGGTAGGCGTCCGTTCCGCCGGGTTCCATCAGCTCGCGCAGAGTATGGATGGTGGCATCCGGGATATGGAACATCAGCCGGGTCACATAGCGGAAGACCACGCTCTGTTTGGCGGTCATGCCCGCCGACAGAAGCGAGCCCAGCACAAAGTCGTAAAGCTCAATGATCGAGTTGGTGAGCCGCTCGCGTTCCAGGGCGTCATAGCGTTCCAGCCGGTCCTGCCCCACGGAGAAGAGGTTGAGGCTCACCGGATAGGCGATGTCTTCCGGATCGATCAATACGATCTGTTCCGGTGGCAGGTGTTTGGCCTTCAGGATCGTATTGATGAGATCGCCCTGGCTGTCGATCACGACGATGGACTTATCCCCTCTGGCAACATCCTCAAGGTCTCTGGCGATGAAATACTGCAGCGTCTGGGTTTTGCCATGTCCCGAGCCTGCCACGATATGGCTGTGCTCAAAGCGGCTCTTCTCGGGAATGGCAAAGGGGGTGCGCAGCTTGAAGAGCTCCTTCAGAAGCGTGCCGGACAGGTAGGTCTCCACCACCTCCTCACCCTTGTAGTCGCGCGGGAAGATCGGCTGGCTACGATGGGTTGTGGCGAGGTTGGCATCAAGCCGCTCGCGCAGCCGATTGAAGTGATTGTAGTCATTGTCCTGGAAGAAGGGCGCAATGACGTTCTGCACGGCATTTCCAAGCGGGTGGACGAACTGGGTGACCTCAACCAGCACATCGCCGTCTATCGGCGGCACCGCCGCGGCGATCGTGGCCAAGCTGTCTGAAATCACCTCAAGCGCCGAGAGCACCATCACCCGGTCGCTGCGGGCCTGTCCCGCCCGGGCCAGCATGTCGCGATAGCGCGCCCCTTCCACCGTGTTGCACAGCGCGGGCGGCGGCGGGATATCCGGCAGCAGGCCTTCCGCCGCGAAGAGCGCCCGGCCGATCTCCAGAAGCTGAACCTTCAAGTGGTCCGGTGTGTCTGCGGGCCAATGCTGGGCCAGGGCGCGGTCGATCTCCGTATCAGACAGCTGCGCCGTGCCAGCCTGGGCGTGGCGGTACAAAAGCTCGGTTTCTTCCCGGGCGAGCCGCTCCAGGCGGGCGGGGCTTTGCAGGTAGAGACGGGTCACCACATAGGTCGGCACACCGATCAGGATGAGAGGCGACAGGATCACGGCCAGAAGCAGGAATGTGCCAATGAGAAACGCCCCCACCACCGAGGAGACGTAGAGTTCTGTAAACCCGCGTCCCATCAGAGCTCGACCACTGTCCGACTGCCGGTCTCGGCATTGTCATCAAGCCAGAGCTTCATCTGAGCGAGCATTGCCAGCAGATCGTCCTCATAGATCTTGGCTTGGGACGGCGTGGCGCAGAGAAAGCGATCCACGCGCCCATCCATCAGGTGTTCGACCCGCAGCTCGAATCTCTCATCGCGGTCATCCACCCGCGCATTGGCCGGGCGACGATCCACCAGCTTGGTCTGGAGCAGTCCCCTTTGCCGGATGATCTGTTTCTCTTCATGGGTAAAGGCAACGCTCAAACGGACCTCGTAGAAGGTCGTCTTGAAGAGCCAGCCTTTGCGTAGGATGTGATGGTCTATTGAAATACGCATGAGAAAATTCCTGTCTTCAGACAACGAAAGACTAGAGCACCTGTCAACTCTTGTGAGAATCTTCTTTGGCGCAGGTGACTTCCCGGGGAGCGGCGAGCTGGTTGATGTCTATACTTTTGGATAGGTGGGATTTCTTAGTGGTTTTTGCATATTGCGCAGTGGAAAGCACTTTTGCGATGTGCGGAGTGTCATTTCGCTGATTCCCCAAGAGGTTGAAGGAAAGACAATTTCATGAAGACCAAACTCGTCATTTCGGCCTGCGCAGGTATCGCACTTACAGGCTGTGTCGCACAGGAAACCTTTGTCAAAAACAACATGCGCTATTCGGATTTTGAGCAAGACCGTGCAGCGTGTGAAACGAAGGCAGCCCAAGAAGTCGAGGTAAACCGGAGCCCAGGCGCCGAGATTGTTGTCGCCGTCCTGACGGGGTACTACGAGGCCCAAGACGCTAACGCCGACGCACGCAAGCGGAACTATGAGGCCTGCATGATTTCGAAAGGCTATCAGCGCATCGAACTGCCTCCCTGCAAGAACGCTACAGAGGCAAGGGACAATGGAATTGGTCCCCTGACGGCCACCAAGCGGGTTGTGATTGGTCCAGGCTCCTGCGCAACCAATGACCAGGCGGGCAGGATCATCTTCTATCGTCAAGGTGTGGCTGCGGATGCAGAAAGCTAACGGCTCAACAACAAAGCTTTTGTGTGTGTGGCGTTGGTTGCATGCCTCACCGGCTTCTCTGCCTCTGCCATGCCGAAGTGTGGAAGCGGTGAGCGATACACCTGCGTGGTGGACGGTGATACGATCTGGCTGCGCGGAGAAAAGATCCGCCTCATGGGGTTTGATACCCCTGAGCCCCAAACGAACATTTGTGGAGGCGAGAGGGAGAGGAGGCTTGCTCGAAAGGCCTCGGCTCGCTTGGTGGAACTTTTATCCGAAAATCAGTTCTCCGTGGAGCGGCATGGGGCTGACAAGTATGGCCGGACGCTCGCCGTAATCCGCGTCCGAGGCCGAAATGTCGGAGAGATCCTCATTGAGGAGGGGCTTGCCAGGAGATACCCAGACGGTCCTGAGTTCTGGTGCAGGTAAGGCATTCGGCCGATCAATGCCAACCCAACATTTAGACAGGGTGTAGGCGCTTCGGGATTTGGGTAACCAGTCGGGCGGATGGAGCAGACCCACAATCGCCCCGTGGCTGTTTCAACCAGCACCCCCGACTTCGGTTGGGGGTGCTCCTAAATTGCTGGGGCGTATTAATTCGCCGGAACTTTCGGTTTCTGCTATTGTTTCCTTCGGGGCTTCTATTGTGGGAAGCGGTGGGTGACATTTTGGCACGCGAAACACCGATCGATGAGATGATCGAGTGCGCGCTGGAGGAACTGCTGTCTGGCAGTAATGAACAACGGCGCTCGCTCGTACGCCGGATGTGCCTGAGGTGGCCGTCCGAGCCCGCGCTTTCGATCATTTTTTCTCTCACCTCCGCTGCTTCAATCATTGAGGACAACCTTTCCCAAAACGACGAAGATGAGAAAGAAAGCGTGGCTGCAATGACCTATCGGCTAGCTGCGGTGCTCGCAGCAGATGTCTATGCCATCGACTGTATGCGCCGAGAGTTACCCCTTGCACGGGATCTCCTGCATTTCTGGCGACGCGTGGACAAGTTCTTCGTTGGAATTTGATGTCGCTCACAGCCCCAATAAAAAGGTGGATGAGTTGTGCCTAATTGAACACAGGATCTACAGCGCGCGTATGGTTAACTGGCTGTTAACCTTTGTTACTTAGACCATGAGCAAGGGCGTCAAATCATGTTCCGTTCGCCCTGGTTTCTGTGCCCCGGCTCAACACTCCACCCCACCCCTCGAAGCCGGGGCACACAATCCCTCCCACCTAACCTTTCGAAGTATTGATCGCTCGCCGTGTTTGCGCTTTATCGCCGCCGGAGGAGAGGATTTCGAATGCCTACTAGGTGTCCATTCTATAAAGTGGGGCAGGTTGTATTGCGCGACAAAGATGGAAACGCCGTTCGACGCGAGGTTCCTAGCTGCACCCACGCAAGCTATCTTTCTGCAATGCAGATACTGTCCGGTGTGCCGCGCTGTGGAGGCGATAAGTCAAGATGCGGAGTTGTCAGTGAGACGCCCGGCGAATGACAACTGTCGCCCTTTGAGGCGCCGAAGGGTAGGCCGTGCATTGATCTTGGGCGCGGGGTTGGCCCTGCTGTTAGTTTACGGTCGATCAGTCTGGCATTTGGCCGAAGCTATTTTGTGGTACTCGGCAGCTATCGCGCGTCTCTGACGCGCTCTGCGCGGCACACGCCGCATCTTCACCGACACGACCCACGCATCCGGCCCGACACGGGCTTCCGCTTGTGTCAGCAGGGCAATGGCCTGTATGCATTGGTGAAAGAAAACAGGTTTGGCGATGGTAAAGAGCAGCACAGCAGAAAAAGTACGATATTCCGACGTAACGGAAACAAAAGCAGGCGGTGTGACCTATACCCCGAAAGAGTTCGCCGAGTTTGTTGCCGACCGCATCGTCGGCGAATCCGCGCCAATATCGCAGCGTGCTGTTCGTGTCCTTGACCCTGCTGTTGGGCACGGAGAATTGCTTCTTGCCCTTCTGGACCGGCTTGACGGACCTGTGGCGGTCTATGGGTTTGAAACGGACCCCGAGGCCTTGGCGGAAGCACGTGAGCGTCTGTCCCGCACCCATCCTGGCGTAGAAGTTAATTTGCAACTAGGCAGCTTCCTTGACCACGTTCTTGACGATTTTTCGGGTGGCCTCTTTGGGTCGTCTGACCCCTACGACATGATCATTGCCAATCCGCCATATGTGAGAACCCAGATAATCGGGGCAGACCGTGCCCGCCAACTGTCGCAGCAATTCGGATTGACCGGGCGCGTAGACCTGTATCATGCCTTCCTACTTGGAATGGCGAGAGTGCTGTCACCGGAAGGCACAGCAGGCATCATCGTTTCGAACCGGTTTATGACAACCAAAGGCGGTGCATCCGTCCGGGCCAGCCTTATGACTGACCTGCGGCTGCGCGAAGTCTTTGACTTGGGCGACACTAAGCTATTTGATGCTGCTGTTTTGCCCGCTGTCTTGATCGCGCGCGGGATTGGTGCAGAGACTGTATCTCCATCGTTCTGTTCGATCTACCAGACAAAAGCAAAGCCTTCGCACACCGCCGCTGACCCACTTGCAGCCCTTTCACATGAGGGCACCGTGGCCGTTCCTGATGGCCGAGTCTTTGTTGTTCAACAGGGCAAATTGGATACCGGTGGCGACACAACCGGTGTTTGGCGGCTTGCCTCCGATAGTGTTGAAAGCTGGCTGGCGACCGTCAGCGACAACACTTGGGGCACATTCCGTGACATTGGGAAGATCAGGGTTGGGATCAAGACATGTGCCGACAAGGTGTTTTTACCCAAGAAATGGGACCGTGACCTTGAGTTGCATCGCGCCCTCACGACGCATCACACGGCGCGACGCTTTCGACCTGAGCCGCCTAACCGAAAGGTGCTTTACCCGCATCATACGGTCGACGGGAAGAAACGGGCAGTTGACTTGGAGGAGTACCCGGCCAGCAGGGCCTATCTTGAGGAGCATCGTCAGACCTTAGAAGGGCGCAGCTATGTGATCGAAGCGGGGCGGCAGTGGTATGAGATTTGGGTGCCGCAGAACCCGTCAGATTGGCCCGCGCCCAAATTGGTGTTCCGCGATATTTCGGAGCAGCCAACCTTCTGGATGGACCTTGAAGGAACCGTTGTGAATGGGGACTGTTATTGGCTGACCGGTAACGAAGACCTGCTTTGGCTTGCCTTGGGCGTCGCCAATTCAACTTTCATTGAAAAGTTCTATGACTGCCGCTTCAACAACAAGCTCTATGCCGGGCGTAGGCGCTTTATCACTCAGTATGTCGAGCAATTCCCCTTGCCGGACCCGGCGAGCGAAGTCGGTATGGAGATTGTAGCCGCTTGCCGCGACCTCTACGGCCGAATGGCCGATAGTCCGGACAACGGGCTTGAACGTCGGATAGACGAAATGGTCTGGGCAGCTTTTGGCCTACCTTTCGAAGAAGTCTGATGGCAATGGGATCTGGAGTTTCTTGTTGAGCACCTTCCCGCCGAATTGCGGAAAACGGGTGAAAAAGTCCGCGCCTGTGGTCAGGTAGAAATGCGTTAGTGTCACTTCCGCACCGTCTGTCTGGGCGTAGAACAAGGCGTACCGAACATCGCAGTGGCGGACTTGCGTCCCGGCGATCTGGGGCACGTCTAGCGGCTCTTCGCTCGCCGGTAAGACCAAACCCAGGTCGATGGTCGGGGAGGTCTGTAGCTTTACCTCAAGCAGTTGGTTTCGAACGTCTGGAAATTGCCCGTCGTCCCGATAGTCGGAGTAGCCCAAAAGCTCGCAGACGATCCGGTGGAGCGCGGCCCCTCTATTTCTTTCTTGATCCCGACCAGCATCGGGGAAGGAACGGCCTATCGCACCGCGCAATCGCTCAAAGACTTCGCCGAGCGGTAGCATCAAGCCGTGAGCAGGGTGGTCTGTTGGGCTGACGTGTTCAGCGAGATTCGCTCCTGCGCGAACGTGAGGGTTGAGAAGGTCCGTATCCGTCGCTGAAATCAGTTCTTCGGTTTCATCGCTGGGTACCAGCCGCGCCTGATACTTTTGCGTCAGCGTTCCCGTCGTGTCGAGTTGAGCGAGTTCCTCGCCATTTACGACCTTAACTCGCGTTATGGCCCCTGCGTCGTCTACCCGCAGAATCACGTAGCGCCGTGACGGAGAAAGCTCTTCGTTCCAAACCTGAAGGTTATTGGCTTTCTGGGCATACGTGTCGAACATTTGTCCGAAGAACCGGGGCTGGATTTTTTTGAAACTCTTTGGGATCGGGTAACCAAGCGCCCGGCATACGTGCTGCTTGACCAGTTTCGATCTTGTCCGAATTGGAACGTCGAGGCCGTCAATGCCGACAAGTTTCTCGTTTAATATGCGCTCAAGGTCGGGTGTGGGAATCCAAAGGTCAGGATCGCCAATTTCGATAGGATCAAAGATGGAAAGCCCGCTATTGGTGATGTTTTCTACGTAATTTGTTTTCATGAATGGTCCTGCCCTTCCTCAATACTCGTTGAGGGTTAGCACTGGTGGGGACCAACTTCCAGAACCGTGCGCACAACTGGGCGAGCCGTATGTATGCGAACGCGCGCATCCGTTTAAACACGGATTCGGGCAAATCACCGTGGTGTTTGAAAAATGTTTGAAAAACGCGAAAACCGCCAAGCTGTCGCTCGGCGGTTTTTCGTTTCCGATCAATCGGTTAAAGTGGTGAGCCGTGCAGGATTCGAACCTGCGACCCACTGATTAAAAGTCAGTTGCTCTACCAACTGAGCTAACGGCCCACTCTGTGGAGGCGGTGACTATAACCCGGGGCGGGGCGGGTCAAGCACATTTTTGCAGGAATCTTCACGATCGCTGGCAAATTTTTCGAGCAGGGCGTATATCGCCCTTCATGACAAGGCCTGAGCATACGGAATCCCTGCATTTCATGAAATGGCATGGGGCAGGAAATGACTTCGTGATGATCGATTCACGGGGGCGGGCGCCTATTGTGAGTCGTGAACTGGCCGCAGCCCTCGGCGATCGGCACCGGGGCGTGGGATTCGATCAGCTGGCCGAGATCCGCACATCGGATGTGGCAGACATCGACCTGGACTTTTGGAACGCGGATGGCTCGCGTGCTGGGGCCTGTGGCAATGCAACTCGCTGCGTCGCGCGCTACATGATGGATCGCGCGCGCACGGACCGGCTGACCATCCGCACTTCGCGCGGCATCCTGGAAGCCCGCAGCGAAGGCGAGCTGGTCACCGTGAACATGGGGCAGCCGCAGCTGACCTGGCGCGACGTGCCCCTGGCCGGGGATGTGGACCTGCAACACCTCCCGCTGGACGGTGACCCGGTCGCCGTTGGCATGGGCAATCCGCATTGCGTTTTCTTCGTCGAGGATGCCGAAGCCGTGGATGTCGCCGGAATCGGCCCGCGGTTCGAGAAAGACCCGCTGTTTCCCGAGGCCACCAATGTGGAGTTTGCCGAGGTGCGCGCGCGGGACGAGATTCGCATGCGGGTCTGGGAACGCGGCACCGGCATTACGCTGGCTTGCGGCTCGGGCGCCTGTGCAACCGCCGTCGCCGCTGCGCAACGGGGCCTCACCGATCGCAAGGTGCGCATGGAGGTCGACGGCGGCTGGCTGACGCTGGACTGGCGTGAGGATGGTGTCTGGATGACCGGCCCGACCTCCTTTATCTTCGAGGCCGAGCTGACCCCCGCCTTCCTGGACGCCCTGTAATGACCGCCAAGCCCCCCATCTTCGCGACGCTCGGCTGTCGCCTGAACGCCTATGAGACCGAGGCGATGAAACGCCTGGCCGCCGACGCAGGGGTCGAGGGCGCCGTGGTGGTCAACACCTGCGCCGTCACAGCCGAGGCCGTGCGCAAGGCGCGGCAGGAGATCCGCAAGTTGCGCCGCGACAACCCGAACGCCAAGGTGATCGTTACCGGCTGCGCCGCCCAGACCGAGCCCGAGACCTTCGCGAATATGGACGAGGTCGACGCGGTCATCGGCAACTCGGAAAAGATGGCGCCGGAGACCTGGGCAGGCTTGGCCCCCGACCTGATCGGCGATACCGAACGCGTGCAGGTCAATGACATCATGTCGGTGACCGAAACCGCTTCCCACCTGATCGACGGATTCGGCACGCGAAGCCGCGCCTATGTTCAGGTCCAGAACGGCTGTGACCACCGCTGCACCTTCTGCATCATTCCCTATGGCCGGGGCAATTCGCGTTCGGTCCCCGCTGGTGTCGTTGTGGACCAGATCAAGCGCCTGGTGGATCGCGGCTTCAACGAGGTGGTGCTGACCGGGGTGGACCTGACCTCCTGGGGCGCCGACCTGCCGGGCGAGCCGCGTCTGGGCGATCTGGTGATGCGAATCCTGAAACTGACCGACGTGCCGCGCCTGCGCATCAGCTCGATCGATTCGATCGAGGCGGATGAGAACCTGATGCTGGCTATCGCAACCGAGCCGCGCCTGATGCCGCATCTGCACCTGTCCCTGCAGCATGGCGACGACCTGATCCTGAAACGCATGAAACGCCGCCACCTGCGTGACGATGCGATTGCCTTTACCGAAGAGGCCCGGCGCCTGCGCCCGGACATCACCTTCGGTGCGGATATCATCGCGGGCTTCCCGACCGAGACCGACGAGGCTTTCGAAAACTCGGTCAAGCTGGTCACCGATTGCGACCTGACCTGGCTGCATGTCTTCCCCTATTCCGCGCGCGAAGGCACGCCGGCGGCCAAGATCCGCAACACGGTGAATGGCAATGTGATCAAGGCCCGCGCCGCCCGCCTGCGCGAGGCAGGCGCCGCGCAGGTCGACCGCCACCTTGCGGCGCAGATCGGCAAGACCCATCGCATCCTGATGGAAAACCCGCGCATGGGCCGCACCGAACAATTCGCCGAGGTCCGCTTCGACAGCGACCAGCCCGAAGGGCAGATCGTTGACGCCTGTGTCAAAGGGATACTGGACGGACAGCTGACCGTCTGACAGGCTGCCTCCGTTTCGAGGAGGTCCAATGCATCCGAATCCCGTTTTCCGCGACACACCCACCCATCGCAACCTGGCCTTTGCAAGGGAGCGCGGTTTCGGCGTTCTGTCGGTGAATGGTGGGGCCGGGCCGCTGGTGGCACATGTGCCCTTTGTCGTGAATGATGAGGGGACCGAGGCTTATCTGCACCTCATGCGCTCGAACCCCATCGCCCGCGCGCTGGAGCAGGACCTGCCCGCCGTGCTGGCCGTATCCGGGCCGGACGGCTATGTCTCGCCGGACTGGTATGACCTGCCCGACCAGGTGCCGACCTGGAACTATGTTGCCGTGCATCTACGCGGGTCGCTCACGCGCATGGCCGACATCCGGCTGCGGGAGGTGCTGGACCTGTTGTCGGCCGAGTTCGAAACGCGCCTGGCCCCGAAACCCGCCTGGCTCAGCGCCAAGATGGCCCCGGACGCGATGAACCGCATGATGCGCATGATCCAGCCGGTAAAGCTTGAGATCGGCTCGGTCGATGGCACCTGGAAGCTGAACCAGAACAAGCCGGAGGCAGCACGCATGGCAGCTGCCGAGGCGATGCCGGATGGGATCGGACAGGAGCTTGCTGTGTTGAGCACGCTGATGCGCATGCCGCCCGAATAAGTGGACTTTCACTGCGGTCGTTCCTACATTTTCCCTAAAGCGTTTCGAGATTAACTTGGGACGCGAGGTAATCTCGAAACGCACACAACATCGGAAGGTTGCGCGCGTTTCGCCTCATTGTTGTGTCTCAACAATAAGCCGAAACGCTTTAGGAGGAGAACGTCATGGCCCTGCCCTTAGCCCCCGTCGCCGCCCCAATCATCACCACAGTCCTGCGCTATGGAACCGTCGCGCTTGCCGGATATGCGATTGCCCGCAGCGTCGAAAAAGGCCGCCGCGATCAGCGGGCCGAGGATGCGCTGGACGAGGTGCCAGAAGGCCTGACCGCCCGGCGCGAGACCGAACAGGTCAATGCCACGCACCGTTTCCGGCGGGTGATCCGGCTGGGCTCCACCGGCCCGGCCATTGAAATCGACGCCACCACGCTTACCCGCATTCGTTTCCGAAAGGTCTGATCCCATGCAACTGATTTCCTCGCCCGCCTCGCCCTTCGTGCGCAAGGTGCGGGTGGTTCTGCTTGAAACCGGCCAGGAAGGGGATGTGGAGCAGATTGACGTCTCGACCACACCGCTGGCCCCGGCCGCCGAAGTGACCGCGGCCAACCCGCTGTCGAAGATCCCCGCGCTGATCCGCCCGGATGGGCCGACGCTCTATGACAGCCGCGTGGTGACCCGGTTTCTGGATGCCCGCGCCGGGGGGCACCTCTACCCATCCGAACGCATCTGGGAGGTGCTGACCCTCGAGGCCACCGCCGACGCGCTTCTGGATGCTGCCGTGCTGATGGTCTACGAGGGCCGCTGCCGCCCCGAGGACAAGCAGGACAAGGGCTGGCTGGACGCGCAATGGTCCAAGATCGAAGGCGCGCTGGATGCGCTCAACGAACGCTGGATGAGCCACCTGTCCGGCCCGCTCGACATGGGCCAGATCGCCGTGGCCTGCGCCCTGGGCTACCTCGACTTCCGCCACGGAGACCGCCAATGGCGCAAGGGGCGGGATGCGCTCGACGATTGGTTCGCGGTGTTTGCGCAGCGGGACGCGATGCAGGCGACGAAGCCGGTGGGGTGATTTGCTTTGTTAGATTTGGGGAATAAGTGCAGTGCATACTTTCGGGATGAGCTCTCCACGAGATGCGTTGGAGGACTTTCGGCAGAAGTCCAACCATCTTCAGGCTGAACCCCTCAATGACTCTCTTGCAATGGACTGTGCTGTAGCGGCCTGGTCTTTAGTTGATTGGCTATTTGAAACATATGGGACGAGCCACGGGCATGGATCATTAGGTGCCCTGCGTGCGCACTTGATCGCCCGATGCCCTCAGCTTGAATGGCTTCGGGACGTTTCAAACGGACGAAAGCACATGTTCATTACAAGGTACACACCACGGATAGGGCGCGCACGAACAAGAGGAGGGGCGTTTAGCTCCGGGTTTTCGACCTCGTTCGACACAAGTCGCCTTGTCGTGGAATTGGACGGCGTGGAACACAGCTACATCGATGCCGTGACAAACGCACTAACGACCTTCGATGCCTACTTCGCCGCTCACTCGATAGCGTAGGGTGTCTTATGCAAGCCCCACCCACCCCTCGCGGTTGCTTGACGCATGTTAAGGGCGATTCGGCTCGTTTGCGCTAACCAGTGCTTAACATGATGATTTTTCGATCACGCCGACCTTGCTTTTCGGCCCCTGCGCCCTATTGACCGCTGGACGCAGCTTCTTTCCTTGGCTAAACAGCGCCCCAATGGGCTGCGCGTAAGCGCGGCCTTCCGTCGTGTCGGTCGCGAAAAGCGACCTAGCTAGGGAGATGCGAACGTGTCACACGCTGACGACCAAGGGGGAACCCGTCGGGATTTCCTGTACTATGCCACCGGCGGGACCGCCGCCGTGGCGACCGGGGCTGCTGTCTGGCCTCTCGTCCACCAGATGAACCCTTCGGCTGACGTGAAAGCGCTCAGCTCGATCCGGGTTGACGTCTCGGGTGTCGAAGTGGGCAGCCAGATCACCGCCCTTTGGCTGGGCAAGCCGGTGTTTATTCGCCGCCGCACCGCCGAGGAAATCGAGCGCGCCCGCGCCGAGAACAATGCCTCCGACATGATCGACGTGCTGGCCCGCAACGACAACCGCGATCCCGCACTGTCGGCTGACGACCAGAACCGCGCCATGGACGAAGCCGGTGAATGGCTGGTCATGATGGGTGTCTGCACCCACTTGGGCTGTGTGCCCCTGGGCGATGGCGCCGGTGACTACGGCGGGTGGTACTGCCCCTGCCACGGCTCGCACTACGACACCTCGGGCCGCATCCGCAAAGGCCCGGCACCCGAAAACCTGCCAGTTCCCGTCGCCGAGTTCGTCGACGAAACGACGATCAAGCTGGGCTAAGGGAGGCGCACATGTCCGGAATTCCGCACGATCATTACGAACCCAAGACGGGTATCGAGAAATGGCTGCATCAGCGCCTGCCCATCGTTGGCATGGCCTATGACACGCTGATGATTCCCACCCCCAAGAACCTGAACTGGTGGTGGATCTGGGGCATCGTCCTGGCGTTCTGCCTGGTGCTGCAGATTGTCACCGGCATCATCCTGGTGATGCATTATACCCCGCATGTGGACCTGGCCTTTGCCAGCGTTGAACATATCATGCGTGACGTGAACGGCGGGCATATGCTGCGCTATATCCACGCCAACGGCGCCTCGCTGTTCTTCGTGGCCGTCTATATCCACATCTTCCGTGGCCTGTTCTACGGCTCCTACAAGGCGCCGCGCGAAGTGACATGGATCATCGGCATGCTGATCTATCTGATGATGATGGGCACCGCCTTCATGGGCTACGTTCTGCCCTGGGGTCAGATGTCCTTCTGGGGCGCGACCGTGATCACCGGCCTGTTCGGCGCCATCCCGTTCATCGGTGAGCCGATCCAGACCTGGCTGCTTGGCGGCCCGGCGGTGGGCAACGCGACGCTGAACCGCTTCTTCTCGCTGCACTACCTGCTGCCCTTCGTGATCGCCGCCCTGGTGGCACTGCACATCTGGGCCTTCCACCACACGGGCAACAACAACCCGACCGGTGTCGAAGTGCGCCGTGGATCGAAAGAGGAAGCCGCGAAGGATACCCTGCCCTTCTGGCCCTATTTCGTGATCAAGGATCTGTTCGCCCTGTCGCTGATCCTGCTGGTGTTCTTCGCGATCGTCGGTTTCATGCCGAACTACCTGGGTCACCCGGACAACTATATCGAGGCGAACGCCCTGGCGACGCCTGCGCATATCGTGCCTGAATGGTATTTCCTACCGTTCTACGCGATCCTGCGTGCCTTTACCGCCGATGTCTGGGCCGTTCAGTTCGTCAGCTTCATCACCGGCGGCATCGTCGATGCGAAGTTCTTCGGCGTGCTGGCCATGTTCGGCGCCATCGCGGTTATGGCCCTGGCCCCGTGGCTCGACACTTCGTCGGTGCGTTCGGGCCAGTACCGTCCGCAGTTCCGCTGGTGGTATCGCCTGCTGATCGTCGACTTCATCGTGCTGATGTGGGTTGGCGCGCGCGACACCGAGTTCCCGCATGACTGGATCTCGCTGATCGGTGCGACCTACTGGTTCGCCTACTTCCTGGTCATCCTGCCGATCCTGGGCCTCATCGAGAAGCCCGAGACCCCGCCGGCGACCATCGAGGAAGACTTCAACGCCCACTATCCCGGCGCAGCCGAGTGAGAGGATCTAGCAACATGATCAAGAAACTCACAGCAACCGCCCTTACGGCTCTGACCCTGACTGCCGGTGGCGCACTCGCCGCCGGTGGCGGCGGGGAAATCCACGACGAGCAGTTCTCGTTCGAAGGGCCCTTCGGCACCTATGACCAGAACCAGCTGCAACGCGGGCTGAAGGTCTATACGGAGATCTGTGCCTCCTGCCACGGCCTGAAGTTCGTGCCTCTGCGCACGCTGGCCGATGAAGGCGGTGTCGGGTTCACCGAAGACCAGGTGCGCGCATTTGCGGCCGAGAACTTCGAGATCTGGGATCCGTCGCTGGAAGATGGCGAAGGTGACTTCCGCCCGGCCAAGCCGGTGGATCACTTCCCGGCGAACACTTCGGCCGGCGCCCCGGACCTCAGCCTGATGGCGAAGGCACGCGCAGGGTTCTCCGGCCCGGCAGGCACCGGCCTGAACCAGCTGGTGCGCGGAATCGGTGGTGCGGAATATATCGCCGCCTTCCTGGCCGGGTATACCGGAGAAGAGACGGAAGTCGCGGGCAATATCCTTTATGGAAACACCGCCTTCCCGGGTGGCTGGACCGCCATGGCCCCGCCGCTCTATGGCGAGGATGTCGAGTTCGATGACGGCCATGCCAACGACCTGCACCACGAGGCGGTCGACGTCGCGGCCTTCCTGATGTGGGCCGCCGAGCCCAAGATGATGGCCCGCCAGCAGGCCGGTTTCGTCGCCGTCATGCTGCTGACCCTGCTGACTGTTCTGCTCTACCTGACGAACAAGAAGCTCTGGGCGCCGCACAAGGGCAAGAAGCTGGACCTGTGATCCGCGTCACATGAGACACGAAAGGGCGTCCCACGGGGCGCCCTTTTCTTTTGCCGATTGCCGTTAATCTCGGCCCAGATAGTCGCGCAGCGCCTCGGGCGGGTTGGCAAAGATCTGATCCGTCGGCACCGGCACATGGGCGCGCCCTTCGGCGACCAGCACCACGTGATCGGCGATCAGGCGGGCGTCCTCGGGCTCGTGGCTGACCATCATCAGCGTCGCGCCGGTCTCATTCAACAGCTCTGCCACCAGCGACAGCATCTCGGCCTTCAGGGCCGGTCCCAGCGCACCGAAGGGTTCGTCGAGCAACAGCACCGGCCGGTCGCGCAGCAGAACCCGGGCCAGCGCCACACGAGCCACCTGACCACCAGAAAGGCGGCCTGGCTTGCGCGCGCCGTACCCGTTCAAACCGACGCGCTCCAACGCCCCATCGACCCGCTTGCGGTCCTCCGTGGACAGCCGCAGAGATGGGTTGAGCCCGAGTGCAACATTGTCGAAGGCGCTGAGGTGCGGAAACAGGTTGTTGTCCTGAAACACCATGCTGATCGGCCGTTTCGCGGGGGTGGTCGGCATGGGCGCGCCATCCCACAGCACCCGGCCCTGCACCAGCTGAAATCCGGCGATCGCGCCCAACAGCGTGGATTTGCCAGCCCCGGACGGACCCAGCACGGCAACCCGCGCACCGGTGGGCACGGTCAGATCGGCAGAAAGGGCAAACCCCTCCATCTCGACGCGCATGTTCTCAAGCGTCAGCATCCACGCGTCCTCCTCGGTCGAAGATCCAGAAAATCGCCAATGACAGCGCCAGCAGCAACAGCCCCGCCGCCGCCGCATCATCCATGCGGTAGGCCCCCATCAGGCGATACATCTGCAAGGGCAGCGTCGCGGTCTGCGGGTCGGCGAACATGGTGATGACGCCCAGGTCCCCCATGCTCAGCGCGGCGGCCAGCCCGCCTGCAA
The DNA here is from genome assembly GCF_965228805.1 of Aliiroseovarius sp. Taxonomy (NCBI): domain Bacteria; kingdom Pseudomonadati; phylum Pseudomonadota; class Alphaproteobacteria; order Rhodobacterales; family Paracoccaceae; genus Aliiroseovarius; species Aliiroseovarius sp. The sequence goes on along the minus strand of NZ_CBDDIE010000003.1, from coordinate 1,317,857 downwards.
AGCCCAGCGGACGGCGCAGGCGTGGCAACCACAGCCGCCTGAGCCGCGCCCAGCCGGTCAGGCCCATCTGATCGGCCAGGGGCCCGAAATTCGTCTCTATCCCGGCCAAGGCGGGGGTCAGGGAACGCAAGGCAAAGGGCAGCGCCATGGCCGCATTCACCAGCGCGGTGACCGGCAGTGCCAGGGCGAAAGGGTCCATGATCGGGAAGACAATGACGAAGAGCCCGGTGCCGATCACCAGCGGCGAGGCGGCAATCGTCAAATAGCCCACGCCCTCGATCAGGGCCGATCCGCGCTTCACGGCGAGGGCAGCAATCGGCAGGGCGAGAGTCAGGCATAGGAGCGCGGAGGAAAGCGAGACGATGATCGACAGGCCCGCGGCCTCAATCACCGCAGAAGGCAGCGACAAAAGCTCCGGCACGCCCCGCGCGACGATCATCGACAGAGGCAGTACCAGAAACAACGCAGCCAGGGCGATGCAGGCTCCATCTTGCACCACCAGCCAACCGCCCCCATCCCAGCGCGTCACGGCGCGGTCCAGCCCGCTGCCCATGCCGCCAGGGATGGCAACACGAAAGGCGATCAGGGCCGCGCCTGCGCTCATGGCGAATTGCACCAGCGCCAGCAGAGCGGCCTTGCCAAGGTCGAAGTCGAAGCGGAAGGCCTGGTAGATGGCGAGCTCCACTGTCGTGGCGCGCGGGCCACCGCCCAGGGCCAGAGCCACGGCGAAGGAGGTCAGGCAGATGAGGAAGATCACTAGCAGTGCGCCGGGCACCACCTCGCGCAGCATCGGGCGTTCGAGCACGCGGAAGGTGTCGGCGGGGGTAAAGCCCAAGGACGCGGCGAGGCGGAAGCGTTCGGCGGGGATCGCCAGCCAGCCTTGCAGGATCAGCCGCGTCGCCAGCGGCAGGTTGAAGAAGACATGGGCGATGATGACGCCGTGCCAGCCATAGATGGAAACAGGCTCTAATCCAGCCCAAATCAAGATCTGGGACAGGATGCCCGCCCGTCCGAAAACCGCCAGCAGGCCCAGGACGGCCACGATCACTGGAAGGATGAAGGGCGCACCCAGAAGGGTGATCAGGATGCCCCGCCCGGGGAAGCTGCGACGCGCAAGCGCGCGGGCTACGGGCGCCGCCAGGGCGACCGACAGCGCGGCTGACAGCACCGCCTGCCACAGGGTGAAACGGATCGCGGCCCAGTCGGCGGGGCCAAACCCGCCCGCCCCTTCTGCCCGCCAGGCAACCGCCACCAGCGTGCCCAGCGTCAGGCAGACCACCACCCCCAGCGCGAGGGCGCCAAGGGTGGTGGTGCGTGTCATTTGGCCGAAGCCGCCAGCCATTCGGCCAGCGCCGCGTCACGCACCGCATTCGCATCGGCGGCCGGTACAATCAGAGCCTTTTCCGGCTGGATCAGGGTCGAAAAACCCTCCGGCAGGCCACCCACCGGGGTCACTGCCGGATACATCCAGTTGGTGGTCGGGATGATCGACTGGAACGCGTCCGAGCCCACGAAAGCCAGGAACTGATCGGCCAGCTCGGGCACATCCGTCGAGGCAATCTTGCCCGCTACTTCGATCTGCATGTAGTGGCCGTCCGAAAAGGCCGCAGCGGATTTCGAACCGTCTTCCTCGGCAATCAGGTGATAGGCCGGCGAGGTGGTGTAGGAGAGCACCATGTCGGCCTCGCCCTCCAGGAACATGCCATAGGCCTCGGACCAACCCTTGGTGACGGTCACGACCTGGTCGTTCAGCGAAGCCCAAGCCTCGCCCGCCTGGTCGCCATAGACCGATTTCACCCACAGCAGCAGGCCCAGACCGGGGGTCGAGCTGCGCGGATCCTGGATCACGATGGACAACTCGCTGTCGGCCAGTTCGGCGAAGGATTTGGGCGGGTTAGTGACCTTGGTGTTGTCGTAGACGAAGGCGAAATAGCCCCAATCGTAGGGCACGAAGGTCGGGTCGGTCCACTCGACCGGCAAGGCCCAGTCGCCAGTCACGCCATGGGCCGCGAACAGACCCGTGGCCTCGGCCGCCGCCGTCAGGTTGGTGTCGATGCCCAGCACCACGTCAGCATTGGTGCGCGCGCCTTCAAGCTTCAGGCGCGAAAGCAGCTCAGCGCCGTCACCAACGGCCACGAACTCCAGGTCGCAGCCGCATTCGGCCTCGAACGCGGCCTCGACCGCCGGGCCCGGGCCCCATTCCGAGGTAAAGCTGTCATAGGTGTAGACGGTCAGGGTGTCGGCCTGCGCGGCCGTCGCCATCAGGGCGCCTGCGATAACGGGAAGGGTCTTCATCTCATCCTCCATTTCGCCGGACGGTGTTCGGGTGAGGATCACCTTCCCTCCGCCGGTCTTAACCGGTTCAGGTTCTACGGGTTCGCGATTGCGCATCTCAGCCGGGAAATCCCAGGCACCCCGAGGTTCGTTCTCTGTGAACCTTTGCGCCCTCAAAGGCAAGCCCCTTGACGTCGGTCGCGTTTGGCGCAATGTGAGCGGTAACAACCCCAAAACGCCGGAACAGACCCATGTCCGAGACCTCCCAATCGCCCCTCAAGGGCCTGGGCGCCGCCTTTGGTGCTTTCGCGCTTTTCGCCACGCATGATGCGATCATCAAGGCCTTGGGCATGGAGTACGCGGTGTTCCAGATCATCTTCTTCGCGATGCTCTTTGCCTTCGTGCCCATGGCAGTGGTAATGCTGGCGGACCGGCAGGTGGACAATTTCCGCCCGCACCATCCCTGGCTGATCCTGGGACGCGCGGCGATGACGGTGCTGGCGATGGCCTCGGCCTTCTATGCCTTTACCGTACTGCCGCTGGCCGAGACCTATGCGCTGCTGTTCGCCACGCCTTTGCTGATCACCGCGCTATCGGCGCTGCTGCTGGGGGAAAAAGTGCGCCTACAACGCTGGGGGGCGGTAATCGTCGGGCTTGTTGGCGTGATCGTTGTCCTGCGGCCCGGGGTGACGCAAATCAGCTTCGGCCACCTATGCGCATTGACGGCGGCGGTGGCGTCGAGCTTCGGTTCCATCATCGTGCGCAAGATCGGGGGCGAGGAACGCTCGGCCGTCATGATCCTTTACCCGATGCTGGCGGCGATCCTGGCGATGGGGGTGATGTTGCCCTTTGTCTACAAACCGATGGACCTGCCGGATCTTGGCATGGCAGCCTCGGTCGGGCTTTTGTCGGTCATCGCACAAGGCGGGATCATCATGGCCTATCGCGCGGCCCCTGCCGCCGTGGTTGCGCCCACGCAGTATTCGCAGATCATCTGGGCCGCGCTCTTCGGCGCGCTGTTCTTTTCCGAACGTCCGGACATGTGGGTGGCTGTCGGCGCGGGGATCATCATTGCCTCGGGCATCTTCATCGTCTGGCGCGAAGCCCGGCCCGCAGTGTCCAACCGCAACCCGGTCCTGCGCAACCCGAACCCGCGTTATGACGCCGGTCCCAGCCCGAAACCGAAACACCGCCGCCCAAGCTGACTTTTCAACGGCGCGCCAAGCCGCTATCACGCTGGCGAACAAGGAGCACGCCCATGTCGATGAACAGCTTTGGACACCTCTTCCGCGTCACCACCTGGGGCGAAAGCCACGGGCCTGCTCTGGGGGCAACAGTGGATGGCTGCCCGCCGGGCGTGGCGCTGGAACCCGAGATGCTCCAGGTCTGGCTGGACAAGCGCCGCCCGGGTCAGGACAAGAACATGACCCAGCGCAACGAGGCGGACGAGGTGCGCATCCTGTCCGGCGTGTATGAGGGCAAGACCACCGGCACGCCGATCCAACTGATGATCGAGAACACCGATCAGCGGTCGAAGGACTATGGCGAGATCGAAAAGACCTTCCGCCCTGGACATGCCGATATCACCTATTGGCAGAAATACGGCATCCGCGATCCACGTGGGGGTGGACGCTCATCCGCCCGTGAAACCGCTGCGCGTGTGGCCGCCGGGGGGGTGGCGCGCGAGGTGCTGAAGGCGCTGGTGCCGGGGCTTGAGGTCAAGGGTTATATGACCCAGATGGGCGAGCTGCACCTGGACCGGTCCAAGTTCGACTGGGATGCGATTGACACGAACCCGTTCTGGCTGCCCGATGCTTCCGCCGCGAAGGACTGGGAAGCCTATCTGCAAAAGATCCGCACGGATGAGAACGACTCGGTTGGCGCCGCGATTGAGGTCGTCGTGCGCGGTGCACCCGCAGGCCTGGGCGCGCCGGTCTATGCGAAGCTCGACACTGATCTGGCCGCCGCGATGATGTCGATCAACGCCGTGAAGGGCGTCGAGATCGGCGAGGGCATGGCCGCCGCCGCCCTGCGCGGCACCACAAATGCGGATGAGATCTTCATGGGGGAAAACGGGCCCGAATACAGCTCGAACCATGCAGGCGGCATCCTGGGCGGGATTTCGACCGGGCAGGATATTGTCGTGCGGTTTGCGGTGAAACCCACAAGCTCGATCCTGACGCCCCGCAAGTCGATCACCAAGGCGGGCGAGCCCATCGAGGTTGTCACCAAAGGCCGCCACGACCCCTGTGTGGGCATCCGTGCCGTGCCCGTGGGCGAAGCCATGGCCGCCTGTGTCGTTCTGGACCACCTGCTGATGGACCGCGCCCAGACCGGTGGAGATCGCGGCAAGATTGGCTAGAGGCCTTCCCGGACCGACGCAAGTAAAAGGGGGCCTGCGTGGCCCCCTCTCTGATTCAGCTGCGTGGACCTGATCAGGCGGTGGCCGCCGCCAGAGCCGTATCCATCAACGCCTTGATGTCCGACTTGCGGGTACCGGCGACGATGCGGCCAAGCTCCTGGTTGCCCTTCAGCACAACGAGCGTCGAGCGGCGCGGGATATTGAGGCTTTGCGCCAGCGCGCCATTGCCGTGGGCATCCCAATCGACATTGATAAAAGTGATCGCGCCGTCATAGGTCGGGTCCTCGGCGCGCAGGGCGTTGATCACACGTTCCTGAGCGGCGCAGGTCGAACACCAGCTTGCCTTGAAGTCCAGAAAAACGGTTTCGCCATTGTCCAGCGCCTGCTGAACCAGACCGGGGGTGTAGTCCATCACCGCGGCGCGGGCGGCAAGCGGGGCCAGGGTGGCACCGGTGGCGAGGGTCAGGAAGGTACGACGTTTCATCAGGGGGACTCCTTACAGGGAAACGGAAAGATCAATCAGCCAGGCGGGCAGGTTGGCGACCGCCCAAGCCTCAAGCATGTGATGGACACGCAGCAGGATGCCGACACCCACAGCGACAAAGACCGCACCCAAGATCGGGCGGGACTTCGCGGCGATAATGCGCATGGTGGCCTGACGGCGCTGGATCGCGGCACGGGCACCATAGCCCAGCACGAGGATGATGGAGGACACGCCCAGCGCAAAGAACACCATGATCGCGGTGGCCCAGCCCAGGCTTTCGCCTTGCGAGGCCAATCCGATGGCGCTGCCCAGGGTCGGGCCGATACAGGGGCTCCAAACCGCGCCCAGAAGCACGCCGCCAAGGAACTGGCCCATCAGGGACGAGCGGTCAACCTCCTCCAGCCCGGCGTCGGCGCGGGCCGAAACACCGGCTGTGGCGGTGGCAAAACGTTCGGACAGGCGCGGGACCAGCAGGACCAGGCCGAAGCCGATCATCAGCACCGCACCCGCATTGGCAATGGTGCCTTCGTGAATGCCAAGGGACCGTCCGGCGACGGTGACGAGCATGCCCAATGTGACGAAAGACAGGCTCATCCCCGTCGCCACTGCCAGGGGGCCAAACCGGCTTGCGTTCAGGGCGGTGGCCAGGACGATGGGCAGCACCGGCAGAACGCAGGGGTTGATCAGGGTCAGAAGCCCTGCGGCATAGGCAAAGACGAGTTCCATGGCGCTACCCTATTCGGGCAGCGGGGAAAGTCACCTCACAAGGGAGGCGCAGCAGTTCACGACTGCGTGGGGTTTTGTTTCGCCAGTTGCACCAACAGAATGCCGACAGTGATCACTGCCACGCCGACCCCATCGAGCCAGCCCAGCGCTTCGCCCAGCAGGACGGCGGCCACGGCGACGCCGAAGAACGGGTTGAGGAAATGGAACGTGGCCGCGCGCACGGCGCCGACGCGGGTAACCAGGGCAAACCAGATCCAAGTTGCCAGCAGACCCGGCCCCAGCACCGTGTAGGTAAAGGCGACGCCCAACTGCCAGCTCCAGGTCACCGTGGGCGTTTCCAGCACGGCAGAGGCGATGGCGAGCGCAAAGGCGCCCACGAACATCTGCAGCCCGACAATCATCATCAGATTGCCGCCCGAACTGGCCGTTCGCACCGACAGGGTGGCGATGGTCAGCGCGGCGGCGGCAATGAAACAGAGCACAACTCCGGTCACATCCACCCCGCCCGACAGGCGCGAGCCCATGATCAGCGTGACCCCGGCAATGCCCAGCGCCAGTCCGATCGCCGCCTGCGGTTTCAGCCGATCGCCAAATATGGTCCACCCGGCAAAGGCCACCATCAGCGGCATGGTCGACGCAATGATCGAGGCCAGCCCGGCTTCGACCCATTGCATCGCAACGAAATTCAGGCCCAGGTAGAGCGCGTTCTGGCACAGGCCGAAGACGATCACCGCACGCCACTGGTTGCGGGTCAGGTGCCAGTTCTGCCCCAGCGCCTTGGCGATCGCCACGCCGATCAGGCCCGAAATCAGGAAGCGCACCGCAAGCGAGCCCATCGGTGGCGCGTAGGTGACGATCACCCTGGCCGAGGTAAAGGCCGAGCTCCAGAGAAAGGCAAAACCCAGCCCCATGAAGATTGCGCGCAGGTCCATTCCAAACTCCATGAGAACAAGGGCCGCCAAGTCGTGCGAGACTTTCCCAGTTCCCGGCAAATGGCAATGGCAGTTCTTCTGACTTCGCGCATAAGATTTTTTGCTCGCCTCGCGCATGCGGGCAACGAAAAAGGGCCGCCCGGAGGCGACCCTTTGACGAATTCCGTTGATCCGGACTTAGCCGTTCACACTGTCCTTCAGCGCTTTGGCGATGGTCATTTTCACGACCTTGTCGGCGTCCTTGTGGATCTGTTCGCCGGTGGCAGGGTTGCGCACCATGCGGGCCGGACGCTCACGGCAATAGATCTTGCCAACACCCGGAAGGGTCACGGCACCGCCGCCCGACACTTCGTTGGTGATGATCGACACGATGCCGTCCAGCGCGGCCGAAGCGGCCTTCTTGTCAGCGCCCATTTCTTCGGCCAGAGCGGCCACCAGTTGGGTTTTGGTCATCGGTTTTGCCATGTAAGTAACTCCTCGTTGGCCCCCTATACTGGGGTTAGATTGCGCGCATTAAACTGGATATGGTTGACCTACACAATCATTAGTGTTCCGAAATTTGACCAAATCGGCAGGTTTTCCCCTGTTTTTTAGGGTTGACCCCGCGTCAATCCACCCCGGAGCCCTTACAGGAAGGCCGTTTCCTCGAAACTGCGCAACTTCCGGCTGTGGATACGTTCAAGCGGCATGCCCCTCAAGATCTCCATCGCGCGGATGCCGATCAGCAGATGTCGGCCCACCTGGTCCTTGTAGAAATCAGACGCCATGCCGGGCAGTTTCAGCTCCCCATGCAAGGGTTTGTCGGACACGCAGAGCAGCGTGCCATAAGGCACGCGGAACCTGAAGCCGTTGGCGGCGATGGTCGCGCTTTCCATGTCGAGCGCGATGGCGCGCGATTGGCTGAGGCGTTGCACCGGACCGGTGTGGTCGCGCAGCTCCCAGTTGCGATTGTCCAGGCTCGCGACTGTGCCGGTTCGCATGATGCGCTTGAGTTCGAAGTCCTCCAGCTCGGTCACGCCCGCCACGGCCTGCTCCAGGCTGCGCTGGATCTCGGCCAGCGGCGGGATCGGGATCCAGATCGGCAGATCGTCATCCAGCACCTTGTCCTCACGTAGGTAGGCATGGGCCAGGACGAAGTCCCCCAACCGCTGCGAGTTACGCAGACCAGCGCAGTGGCCGACCATCAGCCAGGCATGCGGACGCAGGACGGCAATGTGGTCTGTCGCGGTCTTTGCGTTCGACGGACCCACACCGATATTGACCAGCGTGACCCCGGTCCCATCCGGTCGCTTCAGGTGATAGGACGGCATCTGCGGCAGTTTCGCCGGCGCCTCGATCTTGCAATCACAGGTCGTGATCTCGCAATTGCCCGGCCCCACGAAGCTGGTATATCCGCTGTCCGGATCGGCCAGAGCCCGGCGGGCATAGGCCTCGAACTCCTCGACATAGAACTGGTAGTTGGTGAAGAGCACGTGGTTCTGGAAGTGCTCAGGCAGCGTGGCGGTGTAGTGGCTGAGGCGCGCCAGCGAATAATCCACACGCTGCGCCGTAAAGGGTGCCAGTGGGGCTGAGCCATCCTCATGCGTATACCCCAGCCCGTTGACGATATCATCGTGGGTGGTCGCCAGATCCGGCACGTCGAAAACATCTCGCAGCGGGAAGGCCATCGCGCCTTCCTGCGGGACCGTCACGGACGGGTCGTTCGCCACCGCGAAATGTACCGGAATCGGTGTTTGCGAGGGGCCAATCACCACCGGCACGCCGTGGTTTTCCAACAGCAGGCCGATCTGCTGCACCAGGTAGTTCTCGAACAGGTCCGGGCGGGTGATCGTGGTGGAATAGATACCGGGCGCAGACACGTGACCAAAGCTCAGCCGCGTATCGACCTGGGCGTGGCTGGTCGTGGTCAGGCGGATCTCGGGATAAAACGCGCGATACCGCGTCGGGGGCTGCGCGCCATGCACGGTCTGGCTGAAAGTCTCGGCCAGGAAGGCGCAAGCCTGGGCATAAAGCTCCTTCAGCCGGTCCACAGCGGCCTGGGCGTCGGTGAAAACCTCGTGCTCCGCATGGGGCGGGGTCACGACCGGAATACGCAGCTCACTCGCGTTCATGCGGTCTCCTCGAACAGGGATGTGATTTCAAATGTGTTGACGTCGACCAAGCCCAGATCGCTGATACGCAGCTCGGGGATGACCACGAGCGCCAGGAAAGAGTGCTGGATCGACGCGTTGTTCAGGGTGCAACCGCAGGTAAGCATCGCCTCGACAATGGCCTCGGCCTTTTCGGCCACCAGGGGCGCGGGGTCGTCGGACATGAGTCCCGCGACGGGCAGTTCGACCAGCGCCAGCTCCTTGCCGTCCTTGAAGACGCAGATGCCGCCGCCGACCTCGCCCAGACGATTCGCTGCCAGCGCCATGTCACCGTGATCGGTGCCGACCACGATCATGTGGTGGCTGTCATGTGCGACGGTCGAGGCCATGGCCATCTGACCCTGATAACCGAACCCGCTGACGAACCCGTTGACCACGCCACCGGTGCCCTTGTGCCGTTCCACCAGAGCGACCTGCGCCACGTCCTGCGCCTGATCCGGCAGCACGATGCAGTCGGTCACGGACAGACTCGCACGCAGCGCCTTGGTCGGGGCCTGGTTTTCAACAATCCCGATCACCTTGGCGGTAACGGAGTTCGCACCTTCAGGCGCTTCAATGCGGAAATCGGACGGGGTCAGCACCTTGCCCAGATGCATGGTGTTGCGGGCATGGTCAGGCCAGGCAAGGTGTGGGAATTCGACCCTATTCTGGCCGGTTTCGGCCACTTTGATGCCCTTGGCATAGACCGTATTCACCGGCAGGGAACGCAGGTCGTCGGTCAGGATCACATCCGCGCGCCGCCCCGGCGCGATGGAGCCCAGCTCGCGCTCCAATCCAAAATGCGTCGCCGTGTTGATCGTCGCCATCTGCAGCGCGATCAGCGGGTCACAGCCACATTCGATGGCATGGCGCACGGCGCGGTTCATGTGGCCTTCGTTCACCAAAGTGCCGGAGTGGCAATCATCCGTACACAGAATGAAACTGCGCGGGTCCAATCTCTTTTCGGTCACGGCGCTGATCTGTTTTTCGACGTCGAACCAGGCCGAGCCCAGCCGCATCATCACCCGCATCCCCTGACGCACGCGAGCGATGGCATCCTCTTCACAGGTGCCCTCGTGATCGTCCGCCGGGCCGCCCGCCGCATAGGCGTGGAAGTTCGGCCCCAGGTCGGGGCTGGCATAGTGCCCGCCCACGGTCTTGCCCGCGCGCTGGGTCGCCGCAATCTCGGCCAGCATCTTGTCGTCACCATGGATCACGCCAGGGAAATTCATCATCTCGCCCAGCCCGATGATGCCGGGCCAGGTCATTGCCTCGGCCACGTCCTCGGGGGTGATTTCATAGCCCGTGGTCTCCAGCCCCGGCGCAGAAGGCGCGCAGCTGGGCATCTGGGTAAAGATCGAAATGGGCTGGATCAGAGCCTCATCATGCATCAGACGCACGCCTTCGATGCCCAGCACGTTCGCGATCTCATGCGGGTCGACAAACATCGAGGTCGTGCCATGCGGCGTGACCGCACGGGCAAACTCGGCCGGGGTCAGCATGCCACTTTCGATATGCATGTGCCCGTCACATAGGCCAGGGACCAGATATTGCCCCTCGGCCTCGACCACCTCGGTGCCGTCGCCAATACAGTGGCTCGCATCCGGCCCAACATAGGCAAACCGCCCGTCGGCCATCGCCACCTGCCAGTCGAGCACTTCGCGCGTGTGTACATTTACAACACGCCCGCCGCGGATCACCGTATCGGCAGGCGTACGTCCTGCCGCCACCGCCACCAGGCGGGCCGCAGATTCAGGCCATGTTTTGAAATATGTATTCTCCATGGACCAATTGTTCAGCTTTTCCGGTCGGCTTCAAGCCCCCTTCGTGACCTCGGCACGTAACCAGCGTGTGAACGCCTGCGCATGGGGGTTCGCCTCGGCCTGTGGGGTCTGCAGCAGGTAATAGGCCTCGGGCAGCGGGGCGCGGTGGTGGAAGGGGGCAACCAGTTTACCCTCGGCGATGAGCCGCCCGGCAATCATGTCATGGGCCAGGGTCAGTCCCCCACCGGCCTGGGCCACGGCGAGGGTAAAGGTAAAGGTGGTGGCAAAGGTCACGTCCGGATTGGGCCAGATTAGAGACTGTTCCTCGGCCCAACCCGCCCAGCTGCCCAGCATGTTGGTGCAGTCATAAAGCGGTTGGTCGGCGAGCGTTTCCAGGGTGACATCATATCCCGGCGCGCAGACGGGATAGTAGTGATCGCGGGTCAGTAGCTCGGCCCTTGTGCCTTCATCCGGGCGCAGGGAATAGCGGATTTCGACATCCACGCCTTCGGCCATCGAGGCGGGCTCCCACAGCTCGGTCTGGATCTCGAGGTCAATCTCGGGGTGGGCGGCGCGAAAACCGGGTAGGCGCGGGGCCAGCCAGTGGATCGAGAAGGTAATGTTCGACTGGATGCGCAACAGGTTGGTGCGTCGCCCGGTCACCGCATTGGTCCCACGCCGGAGCGTGCCGAAGGCGTCGCGCACCACGGGCAGATAGGTCAGCCCGGTCGAGGTCAGCTCCAGCGCCTTCGGGCGGCGGTGAAACAGGGGCCGACCCAGGTGGCCCTCCAACGACTTGATCTGCTGGCTCACCGCACTTTGGGTCATGTTCAGCTCGCCCGCCGCGCCAGTAAAGGACAGGTGCCGCGCAGCGGCCTCGAAAGCGCGCAGCCAATTCAGCGGAGGCAGGTTTTGCCGCATATGCATAATCCCATCATAAGTTTGACTAATAGGATGGCCGCGTTTTTTTCATTTGTTAAGTGCTTCGTCGCGCGGCACCGTTTCCAGACGAACAGGGAGACCAAGATGAGCGTCACGAAACTGCGCCCCAACATGGATCATTGGCAGGAACGGGTGGACATGGCCGCCGCCTTCCGCTGGACCGAACGGCTGAACATGCACGAGGGGGTGGCGAACCACTTCTCGCTGGCCGTGAATGACGATGGCTCGCAGTTCCTGATGAATCCGAACCAGATGCATTTCGCGCGGATCCGGGCCTCGGACCTGTTGCTGCTGGATGCGAATGACCCGGAAACGATGTCGAAACCCGGCGCGCCGGACCCGACCGCCTGGGGGCTGCATGGCTCGATCCACCGGCTTTGTCCGCAGGCGCGTTGCGTGATGCATGTGCATTCGATCCACGCGACGGTGCTGGCGTCACTGGCAGATTCGAACCTGCCGCCGATCGATCAGAACACCGCGACCTTCTACAACCGTTATGTGATCGACGATGGGTTCGGTGGGCTGGCCTTCGACGATGAGGGCGCGCGCTGTGCCGCGATGCTGACCGACCCCAAAGTCAAGACGATGATCATGGGCAACCACGGTGTCCTGGTGATCGGTGACGACCCGGCGGATACGTTCAACCGGCTCTACTACTTCGAACGCGCGGCCGAGACCTATATCCGCGCCTTGCAGACCGGTCGGCCGCTGCGCGTTCTGTCCGACGAGATTGCCGAGAAGACCGCGCAGGAGCTGGAGGATTACCCCGGCCAGGCCGAAGCCCACATGCGCGAGATCAAGGCGATCCTGGACGCCGAAGGCTCGACCTACGCGGACTGAACCCATGGCAAAGAACATCTACACATACGGCGGCCACCCGGCACGCCGCAATCTGACTGTTGCCTGCCTGCGGGCGAACAAGGCGGCGGGGGTGAAGATGACCCAGGTCTCGGCGCTGAATGGCGACGAGGCGGCGGCCTGTGCAGCGATGGGCATCGACATGATCACCATTGCGGATGTGGACATTGTCGAGGTGCGGGCAGCGGCGCCCGAAACCTTCGTCACCGGCAGCCAGACCATGGTGCAATACATGACCGAGGACGAGGCGCTGGCGGCCGCGATCCGCTGCGCCGAGGCCGGGGCCGACGCGATCTATACACCGCGCGGGCTGAAGACCATCGAGCGGCTGGCGGGCGAAGGCCTGGCGGTGCAGGGCCACCTGGGCCTGGTTCCGCGCAAATCAACCCTGGTCGGGGGCCTGCGCACTGTCGGCAAGACCGCCGAGGAGGCGCTGCGCCTGTTTCAGGATTTCAAGCGGCTGGAAGACGCAGGCGCCGTGGCAGCCGAGGTGGAATGCGTCGCCGTCGAAGCCCTGCAAGAGATCGGTCCGCGCACCTCCATCGTCACCCATTCCATCGGCGCAGGGTCCGGCGGGGACATCATTTTCTCATTCATGGAGGACATCTGCGGCGACGTGGAAGACCCGCCGCGCCACGCCAAGGCCTGGGGCGATGTGCTTTCGATCCGCAAGGCTCTGGCCGCCGAGCGCGAAAAGGCGCTGACCGGGTTTCGCGAGGACGTGCAATCCGGCGCCTTTCCCGATGCCGCCCACACGGTCGGCATGGCCCCCGGCGAGGAAAACAAGTTCAAGGAGGCCCTGGACCGATGGACGCCCGTACACCAGTGAACGACGCCACCGACTATACCAAGGCGTTCGCCGCCAAACCCCAGCCGCTGACGCTGGAACAGGCCGCGTGGAAGACGCCGCCGATGCAGCTGACCGATACCGAGGGCATGATCGACGTGCCCCGGATGCGGCGCTATCGCCAGAACCGTCTGCGTGAGCAGATGAAGGCGCACGGGTTGGCCGCTGTGATCCTGACCGACCCGCTGTCGATCCGCTATGCCACCGGGGTGCGCAACTGCACCCTGTTCCAGATGCATATCCACGCGGGCTACCTGTTCATGCCCGCCGAAGGGCCAGTGATCTATTTCGATTCGGAGCCCGGGCGGGAAACCGGGGCGCAGTTGGAAACCATCGATGAAATTCGCGACGACCTGATGCCGCTGAGCTACATGTTCGCGGGCTATCGCCACCAGGAATGGTGCGCGAAATGGGCGCGGCAGATGCGGGCGCTGGTGGATGAGCATTGCGGCGGCGAGACACGCATCGGTATCGAACGCACCGCCCCCCTGCCCCACATGGCGCTGGAGGCCGAGGGGCTGACCCTGATCGATGCGGGCGAGGCCCTGGCCCATGCGCGCAAGATCAAGAGCCCGGAAGAAATCCTCTGCATGAACCAGACCATCGCGATCGCCGAAGACGGCATGACGCGCATGCGCAACAACCTGGTCAACGGGATCTCGGAACAGGAGCTATGGAGCCACATGTGGGCCGCCAATATCGAGGGTGGCGGCGAATGGATCGACTATCGTCTGCTGGCCTCGGGCGAGCGCACCAATCCCTGGCAGCAGGAAGCGTCGTCACGCATCATCCGCGCGGGCGATCTTGTGGTGTTCGATTGCGGCATGGTCGGCCCGTGGAGCTACGGCGCCGATATCAGCCGCGCCTATCATTGCGGGCCCGGTCGGCCCAGCGACGAGCAATGCCGCCTCTACCAGCACGCACATGCGGAAATCATGCACAATGCGTCTCTACTCCGGCCCGGGATCAGCTTCCGCGAGCTGATCGACAACCGCTATATCCAGACCGAAGGCTACGGCGACCAGTTCTATCCCTGCATGATGCACGGGCTGGGCATGGCCGATGAATACCCGGTGATCTACTACCCGAAGGACGCGGAATTCCACTACGACGGCCAGCTTGAGGTCGGCATGGTGATCTGCGTTGAAAGCTACGTCGGCAAGATCGGCGGGCACGAGGGCGTGAAGCTCGAAGACCAATATCTCATCACCGATACCGGCGCGATCTGCCTGTCGCGCTACCCGTTCGAAGACGCGCTTCTGTCGCGCGAAGTCTGATCTGGTCAGGGAGGAGAGACCAATGACCGATGCCACCACCCAGATGGGCCAGACCACGGCCCCGCAGGAGCAGATGGAGGATATGAGCCGCGAGTGGAATTACCACCCGGAGCTGCCGCTGGATAACCCGTCGATCTTCAAATGGCCGCCGAACCCCGCCTACCTGGCAGGCTGGCTGGCACGCAACTGGCTGACCCTGTCCGAACGGGTGTTGATGCTGGGCCTGGCGCTCCTGCTCTATTTCTTCTTCTACCCGTCGCTGGAGGCCGCCCAGAGCTTCGCGCTCGGCTGGATCGCCCAGGTCTATGTGGTGAATTTCGCCATCATCGCGCTGACGGCCGGCACGCTGCATTGGTATTTCTACATCCGCAAGGGCCAGGGCAAACGACTGAAATTCGAACGGCGCGAACAGGGGAAGAACAACTCCCTGTGGAACTTCAGCGACCAGGTGAAGGACAACATGTTCTGGTCGCTCGGCTCGGGCGTCGCCCAGCTGACCCTGTTCCAGGTGGTGACCATGTGGCTGATGGCCAACGGCCATACCCCCACAATCACATTCGCCAGCAATCCGATATGGTTCCTCGCCTTCCTGGTGATCATCCCGATGTGGTCGGCCTTCCATTTCTACTGGGTGCATCGGTTGCTGCACCAACCGTTCCTCTACAAGCGGGTGCACGCCCTGCACCACCGCAACGTGAACATCGGACCGTGGAGCGGCTTTTCCATGCATCCGGTGGAACATTTCATCTACCTGACCACGCTCTGCGTGCACTGGGTCGTTGCCAGCCACCCGATTCACCTGATCTTCCACATTGTGTTCCAGGGCCCGGGCGCCGCGATGAGCCACACGGGCTACGAAGACCTGCTGATCAAGGACAAACGCCGCCTGGCTCTTGGCACCTTCTATCACCAGCTGCACCACCGCTATTATGAGTGCAACTACGGCAACCAGGAGATGCCCTGGGACCGCTGGTTCGGCACCTTCCATGACGGATCGCCCGAAGCCACGGCGGAAACCCGGGCACGCAAGAAAAGGATGTTCGGATGAATGTACTATTCCTGATGGTGGACGAGCTCTCCTGGTGGGGGCTCGGCCATATGAACCCGGCGGTCCGGACCCCCAATCTGGACCGTCTTGCCGCGCGCGGGGTGCGGTTCGACGCGGCCTATACGCCTTCGCCCATGTGCGTGCCAACCCGCGCGGCGATTGCCACGGGGCGCTATGTGCACGAGGTCGGGTATTGGTCCTCGGCCGAGGCCTATGACGGGCGCGTACCCAGCTGGGGGCACGTGCTGCGCGACGCAGGCAAGTTGGCCGTGTCGATCGGCAAGCTGCACTATCGCAACGGCACGGATGACACAGGGTTTGCCGAACAGATCGAGCCGATTCACATCCCCGGCGGGCGCGGCTGGGTGCGCGGGCTTCTGCGCCGCCCGGTCTGTTCCTATGACGCCACGGCGGAGCTTGCGCAGATGATCGGCCCCGGCGACAGCGAGTATCTGCAATTTGACCAGCGGGTCACCGCGCGAGCCTGTGAATGGCTGTCTGACCCCGCCCGCCGCAACCAGGACTGGGCCGCTTTCGTCAGCTGGCTATCCCCGCATTACCCGCTGATTGCCCCGCCGGAGTTTTATGACCTCTACGATCCGAAAGACTTCGAGGCCGAGGCTCAGACACCGCCAGATCACCCGATTTTGGCCGAAATAGTCTCTTTCTTTGACCATGACACCCATTTCACGCCGGAAAGCCGCGGCATTGCCATCGCCAGCTACTATGCGCTGTGCAGCTTCATGGATGCGCAGGTGGGTCGGGTTCTGGACGCGTTGGAGGCGGCAGGACTGGATGATACGCTGACCCTGTTCACCTCGGATCATGGCGAGATGCTGGGCGAGAAAGGGTTCTGGACCAAATCCTGCATGTATGAAAGCGCGGCGCGCGTGCCGCTGATCATGTCCGGGCCCGGGATTGCGCCAGGGGTGCGGGTGGACCCGGTCAGCCTGATCGACGCAGCACCGACCATCTGTGCCGCCCTTGGCGTGCTTAGCCGCGCCTTTTCGGGTCACGACCTACGAGCGGAACCGGAAGGATCCCGCACGGTGCTGTCGGAATACCACGACGGCGGGTCGTCGGTTGGGGTCACGCTGGTGCGTTGGATCGAGGGCGACATATCGTGGAAATACGTGCACTACGCCGAGGGTCACCCGCCGCAGCTGTTCAACCTGACCGACGATCCGCGTGAGGAAGACGATCTGGCCGCCTCCCGCCCGGACCTGGTCACCGAAGCGCTGAAACGCCTGTCCCGTTGGATGGACCCGGAGGTCACCAATGCCCGCGCCCACGCCGACCAGGCAACCCGGATCGAAGCCATGGGCGGGCGCGCCGCATTGGAGGCGGAGCCGCAGTGGAACTTCACCCCGGCAGACAGCAAATAGGGTCTATTCCGGCGGAAAACGCATATCGCGCGGAGTTTCCCCGAACTCCGCACGAAAGGCGCGGGTAAAGGCGCTGGCATCCTGATAGCCCGCGCGCAGGGCGACCTCGGCCACGCTCAGGTCGCTCTCCAACACCAGCTTGCGCGCTGCGATCAAACGCAGGCGCTTGTAGATCGCCTGCGGTCCCGCCCCCAGTTCTCGCCGCATCCGTGCCTCCAGGTCCTTCTGACTACGCCCGATCCGCCGCGCGACCTCGCCAATGGGCAGGGGCTCCTCCAGGTTCTCCTGCATCAGCGCTACAGCGCGCGCGACCGACTTGCCGCGGGCCAGCGGCGCATCCTGCGGGCCGGTGGCCTCGGGCGACATGAACAGGGTCGCGACCTCCAACCGCAGGGTCGGCCCATGGGTCGCGCCGATCAGCTCGACCATCAGGTCAAACGCGGCCTGCGCACCGGAACAGGTAATCCGATCACCATCGATCACATGCCGCTTGTGCTGCGCAATAACGTCGGGAAAGGCCTCTTCAAACCGCGCTAGCTCCTCCCAATGAATGGTCGCGCGTCGCCCGTTCAACAGCCCCCCCGTTGCCAGCAACCAAGCGCCGGTGTCGAACCCGGCCAGCACTCCATACCGCCCCGCCGCAGCCCGCAGCGCCCGCAGCACCATCGGCGTGGCATGTCCAACGAAACGGTAGGAGGGCAGCGCGATCAGCATGTCGCCGGTCCCGTCCATCGGTTCCGCCGCCACGGTCATGCCAGACGACGAGGTCGCTGGCGCCCCGTCCACGGAAACGAATCGCCAGTCATACAACCGCCGCCCCGACAGCTGGTTCGCTGCCCGCATCGGTTCGACCGTATTCGCCAGGCACAGGCCCGAGAAATCATCGAACAGAAGCAGGTCCACCTGCTGCGCTGCGGCGTTTTGTTTTTCCCAACTCTGCATGGTTTTTTCTAATCCGGCACGAAAGCCGTATGCAACCCTCTTACGCTAAGTCAAAACCGCGAACAGAAAGGGTTCCCGATGCAGTTTGGTCTGTCCGAAGAACAGGAGATGATCGTCTCGACCGTGCGCAGCTTTGTCGAGAACGAGATCTATCCCCACGAAGCCGAAGTCGAACGCACCGGCCAGGTGCCCCACGCGCTGGGCGAAGAGATCAAACAGAAGTGCATCGACCTGGGCTTCTACGCCTGCAATTTCCCCGAAGAGGTGGGCGGTGCGGGTCTATCCCACCTCGATTTCACCCTGGTGGAGCGCGAATTGGGGCGCGGCTCGATGGCGCTGACCCATTTCTTCGGCCGCCCGCAGAACATTTTGATGGCCTGCAATGACGAGCAGCGCGAACGCTACTTGCTGCCTGCCGTGCGCGGGGAGCGCATGGATGCGCTGGCAATGACCGAACCGGACGCCGGGTCGGACGTGCGCGGCATGAAATGCCAGGCGTTGCGCGATGGGGGCGACTGGGTGGTGAACGGCTCGAAACACTTCATCTCGGGCGCAGAGCATGCGGATTTCTTCATCGTCTTCATCGCCACCGGCGTGGATGAAACCCCGAAAGGTCCGAAGAAGCGCATCACAACCTTCCTGGTCGACCGCGGCACGCCCGGGTTCGAGGTGCGCGAGGGGTACAACTCGGTCAGCCACAAGGGCTACAAGAACTACATCCTGACCTTCGACGATTGCCGCCTGCCCGACGCGCAGGTGCTGGGTGAGGTCGATGGCGGGTTCGCCGTGATGAACGAATGGCTCTACGCCACCCGTCTGACCGTGGCGGCCTTCTGCGTCGGACGTGCGCGGCGCTGCTTTGATTACGCGCTGGAATACTCCGCCGAACGCAAACAGTTCGGCCAGCCAATCGGCAAGTTCCAGGGCGTCGGCTTCCAGATTGCTGACATGATCACCGAGATCGACGCGGCCGACTGGTTGACCCTCTCCGCTGCCTGGCGCCTGGACCAGAACTTACCCTCGAACCGCGAAATCGCCTCGGCGAAACTCTATGCCTCGGAAATGCTGGCGCGAGTCACCGACACAACGTTGCAGATCTTCGGCGGCATGGGGTTGATGGATGACTTCCCGATTGAACGGTTCTGGCGTGATGCACGGGTGGAGCGCATCTGGGACGGGACCAGCGAGATTCAACGCCATATCATCAGCCGCGACCTGCTGCGGCCACTTGGGGCATGAGCGGGCGCATGAGCGCGCGCGATCTTTCACGCCTGTTTCGCCCCCGCACCATCGCTGTCATCGGCGGGGGAGCCTGGTGTACCCAGGTGGTGGAACAGTGTCGCAAGATGGGCTTTGACGGCGCGGTTTGGCGGGTACATCCAAAGGGGGGGGAAGGTGTCTATTCCACCCTGGAATCGCTCCCCAGCGCGCCAGATGCCGCCTTTGTCGGCATCAATCGGCACGCGACCATCGAGGCGGTGCGCGTGTTACGCGACATGGGTGCGGGCGGGGCCGTGTGCTTTGCCAGCGGGTTCTCCGAGGCGGCTGCCGAGGACGCCCAGGCGCATGATCTGCAAGCCGATCTTCTGGCAGCGGCCGGGGACATGCCGATCCTTGGGCCCAACTGCTACGGCTTCATCAACGCCATCGACGGCGCGCTTTTGTGGCCGGATCAGCATGGGTCCACGCGGGTCGCCAAGGGCGTGGCGATTCTGACGCAAAGCTCGAACATCGCGATCAACCTGACCATGCAGGCGCGGGGCCTGCCGATTGCCTATACCGTGACCTGCGGAAACATGGCCCAGACCGGCCAGGCGGAGATCGCCGCCGGGCTACTGGACGACGATCGCGTCACCGCCATTGGCCTGCACGTCGAAGGCTTCTCCGATCTGCGCGCCTGGGAGGCGCTGGCCACCAAGGCCCATGCCAAGGGCATCCCGCTTATCGCTCTCAAGGTGGGACGCTCGACGCAGGCTCAGGCAGCAACAGTGTCTCATACGGCGTCGCTCGCGGGCGGTGACGCGGGCGCGCAGGCCCTTCTGGACCGGTTGGGCATTCCCCGGCTGGACAGCCTGCCAGCCTTCCTGGAAACGCTCAAGCTGCTGCACATTACCGGGCCGCTGCTGTCGAACCGCATCGCCTCGATCTCGTGTTCAGGCGGCGAGGCATCGCTGGCCGCCGACACGGCCCATGGGCGCGACGTGGTGTTTCCACCGCTGAATGCGACGCAGAAACAGGCTCTAACCAAGGCACTTGGGCCAATGGTGGCACTGGCGAACCCGCTCGACTACCACACCTATATCTGGCGCAACGAGGGTGCGATGACCGCGGCCTGGTCGGGCATGGTCGACCCGGATCTGGCGTTGACCATGATCATCCTCGACTACCCGCGCGCGGATCGCTGTGATGCAACCGACTGGGATATTGCCACCCACGCCGCGCTGAACGTGCGCGCGCAGACCGGCGCGAATGTGGCCGTGGTGGCCAGCCTGCCGGAACTGATGAGCGAGGCCACCTGTGAACGGCTGATGGCGGGCGGTGTGGTGCCGATCCTGGGATTGGACGAGGCGGTCATGGCTGCGGAGGCGGCTGCAAAATGGCGGCCCCCCGTGTCGGAACCCGTCTGCCTGCCTGGCGCCGAACGCAACGGCCGGGTCCTGTCCGAGGCCGAGGCGAAATCCGCTCTGGTGGCCCACGGCCTGGACATCCCGAAGGCCAGATCAGGCTCTAATCCAGCCGAATTGGCATCCGAGGTCAGCTTCCCCCTGGTCCTGAAGGGCGAAGGTATTGCGCACAAGACCGAGGCCGGCGCCGTAGCCTTGGGGCTGACCAACACTGAAGAGGTCACCGAAGCCGCCGCGAAAATGCCGACGGAGAGCTTCCTGGTCGAGGAAATGATCACCGGTGGCGTGGCCGAGCTGCTGATCGGCGTGACCCGGGATCCGGCGCATGGATTTGTCTTGACCCTGGCAGCCGGGGGCACGTTGACGGAACTGTTGCAGGACAGCGCCTCGCTTCTGGTCCCAGCCAGCCGAGTGAGTATCGAACAGGCTCTATCCCGCCTGAAAATGTACAAACTGCTGCAAGGTTATCGCGGTGCGCCTGCCGCCGATATCGACGCCATCCTGGACGCCGTGGATGCGATCCAGTCCTATGTGCTTGCCAATGCCGATAGGCTTGAGGAAGTTGAAGTGAACCCGCTCATCTGTACCCCCACCCGCGCGGTGGCGGCGGATGCTCTGATCAAGGAAGACCCCGCATGACCAACCCGATCAAGACCCGGCGCGAAGGTGCCATCCTTGAAGTCACCCTGGACCGCCCCAAGGCCAATGCGATCGACCTGGCGACCTCGCGCATCATGGGCGATGTCTTTGCCGAGTTTCGTGACGACCCGGAGCTGCGCGTGGCGATCATCACTGGCGGGGGCGAGAAATTCTTTTGTCCCGGCTGGGATCTGAAAGCGGCGGCAGATGGCGACGCGGTGGATGGGGATTATGGCGTCGGTGGGTTCGGCGGCATACAGGAACTACGCGATCTGAACAAGCCGGTGATTGCCGCGGTGAACGGCATCGCCTGCGGCGGCGGGTTGGAGCTGGCCCTGTCCGCCGACATGATCCTGGCCGCCGATCACGCGACGTTCGCGCTGCCGGAAATCCGCTCGGGCACCATTGCCGATGCCGCCAGCGTGAAACTGCCCAAGCGTATCCCCTACCACATCGCGATGGAGCTGCTGCTGACCGGTCGCTGGTTCGACGCCGAAGAGGCGCATCGCTGGGGCCTGGTGAACGAGATCACCACCGGCGACCAGTTGATGGACCGCGCCTGGGAGCTGGCGCGCCTGCTCGCCTCCGGCCCGCCGCTGGTCTATGCCGCAATCAAGGAGATCGTGCGCGATGCCGAGGATGCCAAGTTCCAGGACGCGATGAACCGGATTACCCGGCGCCAGCTGCGCACTGTGGATGTGCTTTATGGCTCGGAAGACAACCTTGAAGGTGCGCGTGCCTTTGCTGAGAAACGCGATCCCGTATGGAAGGGCAAATAGGCGCACTGGCGGGGCTGGAACTCTGGCATAGGCGGTGGAATAGTGCCGCCCATGAAACGACTTCTGATCTTCGGCTATGGCTACACCGCCCGCGCGCTGGCGATCCGTTTGCGCGCGGAGGGATGGGAGGTGCGCGGCACCACGCGGGATGGCAGGGATTCCTTGCAATGGCCCGGCACCGATATGACCGAACATCTGGACTGGGCCAGCCACCTGTTGATCTCAATCGCCCCGCGCGCCGAGGGCGATCCAGTGCTGAACGCCTACGCGGAACAGCTTAAATCAGCGAAGTTCGATTGGGTCGGCTACCTGTCCACAACGGCAGTCTATGGCGATCACGATGGCGGCTGGGTCGACGAGGACACGCCCCTGACGCCTGCCACCCAGCGTGGCAAGTGGCGCGTGGCCGCGGAAGAGGGCTGGGCAGAAATTGATCTGCCGCTGCATATTTTCCGACTGGCCGGGATCTATGGCCCCGGGCGCGGCCCGTTCGCCAAGGTGCGCGCGGGCACGGCGCGGCGGATCGTGAAACCGAACCAGCTGTTCTCGCGCATCCATGTCGATGACATCGTCCGGACCCTGGCGGCATCCATTGCGCGCCCCAACCCGGGCCAGTCCTATAATGTCTGTGATGACGAGCCCGCACCGCCCGAGGACGTGCTGGCCCTAGCGGCCGAGATGCTGGACCTGCCAGCGCCCCCGGCCGAGGATTTCGCCACCGCCGAGATGACGCCGATGGCGCGCAGCTTCTACGCCGAATCCAAACGGGTCCGGAACGACCGGATCAAGGACGAGTTGGGCGTCAGGCTGACCTACCCCACCTATCGCGAGGGGTTGGCCGCGCTTCTTGACGAGAGCTGATGAGTGTCAGTCATTCCGGCACATAGGACGAGCCGCTGGACAGCGCCACGCCCAGGAAGATCAGCATCATGATTGGGACCAGGATGCCGTGTGAGGAGGAAGAGGCCGCCTCTTCAATGATCACGGCCGGTTCAACAATCGGATCGGTGTAGCCGTCGGCGAAGACCGAGTTGGCAGACAGGGTCAATGCAGCAGCAAGGATGATTTTTTTCATTGGTAACGCCTTTCTTGAGCAGACGTTATCGACTCTTCTTGCAAGCTGATTCGAGTCCAGCCCAACCGGCGGAGTTTCGCCGAATCTTAAGGAAATGTGGCCTTTTTGTGTCAGGCTAGACTTGGGTCAGGCCCGGCGACTTCCCAGCTGGGTGATTCCCAGAACCTGCAGGACCTTGGCCTCGATATCCTCGGCATTCAGCCCGGCATCAGCATACATTGCGGCAGGGTTGGCGTGGTCGATGAATGTGTCGGGCAACACCATTGAACGGAACTTGAGCCCGGTGTCGAATACGGCTTCGTCGGACAAAAGCTGCGCTACATGGCTGCCGAATCCACCCACGGCGCCTTCCTCGATCGTGATCAGGGCTTCGTGGTCGGCGGCCAGGCCCAGGATCATCTCGCGGTCCAGCGGCTTGGCAAATCGGGCATCCGCAATGGTCGGTGTAATCCCGCGCGCTTCAAGCTTTTCAGCAGCCTTTTCGACCTCAGAGAGACGGGTGCCGAAGGACAGGATGGCAACGCGCGCACCCTGCTGGATCATGCGACCCTTGCCGATTTCCAGCACCTCGCCCTTCTCGGGCAGCTCAACGCCGACGCCCTCGCCGCGCGGATAGCGGAAGGCCGAGGGGCGGTCGTCGATGGAATGCGCGGTGGCGATCATGTGCATCAGCTCCGCCTCATCAGCGGCGGCCATGACCACGATATCGGGCAGGTTGGCCAGGTAGGCGATGTCGAACGATCCCGCATGGGTCGCGCCATCCGCACCGACCAACCCCGCGCGGTCGATGGCAAAACGAACCGGCAGGCGTTGCACCGCGACGTCATGCACAACCTGGTCATAGCCACGCTGCAAGAAGGTCGAATACATCGCGCAGAAAGGTTTCAGCCCGCCCGCCGCCAGACCGGCGGCGAAGGTCACGCCATGCTGTTCGGCAATGCCCACGTCGAAGGTGCGCGACGGGTAGCGGGTCAGCATTTGCGCAAGCCCCGTGCCATCTGGCATGGCGGCGGTCACGGCACAGACCTTGTCGTCTTCGGCAGCCAGGCGCACCAGTTCCTTGCCGAACACGGACGTGTAGCTGGGCGCGTTGGACGGCGCCTTGTGCTGCTTGCCGGTCACCACGTCGAACTTGGCGGTCGCATGGCCCTTGTCATCAGCCGTTTCGGCGGGGCCGTATCCCTTGCCTTTCTTGGTAATCACGTGGATCAGCATCGGCCCGGTGGCGCGGTCGTGCACCGTACGCAGGACACTCATCAGCTGGTCCATGTCATGCCCGTCAATGGGGCCGACATAGGAAAAGCCCAACTCCTCGAACAGGGTGCCGCCGACGGTCATGCCCTTGAGCATTTCCTTTGCCCGACGTGCACCTTCCTGGAAAGGTTCGGGCAGCAGGCTGACCGCGCCCTTCGCCGCGGCCTTGAACTCCTGGAACGGCTCGCCCGCGTAAAGGCGGGACAGATAGCTGGACAGCGCCCCCGTGGGCGGCGCGATGGACATCTCGTTATCGTTCAAGATCACGAACAGGCGCTTGCCCAGGTGGCCCGCATTGTTCATCGCCTCGAACGCCATGCCTGCAGACATGGAGCCATCGCCGATCACCGCAATCGCATCGCCGATCCCGTGTTCCGGCGCACCGCCCAGGTCGCGGGCGACGGCGAAGCCCAGCGCGGCGCTGATCGAAGTGGACGAATGCCCAGCGCCAAACGGGTCAAACGCGCTTTCCGAGCGTTTGGTGAACCCGGACAGCCCGCCTTCGGTGCGCAGGGTGCGAATTCGGTCGCGGCGCCCGGTCAAGATCTTGTGCGGATAACACTGGTGGCCCACGTCCCAGATCAGCCGGTCACGCGGCGTGTCAAAGATGGCGTGCAGCGCGACGGTCAGCTCGACCACCCCCAGCCCCGCGCCCAGGTGTCCACCGGTCTCGGACACGGCCGAGATCGTCTCGGCCCGGACCTCATGGGCCAGCTGCTCCAGCTCACGGTCCGATAGCGCCTTCATGTCGGCGGGAACCGCGATACGGTCCAGAATGGGCGTGATGGGACGCTCGGACATGAGGAATTCCTTGGCTTACCTGTCTCGCGAGATAACGAACCGGGCGGCTTCCCGCAAGGTTTCGGCGTCGTCGCCATAGGGGGAAAGAGCGTCGCAGGCATCATCGATCAAGGTGCGCGCGCGGGCTTTCGCCGCGTCCAACCCCAGGAGCGACACAAATGTCGCCTTGCCCGCGTCGGCATCCTTGCCAACCGCCTTGCCAACCGCCTCGGCATCCCCTTCGACGTCCAGCACGTCGTCCCAGATCTGGAAGGCCAGGCCCAGTTTGTCCCCGTAGGTATCAAGCGCATCAATTTCGGCATCAGCCAGAATAGCACCAGCAGTGGCGGACCAGCGGATCAACGCGCCGGTCTTGCCGTTCTGAATTGCGATGATCTGGTCCAGGCTGTACGGGGTCTTGCGTGTCTCGGCCATGATATCAGCCATCTGCCCGCCAACCATACCGGAATGACCAGCTGCTGCGGCCATGCGGCGTACCAATTTCAACCCGATCCGTTCCTCTCCGATCGACGCGTGTGTGAGCAGCCAGAAACAGAGCGCCTGCAACGCATCCCCGGCCAGAACAGCCGTATGTTCATTCCATCTGCGGTGAACAGTTGGTTTGCCACGCCGCAAGTCGTCGTCGTCCATACAGGGCAGGTCGTCATGGATCAGCGAATAGGCATGCAAACATTCAACAGCCAGCGCGGCCCCCCCGGCACTCTGCGCCGAAATATTGTGGACGCGCGCGCCTTCCAAAACCAGGAAAGCCCGCAGCCCCTTTCCTCCGTCCAGCGCATATTTCATCGCAGCGATCAGGTCTGGCGTTCCATGTCGCGTCTGTCCGCGAAAACTCGCCTCCAGGCTGGATGCGACAACGCCTTGCGCCCGCTTGAGCGCATCGGGGAATGGTAGCGGATCCAGCGAGGTGTCGGGCAGGCGCTGGAAGCTAAAGCCCTTGCCGTCGGACATTACAGCCCTTCGACCGGTTTGGTGCCGGTGGGGGTGCCGTTCGCATCCAGGGTGATCGCGGCGACCTTTTCCTCGGCCTCCTTCAAGGTGGTTTCACAGCGCGCCTTCAAGGCAGCGCCGCGTTCGTAGAGCTTGATCGACGCCTCCAGCGCCACGTCGCCGCGTTCCAGCTGGCCGACCACGCCTTCCAGCTCGCGCATCGCTTCCTCGAAGCTCATTTCTTCCACAGGCTTGCCGCTCATGCCCCGCGCTCCATCATGACCCTCACATATGCCCCGACGCTCTCGCCCAGGGCCGTGAGATCATAGCCGCCTTCCAGGCAGGACACCACCCGCCCGGCGCAGCATTCGGAGGCCAGATCGCAGATGCGGGTCGCCAGCCAGGAAAAATCCTCGTTCTCCCATTGCAGCCCCGCCAGTGGGTCGCGGACATGGGCGTCGAAACCCGCCGAGACCACGATCAGGTCGGGGTCATAGTCTCGCAGAACTGGAAAGACCTTTTCCTCGTAGGCGTCACGCATGACCGCACCGCCGGTGGCTTCCTCAAGCGGCACGTTGATGATCTGCCCGAAGGCGCCTTTCTGGTGGATCCCGCCGGTGAACGGGTAGAAGGGCATTTGGTGGGAGGAGGCGAACTTGACCCGACTTTCGTGCCACAGCACATCCTGCGTGCCATTGCCGTGGTGCACGTCGAAGTCGATCACCGCGACGCGCCCAAGGTCGTATTCATTAGCCGCATGGATCGCCGCAATCGCCACGTTCGAGAAGAAACAGAACCCCATCGCGCGGGCTTTTTCGGCGTGGTGCCCCGGCGGACGAGTGGCGACGAAAGCGTTGGTAGCCTCGCCAGTCATGACCGCATCGACAGCGGCCACGGCCCCGCCAACTGCGCGCAAGGCCGCCTCCCAGGTGCCAGGTGACATAAACGTGTCAGGGTCCAGATGCGCGTCGCCATAGTCCGGCATCGCCGCCTTGATGCGGTTGTAATAGACCTTGGAATGACCCTTGCGGATGGTCTCCAGTTCGCCAAGCGGGGCCAGGCGGCGGTCCAGCGCCGCAAACTCGGGGGCGGACAACACCGCCTCGATCGCCTCGATCCGCGCCACCTGTTCCGGGTGGCCGTGAGGGGTGACGTGATCCAGGCTGGCGGGGTGGGTGAACAGAGCGGTTGTCATGGCCGGAGCCTATGGCAATAGTCGGAGGCAAACCATTGAGAAAGATCAATATGCGACACCTTGTTTCCCTTGTTGCCGCCCTTGCCCTAACGGCAAGCCCAACTCTGGCGCAGGAGTTTTCCACCACCCTGGTGGCCGATTTCACCGGCGAGGGGCTCAATGATCGCGCCGAGCTGATCGCGATGCAGCGCGGCGATGACGCGACTCTGAAGATCTGGAACAACGGCAATTTCGTTTTGGAGGTGCCCGGTATCGCCTGGGTCGGCGGCATCGGGCAGGAGCCTGAACTGGCCGTCACCCCTCACGGGTCATTGCAGGTCATTTCGATGAACGAAGCCATCGGCCGCAACCGTTGGCACGAAACCCTGACCATCGCCTATCGGCGCGGCGTGTTCGTGGTCGCAGGCTATACCTATGACTGGTACGACACGCTGAACCTGAACGATCAGGGCACTTGTGACATGAACTTCCTGTCAGGCAAGACCTTCGTTGACATCGGCCCCGATCGCACCCGGATCATTCGTCCGACCGAGATGACCGTTCTGCCCCTTGCGCTTTGGCCGGGTGACATCCCGAAGGTCTGCGCGGATTACCTGAACTGACCGGACCGGCAGAGGCGCCTATTCCGGCGCCAGCATGTAACCCGCGCCGCGCACGGTTTGCAGGAAGCGGGGCTGTTTCGGGTCGCTCTCGATCTTCTTGCGCAACCGGGTGATCTGCACGTCCACAGCGCGCTCCTGGGCCTGGCCCTCGGCACGGCCCAACTGTTCGACCAGATCGCCCCGGCTGACCGGCTCGCCGACCGAACCGGCAAAGATCTTCATCAACTGGCTTTCCGTGGCGGTCAGCCGCACCAGCTCTTCGCCCGACCATAGCTCGCCCCGTTCGACGTCATAGCGCACCGGACCCAGTTGCAGCATCTTCGGCGCCAGGTCCGCGGCCACCTGCGGCACGCGGCGCAGGATCGCGTTGATGCGCAGCAAAAGCTCCTTGGGCTCGAACGGTTTTGCCAGGTAATCATCCGCCCCGGCTTCGAGCCCGGCGATGCGATCTTCGGTCTCGCCCTTGGCGGTCAACAACAAGATCGGCGTGGCAATGCGCCCGCGCAGGTCGCGGGTCAGGCTGATCCCGTCTTCGCCCGGCATCATCACATCCATGACGATCATGTCGAACTCCAACCCATCCAACAGGCGCCGCGCATGAGCCGCATCCCGCGCGGCCGAAACCCAGAACCCATGGCGAATCAGAAACTTCTGCAACAGCCCGCGAATGCGTTCGTCGTCATCCACAATCAGCAGGTGGGTATCATTTCCGTCACTCATGTCCCGCATCCTTCAACCGGTTGAACAGGCGGCGCAGCTCGGGGTCCATCATCGCCTCCAGCACCGCACGAAATCCCTGGACCGCCTCCGGCCCGGCCTCACGGTAAGCGACCCGCATGCGCTCACGTTGCGCATCCGACAACTCACGTTCCAACGCCTCGCCTTCGTCGGTCAGGAACAGATGCCGCTCGCGCTTGTCCCGCGTGCCGACCCGGCTTTCGACCAACCCGTCCTCGACCAGGGTACGCAGCACCCGGTTAAGGCTCTGTTTCGTCACGCCCAATATCGACAGAAGATTGTTCACCGTGGTGCCCGGGCTGCGCGAGATGAAGTGGATCGCGCGATGATGCGCGCGCCCATAGCCTTTTTCATCCAGGATGCGATCCGGGTCGGCGGTAAAGCCACGATAGGCGAAAAACATCGCCTCGATCCCTTTGCGCAGCTGTTCGTCCGTCAAGAACAGCAGCGACTGTCCTCCCGGAGACCCCCCTGGCGCCCGCCCGTCATTCATCTGCCGCCTCATCACGTTTGATGTTTCAGTTTTGGATTTTATGTCAGCCTTGTTGACTTTCCAAGAATCAATTGATAGCCATCGTCGGATTTTGCGAAATATTATGTCCGAACCGGCCATATCTTCGCAACAATCGCAAATTTGAAACGCCCGAGGTGGCACAGCAAAGGAACATGGTCATGAGCGGATACGAAGACCGCGACGGCAAGATCTGGATGGATGGCAAGATGGTGGACTGGCGCGACGCGCAGGTACATATCCTGAGCCACGCGCTGCATTATGCCTCGTCGGTATTCGAGGGCGAGCGCTGCTATGAGGGCAAGGTGTTCCTCAGCCGCAAACACTCGGAACGCCTGCTGAAATCCGGCGAGCTGATGGACATGCCGATCCCCTACACCGTTGACGAGATCGAGGCAGCCAAACGCGCCGTGCTGGACGCCAACAACCTGACCAACGCCTATGTGCGCGTTCTGGCTTGGCGTGGTGCGGGCGAAGACATGGGTGTCAGCGCCGCACGCAACCCGGTCCGCATGGCAGTCACCGCCTGGGAATGGGGTGACTATTACGGCGATGCCAAGATGAAGGGTGCCAAGCTGGACGTGGCCAAGTGGAAACGCCCCTCGCCGGAAACGATCCCGACCGCTGCCAAGGCTGCGGGTCTTTACATGATCTGCACCATGTCGAAACACGCCGCCGAGGCAAAGGGCTGCTCGGACGCGCTGTTCATGGACTACCGCGGCTACGTGGCCGAGGCGACCGGCGCCAATGTCTTCTTCGTCAAGGACGGCGAAGTGCATACGCCGCTGCCCGACGCGATCCTGAACGGGCTGACCCGTCAGACCGTGATCGGCATGCTGAAGGAGCGTGGCATCACCGTGCATGAACGCCACATCATGCCGGACGAGCTGGACGGGTTCGAACAGTGCTGGCTGACTGGCTCCGCCGCCGAGGTCACCCCGGTCGGCCAGATCGGCGACTGGCATTTCGAGGTCGGCGCGCTGACCCGTGAGATCTCGGAAGCCTATGAGAAATTGGTGCGCTCGTAAGCGTATTAACCGGTTTTGAACCTGTGACTCCTATCCTGAGGTCAACTTGGGATAGGAGTTTTCTTATGCTGGTAATGCAGCGCAGCGTCATGCACCTGCTGATCGTCATCCTCCTGGTGGTTGCTCCGACCGCCGGTGCGCTGACCTATTACTGGTTTACCAAGAACCCCCACGTGCGCCCCCTGGGCATTACCCGCGAGAGCCTGGATGCCTTCGAACGTGGCGGCGGCCCGGTATTCGAGATCGTGGCGCATATCTCCTACGATCCGCGCTATTCCGACGGCAAGTCCCAGGCCGAGATGCACCGTGCCTTTTCCAACGCCTTTCGCGCCAAGGGGGTCCATGTAAACGTGAAATTTGCGCGCACCGGTGGATCGGGCACCTGGGTCACCTATGTGATCGGCCCTTCAACGATTGGCCCCTACCCATTGTCCGAAGCCTCCAGCGGGATCAACAAGGCCGTCGAAGCCTATCGGATGAGCGTGAAACCCCCGGCAGACTGACAAAGGTCGGCCCCCGAAGGGACCGACCTGACTTCACCCCTGATGTGGGATCATTGCGGCAGGATCTCTGCCGTCGGACGCGGGGTGGTACCGGTTTCTGCAGGAAGGGCCGGGACCGAAACCGCAGGCACGGGGCCCGACAGCGCCCCCAGGAAGGCGACGATCTGATCGGCTTCCCCATCCGTCAGCTCTTCTCCCAGTTGGCTTTCCGCCATGATCTGCACGGCGACCTTGAGGTCCCAGACCTTGCCGGAATGGAAATAGGGTGCGGTTTCGGCGATATTGCGCAGTGGCGAGGCCCGGAAGACGTATTCGTCATCGGCGGTTTCCGTCACCGCAAAGCGGCCCTTGTCGCCCTCGGGCAGCACGTCGCTGCCGGGCTTTTCGATCAGACCGAACGGGTAATAGCCATGGCCGCCCACGTTCACGCCCGAATGGCAGCTGGCGCAACCCTTGTCCATGAACAGCTCGAGCCCGGCCAGCTCGACCTCGCTCAGCGCAGCGTCATTTCCGTTCAGCCAGGCATCAAAGGGCGCGGGGGTCAGCAGGGTCGCCTCGAAAGCCTCGATCGCCTTGGCCATATTGTCGAAGCTGACCGCATCCCCACCGTCGAAAGCACTGTCGAAAGCGGCGACATAGCCGGGCATGGAGTTCAGCGTGGCGACCACATTGGCGGGCGTGTTGGCCATCTCGACCCCGGCCTGGATCGGGCCCTTGGCCTGCTCGGCCAGGTCGGCGGCGCGACCGTCCCAGAACTGCGCCTCGTTCAGGACCGAGTTCAGAACGGTCGGCGCATTGCGCGGCCCCTTTTGCCAGCCGTGACCGATGGAGGTCTCCAAATTGTCGTCCCCACCAGTCGCAAGGTTGTGGCAGGAATAACAGCTGAACACACCCGAAGCAGACAGGCGCGGATCGAAATAGAGCATCTTGCCCAGCTCGATCTTGGCGGGCGTGATCGGGTTGTCCGCCACCGCCGGCACGGTCGAGGGCAAGGGTTTGAACATGTCCAGAGCCGCCTCGCGCAGGTCATTGGCCAGGGCCGGGCTGGCCAGCAGGGTGGATGCCAGAAGAGTGGGGATGATGCGTTGCATTGTAGCCTCCAAGTTACGCATTGGAAGCATTCTAATTCTTATTCAAAATACACTTTGATTTAGAACAATTCCAGGAAATTGATCCAGATCAAATGGCGGCCCTAGCGCGGTTTGTTTTCCAGTATTTCAAGGGCCCATCGCGCAGCGTCTGCCACCACCGGGGCCGGGTCTGCGACAAGCTGCCTCACGGTCGGGATCAGGCTGACGTCGCGGGAGTTTCCGATGGCGTAGAGCACATTGCGCACAAAACGGTCGCGGCCCAGCCGTTTTACCGGCGAGCCGCTGAAAAAACTGCGAAATTCCGAATCACCCAGGGCGACCAGATCTGCCAGTTTCGGTGCCAGCAGATCATCGCGCGCGGCATAGCGCAGCTCATGCGCCTCGACCGCGAACTTGTTCCACGGGCAGGCCGCCAGACAGTCATCGCAGCCGTAGATATGGTTGCCCAGCAGGGGCCGCAGTTCGGGGTCGATCGGCCCCTGATGCTCAATCGTCAGGTAGGAAATGCAGCGTCGCGCATCCAACTGGAAGGGCGCGGGAAACGCATTGGTCGGACAGACATCCAGGCAGGCAGTACAAGTCCCGCAGTTCTCCCGCCCCGGCTCATCCACCGGCAGCTCGAGCGTGGTGAAGATCGCGCCCAGGAAGAACCAGCTGCCCAACTCGCGGGACAGAAGGTTTGTATGTTTGCCCTGCCAGCCCAACCCGGCGGCAGCAGCCAGGGGTTTTTCCATCACCGGGGCAGTGTCGACGAAAACCTTGATTTCACCCCCGTACTGGTCGATCAGCCAGCGCCCGACCCGTTTCAGCCGCTTCTTGACGATGTCGTGATAGTCGCGGTTCTGCGCATAGACGCTGATCGCACCGCGGTCGGGCATGGCTAGCACATCACGGGGGTCGTGGTCCTGCGTATAGGGTTCGGCCAGCATGATGACCGATCGCGCCTCGGGCCAAAGCGCGGCGGGGTTTCCGCGCCAATGCATGCGCTCACCCATCCAGCCCATGTCGCCATGTTTGCCCTCGGCCACGAACTGCGCCAGACGGTCGGCAATTTCAGGCACGGCATCCGGGCGGCAGACACCCGCTTGCGCAAACCCTTCCTCAAGCGCCTTGTCGATGATCGCGACTTTGACCTCGGCGGTCAAAAGTCCAGATCCGCATAGTGGCCGGGCGGCGGGAAGCCGGGCACCTGGTCGGCCAGGATCGAGCGAAACGCGGGGCGCGATTTGATCTTGGCGTACCACTCGCGCACGTTCGCGTTGCGGTTCCAGTCCACGTCCGAAATGTAATCCAGCGCCGACAGATGCGCGGCGGCGGCGAAATCGGCCAGGCTCATCTGATCGCCCGCCAGCCAGCGGCGCTGGTCCAGCAGCCAGCCCATGTAATCCAGGTGATACTTGATCGCCTTGGCCCCGGCTTTCACAGAGGTGGAGTCCGGGTAACCCTGTTTCATCACCTTCTTGTTGACCCGCTCATATAGCAGTTTCGAGGTGACCTCGTGATGGAACTTGTCATCGAACCAGGTGACCAGGCGACGCACCTCGTATTTGCCATCCGGGTCGGTAGGCATCAGCGGCGGTGTCGGGTGGCGCTCCTCGATATATTCACAGATCGCCGCGCTTTCCGTCAGAACTTTACCGTCCATCTTCAGGACCGGCACCTTGCCCGCCGGGTTACGGCGCAGGAATTCGGCGCTTTTCTCCCAGTACCTTTCCTCGACCAGCTCGACCTCCAACTTCTTTTCGGCCAGCGACAGGCGGACCTTGCGGCAGAAGGGGGACAGGGGGACGTGGAACAGTCGGATCATGGGAAACTCTGCAATCGTGCGCGTTTCCTCTCTATTGCCGCAAAATGGGCAGGAGGATCAATCCTCGAAACAGGCCGCGCGCCCGTCCCGGCGGATCGTTGCGGCCCCATCACGGATGCTGGCGGCACGTCGCTGGACAAAGGCCGAGGGTCGCGCGGCGGATCGGCGTTTGGGATCCGGAAGCAACGCGGCCAGCAATGCGGCCTGCTGCGCGGAGAGGTCTTCGGGGCCCACACCGAAGTAGTGACGCGCGGCGGCTTCGACACCAAACACACCCTCATCGAACTCGGCCACGTTCAGATAGACCTCGATGATGCGGCGCTTGGACCAGACCAGTTCCATGCCGGGAGTGATCAACGCCTCCAGCGCCTTACGCACCCAGCTGCGCCCGTGCCAGAGATAGACGTTCTTGACCACCTGTTGGCTGAGCGTGGAGGCCCCGCGCCCGCCACCTTCTTCGATGGCCGCGCGGATGGCACCCATGTCGAAGCCCCAATGGGCGCAGAAATTCGCGTCCTCGGCGGCAACCACCGACCGGGCCATGACCGGGGCGACCTCATCAAGCGGCACCCATTGATAGTCGATCTCGCCCAATCGGCCGCGTTCGCCGATCATATAGGGCGTCGTCCAAGGGTCGAAGAGGGCGTAGAAGCTGATGGCCAGGGCAAAGACGCCGATGGCCAGCAGCAGGATTCGGCGCATCTGGCGCAGGGTCCAACGCAGCGGGCGTGGGCGCCAGCGGGCGGGTTTCGCCTTGGGCTTTTCCTTGGATTTTGCTGCTCGTGCCATGGGTCTTTCTGACCACGCGGAACGGGGGCGGGTCAAGCAAAGGAAAAGGGCGGCCCGGTGAGGCCGCCCTTGTTATCGTGTTGATACCGGTTATTCGGCCGGGATCGCCGCCGCTTCGCAGTCCAGGGGCGCGGGCAGCTTGTCCAGCATCTCCTTCGGGCAGACCTGCAGGAAGTTGGCTTTCTCGGTCTCCCAATGCTGCAGGATCTCGCCTGCCTTCACGCTGCGGGTTTCCTCGAAGTGCCGCTCAACCAGCCCTTTCAACTCGGCCTCCCAATGCGGGTTGGCGACGGTGTTGGTGACTAGGGTCTCCATGTTCATGTGGTTCTGGGCGTCACCTTCCGGATCATAAAGGTAGGCCATGCCCCCGGTCATACCTGCACCGAAGTTCGACCCAATCGTGCCCAGGATCACCGCGATCCCGCCGGTCATGTATTCGCAACCACAGGCGCCGCAGCCCTCGATCACCACCTTGGCGCCGGAGTTGCGCACGGCAAACCGTTCGCCCGCGCGGCCGGCAGCAAAGAGGTAGCCGTCGGTGGCGCCGTACAGAACCGTGTTGCCGATGATCGTATTCTCCGACGCAACCAGCGGCGAGGCCATCGGCGGGCGCACCACGACGGTGCCGCCGGACAGGCCCTTGCCGACATAGTCGTTGGCGTCACCCGACACCTCCAGCTTCAGTCCCGGCGCGGCAAAGGCGCCCAGCGCCTGACCGGCAGAGCCCGTCAGTTTCACCGTTAGGTGATCCGGCTGAAGATTGTTGCGCATGCCGAAGTTCTGCACGATGTGGCTCGACGTGCGGGTGCCCACGGTGCGGTGGGTGTTCTGCACGGCATAGCTGAGCTGCATCTTCTCGCCATCCTCCAGGAAGCGATGCGCGTCGCGCACGATCTCGGCATCCAGCGTGTCAGGCACGGCGTTGCGCGGCTGGTCACGGTCGTAGACGATCGAATCCGCACCATCCACGGTCAGCAGAAGCGGGTTCAGGTCCAGATCATCCAAATGCGCGGCACCCCGGCTGACCTGGCTTAGCAGGTCGGCACGGCCGATGATCTCGTCCAGCGAACGGGCGCCGATGCGGGCCAGGATCTCGCGTACTTCCTGGGCGTAGAAGGTGATCAGGTTGACCACCTTGTCCGCCGTGCCCTCGAACTTGGCGCGCAGGTCGTCGTCCTGGGTACAGACGCCGACCGGGCAGGTGTTCGACTGGCACTGGCGCACCATGATGCAGCCCATGGCGATCAGGGCGGCGGTGCCGATACCGTATTCCTCGGCCCCCATCATCGCGGCCATGACGATGTCACGACCGGTGCGCAGACCACCATCGGTGCGCAGGGTCACGCGTTCGCGCAGGTTGTTCATGGCGAGCACCTGGTGCGCTTCGGTCAGGCCCATTTCCCACGGCAGACCAGCGAACTTGATCGAGGTCGCCGGGCTGGCGCCGGTGCCACCATTGTGGCCCGAGATCAGGATGATATCCGCCTTGGCCTTGGCCACACCGGCGGCAATCGTGCCGACACCGGACGAGGCCACCAGCTTGACCGTCACCTTGCAGCGCGGGTTGATCTGCTTGAGGTCGTAGATCAGCTGCGCCAGATCCTCGATCGAATAGATATCGTGGTGCGGCGGCGGCGAGATCAGGGTCACGCCCTTGGTCGAATGGCGCAGCTTGGCAATCAGGTCGGTGACCTTCATGCCGGGCAGCTGACCACCCTCGCCGGGCTTGGCGCCCTGGGCAACCTTGATCTCAAGCTCTTCACAATGCAGCAGATATTCTGCCGTCACGCCGAAACGGCCCGACGCGACCTGCTTGATCTTCGCCGACGCGTTGTCGCCATTGGGTTCGGGGGTGAAATCCTCGGGGCTTTCGCCGCCTTCACCCGAATCCGACTTGGCGCCGATGCGGTTCATCGCGATCGACAGGGTACGGTGTGCCTCGGGCGACAGGGCGCCCAGGGACATGCCCGGGGTGACGAAACGCTTGCGGATCGCGGTGATCGATTCGACCTCTTCAATCGGAACCGGCGTGCCGATGGGCTTGATGTCCAACAGGTCACGCAGGTGGATCGGCGGGTTCGACTGCATGCGGGATGAATACTGTTTCCACAGCTCATAGGACGCCTTGTTACAGGCGTGCTGCAACAGGTGCATGGTCTGGGCTTCCCAGGCATGGGTCTCGCCGGAGCGGCGCGCCTTGTAGAAGCCGCCGACCGGCATGGCCGCGTTGCCACCCCCATTTCCTGCGCCGAAGCCCGCGGCGTGCACCGCTTCCAGCTTCTTCTGAATGCCCGACACACCGATGCCCGAAATCCGCGACACCATGCCGGGGAAATATTCGGCGCACATGGCGCGCGACAGCCCCACGGCCTCGAAGTTCAAACCACCACGGTAGGAAGAAATGACCGAGATCCCCATCTTCGCCATGATCTTCAGCAGACCCTGGTCGATGGCCTCGCGGTAGCGACGGGTCGCCTCGGTCAGGGTGCAGTCCAGCAGGCCACGGTCGATGCGGTCGGCCAGGCTGTCCTCGGCCAGGTAGGCGTTGACGGTGGTCGCACCACAGCCAACCAGGACTGCAAAGTAATGCGGGTCGATACATTCGGCCGAGCGCACGTTCAGCGAGGTAAAGGTGCGCAGGCCCTTGCGAGTCAGCCAGCTGTGCACGGCCGAGGTCGCCAGGATCATCGGCATGGCAATACGGCCCTCGCCCTGGTCACGATCCGACAGGACGATGTGGCCCGCGCCGGAACGCACGGCCTCTTCCGCCTCCTCGCGGATGCGTTTGAGGCCTGCAGACAGCCCACCAGCCCCGGCGTCAGCCGGGAAGGTGCAGTCAATCCGCGCCATCTGCGTATTGAAGCCTTCAACCAGCCTGTCGAACTGAGCGTTGCCGACGAAGGGGCTGTCCAGCACCAGGATTTCCGTCTGGCTGGAGCTTTCGTCGAGCACGTTCTTGAGGTTGCCGAACCGCGTTTTCAGCGACATCACGCGATATTCGCGCAAGCTGTCGATCGGCGGGTTGGTCACCTGGCTGAAGTTCTGACGGAAGAAATGGGACAGCGGGCGATACTTGGTCGACAGGACCGCCGACGGGGTGTCATCCCCCATCGAGGCCAGCGCCTCTTTCCCATCCTCGGCCATCGGGGCCAGGATGTGTTCCAGCTCTTCCAGCGTATAACCGGCCGCGATCTGACGCTGGCGCAGCTCTTCGCCGGTGAACAGCGGTTGTTCCTCGACCTGGGCCAGCTCGGCATCCATGTCGACGATCTTGCCGACCCAGTCGCCGAAGGGGCGGCTGGCAGCCAGTTTGTCCTTGATTTCGGTATCGTGATAGAGCGCGCCTTCGGCCATATCCACGGCCAGCATCTGACCCGGGCCCAGGGCGCCTTTTTCGACCACGGTCGCTTCGTCAGTAGGCACCATGCCCGCTTCGGAGCCCGCGATCACCAACCCGTCGCCGGTCACAACATAACGCATCGGGCGCAGACCGTTGCGGTCCAGACCCGCACAGACCCAGCGGCCATCGGTCATCGCCAGGGCTGCCGGGCCGTCCCAGGGTTCCATGACCGAGTTGCAGTAGGAATACATATCCTTCCAGGACTGCGGCAGGTCCACGGCCTGTTTCGACCAGCTTTCCGGCACCAGCATGGTCTTGGCCATCGGCGCGGAGCGGCCGGCGCGCACCAGCACTTCGAACACACCGTCCAGCGCGGCGGAGTCCGACGCACCGCCGGTGACGATCGGCTTGATGTCCTCAGCCAACTCGCCAAAGAAGGACGAGGCCATGCGGATCTCGTGGCTTTTCATCCAGTTGACGTTGCCCTTCAGCGTGTTGATCTCGCCGTTATGAGCCAACATGCGGAAGGGCTGAGCCAGCCACCATTGCGGGAAGGTATTGGTGGAATAGCGCTGGTGATAGATCGCGAAGGCCGATTCGAACCGTTCGTCCAGCAGGTCCGGGTAGAAGACGGCGACCTGTTCAGCCAGCATCATGCCCTTGTAGATGATCGAGCGGCAGGACAGCGACGCCAGGTAGAGGTCATTGATCGAGGCCGCCTGAGCGGCTTTCTCGATCCGGCGACGGATCACGTAAAGCTCGCGTTCAAAGGTCTCTTCGTCCACACCCTTGGAGTTCGAGATCAGGATCTGCTCGATCTCCGGACGGGTCGCATTGGCCTTCTCGCCCAGGCAGGAGACATCGACCGGCACGTGGCGCCAGCCATAGATCGAATAGCCCATTTTCAGGACTTCGGTCTCGACGATGGTGCGACAGGTTTCCTGCGCACCGAAATCGGTGCGGGGCAGGAAGACCTGACCGACCGCGATCAGCTCGTCCATGCGGGGCTCGTGCCCGGTGCGGCGGATCTGGTCATAGAAGAAGGGAACCGGGATCTGCACATGGATGCCCGCACCGTCACCGGTCTTGCCGTCGGCGTCCACGGCGCCCCGGTGCCAGATCGCCTTCAGCGCGTCGATACCCGCATCGACGACCTTGCGCGAAGGCTTGCCATCCACGGACACCACCAGGCCAACGCCGCAGGAACTGTGCTCGTCTTCAGCGCGATAGAGCGAATGCTCGGCCATATAGGCGCGGCGGGCTTCTTCGTTCTTGACCCATTCGGCATCATATTTGGTCATGTCGTGTCTCCGTCTTTCGGGGCGAAAATGGCAAGCATTTCAGCCTCGGTCATCTTCCTGTGGTCGCCATCAAAGGCATAGCCACCAGGTTTCTTGTCGCTATAAAATTCCAGTTTCAGGTCCATGCCTGCTGCATCCGGGAACAGGCCGGCGGATAGGTTCTTCTGCCCATGTCCGGGACCCTCGGCGGTGATCTCGTACCACAGCGGGCTGCCGCATTCGGCGCAGATTGCGCGCTGGGCCCAGTCCGAAGTCTGGATCACCTTGATCGGCCCCTCGGCGGTCACGCTGCCCGGCTCACTGGCCACGGACACAAAAGCACCAGAGGTCCAGGCGCGGCACATGTCGCAGTGGCAGGCCCGCAGCCGGTCTTCGGTCAGGGTCGCATTGATCGTAACGGCCCCGCACATGCATCTACCCTGCATCGCGATGCCCTGTCTTGATCTCTTCGCAGCCATACAACGGCGTCGTGACACCGAAGCCGGGTTCACCGGGGTAGATGAAATCCACCGGACGCGAGTCGTATTCGATGGTGCCGCCGTCCTGGGCCACGACCTCGTCCTGGGCCGGGAAGAACAGGCGCATCTCGCGGCTAACGTATTGGGTGCCCTTGGACTGGTAATCAACCTCACCGCCTTCGGTGAAATAACGCAGCTCGGTCGCCAGTTCCTCCAGCGCAACCCCGTCGATGGTCACGCTTTCGCCGGTCAGCACATCCGCGCCAATCACGCGCATGGTCTGGGTGTGGCCCACCATGGTGCGGCGCACGGTAAAGGCAAAGGTGTCATGCCCGGTCTCGAACAGGTCATCCATGTGGATCGGGTCTTCGCTGTCCAACAGCACTTCGCGCGAGTTGTCCCACAGGTAGGTGGTGTCGAGCCATTGGTACTGGTGATCATAGGACGACACCGACAGCAGCCCTTGATCGTCGAAGGCGGCAGACCAATGGTAGCCCTCGGGCTCTTTCTCGCAACGCCACATCAGGAGCGAGGTACAGCCTTGGGTCTGCACTGTCAGGAAGGCCTCGCAACCCTCGGGCACGATGGACTCGGACGCCATTGCTGGCAAGGGCAGGAGCAGTAGGGGGATCAAGCGTTTCATGCGGCGCTCCCGGTACGTTCGCGAATCTCGGCCATTTCTGCGGGCGTTTCATTGATGGACAGCTGGGGCAGTTCGGGCGCTTCGGCCAGATCGGCAATTACATCCTCATCGGCGCCTTGCGACCGGTCGAACCCGCCATATTGCGCAACCAGACGTGCCACCGCGGCGGGGTCGTCGGCCAGGACACGACGGATCAACGCACCCACGCCGAATTTCTTCAGCATCGGCACGAAAATCGCGTGCGGACCTGCGGGAAACGCAAAGTGATGCACCGTGTCACTCTGCGGAAACAGAGCGGCATGGGCCAGGTCGGGCGTCGAGAGCGGGTAGAACATGTAAAGCCGCTTGCAAGCCGCCGCCGTGCCCAGGATTGAGGTCCCCTCGGCCTGGTCATGCACATTCCACAGGATGCGATCCCCGCGCGGGTCGATCCGGCGCGTCAGAGGGCCCAGGTCCACGACCGGCGTGCCCGCAACCGTCGCATCGAAGGGCACCCAACGGTTGAACAGAATCGCGCCATAGCCGCCCATCGAGTTGCCGAAGCTCACCAGCTTCTCGAACCGATGGTCCTTCTGCAGGGCGGACAGCGTGTCGACGATGGTGCGGATCTGGCCAGGGTGGGTGTAGTAGCCACCGGTCATGTCCTTGATGTGCAGGACATTGTGCTGTGCGGCTTCACTCAACTGGTCGGGCATGCCAACGTCCGGGATATCCCACCCGCGCTGATGCGAGCCGAAGGTCATGAAGTTCACCACCAGCGCACGACCCTTGCCGGGCTGAAAGGTGATCCTCAGCCCGGGGTCTGCGTGCAGCAGCTGGTATTGGTGAACGACGGCGTCGGCCATGGTTATTCCGCAGCGACCTGCGCCTGGGCGTTCAGCGTGTCCAGGATGTTGTCGGCGGCGTCACGCCCATCCTTGATCGCCCAGACCACCAACGAGGCACCGCGCACGATGTCGCCCACGGCCCAGACACCGTCCAGATCGGTCCGGCCAGTGTTGAACTGGGCCTTGATAGTGCCCCAGCGGGTTACCGGCAGGTCGGGTTCACCCCAGAGGGTCGGCAGGTCTTCGGGCTCGAAACCCAGCGCCTTGATCACCAGGTCAGCCTCTTCGACGTAGTCCGCGCCTTCGATCACCTCGGGGCTCTGACGGCCCGACGCATCCGGGGCGCCCAGGCGCATTTTCTGCACCATGACGCCGCTGACCGGATCACCGGCAAAGCCCTTGGGCGCGGCGAGCCAGACGAATTCCACACCTTCCTCTTCCGCATTCTTGGTTTCTCGCTGCGAACCCGGCATGTTGGCGCGGTCGCGGCGGTAGAGGCATTTGACGCTCTCGGCGCCCTGACGAATGGCCGTGCGCACACAATCCATCGCGGTGTCGCCGCCGCCGATGACGACGACCTTCTTGCCCTCGGCATTCAGCTCACCGCTTTCGTATTCAGCCACGGTGTCGCCGAAATTCAGACGGTTCGAGCAGGTCAGATAGTCGATTGCCTTGACGATGCCCTGCGCGCCCGCGCCGGGGCCCTGCAGGTCGCGCGACTTGTAGACGCCGGTGGCAATCAGCACTGCGTCATGCTGGCCGCGAATGGCCTGGAAGGTCAGATCCTCGCCGACATTGCAGTTCAGCACGAATTTCACACCGGCCTTTTCCAACTGGTCGAAGCGGCGCATGATCACGTCCTTCTCCAGCTTGAAGCCCGGGATGCCATAGGTCAGCAACCCGCCAGCGCGGTCGTGGCGGTCATAGACGGTGACCTGGATGCCCGCACGCACCAGGCGATCGGCAGCAGCCAGACCACCGGGGCCCGCGCCGATGATGCCCACGCTTTCGCCCCGTTGGGCGCCGGGCACGATGTCCTCGACCCAGCCTTCTTCCCAGGCGGTATCGGTAATGTATTTTTCCACCGCGCCGATGGTCACGGTCTCATGGCCCGACTGTTCGATCACGCAGTTGCCTTCACACAGGCGGTCCTGCGGGCAGATGCGGCCGCAGATTTCCGGGAAGGTGTTGGTGGACTGGCTGAGCGCATAGGCTTCTTTCAACCGACCGGTGGCAGTCATGCGTAGCCAGTCGGGGATGTTGTTGGACAGGGGGCAGTGTGCCTGGCAATAGGGCACGCCGCACTGGCTGCAGCGGCTTGCCTGTTCCTCGGCCTTGGCGGCGGCGAACTCGGCATAGATTTCGTTGAAATCCTGGCTACGCGCCTCTGCCCCACGCTTTTCGGGCATGTCGCGGTCCACGGTCACGAATTTCAGCATCGGCTGCTTGGCCATCCCTCGCTCTCCATCTTTTGGCTAGGTTCGTTTGTGTAATCGGGTCGAGGAAAAAAGAAAAGTCAGAAGTGCTGCCCTATAATCAAATATTCTGTTCGATTTTGGGCCGAACAGCAACGTTGTGGCAAAGTTTTAGGTAATATACTATGACCCTTATACCGGCTTTCCTTTTCACCTCAATCAGTTAGCTTGACGCCAGCTTCTAACTGAACGGGTCAAGATGTCACTGCTGCACCTCTTCATAATCGCCGTGGTTCAAGGGGTTACCGAGTTCCTTCCGGTGTCCTCCTCTGGCCACCTGATTCTGATTCCCACGCTGACAGGCTATGAGGATCAGGGCCAGGTGATCGATGTGGCGGTGCATCTGGGCACGCTGATCGCGGTGATCCTGTTCTTCTGGGCGGATGTTCGCGCGGCGATGGGCGGGGTGCCGCGCCTGCTGCGCGGCAAGATCGACACGCCAGGCTCTCGGCTGGCCTTCCTGCTGGCGGCCTCCACCATACCGGTTGTCATCGCAGGGTTTGTGCTGAAGGCAACGGGCCTGTCCGACGCGATGCGTTCGGTCGCCGTGATCGGCTGGACCATGATCACCTTCGGTGTCGTGCTCTGGCTGGCCGACAAGCGTGGCCCGACAACCAAGCGCGAGGGCGACTGGTCCCTGCGCGATGCGCTGATCATGGGGCTGTGGCAGGCTTTGGCACTGATACCGGGCACCTCCAGGTCGGGCGCAACGATCTCCGGCGCCCGCGCGCTGGGCTATGCGCGCGAGGATGGCGCAAAGCTGGCCATGCTGATGTCGATCCCGACGATCATCGCCTCGGGCACGCTGTTGGGGATCGAAGTCGTCGGAACGGCGAACATGGCCGCTGCGCGGGACGGCGCAATTGCCGCCACCTTCTCCTGCGTCGCCGCTCTGCTGGCGTTGAGCCTGATGATGCGGCTGCTGAAATCGGTAAACTTTACCCCCTACGTGATCTACCGCGTCGCGCTGGGCGGGGTTCTCTTGGGCTTCGCCTATAGCTGAAAAAAACCGCCGCCCAATTGGGGCGGCGGCTCACGTGAGTTCTGAACCCGTCAGGCCTTGAGATTCTTGGCCGAGTTGGTGATTGCCGCATACTGGCCGGACGGGCGGAAACGCCACAGGTAATCCGGCAGGATCGCGCCCATCGCCTTGGGCTGAATGCCCAGAGCCTCGAAGCCCTGCGCTTCCTCGGCCACCACATTGTCCTCGCGCAGCGCCTTGACCTGATCGCGGCTTAGCGTGGCTGGCACGAGGCCGAAACTGAACTTCTGAACCATGTCAAAGCTCCAGCCCATGATGCGGGCGATCCAGAACGGGATGTTCACCACGCCGCGGCGGCGCTGGATCACACCCAACATGCGGTGCATCAGCTCGCGCATGGTTTCGACGTCCGGGCCGCCCAGCTCGTAAATGCCAGCCTCCGCCTCGCCCAGCACAGCCTTTTCGGCGGCGGCAGCCACATCATCAACGTATACCGGCTGGAACTTCGTCTCGGCACCGACCACCGGCAGAACCGGCCCCATCAGCGCAGCCATGCCAGCGAAGCGGTTGAAGAACCCATCCTCGGTCCCGAAGATCAGCGAAGGACGCAGGATCACCGCACCCGGGAAAGCGGCCTGAACAGCGGCTTCACCCTCGCCCTTGCTGCGCTTGTAGTCGCAGGTGCTGACGGCATCCGCACCGATGGCCGAGAGATGCACCATCTGGCCCACCCCCTGTTCGGTGGCGATGCGGGCAATGCGCGCGGCCCCGTCCTTCTGAACCGCGTCGAAGCTGTTCTTGCCCAACGAGACCAGAACCCCCACGCAGTTGACCACCGCATCGGCCCCCTGCATGGCGGCGCGCACGCTGTCATCGTCGCGAATGTTACACAGGATGGGTTCGACCTGGCCGACGGCACCGTATGGTTTTACATAAAGCGCTTCGTTGGGACGACGCACGGCGACGCGTACGCGCCAGCCCTGTTTCGCCATGCGGCGCGCGATGTACCGCCCCACAAAGCCCGAACCGCCATAGATGGTGACGAGTTTCGACATGCTGGGTCTCCTTGAATTCGGTGCGTTCTGCTTAGCTTTTAAAGGCGTTTTTCACAAGCGGCAAAGCAGCGCGGGGGGCGGCGCCAAAAAAACGGAAAGAAAAATCCAGAATCGCGTTGACACCCCCCGTCGCCATCTTTAAATCGCCCCTCACGACACCTGCCCAGGTGGCGGAATTGGTAGACGCGCTAGCTTCAGGTGCTAGTGTCCGTATGGACGTGGAGGTTCGAGTCCTCTCCTGGGCACCATTCATCCCGAACA
Organism: Aliiroseovarius sp.; assembly: GCF_965228805.1. Classification (NCBI taxonomy): domain Bacteria; kingdom Pseudomonadati; phylum Pseudomonadota; class Alphaproteobacteria; order Rhodobacterales; family Paracoccaceae; genus Aliiroseovarius; species Aliiroseovarius sp. The sequence continues at coordinate 1,273,180 of NZ_CBDDIE010000003.1, read as the reverse complement.
TAGATGCTCAAAAGCCTTGAAAAACAAGCGTTTTTCGGGTATTTTGCTGCTCATAGCTGAACCCCTGTACCCAACAAATCGCACCACTTTCTGGGTACAGAACTGGGTACAAACCAGCAAATGAGCAATTCGGGAGTGCTGTGCCCAATATGCCCCTGTCGGACCTTAAGATACGCAAGCTAAAACAAAAGGATAAGCCCTTCCGCGTGAATGATGGTTGGGGTTTGTATTTGCTGGTTCGACCAACCGGTACGAAATCCTGGCAATTTCGCTATCAGTTCATGGGGAAAGAGAAAACACTCACCATCGGGCAGTATCCCGTGATGACCTTGGCTGAAGCACGCAGCAAACGTGATGAAGCGAAAAGGCTACTTGCAGATGGCACTGACCCCTCGATCCAGAAGAAACTCGATCGAATTGACGCGCATGTGAAAGAACGCATGACGTTCAAAGAGGTGGCCGATGAATACTACGAAAGCCTGGTGGATCGTGAACTGGCCCCGGCAACTCTCCGCAAGAAGCGTTGGCATATCGAAGATCTCTCGAAACCGTTGCACACCCGCCCGATCGACCAAATCACCGCTGCTGAGCTCCTGCATCTCTTGAAGCCGATCGAACGAAGCGGACGGCGAGAAACTGCAAAGAAGCTGCGCGCTACGATTTCAGCTATCTTCCGGCTGGCAATGGTCACTATGCGCGCCCCTGCTGACCCCTCTGCCGCATTAAAAGACGCCTTACTACCTCCGAAGGTCAAGGGTCGTGCAGCCATCACTGATGAGAAGGAGTTCGGCCAATTGCTGTGCCGTCTCGATGAGTATCCTGGTTGGCCGGTAATCCCAGCGGCCATGAAGTTCCAGATACTGACCTGCACACGACCAGGGGAGACGCGAGGGGCGAGAATGCAGGAATTCGACCTTGACGCCCGCACATGGACGATCCCGGCCACTCGCATGAAAATGCGGCGGGAACACAAGGTGCCTCTTTCCGATCAGGCATTCGAAATCGTCATGGAGAACTGGTCTGAAATCAAGGGTGTGGAGTTGCTGTTTCCGTCATTGATCTCGAACCGAAAACTAGTATCTGAAAATGCCTTTAATACCGTCTTGAGACGGCTTGGCTACTCCGGAGACGAAGTCACTGCGCATGGCTTTCGAGTAACCGCTAGCACGATTCTAAACTCTCGTGAATACAATCCAGATGTCATTGAAGCCATATTAGCGCACCAAGACCCGAACGCAATCCGAAGGACATACAACCGCACAACCTACTGGGATCAGCGCGTTGAAATGATGCAAATTTGGGCCAACCTATGTGATGGGCTGAGAGCTATTTGGAGGAACTGATCCAAGTATCTGTTTTTTACGAGATCAAGAACCATATAGTTCGGCCAAGTTTGGCTTCTCCAGGTTGTTCTCAACTAGCGCAATGGAGCGATTGGATGCAGAGGACACTACACCGGATCGACCCCCGTGGGGCCACCACAATGTCGAGACCTTAGTTCGTGGTTCGACAGCTACTAGACTCGTCCTGGGTTCGTTTGCCTCTGATCGTAGATTGATTGCCCGGTGAGAAAGTAGTCGACGGACGTGAACATGAGGTTCGCTTGTTGAAGTGATTGAGCCAAGTTTGTATAACGATTTCGACGAACGGATGGAGATTGCGTGCAAGACTTTTTCAACCAGATTTACAATGGTTTCCTTCTTAGGGATCTGTTGGGATATTTCGTTCCAGGAACAGTGGTGATCGTCTGCTGCTTGCACTTGACCTCTGTCTTGCTTGGGCAAGACTTTGTCTTGCTGCTACAGAGCTTAGGCAGCTCAAGCATAACCTACATCTTGCTGGCAGCAGCGTGTTACGCTGGCGGCCATTTTATTTCAGGGGTATTCTTCCATACTCCCTTCTTTCGAAGAGTTTTCTCATATAGCCCGAAGATTGAAGTTCTCACTGGATCCAAGCACGGAGACTTCAATGCTGCCTGGGCCCAACATCGTGCAGACTACCAAGCTGCTTGCAACGAAGAAAATGAGAAAGCACAGATCCATATTGAGCGCCATGCTGCACTTATTCATTTCACCGGCCATTTTTCAGCGGCAATCGTAGTCCTATGCTTCTACTTGGTTTTTCTCCATTTTTATGCCGTTGTCGAAGGCGCACTGTTGCTTGCAATACCTGCGGCAATCCTCTTCTTTGGAATCTACCGCCACTATCGACAGCTTACGAACGAACGATTTATGCTTGAAACAAGGTTGATTGAAATTAGTGATAGGCAAGGTGCAATTGAAACATCCCGAATCCCCAACGCCTAACGGTTTGCTGACCAAGGTACTGGCGCTAGACCATGGTCTGACTCAATATAGCGGATCTGTAGACTTAGCGACTTTGAGGTGCGTTCTTTCTGAAGCAACACCTCACTTCGGTTCTGTCGTCATGAACTATGGGATGGCTCGACACTTCAACAGCCTTCTTGAGTTGCCACTGATTGTGCAATGTTTCGGGGCTCCCTTCACGCATTATAAGTTCACAGTATGTGGGGTGAGCCAGGCGATTGACCTTGGTGCAGTAGGCATTTCAGTTCAGGTTGATTTTGACTTGGAGGAAGAGCAATTGTCTCAGCAATTGAGCAGTGTTTCGAGAATTATCGGAGAAGCTCACCAGAACAAGTTACCCGTAATGTTCATGGTTTCAGTACCGAAAGAGAAAAACTCAGCAAACCTGATGCAGCAAATCCGTTTCTGCTATGAATTAGGAGCTGACGTTATAAAAACTTGGCTGCCTGATGAGAGCGTAGTCTCTGAAGAAACGAAGCAGCAAATTCATGATAAACTGGTCAAATATCCACCGGTTGTGATGGCCGGTGGAGAACAAAGCTCAAAAATCGTGGAGCGGGCGAAGTTCGCAAGATGCCTTGGGCTTTCGGGCTACTGCATCGGCAGAAATGTTTATCAATCAGACAACCCAGCAAAAGTTGCAATCGCAATGGAAGAAATATGGAAAGACAAAATATGACCAACACAAAGGTTAACCCGACGGAACTTCGAATTCCAACCAAGGCCTACAGCCAAGGCGTTATTGTACCATGTGGCGATACCAACCTAATGTTCGTGACTGGCCAACTCCCGCAAGACATTGATGGTAAGATCGTCCATATTGGTGACCCAGAAGCCCAGACCCGACTGGTTTTCGACCGGATAGGTGCAATTCTCCGCGAAGGCGGAATGTCGTTTGATGATGTCGTGAAGCTCCAAGTCTATGTAAAAGACATCGCAAAGGCCAGCGTAACATCAAAGGTGCGAGATGAGTTGTTCGTCAACAGCAAACCGACCAGCACACTCGTTGAGGTTTCCGGATTTGTTAAGGAAGGCTGCTTTGTGGAGATTGATGCAGTTGCGGCAAGGAAGGTAAACGACTAGTAGATTACTCAGTTTATCGGCACACTTGGTAGTGTGGTTGGTTCGTCCCCTCACTTGTGCACAACTGTACAACTCACCTTGCGGCGAGTCTCGGCGAATTAGTCTTCTGGGGAACTACCAGGCTACATCAGATTGAAAACTGCCTGCAGCTCACGAGGGATGCGTATAGTTCGGTCTGTGTGTCGGTGTGGGGCACATTGCAAAATCTGCCAGACAGCACTTCTCGACGGATTAGTCGTCTGTGGCACTACCACGCTTCATCAGGTTGAAAACTGCCTGCAACTCGCGAGGGATGCGAATAATTCGATCTGTGTGTCGATGTGGGGCACCTTGCAAAACTTACCAGGCAGCACGTCTGGACAAAAGAAAAAGGCCGGATCTTCTGGCCTTTTCCAGATTTCCGACCAATGAGGCTTAACTGGGGTATCTGTCGGTCAACAGCATACTTCCGCCATCAAAGAGGGGTTTGACCAGCACTCTTCCATCCCTATCTTTCCATATTCGTGAATTGGAACAATTCGGGCATCCATGCTCCTCACCGTTAACTACAACCCATTTGGTTCCATCACATTTTTCACAAGACATTACGTTCTCCCTTGTTGATCTACATTCAGTTGTTGTCTGCAGATCTCAAGGGACAACTCTGACTTCAGTAAATCAAATTTATCAAATATTTCAACTACTAACCCAATTAATGCAAGGCGTTACACCTAGGCTGACTAGTCGTCTGTGGCTTTACCGCGCTTCATCAGATTGAAAACTGCCTGCAGCTCGCGAGGGATGCGATTAGTTCGATCTGTGTGTCGATGTGGGGCACCATTCAAGACACTCAGGCCTGTTTCGGCCTCTTCGAGCCAAGAATACGGCTCTAATTCTGGCATTTTCCCAGCGACGGTTCGGTTCGAGAAGGCGTTTTCGATGAACTCCCTTTTTTCGTTCGGCTTGAGGCTTTCGTAAAGCTCTGCAAGGGTTTTCATGAGTTCGATAAACTGTCGGGTATTGGCCTCAACGTCAGCTGGATCAGGCAGTTTTCGAAGTTCTTCCTGCAGCCGTGCGATGGTCAGAGCCGCTTCTTTCTTCTTCTCAAGGTAGGTTTCGTTGTCGAGTGTACCTTCGATTAAGAGGTCCGTGGCTCGGCGCATCCCTTGCTCAACGGAACTGATACGTAACTCGATGGATTTCCGCGTTTCGTCACGCGTGGTTTGCTCCTGGGTATCAAGCCAGTCCTTTTCAAGCTTATCGGCGTCTTCAGTGGAAATCTGGAACTTGCTGAACACCCGATAGATAAACGCGTCGAGCACATCTTCTCGGATGGTTTTGGTGGCACAATCGGGTCGTTGACACCGGTAATACACCCGTCCTTTTTGAAGCTCGGGTGACATCGGGTTGCCGCAATGGCCGCACCGAAACAGCCCGCGAAACAGGTGGTTGTGACGGGTGACTTTCGGGCCACATCGCCCCGCCTTTATGTCCTGAACCAACTGGAACAGCGATGGCGATATGATTGGTTCGTGAATGCCCTTGAAGACTTCGCCCGAGTTCTTGATTTCAATGATGCCCATGTAGAAGGGGTTTTTGAGAATGGTTTCGACACCATGGAGGCTGAGAGGTTTGCCAGCATGATTGAGCAGGCCCCGCCTGTTCATCTCGGATTGCAGGCTGCGCAATGAATGCTGACCTGACCCGTAGAGATCAAACATTTCCCTGACTAACGATGCCTTCCGTGGGCATTGCGCCTTTGGATTGCCCTTGCCGGTGTCGAGATATCCGATTGGCGCACGAAACGGGTAAAGCCCTTGCTTCAACCTGCCCCGAATGCCCTTCCTGGTTTCTTCGCGAAGGTTGCGGATGAAGTCGGCGGCGATAACAGCCAGCATGTCTGCGGTGAGACGGCCACCTCGCGTGGTGAAATCCAAGCTTTCGGTCGCCACATAGACATCAATGCCCTGGTCAGGAAGCTCGGACACAATCGACCAATCCTTCAGGTTACGGGCAGAGCGGTCAATCTTGTGCATAATCAACCCGGACGCCTTGCCGCGTTTCAACTGCCGGAGCATCTGATTGAACTTTGGGCGCCCGCTTTTGGCTGCGGTCTCTTTTTCCTCAAACCAATCAAGGACATCGAGATTGTTCCGACTCGCAAAAGCCAGGATCGCGTCCTTTTGTTCTTGCAGGGACACGCCCTCGCCTTGCTTGAGCGTGCTGACCCGGATGTATCCGAAGCAGGGTTTCATAGGTCATTGGGAATATCCGCTGACTCTAGCACATCCTCGGATTCTGTCGAATCTGCGCCCTCCTTCCACGGCCAGGAACCGTCTGCCGACATACGTTGAAAAACGCGGCGGCAGAGTTCGAGATGGCGTTGTAAGTGTTCGTCTTTGTCCATTGGTCTCAGGATACCCGAGCTGCACGGTTTCGAAAGACGGCCCGGCTTTCAGAAAATGCAGCCGTCGGGTGGGATGGTTGTCATCGAAAAGCTGCGGATGCGTTCTCCAGATACCAAAAGGCGCACGAAAGCGTTGTAGTTGGGCTGCATCGTGATGTTGTGCGGTTCCACCCGCCCGAGCTGACTGCTCATCAAGGGTGTGTCGAGCGCGCCGGTGCGAAAACAAATCAGATTGCCGCAGTTGCCCATTACCGAGGCAAACACTGCCGGATCAGACTGCTGTGCATGTTGCTGGCTGAGGGTGACACCAAGCCTGTACTTGCGGGTCTCAGATAAGAGGTCTGCGATGGTCTGCGTGGTGAAAGAATGGAATTCATCGACATAGAGCATGAAGGGACGGCGTTCGGTTTCAGCCTGGGCGGACCTCGTGAAAGCGGCGTGGGTCATGCTGGAGACAAGCAGCCCACCCAGGACATTGGCGATATCCGATCCAAGCCGTCCCTTTTCCAGGTTGATGATTAGAACCCGTCCTTCATCCATGATCTGACGAAAGCGCAATGGCTCGCGTGGTTCGCAAACCGCTCGACGCACCACCGGGTGAGCCAGGAAAGCACCGAGCTTGTTGGCGATCGGAGCGATGCCATCGGCGGCGGTTTTGTAGTTCATGGCCGGGAATTCTTCCTGCCAGAAACGTAGCACCTGCTCGTCTTTCACATGGTGCAAAACCTCCGCACGGAAATCATGTTCTAGGTAGAGGCGCAGAATGTCCTGCATATTGGTCTGCGGCCTCTCGAGAAGCGCCAAGACAGCATAACGCAGCAGGTGCTCCATACGCGCTCCCCAGGCGTCTGCCCATTGCGCCTTCAAGGCATCCACAAGGCCGGACACGACCAATGGTCTGAGGGCAGAGCTGGTACGGGTCAGCGGGTTGTATCCGTAGGGGCTGTCAGGGTCGGCAACACGCCAATACAGGGTTGCCTCGCCCAGGGTGCCCGCCAGATGCTCTGCCAGATCGCCATGGGGATCAATCACACAGAACCCGATACCAGCAGCAGCATCCTGCCGGGCCATGTGCTCGATCAGAGTGGATTTGCCCGTTCCGGTCTGACCGATGATGTATAGGTGCGACAGGCGGTCCTGCAGGCGGATGCCAAAAGGAAAGCTGCCGCTGTTTCGAAAGGCCAGCCCCAGGGTCGTTACGTTTTCCAGGGAAAATCTCACCCAGTTATTCTGCACCTCGGAGTGTTCAGCTTCCAGACGGCTCCGTACGCAGGAAATCGCAACTTGCAGCAAATGCAAGTGGGTCCGTCTTTTCGGTCAATCCGATCTGCCGCACAATTTCATTGGAGCGTTCCTGCCTCGCCTCGCGGCGCATGGGTCTGAACTGGTCAGGCCCATGCAAGCGCGAGGAGAGAGACATGCCAAAAGACATCGAAACCTGGGAACTAATCGGCGCCTACCCCACCTGCAGCATTTGTGGATCACCACAGGTGGTGCGGGATGCCTGGGCGGAGTGGAGTGTCACCTTTCATGACTGGGTGCTGAAGACTACCTTTGACGAGTTCGCCTGCGACAAGTGCGGTGGTCAAACGAACCCGGTCTGGAAGGTGGACGAAGAATTTCGCACCAAACGCATTGCCCGACTCAATGACGCTTTGCGTCATGGCGAACTCGATCACGCAACGGTTGTTGTAACCTGTGGCGTCCAATCCATGGGTGAAGCGTTCTTAGCTAAAGCAGGCCGTGCCGTCATCGCCTATGACGACTTCTCCGAGGACAATGACCCTCGCGGAGAGCATGATTTTGGTGCGTTTGAGGTGGATGGTGAGAAGCTGTTTTGGAAGATCGATCCGTTCGATCATCAGATGAAATGGCATTCGCCGGATGCTGCCAACCCGCATTTGACCCATCGGGTGCTGACAATCATGCTGGCGAGCGAATACTAGGCGCCCAGGGAACGGGTCGCGGCATTCAGCCCATCCTGAAAAGGGTGGGCTGTTCTTTTCGACTTGCGTGAAACTACGGGTCGGCCCGTCTGGCGCGGGGTAGCAAAATGCGCAAAAATACCCGTAGGGAAATGGTGAAAACGGGTTTTGCCGCCGGTCTGCAGGGGCGGGTCCTGGCGAGGCGAAAGGGGCTTTGCCCTTTCGCTTCTCGATCCCTCAGCCAGGATCCGATCTCGGTTGGAACCGGCAAAACCCGTTTTCAAACACTGCAACCCGTCACCAGTTTCCCGACGTGGAGCGAGGGGCTACCATGGAGTCCGTTATTCGCTAACCAAACCAAGTATGTTTGATGAGTTCATTTTTGATCTTAAGGCCGCGCGTAAGATGTCCGGCCTGACCCAGAAGGATTGCGGTCACCTTATCGGTGGATCCGAATACCGGATCAGCCAATTAGAACGTGGCCAGCGCCTGCCGACGATACGGGAAATCTGCACCCTTTCTCTTGTCTACGGGAAGAACTTCGAAAGCCTCTATGGGGCAATATTCGATGAGATACGCAAAAAGCTGGATCAGCGTCTGAGCAACCTGCCGGAGCCAGAAAAATCCATCCCGGGCCACCACAACCGGGTACAGACGCTTGAGCGTCTGCAGCAGCGATTATTAGACGAAAGCGGGACGGAACATGACCGCTAGCGGAAAGCGGGTGCTGGCGGTGGCGGTGCGCACAAAACGGATCGCTTGTGTGGTGTTTGAGGATGGCATTCCGGTGACTTGGGATGCGGTCGGGAAGAAACACAAGACGCCGGAGAGAGCCGCCGAGAAACTGCGGAGCTGGATCGACGAACACAAACCCGATGTGTTGGTAAGTGAGAACCCGGACACGGCGACCAGAAAGGGCAAGCGACAGATCGCGGTGTTGAAAGCCTTCCAGGCGGTCGGTGAAGAGTTGCCGCTCATCCATTTCATCGTTGAGCGTAAAAGGCGGTTCGACAATGTCTATGTAGAGGCCGCTGCCTTCGGAGAACAGTTTCCAGATTTGGCCGGGCTGGTGCCGAGGCCAATAAAGCCATGGGAAAGCGAAGGGCACAATGTGGTGTGCTTTGAGGCGCTCGCTCTGGCGCGCGATGCTGGGGTGATTGCCGACACGAAATCAGGTTCTTGAATCCAGCCCCTTCTCAACCGTCCTCGATGAGGGCGGTTTTTTTCTTCGGGTGCGACATGATGGAGCATGTCCGTTTCAACTATTGAGAGATCATGGCTGCTGTGCAGGATGTTTTCCATTAGGAAATTCTATTCAAAGGACCAGCAAAATGTCCGAGCAAATGCGTTCATACGGCGTGGCACGCACGTTGTTTTCTATTCTGGAGATTGTCGGTTGGCTTGTAGTGGTTGTCGGGATCATTGCTGGCTTTACGCTGGCTGGCAGCGCTGGACGTTACGTGCCCGACTCCCAAAAAGTGCTTCTCTTTCTCATGGGGGCCAGCAGCTCACTGGTCGGCCTGTTCTTTGTAGGGGCAGTGCAACACTGGCGCGCTGGTGTCGATAGCGCCGAATACAATCAACAGATGCTCAAGGTGGCGCGTGACCAACTGGCCGTTTCCAAGCAGGGCTTGAAACAGAACAACAGCTCGCCGCACGGCTATGCCGCTAAGACGGAGGAAAGCCCAATTGCCAACCGTCGCAGCTTTTCAGCGGAAAAGCGTGAGGCCTCCCGGGCGCCAAAAGTACAACCCGAGCCTCAAACAAGTGCGGGACAGAAGATCGAACACAGTGGGAAGACTATCCTCGTTGAAGGCGACACCTACTCGTACGACGGCATCCCGTTCAAGAGCCTGGAAAAGGCCCAGCACTATATCGATACCTACGCTTCAAAGTCGTTGCCGGAGCCCTTCCGAGTGCCGGAATGACCCCCATACGAACCCCCAACCCCTATGGGTATTCCGTATGTGTGTTCAGCCCGGAACATCGGGCCACATAGCTGAACAAAACGAGGCCCTTTCAAACCATGACTTCATCCGCTTTCGCGTCTTCACCCGCCGCCCCAAATTGCAAAGTAGCCTGCCCGGCTTAACCTGATGCGTATCTCCATCGATCATCACACCATCCGCAAAGGGCTTCTGCTGAAGAAGACCTTTCACGAGGTTCATCTCACTGTCGCCTTTACCCACGAGGAGAAGCAAATCATCCGCCAAAGGGGACTTGTGAAAACCAAGCTGGTGGATCGTCGCCCGGCCAATGCCAAGGTGGATGATCGCGATGAGAAGTTCGAGCTGCGGGTTGAACATCTGATGGATGGACGCACGGATCGCTTTCTCTGCGCCACACCTTCGCAATCCAAGATCTATGAGGAAGAACTACTGGCAATGCTCACCCAGATGAAGGCTTGGCTGGATGACAACGCCGAGACTGGCAGCCGCACCGTGGTGGAACTCTGATGAGCACGTCTCCGCTGGATGGTTTCTTTGGCACTTATGTCACCTTCGTCATAGTGGCGCTGTTTCTGGCCTTGGCGATCATTGTGACGCCTTTCCTGATTTTGGGCGCGGTTCTCTATGTCGGTATCCGCATGTATCTGGAAAGCCCCGCCCGTCTGGAACGTCTTGCCCGGGAGGAAACTGACCTGCTGTACCGCCACGCTCTCTCAGGCACAGCACAACTCTCGGATGAAGAGATCAACACAGCCCTGGCGCATCACTGGCCACCGGACACGCCGGACCATCTGAAACTGCAGCTCCTTGAAATCGGTCGGGGCCTGTTCGAAGCGGAAGGCTTGCAGCCGGACATCCCGCCACCCCCGGCGCTCTGCAACACGGTAGAAGGTGCCCGCTATCGCGACATGCTGGCCCGGGCAGGCCAGGCGCGTAGTGATCGGGTGATGGTGCTGTCAGCCTTAGAGGTGATCTCCGAGAGCCTGGCCACGTTTGCCGAGGCGGTGCCACCGATTGATGGCGATGTGCTGGTTGAGGTGACCCAGTTCGTTCACCCGCTTGGCAATGCCGTGCAGAACGTGATTGCCCCCTTCTTCCAGGACAATGACTACAACCACTTCAAGCGGCTGCGCGAACGGCTTGATGCAAATCTTGCTAAGACCCACCGCAGCCAACCGGTCTTCCCGCGCGACTACAAGGGCGATGATGTGGTTGGCACCTACCTGTCCGGCACGTTCCTGAAAGAGCTCTTCGCGCTCAAAACCCCGTTTGAAATCCCGGAAGAGCGCCGATTTGAACACAGCCATATCGTGGCAGGATCGGGTCACGGCAAAACCCAAACGCTGCAGTATTTCATTGCCAGAGATCTGGAAGAGGTCGCCAGAGGGGACAAGTCTGTTGTCGTGATCGACAGCCAGGGCGATCTGATCAATACGATTCTCAAGGCCAAGCACCTGCCACCGGAACAGATCGTATTGATTGATCCAGAGGACATCGCCTTCCCCGTCAGCCTCAATCTCTTCTCCGTGGGGCAAGAGCGGCTCCAAAACTACGACGCCCTGGAGCGTGAACGCCTCACCAACTCGATCATCGAGCTTTATGACTTCGTGCTGGGATCGCTTCTCTCGGCGGGCATGACCGCCAAACAGAGCGTGGTCTTCCGCTATGTGACCCGGCTGATGTTCCATATTCCTGATGCCACCATTCACACGCTCCGCGAGTTGATGGAACCCGGCGGCACGGACGCCTACCAGGAGCACATTGCAAAGCTCGACGGCACGCCTCGGCGTTTCTTTGAGACCGAGTTTGACAGCAAAGAGTTCACCAACACCAAGACACAGGTTCTGCGCCGCCTTTATGGCGTGCTCGAAAACCAGACCTTTGAGCGCATGTTTTCCCACCCACAATCAAAGCTCGACATGTTCACCGAGATGAATGCGGGCAAGCTGATCCTGATCAACACCTCAAAGAGCCTGCTCAAAGAACAAGGCACGGAGATCTTCGGGCGGTTCTTCATTGCGCTGATTGCCCAGGCGGCTCAGGAACGCGCCACCCTGCCAGGTCATGACCGCCTGCCGGTGATGGTCTATGTTGATGAAGCCCAGGACTACTTCGATCAGAATATCGGCGTCATTCTCAGTCAGGCGCGCAAATACAAGGTCGGCATGATCATGGCGCACCAATATCTGGGGCAACTGTCGAGTGGCCTCCAGGAAGCCTTTGAAGCCAACACCTCGATCAAGCTGGCAGGCGGTGTCTCGGCCAGAGATGCGCGCGCCCTGGCCGGTCAAATGGCCAGCACACCGGAGATCATCCAGAAACAACCCAAAGGCACATTTGCCACTTTTGTGCGCGGTCTCACCCAATCTGCCGTGCCGATCAGCTTTCCATTCTTTGTGTTGGAAAATCGACCCCGTACAACCAAAGACGAGTTGAAAGCCATCCGCGAACACAGCCGAAGAACCTATGCCTCCCCATGGCAGGACAAACCGGAACATAGCGAACCAGCAAATCACCAAAACCAGGATAAACCTGAAGAAAATCAGGACGATGATCCAACTTCTCGTTCTCCGGAACTGTGATCCCGGCTAGTGTTCAGCCCATGAAGATGACCGACAGCATCGGCAGATCGACGTTTTACCGGATTGCATCGCAACCAGATGTGCGACCAACGGCCAGAGAGATCCGCTGGCTGAAACACATTGAACGCCACGGACCTCAGTCCTCCCAATATCTCTATGAACTGACCCGGGACACACACCGCTGCAAAGACACGGCACTTCGGCAAATGCAGAAACTGCGCGCCGGTGGTTTCCTGTGTCTTCCACCACAACAGCGTGCCACCGAACAGGCTGACTTCAATCCCTATATCTATGATCTGACGAAAGCGGCGAAGGATCACCTCAATGACCTCGGCATTGCTGAACCCACGGTGCGACCCACTGGCCATTGGTGGCACGGCTATGCCACGTCCTGTGTGACCAGCTCCATCGACATTGCGGCTGCCAGGCAGAGCGTGCGCTACATCCCAGCCCACACCATCCTGGCCAAACGCAATGCCTCATACGAAATCCCGCTGAACCGAGGCAAGCTGATCCCGGATCAACTTTTCGCCCTCGACTATGGTGGCAGTTTCCGCGCCTTCGCTTTGGAGGTGGATCGCGGCACCGAACCGATCCAATCGAAAGCCGCGCGAAAAAGCCTGGCACGGTCAGTCGATCAATATGCCGAGATTCTGGAACGCGGTGTCCATCGCAACCACTACGGCCTCAAGGCCAATCTTTTGGTGCTTTGGGTGTTCATAAGCCGGATCAGGCAGGAGCGGTTTCTTGAGAAGCTAGAGGGGTGTTCGCCGCTGGTGCGGCAGAGCGTATTGTCGACGGTTGTTTCCGAGAAGGAACAAAGGAAGTATCCAGTTACGGACCTCTTGATCAGCCCCACCTAAGTGGTCCAGTCTGAATGTTAGTGCATGATTGGCCTGGGTTCCATCGGGACGATGGTTTCCGGGGCCGGTGGGCGGTAGCCCAAGGCACTATGTGGCCGTTTGGTGTTGTAGTGCTTCCTCCATTGTTCAATCAGGATTTGCGCCTCCCGTAAGCTGTAGAAGACTTCACCATTGAGCAGCTCGTCGCGGAACCGGGCATTGAAGCTTTCACAGTATCCATTCTCCCATGGTGATCCCGGTTCAATGTAAGCGGTCTTGGCTCCGACGGCTGCAATCCAGTCCCGGACAGACTGTGCGATAAACTCAGGGCCGTTATCGGAGCGAATGAAAGCAGGGACACCACGCAGGATGAACAGGTCCGTCAGCGCGTCGATGACCTCGGTCGAGTTCAACTTCCGCTGCACACGGATCGCCAGACATTCCCGACTATATTCATCCAAGATGTTGAGGGTGCGAAACACCTTTCCATCATCCGTTCGATGATGAACGAAGTCATAGCTCCAGACATGATTGCGATACTTCGGTCGCAGCCGGACGCAAGAACCGTCATTCAGCCAGAGCCGCCCTTTTTTGGGTTGCTTCATCGGTACTTTGAGCCCCTCGCGTCGCCACAGACGTTCGACACGCTTGTCGTTCACCAGCCAGCCTGCATCTCTCAGCAAAGCGGCGATCCGGCGATAACCATAGCGACCATACTGGCGCGTCAGCGCGATCATGTCGGCCACCAGGCGATCTTCGTCAGCACGCCCAACAGGCATCCGTCTTTGTGTGGATCGATGCTGTCCCAAGACACGACAAGCGCGACGCTCTGAGATGTGAAACTGGCTTCGCACATGCTCAACGCAGGCGCGGCGACGCGAAGGGCTCAGTAGTTTCCCCGTGCGGCCTCCGATAGGATCAGCTTGTCCAGCGTCAGGTCGGACACGGCCCGGCGCAAGCGATCATTCTCTTTCTGGAGCCGTTTGAGTTCTTTCAGTTGGTCGGTTCCCATACCGCCATATTGCTTACGCCAGCGGTAAAACGTCTGCTCGGTTATCTGCACCTGGCGGATCGCATCAACTCGCGGCATCCCTTGGCCGCATAGCACCTCAACCTGCCGCAACTTCGTGACAATCTCTTCCGGTTTGTGGCGATTAATTCCCATCTTTGATCCTCCGTTTCCTAACTATAGGGGCGGACCACTTCAGTGGGGGAGGATCACGTCCGGCTGCCGGTCTCGGCATTGTCATCAAGCCAGAGCTTCATCTGAGCGAGCACTGCGAGAAGATCTTCTTCATAGATCTTGGCCTGAGATGGCGTGGCGCAGAGGAAGCGATCCACGCGCCCATCCATCAGATGTTCGACGCGCAGCTCGAACTTCTCATCGCGATCATCTACCCGGGCATTGGCGGGACGCCGATCCACGAGCTTGGTCTTGAGCAGTCCCCTTTGCCGGATGATCTGTTTCTCTTCATGGGTAAAGGCAACAGAGAGATGGACCTCATAGAAGGTCGTCTTGAAGAGCCAGCCTTTGCGAAGGGTGTGATGGTCTATTGAAATACGCATGGGGTTAAGCCGGGCAGGCTATCTTGCAATTTGGGGTGGTGGGTGAAGACGCGAAAGCGGATGAAGTCACGGTTTGAATGGGCCTCTTTCTGGTCAGCTATGTGCATCAATGTTCCGGGCTGAATACACATAGGCGATACACATAGGGGTTGGGGGTGCCTATGGGGATCATTCGGGGGCTCGGAAGGGCTCTGGCAAGGACCTCATTCCGGGTTCGTCGATATAGGCCTGTGCCTCTTCCAGGGTTTCGAAACGAAGGCTGTTGTAGGCATAGGCGCCGTTTCTGATCTCGATGGTCTTGCCCTTGTATGCGATGGTCTCGGCCCCGTTCGGTTGGGGTTGGGCGCGGGCCTGTGCCTGAGGCTGGCTCTGTGGTTCAGGCCGAGGCGGCGCCGTCGCTTGGCGCCTGTCCGCCGCGAAACCGTGTCGGCTGGTTGGAGGCGTGTCCTGTGTCGCGGCGGCAAAGCCCTGGGGCTGAGTGGTACCTTGTCTCAGGGCCTGTCTGGACACCGCCAACTGGTCACGCGCCACTTTCAGCATCTGCTGATTGTACTCCGCCGAGTCCACACCGGCGCGCCAGTTCTGAACGGCGCCAATCACGATGAGGCCAATGAAGGAGGCGCCGAGACCAACGAGAAGAAACAGGAGAATTTTAGTCCCATCCGAGACATAGGTTTCGACCGATGCCGCAAGGATGTATCCCACGATGAGACCGATAGCGATGATCACCCGGCCGCCGAACTCGAGAATGGAGAATAACCTGCGCGCGGTGCTATATGAACGCATTTGCTCGGACATAATGCCGATCCTTTCAATGTCTTTGTCTAATGGCTGATATCCTGCACAGAGCCATGACCTGCCTCAACAGATGAATGCTGGCTGCTCCGACATGTCGCACCCATCAGACAACCGCCCTCAATGAACAGCTTCGTCAGGCCCTGTGGGGTATCTAAACTGGTTTTGTAAAGGATGGTATTTCGCTCTCCAAGACCACCAAGTAGCGTGTATGAGAAAGAAACCCGGATCGTTCTGGAAGGCTTGCGCAGCGAGAAAAACATCGCCGAGCTCTGCTGGCGCGAGCCAAGGCTTCTGTTTGATGGCGACTACATTGAAGAGAGTTGGGTGGATCGCACGCTGGATGGCGGTAAGAAAGAGCTAATGAGGATGCAACTTGCGGCATAATGACCGTTGACCCCAACAGTCAGAATTATAACTTGCGGAAATGAAGTTTTCGTTTGTGCCGTCGGCTCACAGACGTATGTATTGTTTAAGGGGCGGATGTTGATCGTGCGTTATTTTTTAGAGAAGGTTAGCGACCTTTCGTTTAGCGTCTTGCTAAGTCTGGCACAAAGATTGCTCGGCAAGAGGTCTGTGTCTCTCTCCCTGTCTTTGACCAGTACGTCAAGTACAAGGGCCGCTCAGGCGACGTGGCCGACGGACGAAACAAACACGGAGGCTGGTTGTGGCACAGGCCGACGGCCCCTTAATTCAGTCATCGTTCTTGGGCTTGCAGTTTGCCTGTTGAGTGCGCAAGCCGCCTTCAGCCAGATTGCTTCGGGCGCAACAACTAAGGGCGGCGTTACCAGCGGCAAAGTCCAAGAGGTAGATGAAGCTGGGCTACTGTTGCTGGACAATGGCGCAACGATTGACCTTTGGGGCTTGCACATTCGAGACTATGACCGATTTGCTGAATGGTTGGTCGGGCGCGAGGTGCTGTGCTCGATCCTCGGCGGCACGTCCGCTGTCTGGCTGGCAGATTGTGTGCTAGCTGCGGAACGATCTGATCCGCCAATCGTCGCCAGATCAATCACTAGCCTGCACCTCTATGTCTGGCTGCCTGAATTCGGAATAGCCGAGCACCGTTGCTCGAAGGATGATATTTCAATTGGCACAGTCCGGCATGCTAGGGGCTTAACCTACAAATGCCGCGAGGATGGGCAGCCCTACAGGGCTGCCCCCCTTTCGATAAGATGACGAAATAATTAGAGGAAAAACAAATGTCTATTCAGGCTTTGATTGACGAGGGGTTTATCTCGTTTGTGATCGGCATTTCCCCGGAAGACGAGACGGTTCTAACATCTCATTTGAATACTATCTATAATTTGCCTGGTGGGGCTGAACTTTTTGAGTCACTTAGGAGTTATGATCGCACCGTCGTGTATGGAACTGATCAGCCCCACCTAAGTGGTCCAGTCTGAATGTTAGTGCATGATTGGCCTGGGTTCCATCGGGACGATGGTTTCCGGGGCCGGTGGGCGGTAGCCCAAGGCACTATGTGGCCGTTTGGTGTTGTAGTGCTTCCTCCATTGTTCAATCAGGATTTGCGCCTCCCGTAAGCTGTAGAAGACTTCACCATTGAGCAGCTCGTCGCGGAACCGGGCATTGAAGCTTTCACAGTATCCATTCTCCCATGGTGATCCCGGTTCAATGTAAGCGGTCTTGGCTCCGACGGCTGCAATCCAGTCCCGGACAGACTGTGCGATAAACTCAGGGCCGTTATCGGAGCGAATGAAAGCAGGGACACCACGCAGGATGAACAGGTCCGTCAGCGCGTCGATGACCTCGGTCGAGTTCAACTTCCGCTGCACACGGATCGCCAGACATTCCCGACTATATTCATCCAAGATGTTGAGGGTGCGAAACACCTTTCCATCATCCGTTCGATGATGAACGAAGTCATAGCTCCAGACATGATTGCGATACTTCGGTCGCAGCCGGACGCAAGAACCGTCATTCAGCCAGAGCCGCCCTTTTTTGGGTTGCTTCATCGGTACTTTGAGCCCCTCGCGTCGCCACAGACGTTCGACACGCTTGTCGTTCACCAGCCAGCCTGCATCTCTCAGCAAAGCGGCGATCCGGCGATAACCATAGCGACCATACTGGCGCGTCAGCGCGATCATGTCGGCCACCAGGCGATCTTCGTCAGCACGCCCAACAGGCATCCGTCTTTGTGTGGATCGATGCTGTCCCAAGACACGACAAGCGCGACGCTCTGAGATGTGAAACTGGCTTCGCACATGCTCAACGCAGGCGCGGCGACGCGAAGGGCTCAGTAGTTTCCCCGTGCGGCCTCCGATAGGATCAGCTTGTCCAGCGTCAGGTCGGACACGGCCCGGCGCAAGCGATCATTCTCTTTCTGGAGCCGTTTGAGTTCTTTCAGTTGGTCGGTTCCCATACCGCCATATTGCTTACGCCAGCGGTAAAACGTCTGCTCGGTTATCTGCACCTGGCGGATCGCATCAACTCGCGGCATCCCTTGGCCGCATAGCACCTCAACCTGCCGCAACTTCGTGACAATCTCTTCCGGTTTGTGGCGTTTAATTCCCATCTTTGATCCTCCGTTTCCTAACTATAGGGGCGGACCACTTCAGTGGGGGAGGATCAACTGAATCGACGCGGAAAATCTCACAAATTCAGTCAAAGCGTCGTAGCGTTCCCAATCCCATGTGTAGAACCTCACGCGACCTGAGCTAAGAAGACATTTTTGCCCCAATGCCAAAAGGCATTATACTAACAGCGACTTGGGGGAACGACCTATTTTAAAGGAGAGAGTTCATGAAAGCGCTTCTTTACAGCACAGTTATTTGGGTACTTACTTCAGTTTCAGTCAGCGCGGGTACGCTCGATCAGACCTGTCAAAGCGAATGCTTCAATCGCTGGTCCCACTGCCTTCAGACAACAGGTGGCTGCCAAGGCAGTTATGATTTTTGTGTTGGTACGTGTTTGACCGATGGCAAACCAGCGAAGTCGGGTTGTACCTGGTACGGCTTCGCTAATCACAAAGGTCCTGCGGATAGAGACAGCGAACTAATCGATCACACAGGCGGTTTCACAAGGGTCATAGATGGGCATGATCATTGGGCTGGGTTGTGTGCAAGCCAAGGACTAAAATGCCAATACGTTATGGATTGGACTGGGCATCAGGGCCACCTTTGCGATGGCGTAGGTCGTGATGGAACCCGCGTGGCTTGCTGCAAGTAGCAAACAGTAGCTTCGCCCCCGATAGGTCGCTGCCTTGCAAGCCGAGTGCTGCGATCGCAGTGTGCCGCTGCCAGTCCGCAGCGGGCATCTGGCTTGGGGTTCTGCTCGGGACTTAGACAGCCGCCAAATCACCAAGCTTTTCGATATTGAGGATCCGCTCGGGCGGGGTTGCGACCTGCTGCATCATGCAACAGTCGGTTTGTAGCTTTGCGATTTCAAAGCTTGGTTTCGCTGTTTTGAATGCCCAAGCGTCCAGAAAGGTCCGCGCAAGCCCAGGGATTTCGCCCATGTCGACGACGTCGGAATAGCTGGAGTATGGGTGAGTTCCTCGAATGAGCTCCCCACCATTGATGCGGACATGAACAAGGATAGGAACAGTCTCAGAGTTCAGCAGCTGAAGGCCTGATCGATCACCAAACAAACGCCGCACAACGTGCTGATCAAACTCAGACCCGTGGGTCAAGTAATGGTCGAAACCATTGACTAGACCTGACCTAGAAAGGCTAAAATGGACTTGCCTTTCTCTCCGGCCTTGCTTTTCCCCAGGACCAACATCTGCAAGCACTTCACAGAGTTTGTCTTTTACAGAAAACCATTTGGGATGGCGATCAAGGATTTCTCTGAGGCGTTGTTCGCGGTCTGTGGCTCTTAGGGGTTGCAGCCCTGTCCGTTGCACAGAGAGAATTTCTTCGGGTAACAATCTCGTTCCATGGAAAACACAAAACTCACGTGACTGAAGCCAACTCTGAATTTCGCTTGAGGCGGTTAAAATGTCCGTATGGGTGGCCAAATAGTCTCCTGCATCTTCAACATACTCGAAACTAGATGCAGCGAGGTTACCAACTACATGCTTACCCACCAGATCAACTATCAGGTCGCGGAAATCCCCCGCCCACGTCTCAAACTTGTCATAGTAAATCATCAGATCTCCAGTGATGTTAGGCGAACCTGCAACGTCACTGGTCTAGCTTGTTTGGTAAGCGTTGCAAGCGGCGTTCCCTGCACAAAGCGGACTCAGGTTGATGTACAGGCTACTCCTGCAGCTGCTCTGTTGGGTAGATAATAGGTAGCCCACCCAGACAATGCGAATAGCTGGGTCGACCTAGGCCGGCCCTTTTCTATTGCCTGCGGAAAGGAAAATCTTTGCTTCAAAAAAGTTAAGAACTTCAGGGGGTTTTGGAGCTCATGACAAGATCTGTTCAGGAAATCATGCCCTGCAATGGAAAACCTATGCTTCAAAGGCCAACAATTGGAGCATGAAGCATTGGTCTTCCATTTTGGAAGCATAGTTGTTCCATTTTGTTGACTAGCTAGTTTCCCAGATCATCATCAATTCAGAGGGCAGGTAAGTAAGAGTGCTTGGCCTCCGTCGCGTTCCGTGGGCATCTCTGTCATTTCACCTGATCAATGATCCCTTGTTCCCACATCGAGACATCCACGGCTGTTGAACTGGAGAGTCGGGCGGTTAGCGGACGTTCGCTGCGCATCGCGTGAATTGCTGGTATGCGCAGATCGCGGCGTTTGCAAAGTCACACGACGGCCCACAGCGGACAAGCAGCCCGACCTTTAGAAAGGTCCGCTATGGCGTTCCCCTACTCCGGTCCTTCCTTATGAGGGACAGCAGATGCCAGCGGTATTCTGCAGTCTGGGAATCAACAAGTGATCTGCTGAAGAGAGTTCAAGATGAAACCTGCAGGAAAGGGCGGATGCGACGCGTTGAACTTTAATGAGTCAGGAATAGCTGCTCCTATCAGGCAGTATTGAGCCTCCCTCATTGAAGTGGTCTGCACCCACAGTTGGGAAACGGAGGATCAGGTGGTTCAACAACAATGCAGCAGCAGACCGTCCAAGGCGATGGGGACGGTCAGGTGACTGCCTCTTCCTGGATTAGGCGTGCTATGGGCATAACGTTCTGACCCGAGGCAATGCAAATCGACCTTATCCGGTCCAGCGCGAAGTCAAACCATCTCTGGCGGAAAGCTTCGAAGCTCTCATTTGCTGCAACCCCTGGCCCGGGCTCGCAGTCACAGACGATCCTGGCGCCCTTCCAGTAGCTTGCCACCCAGACGATCGGCAGACCGAACCGATGTGCAAGCTGCGGAATGGAATCCGGAAGCGCAAAGTTCACCCGCTCGTGGACCGTCCGATGCAATTGACTTCCCAGCGTGCCGTCGCATGCCAGTCCGACGATCCGCCTCTCCTGGATGTGGCGCATCAGGACGCGAGCGGTTGCGGTCGGGCTTTGGTCCTTTGGGATCGAGTTCAGGCGGTTTCCACCATCCAGGAGCCGAGACATGACGAAGTTGCCCCCGACGATCTCGACAGGAATACTGTTCTTCTCGAGCTGTGCCAGGGTGCCCATTAGGACCCCCGCATGTGTGGTGGCCAGAATAGCAGGGGCCCTGGTTTCGGCGAGTGCACGCAAATGCCCCAGATCAGCCATCTCAAGGGATTCCATGAAGTTGGTCCAGGCAGCAGGGTCTGCTTGCAGGCGAGCCTTGATCTCCTTGCGGTCGGTCGCTCCCTGCCAGACAGAACGCGCCCATGCGCCCGGCGCCTCCACGGGCAAGCCCAGCCATTTCCGGAGCAGATCGCCATGTGGTACCGCGTGGTCCACATCCGCGTGGGGGCGGGTTTTCTTGTGCTGATCAAGGCCGCGATCCGGTGAAGCGCCATGCCGAGCCCGATACTGACGCACCAGATCGAGTGCGGTTTCGGACTTGCCGTCATTTATCAGGAGGTTGCTAGCAGCGGAAAGCAATGTCGGCGACCCAGCACAAATGGCGACATCGGCCAACGTGGTCGAAAGGCTGCCCTGCTTTTCTTCGTCGGAAAAGGTGGCCCAGGCCCGCCTCAAGTACATGTCGAAGCGGTTGTTCGACAAGCGTTCTATTGCAGGCATGCCCTTGATGATTGCGGCTGCGTGGCCATGACGCAGACCACGTTCGATAAAATCAATGAAGGCACTGTGGGGGACCTTGTCATCGACCGTCAAGGTCGCGATCAAATCCGCTGTCTCATCAATGGCGCCAACAGCGAGAAACGACAATGTCGATTGCCGCCGCAATGCCGGGTTGCCGGGATGCGCAGCCAGCGCCTGTTCGGCGATATTGGTGACCTGGGCCCGGTCTCCAAGATCCGTTGCCGCACGGAGTCGCAGCAGGGCGTCGGTTTCTTTGGCCGGCTTGTCATCTGCCTTGATCGCAGCGTCGATCGCATCCAGCGCGGCCCGGGCATCACCGCTTTGATAGTAAGCCCACGCGATGACCCGCAGTTCAGCGGGTCTCGGCGTTTCCATGCCGCGCAACACCTCTATAGCAGCCTCGGGAGTTCCTGCTCGCAGATGTATACGCGCCTGCAGAAGCGCGCCCTGACGGGCATTGATTTCGTCCCCTGATTGGTCAAGCATCGACTGCGCCAGCCCTGGATCGTTGCCGAGAAGGGCTTGGTGGACTTTTGCTTCAGCGCTTGGCATCGCTTGCGTCATGCCGAGCGTCCTTGCTCCATCCGCAGCTGCGCCTTGGAAATCTTGCCAGATGGCGTCATGGGCATCGCCCCAACCTGTACCAACCTGCGCGGGACCTTCCAGCTTACAAGACGGTCCTGGCACCATGTCCGCAGCGCCTTGGTGTCGAGTTCCGGTGTGCCCGTGAAGTAACCGACCACGATTTCGCCAACCCCGTCGTGGGGCTGGGCGATGACCGCCGCTTCGCCGACCCCGGGGTGATCGCGCAACACCGACTCGATCTCTGATGGATAGACGGTATTGCCTGCGGTCTTGATGATTTCCTTTAGCCTGTCGATGAGTTCAAGGTGACCGTCGGCGTCAATACGACCTATATCGCCTGTGCGGAACCAGCCGTCATGGAAGGCTGCGGCGTTGGCAGTGTCATTTTGCCAGTACCCCGGCGTCACAACCGCCCCACGCACCAGGATTTCACCAGGCTCACCCGGTTTGACGGGGGCGAAACCCGTGTCGACAATCCGCATCTCAACGCCCTTTGCAACACTCCCGACATTCCCACCGCCAAGCTGCGCTGTATCCAGCATCATGGCCAGGGGAACGGCTTCGGTCATTGCGTAACCGGTCATGACTTCGCAATCAAAGCGCCGGGCAATCGCATTGGCCATGTTGGGGTCCAGCTTTGTGCCCGCGAGAAGCACCCGCTTCAGATCAGGCAAGGGGTTCTTGGTGTCTCCGGTGGCCTTGAGCATCATGCCGCCCACCATCGGCACGCCAGCCATGAACGTGACCTTGTCGCGGCGCATCGCCTCCAGGATCGTGTCCGGCCGCGGTACAGCAGGTATCGACAAGGTGGCGCCGGCCCGCAGCGCCGTTGCGACAAGGGCGGTTCCGTAGACATTCGCAAGTGGCGCGGCCAATAGGAGCGTGTCCGTGTCATCGACTCGGAAGAAGTCGTGCACCAGCCGGTCGGTCATCGCAAGGAGATTGCCAAGCGTGATGGTTACGCCCTTGGGGGCGCCGGTGGTACCGGATGTGTAGAGCAACGCGGCGATCTGGTCCGCGCTGCCTGACAGTGTCGGGGCATGGCAGGCCACGGGATCGAGGCGGGAGCTTATGTGCGCGATGGTGTCTGCGCCGGTCAAGTCGGCGAAGTCCCCGTGGTCACTGATCATCGCCGCCGCGCCGCTGGCGACGAGCAGCCCTGCCGTGGCGGCCGGTGGAGAGGACGGGTGAACGGGAACCGCAACGAACTCCGTCATCAGCGTGGCAATGAACCCGATGATGGCGTCAGCGGGGGAACGGCAAAGAAGCGCGACCCTGTCCCCCGGTTTCAGGCCAGCAACTTCAAGAGCATCAGCGACGGCCCGGGCTCGCGCGAAGGCATCAGCGCGCGATAGACGTCCGCTGGCGTCGGACAACAGGTCTGATTTACTGGTTGTGAAAAGCTCATCGGACAAAGCTATATTCCGTTCTGTAGCTATAATGGCGACCCGATGCCGCGGATCCATCACATTAGTAAACACGCTGGCACCTGAGTAAACAAGGCACTGCGGTACAACGGCTCGCACCTTTGCCCGTTTGCTCCTTCACTTGCTCGCATCGATCAGATTGCAGAGTTTTGCTGATCGCATTGCCGGCGTCGGCTTGAGCTCTCCAAGCTCAACTCATTTCTGGGATGCTGCCTGGACCATGAAGGCAGTATTCATGGGGGAACCGGCAAATGACTGCTGCGGTCCACCTAGCTGACCTTGAGGCTAATCGCAGCAAAAGACCGCTTCCCGCCCTGGGTGAAGGACGGTCACGACCGCTTTGGGCTGCCTGCGGTCATTCGCCACGATTGCCAAGAGTAGCAGCCTCGGGCCGAAACCGGTCGCAAGATCTTTCAGATCGTGCTGGTGGATGTCACCGACCCCGGCTCCGTCCATGCTGCTGCCGCTGCTGGTCGAACTGATGATCATCGCCGTGCTGCTGACCGCCCACCTGGCGCCCGTGATGTGAGGTGATTCTGTAGAAGTGACACCCCCGGTTGACCTGCCAGGCCCGCACATATCTCGAAGGCCGGACAACACCCGTTTTACGGCGTGTTTCAGCGCTGGCAGGTCCACAATGCTTGACAAACTGCCGCAGGCCGGATTTCTGTAGCGCTGATGGTTCCCGCCAGACCCAAGGTCGCGGGATGAAAAGGGAACACGGTGAGGTGTAGCCATCAGGCGCCAATTCCGTGACTGCCCCCGCAACTGTAAGCGGTGAGCGACGTCGAAGATACCACTGACCTCGAAGGGGTCGGGAAGGTCGACCAAGCTTTGACCCGCGAAGTCAGGAGACCTGCCATCCAAGTTGAAACTGACCCGGAGCGGGGCGCTCTGGAAGGAGGCTGGATGACACGTCTTTCGCGTAAGGACAAACTGGGCACCTTCGTTCTGCGCTTGATGGCAAGCGGGGGCGACCATGTCCCAAACAGATAATCACCAAGACCACACTTTGTTGGTCTGCACGACATGTGCGGGGCCAACTGCGGCGGCACGAATGCGGGCTGCGTTGACAGCGCGACTGCCAACCGGCTTCACCATCCGCCCGGTTGACTGCATGGCGGGATGCGACCACCCGGTGGCCGTCGGCTTTCAGGCGCCAGGCAAGGCCACCTATCTGTTCGGCCCCATCGCCGGGGACGAGGATATCGCGGCCATTGCGGAGTTCGCCCATCAATATGATGCGCATGAAACCGGTTGGACCTCGGCAACCGAGCGCCCGCGCGCGCTCTATGACAAGACCCTGGCCCGCCTGCCCGGGCACAAGTCGCGGGGGTGGGCGCATGCATGATTTTTTGAGTGTCGATAACCTGGAGTATTTTGCGCTGAACGGCGACCGGCTGATCAGCGATGTCTCGTTCGACCTGCCCCGCGGCGCTCGACTGGCGATTGCCGGGCCAAACGGGGCGGGCAAGACCACGCTTTTGAACCTGTTGTCGGGGATCGAGGAAATCGCCCTGGGCGACGTGACCATCGAAGGGCAGAGCCTGCGTGACATGCCGCTGGAGCAGCGGGCCCGCCGCATTGCCCTGGTCAGCCAACATTCGGCCCCGGATGGGCGGTTGAAGCTGCGGGAGTACGTGGCCTTGGGGCAAATGCCGATTTGGGCCGATCATTCTGCCACTGAACATGCCGAGGCCATGGACCGCATCCTGGGCCTGACCGGGCTTGCCGCGCTGGCCGACAAGCCGATGGACCGCTTGTCGGGTGGCGAACGTCAACGGGCGCATATCGCCCGCGCCCTGGCACAGAAGCCGCAGATCCTGTTCCTGGATGAACCGACCAACCACCTCGACCCCGATGCCAAGGGACGCATGCTGTCGCTGGTGGCCGCGCTGGGGGTGACGGTGATCATGGTGGTGCATGACCTTGTGATGATCCCGGAGTTCGCGACCCATGTCGCCCTGATGAAGGACAGCCGCCTGACCGGGTTCGGCTCGGTTACCGAGGTTCTGACCCCCCAGGCAGTCCATGACACGTTCGGCGTCAATTACCTGCTGTTGCCCCATGGCGACCGGCAGATCCCGACGCTGGATATCCGAAAAACAGAAATCCACATCTGAAGGAGTGAGTGAGGATGAAGATGTACCTGCCCGCAGCCGTGCTGCTGGGACTGGCCCAGGCCGCCTCGGCCGAGGTCACGGTGGACAATTGCGGCGCGCCGCTGGTGTTCGAAAAGACGCCCGAACGCATTGTCGTGCATGACATGAACATGACCGACATGGCCTTTGCCCTGGGTCTGCAAGACAAGATCGTCGGCCTGACCGGCATTACCGGCTGGTACAAGACCAGCCCGGATTTCGACGCCATGCGCGGTGACATCCCGGAGCTGGCGCCGAAATACCCCACGGTGGAAAACCTGGTCGCCGCCGAGCCCGACATGTTCTTTGCTGGCTGGTATTACGGCATGAAACCTGGCGGGGACGTGACCCCGGACACGCTCGCCCCCTTCGGCATCCAGACCATGGTGCTGACCGAAAGCTGCGTGCACCTGCACGAAGGCCGCCCGGTCGCCTCGATGGACCTGCTGTTTGGCGACGTGCTGCGTCTGGGCGAGGTCATGGACGTGAGCGACAAGGCCGAGATGCTGGTTTCCGGCTGGAAAGAGCAGCTGGCGGCGATCGAAGCCAAGACGGCGGATGCCGAAAAGCCGCGTGTCTTCCTGCTGGACGGCCCGGCGGACGCGCCCTTTACCTCGGGCAAGTTCGCGATCCCCGACGCGATGATCTCTGCGGCTGGGGGCACCAACGTGACCCATGACATGGACACCAGCTGGGGTCGCACCTCGTGGGAGGCCGTCGCCGCCGCCAACCCGGAGTTCCTGGTCCTGCTGGATTATCAGACCGGCAATGGCGCCGCCGACACGTTCAAGTTCCTGCAGGAACATCCGGTCATGGCCCATATTGACGCGGTCAAAAACGAGCGCTGGATCGGCCTGCGCTACGAAGAGCTGACCCCTGGCCCGGCGAATATCGACGCGATCGAAGCCATAGCGAAAGCCATGCACCCGGATCTGTTCTGAAGTGGGTCGTTTCGGCCTGATACTGATGGGAGGGGCGGCCGTTCTGGTCGCCCTGATCCTTCTGTCCGTGCTCTACGGCACGACCGCCATTCCCCTGGCCGAGGTCTTCGCCGCCATCGCCACGGGGCTTGGCTGGAGCGACGCGGACCCCACCCCGATGGGCCGCATCATCTTTGACCTGCGCCTGCCGCGCGCGCTGTTTTCCGCCATCATCGGCGCGGGGCTGGGCATTGTCGGCGTCGTACTGCAAACCACCACACGCAATGACCTGGCGGACCCGTTCCTGTTCGGCCTCTCCTCGGGGGCCGCTGCCGGCGCCGTGCTGGTCATTACCGTCACCGGCGATGTGCTGGGCATCTGGACCCTGCCGCTGGCCGCCTTCTGCGGCGGTATCGTCGCCTCAGGCATCGTGCTGGCGCTGGTGCAGCGCCTGCGCACCAGCGCACCCGAGAAACTGATCCTGGCGGGCCTCGCCGTGTCCTTCCTGTTCGCCGCCATTACCAATTACCTGATCTTCGCGGGCGATAGCCGCGCGGCCCATTCCGTGATCTTCTGGATGCTCGGCGGGCTTGGCCTGTCGCGGTGGGAGACCTTTCCCCTGGTCCTGCTGGGCCTTGGCATGATCTTCGCCTATGCGCTCTTTCGCCGCCGCTGGCTGGACGCACTTTTGGCGGGAGATGTCACGGCGACCAGCCTGGGCGTGCCTGTGCATCGTCTACGCATGATGATGTTCCTTGTTGCCGCCCTGTCCACGGCGACCTTCGTCTCGGTCGCGGGCGTGATCGGCTTCGTCGGCCTGATGGTGCCCCACCTGGCACGCGGGCTGGCCGGGCCGCTTCATACCCGCCTGGTGCCCACCGCCGCGCTGATCGGTGCGATGCTGCTGACCGCGTCGGACATCCTCTCGCGCCTGCTGCTGGCCCCGCAGGAGCTGCCGGTCGGCGTGGTCACGACCTCGCTGGGGGCGGTCTTCGTCTTTGCGCTGCTCCTGGGAAAACGCGCGCGTCACTAGCGCCCGCACCACCCCGTTGGGTTTCGCCCGCTTTGGCGCTATCACGGGGGCACTCCGGACAGTCACGAGGCTCCCATGACCCAATTCGCCACCTACCCCAGTCTTGAAGGCAAGACCGTCCTCGTCACCGGTGGCGCGTCTGGCATTGGGGCCGAGATCGTGCGCAGCTTCGCAGAACAGGGCGCGCGGGTGGGCGTTGTCGATTTCGACGTGGATACCTCCCACACCCTGCTGTCGACACTCGATGACCGCCACGCCTTCGCTCCCTGCGACCTACGCGACATTGCGGCACTGCGGGCGGCCTTCGCCGATCTGACGGCCCAGCTCGGCCCCGCCCAAGTGCTGGTCAACAACGCCGCACGGGACGATCGGCATGGGTGGCAGGATGTAACGCCGGACTATTGGGATGAACGCATGCAGACCAACCTGCGGCACATGTTTTTCGCGGCCCAGGCGGTCGCGCCCGCGATGATCGAGGCCGGTGGCGGGGCGATCATCAACATGGGCTCCAACGCTCCGAAAGAGGCGGTGGGCGGCATGGCGGCCTATACCACCGCGAAACAGGCGGTACACGGGTTGACCCGCAGCCTCGCGCGGGACCTGGGTCCGCACCGCATTCGCGTGAACACCGTCGTGCCCGGCTGGATCATGACCGAGCGGCAAAGGGCGCTGTGGGCCACGCCCGAAGCCCTGGCGAAACATCTGGACAAGCAATGCCTGCCCGATGCCATCGACCCGGTCCATGTGGCGCGCATGGTGCTGTTCCTGGCCTCGGATGACGCCGCCATGTGTACCGCCGGCGAATACCTGGTCGAAGCGGGCACCGCCTAGGCCAAACATCGGAAATCGGGGAATTTCCGCCGATTTCTGTCAAAAATGACAGTTATATATGTGACTGCCTTTACATTGGGCGGGCAGGCCCCATGTTCAGGGCATTCGACACGGCAGGGATGTTCTTATGCGCGACGACAAGCAGACACAGAGGTTGGAGTTTACCTCGGACCCCGGGGCGGGGCGCTCCAAATATGTCGCGGCAGCGCTGCTAGGGCTTGTCGTCTTGTGGATGGGCAGCGGGATCTTCTTCCCGTCCGCCCCCGAAGAGGACGCGGAAGGCGGCTCCGAGGCTGCCGCCGCAGTAGCGGTGCAGGTCCTGCCCTCAGAAGCGGCCCCTGTCACCCGCCGCTTCGTCGCCAAGGGCCAGGCCCTGCCGCATCGCGACAGTCAGGTGCGCGCGGAAACCTCGGGCAATGTGGTCGAGCTGCTCTTGGACAATGGCGCCACGGTGACCAAGGGCGCGGTGATCGCTCGGATTGACGATACGCAATACCAAAAGGCCGTAGCCGCCGCGCAGGAAGAATTCGACCGCGCCCAACGCGAACTGGACAATGCCCGCACCCTGCGCGAACGGGGCACCGCCACCAATGACCGCGTGATCCAGGCCGAAGTCGATCTGGCCGCCGCCGAAAACACCCTGACCCAGGCCCGCGAGGCTTTGGACGATACCGCCGTCATCGCGCCCTTCGACGGGCGCCTGGAAGAACTGCCCATCGAAGTCGGCGAGTTCATTTCAGCAGGCGAACCCGCCGCTCGGGTCGTCGATATCTCGCCCCTGACCGTCACCATCCAGGTGCCGCAACAGCTGCGCAACCGCCTGATGGTCGGGGCCGAGGCCCAGGTCGCCTTCCTGACCGGCGAGGCCACCACCGGCACGATTCAGTTCGTCGCCGCCGCCGCCGACCCTCATACCCGCACCTTCCTGACCGAGATCGAAGTCGCCAATATCGACGGCGCCATTCCCGCCGGGGTCAGCGCCGAGGTCATCATCGCCACCGGCGAAGTCACCGCGCATTTCATCTCGCCCGCGATCCTGTCACTGGACAGCCAGGGACGGCTGGGCGTGAAGACGGTCACCGAAGACGACCACGTCGCCTTTCACGAGATCACCATCGCCACCGCGGGCACGGACGGGATCTGGGTCACCGGCCTGCCCGATCAGGCGCGCATCATCACTGTCGGCCAGGGTTTCGTCACCGAAGGTGACCTGGTCGCCCCACAGGACACGGCGCAATGAACGCGCTGATCGATTTCGCCTTCGCCCGCACCCGGGTGATCCTGCTGGCGCTGGTGGCCATTCTGTCGATCGGCACATGGGCCTATGTCTCGATCCCGAAGGAGGCCAACCCCGAGGTACCGATCCCCATCGTCTATGTGGTCACCACGCTGGACGGGGTTTCGCCCGAGGATGCAGAACGGCTACTGCTGGAACCGCTTGAGACCGAATTGGGTTCGCTCGAAGGACTGGATGACATCGTCGGTCACGCGGGCGAGGGATACGCAAGCGTACAGATGGAGTTCAACCCGGACCTGCCGGTGGACGAGGCCATCGACAAGGTGCGCGAGGCGGTGGATCGCGCCAAGGCCGACCTGCCTCAGGACGCCGACGATCCCACGGTGCACGAGATCAACACCGCGCTCTTCCCGATCCTGAACATCGTGCTCTCCGGCGCTGTACCAGAGCGTACGCTCAACGACATGGCCACCGCGCTTCAGGACGACATCGAAGGTCTGTCCGGCGTGCTGGAAGTCGATATTGGCGGCACTCGCGAAGACCTGTTGGAGGTCATCGTCGACCCGACCGTCTTCGAGACCTACAACATCACCTTTGCCGAGCTGATCACCCAGGTCACGCAGAACAACCTGCTGGTGGCGGCGGGTTCGATCGACACGGATGCGGGTCGCGTGGTCTTGAAAGTGCCCGGGTTGATCGAAAACGTGCAAAGTGTGCTGAACCTTCCGATCAAGGTTTCGGACGGCACCGTCGTGACGTTCTCGGATGTGGCCACCGTGCGACGCACCTTCAAGGATCCCGAAAGCTTTGCCCGGATTGACGGTCAACCTGCCCTGGTACTTGAGGTCAAGAAACGGGTCGGCGCCAATGTGATCGACACGGTCGCCGCCGTGCGAGAGGTGCTGGCCGCCGCCCAGGCATCCTATCCTGAAACGGTGCAGGTGCAGATCACCTATGACCAAAGCGACGAGGTGGTCACGATGCTGGACGACCTCGAGGCCAACGTGATCACCGCGGTGATTCTGGTAATGATCGTCGTGGTCTGGGCACTGGGCTTCCGATCGGCCCTGCTGGTCGGGCTCGCCATCCCGGGCGCCTTCCTGGCCGGTGTCGCGGCGATCTGGGCGATGGGCTATACGATGAACATCGTCGTGCTCTTCGCGCTGATCCTGGTGGTTGGTATGTTGGTCGATGGCGCCATCGTCACCACCGAACTGGCCGACCGCAAGCTGCAGGAGGGCGTCGAGGTGCACGAGGCCTATGCCTCCGCCGCCAAGCGCATGGCCTGGCCGATCATTGCCTCGACCGCGACCACCCTGTCGGTGTTCTTTCCGCTCCTGTTCTGGACCGGCATTATCGGCGAGTTCATGAAATACATGCCGATCACCGTCATGCTGACCCTGGGCGCGAGCCTGTTCATGGCGCTGATCTTCATCCCCGTGCTGGGCGGCATCATCGGCCGAAGGCAACCGCAATCCGCCCGCGCCAAAGCAACACTGCAAGCCGCCGAACATGGCGATCCGCGCGACATTCCCGGGCTGACCGGCGCCTATATCCGCCTGCTGCAATGGGCCATCCTGCGTCCCGGCGCAGTGGTCATGCTGGCCGTCGCCGCCCTGCTGGCGGGGTTCGGCATCTACGGGCAGTTCGGCCGGGGCCTGGCCTTCTTCCCCGAACCCGAGCCCAGCGCCATGGTGATCGAGGTGCGCGCGCGCGACAATTATTCGATCTGGGAACGCGACGCCCTGGTGCGCCAGGTCGAAGAACGCCTGATCGGCCATGCCGAAATCGACACGGTTTATGCCCGCACGGTCCTGTCCGACCGCGACGACGCCGAGATCATCGGCACCCTGCAACTGCGCATGAACGACTGGGATACCCGCCGCAAGGTGGCCGAGATCATCCCCGAGATCCGCGCCGACATGTCCGACATCGCAGGCGTCGTGGTGCAGGTGCAAACACAAAGCGAAGGGCCTACATCCGGCAAGCCGGTCAACCTGAACCTGGCCTCCGACGACCGGGCAGCGCTGACTGTCGCCACAGAACAGGTGCGTGCACTGATGGACGGGATCGGCGGCTTTACCGATGTGACCGACACCCGCCCCCTGCCCGGCGTTGAATGGGCGCTGGTTCTGGACCGCGAAGAGGCCGCGCGCTTCGGCGCCGACGTCGCCCAGCTGGGCCAGGCGGTGCAGCTGCTGACGCAAGGTGTGGGCGTGGCGACCTATCGCCCCGATGACGTGGATGGGTCGGTCGATATCCGCGTGCGATTCCCGTCCGAGGACCGCACCCTGGACGAGCTGCAAACCCTGCGCATCCCCACCGCCGCAGGCCTGGTGCCGATCAGCAACTTCGTGCGTTTCGAACCGGTTCCCCGGTCTGGCCAGATCACCCATGACGACCAGCGCCGCGTGATCACCATCGAGGCGGACGTCGCCCCCGGCCTGTTGGTCAACGACCAGATCCTTGCGCTGGAGGCCGCCATATCCGAGGCCGGTCTGCCCGGCGACGTGACCCACAGCTTCGCGGGTGAGGCCGAGGAACAGGCCGACGCCATGACCTTCCTGGTTGGCGCCTTCATCACCGCCATCGTGCTGATGTTCGCCACGCTTCTGCTGCAGTTCAACAGCTTCTACCAGGCCTTCGTGGTGATGAGCGCGATCGTCTTCTCGATCGCCGGGGTGCTGGGCGGGCTCTTGATCACCGGCCAGCCCTTCGGCGTGGTCATGGGCGGGATCGGCGTGATTGCCCTGGCGGGCATCGTCGTGAACAACAATATCGTGCTGATCGACACCTACAACGACCTGCGTCGGACCGGTCTGCCGCCGTTGGAGGCCGTCTTGCGCACCGGTGCGCAACGTCTGCGTCCCGTTCTGCTGACCTCGATCACCACCGCCTTGGGGCTGATGCCGATGGTGCTGGCGCTGACCATCAACTTCGGCGCGCGCACGATCCAGGTCGGCGCGCCCTCGTCGCAATGGTGGACGGAACTCAGTTCCGCCATCGCCGGTGGGCTGGTCTTTGCCACCGTGCTGACCCTGGTTGTCACGCCCGCCATGCTGATGCTGGGCGAGCGCAAGTGGTTCAAGGCGCAGCATGCGGCCAAGGCCGCCGCAGCCAAGTAGCGCTTACAGGAAGGGTTTGGCCTTCATCGTCTCGGGGATCGGCACGCCCAGACGCTTGAGAATGGTCGGGGCCAGCTGCAGCTGGTCCAGCCGCTCGTCATAGTCCGGCCCTTCCGCTTCGCCGAAGTAATAGAGCGCAAAGTCCTGCTGCAGCTCACTGTGCCCGCCATGATGGCCGCGCTCGTCCTGGCCGTGGTCAGCGGTCACGATCACCTCGTATCCCGCCTCGCGCCACTTTCGGATGAAGGGGGCCAGCATCTCGTCGGCAACGAAACAGGCGTGGTCCATCTCCGGGCAATCATGATGGAACCGGTGCCCCATGCTGTCCAGCGTACAGGTGTGCAGGATGCCATAGTCCAACCCGTGACGCTGGCACAGGCTGGTGAGCGTGGCATAAAGGTCCACGTCCGAGGGCGTCATCTGATTGGCGTGCCCATAGCCGGTCATCGAATGGAAGCGGCCATGGTTGATCGTCATGCTCTCGGGCTCGTCATATTCGATGTCGCGTACGTAATCGAAAGGGTGGCGGTTGAAGAACTCGGACCAGAAGCTGTGCGTCACCGCCCCGGTTACCCCACCCGCCTTGCGCACTTCGGAAAAGATGTCGGGATGGGACAGGCGGAAGACATTGCCATTGCCGGTGCAGCCATGTTCCTGCGGCGTCACCCCGGTGTGGATCGAGGCGTAACAGCTGGCCGAGGTCGACGGCAGCACCGCGCGCATCTTCCAGCGCTGTGCCTCGCCGCTGTCCACCCAGCCTTCCAGGTTGCCGAACAGGCGGCGCCAATTTCGCCAGGGCACCCCGTCCAGAATGATCAGCAGAAGTTTCCGGTCCATTGCGCGGTCTCCTTTATGCGCGTCGGTTTGGTTGAGCCTAGTGGGGCCAGATCACCGTTTTATGCCAGGTCGCGCCAAGGTTGGTCCTTTTGCGACAGGAATTGCACAAGAATAGGGGCCGCCTTTCAGCAGCCCCCTTCAATCCGTTACGAGGATCAGTTCCCCGCGCTTTCCATCTTGCGGTTGGCGATCACCTCTTCCAGCCAGCCCAGGCGCATTTCCGGCACCGAGGACAGCAGAAGGTCGGTGTAATCGTCGAACGGCGGGCTCAGGACCTCGGTCTTGGTGCCATAGCGCACCAGGTTGCCCTGATACATCACCGCGATGCTGTCCGCGATGGCGCGCACCGTGGCCAGGTCGTGGGTGATGAACAGATAGGCCACATCCTCGATCTCCTGCAGATTCAGAAGCAGGTTCAGGATCTCTTCCGCCACCAGCGGATCCAGCGCCGAGGTCACCTCATCGCAGATGATCAGCTTGGGTTTGGCCGCCAGCGCGCGGGCAATGCAGACACGCTGTTTCTGCCCACCCGACAGCTCGGCCGGATAGCGGTCGATGAAGCTCTCGCCCATCTCGATCTCATCCAAGAGCTCGACGATCCGCTTGCGCTTCTCCGCCCCTTTCAGGCCGAAATAGAACTCCAGCGGGCGGCCGATGATCGTGCCGACGGTCTGGCGCGGGTTCATCGCCACGTCCGCCATCTGATAGATCATCTGCAGCTCGCGCAGGTCGTCCCGCGTGCGGCTTTCCATGTCGCGGGACAGCTCACGCCCATCGAACTCGATCCGCCCGTCGCGCGGCGGCAGCAGGCCGGTGATCACGCGCGCAAGCGTCGACTTGCCGGACCCGGATTCACCAACAACGGCCAGGGTTTGCCCCGGGTGCAGCTCGACATTCACATCATGCAACACGTCGAAGTTCGTGCCTTTGTAGCGCGCGGTGATGTGTTCGCATTTCAGCACCGCTTCTGGGGTCGGCGGCTTTTCCGGGTGTTCGTTGGAGCGGACCGAGACCAGCGCCTTGGTATACTCCTCCTGCGGGGCGTTGATGATCTGATCGACCGTGCCGTATTCCACCGTGTCGCCCATGCGCAGCACCATGATGTCATCGGACACCTGGGCCACGACGGCGAGGTCATGGGTGATATAGAGCGCGGCAACGCCGGTATCGCGAATGGCCTCCTTGATCGCCATCAGCACGTCGATCTGGGTCGTCACATCCAGCGCAGTCGTCGGCTCATCGAACACCACCAGATCAGGCTCGGGACACAGCGCCAACGCGGTCATGCAGCGTTGCAGCTGCCCGCCCGAGACCTGGTGCGGGTAACGATCCCCGATGTTCTCCGGGTCCGGCAGACCCAGTTTCTTGAACAGCTCGATGGCCTTGGCTTCAGCGTCCTTTTTCGAGAACTTGCCCTGGCTGACGGCCGCTTCGGTCACCTGGTCCATGATCTTCTTGGCCGGGTTGAAGCTGGCCGCCGCCGATTGCGACACATAGGTCACCTCGGTCCCGCGCAGGGCGCGCAGGTCCTTCAGCGAGGTGTCCAGGATGTTGCGGCCGTTGACCCAGACCTCGCCGCCTGTCAGCTCGACCCCGCCACGCCCGTAGGCCATGGCGGACAGGCCAATGGTCGACTTGCCGGCACCGGATTCACCAATCAGCCCCAACACCTTGCCCTTTTCCAGGTCGAAGGAGACACCGTGCACGATCTCGATATCCTTGGGCTTTTCGCCCGGCGGATAGACCGTTGCACCGATCTTGAGGTTGCGGACCTTGAGAAGTTTGTCGTCGCTCATCCGCGGCCCCCTTTCAGGCTGGTGGTGCGGTTCAACACCCAGTCGGCAACAAGGTTGACCGAGATGGCCAGCGTGGCGATGGCCACGGCAGGCCACAACGCGGCGCCAATGCCCCAGACGATCCCGTCCTTGTTCTCCTTCACGATCCCACCCCAGTCAGCGGCGGGGGGCTGCACGCCGAGACCCAGGAACGACAGGGTCGAGACAAAGAGCACCATGAAGATGAAGCGCAGGCCCATTTCGGCGACCAGTGGCGACAGGGCGTTTGGCAGGATCTCGCGGAAGATGATCCAGATCCGGCCCTCACCGCGCAGCTTGGCGGCCTCGACGAAGTCCATCACGTTGATGTCCACCGCAACGGCGCGCGACAGGCGATAGACGCGAGTGGCGTCCAGCAGGCCCATGACGATGATCAGCATCGGGATGGTGACCGGCATCACCGACAGCACCACAAGGGCGAAGATCAGCGTCGGGATCGACATGATCAAGTCGACGAAACGGCTCATCGCCTGGTCGATCCAGCCACCGATGACAGCGGCGGTAAAGCCAAGGACCGACCCGGTGGTAAAGCTCACGAAAGTCGCCGCTGTGGCGATGAAGATCGTGGTGCGCCCGCCGTAGATCATGCGGCTCAACAGGTCGCGGCCGATGTTGTCGGTGCCCAGCCAGTGCTTGGCGCTCATCGGTTCCCAGACACCGCCGACCACCTCGGCCATGCCATAGGGGGCAAGCAGAGGAGCGAAGATGGCGACCAGGAAATAGGACGCGGTGAAGATCAGGCCGATCATTGCGGCCAAGGGGATTCTCATCATTTCGGATGCCTCAGACGCGGGTTGGCCAGGATCGAGACGATATCGGCAATCATGTTCAAGCCGATATAGACCGCGGCGAAGATCAGGCCGCAGGCCTGCACCACGGGCACGTCCCGTTTGGACACGTGGTCGACCAGGTACTGGCCCATGCCGGGATAGGCAAAGACGACCTCGACCACGACGACGCCGACGACCAGATAGGCCAGGTTCAGCATCACCACGTTGACGATCGGTGCGATGGCATTCGGGAAGGCGTGACGCGCGATCACCTGGAAGGCCGACAGGCCCTTCAGCTCGGCGGTCTCGATATAGGCCGATTGCATCACGTTCAGGATGGCCGCACGGGTCATGCGCATCATATGCGCCAGAACCACCATGGTCAGCGTGATCGCGGGCAGCAGTACCAGCGTCAAACGCTCACCGAAGGGCATACCGTCATAGACGGTGGCCAGCGGCGGCAGCCAGCGCAGTTTCACCGCAAAGAACAGGATCAACACATAGCCGATGAAGAACTCGGGCAGCGAGATCGAGGCCAGGGTGACGCCCGAAATCAGCTTGTCCGGCCAACGCT
This sequence comes from Aliiroseovarius sp., assembly GCF_965228805.1. Classification (NCBI taxonomy): domain Bacteria; kingdom Pseudomonadati; phylum Pseudomonadota; class Alphaproteobacteria; order Rhodobacterales; family Paracoccaceae; genus Aliiroseovarius; species Aliiroseovarius sp. Next base: position 1,236,301 of record NZ_CBDDIE010000003.1, on the reverse strand, counting down.
CGCGGTAACGCACGGCCAGCAGACCCAGCAGGATCGCCAGCGGAATGGCGATCACCGCCGCTACCCCGGCCAGGAACAGCGTATTGCCCAGGCGGGCGCCGATGGCCTCGGAGATATCAGTGCCGGAGGTCAGGGCAGTGCCGAGGTCCCCGGTCAAAGCCCCACCCAGCCAGGTGAAATAGCGGGTGACGGCAGGTTCGTTCAGACCCATATCGCGGCGCAGGTTGGCCAGCGCTTCGGGCGTTGCGGATTGTCCCAGGATGGATTGTGCGACGTCACCCGGAAGGATCTGGGTGCCGGCGAAAATCAGGACCGAGACGGCGAGGAGGAGGAGGAGGCCCAGCGCAAGGCGCTGGACCACCAGTCGTGTTGCAAGACCCATCTTAGCCCACGAGCCACAGTTTCGCCGGAGCGTAGTTGTTCATGATGTCGAAGCCGGCGGACGGACCCCAACCCGCAACCTTGTCGGTGGTCGCGTCGATGAAGTCGTTGAACATCGGGCAGATCAGCCCGCCCTCGTCGCGCAGGATGGTCGACAGGTCGGCATACATCTGGGTCCGGGTCGCTTCGTTCAGCTCGGCACGGGCGGCAAACAGCAGCTGGTCGAACTGTTCGTTGAAGAAGCGGGTGTCGTTCCAGTCTGCGGTCGACAGGTAGGCGGTGGACAGCATCGCGTCCTGGGTCGCCCGGCCCGACCAGTAGCTGGTGCAGAACGGCTTGTTGTTCCAAACTTCCGACCAGTAACCGTCATTCGGCTCACGCTTAATCTCCAGATCAATGCCGGCGCCTTTCAGCGACTGCTGGAACAGCGCGGCGGCATCCGGCGCACCCGGGAAGGAGTTGTCCGAGGTGCGCAGCAGGACCGAGCCTTCGTGGCCCGAGGCCTTGAAGTGCGCGGCGGCCTTCTCCGGATCATACTCGCGCTGATCGGTCTCGGTGAACAGCGGGTAGGAAGCGTTGATCGGCGTGTCATTCCCGACCGAGCCATAGCCGAACAGGATCTTGTCGACCATTTCCTGGCGGTTGATGCCGTATTTCAGCGCCATCCGCAGGTCCTTGTTGTCGAAGGGCGCGGTGTTGGCATGCATGATGAACACATAGTGGCCCGGACCGGCGGTGGTGTGCACGTTGACGCCCGGTGCGCGCGAGATCAGACCGGCGATCTTCGGCGGCACGCGGTTGGCGATATGCACCTGACCCGACTGGATCGCGGACATGCGCGCGGTGTCATCGTTGATCGGCAGGATCTCGATGCTTTCGGCATAGCCCATGCCGTCCAGCCAGGCATGCGGGTTGCGCTCGAACACGGTGCGCACGCCAGCTTCGTGTTCCTTGATCATGTAGGGCCCGGTGCCGATCGCGGCGGTCGGGTTGTCCTTGCCACCATTGGGCTGGATCATCAGGTGATAGTCGGTCAGCAGATAGGGAAGGTCGGCGTTCGGCGTGTCCAGCTCGATGACGAAGTCACCGTTGTCGACGCGCATGTCCTTGATGCCCCGCAGGATGCCCAGCGCACCGGATTTCGACTCCTCGCCCGCGTGACGTTCCAGCGTCGCCAGAACATCCTCGGCCGTCACCGGCTGACCGTTCGAGAAGCTGATCCCCTTGCGGATCTTGAAGGTCCAGGTCTTTGCATCCGCAGAAGCCGAGAATTCCTCGGCAATGATCGGGTCCAGACCACCGGTTTCGCTCAGCTCCAGCAGCGGCTGGGCCCACATGCGGATGATGGTCGCCATGGTCGGGTTGGTCGACAGCGCCGGGTCAAGGCTGTCAGTGGCCGAGCCGCCCGACACCGCAATCTTGATCGTGCCGCCCATGACCGGACCGGCGGCATTGGCCGCAGTCGACAGGAAGGTGCCGGCGGCAGTGGCGCTGAGGCCCAGGGCCGAAGCACGGCCCAGGAAGGATCGGCGGTTCATCTTGCGCTGAATCACGCGCGAGGCGAGATAGTCGAGTTCTTTGGACATTGAGAGCTCCCTGAATGGCGGCCCCTTTGGGGCCCTTGTTGTTTTTTGCACCGGTTAAGCTTTGCCCAATAATTTGCATCGGGCAAGGGTTCTGTCGTTTTCAGATGGCCTGAAAGCGACACACCTACAAGCAATTGCGAATTATCTGCGGTTCTTCGTCGCGGGCATGCAGAAGTGTACCGCCCTCATAGGCCTCGATTCGTGCGCGAAGGTGGAAATGGGTCGCGTCAGACCACATACGTGTCGAGGCTTCGGTCCGCACCGACCAATCGCCCCGCCGCAAGGTCTGGGTCCAGCTGGTTTCCCCAACGGCAGATGTGGGGTCATCCGGGTGAATGACCCAGCGTTCCCGCGCAATGGTGCCTGTGATCAGACCATGATCGGCATCCTCAATCTCGCCAAAATCATCCTCGATCATCAGGGTCATGTAACCGGTGCCGTGATCGGTCTTGGTCACCCGGCTGTTGGAAGCTTCACGCAGGGTGCGCGTGACCCAGGGATCCGCCGCATCCGGGGTCTCGAACTGCCACTCGTCATGCTCCGCCGTGGGCCGCACCGGCAGGTCCAGATACCCCCCCGTCAGGGTCAGCATGGCCTGTTCCGGCGCAGGCCAGACCATCGGCCAGTAGGCGTTCGAGATCGACACGCGCAACCGGTGCCCGGCGGGCAGGCGGTAGGCAATCTGGTCCAACTGCAGGGTCAGCCCGACCTCTTCCCCCACAGGCATAGGCTGAGGGGCGGCTGCGCTGTCGCGATGGGCCAGGTTCAGCACACCCCATGTGATCCGGGTCGAGGCACCATCCGGGTGGACGTGGCACAGGCGAACGGCAATCTGCCCCTGCGGCTTGTCCGACATCAGACGCAGGCGCACCGCAGGAGCGCCGACGATATCCATATCCGCCGCGATCGGCGCGCTGTCGAAACAGATCGACAAGCTGTCATCACGCCGCTGGTCGCCCGGCAGTTCCGGCCCCAGCCAGATCGCGCAATATTCACCGCCCGCATAGCCGGTGGTCTGGATCGACGAGATGATCTCGGACAGCTCGGCACCACCATCCCCCAGGCTGCGCCCGCGCCCGAAGGGCAGGCGCTGCACAGGCACTTCGCCGGGGTCCCTGGACATGGCAATCCAGCGGCCCGGGCGGTGTTCATACCAGGTCGCAGGCCGCACCCCGTCCATCAGGTAATAGCGCAGGTCCGGGTCGTCCTCGACGCCCGTTTCGATCCCCTTCAACCACTTGTCCCACCAACGCAGCGCCTCCTGCAGGAAACCGATGCGCGGCTCGGGCACGGCAAAATGCGGGTATTTGTGCACCCAGGGGCCGATGATGCCCTTCGCGGGGGCGGAAAGGTTGCGCACCAGCGCCGGGACGGCGTTCTTGTAGGCATCGCCCCAACCGCCCACCGCCAGCGTCGCGGCCTTGATCGCCGAGTAATCCTCACTGACCGAGCCATGCTGCCAATAGGCATCCCGTGATTGATGTTCGAGCCATTTGGCGGCCAGGAAGGGCAGGCTTTCCAACCGCTCCAGCCACATATCCCGCCATTTGTCGCCCACCAGCGCCGGGTCGGGCGGGCGCGAGCTGTAGCTCCACATCGTGCCACCCCAGCCGAGGTTTTCGCTCAAGAGGCAGCCGCCCTTGTAGTGGATGTCATCAGCAAAGCGGTCGACGGTGGAACAGAGGGTAATGATTGCCTTCAGCGGCGCCGGGTCCAAGGCCGCCACCTGCAGCGCGTTGAACCCGCCCCAGCTGATCCCCATCATGCCGACGTTGCCGTCGCACCACAGCTGGGCGGCGAGCCAGTCGATCACCTCCAGCGCATCCGCCTGTTCCTGCGGCGCGTATTCGTCCTCCATCAATCCTTCACTGTCGCCGCTCCCACGCATGTCGACACGGATGCAGGCATAGCCCCGCGCGGCGAAATACGGATGCGTCAGCGCGTCCCGTGCGCAGGTGCCGTCGCGTTTGCGATAGGGCAGGTATTCCAGGATGGCCGGAACCGGCCTGCCATCCGCCGGGCGCCAGATACGGGCCGACAGTCGGGTGCCGTCAGAGAGCGTAATGCCCTCGTCCGGCAGTTCGATGATCTCATGCAGGGTCATGGGACCATGGGGAAAGGAAAAGGGCGCCCCGTCAAGTGCCGGAGCGCCCTTTTCAATGTCGTTTTGAACCGATCAGAAGTTCAGCGAGATATCGCGGTGGTAGGACGAACAGCTCGCCAGCTCCAGCGCCTGCTCGCGCGTGAAGCGCTCTTGCAGGCGCACGCCCAGCGTGCCGCGGATCCCGTCCATATAGGCCTGGATCCCCGGTTTCAGGGCCTCCGCCTCGGCACGCCAGACGAGCTGTTCCTCGAAGGCGGCGACGGCCTTGTCGAACTCCTCAAGCGCCTTCTCGCGGTCCGGCGTGCGGGCGCGCAGGGCCTTGCGGGCCTTGTCCAGCGCCTTCTTGACGTCGCTTGCCCCGTCAACCGAACCGAACTGCCGTGCCAGATCCTTGACCAGTTCCTGGCTTTCATCCTCTGACAGGCTTTCGATCTGGCTCCGCAGCTCACGCAGCGGGGTTTCGAGCGCAGCAAAGGCCTCGTTCGCGTCGATCACTGCCAGCACCTCGACCGCGCCTTCCCAGGCGCCATCGGCGGCCCGGCGATAGGTGGTGCGGGCCTTGGTTTCGGCCGTGGTCAGCTCAGCGAAGGTCTTGTGCACCTCCTCCCACGAGCCCGGGATAGTGGCGTCCAGATGTTCGGCTTCGGCCCGCAGCGCAGCAACCTCGGCTTCCAGCGCGGCACGGGCGTCGGCCTGCGCCTCATCGCGCATGCGCCCGGCGCGGGTTTGCAGCTCCTTGGCTTCGGCTTCCAGACGGCGGATCTGCTTTTCGATCCCGCGCACAAGAGTCAGCTGCGGACGGTAGTCGCCCGAGGCCGCCTCGACCGCGTCAGCCGCGACAAAGACCGCCTTGATCTGCTCAAGCGCCTTGTCGGCATTGCCGAGCGTATCCTCGAAGTCGCCAGCCAACCCCTTGGGCAGCACCGACAGGTCCAGACCACGCGCGGCCTCGATCGCCTGCACGGTCGCGGCTTCCTCGGCCAGCTTCGCGCCGACATAATCCTCAAGACACAGTTGCAGCTTCGGGTTACGCGGCGGCGGGCTGCTTTCCGACAGGAAGCTCACCCGGTTCGGCAGGTAGTTCACCAGCGGCGGGTAAAGCCCGACGATGGCCAGCGCGATCAGCTGCAAGGTAATGAAGGCGATCACACCCTTGTACATCTGCACCGTCTTCACCACCGCCGGCGCCACGCCGCGCAGGTAGAACAGCGCAAAGCCGAAGGGTGGGGTCAGGAAACTGGTCTGGATATTCAGACCGATCATCACGCCCAGCCACACGGCGGTAATGTTCGCCTGCGGATCGGCCAGCAGGATCGGGGCGACAATCGGCACCACGACCACGGCGATCTCGATGAAGTCCAGGAAGAAGCCCAGGATGAAGATCACCAGCATGACGATGACGAACTGTGTCCAGAACCCACCCGGCAGCGAGTTCAGGAACTCGCGCACCAGCTCTTCGCCCCCGAAGGCGCGGAAGGCGGCGGTCAGCATCGCGGCGCCCAAGAGGATGATGAAGACCAGCGCAGTCGTCTTGGCGGTCTCCAGCATCACGCCTTGCAGGGTGGCTTCCAGTTTGAACACACGCCAGCCCGACCAGATCAGCGCGGTCAGGAACATCAGCGTGGCAAGCACGCCCAGCGCGATGCCCAGCTGATCACTGCCATTGCTGACGGCTTTCACGTTCATCTCGAAATTGGACAGCGCAAATCCGACCACCACCAGCGAGGCGATGGCCAGAAGGGCGGGTGCGTAAAGCCCCTTGGACTGTTCCGGCAGGCGATAGCCCGCCATGATCATAGCGCCCGCAGCGCCGATGGCACCGGCCTGGTTCACCGTGGCGATACCGGCAATGATCGAGCCCAGAACCAGAAAGATCAGCGCCAGCGGCGGCACCAGGGTGATCAGCACGTTCTTGACGAAATCGCCATCATACTTGCCCTCGTAGGGCACGGCAGGGGCCTGTTTCGGACGCAAGATCGCGTAGACCAGGATATAGACCATGTAAATCGCGACCAGCAGAAGACCCGGAACGAAGGCACCCAGGAACATTTCGCCGGCAGAGGTCGAGGCCACGTCGAAGGTCGAGGGCATCGACAGCTCGCCGGTCGCGTCCTTGTGCAAGGCCTTTCGCAGCGACGACGCCTGGTCTGTGGCCGAGGCCAGCTGGTCGGCCAGGATGATCAGCACGATCGACGGCGGAATGATCTGCCCCAGCGTACCGGACGCGGCAATCGTACCGGTCGCCAGCGACGGCGAATAGTTGTTGCGCAGCATTGCAGGCAGCGAGATCAGGCCCATCGCCACGACGGTGGCGCCGACGATCCCGGTGGTGGCGGCCAACAGCGCGCCCACGAAGACGACCGAGATGCCCAGACCGCCCGGCACCGGGCCGAACAGGCGGGCCATGGTGACCAGAAGGTCCTCGGCGATCTTCGAACGTTGCAGCATGATCCCCATGAAGATGAAGAGCGGGATGGCGATGAGCGTATCCCTCTCGACCTCCCAAAAGACCCCTCGGAGGTTGGTCACCCCCGCCGACAGCCATTGCTGCGGTCCGCCGGAGTGGAAGAAGGCATCAGTGCCTCCTCCGAACAGGTAACCGGTTCCGGCCGCCAGGCCGATGGTGATGATCGCAGCACCCGGCAGCGCGAAGGCGACGGGAAAGCCCGAGCCCAGCGCCATGGCCATGATCAGGATGAGAAGGGCGAGGAAGAAAAGTTCCATTGTCGTGTCCTATCCGTTCTCAGTGCGCCGCGGGGGTGATGTCACGGTGACCGGGCTCATCCCGCTTGTCCGCGACCGCGTCGAAGAAATAGCTGACGAACTGGATCAGCATGGTAATGGCGAAAAGGCCCAGGAAAGCGGCCATCTGGTATTTGATGAACATGCCGACCGAGCCGGTCTGCGAAACCTCGAAGTTTGCAACCGGGCTGTTGATGATCGACCGGGCGCCGTTGAAACCGATGCCGATGATCACCCAGCAGGTGCTCATGCCCAGGGCGATGGCGCCGATGGCGTTGACGAAACCGCGGGTCGTGGGACCAAAACCCGCGTACAGCACGTCGACGCGCACATGGCCTTCCTCGAACAGCGTATAGGCCGAGGCGAACAGGAACAGGGCGGCGTACCAGTAACGCACCAGGTCGCCCATCAGCGCCTGTTCATAGGAAAAGACGAAGCGCGAGATCACGATCAGCAGCTCGGCGACCACGACCATCAGCGCCAGCCAGGTAAAGCCCAGCGTGCGGGTGAAGAAGGCCAGGATGAAGCCGACGGCAATCAGCGGCATGTGGATATAGGGACCGACCCAGCGCGCCTTGCCGAACACCCGGGCGGTCTCTTCGCCCAGGAGCGCGTCAAAGATGTTTTCGACCCGCATGAAGGCGACCGTGGCATCGACGATGCCGACGAGGAAGACCGCCCAGAACAGCGCGCGGATCAGATAAACGTTGAAACTGTGCACCAAATGCGCATCCCAGCGCAGCGCGGTGGTGGTTGAGCGCATCACATACGCCACGGCAATGACGATGGAGACGCCGTAGATGGCAAGCTCCAGCCAGGTGCCGGCAGTGGCGCCGCCCGAGATGAGCGAGGTCACCGGCGCGATGCCGAAGCCGACGGTCAGCACGTTGTTGACCAGGAAGGCGAACAGAACCGCCAACATGCACCAGCCGAACAGGCGGGCAAGGATAGCGGGATCGCCGGTGCGCGGAATTTCGATGGGTGTGCTGGCCATTTGGTCCCCTCAACTGGCAGCGCGGGCGGGTTTTGACGCCTGCCCGCTTTGAAAAAGAGCGGGACCGAAGCCCCGCTCCCATGTGTTTTGCAAGCGGTATGGGCTTAGCCGCCCAGACCCAGCACGCGGTTGCGCTCGTTCACGAACTTGGTTTCGAACAGCGCCATGGCGCCGCCGATTTCGCGCAGCGCGGCCTGGAAGGCGTCGTCGACTTCGACGGCCAGGTCCGAGTGATCGCGGGTCTCTTCGAACACTTCCGCGGCAGCTTCACCGAAGGCATCCCAGACGTCTTCGCCGAACTCGCGCACTTCCACGCCCTGCTCGTCGATCAGTTTGGCCAGGTACTGACCGTTCAGCGCCATCGCCTCTTCGTACATGTTGGCGGTCTCTTCGGCCGAGGCGGCCTCGATCACGGCGCGCTCCCAATCCGACAGGCTTTCCCACCAGGCTTTGTTCATGCCCAGCGCCAGGTTGGCGTTCGGCTCATGCATGCCGGCGGTGTAGTAGTACTTGGCCGCTTCATAGAACTTCATGAAGTAGTCGTTATACGGACCCACCCATTCGGTCGCGTCAATGGCGCCCGAAACCAGGTTTTCGTAGATCTGGCCACCCGGCAGAGACACGGTCGACACGCCCAGTTTCGACATCACGTTGCCGCCCAGGCCCGGGATACGCATCTTCAGACCCTTCAGGTCTTCGGGGCTGTTGATTTCCTTGTTGAACCAACCACCCGCCTGGGTGCCGGTGGCGCCGCAGACCAGCGATTTCAGGCCGAACTCGCCCGACACCTTGTCCCACAGGGCCTGACCGCCGCCGAATTTGACCCAGGCGTTCCATTCCACCACGGTCATGCCGAAGGGCACGGCGGTGAAATAGGCAAACGCCGGGTGCTTGCCGACCCAGTAGTAGTCCGCGGCGATATAGGCCTGCGAGTTGCCCGAGGCGACTTCGTCAAACGAGTCGAACGCACCGACGCGTTCCCCGGCGGCGAAGTATTCGACGTTGATCGCGCCGTCCGACAGCTGGCCGATACGGGCAGCCAGACGCTGGGCCGAGATCCCCAGACCGGGGAAGTCGCGCGGCCAGGTCGACACGATGGTCATGGTCTTACCGCCTTGGGCGAGGGCCGGGGTCGCCAGCGCGGTGGCACCGGCACCAAGGGCTGCGCCCTTCAGGAATTTACGACGTTCCATTTGAAAAAATCTCCTCCGAGTTTGGACAGTATTCTTGTCACAACGCACCCGGCCGGGTGTCCCGGCAGGGGCTGCACGCCAATTACTACGGAAGTGGGACTAGATTTCAAATGGATTTTTCCTGAAGTGGTAATATATCTTTACCAACCAAATGCCTCGTTTGAGGCAAGCCCAGCAAAATCACGACCTGCGCCGAGGACATTAGGTATTTCTACCCTACGCCCGCCTGACGAGAGTCCGGTTTGCTTGACGCAAGGTAATGGCGTGGAGCGAAGCAGCTTCCCCACCTACTCTACAGTGCTTGGTTGAAAGCGAAACAAGGCGCTCTCCTTTCGCACGGCGCTGACAATGAAATCGGCCGCGGTGCGAATGCGGGGTTGGTCGCGAATATCCTCGGGGATCAACAGCCAATAGGCGCGTTGAAATGCAACACGTTCAGGCAGGACCGGCACAACGCCCCGGTCCCGCGCCATGTAGCTGGGCAGGACGCCCAGACCCGCTCCGCCGCGCACCGCATCCAGCTGGGCCTGCACGGTGGCGGCGCGGTAGGTCTCGACCAGGCCCGGATGGATCGCGCGGTTGAAGTCCAGCTCGTCTGTATAAAGCAGATCACCGATATAGCCGACGAAGGGAAACCGCCGCAGATCCTCGGGGCTCCCGGGCGGCCCCAACCGCGCCAATAACTTGGGTGCGCCATAGAGCCGCAGGTCATAATCCACCAGCTTGCGCCGCACCACACGCCCGGTTTCGGGCCGTTCCAGGCTGATCGCGATATCCACATCGCGTTTCCACAACTTGTGTGCACGGGGCACCGGCACCAGCTCGAAAGCCATCGACGGCTGCGCCACTGCCAACTGCGGCAGCACGCGCGACAGGAAGGCATTGCCGAACCCGTCCGGCGCGCCGATCCGCACCGTGCCCGACACATCGCCCTGCCCCGCCAGCCGGTCGCCAATGGCCGTACCCGCATCCTCCATCCGCTGCGCAAGCGCCAGGATCTCGACCCCGGCCTCGGTCAGGCGAAAGCCTTCACCCCGCTCGAACAGCTCCACCGACAGGCTGTCGGTCAGCCGCGCGATATGGCGGGCTACGGTCGTATGGCTGACCCCCAACCTCCGCGCGGCCCCGGTCAGGCTACCCGCGCGATGCGCCTCCAGAAAGAAACGAATATCGTCCCAGTGATAGAGCATTTGAACCCTTTCGAACGATCCCTGTGCGTAATCGTTCATTGCTTGCGGTCACTCTTGCCCCGATCCTGCACGCGATCAAGGGAGGCGGCCATGAAACAGCTGGGCAATTTCGACTATATCATCGTCGGCGCGGGCTCGGCGGGCTGCGTGCTGGCCAATCGGCTGTCCGAGGATGGCACGAAACGCGTGCTGCTTCTGGAGGCCGGGGGCAGCGACAATTACCACTGGATCCACATCCCGGTCGGCTACCTCTACTGCATTGGCAACCCGCGCACGGACTGGATGTATTCGACCCAAGCCGAACCCGGGCTGAACGGGCGCGAGATCCTCTATCCGCGCGGCAAGGTTCTGGGCGGCTGCAGTTCGATCAACGGCATGCTCTACCTGCGCGGCCAGGCGCGGGACTACGACATGTGGCGCCAGGCCGGGAACACAGGCTGGGGCTGGGACGACGTGCTGCCCTATTTCCTGAAATCCGAGGACCACTTCGACGGTCAGACCCCGATGCACGGCGAAGGCGGCGAGTGGAAGGTGAACAAGCAACGCCTGAGCTGGGAGCTTTTGGACCGTTTCGCCGATGCCTGCGAGGCGGCAGGCATTCCGCGCACCGATGATTTCAACACGGGCACGAACGAGGGCGTGAGCTATTTCCAGGTCAACCAACGCAACGGCTGGCGCTGGAGCACCGCCAAAGGCTTCCTGCGCCCTGCCAAAGGCCGGGCCAACCTGGTGGTGGAGACGGGCGCGCAGGTCGAACGACTGCTGTTTGACGGCAAACGTGCCACCGGTGTGCGCTTCATCCAGAACGGCGGTCCGGTGGAGGCGCGAGCGAATGCCGAAGTCATCCTGTCTGCCGGCGCCGTGAACTCGCCCCAGATCCTGATGTTGTCGGGCATCGGACCAGCGGATCATCTGAAGGGTCACGGGATCGAGGTCCTGCACGATGCGCGTGACGTCGGTGGCAACCTGCAGGACCACCTGCAACTGCGGCTGAGCTATAGGGTCGAGGGGGTCAAGACGCTGAACCAGCAGGCGACGACGCTTTGGGGCAAGGCCGGTATCGGGCTGCAATACCTGCTGACCCGCTCGGGCCCCATGTCGATGGCCCCAAGCCAGCTGGGCGCCTTCATCCGATCCCATGAAAGCGTCGAGACGCCGGATCTGGAATACCACGTGCAACCCCTGAGCCTTGCCAGTTTCGGTGGTGATCTGGACCCGTTCCCGGCCTTTACCGCCAGCGTCTGCAATCTGCGTCCCGACAGCCGGGGCAGGATCCGCCTGGCCTCGGCCAACGCAAGTGACGCACCGCTGATCGCCCCCAACTACCTGTCGACCGAAAGCGACCGCCTCACCGCCATGCGCGCGATCCGGCGCACGCGTGAGATCGTCGCCCAGGCTCCGCTGGCGCAGTTCAATCCCGAAGAAGTGCGCCCCGGCCCCGCCTATGAGACCGACGAAGAACTGGTCGAAGCGGCGGGCAATATCGGCACGACCATTTTTCACCCGACCTGCACCGCCCGCATGGGGCAGGATGAGCACGCGGTGGTCGACGAACGCCTGCGCCTGCGCGGGGTAGCGGGGCTGCGGGTGGTGGATGCCTCGATCATGCCCAATATCGTCTCGGGCAATACCAATTCACCCACCATCATGATCGGCGAGAAAGCTGCAGCAATGATCCGCGAGGATGCGCGGTAGGAGTTTTCGGAAACGGAAGGCTCCCGCCCGCCGGGGCTGCCTTCGGCATCCGCGACCGTTGGGCATGGCTCATGCTGCGCATGAGCCTTGGGGGGATCACCAAGGGAAAAGCCCCAGCGTTTCCGCCGGGGCCTAGATCATTCCATCAGGGTCCATTCAGACCTTGCGCACGGCCCCCTTGGCCGCCGAGGTGGTCATCGCGGCATAAGCCTTCAGCGCGGTCGAGACCTTGCGCTTGCGCGGCTCGGCCGGGTGCCAGCCCTTTTCGTCCTGCGCCTTGCGGCGGGCGGCCAGCTCCTCGTCCGAAACGGCCAGGTTGATGGTGCGGTTCGGAATGTCGATCTCGATCTTGTCGCCGTCCTGCACCAGGCCGATCGCGCCGCCCTCGGCGGCTTCCGGCGAGGCGTGGCCGATCGACAGACCGGACGTGCCGCCCGAGAACCGCCCGTCCGTCAGCAGCGCGCAGGCTTTGCCCAGGCCCTTCGATTTCAGATAGGAGGTCGGGTAGAGCATCTCCTGCATCCCCGGACCACCGCGCGGACCTTCGTAGCGGATGACGACCACGTCGCCCTCTTTCACCTTGCCGGTCAGGATGTTGTTCACCGCCGCATCCTGGCTTTCGCAGACATGGGCAGTGCCGGTAAAGGTCAGGATGCTTTCATCCACACCAGCGGTTTTCACGATACAGCCATCCTCGGCGATATTGCCGAACAGGACCGCCAGACCACCATCCTTGGAAAACGCGCTTTCAGCCGAGCGGATCACGCCATTGTCGCGGTCCGTGTCCAGCTCCTTGAACCGGTTCGCCTGGCTGAACGCCTGGGTCGTGCGCACGCCACCCGGCGCGGCCTTGAACAGGCTTTCGGCCTCGGGGTTGTTGGCGACCTTGATGTCCCACTTGGCAATCGCCTCACCCATCGAGGCCGAGTGCACGGTGGACACGTCATTGTGCAAGAGACCCGCACGGCTGAGTTCGCCCAGGATCGAGAAGATGCCACCGGCGCGGTGCACATCTTCCATATGCACGTTGTGGATATTCGGCGCGACCTTGCACAGGCAGGGCACCTTGCGGCTGAGCCGGTCCATGTCGGTCATGTCGAAATCGACCTCGCCCTCCTGGGCAATCGCCAGCAAGTGCAGCACGGTGTTGGTCGACCCACCCATGGCAATGTCCAGGGACATGGCGTTTTCAAACGCCTCAAAAGTCGCGATCTCTCGCGGCAGCAGGCCCTTTTCCTCGTCCTGGTAATGCCGCTTGGTGATCTCGACGATCTTGCGCCCGGCCTCCAGGAACAGCGCCTTGCGGTCGGCATGGGTGGCGAGCGTCGAGCCATTGCCCGGCAGCGCCAGGCCCAGCGCCTCGGCCAGGCAGTTCATCGAGTTCGCGGTGAACATGCCCGAGCACGAGCCGCAGGTCGGGCAGGCGTTTTCCTCGATATGCTGGACCTGCTCGTCGGTGAACTTGTCATCGGCGGCGGCAACCATGGCGTCAACCAGGTCGATCTTGTTCATGTCCAGATCGGCAATGTCGATCTTGCCCGCTTCCATCGGCCCGCCCGAGACAAAGATCACCGGGATGTTCAGACGCATCGCGGCCATCATCATGCCGGGCGTGATCTTGTCGCAGTTCGAGATGCAGACCATCGCGTCGGCACAGTGCGCATTGACCATGTATTCGACACTGTCGGCAATCAGCTCCCGCGAGGGCAGCGAATAGAGCATGCCGTCATGGCCCATCGCGATGCCATCATCCACGGCGATCGTGTTGAACTCCTTGGCGACACCACCGGCGGCCTCGACCTCGCGCGCGACCATCTGGCCCAGGTCCTTCAGGTGCACGTGCCCGGGCACGAACTGGGTAAACGAGTTCACGATGGCGATGATCGGCTTGCCGAAGTCACCGTCTTTCATCCCCGTCGCGCGCCAAAGGCCACGCGCGCCCGCCATGTTGCGGCCGTGGGTCGAAGTTCTGGAGCGATAGGCTGGCATGGTTGCACCTGGCTTGATTGATTGGACGGCACCCTTTTGGTCCTTCGCGGGTGAAGAAACAAGGGGGGAGGCCGCCCAGGCGGTGCTTTCGTGATCTTCCTGGGAGAAAATGGCGCCTGTGTCTCGCGCAAACTACTTGAAGCAACGCAGATATTATCCCCAGATAAGAGGATCGTGCAGTAAATGTTTAGTGACTAACGCTCACTAACCAGGTTGCAAATGCCCCCAATGCCGCCTTACCGTCGCGGCATTCACACAGCAAAAGGCATTTTTTGTAAATGGCACGAAGGAAACCTGTTCGAGTCTACCTAGATTCTCAAGATTTTATTAATTTTTCCCATTCGCCTAGGAGCGTACGAAGCGAAGAAGTGTTCCTAGAACTCCTCACGCTGAAACAGGAGGGAGTGGCAGAGTTCGGTATCTCGTTGCTTCACGTCGCAGAGGTACTTAACCCGGACAACCGTGACTATTCCGGCTACCATAGGCACACAGGAAAAGTGATCCACGCGCTGACAAACGGTAATGCTTTTCCTTACCTATCTGAGGCCCTCGACGGGTCAGCCAGCTTCCCCAATGGCGGGCTTTGGTTCCCTAAGCAGGGCGTCGATGGCTTGAAGGGGCTAATTGATGAAAAATATATCAAAAAGACAATCCTAGAGCAGATTGGTAGTGATCCCGCAATTACGCGACAACAGAGAAGGGCTGTCACTAAACCCAAAAACCTCGCGGAGTTCTTTCATAAGAGTGACTTCGAGCTCCCGCCACTGTTTGACGTTATTGGATTTTCGAAGAGAGACATTGCAATACTGATTAGCTCACCCGCTTTGAAGCGCAGAGACCTTAGAGATCGACTAATGCGTTTCCTCTCAGACCCGCGATACTACTGCGAAGCAATTTCAAGTGTACGCCCCGGAGAGAACCCGGTTCGGGAGTTGCTAGATCAGTTCTTTGAAACCGCAAAGTGTGACCTATTAAAACTCCAAGACGCCTTACGCGAATACAAAGACGTTTACGAAGGTGCTCAAAAAAATGCCCGTGAAATTGAAGAAATTGAGAAGCGGCATCTCGGAGCGAAAGGGTCTGGCACGAAGAGAGCAAAGGAGCAGCTAAAGCAGATGAGGCGCGAGAAGAATGCAATAATAAACGGCATCTCAATCCCGCTAGACCCCGAACGTTTCTCCTACCTGCGCTCCTATTTCGAAGGATTGTATCGGGTTGATGGAGACTCACAGCCTTCCGAAGTGATTGACCTCTTACACTTGGGATACCACTCAGATGTTGACCTCATTCGAGTAGACGGACGAGTAGCAGAGATTTTGAAGAATGACCCACTTCTAAAAGGGAAATTGGTTTCGCGTCTTTCTGATCTACCCAAGGAGATTGACCGCATCTACCAAACGATAGGGTAGAAGGTTTTCTTGTTCCCAACTTTTCCCAAGGGAAAATGGTGCCGATGATAGGACTCGAACCTACGACCCACGCATTACGAATGCGTTGCTCTACCAGCTGAGCTACATCGGCACGCGCGGCGTCTTTAGCATCCCCGCAAGGGATTGGATAGCCCCAAAATACGGGGCCACCGTCAGTGTTTTGCTTCGACTTCCGGGGCCAGGATTTCACCGTCCACGGGGGCGTCTGCATCCACGTAATCGGCGTGGGGCGGTTCGGGGGTGGTCTCTGGCTCGACCTGCGCACCATCCATCTGTTCCGCCTCTTCGACCACCTCGGCCTCGACCTCCGGTGCCGGTTCCGATGTCGGTGCGGCGACGATCAGGGGCAGCATGTCGGAACCTGCCATGACAGAAGCTTCGCTTTCCGGTGGGGTCTGCCAGGACAGGGTGTCGAAGCCACCGCAATTGTCACAGACCGGCGCCCAGGTGCCGTGGATGTGGTTGCAGTTGTCGCAGACCCATTGCGGCCCGCGCGGGGCGGTCACGGCCTTGGCAAGCCAGGCGCGGATCACCGCGTCCTCGGCCCCTTCGCCGCGTTCGATGGCGGCCATCAGGGTCAGCGAGCGCTGGGTCGGCTGGGTGTCTGCCAGGTCACCCAGGGCAGCGCGGGCGGCCGGGAAATCCTCGGCCGCGATATGCAGCTCGGCCAGCAGCATGCGGGTGTCAGCGTCGCCCTCGCGGTGTTTGGTCAGCGCGCGGAAGCGCTTGAGCCGCGCGGCAGGCGCCTCGTCCGGTTCGATGGCGGCAAAGGCCGCGGCCAGATCCGGGTGGGGCTGGGCGATCCAGGCCTTGGTGATCACCTTGGTGGCCTGACGTTTCTTGCCCTGTTCGACCAGCGCGCGCGCGGCCATGGCGGCGGCGGGCACCAGGTCGGGGCTTTGCTTGTTGGCCTCGATTGCAGCCAGCTGTTCGGCCTCACTGGCCGCGCCATTCAGCAGCACACCGGCCTCCGACAAGGCCAGGACCGCATCGCGCCGCTTGTGAACGTCGCGCGGCAATGCGCCGTATTTCAGCTTGGCACCCAGGGTTTGGCGCGCGCCGGTCCAATCGCCGCTGTCGGCCTGCAGTTTCAGCAGAGTATCCTGCGTGTCCACATGGCGCGGCTGCAGGGCGAAGGCCTTTTCGGCCAGCTTCATCGCGACGTCGGTGTTGCCCTTGTCCAGCTCCGCTTTCATCAGCCCGCGCACGCCGACAAATCGGGTGCGATCATCCTTGAGCAGTTTCTTGTAGGCCTGATCGGCGCGGATCTTGTCGCCCTGCATCTCGGCGGCCTGGGCAACCAGCAACGTGGTCAGCTCGGGCTTTTGCAAGTGGCGTTCGGCCTTGGTGGCCTTGGACAGCGCCGTCGCCCCGTCGCCCGAGGCCAGCGCCATCATCGCCTCGCCCACCTCGCGGTAACCCTTCTGTTCGCGATTGCGATCGAAATAGCGGGAGATGGCGGTTTCGTCGCCATTTAGGAACTTGAACACTGCATGCAGGAAACCCAGCACCATCAGGCCCAGCCAGACGACCGCGACCAGCAGCACCGCCGCGATGGCGGCTTGCAGCACGCCCAGCGACAGCTCCCACCCGCCGAACTGGATCAGCAACCCACCTTCGCTTTCCAGCAGCCATTCAGCGCCAAGGGTCAGCGCGGCAACGGCGACCACGAAGAGGATGATCTTGAACAGGGACCACAGCATCGTCGTTACCTCACTTGTTCAGTTGGGTGGCGAGCGCCTGGCCCGCATCCAGGGCCGCCGCGCGGGCCTGGGCAGTGGAAATCCAATCGGCCAGCGCCGGTTGCGCGGGGTCGGGCAGGCTGGAAAGCTCGCTCAGCGCCACGGCAATCTGACCATGGCGCAGCGCCTCTTCGGCGCGCGACAGCACCGCGTCGGCATCGTCGCCCTCCTTGGGCTCCAAGGAGCGCACGCCAAGTTGCGTGCGCAGGAAGGCCTGGGTGCGGCTCATCGAGCCATCCTCGACCGCCGCCTGGATGGCGATGTCGAGCGCTGCGCGGGCCGCCTCCGGAAAACTTTCTTGGAGCGCAGCCAGGGTCGGCACACCATCGGCGGCCATGGCGGGCAGCGGATCGGGCAGAGGGGCGCCCATAACTTCGGTCAACTCCGCCGCGGAATCGGCGAACGGCGCACCGCTGTCCAGCGCGGCCATAACACCGGCAAGAGCAGCCCGGGTCGCGGCATTGGCCGACAGCGCCTGGGCGTCCTCCTGTACCGCACTGACCTTGGCCAGTTCCGCTTCGAACATCGCGCGCAGCTCGGTCAGCTCGCGCTGATAGGCGGCGGCTGCCGCCTCGGCCGCCTCAGTTCCGTCGCCGGTGGGCAGCTTTTCCACAGCGGTCAGGCGGTCATCCAGATCAGCCAGAGAGGCGGTTACACCGGCCAGCGTTTCGGTCAGCTGCGCCACCGCATTGTCACCCTGCAGTGCAGAAATCTGCGCCGCGGCTTCCGCGTTGGCCGCATCTATCGCGTCCAGACGCGCCGCCTGCGCCTCGACCTGCGCGGCCAGCGGGTTCGGCTGTTCGGCCGCTTCGGGAAAAGGCCACTGATCCGGATATTGCGCGCCGACAAAGCCCAGCCCGGCAGCGATCACACCGCCCAGAACCATCGGTGCGAAACCACCCCGGCGCGGGGCAGGCTCGGCGGCGATCGGGGTCGGGTCCGCGGGTGGACCAACGGCAGGTTCGGGTGCCTCGTCGGCGAGTGCGTCTTCCGGCGTGTCCTCGATGGGTTCGGCGTCGGCATCTTCCACCTCGACGCGGTCCTCTTCGCTCAGAACAACTTCAGGCAAATCTTCGACAGTTTCCGCCTCGGCTACACCACCGTCTTCGTCGACTTCGGGCTCCGAGACCTCTTCCACCGTATCAGGCGCCGCCTCCTGCGGCGCCTCCTCGGGGGTGGTTTCTTCCAGGATCACGGCTTCCTCTACCGGTTCCTGCACCTCTTCCTTCGGGGTTTTCGGGGACTTGGCCACGTGTTTGAAACCTCTCGAATCTTCCCGGCGACATCGGCCGCCCTCGGTTCTCAACCCTATATGTGCGCCCGTGGGGCCTCAAGCAATCTCGCCACGCAAGGCTGCGGCAATCCGCTCAATCATGACGTGCCCCTCGGGGCTGGCGCAGATTTCGGCATCCCGCCCGGTCACCGACGCATATTCCTGCGCCACCGCCTCGGACAAGGCAATGACATGCACCTTCGCCCCCGGACGCGCCGCCTTTCCAACCAACCGGGCAGAGCGCGGCGAATAAAGGGGAAGAACCAGGGGGCCGTCCCCTTCGATCAGCCGGATCGCATCGCGGGTCATGTCAACGGCGTCCTGCGCATAGACCACCGCCTCATGCGTCTCGATCCCGGTCGAGCTGAGCGTCTGCGCGATCTCGCCCCGCGCATGTTCGCCCCGCAGATGCAGCAGAGGCGCAGGCGCGCCGGTTTCCAGGATCCGCTCCACCAACCGCGCCGCGTCCAGCGCGACAACCCCCACGTCTGCGCCCCGTTCGCGCGCGGCCTCGCCGGTGCGCGCACCGACGCAATGCACCCGGCGCCCCACCAGGTCGGGGGCCGCCGCCACTCCATTGACCGAGGTCAGGATCAGCCCGGCATAACCGTCCAGCTTGACACCGACATCACGCTTTTCGATCTCAAGCACAGGGGAGATCAGACAGGCGATTTCCTCGCCCATCGCGTCCTGCACATCCGCCAACACGCGGCGCGACTGCGCCTCGGGTCGGGTCAGAAGAAGGATCGGTTGGCTCATGAAACTGGCGGGATTGTCTGAAACACCCTCAGGTGTTACCCCGGCAGAACCCTTTGCGCAATGGCGGTGAGATGACTGATAGCGTAACCATCCTGGGGCTTGAGAGCTCCTGCGACGATACCGGCGCCGCGGTGGTGCGCCACGTGGTCGGCGAAGCGCCCGAGCTTCTGTCCAACGTGGTGGCCGGACAGACCGAGCTGCACGAGGCTTTCGGCGGTGTCGTGCCCGAGATCGCCGCGCGTGCGCATACTGAAAAACTGGACCTCTGCGTCGAACAGGCGCTGGCCGAAGCCGGGCTTGGTCTTGGTGATCTTGATGCCATCGCCGTCACCGCCGGACCGGGTCTGATCGGCGGCGTGCTGGCCGGTGTCATGTGCGCCAAGGGGCTGGCCGCCGGAACCGGCCTGCCGCTGGTGGGCGTGAACCACCTGGCGGGCCATGCCCTGACCCCGCGCCTGACCGACCAGGCAGAATTTCCCTACCTGATGCTGCTGGTCTCGGGCGGCCATTGCCAGTTCCTGATCGCCAAGGGCCCGGACGAGTTCACACGTCTGGGAGGCACGATCGACGACGCCCCCGGGGAGGCTTTCGACAAGACCGCCAAGCTGCTGGGCCTGCCGCAACCGGGCGGCCCGTCCGTGGAACGCGAGGCGCGCGAGGGCAACCCCAAACGGTTCAAATTCCCCCGCCCGCTGCTGGACCGCCCCGGCTGCGACATGAGCTTTTCCGGGTTGAAAACCGCGCTGCTGCGTGAACGCGACCGGTTGGTGGCGGAACATGGTGGGCTGCGGGTTGTGGATCGCGCCGACCTCTGCGCCGGGTTCCAGGCCGCCGTTACGGATGTGCTGGCCGAGAAATCCCGCCGCGCCCTGCGTGAGTATATGGGTTTGGCACCGTCGGAACCTGTGCTGGCCGTCGCCGGGGGCGTCGCCGCAAATCAGGCCATTCGGGCCGCATTAGAGACTGTTTGCGCCGAGTTCGACACCCGTTTCCTGGCCCCACCGCTCGCGCTCTGCACCGACAACGCGGCGATGATCGCCTGGGCGGGGATCGAGCGGTTTCGCACCGGCCATCGCGACGGGTTCGACCTGGCGGCGCGGCCCAGATGGCCCCTGGACCGCAGCGCCCCGGCCATGCTTGGATCGGGCAAGAAAGGGGCTAAGGCATGAGCATTTCGATCCTCGGCGCGGGGGCTTTCGGCACCGCACTGGCCATTTCCATGGCGCGCGACGGGCGGCCGGTCACGCTCTGGGGCCGCGATGTGGCCGATATGGGCCGCGAGAACGCCCGCCGCCTGCCCGGCCATGCCTTTCCCGACAGTCTGCGCGTGACCTCGGACCTTGCCCAAGCAGCAGAGTCCGACGTCCTTCTGCTGGCGACGCCAATGCAGCAACTGGCCGGGTTCCTGGCGACGAACAAGGCTCTATTTCACCTCAGAACGCTGGTTGCGACCTGCAAGGGCGTGGATATGCAGTCCGGGCTGGGCCCGGCCGAGATCATCGCAAAGACCGTACCCGATGCCGCGCCCGCGATCCTGTCCGGTCCCAGCTTCGCCGTCGACATCGCCGCAGGTCTGCCCACCGCCCTGACCCTGGCCGTCGAGGATGGCGAGGCGCTGCAAGCGGAGCTGTCCACCGACAACCTGCGGCTCTATCGTTCCACCGACCTGGTGGGCGTCGAACTGGGTGGCGCACTGAAGAATGTCATCGCCATCGCCTGCGGCCTCGCCATGGGCGCGGGCCTGGGCGAAAGCGCCCGCGCCGCGCTGATCACCCGCGGTTTTGCGGAGATGCAGCGCTTTGCCGCCCTGAAAGGCGCGCAGCCGGAAACGCTCGCCGGGCTTTCGGGTTTCGGCGACCTGGCCCTGACCTGCACCAGCTCCAAATCCCGCAACTATGCTTTCGGACAGACCCTGGGCCGCGGCGAAACGCCCCCAGAGGGAACCACCGTCGAGGGGCGCTGGACCGCCAAAGCAGTCTCTAATCTGGCCCAAGAGGCCGAAATCGACATGCCGATCACCAATGTCGTGGTGGGCATTCTGGACCAACACATCACCATCCGGGAGGGGGTGGACATGCTGCTCTCCCGTCCCTTGAAGGAGGAATGAATGCTCATCGCCGTGATCTGCACCGACAAGCCCGGAGCCCTGGAAACCCGCCTGGCCAACCGTGACGCCCATGTCGCCTACCTCAAGGAAACCGGCGCCGTGCAGGCCGGGCCCTTCCTGAACGACAAGGGCGAGATGTACGGCTCGCTGGTGGTCCTCGACATGGACAGTGTCGACGACGCCCACGCCTGGGCGGCGAATGACCCCTATGCGAAGGCCGGGCTTTTTGCCGATGTGCGCATCGAGGAATGGAAGAGGGTGATCGGATGACCTACTGGCTGTTCAAATCCGAAGTCTCGACCTGGAGCTGGGACCAACAGGTCGCCAAGGGCGACGAAGGCGAGGAATGGGACGGTGTGCGCAACTACCAGGCGCGCAACCACATGCGCACGATGAAAGTGGGCGACCTGGGCTTCTTCTATCATTCCCAGAAGGAGAAGGAGATCGTCGGCATCGTCGAGGTCATTGCCGAAAGCCACCAGGATTCGACCACCGATGACGAACGCTGGGACTGCGTCGACATCAAAGCGGTGCGCAGCCTGCCCACCCCCGTCACGCTCTCCATGTGCAAGGACGACCCGCGCCTGGCCGACATGGTGTTGGTCAACAACTCTCGCCTGTCGGTGCAGCCCGTGACCGAAGCCGAATGGCAGGTCGTGCTGGAATTGGCAGGCGACAAGGGCTGAGATCTGACCCATACTGCCTCGCAAAACGCGAACAGGGAGAGAAACATGGGACTTATCAGCGTGATCGTGGCTGCCATCGCGGCCTATGCCTTCGGCGCCATCTGGTACATGGCGCTGTTCTGAAGAAAAAAGAAGGGGTCCGACCCCTCGGACCCCTTCTTCCACCCCACGTGCTCCCTCAGCACCGCACGTGTCTCTGAAATTTCGGGTCCGACCGTCCTGGCCTTCAACTAGAAGCTAGGCAAAAGACCTGAGTCGGGCAAGCCTGTTTCCCCGCAAAATTCGTTCAAATACAGCACGTTATCGGAAAGCTCGTATTAACCAAACAAAAGGGGCGCGCGAAACCCGCACGCCCCTGAATTCCTTGGAACTTCTGGCAAACCAGCCGGATCAGCCGTACACGGCTTCCTTGCCGAAATGCTTGACCAGCATGTAATAGACCACCGCGCGGTACTTGTTGCGCTCGGACCGGCCGTAGGTTTCGATCACCGCGTTGATCGCATCCATCAGCTGCGGCCCGTCGTTCAGCCCCAGTTTCTTGATCAGGAAGTTGTTCTTGACCGTCTCCAGCTCCCCTTCCTGGGTCGCGGCAACGGTCGACGCGTCGTCATTGTAGATCGCCGGACCACAGCCGATCGTGACCTTGGTCAGCAGGTCCATGTCGGGGCTCATCCCGCATTTGTTCTTCAGATCGTCGGCATATTTGGCGATCAGATCGTCACGTTTTCCCATATCAAACTCCTGAGTTGCAAAACCGGGACCCACCATGCGCCGAGCCCCCACCGGCGACAGGTTAGGGGCAACACGGGCGATCACAAAGGAAAAGATTGCCGCGCTTTTCCCCGTCACCCACCTGACCCGACGTCAAGTTTTGCGCAAGATTCTTGCAAAACCGTCCATGCGGTCGAAACTTTCCTCTTGAGCCTCGGGCGGATTCCCTGTCAGATCGCCCGGAAGAACACGCAGAGGGACTGACCGGTATGGGCTATTTGAAATCCACCCCGAACAAGGACGGCTATTTCGGCGACTACGGGGGCGCGATGCTGCCGCCGCCGCTGGAGCCGCATTTCAAGGAAATCCGCGAGGCCTATGAGCGCATCTCGAAATCGGCCGATTACATCGCCGAGCTGCGCCACATCCGCAAGCATTTCCAGGGCCGCCCGACGCCGGTTTCGTATTTCAAGAACCTGTCCGATCTGGTCGGTGGCGCCCGCATCTATGCCAAGCGTGAAGACCTGAACCACACCGGCGCCCACAAGCTGAATCACTGCATGGCCGAGGGTCTCTTGGCCAAGTTCATGGGCAAGAAGAAGTTGATGGCGGAAACCGGTGCCGGCCAGCACGGCGTGGCCCTGGCCACTGCCGCGGCCTATTTCGGTCTGGAATGTGAGATCCACATGGGTGAGATCGACATCGCCAAGGAAGCGCCGAACGTGACCCGCATGAAGCTGCTGGGCGCCACCGTGGTGCCTGTGGGCTTCGGCGGTCGCTCGCTGAAAGAGGCCGTGGACAGCTGTTTCGGCAGCTACATCGAACAGGCCGACACCGCGCTGTTCGCGATCGGGTCGGTCGTGGGCCC
The DNA here is from genome assembly GCF_965228805.1 of Aliiroseovarius sp. NCBI lineage: Bacteria > Pseudomonadati > Pseudomonadota > Alphaproteobacteria > Rhodobacterales > Paracoccaceae > Aliiroseovarius > Aliiroseovarius sp. The sequence continues at coordinate 1,212,851 of NZ_CBDDIE010000003.1, read as the reverse complement.
GCACCCCTTCCCGATGATGGTGCGCGACTTCCAGCACGTGGTCGGCGTCGAGGCGCGCGAGCAGTTCCTGGAAATGACCGGCGAGCTGCCCGACATGGTCGCCGCCTGTGTCGGCGGGGGATCGAACGCGATGGGCCTGTTCTCGGGCTTCATCGATGACGAAGACGTGTCGCTGCACGGGGTCGAGCCGATGGGCACCTCGTCGAAACTGGGCGAACACGCCGCGACGATCACTTTCGGCGAAGATGGCGACATCCACGGCTTCCGCACCATGGTGCTGAAGGATGAACAGGGCGAACCCGCCCCGGTGCACACGGTTGCCTCGGGCCTGGATTACCCGGGCGTTGGTCCGGAACACGCCCACCTCTACCGCACCGGCAAGGCGAATTATTCTGCCTGCGACGACAAGGAAGCGCTGGCCGCTTTCTACGCGCTGTCGCGTCACGAAGGCATCATCCCCGCGCTCGAAAGCGCCCATGCGGTCGCCTTCGCCATGCGCGAGGCGCCCAAGAACCCGGGCAAGTCGATCCTGATCAACCTGTCGGGCCGTGGCGACAAGGACATCGATTACGTGACTGAAAACTTCGGGTTCGGCGAGAACCTCTAAGCAAAAAAGGGGGCCAGAACGGCCCCCTTTTTCTTTGCGGATCTGAGTGCGGTCAGAACTTCAAACCGATGCGCAGATCCAGATTGTTCGACGAGGCATTGCCGCCACCGGGCAGGTCGTCATAACGGTTGTGGCTCAGCTCACCACCGATGAACATGTTGTCGGTCAGCATATGGTCATAGCCGACACCGACCAGATACCCGTCGGTCGAACCGCCGGTTGAGACATCGGCATGCAGATAGCCCACGGTGCCGTAGATCAGCCCCTGGCCAAGCGTGACACCATAACGGCCCTTCAGTTCGAACTGGTCCCGCAGATCGCCGCCACCGGTCAGGGTCTTATTCGGATCGGAATAGCTCAGCTCGACCCCGGCAACGGAACCGCCCAGGTCGAAGTTGTACCCGGCAAAGGCGCCAAGGGAGCTGTCGGAGCCCCCGACCAGACCGGAGTCGCTATCCGCGATCCCGCCTTGCAGACCCCCGTAGAAGCCGGTCCAGTCCTGCGCCTGAGCTGCCATCGGCAGGCTGCAGATCGCGACAAATGCGGCTGCGGTAAGTGTCTTCATCTTCTCTCTCCTCGTGAATTCTCACTGTCGGATTATGTCGTGAGGCCGGTTTTCCGCCGCCCTCGTGCATCAGAGGTAGGGACGTGACAGCGCCTCCGCAATTGTCGGAAACCCGCCGAAACCGTTCACTATAGCGTGTTCTCGCCGACCTACGCGCGAAGCTTCGCCGGTTTCTCGCCTCGCGCGCGAATGTGATCCACTGCGCGCTTGAAATGCCAAAAAACGAGCCTTTGGCTCCGGCGTGATCCCCTCAAACCCACAATGAAAGCCCTACGCGGTATTGGTGGCAAAGCCGCCGCACGCTTCCTCATGGGCAACCCGCGCGGCCAAATCACCCTAGCGGCAGAAGCCCCAGCCGGTGTTCTGCATGTGAAAATGATCCGCGTGCAGGCGGTTGTAATCGGGGCCCAGGACCAGGCGGAACCAGGTGCAGGATCCCTTCCAGATCTGGCGCAGAAAGGCGGCCTCGGGCCCGTCACCCTGCCAATCGGCCAACAGGGTCAGGCGCCGCCCGTCCGCCAGGCGCATGCCGGTGATGTCGATCCCGTCAGCGGTGGCATGGCTGCTCCAGGCGTCAGTCGAGCCCCGTATCTTGCGGCAGTTGTAGCTGCCGATCTGCAGAAGCTCGGACACCTCCGTCCCCAGCAACTCGCGGGCGGCGGGTTGCACCACGTGATGTTCCCACAGGGTCAGCCGCAGGGCAGTGGCGCAGCGGGTCTCGACAGGCTCTATTCCGGCCGAGGTCAACCCGGTCAGCCGCCCACGCCCGGCAATGCCGCAGTTCTCATTGACCACCAGATCGTCGAGATGGCTGAACGCCACACCGGCCTGATCCAGCACCGCACGGCAGGTCGCCTCATCGGCCACGGCACGCATCAGCTGCAGCTTGGTAACCGGCGTCACCGGCGCGGTGACCACCAGATCCTTGCGCGGGTTCCAATGGTCGGGCAGCGGGCTGTTCGGCAGCCCGACCAGCCACCAACCACCCCCAGCCAGCGCGGCCAGAACCGTGAGGGTCCAAAAAGCGGAAAACGCCGCCCGTCGGATGAACGGGCGGCGTTTCTTCTCATCCGTCATCTGCGGATCAGTAACGGTAGTGCTCGGGCTTATAGGGTCCTTCCGGAGTCACACCGATATAGGACGCCTGGTCCTCGCTCAACGTGGTCAGCTTGACGCCGATCCGCCCCAGGTGCAGGCGCGCGACCTTCTCATCCAGGTGCTTGGGCAGGATGTAGACGTCGTTGTTGTATTCGTCACCCTTGGTGAACAGTTCGATCTGAGCCAGCACCTGGTTGGTGAACGAGGCCGACATCACGAAGGATGGGTGGCCGGTGGCATTGCCCAGGTTCAGCAGGCGGCCTTCGGACAGCAGGATCAGACGGGCGCCCGAGGGCATCTCGATCATGTCCACCTGGTCCTTGATGTTGGTCCACTTGTGGTTCTTCAGATGGGCAACCTGGATCTCGTTGTCGAAGTGGCCGATGTTGCCGACGATGGCCATGTCCTTCATCGCGCGCATGTGCTCGATGCGGATCACGTCCTTGTTGCCGGTGGTGGTGATGAAGATATCGGCGCTATCCACCGCATCTTCCAGGGTCACAACCTCGAACCCGTCCATGGCGGCCTGCAGGGCGCAGATCGGGTCGACTTCGGTCACCTTCACACGGGCACCGGCGCCGCGCAGCGAAGCGGCCGAGCCCTTGCCCACGTCGCCATAGCCGCAGACCACGGCGGTCTTGCCCGCCATCATCGTGTCGGTGGCGCGGCGGATGCCGTCGACCAGCGATTCCTTGCAGCCGTATTTGTTGTCGAATTTCGACTTGGTGACCGAGTCGTTCACGTTGATCGCCGGGAAGGGCAGCTGGCCCTGTTTCACCAGGTCATACAGGCGGTGCACGCCGGTGGTGGTCTCTTCCGACACGCCCTTGATCGCATCGCGGGTCTTGGTGAACCAGCCCGGGCTTTCAGCCATGCGCTTGGCGATCTGCTTGTGGATCACCTCTTCCTCTTCCGAACCGGGCACGCCCAGGTCTTCACCGGCCTCGGCGCGGGCGCCCAGCAGGACATACAGCGTCGCATCGCCGCCATCGTCCAGGATCATATTCGGCCCTTCCGGGAACAAGAACGAGCGGTCCAGGTAATCCCAGTGCTCTTCCAGCGACTGGCCTTTAATGGCGAAGACCGGCGTACCACCCGCAGCGATCGCGGCGGCGGCGTGGTCCTGGGTCGAGAAGATGTTGCACGACGCCCAGCGCACATCGGCGCCCAGCGCGACCAGGGTCTCGATCAGAACGGCGGTCTGGATCGTCATATGCAGCGAGCCGACAATGCGCGCGCCCTTCAGCGGTTTGCTGTCGCCATATTCGGCGCGCAGCGCCATCAGGCCGGGCATTTCGGTTTCGGCGATATCCAGCTCCTTGCGGCCGAACTCGGCCAGGCTGATATCCTTGACGATGTAATCCTGGGTCACGGGAAACTCCATCACGTGTTTCGTGTTGGAGGCGCCATAACACCCGGAGGGTTAACAGGCAATGGACCCGAGGGGATTGTTACCCCGCAATGCCGGGATCGGCGACGGGTTGCGCAGGCATTTCACCGTGCCAGTTTTCGCCGGCGGCCAGAATGCAGCTGGTGCCGTTGGCCTGGGTCAGGAGGATGGTAAAGCTTCCCGTCTCGGGGCTGGACCACACTTCCAGAAGCTGGGTCGCACCGGACAGGCCACCGCCGACAAGGGCTTCCTTGTAGCCGTTTTCCAGTTTTTCGATGACGATATCACGCGGCCCGCAGGCCGGGGTCGCATTGGCGGCCGGGGGGGCCAGGGACGCGGCGCCGAACACGAGGGCCGCACTCAGAATACGCTTGAACATGACGGTTCCTTTCCGTTTTACCGGACAGGCTGCCACTTCATTCGCATTATTGTTTCCTCGCCTCAAAGACTTCTTGCGTGGCAGCTTGCCCGCGTCTGCTTGATTGCTTCAATATATATGGGAATTGTGGCAAGAATGTGCCGAACACACCCACCCACCTTTGCGTGAAGCGGGTGACCTTCGTATCAACGCGTTGAAAATAAATGGCAAAATCTGCCATCACAGCTCTGTGTAGGACACTGTAACATGACCGAAGTGACGGACAATCAGCCCGCGCAACATCGCCATTGCGTGCTGATGGCCTGTGATGCGGGCTACTATCCCTTTGCCACGCTGCTGGCCAGCCAGATCGCCCAGGCCTTCCCCGCCCGCAACTTCGACATCTGCATCCTGTCGCACCAGGACCTGCCGAAGCTGCCGCTTTGCGACGCGCTCAATCTGCGCATGTTGCGCTTCGACATGCCCGAGGATTGGCAGGTTCTGGCGACCGACAAGAAGATCACCCTGGCCGCCTATCAGCGCGTGGTCGCCCCGCGCCTTCTGGCCGCGGATTACGACCGGATCCTCTATCTGGACTCCGACATCATCTATGAACGCGGGGACATTGCCGCCCTGCTGGCCCTGGACCTGGGCGGGCGCCCGGTGGCAGCGGTGCGCAACAATTCGCAGATCCGCAAGCCAAACCGTTACCAACCCGAATACAAGGCCGCGGGCCTGCCTCATGCGCCCTACTTCAACTCGGGCGTCATGCTGATCGACGTGTCCGCCTATCTGGAGCAGGAGATCGAGGCCAAGACCATGGATTTTGCCCGCACCGACAACGAGGTCATGCGGCGCAAACATGATCAGAGCGCCCTGAACCTGGCGCTGCATGACAACTGGGCCGAGCTTGGGCCGGTCTGGAACTGGCCCAGCTTCCACCGCTTCTTCTTCTTTACCCATTTCATCGACCCGTGCCTGGTGCATTTCATGAGCTCCCGCAAACCCTGGCGCGACACCAACGGGATTTATGCCGCCCGTCACGTGGCCATCTACACACGCCACCTGCAGGAGCACTTCCCCGAGCTTGCCGCCCAAATGCCCGACCGTCCGCCAATGGGCAGCCGACGCTGGACCTGGATCGCGCTCTACCTGTTGCACGCAATCGACTTCCGTCGCATGGGTCGGTACATTTCGGGCTTCACCTCGGACTTGCAGCTGAAGTAAACCGCCCCGTGAACCGGTCCAGCGAACCAGAGGAAGGTCAACAAGATGCCGACGAAACCACGGGCATGGCAAAGGATGCTATCGGGGCGTCGGTTGGACCTTCTGGACCCAACCCCGATGGATATCGAGGTCGAAGACATCGCCCACGGTCTGGCCTTCGTGGCGCGCTGGAATGGGCAGACCTATGGCGACTACCCCTATTCCGTGGCCGAGCATTCCTTGCTGGTCGAGGAAATCTACACCCGCATGTATCCCAAGGCGCCGGTGAAATGGCGCCTGGCCGCGCTGCTGCATGACGCGCCGGAATATGTGATCGGCGACATGATCTCGCCGGTCAAAGCCGCCGTCGGGCCGGGCTATGGCGAGCTGGACGTGCGCCTGACCGCCGCGATCCACATCCGCTTCGGTCTGCCTGCGCAGCTGCCTGTCACGATCAAGAAGGCGATTAAACGCGCCGACCGGGTCTCCGCCTGGCTAGAGGCCACGCAGATCGCAGGCTTTGACGTGCCGGAGAGCAACAAGTTCTTCGGTCGCCCCAATCCCGAGGTGATCAAGGGGCTCGAAATCACCCTGCGTCCCCCGGTCGAAGTGCGCCGCGACTTTACCGCGCGCCACGCAGAGTTGTTGGCACAGCTATGACCCTGCATATCCGCCCCGCCGGTCGCCTGGACTGCCGCGCCATGGCCGAGCTGTTGAACCAGATTATCACGCGCGGCGGCACCACGGCACTGACCACGCCCGTGACAGGTGACGAGCTGTCAGGCTGGATGATCAGCAGCGGCAACGCCGCCTGGCATGTGGCCGAGACGGACGCTGGCGAGCTGCTGGGCTTCCAATGGATCGCACCCAATCCGGACCTGCCGCCCGAGGCCTGCGACATCGCCACCTTCGTTCAGGTCGGCCAGACAGGGTTGGGCATCGGCTCCCGCCTGTTCGACGCCACCCGCAAGGCCGCCAAGACCCTGGGCTACGCCTGGATCAACGCCACGATCCGCGCCGACAACACCGGCGGGCTGGCCTATTACCAAAGCCGCGGGTTCGAGGATTACAAACGCCTGCCTCAGGTCACACTGGGCGACGGCACGGTGGTCGCGAAGGCCTGCAAACGCTACGAGCTCTAGGCCACGCTTTTCAGCCAGTCGATCAGCAGCTTGACCCGTGGGGACACCCCACCTTCGGGGGTGACGATGTAATAGCCAAGCTCACTGGGGGCCGCCTGATGCAACAGCACCAGATTGCCCGACTTCAGGTCGCTTTCCACCAGCGCGTGGGCCTGCATTGCCACGCCCAACCCGGCGCGCACGGCAGACAAGACCATGGTGTTGATCGGAAAGGGCGTCACGTCCGAAAAGCTCAGATCCAGCCCGGCGGCCTCGGCCCAGAGCCGGGTTTCGTCCCAACCTTCCTCAACATACCAGGGCAGGGTCGCCAGAGCGGACAGATCATCCGTGTCCACCCCTTCCAAGATATCAGGCCGCCCGACCACGACGAAATTCGCCGGGACCAGCATCTGCGCCTCGACCCCCGGCCAATCGCCACGCCCGAAACGCAGGCCCAGGTCATAGCCGTCGCGCACCAGGTCTGACACGCCCTGATGCGGGATCAGCGCGATTGGCAGGTCGGGATGCGCGGTGCGAAACCCGCCCAGACGCGGCATCAACCAGTTCTCCGCAAAGGAGGGCGTCAGCGTAACCTGGATCGGCCGCCCGCCCCGTGCCTGACGCAGCTCACGCACCCCGGCGGCGATCTGGCCGAACCCCTGCGACAGGGCGGCGGCCAGGCGCTGACCCTCTTCGGTCAACTCCATCCCGCTGCCCGCACGCCGCGCCAGGCTTTCGCCGAATTCCGCCTCCAACCCCCGCACATGCTGGGCCACGGCGGCATGGGTCACGTTCAGCTCCCGCGCGGCGGCGGAAAACGAGCCCAATCGCGCCATGGCTTCAAATGCGCGCAGGGCAGAAAGCGAAGGGATGTCGCGCCAATCCATATGTTAGCTCCACTTACAATCTGGAAATCATACTGATTGGACTATTCGCGCAAAACAAGGCTTTCTGGGGTCAGACCAGAGAAAAGGAACAAGCCCATGTTTCAGATTATCGCCAACAGCCTGACCATCGCCAGCCGGACCGACGCCGCGAAACCCTGCCTCCCGCGCGAGGCCGACTTGCCGCGCCTGAATGTACCGCTGGGTTGGGGCAGCCTCAGGGCTCAAAATCACCGGGTTCACCGTCCGACGCCCCGAGTGACCGGGGCCCCGTGTACGCCTTGACCAACGGCTTGCCGTTGAACGTGTGGGTGCAGCAAGCGCAGAATGGTTCGAACGTAGTGTGATTGATCCCTGGGTCCACCACGGCCAACCGCCCCGCTGCATCCACATAAAGCCCGCTGTAATAGGTACTTTCGCCCGAGCGCATGACCGGTCGCCTGTCCGCTTCCTTCAGCGCGACCATGTAAAAGATCGGTGCGGAGTCATCGAGACGGCTGACCGCCTCGGCATGGACCGCATCCCAATTCTCGCCCACCTTGGACAGCAGAAACTTGTAAAGCGGCGTATAGTCCCGCCCCTGGCGGCGCGTTGAGTGCATAGACTCCTCGCCACCTGCGGCTCGCATGTCCCGCGCCTCGCCATGCAGGTCCTCCCGATGCACCTTGTAGGTGCGCCGGTTCACCTTGCGCCAGAGCGGTTTCTTCTGCCCCCGGCTCATGCACAGACCTGCCCGGCCTTGGCCTCACCCTGACGCCAGCCGACAAAACGGTGATCCGAAAAGGTCAGCACCAGGTCGCCCTCAGGACCACGCCAGGCCAGCTGTTGCACGATCCCCTGCGGGCAGGCGCCCAGCGCAACGGTGCGGTGCGCGCCCAATGACCGGTCCAATGCGGGGATGACACCCGAGGGCGCGCGACCGAAATCGACGCGCAGGCCCGATGGGCGGACCTCAAGCCCGCCCGGATCGGGATGAAAGGTAACGCTGGGCGCGGGCGGTTCAGGCGTGCAGGCGGCCAGCGCCAGCAGCACGACCGCCCGTCTGATCACTTCGGCGACCGTTTCGCCAGGATGCGCTGCAACGTGCGGCGGTGCATGTTCAGGCGTCGCGCGGTTTCCGACACGTTGCGATCACACAGCTCATAGACCCGCTGGATATGCTCCCAACGCACGCGGTCGGCGGACATCGGGTTTTCCGGCGGCGGCGGCAGCTCGTCACCCTTCGCCAGCAGCGCATTGGTGATGTCATTGGCGTCGGCAGGCTTGGACAGATAGTCGGTCGCCCCGGCCTTCACCGCAGCCACCGCAGTGGCAATCGCACCATAGCCGGTCAGCACCACAATCCGGCAATCGGGCCGTTTCTCGCGCAGCACCTCGACCACGTCGAGCCCGGTGCCGTCCTCCAACCGCAGATCGACCACGGCAAAGGCGGGTGGGCGCGCCGTGGCGATTGCCTTGCCCCCTGCGACCGATCCTGCGGTTTCCACCTCGAAACCACGCTTCTCCATCGCGCGGGCGAGACGGCGCAGAAACGGCTCGTCATCATCCACCAACAGGAGCGTTTTGTCTTCGCCGATATCCTGCATCTCGCGGTCCGTCATGGACTCCCCCCAGATCCTGTTCGCATATTCACTTTGTCTTATGCTTTTGAGACTGAAGGGTCAATTTATACCGGCGTTGCCTGTGGCGCATGTGTCACTGTTTTGCCGCGTCAAGGAAACATCCAACCCGATCCGCCATCTCTTCCGGCGTATCACCGCGCTTGAAGAACTCCATGAACCCATGTTCCGGCAGCACGAAATAGGAGAAGGTCGAATGATCGACGAGATAAAACTCGTCGTCCGACTCTTCCTGCTTGCGGTAATAGGTCTTGTAAGCTTGGCTGGCTGCCTTGACCTGCTCCGGCGTGCCGGTAACCCCGATCAGGTCGGGATGCATGAAATCGGTGAAATCTGCCAGGCGCTCGGGCGTGTCGCGTTCCGGGTCCACCGAATAGAACACCGGCTGCACGTCATAGCCACGCTCCAGCAACAGATCCACCGCCTCGGCATTGCGCAGGTTGTCCATCGGGCAGACATCGGGGCAGAAGGTATAGCCGAAGTAGAGGATCGTCGGTTTGGTGATGATATCCGCGTCCGTCACCTGGCGCCCGGTCTCGTCCACCCCTTCGAACGGGCCACCGATCGAGGCGACACCGGTGCCAACCGACGAGGCGCGGCACTGGGCGAACTGGTCCTCGGCCCCGCCACGCGTTACGAACCAGGTCGCGCCCAACAGGGCAGCCACGGCCACGGTCGAGACGATTGCGATACTGCGAGCCATGAGGTCCTCCGGCAATAAATCCTATCCGATTGATCCGATACACTGGCGCGACTAACAAGGGAACAGGATGACGCATCACGATTTCTTGCCAAGGACCACTTCCCAATGGCCGACCTGACCCCCCGCGATCTGTTCCAGGAAGAACCGAGCACCCGCTGGCTACGCCTGAACACACTTGTCACCCTACGCTGGGTCGCCGTGGCCGGGCAGGTGATCGCCATTACCGTGGCGCAATATGCCTTTTCTCTCGACACTCACCTGGGCCTGATTGCCTTCGTCATCGGGTTGTCGATCATCGCCAATCTGATTTCCATCGTCGTCTACCCACAGGGCACCCGGCTGAACGAGATCCAGGCGATGATGATGCTTCTCTTCGACCTGGGGCAGCTGACGCTTCTGCTCTATCTGACCGGCGGGTTGCACAACCCGTTTGCCATGCTGCTGGTGGTGCCGGTCACCGTGGCTGCCATGGCCCTGTCCACCCGCGCAACCGTTTTGGTTGGTGCGGTGACCGTGACCCTGACCAGCTTCGTCGGCATCACCCACATCCCCCTGCGCAACACGCTGGGCGTGGCCCTGCGCGTGCCGGATGTCTTCGTGCTGGGCTACTGGGTGGCCATCGTCATCGCCGTGGGTTTCGTTGCGCTTTATACCCGCCGCGTCTCGACCGAGATGCAGTCGATGTCCCAGGCGCTGCTGGCCACGCAGATGGCCCTGGCCCGCGAACAGAAACTGACCGATCTGGGCGGTGTGGTCGCGGCTTACGCGCATGAGCTGGGCACGCCGCTGGCGACGATCAAGCTGGTGGGCGGCGAACTGGCCGAAGAGCTGGAAGGCGAGCTGCGCGAGGACGCCCAGCTGATCAGCGAACAGGCGGACCGCTGCCGCGACATCCTGCAATCCATGGGCCGGGCGGGCAAGGACGACCTGCACCTGCGCCAAGCCCCGCTGGGCGCCGTGTTGGACGAGGCCGCCGAGCCTCACCTGGGTCGCGGCACGGAGATCTTGGTCGAAATATCCGACCCGCTCGACCAGCCCGTCATCCTGCGTCGGCCCGAGATCATCCACGGGCTGCGCAACATGATCCAGAACGCGGTCGATTTCGCCGCCACCTCGGTCTGGGTCGAGGCCACCTGGACCGACCGCGCCATCACCGTGCGCATCATCGACGACGGGCGCGGCTTTGCACCGCATCTGATCGGGCGCATCGGCGACCCCTTCCTGAGGCGCCGCAAAATGCCCTCGGACAATGGCGAACGACCGGGATACGAGGGCATGGGGCTGGGCATGTTCATCGCCAAGACCTTGCTGGAACGCACTGGCGCGGAACTCAGCTTTGCCAATGGGGCCGAGCCCTATACCGGCCGCACCCGCCCCGGTCAGAAGGCCGGCGCCATCGCCGAGGTTACCTGGAAGCGTGGTGCGGAAGGTATTGAAGTAAAAGAGAAAAGTACGGCCCTTGGGGAAAACACCCGGTTCCAGGCTTGAGCTGTCCACAAGGTTATCCACGAGTGTTAAAGCCTCGTTAACCTTCCTACCCTTAAGGTTAACTCCGCAGAAACCTTGATTCTTCGGGGACAGCCGAGATGTCAAACTCACTCATGGCCCTGGCGCTGGTCGCCACTTCCTTCGTGATCGCCCTTGCGGTGCTTTTGTCCTTCGCCCTTCTGGCGCGGGGCAGGCGGCACAGCCTGCTCTCCTATAAACAGGCCGAAGAAAGCGCCGTGGTATTCCTGTTTGAAGGGGAACACCTGGTCGATGCCAGCCGCGAAGGCGAAGCGCTTTTGTCCTCCGGTCACCGCACCGGCACAGAATGGGCGCATCTGTCCGGCCTTCTGCAACCGCGTTTCCCCGGCCTGCGCGACTGGATCCGCGATCTGGCCGACATGGGCGAGATGAGCTTGCCCTCCGCCGATGGCACCAGCCGCATTGACGCCGAATGGCATCATGGCGTGGCCCGGATCACCCTGGTCGATGCCGAAACCGCCGAAGGCCAGGTCGAACTGGACCGCCACGCGCTGACCGCCATGCGCCATGAGCTCGATACCTTGCGCGCCACCGCCGAACACGTACCCTACATGGTCTGGCGCGAAAGCGAGGATGGGCTGATCACCTGGGCCAACCGTGCCTACCTGGACATGGCGGAGGCGATGGAACCCTCGGACGACACCCCGCCCTGGCCGCCACGCGCCATCTTCGACCGCCCGCGCCTGGCTGCGGTCGAAGATCGCAATGCGGACGAGCCGCGCCGCGTGGCGCTGAGCCTGCCGGGCGATGACACCCGCCACTGGTTCGATATCCACCAGGAACAGCTGGGCGAGGAAACCCTGTTCACCGCCGCCCCCGCCGACAAGGTCGTGCGCGCCGAAACTTCGCTGTCGGAATTCGTTACGACGCTCACCAAGACCTTCGCTCACCTGCCGATCGGCCTCGCGATCTTCGACCGCGACCGCAAGCTGGCCCTGTTCAACCCGGCCCTGACCGACCTGACCGCCCTGCCGATCACCTTCCTGGTCGCCAAACCCTCACTCTTCGCCTTCCTCGACAGCCTGCGCGAAAAGCGCATGATGCCCGAGCCCAAGGATTACAAATCCTGGCGCCAGCAAATGTCCGAGCTGGAGGCCCAGGCCGTCGATGGCACTTACGAAGAAACCTGGGCCCTGCCCACCGGCCAGACCTACCGCGTCACCGGCCGCCCCCATCCCGACGGCGCAGTCGCCTTCCTGTTCGAGGATATTACTGCCGAGATCTCGCTCACCCGCCGCTTCCGCAGCGAGCTCGAAATGGGCCAATCCGCGCTGGATTGCCTGGATGAAGCGGTGGCCGTCTTCCGCCCTGGCTCCGGTGTGCTGGCCATGTCAAACAACGCCTATGCCGAGATATGGGGCAATGACCCCTCGACCAGCTTCGAGGACATGACCATTACCGAAGCCTCGATCAACTGGCAGCGCCTGTCGATGCCGACACCGGTCTGGGACAAGCTGCGCCGTTTTGTCGTCAGCCCGGGCGATCGCGAGGAATGGACCGCCTCGGTCACCCTTAAGGACGGGCGCGTGGTCGATTGCCGCTTTGCGCCGATGGCCCGCGGCGCCACCTTGGCCGCCTTCCGCATCGCCGAAGCCAAGCCCGAGGAATTGCGCCCGATGATCGCCGCGCAGGGGTGATCGAGGGCAATCCGCCAGTCCGCGCTTGCGGGCCGGGCGCGGGGCGTTAAAACTCCCCGCATGGACCTGACCCACCGATTTACCTCCCCCGAGGACACCACCCGTTTTGCCGCCGCCCTCGCCCCCACCCTGGGGCCGGGCGACGTGCTGCTTCTGTCCGGGGGCATCGGCGCCGGCAAGACTCATTTCGCCCGCAGCCTGATCCAAACCCGCCTGGCCGCCGCCGACTTGGTCGAGGACGTGCCTTCCCCCACCTTTACCCTGGTCCAGACCTATGACGATGGGGTGGGAGAGGTCTGGCACGCCGACCTCTACCGCCTGACCCATCCCGACGAGGTTGAGGAACTGGGCCTGATCGACGCCTTTTCCGACGCAATCTGCCTGGTCGAATGGCCCGACCGGTTGGGCGACCTGACCCCCGAAAATGCCGTTTCGCTGGCCCTGTCGACCACCGACACACTCGGCGAGCGCATCCTGATCGCCACCGGCCCCGCCGCCTGGATCACCCGGTTGGAGGCCGCGCTGAATGGCTGACCGCGTCGCACTGATCACCGACTTCCTGACACGCGCCGGGTGGGGCAACGCCAAACGCGCGCCGCTGGCCGGCGACGCCTCCGCCCGCTGTTATGAACGCCTGACCCGGGGCGCTGACATTGCCGTGCTGATGGACGCTCCCGGCGGCGATATCCGCCCGTTCACCCGCGTTGCCCGCCACCTGTCCGGCCTCGACCTGTCCGCGCCGGAGATCCTTGCCGAAGACACCACCAACGGATTGCTCCTGCTCGAAGATTTCGGCGATGCGCTCTACGCCCGCCTGGTGGAGGCCGCCCCCTCCTGCGAAGAGGCGCTGTATGTCGAGGCGGTCGAGGTGCTGATCGCCCTGCACAGCCACCCCGCCCCCGCCTGGGCACCGGATTTCGGCCCGGCCACCATGACCGAGGCCATCGCTCCCGCCTGGGACTGGTATGCGAAAGGCATCACCGGCAGCACCGCCGGGCAGGAAGCGGCCCAGGCCGAATTGGGCACCCTGCTGGCCGAGACCGCCTCCGACCCGGTCCTGATCCTGCGCGACTACCACGCCGAAAACCTGTTCTGGCTGCCGGATCGCGACGGCACCGCCCGCGTCGGGCTGATCGACTTCCAGGACGCGCTGGCGGGCCCGCGTGCCTATGACCTCATTTCGCTGACCGAAGACGCGCGCCGCGACGTGGACCCGGCCCTGGCAGACCGATTGATCGCCCACTATGCCACTCGCACCGGCCAGCACGCCGAGACCTTCCGTCTGGCCGCCGCCACCTGCGCCGCCCAGCGCAATCTGCGCATCCTCGGCATCTTCGCGCGGCTCTCGCTGCATTTCGGCAAGCCCCACTACATCGACTTGATCCCACGGGTCTGGGGTCTGTTGCAGCGCGACTTGGAACACCCGCGCCTCGCCCGGTTGCGCGAATGTTGCCACCTGCCCGAACCCACCCCCGACAACCTGCAAATCCTGAGGGACAAATGCGGCACCATCCCGACGCTGTAATGCTTTTCGCCGCCGGGTTCGGCACACGCATGGGGGCCCTGACCGCCGCCACGCCGAAACCCCTGCTGCATGTTGCCGACCGCCCCCTGATCGACCATGCGCTGGATCTGACCCACGGGCTGCATGTGGTGGCCAACACGCATTACCTACCCGATCAGTTGGAGGCGCACCTGGCGCCGAAAGGCGTGACCCTGTCCCACGAGCCCAGGATCCTCGAAACCGGCGGGGGCTTGCGCGCCGCCCTGCCGCTCTTGGGCGAGGGGCCGGTCTTTACCCTGAACTCCGACGCCATCTGGACCGGAGCGAATCCGCTAACCGCTCTTGCGCAGGCTTGGGACCCCGACCGGATGGACGCGCTCCTCATGCTCATTCCCCGCGAAAGCGCGCGGGGCCACACGGGCAAGGGCGATTTCCTGCCCGACACCCAGGGCCGCCTTTCCCGCGGCCCCGGCCTGATCTACTCTGGCGCCCAGATTGTAAAAACCGATTTGCTGCATGAGGTCGAAGACGACGTGTTTTCCCTGAATATCCTGTGGGATCGCATGATGGACGCCGGGCGCCTCTACGGCATCGCCCATACAGGCGCCTGGTGCGACGTGGGCCGCCCCGATGGTATTGCGGTTGCCGAGGCGATGCTCGCCAATGACTGAACCTGTGTTTGAGCCCAGCGAAAAACCCCGCGTCTTCGCCCAGGACCCCGGCGTCGATTTCCCCGCTGCGGTTGTCGAAGGCCTGATCGAGCGCTTCAAGGATCAACCGCCCGAAGCCCTCGCCCGGGTCGAACTCTACGTCAACACCGCCCGGATGCAGCGCCGCATCCGAACCCTGTTCGATGACGGCCCCGCCCGGCTTCTTCCCCGCATCCGCCTGGTCACCGACCTCGCGCGTGATCCCACCGCTGCCGATATCCCACCCGCCGTTTCGCCCCTGCGTCGTCGGCTGGAACTGGCGGGTTGGATCACTCGACTTTTGGACGCGCAACCCGACCTCGCCCCCCGCGCAGCGATCTATGACCTCGCCGACAGCCTGGCCAAGCTGATGGACGAGATGCAGGGCGAAGGCGTTTCTCCTGACGCGATTCGCGCGCTGGATGTATCCGACCAATCCGGTCACTGGGCACGCAGCCTGACCTTCATCTCGGCAGTCGATCGCTTCTTCGGCCCGGACAGCGGCGAGGCCCCGGACGGCGAGGCCCGCCAGCGCCTGGTGATCGAGCGGCTGGCGAAACGGTGGACAGAAAACCCGCCCAGCCACCCGGTCATCGTCGCGGGTTCCACCGGGTCGCGCGGCGCCACCGGCCTCTTCATGCAAGCCGTCGCGAAACTGCCCCAAGGCGCCCTGATCCTGCCTGGTTTCGACCCTAACCTGCCCGAAAACACCTGGGATCAACTCGACGACGCGCTCTCGGCCGAGGACCATCCGCAATACCGCTACGCCCATCTGATGCGACTGTTGAACCTACGGCCCGATGACATACGCCCCTGGATCGACATCCAGCCGCCCAGCCCCACCCGCAATCGCCTGGTGTCCCTCGCCATGCGGCCCGCGCCGGTCACGGATCAATGGCAGGTCGAAGGCCCCGCCTTCCGGGGCGTGACCGACGCCACGCAGAACATGACGCTGATCGAGGCCCCCTCGCCCCGCGCCGAGGCCTCCGCCATCGCCACCGCCCTGCGCAAGGCCGCCGAGGACGGGCGCACCGCCGCGCTGATCACACCGGACCGGGCTTTGACCCGTCAGGTCACCGCTGCGCTGGACCGCTGGGGCATTACCCCGGACGACAGCGCCGGGCGCCCGCTGCCCCTGACCGCGCCCGGCCGTTTCCTGCGCCATGTCGCGGATCTGTTCGGCCAACGCCTGACCGCGCCTGCGCTGCTGACCTTGCTGAAACACCCGCTGACCAACAGGGGCAGCGGCGCGCGTGGCGATCACCTGCGCCACACTCGCGACCTGGAGCTGGAGCTTCTGCGCCAGGGCCTGCCCTTCCCGACCCCCGCCGACCTGAACCACTGGGCCGCGCAAAAGAACGACCGTCCGGCCTGGGCCACCTGGGTGGGGCAAATGCTCTGCGGCCACGACACCGTCACCACGCGCAGCCTTACCGATCACATCACCCATCACCTCGCCCTGGCCGAGGCGCTGTCTGCCGGGCCCGACACCGAAGGCTCCGGTGCCCTGTGGGAGGAACAGCCAGGCCGTGAAGCCCAGCGCATGGTCAGCCAACTGAACCGCGAGGCGGAACATGGGGGTGACTTCACCCCGTCGGACTATCGCGACCTGTTCCAGGCCGTGCTGAACACCGGCATGGTGCGCGACGCGATCACGCCACATCCGAACATCATGATCTGGGGCACCCTCGAAGCCCGCGTGCAGGGCGCCGACCTCGTCATCCTGGCCGGTCTGAACGACGGCACCTGGCCGGAATTGCCCGCCGCCGACCCCTGGATGAACCGCAAGATGCGCCATGATGCAAGGCTGTTGCTGCCTGAACGGCGCGTGGGCCTGTCCGCCCACGATTTCCAACAGGCGATCGGCGCAAGCGAAGTCATCCTGACCCGCGCAATTCGCGATGCGGAAAGCGAAACCGTGCCCTCGCGCTGGATCAACCGCCTGACCAACCTTCTGGCGGGCATGTCCGCCGAGGGCAAACAGGCGCTGGAAGACATGCGCACGCGCGGCGCCGAATGGCTGGCGCTCGCCCAAGCCATCGAGGCGCCAACAGTCTCTATTCCGCCCGAAAAACGCCCCTCTCCGCGCCCACCGCTTTCCCATCGCCCCACCCAGCTCAGCGTCACGCGCATCGCCAAGCTGATCCGCGACCCCTATGCGATCTACGCCGAACGCATCCTTGGTCTGAAGCCGCTGCAATCCCTGCACCAGACACCCGACGCCCCCCTGCGCGGCACGGTTCTGCACGCGGTGCTGGAGCGCTTCATCAATGAACGCACCGGCGAGGCTGACCGCGAGACTCTCATGAATATCGCCGCCGAGGTGCTGGAAAACGAGGCCCCCTGGCCCGCCACCCGCGCGCTGTGGCTGGCGAAACTTGACCGCGTCGCCGACTGGTTCCTGGCGCAAGAGGCCGGGCGCCGCGATTGGTCCCGCAACCTCGCCAACGAGGTGCAGGCGAAACAACGCTTTGACGCGGTCAACTTTACCCTCACCGGTTACGCCGACCGGATCGACGAGGCCAATGACGGCACGCTGGTCATCTATGACTACAAGACCGGCAACCCGCCCACAGCCGACATGCAGAAGCATTTCGACAAGCAGCTCTTGTTGGAGGCGGTGATTGCCGAACAGGGCGGCTTTGCCAAACTTGGCCCGCGCATCGTCTCGCAGGTTGCCTATATCGGGCTGGGTTCAACGCCGAAACTGGTCTCTATTCCGCTGGAACAGGACGAAATCACTGCCGTGGCCGAGGAGTTCGAGACCCTGATCCGCGCCTATCAAGATCTCGCGCAGGGCTATACCTCGCGCCGTGCCGTGCACAAGCAGCGGTTCGACGGCGACCATGATCACCTTGCCCGGTTCGGCGAATGGGATGACAGCCAGGAGCCCGAACCGCAGGAGGTCGGCCCATGATCCGCAATGACGCAAGCCTGGCCCAGGTCACCGCCGCCGATCCACACAGCTCGACCTGGCTTGCGGCCAACGCAGGGTCGGGCAAGACACGCGTGCTGACCGACCGGGTCGCGCGGTTGCTGTTGGGAGGCGTGAACCCGCAGAACATCCTCTGCCTGACCTACACCAAGGCCGCAGCCTCCGAGATGCAGAACCGCCTGTTCGCCCGCCTTGGCGATTGGGCGATGAAAAGCGATGCGGATCTGACCGATGCGCTGGTTGATTTGGGTGTTGATGACGCCGCCGACCTGTCCCGCGCGCGCCGCCTGTTTGCCCGCGCAATCGAAACGCCGGGCGGGTTGAAGATCCAGACAATTCACAGCTTCTGTTCGTCTCTACTCCGCCGGTTTCCGCTGGAATCGGGTGTATCGCCGCAGTTCACCGAGATGGACGAACGCGCTGCCGGACTGCTGCAATCCGAGCTGGTCGAGGAAATGGCCGACGGCCCCGACTGCGGCCTGGTGGCCGACCTGGCACGCTATTACACCGGCGAGGATTTCGCCGGGCTGACGGCCCAGATCGTGCGCAATCGCGACGGGTTCACCGGCGCAGATCGACCCACGGTCTGGTCCTGGTTCGGTCTGGACCCGGCGTTTGACGAGGCCCAACTGGCCGCCCAGGCCTTCGCCCCCGGCGACGGCGCCGTACTGGACGCACTGGTCCCGCTGCTCGCAACCGGATCTAAGACCGAGGTCACGGCAGCCACGAAACTCGCCGCGCTCGACACGGCGCACCTGACCGTGTCCGACCTTGCCATTCTGGAAGGCGTCTTCCTGACCGGCGCCAGTGCCAAGGAACCGTTCTCTGCCAAGATCGGCAGCTTTCCCACCAAAGGGCTGCGCGAAGGCGCCGCCGCCGGGTTGATGCCCAAGCTCGAAGGGCTCATGGCCCGGATCGAAGACGCGCGACCGCTTCGAAACAGTCTCTATTCCGCCCAAAAAACGCTGGCCCTGCATAGTTTCGCCCAGCGCTTCATCGACCTTTACGAGACCCGCAAACTGACCCTCGGCTGGCTCGATTTTGACGATCTGATCCGCAAGGCCGGCGCGCTGTTGTCCGATCCGGCGGTGGCGACCTGGGTGCTTTATCGTCTGGACGGTGGCATTGATCACATCCTTGTCGACGAGGCTCAGGACACCAGCCCGACACAGTGGCAGGTGATCGAACGACTGGCAGCGGAGTTCACCAGCGGTGAGGGTGCGAAATCCGGCGAGGAGCGCACGATCTTTGTCGTCGGCGACCCGAAACAGTCGATCTATTCCTTCCAGGGCGCCGAGCCCGCCGAGTTCACCCGGATGCGCGACAAGTTCCGGGGCGAGCTTCAGCAGATCGAGCAACCGTTTCAGGCGATGCAGCTGGAATACTCCTTCCGCTCGTCCC
The DNA here is from genome assembly GCF_965228805.1 of Aliiroseovarius sp. Taxonomy (NCBI): domain Bacteria; kingdom Pseudomonadati; phylum Pseudomonadota; class Alphaproteobacteria; order Rhodobacterales; family Paracoccaceae; genus Aliiroseovarius; species Aliiroseovarius sp. Next base: position 1,193,607 of record NZ_CBDDIE010000003.1, on the reverse strand, counting down.
CCGCCGTGCTGGAACTGGTCGATCATACGCTGGCCGAACAGGACGGGCTGGGCGAAAGCTTCCTGCATCGCGCCTTCTTTGAGGGCAAACCCGGCCGTGTGGACCTCTGGCCCGTGGTCGAAAAGGTCGAGCACAAGGAAGACCGGGACTGGTTTGATCCCGTCGACCGGCCCAACCCGCAGGACCACCTATCCACCCTCGCCCGCGCCATTGCCTCCGATATCGCCGGGAAGCTGAAAACAGGCTCTATTACGTCAGAAAAGGGCGAAAGTCGACCGATTGAACCCCGGGACATCATGGTCCTGGTGCGCCGTCGTTCGCCCCTTTTCTTTGCCATCATCGGCGCCTGCAAGGAGCTCGGCCTGCCCATCGCCGGCGCCGACCTGTTGCGCATTGGTGGCGAGCTGGCGGTGAAGGACTTGGTTGCGCTCCTGTCTTTCCTCGCCACGCCGGAAGATGACCTGTCGCTGGCTGCCGCGCTGCGTTCGCCCCTGTTTGGGTGGAGCGAACAGCAGCTGTATGCCCTGGCCCAGGGGCGCGGGAAGGTACCGCTCTGGCGCAGGCTCGAGGAGAACGCCGAGGCCCACGCCCAAACCCACGCCATCCTGCGCGACCTGCGCGACCAGGCGGATTTCCTGCGCCCCTATGACCTGCTGGAGCGGGTGCTGATCCGCCATGACGGGCGGCGCAACCTGCTGGCGCGCCTGGGCGGCGAGGCGGAAGACGGGATCGACGCGCTCCTGTCCCAGGCCCTGGCCTATGAGCGGTTGCAGGTGCCCAGCCTGACCGGTTTCCTGATCTGGATGGAGGCCGAAGAGGTCACGATCAAGCGTCAGGTTGATTCAGCCTCGAACCAGGTGCGGGTGATGACCGTGCATGGCTCCAAGGGGCTGGAGGCGACCATTGTCTACCTGCCCGACACGACCAAACCGGTCTGGCAAGACCGCGACGAGATTGTCGAGGTTGACGGGCATCTCTGGTGGAAACCGCCTGCCGCCCAGCGCCCCGAAGCCCTGGCGACGGTGATGGACGGCCGCAAAGCGCAGGATCGCGAGGAATGGGTACGGCTGCTTTACGTTGCCATGACCCGGGCAGAGCAATGGCTGATCGTTGCTGCTGCAGGCGACGTGGGCAAGACCGCCGAGGACAGCTGGTATGGTTTGGTTGACGCCGGTCTGGATCGGGCCGGAGCCATCAAGGCAGATTCTCCGACCGGCACTGGCAAACGGTTCGAAACGGGCACTTGGGTCCCGCGTCCAGAGGCCACCGCTTTGCCGCCGCAACAGGCTCCAACCCCGCCGAACTGGACCCGAACCTCTGCCCCACACAGACCCGTCGCGACCCTCGAAACCCTCGCCCCGTCCGATTTGGGAGGTGCCAAGGTAATGCCCGGCACGGTGGGCGATGGCGATACCGAGGCGGCGATGAAACGAGGCAGCCAGATCCACCTGTTGTTGGAACACCTGCCGCTGCACCCCGAAACCGACTGGCCGGACCTGGCCGCGCGCATCCTGGGCACGGGGGAGCTGGCCGCCGAAACCGCCGAGTTGCCCGACCTGCTCTCCGAGGTCACGGGCGTCCTGAAAGCGCCGGACCTGGTCGCGCTCTTTGCCCCGGACACCCTCGCCGAGGTCGAGCTGACCGCCCCCATCGGCGGCAAGCGCTTGCACGGCACCATTGACCGGTTGGTGGTGACGCCGGAGCGCGTCTTGGCGGTGGACTTCAAGACAAATACCCTGGTGCCCAACACACCCACCGACACGCCGGAAGGCCTTTTGCGCCAGATGGGCGCCTATCGGGCGGCGCTGGTGCAGATATTCCCGGACCGTGAGGTCGACACCGCGATCCTCTGGACCCGGACAGCAAAACTGATGCCTTTGGAAAACGATCTCGTGATGCGCACATTTGGTCGCCTTGACGGGACAGGCAACCATACCTAGGTTCACGCCCAACGCCGTATTAGCAGGAGCAATGAAATGGCAACTGTCGCTGTCACCGACGCCACCTTTGACGCGGAGGTCCGCAATGCGGATGTTCCGGTGGTCGTAGATTTCTGGGCCGAATGGTGTGGCCCGTGCAAACAAATTGGCCCGGCTCTGGAAGAGCTGTCCGACGAGCTGGCCGGCAAGGTCAAGATCGTCAAGGTCAACGTGGACGAAAACCCGAACACCCCCGCCCAGATGGGCGTGCGTTCGATCCCCGCGCTGTTCCTGTTCAAGGACGGTCAGGTGATCTCGAACAAGATCGGCGCTGCGCCGAAGGCCGCGCTGCAGGGCTGGATCGACGAAAGCGTCTGATCCCAGCATCTGTACCAAAACAAAAAAACCCCGCTCGGCCGAGCGGGGTTTTCTTTTTCTTGCGCGTCCGCGCAACCAAGCCGAAGCTTAGTCGGCGATGGCCACGCCCACCAGAACCAGCAGCAGCAGCGGGATCAGGATGCCGGCCGACGAGGACGAGGTGGCTTCTTCGACCACAACGACGGGCTCGACGATCGGGTCAACCGGGGCGCCGGCGAAAGCGGCGGTGGCAGCAGTGGCGATCGCAGCAGCGAGAGCGATTTTTTTCATGTGACTTCTCCATAGATGGTGCGCCGGAAGCGCACCGGTTTCTGATCAGAATAACGCCAGAAACCGGGATTTTTCCGAAGATGCAAGGGGGAATAATCACCCTGGCGTAACCTGTTGTCAGATCAGCAACACCTGTGTACCCGACACGGCCAGAGCGAAAAGCTCGGCGATGTGTTCATTATACAGGCCGATGCAGCCGTTGGAGGAGCGCCGCCCGATCTTGCGCGTATCATGGGTGCCGTGGATGCGATAGTATTTCCACCCCAGATACAGCGCATGCGTGCCCAGCGGATTATCCGGGCCAGGGCCGATAAAATCGGGCCACTCCGGGTTGCGGATCTTCATCGACGGGGTGGGCGCCCAGCTGGGGCCCTCGACCTTGCGAATGACGCTTGTGCGGCCGCGACGGGTCATTTCCTCGGTCAACGGCACCGACGTCGGGTAGAGCTTGTAGATGGTCTCGTCCTCGTTCCAGTAATGCAATGCGCGCGAGGTGGTATCCACCAGGATCGCGCCCTTGCGCAGGTTCGAGAAATAGGGTTGCCACTGCAACGACCGGAAGGACGAGATATTGCGGCGCACGACCTCCGGTTCTTCCTCGATCTCGGTGGTCGAGGGTTCGTTCTGCGCCAAGGCGGGGGCGGCCATCATGCCAGTCGCGGCCATGGTGGTGCCAAGGAAGGCGCGGCGATTGAGCTTGTTTTCACGATCCTGGGACATGGTACGGCTCCAACTCGGTCAAAAATAAATTCATCTATCCTATATTGCGCGAAAGCCTCAGTCGCAAATCAAACCAGCGTCAACTTGCCGAAAAGACCCCTGGTGGGTTTGATTGACACGGATTGACCCTGTAGATGTGGCGGGAAATTTTCCGGTTGGGGTGAAATGCTTATGAAACGTCTGGTTCTGATTCTGTGTGCTTCCGTGCTGGCACTGGCCGGGTGCGAGACCGATGTGCAGCAGATCGGTGCGGATGGCAAACCGCTGCCGCGGCCCTATCGCATTGCGGCCGGGTCGAAATCGACGATCCAGTTCCGTATGCTCGACAGCGTGAACGAGCTGCGCGCGGCCGCCGGTGCCGCCCCTGTCCAGCTGGACAGCAAGCTGAACGCTGCCGCCGCGACCCATGCCCGTGACATGTCGGTGCAGAACCGGCCCTGGCATTTCGGCTCTGACGGCTCCTCGCCCCTGGATCGCGTGGCGCGGGTTGGCTACCCCGGGATCATGCTGGGTGAAAACATCTCGGAAACCTATGAGACCGAGCTTCAGACCCTGTCCGCCTGGATGGAGCAGCCCGATACACGCAACGTGATCCTGGATCCACGCGCGGTGAAGATGGGTTTTGCCTGGCACCAGGAATCAAACGGCAAGATCTGGTGGACGCTGCTCATGGGCAGCGCGCCCGTGGCCGTGGCTCAGCCCTCCAGCTGAGCTTCAGACGCGGTCACGACCGGCGGGCTGACTGCAAAGATATCCACCGGCGTTCCGTTTCTGACCATGGAATAGATCACCTCGATCTCTTCATCTGATACCGAGATGCAGCCGGCGGTCCAATCGCGCCCCTGCTGGTCCTGCCTGCGCGGCCCACCGTGGATGAAGATATCACCCCCCGGGCTGCGGCCCCGCGCATGGGCGAACTGGCGATCCGCATTGTTCGGATAGGAAATCCCCAGGCTCAGGTGAAAGGCGCTGTTCGGATTGCGACGGTTGATGAAATAGCGCCCCTCGGGCGTGCGTCCGTCGCCTTCAAACTGCTTGTGCCCCTCAGGCGCATAGCCCAGGTCGACCGTATAGCTCTTCAACGCCACATTGCCGTGCAGAAGGTGCATCGTGCGCGTGTCCTTGAACACGACGATGCGGGTCACTTCGGGCCCGTCATAGGCCAGGAACTTCGACTGGTGTTTCGCGCAGGAGGACAGGGCCATTACCCCGACCGCCGCTAGGATCATCATGATATAACGCATGAGCACTGCCGCCTCGTGTTTTGGCGCTCATACACGAAACGGCCCTTTGTCGAAAGCCCCGGACCGTTCACAATTCAGCGGGTGAGGACGGCGGCAACCTCGACATGGGTGGACCATCGGAACTGGTCGACCACCTTGACAGGCTGCATGTCGAACCCGGCGCCGATCAGGATTTCCGCATCCCGCGCGAAGGTTACGGGGTTGCACGAGACCATGGCGACGCGGGCCAAGTCACTCGCCGCGATCTCGTCGATCTGCGCCTCGGCCCCGGCGCGCGGCGGGTCGATCACCGCAGCGTCGAACCGGTTCAGTTCATCGGGCAGAAGAGGGCGGCGGAACAGGTCGCGGGTCTCGGTCGTGACACGATGCAGCCCCTGCGAATGTCGCCAGCCAGCATCCAGCGCGGTCATCATCGCCTCGACCCCTTCCACCGCATGGACATGGGCGTGCTGGGCGACCGGCAGGCTGAAGGTGCCGCTGCCTGCAAACAGGTCGACAACGGTTTTCGCGCCTTCCACACCTTCCAGAACTGTGTCCAGCAAGGCGGCCTCGCCATCCTGCGTCGCTTGCAGGAAGGCCCCCGGTGGAGGCGTGACCCGCGCCCGGCCAAAGGCCTGCGCGGGCGGCATCATCGTCGCGATCACCTCGCCATTCCAGGTCAGTCGCGCCAGACCGCGCTGCCCGGCCAACTGGCCCAGCGCGGTTTCCAGCGCGCGGTCCAACGGCTTGCCGTCACGCACAGACACATCCGGCCCGGCTTCGGACCGGGTCACGGTCACGCTCATCTCGCCCTTGCGCGACCCGCCCAGCGCGGCCAGTTCACGCAGGGTCGGGAAGGTGGCGATCAGGTCGGGGTGCAGCAAGTGGCAATCCGGCACCTCGGTGATCACGTCCGATTTCGGCGCGTGAAACCCAACCAAAGCGCCCTTCTTCGTGCGCCGCACTGACAGGGTTGCACGGCGGCGGGCTTGCGGCGCCGAGGTCTCTATTCCAGCCAAATCAGCCTTGATGCCACGGGCAGACAGCGCCTCACGCACCACCTCCATCTTCCAATCGGCAACGAAAGCGTCGGAGGCATGTTGCAACGCACAGCCCCCGCAGCTGTTCACATGGCGGCACGGTGCCTTCACCCGGTCCGAGCTGGGCGTCACGATCTTCGGCGCCGGGATACGATCGCCGTCCAACTCGCCCTCGACAACCTCTCCGGGCAAGGTGCGCGGGGCAAAGATCGGACCCTCCGCAATGCCGTCGCCCTTATGCCCCAAGCGGGTGATCGTGACCTGGGTCATGCCAGCAGCTCCTCTTTCGTCAGCGCAAAGCCCGAGGCGATCCAGCGCGCCTCCAGCTCCTTCAACCGCGCGCCCAGCGCGGCGCCTTGATGGGCGGGCATCAGATCCTGTGCCGAGACCGGGAAGGTCCCGCGCGCCTGATCGCCGGAAACAAGTCTCTGTTCCAATTCACCCGGCATCTGTCCATCGGTCATCGCGGCCCGCAGCAGCGCCACATCCCGCGCCCGATCCGCGCCCAGGCGGTAGGCCAGTTCGGCATCACCCGCAGTATCGGCCAGGGCATCACGCAGCTGATCCAGCTGCTTGGCTTCGCCATTGGACAGGCGCAGCCGATCCTTCAACCCTTCGCCGCCCAGACAGACCAGCCGCCGCATCGCATCCGGCGCCAGCCCGGCCTGTTCCTCCAAGTGCACCAGCACCGGCAAGAACCGCGCCTCCGCCCCGGGCAGAACCCGGGCCAGGACCCCGCATTGCGCCATCGAAGCCAGCGATTGAGACGGGTTCGGCGCCAACAGAAGCTTGCGCATCTCGGATCCGACCCGTTCGGCTGAAAGCGTCTCTAATCCAGCGGAGTTTGCCGCAATCGCCGCCAATCCTTCCGCATCCAACCCGCCCTCGGGATTGCCGTAATGGGCGTGGAACCGAAAGAAGCGCAGGATGCGCAGGTAATCCTCGCGAATGCGATCCTCGGCCACATCAATGAAGCGCAGGTAGCGCGCGCGCAGGTCCTCGAGCCCGCCCAAAGGGTCAACGATCGCCCCATCCGGCCGCGCATAAAGCGCGTTCATGGTGAAATCGCGCCGGTGCGCGTCTTCCTCGGCGGTCTTGGCAAAGGCCACCACCGCGCGGCGCCCGTCGGTCTCCACATCCTTGCGGAATGTGGTGATCTCGAAGGGTTCGTGATCCACCACCACCGTGACCGTGCCATGATCGTACCCCGTCGGCACCGATTTGAACCCGGCCCGCTTGGCCGCCGCAATAACCTGATCCGGTGTCGCATTGGTCGAAATGTCGATGTCCGAGATCGGCACACCCAACAGCGCGTTGCGCACGCATCCCCCGACGAACAGCGCCTGGAACCCCGCATCGGTCAACATGGCGCAAACCGCCTGCGCCGCCGGTGCCGTCAGCCAATCGTCGTTGATCCGGGTCATGCCTGCACCCGGTCTGCCAGCGCCCTCAGCATCCGCGCGGTGGCGCCCCAGATGTAATAGGGCCCCCAGGGCACGGTGTAATAATGCCGTTTCGTGCCCTGCCACATGCGCCCCTGGACCGCGAACCGCGCGGGGTCGGAGACATGCGAGAAGGGCACACGAAACACCTCGGCCACTTCGCCGGGTTCGGGCGTGGCGTCAAATTCGGCTCTAACCCGGCCCAAAATTGGGGTTACGGTGAAACTGGTGACCGTTTCATGGAACGGCAGTCGGCCCAGGACGTCGACATTTGCCGGGTCCAGGCCGATTTCCTCCTGCGCCTCGCGCAGGGCGGCCTGTTCCACGGTTTCGTCACCCTCCAGCTTGCCACCCGGAAAGGCGATCTGGCCGGGATGGTGTTTCAGGGCCGAGCTGCGCTTGGTCAGGATCACCTGCAATTCGCCCCGCACCTCGATCACCGGGATCAGCACCGCCGCGGGCCGCAGCTTGCGGTTGGGCGGCAGCTTGACCCCGGGATTGAGGTCGAAATCCGACGAGCTGGCCCCGTCAGGGCCCAGCGCCGCGCGGATCGGGGCGAATAGGTCAGTCATCCTGCCTCGCCTCAGAACCCTCAGCCTCGAACCCCAGGGTCTTGGGGTCGAACTCATAATGCGCGCCGCAGAACTGGCAGTCGGCGGTCACGATGCCCTCATCCGTCGTCATATGCGCGATGTCCTTGGCCGAATAGATCGACATCGAGGTGCGCACGCGTTCTTCCGAACAGGTGCAGCCGAACTCGATCCGCTGCGGATCGAAGACGCGCGGCGCTTCCTCGTGGAACAGGCGCAGCAGCAACTGGGTCGGCTCCACCGAGGGGCCGATCAGCTCCATTTCCTCGACTGAATCCAACAGGATATTGGCACGGTTCCAGTTCTCGTATTCATCCTCGGACAGCATGTCGACGGCACGCATGATGCCATCCTCATTCGGGCCGTTTTCATCCTGCTCCATCAGCGGCGAGGCCTTGGGCATGTGCTGCAGCATCACGCCACCCGCGCGCCAGCTTTCCGCGCCACCCGCCAGCATCGAGCGACCAAAGGTCAGCTGGAACCGGGTCGGCAGCTGTTCGGATTGGGCGAAATAGGCCTTGGCGCAATCGGCCAGGCTGGCACCGGTGATCGGGGTCATGCCGGTATAGGGTTTGCTGTCACCGCCCTGGTGGATCAGGATCGCCAGGTAGCCTTCACCGATCTGGTCGAAGCCGGGCGCGTTCGGGTCCAACCGTTCCTCATCATATGAGGCATAGGCGCGGATGCGGCCAGGCTCACCCTCCTTTTCGGGGGCGTAGTAATCGGTTGCGATCAGCCGGGCAGCGCCCTTGCCGCGCACTTGCATGGACAGTTTCCAGCGCAGCTTGATCGTCTGGCCGATCATCGCGGTCAGCATGGCGGCTTCGGCAACCAGGTTCTCGATCGCCGGGGGGTAGTCGTGCTGCGCCAGGATCTGGTCCAACACGCCGTCCAGGCGCAGAACCCGCCCGCGCACGTCGGACTTGTCCAGTTGGAAGGGCAGGATGGTATCATCCCAGGCGATTTTGGCTCCGAGGCTCATGAGGCTTTCCTATCAGCGTTCAGCTTGGCATACCGCGTCTATGTAGGTGCGGCAACCAAGGGGAAAAGGGCATGATCCCGCGTTTTGGCGAATCACGGCAGGTTGGACGGCGCTATACGCTGCGACCGGGGGCCTATGCAATCCTGCCCCGCGGACGGGATCTGCTGCTGACCCACCAGGAAGAGCCCGAACCCGAGGTGCAACTGCCCGGTGGCGGCATCGACCCGGGGGAAAGCCCGCTGACCGCCCTGCATCGCGAAGTGTTCGAGGAAACCGGTTGGCGCATTGCAAGCCCGCGCCGCCTGGGGGCGTTTCGCCGGTTCACCTACATGCCGGAGTATGACCTCTGGGCGGAAAAGCTCTGCCACATCTATGTCGCCCATCCGGTGCGCCCGCATGGGCCGCCCAGCGAACCAGGACATGAGGTGCTTTGGGCGCCGATGCAGGTCGCGGCACGGATCCTCGGAAATCCCGGGGATCGTGCCTTTGTTGCGGCCTACCTGTCCCGCTGATACTCGATCATCGCGCAGGACAGGTCGTCGGGGAAATCCTGTGTGCCGCAGAACAGATCCAGATCCCAGGTCAGCGCCTGGAAGAAATCCGCCCCGGCCAGGTCCTTGTTGCGTTGTGCGATTTCCTCGAACCCGGCCTCTTCCAGCTGTTCGCCATCATCCCCTTCGCATTCGGTAAACCCGTCCGAATAGAACATGAGCCGCTCTCCGGGCTGCAGCCGAAGACTGAAGCTGTCATATTCCGCGCCGGGGATCAGCCCAACCGGCATGCCACCTTCGCCGACATATTCCACCGCACCGTCGGCCCGCATCAACATCGGGTTTGGGTGGCCGCATTGCGTCATCTCAACCTCGCCCGTTCGCAGGTCCAGATACCCCAGCAGCAGTGTGAAATAGTGATCTGACTCGATCTCATCATGCATGATCTCGTTCAGCAGACGCGCGACACTCTGAGGCGGGCGTGGGAAATAGACCCCATCGGCCACACGTTTCAGCGCAACATTGTGCTCGGGCGATCCTTCGGACAGGTAGGAGGCCAGGCGCGCTGTCAAAAGTGCCGAAGCAATGCCGTGACCGGACACGTCGATCGAATAGACCGCAACGCGATGCTCATCCAGGCGGAAGAACCCGACCAGGTCACCCCCCACATGGCCGCAAGGTTTCAACATGACCGAAACCTCCGCCTTGCCGAAGTCGCGGAACCTTTCACGTACCAGCGCCTGCTGCATCTCGCGCGCCTCGATCAGGTCGCGGTCCAGATTGTCATAAAGCGACGAGATTTCCGCCAGCGTGGCGCTGACCAGCCGGTTCTTTTCCTGCAACTCGCGCTGCATGCGCAGGATGCGGTCGCCCGCATTGATCCGCGCGCGCAGTTCCTCGGCATTGGGCGGTTTCGACAGGAAGTCATCCGCGCCCACATCCAGCCCCTGCGCCACTGCGCCCTTTTCGGTCTTTGATGTCAGGAGGATGAAGTATCCATATTTCTCGCGCTCCATCGCGCGGAACTGTTGGCACAGTTCCAGCCCGTCCATGCCCGGCATCATCCAATCCGACAGGATCAGGTCAACATCTTCGCTTTCAAGCAACGCCAACGCCTCTTCGCCGCCGGCCGCTTCGATCACATTATACCCCTGGCGCGACAGGGAAGCGCCTAACACACGGCGCTGCGCCCGGCTGTCGTCGACAACCAGGATGGTCTGCACCACACCGGTATCTCTGGGATCCTCCGGCTGGGCATTCTGCGCGACTAAAGCACTCACGACATGACCTTTTTTCAACTGCGAGTCCGCGACTCGTTTGGTTGAGTTACGCAGTTGCGCTTTAACAGCCGCTTAAAGCTAAAATTTTGGCTGTTTGCAGGGATCCATTAACCGCTTGGCAAGGGGGATGGGCGATCCTAGGCGCGAAACCGCGTAAGGAGACGACCGATGATCAGTTGGGATCGCGTGAATGAACTGCGCGATGAAATCGGCGAAGAGGATTTCGCCGAAGTCGCCGAGATCTTCTTGGAAGAGGTCGAGGAGGTGATTGATCGCCTGCGCACTGATCCACAGCCTGCGCAGTTCGAACAGGACCTGCATTTCCTGAAAAGCTCGTCGCTGAACCTCGGGTTCGAGGCGCTGTCGAAAGTCTGCAGCGACGGCGAACGACAGGCCGCCGCCGGTGAATTCGACCCGGCTGGCCTGGGCGCCGTCTTCTCCACTTTCGATGCATCGAAAGAGGCTTTCCTGGCTAGATAATGAACTCCGCCAGGACCTCGTCCTGGGTAATATCCGACCAGACGAACCCTTCGGCATCCAGCTTGGCAAACAGCGCATCGAAGTTCTCCGGCGCCGAGGTTTCGATGCCGATCAGCACCGAGCCGAAGTTGCGCGCGGATTTCTTCAGATATTCGAAGCGGGCAATGTCATCCTCCGGCCCAAGCATCTCAAGGAAGTCGCGCAAAGCGCCCGGACGCTGCGGCAGGCGCAGCAGGAAATATTTCTTCAGCCCCGAATAGCGCTGCGCCCTTTCCTTGACCTCCGGCAGCCGTTCGAAATCGAAATTCCCGCCCGAGGTCACACAGACCACTGTCTTGCCCTTGATCTGATCCGACAGGTCCGCCAGCACATCGACGGAAAGCGCGCCGGCCGGTTCCAGCACCACGCCTTCGACATTCAGCATATCCAGGATGGTGGTGCAGATACGATCCTCCGGCGCGGTCAGCACATGGTGCAGGGGCACGTCCTTCAACGCCGCAAAGGGCCGCGCGCCAATCCGCGCCACCGCCGCGCCATCGACGAAACTGTCCACCTTGTCGAGCTTGACCGGCTCCCCCGCCGCAATGGCCGCCGTCAGGCTGGCGCCGCCTTCGGGTTCGACATAGCGAACGGCGACATCCGGTGCGACCTCGCCCAGAAAGCGCGTGATCCCGGCCGACAGCCCGCCGCCGCCAACCGGCAGCACGACCATATCGGGCGCACGGCCCAGCTGCGCCATGATCTCGGCGGACACGGACGCCTGACCCTCGATCACATCCTCATCGTCAAAAGGCGCCAGGAAATGCCCGCCCACCTCGGCACAATAGGCCTGCGCGGCGGCCAGCGTGTCATCGAAATAGTCGCCAACCATGCGGATTTCGACCGCGTCACCGCCAAAGATGCGGGTCTTGTCGATCTTCTGCTGCGGCGTCGTCACCGGCATGAAGATCACGCCGCGCACCCCGAAATGCCGCGCCACATAGGCCACGCCCTGGGCATGGTTCCCCGCCGAGGCACAGACGAACACGCCCTGGTCCGGGTCCGCCGCCAACGCCTTGCCCATCGCGTTCAGCGCGCCCCGGATCTTGTAGCTGCGCACCGGGCTCAGATCCTCGCGCTTCAGCCAGATATCCGCCCCAAACCGCGCGGACAGATGGTCATTTCGCTGCAACGGCGTGGCGGGGAAAATCGCCCGCATCTGCTGCTCGGCCACGCGGGCTTTTCTCAGGAAGTCGCTCATGAGGGCGCATCTTGCCCAAATGCCGCGCCCTGACAAGCCCTCACGCACGACCGAACCTTGCCCCCACCGACAAGATCGGCTAAGCGCGCGAGGAACCGCTCGTGAAAGGGAAACTGATGATCTCGTCCAACACCGCGCCCCAGAAAGCGCCCAAGAAAGTTGTCCTGGCCTATTCCGGTGGCCTCGACACGTCGATCATCCTGAAATGGCTGCAGACCGAATATGGCTGCGAGGTGATCACCTTTACCGCCGATCTGGGCCAGGGCGAGGAGCTGGAACCGGCCCGCGCCAAGGCCGAGATGCTGGGCATCAAGCCCGAGAACATCCATATCGAGGACCTGCGCGAGGAATTCGTGCGCGATTTCGTCTTCCCGATGTTCCGCGCCAATGCGCAGTACGAAGGGCTCTATCTGCTGGGCACCTCGATCGCCCGCCCGCTGATCTCGAAACGCCTGGTGGAAATCGCCGCCGAGCACAATGCAGACGCCGTGTCGCACGGCGCCACCGGCAAGGGCAACGACCAGGTGCGTTTCGAACTGGCGGCCTACGCGCTGAACCCGGAAATCGTCGTGATCGCCCCCTGGCGTGAATGGGACCTGGGATCGCGCACCAAGCTCCTGGAGTTCGCCGAGCAGCACCAGATCCCCGTCGCCAAGGACAAACGTGGCGAGGCCCCCTTCTCGGTCGATGCGAACCTTCTGCACACCTCGTCCGAAGGCAAAGTCCTGGAAGACCCGGCCGAGGACGCGCCCGATTACGTCTACCAGCGCACCGTGCACCCGGAAGACGCCCCCGACACGCCCGAATTCATCGAGATCGAGTTCGAAAAGGGCGACCCGATTGCCATCAACGGCGAGAAAATGTCGCCCGCGACCATCCTGACCGAGCTGAACGAATATGGCCGCAAGCACGGCATCGGCCGCCTGGACCTGGTCGAAGGCCGCTACGTCGGCATGAAGAGCCGCGGCATCTACGAGACCCCCGGCGGCACCATCCTGCTGGATGCCCACCGCGGCATCGAAAGCATCACCATGGACCGCGGCGCGATGCACATGAAAGACGAGCTCATGCCGCGCTATGCCGAGCTGATCTACAACGGCTACTGGTACTCGCCCGAGCGCGAGATGCTGCAGGCCGCCATCGACCACAGCCAGGAACACGTCACCGGCACCGTGCGCATGAAGCTCTACAAGGGTCTGGCCCGCGTGGTCGGCCGCTGGTCGGATCACTCGCTCTATTCCGAAGAGCACGTGACCTTCGAAGAGGACATGGGCGCCTATGATCAGACCGACGCCGCCGGCTTCATCCAGCTGAACGCGCTGCGCCTGAAACTGATCGCCCTGCGCAACCGCCGCATCAAACCCTGATGCAGCGCCGCGCCGTTTCATATGAGAATGTGAACGCGCTCCTTCGCTTGAAAACGGGGGCCGATCAGGATGGCCTGGTCGCCCCCAACCCCGTCACCCTGGCCCAGGCGGCCTATGAGCCCGGCTCCCATGTCTGGGGGCTTTATGACGGGGACACCCCGGTCGGGCTGATGGCCATGATCCACCCTCATCACGGCAAGTTGGACGAGGGCGACGACCCCGACGGCGCCTATCTATGGCGCCTGATGGTGGCGGCCGAGCACCAGGGCAAGGGCTATGGCCGCCTCGCGATCGAGGAATGCAAGGCCCAGGCCCGTGAATGGTCCCTGCCCCGGCTGGTCTCCTCGGTGGTGGATGCGCCGAATTCCAACATGGGCTTCTACGAGCGGCTTGGCTTTCGTCAGACCGGCCGCATTGTCGACGGCGAGCTGGAAATCGTCATGGACCTCTGAGGTCCCGCGACGTCACCGATTGTTCCGCCCCCCACGCCGCCCTAAGCCTGTGCGCACAGGGAGGCCCACATGACACTGACCACCATCGCCGACGGCATCAACGCCAACCTGCCCAAAGGCGGTTTTGAAGGCTCGCTGAAATTCGACTGCGGCGCGGACGGCGTGATCGTCCTGGCCGACGGCGCGGCGTCGACCACGGATCAGGACACGGATTGCACCATCCGCCTGAGCACCGACAACCTCACGAAGCTTCTGACCGGCAAGCTCAACCCGATGACCAGCGTTATGATGGGCAAGCTGAAAGTGTCCGGAAACGCGGGCGTGGCGATGAAGCTGGGGGCTTTGTTGAAGGGTTAGACCTTCGCCCAGATTTCGGCCAATTGTATGGGGCGTGAAAGCTCATCAAGGATTCGATTGAGCTCCTTCGTCAGCTCAACACTATCCCCCTCAAGATCACGCACCATGAACCAATGGACACTCGAGTCCATGAAGACGAGCAATCGTGGTCCTTCCTGCACCAGACCCTGAATGCCGACTTGAAAGCGGAATAACAGCTTTGTTTGGTCAAAAGCCTTCGCCAAACGGTCCAACCGGTGCTCCAATCCTTCCGCGTTTTCGTAGAACACAGCAAGGGGCGGGTCTGCGCCTACACGAATTTCCTTGTCCCAACGATGCTCAAGCGGTGGGGCCTTGCCAAAAACTGCGCCAACTTTCCGACTAAACTCGGATTTCGCGCGACGGATCACCAAGGGCGACAAGTCGCCCACCTGTGGCTCAAGACCGAAGACCAACCCTTGAAACCGCGTGGTCTTCCCTCCATCACCGTCATCATCCGTCATTTCGATGTTGTCGACCGAAAATATCAGATCCCCCAACGTCCCGGACAGGCTGTCATTGACAGAGATATCCTTGCCTTTGACCACACCAAACTCCCGCCCCCGCTCTGCCCGCGCCCGAGCGTGACCGGTTTTTGTTTCATAGGTGAGACCGACCATGTTGCTCAGGGTTGGCAAGGCACCGGTTCGGGTGAGCATATGAAGGCGCTTCTTTTGTGCACCGTGCCAAGCCCACAGTGCGAAACCCGGAACCAGAACGGCGAAAAGAAGACCTGAGAATGGTCTGCCCAGAACGAAGATACCCAGGAATATGGCAAGGGCTGCATAAATCAGATAGGCCGCAAGCAGAATTCGAAAGAACCGCATGAAACTGCTGCTCTGCGCCTCAAAATCCGCCACAAATGTATGAAGCGCTTCAATTTCGCTCCCGGTCTTTTCTGTCAAATTTTCTCCACCTTCATCCGCTCATAATAGGGCAGCGCCGCCTGCAACACATCTTGCAGGTGCTTGGGAACTTCCGGCAGCGGTCCCTCGGCCCCGGCAAAACCCGTGCTGTTCCACACGGCGCCGTACCAATGCTGCGCCCAGACGCCATCATCCTTGTGCCCGCCCTTGGGCCAGGACAGCATCGCCGGATCCCAGACAAGCCCAATCGCCTCGCAGAGCTTGCGCAACATCCCCTCGGGATCGTCGCGAATGTCGTGGCTGTCCACCACAACACCGCCGAACTGGTCGAACAGCTCGGCCTGCTGGCGGAAACCGATATCCTCAAGCGTCGGGTTCTCGCGTTTCGCCGCATAGGAGGCGATCACCCGCGCGGGGTGGCGGATCAGGAAGACATTCATCACCTCCGCCATCCAATCACGCGGCACGCCGTCCACCATGTGCTGGGTCATGTGTTTCTGATAGTAATGCGGTTTGCCATCCGGGTTCGGACCCGTCAGGGACGCCACGACCTCGGCCGGATCCTGCGGCTGGCTTGCCAGGATCTCCGCCTGCATCGGGTGCACGATCCCGGTCTTCGCCAGATAGGCCGCATAGAACGGCTCATCCACCACCGCGCAATCCGCGCGGTTGCCGAAGGCATACATCATGGCCGTCGACAGGTTGCGCGGCCCGGACCACATGGCGATCTTCATTTCGCCGCTTCCTGCTGGATCAGAGCCTTGTAGAGCCCCCTGAGCCGCTCCGTCACCGGCCCCATCTGCCCGGTGCCGATCTGCCGCCCGTCGATCTTGCCCACCGGGGTCTGCGCGCCGAAGGTGCCGGTCAAAAACGCCTCATCCGCGCCGTAAGTGTCGACCAGCGAGTAGTTGCGCTCATGTACCGGAATGCCATTCGCACGACACAGGTCGATCACCTTTTGCCGGGTGATCCCGTTCATGCAGTAATCCCCGGTGGAGGTCCAAACCTCGCCCTTCCTGACAATGAAGAAGTTGCAGGCATTGGTCGTGTTCACGAAGCCATTCACATCCAGCATCAGCCCCTCGTCCGCCCCGGCCTTTTCGGCGGCGATACAGGCCAGGATGCAGTTCAGTTTGCTATGCGAGTTCAGCTTCGGGTCCTGCGTCATCGGCAGGCCCCGGATATGCGGCACAGTTGCCAGCGTAATCGGGCGCGGGATGGAGGGTCGCGAATGTTCCATGATGATCGTCACGGTCGGGCCTTGCTGGCTCAGCCCCGGGTGCTGGAACGGGCGCGTCTTGACGCCGCGTGTCACCATCAGCCGCGCATGGGCATCCGTGGTCATCCCATTGGCCTTTTGCGTCTCTAACACGGCGGAAATGACCTGATCTCGGGTCATACCAATGTCCAGGTCGATCGCCTTTGCCGCCTCGAACAGGCGGTCCATGTGCTCGTCGATAAAGGCCCAATGCCCATCATACAGGCGCAACCCCTCCCAGACGCCATCGCCCAGCATGAAGCCGGAGTCATAGACGCTGACCAGAGCCTCGGCCTTGGGCACAACTCGACCGTTCAGCCAGATCAGAATTTCCTCATTGCGGGCGTCGTCCTCAGCCTGGTGGGTGGTCACGTGATCGGTCATTTGGCCTCCTGGCGGTCAAGAAATGCGTCGGTTTCTGCGCGGGTTGGGATCGCGTCGGCGGTGCCGGGGCGGGTGACCTGAATGGCCGAGGCCGCCTGGCCAAGGCGCAGCGCCTGCGCCACCTCCAGCCCTTGGTCCAACCCGGCCACGAAGGTGCCGATGAAACAATCCCCCGCGCCGGTCGTGTCCACAGGGGTAACAGAGAACGCCGGGAGCGAGATTTCTTGGTCGCCAAACCAGGTCACACCCTGCGCGCCCCGGGTGATCAGGCGATCCGGCAAGGCGATGTCGCCAAGCGCGGATCGCAGCTGCGCTGCTTCGACCTCGTTCATCACCAACAGGTCGGTATGGGGCAGCATCTCCTGCACCGCCTCGACGGAAAAGGGCGCGGCGGAATAGACCACGCGCATCCCTTTGGCATGGGCCAGCTCAGCCGCGGCACGCCGCAGGTTGGTTTCGTTCTGGAGCAGCAGAACATCCCCGGCCTCGGCGTCCGACAGAGCCGTTTCAAGGTGGGTTAGAGACTGCTTCAGGTTCGCGCCGGAAAAGATGACGATCATGTTCTCGCCCGCGTCATCCACGCAGATATTGGCGTGTCCGGTGGCTTCCTCGACCTCGGCCACACGCGCCTCGACCCCGAAAGCCCGCAGCTGATCGACCCAGGGACCGCCCTCGGCCCCGACCGCACCGATATGCACGGCGCGGGCGCCCGCGCGGGACACCGCCACGGACTGGTTCGCGCCCTTGCCGCCCAACCCGGTCATATGCCCGCTGGCCGCAAGGGTTTCGCCCGGCGCCGGGATATGCGGCACGCGGTAGACATGGTCGATATTGATCGAACCGAGGTTGTAGACGGTCATCTCCCCTCCGCTCCCTGACGGGTTTTCAGCGGAGGGGATCAGAGATCAGCCGATCTTGCAAGCGGCAAGCATCGCCATGTTCAGGATGTCATTTGCGGTCGACGCGGACGAGCAGATCTGGATCGGTTTGCCCGTGCCCGACAGGATCGGACCGATGACCGTGGCGCCGGCCAGTTCCTGCATCATCTTGACCGAGATCGACGAGCTGTGGCGCGCCGGCATGACCAGGATATTGGCGGGGCCGGACAGCTTGCAGAACGGGTATTGCGCCATGATCTCTTCGTTCAGGGCCACGTCTGCGGTCATCTCGCCATCGAACTCGAAATCGACGCCACGCTGGGCCAAGATGTCCGGCGCGTCATGCATCTTTTCGGCGCGTTCCGAGACCGGATAGCCGAAGGTCGAGAAGCTGACAAAAGCCACGCGCGGATCCAGACCCAGGCCACGCGCCACGCGGGCGGCGGCTTCGGCAATATTGGCCAGGTCTTCCGATTCCGGCCATTCATGCACCAGCGTATCGGCAATCAACACGATGCGCCCCTTGACCAGCAGCGCGGTAATGCCGACCGCCCCGTCTGAGGCCTTGGCGTCGAAGACGTGGTTGATAAGCTCCAGCACATGGGCCGATTTGCGGGTGGCGCCGGTGACCAGGCCGTCACCATGCCCATGGGCCAGCATCAGCGAGGCAAAGACGTGACGATCCCGCGCCGCAAGACGGTGGATATCGTGCTGGTCAAAACCGTGACGCTGCAGCCGTTCGTAAAGGAAATCCTTGTAGGTCGACAGGTGCTGGGTGTTCGCGGCGTTCACCACGCGCAGCTCGCGCACCGCGTCGGCCAGGCCTTCGGCTTCCAGCTTGCGTTTCACGTCATCTTCGCGGCCCACGACCAGCGCCCGGCCGAAACCATTGCGCTGATATTGCACCGCAGCGCGCAGCACCTGCGGGTCGTCGCCCTCGGCAAAGATCATGGTGGACTGGGCCTGACGCGCCCGCGCCGTAATTCCGCGTAGGATCGAGGCGGTCGGGTCCATGCGCGATTTCAGCGTCAGCTCATAGGCGTCCATGTCGATGATCGGACGGCGCGCGACCCCGGTGTTCATGCCAGCCTTGGCGACTGCAGGCGGGATCACGTGGATCAGACGCGGGTCGAACGGCGTCGGGATGATGTAATCGCGGCCAAAGGTCAGCTTCTTGCCATAGGCCATGGCGACCTCGTCCGGCACATCCTCGCGGGCCAGTTCCGCCAGCGCCTCGGCACAGGCGATCTTCATCTCGTCATTGATGGCACGGGCGTGAATATCCAGCGCGCCGCGGAACAGATAGGGGAAGCCCAGCACGTTGTTGACCTGGTTCGGATAATCCGACCGGCCGGTGGCAACGATCGCGTCCGGGCGCACCTCATGCGCGTCTTCTGGAGTGATCTCCGGATCCGGGTTGGCCATGGCGAAGATGACAGGGTTGTCGGCCATCGCCTGAACCATCTCCTGCGTCACCGCGCCCTTGACGGAGACGCCCAGGAACACGTCGGCCCCCTCCATCGCCTCTTCCAAAGTGCGCAGGTCAGTGTTGACCGCATGGGCCGATTTCCACTGGTTCATGCCTTCGGTGCGACCCTGATAGATCACGCCCTTGGTGTCACAGACGATACAGTTTTCATGCCGCGCGCCCATGGATTTCAGAAGCTCGATACAGGCAATGCCCGCCGCCCCCGCGCCGTTCAGTACGATCTTCACATCCTCGATCTGCTTGCCCGACAGGTGCAGCGCGTTGATCAGACCCGCCGCGCAGATCACCGCCGTGCCGTGCTGGTCATCGTGGAAGACCGGGATGTCCATCTCTTCCTTGAGCTTCTGTTCGATGATGAAACACTCGGGCGCCTTGATGTCTTCCAGGTTGATGCCGCCGAAGGTCGGGCCCATCAGGCGGACCGCCTCGATGAACTTGTCCGGATCCTCGGTGTCCAGCTCGATATCGATCGAGTTCACGTCGGCAAAGCGTTTGAACAGGACCGCCTTGCCCTCCATCACCGGTTTTGAGCCCAGCGCGCCCAGGTTGCCCAGGCCCAGAACCGCCGTCCCGTTCGAGATCACGGCGACCAGGTTGCCCTTGTTGGTATAGTCATAGGCCGTCGCGGGTTCCGCCGCGATACGCTCACAGGGCACCGCCACACCGGGGGAATATGCCAGCGACAGGTCGCGCTGTGTGGTCATCGGGACCGAGGGCGTGACCTCGAACTTGCCCGGGGTCGGGTCGATGTGGAAGGCAAGCGCCTCTTCGTCGGTGATTCTGGCTTTGGGCATCTCTGTCGGTCTCTCGTTGGGTCGTCCTCGGCGCATCACCCTTACAGGGGGCTTTGCCGGGTCTCAACCGCCTTTTGCGCATGATTATGTCTTACGCCGCGGTATTTTGCGCAATTGTTGGAAAGATGTTTCCTTTCGGATCGCAATTTTTGAAATTCAAAGCCCACCGCAGGTGGAATTTCACCGCCAACCAGCCTTTCCCTGCTGATTTTCCCACCATTCCACCGTAGTTTCCGCACAAGCAGTAACGGAGTGTCCACGTGTCCAAGAAAATCCTCCTGACCGGCGGCGCCGGGTTCATCGGGTCCCACACCTATGTCGAGCTGGTGGCGGCAGGCTATGAGGTCGTGATCATCGACGACTTCTCGAACGCGCAGCATGACGTGTTGGACCGGTTGGAGGTCATCGCGGGCGGCAAGGTCACCTGTTACGAGGGCGACGTGCTGGATGGCGCCCTGCTGGACCGTATATTTGCCGAACATGACATCGCTGCCGCCATTCATTTCGCCGCCAAGAAAGCAGTTGGCGAAAGCACGGAAATCCCGCTCGAATACATGCAGATCAACATCGCCGGGCTCTATTCCCTGCTGAAGGCGATGAAAAAGGCTGAGGTGTTTACCCTCGTCTTCTCTTCCAGCTGCACCGTTTATGGCGACCCCGAGACGCTGCCGGTGACCGAGGACGCGCCGCGCAGTTTCTCCAACCCATACGGTTTCACCAAACTGACCTGCGAGCAATCGCTGGAGCAGATCGCCCATCACGACCCCCGCTGGGCCTTCGGCATCCTGCGCTATTTCAACCCGGCGGGCGCCCATGCCACCGGGCTGATCGGCGAGGATCCCAACGACATTCCGAACAACCTGATGCCCTATATCTCCAAGGTCGCCACCGGCGAACTGGAACGCCTGGGCGTCTTCGGCAATGACTATCCCACCCCCGACGGCACCGGCGTGCGCGACTATATCCATGTGACCGACCTGGCGCAGGGCCATGTTCTGTCCTTGAAAGCGCTGCTGGATACCGGCGACAGTCACACGGTGAACCTGGGCACTGGGCAGGGCTATAGCGTGCTCGACATGCTGCACGCCTATGAACGCGCCTGCGGTTTTGACCTGGCGCATCAGATCCTGCCCCGCCGCGCCGGTGACATTGCCGAGGTCTATGGCGATCCGTCGAAGGCCCAGGACGTGTTGGGCTTCCGCGCGCAGCTGGGCCTTGATGACATGTGCGCCAGCTCCTGGAACTGGATTTCCCGGCGGAAAAACACCTGACCCCCTTTCACCTTCCGGGTGCAATCCGTAATCTGTGCGGACACAAAACCAGGGGGCACAGGTGACCACAGCGAAATCCGCCGTGACGCCGATGATGGCGCAGTATCTCGAGATCAAATCCGGCTATCCGGACGCTCTCCTGTTCTATCGCATGGGCGATTTCTACGAGATGTTCTTCGACGACGCCGTCGCCGCGGCCGAGGCGCTGGACATTGCGCTCACCAAACGCGGCAAGCACCTGGGCGAGGATATCCCGATGTGCGGCGTGCCCGTTCATGCCGCCGAAGGTTACTTCCTGACCCTGATCCGCAAAGGTTTTCGCGTCGCTGTCTGCGAACAGATGGAAAGCCCCGCCGAGGCGAAGAAACGTGGGTCCAAGTCGGTCGTGAAACGCGACGTGGTGCGCCTGGTCACGCCCGGCACCCTGACCGAAGACAGTCTGTTGGAAGCCCGCCGCCACAACTTCCTGGCAGCCTTCCACGAGGTGCGCGATGACGCGGCCCTGGCCTGGGTCGATATCTCCACCGGCGCCTTCCGCGTCATGCCCTGCCCGCCGGTGCGTCTGGCCCCGGAACTCGCCCGTCTGGCCCCCCGCGAGCTGATCACCAGCGAGGCGAAAGAGGCGGAATTGGCCGGAACAGTGTCTGAACTGGGCGCCTCCCTGACCCCGCTGGGCCGCGCCGCCTTTGACAGCGCCGGCGCCGAGAAGCGGCTGAAGGAGCTTTACTCGGTCGGTGATCTCGAGGCCTTCGGTCAGTTCTCCCGCGCCGAACTGGGTGCCATGGGCGCGATCGTCGAATATCTGGACATTACCCAGAAGGGCAAACTCCCCCTGCTGCGCGCGCCCGTGAAGGAAATGGCCCATGGCACGATGCAGATCGACGCCGCCACGCGCCGCAACCTGGAACTGACCCATTCCATGTCCGGGGGCCGCGAAGGCTCGCTGCTGTCCGCCATCGACCGAACGGTGACCGCTGGTGGCGGGCGTCTGTTGGAACGCCGCATTTCCTCACCCTCCCGCGACCTGGCCGAGATCCACGCGCGACTGGAAAGCGTGCGTTTCCTGCTGGAACAGGGTCGACTGACCGCCGATCTACGCGACGCGCTGCGCAAGGCTCCGGACATGGACCGTGCCCTGTCACGCCTGGGTCTGGAACGCGGCGGCCCGCGTGACCTGGCTGCCATTCGCAACGGTCTGGCCGCCGCCCTGGACGTGGCCGGGATGCTGCCCGCCGATGCCCCCGCGAAACTCGCGCAGGCAGGCAGCGCGCTGACCGGTCACGACGAACTTCTAGACCTGCTCGAGCAAAGCCTGATCGCCGAACCGCCCCTTCTGGCCCGTGACGGTGGCTTCATCGCGCCGGGTTACGACGCCGACCTCGACGAGGCGCGCCAGCTGCGCGACGAAGGCCGCAGTGTGATCGCCAGCATGCAGGCGGAATATGCAAACCAGACCGGAATTTCTTCGCTGAAGGTCAAGCACAACAACGTGCTGGGCTATTTCATCGAAACCACGGCGACCCACGCCGACAAGATGCTGAACCCGCCCCTGTCGGAGCATTTCATCCACCGCCAAACCACCGCCAACGCGGTGCGTTTCACCACCGTGGCGCTGAGCGAGATGGAAACCAAGATCCTCAACGCCGGCGCCCGCGCGCTCGAGATCGAAAAGCGTCTCTATTCCACCCTGTCCGGTGCCATTCTGGCGCAAAACGGCGAAGTTGCCGAAGCCGCCCGCGCCCTGGCCGAGATCGACCTGGCCACCGGTTTTGCCGACCTTGCCCGCGCCGAGGATTGGTGCGCCCCGGTGGTCGATGACTCTCGCACGTTCCAAATCACCGGCGGCCGCCACCCGGTGGTCGAACGCGCCCTGAAACGCGACGGCGAGCCCTTCATCGCCAATGACTGCGCGCTCGCGGATGGTTCTGACGGCGCTGATATCTGGCTGCTGACCGGTCCCAACATGGCCGGTAAATCGACCTTCCTGCGCCAGAACGCGCTGATTGCCCTGCTCGCCCAGACCGGCAGCTACGTGCCAGCGCGCGCCGCCCATATCGGGCTTGTGTCTCAGCTGTTCAGCCGCGTCGGCGCCTCGGATGACCTGGCGCGTGGCCGATCAACCTTCATGGTCGAAATGGTTGAAACCGCCGCGATCCTGAACCAGGCCGACGACCGCGCGCTGGTGATCCTCGATGAAATCGGCCGCGGCACCGCAACCTATGACGGTCTGTCCATCGCCTGGGCCACGCTGGAGCACCTGCACGAAACCAACCTGTCGCGCGCGCTTTTCGCGACGCATTACCACGAGCTGACCCAGCTTGCCGGGAAACTGCCCGGCGTCGACAACGCCACCATCGCGGTGAAGGAGTGGGAAGGCGAGGTCATCTTCCTGCACGAGGTGCGCAAGGGCGCCGCCGACCGCAGCTACGGGGTCCAGGTCGCGAAACTCGCAGGCCTGCCCGCCAGCGTGGTGGACCGCGCCCGCGTGGTTCTGGAAGCGCTGGAAAAAGGCGAACGCGAGGGTAAGCAGCAAAAGGCGATCATCGACGACCTGCCGCTCTTCGCGGCCACGCCTGCCCCGGCTGCCACTCCCGTAGAGCCTTCAAAAGTCGAAGAAAAACTCGCCGAGATACATCCCGACGAGCTCACACCCCGCGAGGCGCTCAACCTGATCTATGAGCTCAGAAAGATGCTAAAGGAATGACCCTCTTTCATCTTTCCAAAAATATCCTGGGGGGTCTGGGGGGCTAGCCCCCCAGCTGGTCGGATTGCAAAGCAATTCGAAATCATGCGGGTGTCGACGACACCCCGACCTGCGCCGGCCGCAGCAGCCGGTCATGCAGCATGAACCCTTCCGCCATGACCTGAATGACATCGCCCGCCTTGGTGCCGGGCACCGGGGCTTCGAACATCGCCTCGTGCTGTTCCGGGTCGAACTTGTCGCCCACTTCCGGCGAGACCAGGCGAATGCCGTGTTTCTCGAAGATGCCCAGAAGCGAGCGCATGGTCAGCTCGATCCCTTCGATCAACGGTTTGGACGCCTCGTTGTCGTCCTTGGCCGCCGCTTCCACCGCACGTTTCATGTTGTCAAACACCGGCAGCATGTCGCGCGCCAGTTTCGAGCCACCATATTGCTCAGCCTCACGACGATCCCGCTCGCCACGCTTGCGCGAGTTCTCGGCGTCCGCCAGCGCCCGCATGAATCGGTCGCGCATGTCGTCGCGTTCCGCGCGCAGCTGTTCCAGCTCGTCGTCGGCTTCCGCCTCGGTCGGCTCCGCCACCGGCTCACCCTGCTCGGCCATCAATTCCTCGATCGCCGCTTCCACATCGATGTTGTTCTTCGCGTCCGTCATCTCTTTCAACCTTCATCCGCGACCCGCAATCAGCTTGCCGACCAGCTGCGCCGTGTAATCCACGATGGGCACGATCCGCCCGTAGTTCAGCCGCGTCGGACCAATCACGCCCACGGCGCCAATGATCTTACGATCAGCGTTCATATATGGGGAAACCACCAAAGAGCTACCCGAAAGTGAGAAAAGTTTGTTCTCAGACCCGATAAAAATGCGCACGCCTTCGCCATCCTCGGCCAATTCAAGGAAATCGGCGATATCCCGCTTGCGCTCCAGGTCGTCAAACAGCGTGCGAATGCGGTCCAGATCCGCCTGATCCGACGCGTCCAACAGATTCGAGCGGCCACGCACGATCAGCCGCTCATAGGTTTCACCCTCGTTCTCCCAAAGGGCCGCGCCGCTTTCGACCAGCTCGGCGGCCAGCACGTCCAGCTCCTGCCGCCGTGCCTTGATTTCGGCGACCATCACGCGGCGCAATTCGCCAATCGTGCGCCCTTCGGCCAGGGCGTTCAGGAAATTCGCCGCCTCGCGCATCGAACTCGGCGTCTGCCCGGGTGGAGGCGTGAACACACGGTTTTCCACGTGCCCATCAGCAAAGACCAGCACCACAAGGGCACGATCATGGGCCAAGGACACGAATTCGATATGTTTGATCGGCGCTTCATGCTTGGGCGCCAGGACCAGGCTCGCCCCCGCCGTAATCCCCGACAGGGCCGACCCAACCCGGTCGAGCATCTGGCCGACATCCGGCTCGGCCCCGCCCAGGGTCTCGTCGATCTTCTGCCGGTCGGTGCCATCCAGCTCGCTCACTTCCAACAGCCCGTCCACGAACATGCGCAACCCCTGTTCGGTCGGAATGCGCCCCGCCGAGACATGCGGGCTATCCAGCAACCCCATGAATTCCAGATCCGACATGACATTGCGGATCGTCGCCGGGGACACTTTCTCCGTCAGGCTGCGCGTCAAGGTGCGCGAGCCGACCGGCTCCCCCGTCTCCAAATACCCTTCGACCAGGCGCCGAAACACCTCGCGCGACCGCGCGTTCATCTCTTCCAACAGCTTCGGAGCATCCGTCATGCTATCTCGCCTTGCCTTTTCGCGGGCCTTGTGTGACCTACATCCCGACTTTTTACAAAGGGGAATGCCATGCGCCCGTCCGGTCGAACTGTAGATGAAATGCGTCCGATTTCAATTGAAGTCGGCGTGACGAAACACGCCGAGGGCTCTTGCCTGATCAAGGTCGGCGATACGCACGTACTGTGCACCGCCACGCTGGAAGAGCGCGTACCGCCCTTCCTGCGCAACTCCGGCAAGGGCTGGGTCACCGCCGAATACGGCATGCTGCCGCGTTCCACCACCTCGCGGATGCGTCGCGAGGCTGCTGCGGGCAAGCAAGGCGGAAGAACCGTTGAAATTCAACGACTTATCGGTCGTTCGCTGCGTGCAGGCGTGGATATGCAGGCCCTGGGTGAGCGTCAGATTACCATCGACTGCGACGTGATCCAGGCCGATGGTGGCACGCGCTGTGCGGCGATCACCGGCGGCTGGGTCGCCCTGCGCCTGGCGGTGAACAAGCTCCTGAAAGCGGGCGACGTCAAGATGGATCCCATCCTCGACAATGTCGCCGCCGTGTCCTGCGGCATCTACGCCGGTCAGCCGGTGCTGGATCTGGACTACCCCGAGGATTCTGAGGCCGGCGTTGACGGCAATTTCGTCATGACCGCCGGGGGCAAGCAGATCGAGGTGCAGATGTCTGCCGAAGGCTCGACCTTTACCCGCGATCAGATGAACACGCTGATGGACCTGGCCGACAAGGGCGTGGCGGAGCTGGTTGCCCTGCAAAACGAGGCCACCAAGTGACCCGGGCCTTCGACGGCGACAAGCTGGTCATCGCTTCGCATAACGCGGGCAAGATCTGCGAGATCGGCGCGCTGCTCGAACCTTTCGGTGTTTCCGTCGTCTCCGCTGGCGACCTCGGGCTCGATGAGCCCGAGGAGACCGAGGACACTTTCGCTGGTAACGCCCGTATCAAGGCGCATTTCGCCGCGAAAGCCTCCGGCCTGCCCGCCCTGTCCGATGACAGCGGCATCACAGTCGATGCACTGGACGGCCAACCCGGCGTCTACACTGCCGATTGGGCCGAAACTCCGAACGGGCGCGATTTTCCCATGGCGATGACCAAGGTCTGGACCCTGCTGGAAGAAAAAAACGCGCCTGAACCGCGTACCGCCGCTTTCAACTGCACGCTTTGCCTCGCCTGGCCCGATGGTCATGACGAGATCTTCGAAGGCATTGTGCGCGGCGCGGTCTCCTGGCCGATGCGTGGCGATCAGGGTTTCGGCTTCGATCCGATCTTCGTTCCCGAAGGCCATTCGGAAACCTTTGGTGAGATGGATCCGGCAAAAAAGCACGAGATGAGCCATCGCGCCGACGCTTTCGCCAAGCTCGTTTCGGCTGTATTTGGCCGGAATAGTGACTGATCTGGCGCTTGAAAACTGGCAAGAGGCCGGGTTCGGCCTCTACCTCCATTGGCCCTTCTGCGCGGCCAAGTGCCCTTATTGCGATTTCAACAGCCACGTCAGCCAATCCATTGACCAAGACGCTTGGCAAGCGGCTTACCTGTCCGAAATCGACCGCTACGCAGACCTCGCCCCCGGCCGGGTGCTGGACAGCATCTATTTCGGCGGCGGAACCCCCTCCCTGATGGATCCCGCCCTGGTTGGCGCGATCCTAGACCGGATTTCCAACCACTGGACCCTGGGCAACAACGTCGAGATCACTTTGGAGGCCAACCCAACATCCATCGAGGCCGCCAATTTCGCAGGATACCGCGCGGGCGGCGTCAATCGCGTCTCCATAGGCGTTCAGGCGCTGAATGATGCCGACCTGAAGAAACTTGGACGCATGCATTCCGTTGAAGAGGCCAAACAGGCACTTTCCCTTGCCAAATCCACTTTCGACCGGGTGAATTTCGACCTGATCTATTCCCGCCAGGACCAGAGCCTAGACGACTGGCGCACCGAACTTGCCCAAGCGCTCGACATGGGCCCGGACCACCTGTCGCTCTATCAACTCACCATCGAAGACGGCACCGCCTTCGGCGACCGGTTCGCTGCGGGTGGTCTGAAAGGCCTGCCCGGCGACGACCTGGCCGTGGACCAGTATTTCCTGACCCAGGAACTTTGCGAGTCCGCCGGTCTTCCCGCCTACGAGGTGTCAAACCACGCCCGCCCGGGCGAGGAAAGCCGCCACAACATGATCTATTGGCAAGCGGGCGACTGGATCGGCATCGGCCCCGGCGCGCATGGACGGCTGACCCTTGGCGGTCGCCGCATCGGCACCGAAACCCCGCACGCCCCCACCGATTGGCTGAAAAACCCCGGCGAAAGTGTCCGGGAGCAGATCCCCCTGGACGAGCAGGCCGTCGAATACCTGCTCATGGGCCTGCGCCTGCGCGAGGGGATTGATTTGGAACGGCTAAAAACCCGGTTCGGGCTGGAACTGGAGACGCAAAAGCTCAGAAACCTGCTGGAATTGTCCCTGATCGAGCTCGACGGGGCCACCCTGCGCACCTCGCGCGAAGGTCGGCCCGTACTGAACGCAATCCTGCGGGAACTGCTCCCCGATTAAACGCTGAGCTTACCGCAGATGTCGTCCAGCTGGTCCAGGTCGGCATAACGGATCGTCACCACGCCGCTTTCGCCGCCCGGCTTGTGATCAATCGTCACCTTCATGCCCATGGCGGCGGACAGATCGCCCTCCAAGGCACGCGTATCCGCGTCCTTTTCCGTCTGTGCCGCGGGTTTCGCGCTCTTTGCCGCCGGTTTCGGCCCCTTGGCCAGCCGTTCCGCGTCGCGCACCGACAGGCCCTTCGCGGCAATCTGCTTGCCCAGCCCCACGGGATCTTCGGCCGTGATCAGTGCCCGGGCGTGGCCTGCGGTTAGCGCGCCTTCGATCACCATGTCCTGCACTTCATCGGGCAGATTCAGCAGCCGCAGGAAGTTCGCGATGTGCGAGCGGCTTTTGCCAAGCGCTTCCGAGACCTTTTCCTGCGTATGCCCAAAACGCTTCATCAGGTCGCGATACCCCTGCGCTTCTTCGATCGCATTCAGATCAGCGCGCTGAATGTTTTCGATAATCGCAACTTCCAGCGCCTCGGTGTCGTTATATTCCCGAATGATTGCAGGCACTTCGTGCAATTGCGCCTGCTGCGAGGCGCGCCAGCGGCGTTCGCCCGCCACGATCTCATACGTATCCTCATCCCGTGGGTTCTTGCGCAGGATAAGCGGCTGGATTACGCCCTTTTCGCGGATCGAGTTCGCCAGATCGTCCAGCCGTTCCTTGGTAAAATGGCGCCGCGGCTGGTCCGGATTGGGAAAGATCTTCTCCACCGGCACCATCTGATCGGCGCGACGTGGACGATCCGGCGCCGCCTCCGGCTCTTGCGTGACATCCGCCATGAGGGCCGACAGCCCCCGCCCCAATCCACCGCTCGGTTTCCGTGCCATTGCCGCCTCCTATCGTGCGATCAGTTCTTGTGCCAGCGCCGTATAGGCCAGCGCGCCCTTGGATGTCGGATCATACGCCATGACCGGCAAAGCGAAAGAGGGCGCCTCGGACACCCGCACATTGCGCGGGATAACGGTGCCGAAGACCAGTTCGCCCAGGTTTGTCCGGGCGTCTGCTTCAACCTGCCGCGACAGGTTGTTGCGCGCATCATACATGGTCAGGACGATGCCCTCGATTCTCAGCCCTTTGTTCGCCGAGGCCCGCACCTCCCGCACCGTCAGCATCAGCTGGCTAAGGCCCTCAAGCGCAAAAAACTCGCTTTGCAGCGGCACCAGCACCGAATCCGCCGCCACCATCGCGTTCACCGTCAGCAGGTTCAGCGACGGCGGGCAGTCGATCAGCACGTAATCGAAACCCAGACCGTCGATCCCCGGCGCGCGCAGGGCATCATGCAGCAGAAAACTGCGTTTTTCATTGGAAAACAGCTCGATATCTGCCGAGGACAGGTCCGTCGTTGCCGGCGTCAGATAGAGCCCCTCGACCCCGGTTTTCATCACGACTTCGGCAATCGGCGCCTCATCGACCAGCAGATCATAGGTGGTGCGCTTGCGGTCGGCGACATCCACGCCCAGCCCGGTCGAACAGTTGCCCTGCGGATCCAAATCGACCAACAGAACCGCCTTACCCTCCGCCGCCAGAGCAGCGCCCAGGTTGATGGTCGTCGTGGTCTTGCCCACCCCGCCCTTCTGGTTCGTCACGGCAATGATCTTCGGTCGCCGGGGGCGGATCGGGTCAGGCACGGTGGATGTCTCCCAGGGAAAGAATGACGGCTTCGGAACTGGTCTTGCTGGCATATGTATCCGCCTGGAAGGCCCACTTTTCAAGCGCTTCCTTCAGCTCAACCGCATGGTTCGCGCCTTTCAGGAAAATGGCGCGGCCATCGGGTGACAGATGGCGGTCGGCAAAGCCCAAAAGTTGGGCAAGCGAGGCCAGGGCCCGGGCCGATAGAATGTCAGCATCCAGAGGCTCAACCTGCTCGATTCGCTTGGAAATTACCTCAACACCCACCCCGGTCTCCCGCGCCACCGTGCGCAGGAAGGTCGCCTTGCGCAAGTCGCTCTCAATGCAGGTCACGCGCAGATCAGGGCGTTTTTCCGCCGCCAATATGGCGATAATAAGGCCAGGAAAGCCGCCTCCGGTGCCGATATCTACCCAAGACCGGCCTTGTGGCGCGATTTCGAGCACCTGCGCGCTGTCCAGGAAGTGCCGGGTCCAGAGCTGGCCCAGGGTGGACGGTGCCACCAGGTTGATCGCCGGGTTCCATTTGGTCAGCAGCGCGGCATAGCGATCCAGCCGCGCCAATGTTTCACGTGAAACATCCACCTGGGCCAGGAAGCCCGCTCTTTCGTCGCTCATGCCCGTTTTGCCCGTTCTGCCTGACGTAGTTTCGCCAGGATCAAGGTCAGCGCCGCCGGGGTCACCCCCTCGACCCGGCCGGCCTGTGCCAGGGTCCGGGGCCGCGCGGCCGTCAGTTTCGTTGACAGCTCATTCGACAGGCCATCCAGCCCATGATAGTCAAATTCTGCTGGAATTTCATGGGCTTCGTCTCGTTGCAACGCCTCCACATCGCGCTTTTGACGCTCGATATAGTTGGCATAAAGCGCGTCCTTGGCGATCTGATCGCGGATTGGCGCCTCAATCACCGCCAGATCCGGCTCCAGCCCCAGAAGATCGTCAAACCCGATGTCCGGGAAGGCCAGCAGGTCGAAGCCGCTGCGCTTGGTCCCATCCTTGCGCACCTGCATGCCGGTCTTCTCGACCTCCTGCGGGGTAAAGCCGCGCGCGGTCAGCATGTCCTTCGCTTCGGCAAGTTTCTCGGCCTTCTCCTCAAACGCAGCGCGGCGCAGTTCACCCACCAGGCCCAGATCTATCCCCATCGGCGTCAGGCGTTGGTCCGCGTTGTCCGCGCGCAGGGACAGGCGGAACTCGGCGCGCGAGGTGAACATGCGATAGGGCTCAGTCACCCCGCGTGTGATCAGATCGTCGATCATCACGCCGATATAGGAATTCGCCCGCGAGAAGATCGCTGGCTCCTGCCCCTTGATCTTGAGGGCAGCATTCAGTCCAGCCACAAGACCTTGTGCCGCGGCTTCTTCGTACCCGGTGGTGCCGTTGATCTGCCCGGCCAGGTACAGCCCCGGCACATCGCGCAGTTCCAGCGTTTCGGTCAGCGCGCGGGGATCGACATAGTCGTACTCGATCGCGTAGCCCGGCTGCAGAATCTTCGTATTCTCCAGCCCGAAGATCGAGCGCACGTAATCCTCCTGCACTTCGACGGGCAACGAGGTGCTGATCCCATTCGGATAGACCGTATCGTCGTCCAGCCCTTCGGGCTCCAGGAACACCTGATGGCTTTCCTTATCGGCAAAACGCACGACCTTGTCTTCGATCGAGGGACAATAGCGCGGCCCAACCCCGTCGATATGCCCGCCATACATGGCGCTGCGGTCGAGGTTTTGTCGAATAATCTCATGCGTTTGGGCATTCGTATGGGTAATGCCGCAGGCAACCTGGCGGGTGAGTGGCTTGTCGTGCAGGAAAGAAAACATCTCCGCCACGTCATCGCCCGGCTGGCTGTCCAGCGCGTCCCATTTGATGGTTTTCCCATCCAGACGCGGTGGCGTACCGGTTTTCAAACGGCCCAGCGGCAGGCCAAACCCGTCAATCCGCTCAGCCAGCTTGATCGAGGGCTTATCCCCCATCCGTCCGCCATCCTTGCGTACGTCACCGATATGAATGACCCCACGCAGGAAAGTGCCGGTGGTCAGGATCACCGCGCCCGCGTGCAGCTCCGATCCATCGGCCAGCACGACTCCGGCGACACGATCGCCCTGCATGATCAGGTCAACGACCTCACCTTCAACCACCTCCAGATTCGCCTGGTCACGCATCTCTGCCTGCATTTCGCGCGCATAGATCTTGCGGTCCGATTGCGCGCGCGGGCCTTGTACAGCAGGGCCTTTGCGGCGATTGAGCAGGCGGAACTGGATGCCCGCCTTGTCCGCCACACGGCCCATGACCCCGTCCAGCGCGTCGACTTCCCGCACCAGGTGGCCCTTGCCCAGCCCGCCAATGGCCGGGTTGCAGGACATAACACCGATCCCGTCAAAACGCAGCGTGACCAGGGCTGTTCGCACGCCCATGCGCGCAGCGGCATGGGCGGCGTCGGCACCCGCGTGCCCGCCCCCGACAACGATCACATCGAAATCAGACTGTTTCACGTGAAACACTCCTTCATGACGTTCATTCGATGTTTCACGTGAAACATCACTTGCCCAGACAAAAGCTCGCAAAGATCTCGTCCAGGATATTCTCTACATCGACCCGCCCGACCAGGGAATCAAGGGCGCGGATCGCAGTACGCAGCTCTTCGGCCGCCAGTTCGGCGCGGTCGGGGCCGTTCAATACCTCGATTCGCGCGTATTCCAAAACATCCAGCGCCTTGAGGATCGCAAGCCGATGCCGTTCCCGCGTCGCCGTGCCCGCCTGGGCGGCCCGTCCCCGCAACACGGTCGAGGCGCGCGCGATCAGCTCATCCACCCCCTGCCCGGTCTTGCCCGACAGCGAAAACCCCTCAGCCCCACGCAGGTCGGCCTTGCCATGGGCGATCACATCACCGTCCTGCGGCTCCACCCCTTGCACGTCGCCACTCTCATCCAGCAGGAACACACGCAGATCAGCGGCCGCCGCGCGCTGCTTGGCGCGTTCGATGCCGATCCCTTCGACATGATCCTCGGTCTCGCGCAGCCCGGCGGTGTCCAGAACGGTTACCGGCAGCCCGTCCAACTCCATGCGTACCTCAATCACATCGCGGGTCGTACCGGCGTATTCCGAGGTAATCGCCGCCTCCCGCCCCGCCAAGGCGTTCAGCAGCGTGGATTTGCCGATATTGGGCGGACCGATGATGGCAATTTCGAACCCTTCGCGGATCCGTTCGGAAATCCGCGCGCCTTCGCTTTCCGCGCGCAAGGAGGCCTCGACCCGGTCCAACAGGTCCAGAACTTCCGGCGAGACATCGACCGGCACGTCCTCGTCGGCGAAATCAATGGTCGCTTCCAGAAGCGCCGCGGCGCGGATCAAGTCGGTGCGCCAGGCCTCCGCCTTGTCGCCCAGGGCGCCCGATAGCACACGAAACGCCTGTTTGCGCTGCGCCTCGGTCTCGGCGTCAATCAGATCAGCCAGGCCTTCAACCTGGGCCAGGTCCAGGCATTCGTTCTCCAATGCGCGACGGGTAAACTCACCCGGCTCAGCCAGGCGCAACCCATCGAGCTGCCCCAGCACGCGCAACACCGCGTTGACCACGGCCAAGGAGCCATGCAGCTGAAGCTCCACCACATCCTCGCCGGTAAAGCTCGCGCCTGCGTCGAAGCGCAAGACCAGCGCCTCATCCAGCACTTCGCCCTCCCAGACAAGGCGCCGCAAAGCCGCCTGGCGCGCCGCCGGCAGCGCGCAAAGCTGCGCGCAGGCCGAAAACGCAGATGGCCCGGAAATCCGGACCACCGCCACGCCGGCCTTGCCTTGCGCAGATGCGAGTGCATAGATCGTATCCATGGTTAACCCATTGATCTAGAACACATTATGCGTTCATCGAGTCGAAGAATTCGCCATTCGTCTTGGTCTGTTTCAGCTTCGAGATCAGGAACTCGATCGCATCCGTCGTACCCATCGGGTTCAGGATGCGGCGCAGGACATAGGTCTTCTGCAAGTCCTTGCCCTCGACCAGCAGGTCCTCTTTCCGGGTGCCGGACTTGAGGATGTCCATCGCCGGGAAGACGCGCTTGTCGGCGACCTTGCGGTCCAGCACGATTTCCGAGTTACCGGTGCCCTTGAATTCTTCGAAGATGACCTCGTCCATGCGCGAGCCCGTGTCGATCAGCGCGGTGGCGATGATGGTCAGCGAGCCGCCTTCCTCGATGTTACGCGCGGCGCCAAAGAAGCGCTTGGGGCGTTGCAGCGCGTTGGCGTCCACACCACCGGTCAGCACCTTGCCCGACGAGGGCACAGTGGTGTTGAAGGCGCGACCCAGACGGGTGATCGAGTCGAGCAGGATCACAACATCGCGCTTGTGTTCCACCAGGCGCTTGGCCTTTTCGATCACCATCTCGGACACGGCCACGTGACGCGAGGCGGGTTCGTCAAAGGTAGAGGACACGACCTCCCCCTTCACCGACCGCTGCATGTCGGTGACTTCCTCGGGACGTTCGTCGATCAAGAGCACGATCAGATAGCATTCCGGGTGGTTGGCTTCGATCGAATGCGCGATGTTCTGCAACAGCACCGTCTTACCGGTGCGCGGCGGGGCGACGATCAGCGACCGCTGGCCCTTGCCGATCGGCGCCACCAGGTCAATGATCCGCGCAGAACGGTCCTTGATGGTCGGATCCTCGATCTCCATCTTCAGGCGCTCATCCGGGTAGAGCGGCGTCAGGTTGTCAAACGCCACCTTGTGCTTGGCCTCAGCCGGGTCACCGAAGTTGATTTTTTCGACCTGAGTGATCGCAAAATAGGTCTCGTTGTCGCCCGGGGCCTGGATGATGCCTTCGATCGTGTCACCGGTGCGCAGCGAATACTGGCGGATCATGTCGGGCGAGACATAGATGTCATCAGGACCCGGCAGATAGTTCGCCTCGGGCGAACGCAGGAAGCCGAAGCCGTCCTGGAGCACTTCCAGCACGCCATCGCCGCCGATGATCCATTCATCATCGGCCCGCTCGCGCAGGATCGAGAACATCAGCTCCCCCTTGCGCATGGTCGAGGCGTTTTCGATTTCCAGATCCTCGGCCATCGCCACCAGGTCTTTGGGGCTACGGGCCTTGAGTTCGGCAAGGTTCAGACGGTCTTGAGACATGAAATACTCCACGCGCGCTGATGGCGCGGTATCGGGTTCTGTTCTGGGAAACAGCGTACGGCCGGACGGCCTGCTTGACGGCTATCTAAGCAGATGCGCGCGTCGAGTCAACGCATGCAACGTCAGAGGCCCCACAGGAAGCCCCTGGGCGCCTCAGAACTTCATGATCACTGAAAACACGATCACCAGCATCAGGAGCGTCGGAAACTCATTCATCATGCGATAGCGCCGCCCTGTGAGCGTATTGGTGCCCGCCACGAACTCCTTGCGGCGCGCAGCCAGCCACATGTGAAACCAGGTCATGGCAATCACGCTCAGCCCCTTGGTCCAGGGCCAGACCATGTCCCAGGCGACGATCCCGGGCGTCAGGACCAGGCACAGGCCGAAAATCCACGTCGAGATCATCGCAGGGTTCATGATCGCCTTCAGAAGCCGCCTTTCCATGGTCTGGAACAACTCGTCGGTCTCATTGCCTGATCCCACCACCTCGACGTGATAGACGAACAGCCGCGGCAGGTAGAACAGGCCGGCCATCCAGGCAATCACGCTGACGATATGCATCGCTTTTGCGAAGTTGTAGATCGTGATCAGGAAATCTTCCATTCTCTCTGCCTCTGTTCGGGTGGGTCTGGGCGAAACCTCTCGGGCCTTCCTTATAAAAAAATAAAAGAAAAGAAAAAGATGATGATTTTGATAGGGCCTGTGGATAACGGGGATTATTGGTTTGTCCCCAGTTTTCTCCGCGCGGATTTCGCTCTGTGGATTTCTGTGGGGGAAATGACAGTCCTGCTGTCTTTTCAAGGCTTTAAAGATCTTAAACTTCGGGGATAACCGCCGGGGCAAATGTTAAACAACCCGGTTTTCCCGCCTTAACATCTTTAAACCTTCCACGGTGGATCGACCCGGGAATTTGCGTTAGGGACTCGGGGAGTAATGCACAGGCTCGGCGGGGGGTGCGATTTCCCCACCAACAGGCCCCCGGAACAAACCGCAAATATCCACAGGGTTGTGAACATGGCGCAACAGATCATCCTGGCCTCCGCCTCGGAAATTCGGGCGCAGCTTTTGCGCAATGCGGGGATCGACGTGGATGTCATGCCCGCCCGCGTGGATGAGGAAATGATCCGCGCCGCGCTGGAGGCGGACGGGGTCGGCCCGCGCGAGGTTGCGGATGCTCTGTCCGAAGCCAAGGCATTGAAAATAAG
This sequence comes from Aliiroseovarius sp., assembly GCF_965228805.1. Lineage (NCBI taxonomy): Bacteria > Pseudomonadati > Pseudomonadota > Alphaproteobacteria > Rhodobacterales > Paracoccaceae > Aliiroseovarius > Aliiroseovarius sp. The sequence goes on along the minus strand of NZ_CBDDIE010000003.1, from coordinate 1,157,446 downwards.
TCGTAAAAGCCCGGATGCCCTGGTGCTTGGCTGTGACCAGGTGGCCGAGGTGGATCGCGAGATCCTGTCAAAACCGGAAAGTCCCGAAGAGGCCATCGCGCAGCTCACCCGCCTGTCTGGCCAGACCCATCGCCTGCTGTCGGCTGCGGTGATCTGTCATCAGGGCAAACCGATCTGGCGTCATGTCGGCACCGTGCGTTTGACCATGCGGGAGTTGTCCCCCGGCTACGTCGCCGACTATGTTAACCGCAACTGGGACAGCATCCGCTGGGCGGTCGGCGCCTATAAGTTGGAGGAAGAAGGCGTGCGCCTTTTCGCCCGTATCGAAGGCGATTACTTCAACGTTCTGGGCCTGCCCCTGATGGAGCTCATCTCTTACCTGATCATGCGTAAGGACTTGAAAATATGAGTGAAAAACGCATCCCTCTGGCCGGTGTCATTGGTGATCCCGTGGAACATTCCCTGTCGCCGCGCCTGCATGGGCATTGGTTGAAGACGATGGGTTTGCCGGGCCACTATGTGCCCCTGCGTGTGGGTGTGGATGACCTGGAGGAGGTCATTCGGTCGATGCCCAAGATGGGTTTCGTCGGCTGCAATGTGACCATTCCCCACAAGGAGGCGGTGCTGAAACTCGCCGATGTGGTCACCGACCGCGCTGCCCTGATTGGCGCCGCTAACACGTTGATTTTCCGAAAGGATGGCAAGATCCTGGCCGACAATACCGACGGGTATGGCTTCATCCAGAACCTGCGCCAGGGCGCGCCGGGCTGGAACCCCAAGGCCGGGCATGCGGTTGTCTTCGGCGCTGGCGGCGCCGCCCGCGCGATCCTAGCCTCGTTGATCGAGGTGGGTGTGGAAGACATCCGCCTCACCAACCGCACCCGCGCCCGCGCGGATGAGCTGCGGCATGAGTTCGGGTCAAAAATCACCGTGGTCGATTGGGTTCAGGCCGCCAACGTGCTGGACGGGGCCACGACGGTGATCAACACGACCTCGCTGGGCATGACCGGCGGCAAGGAATTTCGCGTGCCGCTCGATGGGCTGATGCCCGGCGCGGTGGTGACCGACATCGTCTATACCCCTCTGATCACGCCACTTTTGCAGGCTGCGGCCGAGGCCGGATGTGTCACCGTGGACGGGTTGGGCATGCTCCTGCACCAGGCGGTTCCCGGGTTTGAACGCTGGTTCGGCACACGGCCGGAGGTGACCGAGGATCTCAGAAAGGCGGTGCTGGGCGATGGCTGAACCGTACCTCATTGGCCTTACCGGCTCCATCGGCATGGGCAAATCCACCACCGCGGCCATGTTCGCCGAGGCAGGCATTCCCACCTGGGACGCGGATGCCGCCGTGCACCGGATCTATGCCCCCGGCGGCGCGGCGGTCGAACCGATCCGCGCGATCTGCCCGGAGGCGATCGTCGATGGCGGCGTGGATCGCGACCGGCTTAAAGACTGGATGATGCGCGAGCCTACCGCGTTGAAACAGATGGAAAAAGTCGTGCACCCCCTGGTCGCCGATGACCGCGCGCATTTCCTGGAAATGACCGGCAGCCCCATTGTCCTTCTCGATATGCCCCTGCTGTTCGAGATCGGCGCGGCAGATCAGGTCGACCTGGTTGTCGTCGTCTCGGCCCCGCCCGAGATGCAGCGCGAACGCGTGCTGGCGCGTGGCACGATGAGCGAGGAACAGTTCAAGGCAATCCTGGCAAAACAGATGCCCGACGTGATGAAACGCGCCAATGCGGACGTTGTCATCCCGACCGAAACGCTGGATGGTGCCCGCAATGCCGTGGCCCAGGTCATCGCCCATGTGAAGGAGCAGCTTGCCAATGCGTGAGATCGTGATGGATACGGAAACCACTGGCTTTGACCCGTTCACCGGCGACCGGATTGTCGAAATCGGCGGCATCGAGCTGATCAACCACATGCCGACCGGGCGAACCTATCACCAGTATATCAATCCCGAACGCTCCATGCCCGAAGGCGCTTTCAAGGTGCATGGAATCGGCCCGGATATCCTGGAACCGCCCCAGCCGGTCGAACCGGGCGCCGTGACGCTGCGCGACAAGCCGGTGTTTGCGCAGGTCGGCAAGGACTTCCACGACTTCGTGGGTGACGCAAAACTGGTGATCCACAACGCGCCCTTCGACATGAAATTCCTGAACTGGGAATGGAAACGCATGGGCCTGCCGGAACTGCCCATGTCGCAAGCCACGGACACGCTGGAAATGGCGCGGTCCAAGTTCCCCGGGGCGCAGAACACGTTGGACGGTTTGTGCCGTCGCTATGGTATCGACAACTCCAACCGAACCCTGCACGGTGCGCTTCTAGACAGTGAAATCCTGGCGGAAGTGTACCTGGAGATGATCGGCGGACGTCAGCCCGGCCTGGTGCTGAATGTCATGTCCGGCGGAGGCGGCGGCGCGGCTGAAGATGACTGGCGCCCACGTCCGCGGCCGGAGGCTTTGCCGTCGCGGATCACAAATGAAGAAGCCGCCGCCCATGCCGAATTCGTTGACGGCTTGGGCGACGGCGCGATTTGGAAAAAGTTCAGCTAAGCGAGTGGTTTAGCTCACCGGCTGGCCTTGCTTTTCGGCGGCCGCGCGGCGTTCGATCTCGCGACGGTACAGCGCCAGGAAGTCGACGGTATCCAGGTTCAGCGGCGGGAAGCCACCGTCACGTGTGATGTCCGACACGATGCGGCGCACGAAGGGGAACAGCATGCGCGGGCATTCGATCAGCAGGAACGGGTGCATCTGATCTTCCGGCACGTTTTCGATGTGGAAGATGCCGCCGTATTCCAGTTCCAGCAGGAACAGCTGATCGCCGCTGGCCTTGTTTTTCGAGCTGACGGTGAACTTGGTCGATACTTCGAACTGGTGTTCGGTCGGGCGCTTCTTGGCGTCCAGCGAAACCTCGACATTGATGTCGGGCTGAACCTCGCCCTGCACGCCTTTCTGGGCCAGGACGTTTTCGAACGACATGTCACGGATGAACTGGCCCAGCACCTGCATCTTGGGCTGAGAGGGGTGTTGCGGCTGCGGTGCGGCTTCGTCGGCCATTGCGGAAATCTCCTGCGTAAGAACTCTGGTCGGGGGCGTGCTTAGCAGGTCCGGGGCGGGGCCTCAACGACTTGGGTCAAGTCGGGGGCTTTTCGTCACGGGGCTGAGCGGATATGTCCACGCCATGAGCACGATGATCCCCGCCTGGGTGGATGGCACCCTGCAACCTGTCGAGAAACTCGCGGCCCATCTGGACGGGCTGCGCCACAAGGCCGTGTCGGTGTTCGTTGTGCATGGGGGTGAGGTGCTGATCCAACAACGCGCGGCGGGCAAATATCATACGCCGGGGCTTTGGGCGAACACCTGCTGTACGCATCCGCATTGGGATGAGGACCCGCGCATCTGTGCCATTCGCCGGCTGGAGGAAGAGTTGGGTTTGACCGGAGTCGATCCCGTCTGGAAGGATCAGATCGAATACCGCGCCGCGGTGGGTGGTGACATGGTGGAACATGAGGTCGTGGACCTGTTCCTGGCCACGCCCGCCGAGCGTCCTGCGTTGAACCTGAACCCGGAGGAGGTTCAGGCCACGCGTTGGCTGTCACTGGAAGAGTTGGAGGCAGAGGTCGCCGCCACGCCAGAGGTTTTCACCCCCTGGCTGCGCATCTACCTGGCTGAGCACAAAGCGTCAGTGTTTGGTCCAGCCTGACGGGCCTTCCACGCCCGGGTGGGTCGGGCGTTTCTCTGGCGTCACGTCTTTGAATTCGCCATCCACAACGTCTTCGCTGGCGGGACGGTAGTGGGCTTCTTGCGCGCCCATGGTAAAGCTCTGCACCTTCACCCGCGCGGCGACATAACGCATGACCGCGCGGCGCACACCCGGCACCAGCAGGGCAAAGCCGACCGCATCGGTAAAGAAGCCGGGTGTCAGCAGCAACGCGCCGGAGAACAGGATCATCGCGCCATGGGCAAGCGGCTCGGTCGGGTTGTTCAGCGAATTGAAGCTGGATTGTAGATCCGCCAGCGCCCGCATCCCTTGTGCCCGCACCAGCGTGGTGCCCAGGATTGCGGTCACCACGACCACGGCCAGGGTCGACCACAGACCGATTGCCCCGCCGACCTGGATGAACAGCGCGATTTCAATCAGCGGGACGGCGATGAACAGAGCAAAAAGCCACATGTGATCCTCGTTTCTTGATCGGGGCCGCGGTGGACTTGGCCCCTTGGGTCACCTACATAGGGGTCATGCGCGTGGGTTTCAAACGCGCCAACGAAGGAGCATCCATGAGTAACGGCATCATCCAGCTTCTGGTTCTGGCCGGAATTGCCCTGTTTCTGATCCTGCGCCTGCGCGATGTGCTGGGCACACGCGAGGGGTATGAAAAGCCGCAGGTGACGCGCCAACCGGACGACCGGCGCATGACACGCGACGACCTGCAGGTGATCGATGGCGGGCCGGATGCCGATATCGCCGATCACGTGGATCCCGAAAGCGAAAGCGGTCGCGCCCTGGCCCAGATGAAACAGGCCGAGCCCAGCTTCTCGGTTGGTGAATTCCTGGGCGGTGCGCGTGGTGCCTATGAGATGATCCTGATGGGGTTCGAAAACGGCGACCTGGCGCAGATCAAGCCTTTCCTCTCGGATGAGGTTTACGAAAGCTTCGCTGCGGTGGTCGAGGATCGCAATGCGCGTGGTCTGAACATCGAAGCCAATTTCGTGGGCCTGCGCGAGCTGAAACTGGTGGATGCCGAATTCGACGCGAGTACCAGCGAAGGTGAGGTCACCGTGCGCTTCGTCGGCGAACAGACCCTGGTGGTGCGCGACAAGGCGGGTGAGATCATCGAAGGCAACCCGAACGAGGTCAAACGCCAGAAGGATGTCTGGACCTTCGCCCGCACGATGGGCTCCGACAACCCGAACTGGCAGCTGGTCGCGACCGGAGGCTGACCCGTGCTGCGCCGTCTGGTTGCCGCGCTGGCCCTGACGGCCGCCTCTGCCGTTCCGTTGCACGCGGGATTGGACGAGGCCGAGGTCACCATTCTGACTTTCGATCAGCTGGAGGGCTGGGCCGAGGATGACCATCAGGTCGGGCTCCAAGTCTTTCTGGACACCTGCCGGCAATTCGACCATGTCGATTGGCAACCGATTTGTGCGCTCGCTGAAACACAGACCAGCGGGCGCATGTTCTTTGAGCTCTTCTTTCGCCCGGTGCTGATTGAAGACGGCAAGGCGCCGCTGTTTACTGCCTATTACGAACCCGAGCTGCGTGGGGCGCGGCGCCCCGATGCGCGCTACCGCTACCCGGTCTATCGCAAGCCGCCCGGTGATGCGGGCTTTACCCGGCGCGAGATCGAGGAAGAGGGCGTGCTGCAAGGCCGCGGATTGGAGATCGCCTGGGTCGAGGATCCGGTCGAATTGCAGTTTCTGCAAATCCAGGGATCGGGCCGCATTCGCCTGCCCGATGGCAGCTCGATCCGGCTGGGCTATGGCGGGTCGAACGGGCATCGCTTTCGCTCGCTTGGCGACAGGCTGGTCGCGCTGGGCATCTACAACCGCCACCAGGTGTCCGCGCAGGTGATCCAGGCCTGGGTCAAGCGCAACCCGGATAAGGGGCGTGAACTGCGCTGGCACAATACCAACTATGTCTATTTCCGCGAGATCGGTCGGGTGGCTGCCAGCGAAGGTCCAATTGGTGCCATGAATCGGTCGATCACCGCGCAACGCAGCCTGGCGGTAGACCCGGAGTTCACCCCCTTGGGCGCGCCGATCTGGTTGGAGAAACGCGGCGCGGCACCCTTCAATCGCCTGATGATCGCGCAGGATACGGGGTCACGCATCAAGGGCGCGCAGCGGGCGGATATCTTCATGGGCACGGGCGAGCTGGCCGGGCTGGAGGCCGCCAAGATCAGTGACCCCGGCCGTATGATCATCCTGTTGCCGATCCAACGCGCCTATGCGCTGAAGCCCGAGGGTTGACGGCAGACATGGTGCGCAAACCCAGGCATCTGAGCCCCGAGGAGCGGGAGCTGTGGCAGAAGGCGACCGCCAAGGACGATCGCCTGCATCCGGTGCGCGTCGATCCGGTCGAGGCCATCGCGACACCCGCATCAAAACCGGCGAAACCGGTGAAGGTTCAGCACCCGCAATTCCACGTGGGGCAAACGGCGAAACATCACGCCCGCCCGCACGACGTCGCCCCGGCCATCGCCGATCAGGTTGCCCGCCACCCGGTGCAAATGGACCGCAAGACCTTCGGCAAGATGAAAAAAGGCCGCCTGGCCCCCGAAGCACGCATCGACCTGCACGGCATGACCATCGCCGAGGCGCATCCGGAGCTGACGTCGTTCATCATGCGCGCGGTGACCCGCAACTTCCGCCTGGTGCTGGTGATCACCGGCAAGGGTAAGAAGAAGGACGAAGGCGGCCCGATCCCGGTGCGCCACGGCGTGCTGCGCCACCAGGTGCCGCATTGGCTGAACACCATGCCTCTGAAAACCCACGTGCTGCAGATCTCCGAGGCACATCTGAAACATGGTGGCGGCGGCGCCTACTACGTCTATTTGCGTCGCCGCAAGGGTTAGGGTGCCGCGCCGGGCGCAATCACCACATTGGTCACGTTCTGAACCACAAGCACCGTGCCCGGCAGCAGCCCGATATTCGCCGCGCGGTCCCGCGAGAAGGCCTGATCCAACACCGGGATCGAGCCCATCAGGCGCAGGAAACTGGGTGAGGCCAGCGCGGTGTTGTGGCTGCTTTCGGCATCGGTAAAGGCGGATACATCCAGCACCGTGACCTTCAGGTCGGCCAGCTCGCGCACATCCTCGATATTGCCCAGCCGGTCCCGCCGCCCGGTCAGCGCGGCCGACAGGCGCAGGATCTTGTCCTGGCTCGAGGAGAAGATGACGAAGGGCTGCGGCAGCTCTCCGATCCGCAGGGCCTGCTGGCGGAACAGCTCGATATCCACATCCGGCGAGATCAGGATCACCCCCTCGATATGACGATCGATGAAGCCCCGGTCGCGAATAGCAATCTGGCGCAGGGTCTCCATGATCAGAAGCGAGCCCATGGAATGGCCGACCAGGGTGATCTTGCCGCCCGCTGCCGCGATCTCGCCCATCATCTGTTCCATCCCGTCACGGGCAAACAGCATCGAGTCGCGGTCATAGCCATAGCCTAACGGATTGCCCGCGCTGGGCCAGGAATAATGCACCGCAACCTCGGGCATGCCCGTGTCATGCACAACCTGGGCAAAGCGATACATGCCCTCGGCAAAGGTGTTGTTATACCCGTGCACGAACAGCGCGACGCCCCGATGTTGTGGCGACCGCTTGGCCATTTCCCGCCGTACCTGGTCACGAAACCTGCGGGTGTCATATTCCGCGAAATCCCGGGTCAGGAAATGCTGGTCCGGGTCGGGGTTGCCGCGCGGCCATTCGATCTTGCCGACTTCATGCGCGTCAGGGATCGAAATGTCGATCCGCCCGAAACGAATCTGCTGATGCCGCTCGGCGTTGGGGCGACCTTCCTCGTTGAACCCCCGGGTGGTGCCGACAAGGAAGCTCAGCAGGGTGCCCCCGTCGCCGGGCAGATAGGTGATCATCCCGCGCGGGGCACAGGCGGCAAGCAGAAGCACAAGAAACAGAACACGACGCATGGGGATCCCCTTGTAGGTCCCCCTAGCGATAGTTGGAAATGCGGCACCTGCCTAGGCCCGGTTACCGCTTTTGCCAGTCATTGTAGCGCCGAATCAACTCGGATTCGCAGGCCTTGAACCCGATGAACGAGGCCAGGGCAACGCAGCCGTTGCCCAGGATCTGCAGTAGTTGCAGCGCCCCGCCCAGGCGCAGGGCCTCGAACCCATGTTTTCCCAGGAACTCGAAATTGTGCATGGCCATGCTGAGCAGGTTGAACGAACTGAAGGCCAGCACGACGCCGAACACCCCGGCCAGGGCAAAGACCAGGATCGCCGACCAGCGCGAAAGGCTCAGCACCCGTTTCATGCCCGCGCCTCCGAATATGTTGCGCGGTTACAGGACATAACGGCTCATATCCGCCGATTGCATCAGCTCGCCCAGGTTCTTCTGCACAAAGGCCTCGTCGACGGTGATTTCGTCGCCCGAGCGATCGGGGGCGGAGAAGGACAGTTCCTCGAACACCCGCTCCATCACCGTGTAGAGGCGCCGCGCGCCGATGTTCTCGACGCTCTGGTTTACCTCGGCGGCGATCTTGGCAAGCGCGGCGATCCCGTCCTCCGTAAAGGTAACAACCACCTCTTCGGTGCCCATCAGCGCGGTGTATTGGCGGGTCAGGGCGTTGTCGGTTTCGGTCAGGATGCGCACGAAATCGCCTTCGGTCAGCGCGCGCAGTTCGACCCGGATCGGCAGGCGGCCCTGCAGTTCGGGCAGCAGGTCGGACGGTTTGGCGATGTGGAAGGCGCCGGAGGCAATGAACAGGATGTGGTCGGTCTTGACCGGCCCGTGTTTGGTCGAAACCGTCGTGCCCTCGATCAGCGGCAGCAGGTCGCGCTGCACGCCCTCGCGGGAAACATCCCCGCCGCGGGCTTCCTGCCGGGCGCAGACCTTGTCGATCTCGTCCAGGAAAACGATGCCGTTCTGTTCGACCGCTTCCAGAGCGGTCTTGGTCACGGTTTCTTCGTCCAGCAGCTTGTCGGCCTCATCCGCGATCAGCACCTCATAGCTGTCACGCACGGTCATCTTCTTGCGCACAGTGCGCTGGCCGAACGCTTTGCCGAAGATGTCGCCCAGGTTCATCATGCCGCCCATTCCCATACCGGGCTGACCGGGGATCTCCATCGCGCCCATCGGGTTAGAATGGTCGGCCACCTCCAGCTCGACCACCGTATCGTCCAGCTCACCTGCGCGCAGTTTCTTGCGGAACATCTCGCGCGTGGCCTCGCGCGCGTCCGTGCCGGCGATGGCTTCGATCACGCGGTCCTCGGCCTGGGCCTCGGCGCGGGCCTTCACATCCTCGCGCATATGCTCGCGGGTTTGCAGGATGGCCGCATCCACCAGGTCGCGCACGATCTGTTCCACGTCGCGGCCGACATAGCCCACCTCGGTGAACTTGGTCGCTTCGACCTTGATGAAAGGCGCGCGGGCAAGCTTCGCCAGGCGGCGCGAGATCTCGGTCTTGCCGACGCCGGTCGGGCCGATCATCAGGATGTTCTTCGGATAAACCTCGTCACGCAGGTCCTTGGACAGCTGCTTGCGCCGCCAGCGATTGCGCAGCGCCACGGCCACGGCGCGCTTGGCGTCCTTCTGGCCGATGATGAAACGATCCAGCTCCGAGACGATCTCGCGGGGGGTCAGGTCGGTCATTTGGAAATCTTCTCCACGGTCAGGTTGCCGTTGGTGTAGACGCAGATATCGGCGGCGATCGCCATGGCCTTGCGGGCGATGACCTCGGCATCGCCATCGGTCTCCATCAGACCACGGGCGGCGGCCAGGGCAAAGTTCCCACCGGACCCAATCGCGGCAATGTCATGTTCGGGTTCCAGCACGTCGCCCGCGCCGGTGATGACATAGAGGTCCGCGCCATCGGTCACGATCAGCATCGCTTCGAGCTTTTGCAGGTATTTGTCGGTGCGCCAATCCTTGGCAAGCTCGACAGCGGCGCGCTGCAGCTGACCGGGCGTGGCTTCCAGTTTGGCTTCCAGCCGTTCCAGCAGGGTAAAGGCATCTGCGGTCGATCCGGCAAAGCCGCAGACCACGTCATAACCGCCCGGGCTCAACCGGCGCACCTTGCGGGCGGTTCCCTTGATCACGGTCTGGCCCAGGCTCACCTGCCCGTCGCCCGCAACCACCACTTCACCCCCCTTGCGCACGCCGATGATGGTCGTGCCGTGCCAGCCGGGAAATTCGCTGTCTGCCATGTCATGCCTCCGTTCGTCCAAGGCTATATGGACATCTGTATCGCAGGGCACAAGCGTTTGCAGCTTTCGCGCGTGGACGGTAGCGTGCGCCCATGGCTCAACCGAAGATCCTGCGCGTCTATCTGGACCCCATTCCGCTGAAACAGGCGCGCAAGGGGGAGTTCGGCATTCTGACCCGCATCCAACAGGCATTGGAGCCGCGCGGGTTCCGGGTGGAATGGCGCGAAAACAGCGAAGTGGAGCGGATCGCGTCGGGTGCGCGGCGTGGCTACGCGATGTTCCTGATGGACGACCCACTGCACGGCCGCGCCCTGACCCTGCGCAAGGCTTATTATTATCCCTACTGGCGGATCGAGGCGACGGGGCAGCGCTGGGAATTCGAGGTGGCACAGAAAGACTTCGATCCTGCTGAAACAGACCCTATTCAAGCGGAAAACTGGGTCAACAATTGGCGCAACTGGCTGTTCAAGCAAAAGGGATTGCAGGGCGTGACCCGTGACGGGCCGGTTTATGTGCCCTTGCAAGGGCGGCTGACCGAACATCGCTCGTTTCAGACCACGAGCCCGGTCGACATGATCCGCGCGGTTCAGGGATCGACTGACAAGCCGATCCTGCTGGGCCTGCATCCTGGTGAGGAGTACAGCCCCGCCGAACTGGTCGCCGTCCAGACAATTGCCGACGCCGACCCACGCATGACCCTGCAAACCGGTGGCATGATCGAGGCGCTGCAATGCTGCGACTATGTGGTCACGCAGAACTCCACCGCCGCCCTGTCAGGCTTCTTCTTCCACAAGCCCGCGGTGCTTTTCGGCAAAATCGACTTTCATCACCAGATGTCGAATGTGGCCGAGTTGGGCCAGGATAGAGCCTTGTCCGAGGTCAAGACGGCCACCCCGGCCTTCGACCAGTACTTGCACTGGTTCATCCACCAGAACTCGATCAAGGCGGATGCGCCGGACGCGGGGGACCGGATCGTGGAGCTGCTGCAAAGGCACGGTTGGGAGGTTTAGAGCCAGCCCGACAGTTCCCGCGCGGCGATGTCGGCCAGCGCTTCGATATGCGCGTCGTCATCGTTCAGGCAGGGGATGTAGGAAAAGCTCTCGCCACCTGCTTCCTCGAAACTCTCGCGGATCTCTTCGTTGATCTCTTCCAGCGTCTCGATGCAATCGGCGGAAAACGCCGGTGCGATCACCGCGATCTTCTTCTTGCCCGCTTGCGCCAGACGCGCGACTTCCTTGACCGTATAGGGTTTCAGCCATTCCTCGGTGCCGAAGACCGATTGGAAGGTGGTGGTGATGTCCGCGTCCGCCCAGCCCAGGCGTTCCTTCAACAGACGGGTCTGTTTCTGACATTGGCAGTGATACGGGTCACCCTCTTCCAGGTAGCGGATCGGCATACCGTGGTAGGAGACGACCAGGATGTCCGGTTTTTCCGCCATTTCCGCATAGGCGCGGCGCACGCTGTCGGCCAGCGCGTCCAGATAGGCGTCATCGTCGAAATAGGCAGGCACCGTGCGCGCGGCGGGCTGGTGTTTTTCAGCCATCAGGGCGCGGAAGAACTGGTCGTTCGCGGTGCCTGACGTCGCGCCCGCATATTGCGGGTACAGCGGGAAGAACAAGACCCTATCACAGCCCTTTTCGACCATTTCCCGCACTTTCGAAGGGGTCGACGGATTGCCGTAGCGCATGCAGAAATCGACCTCGACCTGGTCGCCATAGCGCGCCTCCAGCGCGGCGCGCAGCTTGTCGGTCTGGTTGCGGGTAATCGTCATCAACGGGCTTTCGTCCCGCTCGGTGTTCCAGATGGACCGGTAAGCCTCGCCCGAGGTAAACGGTCGTTTGGTCAGGATGATGCCCTGCAGCAGCGGCTGCCATTTCCACGCCGGGTAGTCGATCACGCGCTTGTCCGACAGAAACTCGTTCAGGTATCGACGCATCGACCAGTAATCGGTCGCATCGGGCGTGCCCAGGTTGGCAACCAACACGCCCACCTTGCGGGGCTTGATCGTCGGGTGATTGGTGGGCTTGTCCATGGATCTGTCCTGTCTGGCGCGTTTCCGTCTGAGATAGCGGCTTTTACCGGCGGGTCAATCGGGCAGTTTGCCCTCTTTCGTGCCCAGTGCATCGGCGAGCCGTTGCACGGCAGATCCTGGGGGCAGCGGTTTCTGCTGGCTTTCGTGCGGAGCCCAGCCGGTAAGAAAGATGAATTCGAAGGTGGCGGGGATGCGCCCGTCCTGCCCGAACGCTTCGGCATAGCGCGCGGCCATCGCCGGAAACAACGCGCGTGGAGCGAGCCGTTTCAGGCGCTGAGCCAAGGCATTGCTTTCGCCCATCGCACGCAGATCACGCATCAAGGCCAGCGCGTCGGCATAGGTCACGTTGCGCAGGGAGCTGTCGGCCACCGGCAGGGCCAGCCCGGCGCGCTGCAACAGCGCGCCGAGGTCGCGGATCTCCCCCATCGGCGCAATGCGCGGGGACAGACCCCCGGTCAACCGGGCTTCGGTTTCCGCCAGCACTGCACGCAGCTCATGCAGGGTCTGACCACCAAACATGCTGCCCATGAACAACCCGTCAGGACGCAGTGCGCGGTGGCATTGGATGATCTGGCCGACCGGGTCATTGGCCCAATGTAGGGAAAGCCCGTGGATCACCAGGTCATGGGCGCCAGTCTCCAGCGCCAGCACCTCATCATCGGGCACAATCACCGCTTCGGGGAAGATTTCTGCCCAGATTTTCGGGAAACCGGTAACAACGGCAGGTTTGGTAAACCTCCTGTTAACCTCTGTTAAGCGATCCTGCGTCTCAAGCGCGGCCTCGCGTTGCAGGAACATGCCCTCTTCCGTTGCGCGGGCACGGTTTCGGGCGAGCTGGGCAAGGTCGGTCAGGATCGGAGGCGTCTGGGTCATGGGCGCGGACCATAAACACGAGGACAGGGAATGCAATCGCCACTGAAACTGCTGTTTCCGCCGCAATGCGTGGCCTGTGGCGATCCGGTCGAGGGGGAGTTCGGCCTCTGCGGCACATGCTGGGGCAAGACGCCCTTCATCAACGGGCTGGTCTGTGACTGCTGTGGGGTGCCTCTGCCGGGGGAAGATGAAGGTGCTGCCATTATCTGCGATGATTGCATGCAGGTTGAACGGCCCTGGCAGCGCGGACGATCTGCGCTGATCTACAAGGACAACGCGCGGCGTATGGTGATGGCGTTGAAACACGGTGATCGGCTGGATCTGGCACGCCCGGCGGGCACCTGGATGGCGCGCGCATTAACGCCGATCCTGGACGCAGAAGCGCTTGTCGTGCCGGTCCCGGTGCATTGGACCCGGCTGATGAAACGACGCTACAACCAGGCCGCAGTGCTGGCCAAATCCCTGGCCGCCGAAGCGCGGTTGGAGTTCGCCCCCGATGTCTTGATCCGCCCACGCCGCACTCTGCCACATGAACGCATGGGCAATGCGGCGCGCTTTGCCAATATGGACGGCGCGATAGAGCCGCATCCGAAACGCGGTGCGCGACTGGACGGGCGCAAGGTACTTCTGGTCGATGATGTCATGACCTCTGGGGCAACCCTGGCGGCCACCGCCCTGGCGGCTCGCACCGCCGGGGCCCGTGACATAAATGTCATTACTCTGGCGCGGGTGGTGAAGGATGCCTAAATAGGGCGAAACCTGATAGGATAGCCTTATGAAAACCGTGACCATCTACACCACCCAACTCTGCGGCTTCTGCCATGCCGCAAAGCGCCTGCTGACCCAAAAGGGCGTGAACTTTGACGAGATCGACGTCGCCATGAACCCGGACAAGCGCCAGGAAATGATGGCGCGCGCCGGGCGCCACACTGTGCCGCAGATCTTCGTGGGCGAGACGCATGTGGGTGGCTGCGACGACCTTTACGACCTGGAGCGGTCTGGCAAGCTTGACCCGCTTCTGGCCGCCTGATGCGCGCGGGGCTGGTCCAGATCACCGCGGGTGACGACCCGGCAGCGAACCTGCCGGGCACGCTTGATTTGGTGCGCGAGGCCGCCGCCGGAGGGGCCGAGTTCGTGCTGACCCCGGAGGTCACCAACATCATCTCGACCAGCCGCAAGCATCAGAACCAGGTGCTGCATCAGGAGGAAGACGACCCGACCCTCGCCGCGCTTTGTGCCGAGGCCAAGGCGCTGGGCATCTGGCTGCTGGTCGGCTCGCTGGCGCTGAAGACGCATGATCCGGATGGGCGTTTTGCCAACCGGTCCTTCATGGTCAGCCCGCGCGGCGACATCACCGCGCGTTACGACAAGATCCACATGTTCGATGTGGAGATCGACGAGGCCGAAAGCTACCGCGAGAGCGCTGGTTACCGGCCCGGCGACCGCGCGGTGCTGACGCGCACCGATTTCGCCACCGTTGGCATGACGATCTGTTACGATATGCGGTTTGCGCATCTCTATCGCCGTCTGGCCCAAGCCGGGGCGCGCATCCTGACCGTGCCCGCCGCCTTCTCGCCGGTCACCGGCAAGGCGCATTGGGAAAGCCTACTGCGCGCCCGCGCGATCGAGACGGGGTGTTTCGTCTTCGCGCCTGCGCAATGTGGGCAACACGGGCCGACCCGCGCCACCCATGGCCACAGCCTGGCCGTGTCCCCCTGGGGCGAGGTTCTGGCGAACGGCGGTGACGCACCCGGCGTCACCTTGGTTGATTTCGACCTCTCGGACGTGGATAAGTCACGCAGGCGCGTGCCGTCCCTGACCCATGACCGAGATTTCGAAGGCCCCTGAATGTCCGACGACCCCATCGACAGCCTGTCCGTCGCGCTGTTTTCCGAGATGTTCATGGCCGATCAACTGGCCAAGAGCCGCCTGACCAAGGCGCTCCCGAAAGGCATGGAACTCAGCCACTTCTCGGTCCTGAACCACCTGGCGCGGTCTGGGGAAGAGAAAAGCCCGGCCCAACTGGCCAAGGCGTTCCACGTGACGCGCGGCGCGATGACCAATACGCTTAGCAAACTGGAATGGGCGGGACACGTGCATATCCGCCCCGATTGGGATGATGCGCGGCGCAAGTTCGTGACGATCTCGCCCGCTGGCCGGGCTGCGCGCGATGCGGCGCTTCAGGCGATCACCCCGATCATCGCCAATATGGTGACCAAGATCGGCCCAGACCGCGTACGCCAAGCCCTGCCGGTGCTGCGCGAGATGCGGGTCATGCTGAGCGATCTGGAATGAAATCGCTGGAGTTTGCCACGGACCTTCTGGTGCTGTCCGGGCGGACCGAGGTCGAGGGGCATCCCGACCGTATCATTCAACGCACGCCTGACGAGCCGCACTTCTGGTTTGGCAACCGCACCCTGTTTCGCGACCCGCCCAGGGATGCCGCGAAGCTGGTCGAGCAGTTCCACGCCGACCACCCCGAGGCCCGGCACATCTGCATCGGCTGGGACATCCCCAACCTGCCCCTGGCCGAGATCGAGCCGATGCTTGCGCGCAGCGGGCTGACGATCGAACAGGCTGATACGCTGTCCCTGACTGGCCCACTGCAACGCGTGGCTACACCCGACGGTCTGACCCTGCGCGCCTTCCAGCACCCGTCCGACTGGACCCAAAGCGAAGAGATCGCCTTTCACCAATCTCTCGCGGAAGGTTATCCCGAACCCGGCCTGCGCCGCTTTCACGCCGAGCGCACCCGGCAACGTCAGACCCAGGTCGCCAAGGGCTTGGGTCAATGGTTCGGTGCCTTCGACGGGGACACTCTCGCAGGCGATATGGGGATCTTCCACGACGACCATCTGATCCGCTACCAACAGGTGCAGACCCACCCGGACCACCGCCGCCGCGGCATCTGCTCCGCCCTGCTCGTCCACGCGCTCGACTGGGCGCAGGCCCGCGCGCCCAAGGCCACCCCGGTCATCGTCGCCGAAGCCGACAGCGATGCCGGTCGCCTCTACCGCCGCGCTGGTTTCGCTCTGAGCGAGACCACGATCAGCGCCTACCGCGCGCCGCGCTGACGTTTGCCTTTCTCGTTATCTTGCCAGAATATCCCCGCCGGAGGCCAAGCGTCCGCTTGCGGCGCGTTGGCCCAACAACACCTACAAAGAAGGTGTGAGAGGGCAAGAAACCTGCCGCGCGAAGCGCGGCCATGCCCAACTGCCGACAAGCCGAAGGCGAAGGCGGTAGGCGGGAGCACTACCCCTGCGGTTTCACCGCAGCCGTGACATAGTTCACCGACAGATCCCGGTCCGAGATTGACCAGCTCCACAGAAGCGGGTTGAACAC
Organism: Aliiroseovarius sp.; assembly: GCF_965228805.1. Classification (NCBI taxonomy): domain Bacteria; kingdom Pseudomonadati; phylum Pseudomonadota; class Alphaproteobacteria; order Rhodobacterales; family Paracoccaceae; genus Aliiroseovarius; species Aliiroseovarius sp. The sequence goes on along the minus strand of NZ_CBDDIE010000003.1, from coordinate 1,141,308 downwards.
GAACCCCTTGCGATCCACGTTCTCCAGACCGGCAGTCCCAATCATGTTCTGCAACTCGTCCGGGGTGATGAACTTCGACCATTCATGCGTGCCCTTGGGTAGCCAGCGCATGATGTGCTCGGCGCCGACGATGGCGACGGCAAAGCTCTTCGGGTTGCGGTTGATGGTCGAACAGATGAACAGCCCGCCGGGCTTGACCAGCTGCTGACAGGCGGTCAGGAAGGCCTGCGGATCGGCCACGTGCTCGACGATCTCCATCGCCAGCACCACGTCGAATTGTTCGCCCTCGGCAACCAGCGCCTCGGCCATGGTGCAGCGATAGTCGATTTCCAGCCCCATCTGCTCGGCATGGACCGATGCGGTCTTGATATTGCCCTCGGCCGCATCGGCGCCGATCACCTCGGCGCCCAGCCGCGCCATCGGTTCCGACAACAGCCCGCCGCCGCAGCCGATATCCAGCAGGCGCAGCCCTGCGAAGGGCAGCTCATCCGACAGAACCCGCGCGAACTCGGCGGCGATTTGCGATGTGATATAGTCCAACCGCACCGGGTTCATCATGTGCAGGGGCTTGAACTTGCCTGTAGGATCCCACCATTCTGCTGCCATGGCCTCGAACTTGGCGACTTCGGCGGGATCGACGGTGGTTTGCATTTGCACTCTTTCTGATGGCGGGCGTTTCGGGCGCGTTATATAGGGAATATATGGACAAGGCCGCAGGAAAAAACAGCGCAGGCGGGGAATTGTTCCCGCGGGTCGAGCCCTTTGCCCGGCGTATGCTGGATGTGGGCGATGGCCACAAGGTCTATTACGAGCAATGCGGCAACCCCACGGGTATGCCGGTTGTGGTGCTGCATGGCGGGCCGGGCGGCGGCTGTTCGCCGGCGATGCGGCGGTTCTTTGACCCGGACAAATACCACATCATCCTATTCGATCAGCGCGGCTGTGGCCGCTCGCGGCCTCATGCCAGTGTCGAGGCAAACACGACCTGGCATCTGGTCGCGGATATCGAAAAGATCCGCGAGGCCGTAGGGGTCGATCGCTGGATCGTCTTCGGCGGCAGCTGGGGCGCGACCCTGTCACTGGTCTATGCCCAGGCTCACCCGGATCGTGCCGCCTGGCTGGTGCTGCGCGGGGTCTTCCTGGGCACCAAACCGGAGCTTGACTGGTTCTATGGCGGTGGGGCCGGCAAGTTCTTTCCCGAGCTCTGGACCCGCTTTACCGACCTGATCCCGGCAGAGGAGCATGGTGACCTCATCGCCGCCTATCACAAGCGGCTGTTCAGCGGGGATAGGGTCGAGGAAACCGCCTACGCCAAGGCCTGGGCCGGGTGGGAGAACGCGCTCGCCTCGATCGAAAGCAACGGCGCCATGGTCGACAGCCCGGCGGAATATGCCCGCGCCTTTGCCCGGCTGGAAAACCACTACTTCGCCAATCGCGTCTTCCTGGATGACCAACAGCAGATACTCGACAACATGCGCAAGATCGCCCATGTGCCGGGTACCATCGTGCAGGGGCGTCACGACATGATCTGCCCGCCGCACACCGCCTGGGCGCTACACAAGGCCTGGCCGACCTCGGAATTCCGCATGGTGCCCAAGGCGGGCCACGCCCTGTCCGAGCCCGGCATCGCCGCCGAACTTGTGCGCACGATGAACCGCCTGGCGCGGCAGCGGGCCACGTTGGGCCTCTGATTCTCACGAAACCGTGCGCGGATGCGCGCCACCTGTGCACCCCTGCGGCTTGAGCCGCGAGCCCCTCCCGTCCAGACTGGTGCCAGCCACTTTGGGAGGTAGCCATGACAGATGACGTAAAGAAAGCCCCAGCCATCGAGACCCGTGAGAACGGCCCGCTGATGGCACGCGGTGTTACGCGAATGACCGGCGCGGATGGGCAGCCGGTTGACTGCAAACCGGTCATGGCGCTGTGTCGCTGCGGGCGCTCGGCCAACAAGCCATTCTGCGACGGCTCTCACAAGGATGGCTTTTCGGACGAACGGGGCACGCCTGCTGGCCGTGACCGGCTGATCGCCTATGAAGGCGCCGAGGCGACGGTGTTCTACAACCCGATGCTCTGCAGCCATGCCGCTGAATGCGGCCGCCTGGCCGGGCATATGTTCAATCCCGAAATGAAACCCTGGGTGCAACCCGACAAGGGCTCGGTGGAGGAGCTGGCCGAGGTCGTGGCCGCCTGCCCCTCGGGCGCGCTCAGCTTCAAAGGGTCCGATGGCGCCCCTGACCACCGCGTCACCGCCCGGGCAGAGGTCACGGTGGAGCCCAACGGGCCCTACTGGGTCCAGGGCGTCGCCCCGCCCGAACTGCCTGGCGGAGATGGGCAGACAGCCAATAAATACGTGCTCTGCCGCTGCGGGCTGTCGGGCAACAAACCCTTCTGCGATGGCTCGCATCGCGACGCGGGGTGGAAAAGCGACAACTGATCCCCATATGGCGGGGAGGTTGAAACGAGGACATTTCCATGACCGATATCCCCCGCTTCTGGGACAAGATCGCCCCGAAATACGCCCTGCGCCCGGTCGGCGACATGGCGTCCTATGAACACAAGCTGACCCGGACCCAGGCGCATATGCGTCCCGATATGGACGTGTTAGAGTTCGCCTGTGGCACCGGCACCACCGCGCTGCACCACGCGCCCCATGTGGCCAGCTACCGCGCCGTCGATATCTCGCCCGAGATGATCCGCATCGCCAAGGCAAAGGAGAGTGCCGATCAGGTCGGCTTTGAGGTCGCCGATTTCGACCGGATGGAGATAGCACCGGAAAGCCTCGACATGATCCAGGCCCATTCGATCCTGCACCTGCTGCCCGACCCGCCCGCCACCATCGCCAAGGTGCACGGCGCGTTGCGGCCCGGCGGGCTTTTCATCAGCTCCACCACCTGCCTAGGCAAAGCCTGGTGGCTGAAACCCATCGCCGCCGTGGGGAAGGCGCTGGGCAAGATGCCCGCGCTGAGCTGGTTCAACGAAGACGACCTGCGCGCCATGCTGACCAGTCAGGGCTTCGAGATCATCGAGGACTGGCAGCCCGAAGGGTCGATGAAAGCGGTGTTTCTGGTGGGACGCAAACCGGAGTGACCACTCGGCCAAGGGGGAATCAGCCATCCCCCTTGCATCCGCCCCCTTTCCTCTCTATATGACCAAGCAACAGCGGAGGCGCTGGGGTCCACACCCAGAGCCCCACCGGAAACACCAACGGGCCGCTGGCCCGTTTTTTTGTGCCCAGATAAAGGCTGCATGACATATGACCGACCTGGTTGCCAAAGCCGCCATCGACCGCAAGCTGGCCGATCTTCTGCGCCCCGTGATCGAGGGCATGGGGTATGAGCTGGTGCGCCTGCGCCTGATGGGTGGCAATACGCCCACGCTTCAGATCATGGCCGAGAAACCCGAAGGCGGGATCGAGGTTGATGATCTGGCCGAGATCAATACCGCCGTCTCCGCCATCATGGATGTCGAGGACCCGATCGAGGACAACTACAACCTCGAGGTTTCGAGCCCCGGGATCGACCGCCCGCTGACGCGGCTGAAGGATTTCGATGCGTGGAACGGCTATGTCGCCAAGCTGGAAACCGCCGAGCTGATCGACGGGCGCAAGCGCTTCAAGGGCACCTTGATGGGCACCGAGGGCGACGAGGTTCTGATCGAGATCGACAACCAGGGCGAGGCCGTGACCATCGGCCTGACCTTCGACCTTCTGGCCGAGGCCAAGCTGGCCATGACCGACGAGCTGATCACCGAGATGCTGCGCCAGCGCAAGGCGGCGGGGCAGATCGACGAAACCCAATTTGACGAAATTCAGGAAATCACCGGTTCCGAGGAGGACTGACAATGGCAATCACTTCCGCAAACCAGCTGGAGCTGCTCCAGACCGCCGAGGCCGTGGCCCGCGAAAAGATGATCGATCCCGGTCTGGTCATCGAGGCGATGGAAGAAAGCCTCGCGCGTGCTGCCAAGAGCCGTTACGGCGCGGAAATGGACATTCGCGTCCTGATCGACCGCAAGACCGGTCGTGCGACCTTTACCCGTGTGCGCACGGTGGTCACGGATGAGGAGCTGGAGAACTACCAGGCCGAGTTCACCGTGGATCAGGCGAAGGCCTATTTCGAACCGGCCAAGTCGGGGCGCGAGGAATTCTGGTATCGCGACGGCCAGCTGGTCGATTTCGCCGAGACCAAGGCGCCTGAGGTTGGTGACGAGTTCCGCGAGACCGTGCCGCCGGTCGACATGGGCCGTATCGCCGCGCAAAGCGCCAAGCAGGTGATCCTGCAAAAGGTGCGCGAAGCCGAACGTGATCGCCAGTACGAGGAATTCAAGGATCGTGCGGGCACGATCATCAATGGTCAGGTCAAGCGCGAGGAATACGGCAACGTCATCGTCGACGTGGGTGCCGGCGAAGCAATTCTGCGCCGCAACGAGAAGATCGGCCGCGAAAGCTATCGCCCGAACGACCGCATCCGCTGCTACGTCAAGGATGTGCGCCGCGAGACCCGCGGCCCGCAGATCTTCCTGTCGCGCACCGCGCCGGAATTCATGGCCGAGCTGTTCAAGATGGAAGTGCCGGAGATCTACGACGGCATCATCGAGATCAAGGCGGTTGCCCGTGACCCGGGTTCGCGCGCCAAGATCGCGGTCATCTCCTATGACAACTCGATCGACCCGGTCGGCGCCTGTGTCGGTATGCGTGGTTCGCGCGTGCAGGCCGTGGTGAACGAGCTGCAGGGCGAAAAGATCGACATCATTCCGTGGAACGAGGACACCCCGACCTTCCTGGTGAACGCGCTGCAACCGGCCGAAGTCAGCAAGGTTGTTCTGGACGAAGACGCCGAGCGCATCGAGGTTGTGGTGCCGGACGAGCAGCTGAGCCTCGCCATCGGCCGCCGTGGTCAGAACGTGCGTCTGGCCAGCCAGCTGACTGCGCTGGACATCGACATCATGACCGAGGCCGAGGAATCGGAGCGCCGTCAGAAGGAGTTCGCCGAGCGCACCCAGCTGTTCATGGACACGCTGGACCTGGATGAGTTCTTCGCCCAACTGCTGGTCTCGGAAGGCTTCACCAACCTCGAAGAGGTCGCCTATGTCGAGCTGGACGAACTGCTGGTGATCGACGGTGTCGACGAAGGCACGGCCCAGGAGTTGCAGGCCCGCGCCCGTGACTTCATCGATGAACAGAACCGCAAGGCAATCGAACGCGCCCAGGAGCTGGGCGTGCAGGACAGCCTGTTCAGCTTCGAGGGCCTGACCCCGCAGATGATCCAGGCTCTGGCCGAAGATGGCGTTCTGTCGCTGGAAGACTTTGCCACCTGCGCCGACTGGGAGCTGGCTGGCGGCTGGACCTCGCAGAACGGCGAGCGGATCAAGGATGACGGTGTGCTGGAGCCCTATGGTGTCAGCCTCGAAGATGCGCAGAACCTGGTCATGACCGCCCGCGTCATGCTGGGTTGGGTCGACCTGGCCGATTTGGAAGCCGATGCCGAGGAAGGCGAAGAGGTTGAAGGTGAAGAGGCCCTGGCTGAGGGCGACGAGGCCTGATCCCAGGCCTCGGAGCGAGCGCCATGACGCGCGGGGGCCAGAAATCGCGGGCGGAGGAGCCCGAACGGCGCTGCATCGCGACCGGTGACACCCAGCCCCGGGCCGGGTTGATCCGGTTTGTGGTCGGACCCGACGATCAGGTGGTGCCTGATCTGCTGGGCAAGCTGCCGGGCCGGGGCATATGGGTCTCGGCCGACCGCAAGGCGCTGGAGAAAGCCGTGGCGAAAGGTCTGTTTTCGCGCGGTGCAAAGCGTAAGGTCTCGGCCCCCGAGGGGCTGGTGGACGATTTGGAAAAGGCGCTGGCGGATCGGGTCGTGCACCTGATCAGCCTGGCGCGCAAGGCCGGCCAATCCGTGGCCGGTTACGAGAAGGTGAAAGACTGGTTGATGAAGGATCAGGCCGAGGTGCTGATCCAGGCCAGCGATGGTTCGGAGCGCGGGAAATCCAAGCTTCGCCCGCCCCCGGGACGGGACCGGTTCATAGGCGTTTTGACCGCAAATGAATTGGGTTTGGCTTTCGGGCGGGAAAATGTGATACATGGCGCGCTCGCCGCTGGTGGTTTGACCTCTCGTGTAGTAGAGGAGGCCGCAAAGCTGCGAGGCTTGCGCGCGCAAGAGGATGACGGCGCAAATCGGCGCCGGAAAGGTACGAAGACCAGATGAGCGATAATGACGGCAAAAAGACCCTTGGGATCCGTGGCAACCGCCCGGGTCAGGTGAAGCAGAGCTTCTCCCACGGGCGGACGAACAAGGTGGTGGTTGAAACCAAGCGCAAACCCCGCGTTGTGGTGCCCAAGCCCGGTGCGGCTTCGGCAGCCAAGGCGGCTGGCGCCAAGGGTGGTCCTGCGAAGGGCGATCCCTCGAAACGTCCTGCCGGGATCTCGGATGCCGAAATGGAGCGCCGCCTGAAGGCGCTGCAGGCTGCCAAGGCCCGCGAAGCCGAAGAGGCCGCCAAGCGTGCCGCAGAGGAAAAGGCCCGCGAGGAAGAGCGCGCCCGTCGCCGTGCCGAGGCCGAGGCCAAGGAACGCGAAGAGCGTGAGCGTGAGGCCGCGCTGAAGGCGAAAGCCGAGGAAGAAGAGCGCAAGAAGCGCGAAGCCGAGGAGGCCAAGGCCCGCGAAAAGGCCGCGAAGGCCCAGCCCGCCGTCGATCCGGCCGCCGCCCAGGCCGCCGAGGCCCGTGGCACCGGCAAGCCCTCGTCTGCGCCGCGCAAGACCGATCGCAATGAACGCGACCAGAAACAGAACCGCGGCAAGGGTGGTCGGGACGACAACCGTCGCTCGGGCAAGCTGACCGTGAACCAGGCGCTGCGTGGCGGTGAAGGCGGGCGTCACCGCTCGGTCGCCGCGATGAAGCGCAAGCAGGACCGTCTGCGCCAGAAGGCCATGGGTGGCAACGAGCCGCGCGAAAAGGTCGTGCGCGACGTGCAGGTGCCCGAGGCCATCGTGGTGTCGGAACTGGCCAACCGCATGGCCGAACGCGTTGCCGACGTAATCAAGTCGCTCATGAACATGGGCATGATGATCACGCAGAACCAGTCGATCGACCAAGACACCGCCGAGCTGATCGTCGAAGAATTCGGCCACAAGATCGTGCGCGTGTCGGATGCCGACGTCGAAGACGTGATCGACAGCGTCGAGGACAAGGAAGAAGATCTGGAGCCGCGCGCCCCCGTGATCACCATCATGGGTCACGTCGACCACGGCAAGACCTCGCTTCTGGATGCGATCCGCGATGCGAAGGTCACCGCGGGCGAGGCTGGTGGCATTACCCAGCACATCGGCGCCTACCAGGTGTCGACCGATGATGGCACTCTGCTGAGCTTCCTCGATACGCCCGGCCACGCCGCGTTCACCTCGATGCGCGCCCGTGGTGCCCAGGTGACCGACATCGTCGTGCTGGTGGTGGCGGCGGATGACGCCGTGATGCCGCAGACCGTCGAAGCGATCAACCACGCCAAGGCCGCCGAAGTGCCGATGATCGTGGCGATCAACAAATGTGACCTTCCGGCTGCCAACCCGGACAAGGTGCGCACCGACCTGCTGCAACACGAAGTGATCGTCGAGAAGCTGTCGGGTGACGTGCAGGATGTCGAAGTGTCGGCCCACACCGGTGACGGTCTGGACGAACTGCTGGAAGCCATCGCACTGCAGGCCGAGGTTCTGGAGCTGAAGGCCAACCCGGAACGCGCCGCCTCGGGTGCCGTGATCGAAGCACAGCTGGACGTGGGCCGTGGCCCGGTTGCCACCGTTCTGGTGCAGAACGGCACGCTGCGTCAGGGCGACATCTTCGTCGTCGGCGAACAGTGGGGCAAGGTCCGTGCGCTGGTTGACGACAAGGGCAACCGCGTGAGCGAAGCCGGTCCGTCCGTGCCCGTCGAGGTGCTGGGCCTGAACGGTACGCCCGAAGCCGGTGACGTGCTGAACGTGGTCGAAGCGGAAGCCCAGGCGCGGGAAATCGCCGACTACCGGATCCAGGCCGCCAAGGACAAGCGCGCCGCCGCCGGTGCTGCGACCACGCTGGAACAGATGATGGCCAAGGCCAAGGCGGATCAGAATGTCGCCGAGCTGCCGATCCTGGTCAAAGCCGACGTGCAGGGCTCTGCCGAGGCGATCGTTCAGGCGATGGAAAAGATCGGCAACGACGAGGTCCGCGTGCGCGTGCTGCACTATGGTGTCGGCGCGATCACCGAGACCGACATCGGCCTGGCCGAAGCCTCCGGCGCGCCGGTCATCGGCTTCAACGTCCGTGCCAACGCCTCCGCGCGCAATGCCGCGAACCAGAAGGGTGTCGAGATCCGCTACTACTCGGTCATCTATGACCTGGTGGATGACGTCAAAGCCGCCGCGTCGGGCCTGCTTTCCGCCGAGGTGCGCGAAAACTTCATCGGCTACGCCGAGATCCGCGAAGTCTTCAAGGTGTCGGGAGTCGGCAAGGTCGCCGGCTGTCTGGTCACCGAAGGTGTCGCCCGCCGCTCGGCCGGTGTGCGCCTGCTGCGCGACAACGTGGTGATCCACGAGGGCACGCTGAAGACGCTGAAGCGCTTCAAGGACGAGGTCAAGGAAGTGCAGTCCGGTCAGGAATGCGGCATGGCCTTCGAGAACTACGATGATATCCGCCCGCAGGATGTCATCGAGATCTTTGAGCGCGAAGAAGTGGCGCGGACCCTGGACTAAGGGTCTTCGCACAGCGCCAGAAACAAAAAGGGACGGCCAGCGCCGTCCCTTTTTCGTTCATTATGTGTGGCAGCGATCAGGCCGCCTGGGCCATATCGACCGGATAGCCCTGATAGAGCTTTTCTCCGACCCGAACGACGATCTTGCCGTTCGCCAGTTCCCGCACAAAGAGCCCCTGCACGGAAACACAGCTGCCCAGAATGACAGTGCGTAGCATGTTCGTTTCCCCCAGATAAAACGATACGAGGCCAAACTAGGGGGCCTTGGTTAGCAAATCATTAACAATTGTTACGCAATGGTTAGGAATGTGGCGAAACTGTGGCGCTTTCGCCCTAGAGCCAGTCCCTCAGCATGGGAATCAGCGGAATATCGGCGGGCGGCATCGGGTAGTCGCGCAGGTTCTGCGGCCGCGCCCAGGACAGTTTCTGACCTTCTTTGGGATGCGGCGTGCCCTCCCATTTGCGGCAGGCAAAGACTGGCATCAGCAGGTGGAAGTCGTCATAGGCATGGCTGGCGAAGGTCAGCGGTGCCAGGCACGACGCCCAGGTGTCGATGCCCAGCTCCTCGTGCAGCTCGCGGATCAGCGCGGCCTCCGGGCTTTCGCCCGGTTCGACCTTGCCGCCGGGAAATTCCCACAGGCCGGCCATGGACTTCCCCTCCGGGCGTTGTGCCAGAAGCACCCGCCCGTCGGGGTCAATCAGGGCGACCGCCGAGACCAGGATGACATTCGTATTGCGTACCGCGTCCATTCCGACCTGCTTTCTCTGTAGAATCCTAGGATTCTGGTCTCAGTTTACGACCGGTAATCCGCGTTGATCTGGATGTAGCCGTGGGTCAGGTCGCAGGTCCAGACCTGTGCCTCGCCCGCGTCCAGCCCCATGTCCACGTGGATGAGCAGCTCGTCGTGTTGCATGTAATGGGCGCCGTCCTCCTCGCGATAGTCGGGCGAGACCCAACCGCCCTCGGCAACAAGGATATTACCGAAGGAGATCGACAGCTTGTCACGTTCGGCATAGGCGCCGGACTTGCCGATGGCAGCCACGATGCGGCCCCAATTCGGGTCTTCGCCCGCCACCGCGGTCTTGACCAGCGGCGAGTTGGCGATGGCCAGCGCATGGGTGCGCGCATCGGCGTCGGTCTTGGCGCCGGTGACGCGGACCTCGACGAACTTGCTCGCCCCTTCGCCATCACGCACCACCTGGTGCGCCAGGTCCATCATCACCTCGCGCAGGGCGTCGCGGAAGGCGGCGTTCTCGGCGTCGACCTCGACATCGGAGGCGCCGGTGGCCCCAACGATCAGCGTGTCCGAGGTCGAGGTGTCGCTGTCCACGGTGATGTTGTTGAAGGTCTGATCGGTCAGCTCGCCCAGCATCTGCTGCAACACCGGCTGTTCGATCCTGGCATCGGTAAAGATGAAGACCAGCATCGTCGCCATGTCTGGCGCGATCATGCCCGAGCCCTTGGCGATGCCCGCGATATGCACCAGCCGGTCGCCCATGCGGACCTCGGCCTTGGCACCCTTGGCGAACGTGTCGGTGGTGCGGATCGCCTCGGCCGCCTGTTCCAGCGCATCAGGCACCAGGGTGCCCTTCAGCTCGTCCAGGCAATCGGTCAGGATCGCCGGGTCCAGTGGTTCGCCGATCACCCCGGTTGAGGCGGAATAGACCCTGTTTTCGGGCACATTCAGCGCTTCGGCCACCGCACCGGTGATGCTGGCAACCGAGTCGAAGCCGGCCTGCCCGGTAAAGGCGTTTGAATTGCCCGCATTGACGATGATCGCCGCCCCGGCGGCAGGGTCCGACCCGATCTTGGCTTGGCAATCCAGCACCGCCGCCGACCGGGTCGAGGATTTGGTGAACACCCCGGCGACCGCGCTGCCCGGTTGCAGCTCTGCCAGCATCACGTCCAGACGGTCGGCATATTTCACCCCCGCCTTGACCGCCGAGAACTTGGCCCCTGCGATGACCGGCAGCGCCGGGAAAGCCGCAGGCGCCAGCGGCGCGACCGCATGGGTGTGGGTCGTCGCCGCCTTCAGCCTGGATTTGAGCTTCTTCAGCTTCTTTTCGAGCTTCTTGATCTTTGCCTTGGTGCCCATGGTCGTCCGTCAGTCGATCAGAGTTTCGTCTTTCAGGGTGGCGGGGTCGATCGCCGACAGGTCCGGGCGCTCGATCGCGGCAGCGGCCATCAGCGCGGCGATGGCTTCTTCCATCGCGGTGCCCTGGATGATTTCGGCCAGCTGGTCACGCACCTCTTCCAGCGGGGGCGGACCCTGCAGACGCTTGTCGTTCAGCTTGACCACATGCCAGCCGAACTGGGTCGCGACGGGTTCGGACACCGCGCCAACTTCCAGTGCCATCACGGCGGCCTCGAATGCGGGAACCATCATGCCGGCCGAGAACCAGCCCAGCTCGCCGCCGTTCGGGCCGGAGGGACCGGTCGAATGTTCCTTGGCCAGAGCGGCGAAATCGGCGCCGCCTTCCAGCTCGGCAATCAGCCCCTCGGCCGCTTCCTTGCTGACAACCAGAATGTGCGAGGCGTTCCATTCCTCGGTCGGTTCGGCATTGGCGAATTGCGCGTCATAGGCTTCCTGCAGCGCCTCGTCGCTCACAGCCTCTTCGACCACACCTTGCAGCATCTCGCCCGCGATCAGCGCGCGACGCTCGTTTTCCAGGATTGCCTGGGTGCGACGATCAAGCTCGCCCATCGCCTGGGACAGCACGACCTGCTGGATCAATTGCTCCAGCAGCCCTTCGAATAGTACGTCATCGGGCAGCTGCTGGTACTGCGGCGGCAGCGCCGAGCGGGCCGCGACAAGGTGACCCAGGGTCAGGCTCTCGCCGTTCACGGTGGCAACCACGGTGTCGGCGGTAACATCCTGTGCGGTGGCGGGAAGGGCGAGGGCCACGGCCATCGCCGCCCCCATCAAAAAGCTGTGACGTTTCGACATGTTTTGGTCCTCGAAAGAGGCCGGAAAGCCCGGCAATGTTGACACTTATACCCCCTGCGCCTACATCCTCCGAAGGCTTGAGAGCGCCGGTTCCTTCCGCCCTAGATACGGGTCAGGGCGGGGACGGGCAAGCACCCTCTCATCAAAACGGATTGAACCCACTCGAGGCGGACGGAATATGCTTGGTATCGGAACTGTGGCGCGCAAGATTTTTGGCACGCCGAATGATCGCAAGATCAAGGCCACGCGCCAGGTTGTTGCCAAGATCAACGCGCTGGAAGAAGAGTTCGCCAAGCTGGACGATCAGGGGCTGATCGACAAGACCGAGGAACTGAAGCGCCGCGTCGCCGAGGGCGAGAAGCTGGATGCGATCCTGCCCGAAGCTTTCGCCAACTGCCGCGAGGGTGCCAAGCGCGCCTTGGGCCTGCGCGCCTTCGACACGCAGCTGATGGGCGGGATGTTCCTCCATCAGGGCAATATCGCCGAGATGAAGACCGGCGAAGGCAAGACTCTTGTCGCCACCTTCCCCGCTTATCTGAACGCGCTCACGGGCAAGGGCGTACATATCGTTACCGTGAACGATTACCTGGCCCGTCGTGACGCGGAATGGATGGGCAAGGTCTATGGCGCGCTGGGCATGACCACCGGCGTTGTCTATCCGCAGCAGCCGGACGAGGAAAAGAAGGCCGCCTACGCCTGTGACGTGACCTACGCCACCAACAACGAGCTGGGCTTCGATTACCTGCGCGACAACATGAAGTCCGAGCTGAAGGACATGTACCAGCGGGAGCATCACTTCGCCATCGTGGACGAGGTCGACTCGATCCTGATCGATGAGGCGCGCACGCCGCTGATCATCTCGGGCCCGGCCCAGGATCGCTCGCAGCTTTATGTCACCATCGACGCGCTGATCCCGGAAATTCAGGACGAGCATTTCACCCTGGACGAAAAGGCGCGCAACGTGACCTTTACCGACGAGGGCAACGAGTTCCTGGAGCAACGCCTGGCAACCGCGGGCCTGCTGCCCGAAGGTCAGACGCTCTATGATCCCGAAAGCACCACGCTGGTGCACCACGTGAACCAGGGCCTGCGCGCCCACAAGCTGTTCACCAAGGACCAACACTATATTGTGCGCGATGGTGATGTCGTTCTGATCGATGAATTCACCGGCCGCATGATGGCGGGCCGCCGCCTGTCTGATGGTCTGCACCAGGCCATCGAGGCCAAGGAAGGCTGCAAGATCCAGGCCGAGAACGTGACGCTGGCTCAGGTCACGTTCCAGAACTACTTCCGCCTCTACGACAAGCTCGCAGGCATGACCGGCACCGCGCTGACCGAGGAAGAGGAATTCCAGGAAATCTACAAGCTGGGCGTGGTCGAAGTGCCGACCAACAAGCCGATTGCCCGCGAAGATGAACACGACGCGGTCTATCGCACCGGCGAGGAGAAATACGCCGCCGTGATCGAGGAGATCAAAGCGGCGCATGAAAAGGGTCAGCCGACCCTGGTCGGCACCACTTCGATCGAAAAGTCCGAGATGCTGTCGCAGATGCTGAAAGCGGCAGGCATCCCCCATGACGTTCTGAACGCCCGTCAGCACGAGCGCGAGGCGCAGATCGTTGGCGACGCGGGTCGTCTGGGTGCGGTGACCATCGCCACCAACATGGCCGGTCGCGGCACCGATATTCAGCTGGGCGGCAATGTCGAGATGAAGGTGATGGAGGCTCTGGCCGCCGACCCGGAGGCCGATCCCGAAGCCATCCGTGCCAAGATCGAAGCCGAACATGCCGAGGAAAAGGCCAAGGTTCTGGAGGCGGGCGGGTTGTTCGTCCTAGCCACCGAACGCCACGAAAGCCGCCGCATCGACAACCAGCTGCGCGGCCGGTCGGGCCGTCAGGGTGACCCGGGCCGTTCGGCCTTCTTCCTGTCGCTCGAAGACGACCTGATGCGCATCTTCGGCTCGGAACGTCTGGACAAGGTCCTGTCGACCCTGGGCATGAAAGACGGCGAGGCCATCGTGCACCCCTGGGTGAACAAGTCGCTGGAACGCGCCCAGGCCAAGGTCGAAGGTCGCAACTTCGACATCCGCAAGCAGCTTCTGAAATTCGACGACGTGATGAACGATCAGCGCAAGGTGATCTTCTCCCAGCGTCGCGAGATCATGGAGACCGAGGATCTGTCGGAAATTGCCCAGGACATGCGCCACCAGGTGGTGGATGACCTTGTGGACAGCTACATGCCGCCCAAATCCTACGCTGATCAGTGGGACACTCAGGGGCTCTATGCCTCGGTGATGGAAAAGGTCGGCATCGACGTGCCGGTGATCGACTGGGCTGCCGAGGAAGGCGCCGATGACGACACCATTCGCGAGAAGCTTTATGACGCCTCGGACGAGATGATGGCGAAGAAGGCGGTCGATTTCGGCCCCGAGACCATGCGCAACATCGAAAAGCAGGTGCTGCTGCAGACCATCGACAAGAAGTGGCAGGAACACCTGCTGACGCTGGAACACCTGCGCTCGGTCGTCGGGTTCCGTGGCTACGCGCAGCGCGACCCGCTGAACGAATACAAGACCGAGGCGTTCCAGCTGTTCGAAAACCTGCTGGATGGTTTGCGCGAGGACGTGACCCAGCAGCTCGCGCAGGTGCGCCCGATGTCCGAAGAGGAACAGCGCGCGCTGATGGAGCAGTTCATGAAACAGCAGGCGGCCCAGGCTGCCGCCGCCGCGCCCGCCCCGGTTGAAGAGCCTGCGGGCGAAGCCATCCCCGGCTTTGACGAAAACGATCCCAGCACCTGGGGCAACCCGGGCCGCAACGACCCCTGCCCCTGTGGGTCAGGCAAGAAATTCAAGCACTGCCACGGCAGTTTCTGAACCTGATAGGAAACAGTTTTTGGAATCGGCCCCGCTCTGTTTCGTCAGGGCGGGGCCGAAATCTGTTTGAAACATGGCGTGGATGCGGCGATCTCAACCTTTCCTAAGGAAATCGGCGTCATCCTGAGGTGGAAAAGCCATGTGAATTCCATCAGATCGGCGCAATGTTTGGCGATCTTCACACTGGTTTCGAGTGGAAGGAGATCGCAATGCCCGTGATCGACAAGAAAAAGGCCAAGACCGCCGGTGCGACGCTTGTTATCGCTGCCGCCGCCGGGTTTTTCATGCAGAACGGGGTTCCGCTGCCGGGTGGCGCGCCGCTTTCCAAACCCACCATGGTCAGCGCGGCCGTTCCGAACGAACCCGCGAGCGAGGTGCTTGCGTCGGATGCACCCCTGCCTGCCCCTACGGTGGAACAGGCGCCTGAGGTGACCCGCGCGGATGTCGTGCCGATCCTGGCCCAACCGCCGCAGCCGATCCTGCCCTTCGCCGATCCCGACACCCCGGAGCCGGTGATCGAAGCGGCGTTGCAGTCGGACCCGGTTGAAACAGATACGCCCGAACCGACGGCCACGCCCGACTGCGAGACCGGCTTTACCGCCACGTCCGCCCCCGCCGCGATGGTTACCCTGGCGCTGGAAAGCCCCTGCCATGCTGGTCAGGTGGTCGAGATCCTGCACGAAGGCCTGCGGATCAACGAACGCCTGGATGATGGCGGCCTGACCCGTATCGACCTTCCTGCCTTGTCGGAAGACGCTGTTTTTACCGCGAATTTCACCGATGGCAGCCAGGCAGAAACCGAGATCTTCATGCCGACCCTGGCCGACTACGAGCGCATTGCGCTGGTCTGGAAAGGTATCACCGGTATGGGTCTGCACGCGCTGGAAGGCGGTGCCACCTATGACGAACCCGGCCACATGCACGCCAATCAAATGGGCAGCGCGGATCGTGCGACGACCGGCGAGGGTGGCTTCATGACCGTTGTCGGCTCGGTGCCCGGCGGCTGGACGGCCGATATCTACACCTATCCGGTTGCCCTGATCAATGCAGGGCGCAGCCCCGACGTGTCAGTTGAGGCCGAGATCCTGGCGGAAGCCTGTGACGCGCCGACCCGCGCCACCCTGCTGCGGATTTCCCCGCGCGATGGGCTGGGCAGCTCGGAATTGTCCTTCGGGGCACCCGGTTGCGACGCCGTGGGTGAATTTCTGGTGTTGAAAAACCTGCCCCAAGACCTGAAAATCGCCAGCAACTGACGCTGGCAACAGGGGCGGGCCATGACCATTCTTCGCGCGGCGGTTCTCGCCGCGCTTTTTCTTGCCACTCTCGCTGCGCCTCTGCGCGCCGATGACGTGACCCTGCGCGCCCGCGACGGCTCGATCGAGCTGGACGGCACCCTTCTCAGCTTCGATGGGGAGTTTTACCGAATCGACACGGATTACGGCGTGCTGACCGTCGATGCCTCCGGCGTCAGCTGCGAAGGGCCGGGCTGCCCGAACCTGGGCAGCTATGTCGCCGAGTTCACCATCTCGGGCGCCCAGGAGATGGGCCGTGTTCTGATCCCTGCGCTCATTGAAGGGTTCGCCCTGCGCCATTCCTATGCCCTGCAACGCGAGGAAGTGCCGGGCACCGGGTTGCTTTATACCCTGTTCGAGGGGAACACCCGCCAGCCTGCTGCAAGGATCACCATTCGCCTGACGACGTCCGCCGAAGGCTTTGCCGACCTGCTCGGCAATCAGGCGGACATGGTCCTGTCGATGCGCGAGGCGACCGGACAGGAACGCACGCTGGTGCGCGACGCGGGGCTTGGTGACCTGCGCTCGCTCAGACAGGTCCGGGTGATCGCCCTGGATGCGCTGGTCCCCGTGGTCGCCGCAGGCAACCCGGTGCGCCGCCTGTCGATGACCCAGCTGATGCAGATCTATTCCGGTGAGGTCACCAACTGGTCGGAACTGGGCGGTGAGGATGCGCCGATCACTCCCTATCTGCGCGACCCGTCCTACGGGTTTGGCCATGTCTTTGTCAGCGATGTCGTGCGTGCGCAGGGTGGCACGCTGGCTGAGGGCGTGTTGATACAGGGCAGTGATGCCGCCGTGACCCGCGCGGTGGCCGAGGATCCCTTTGGTATCGGCATGACCGGCTATTCCAGGCCAGGCGCGACCGAGGTTGTCACCCTGACCGGCACTTGCGGCTTCGACCTGGCCGCCACCCGCGCAACGATCAAGGCGGAGGATTTCCCGCTGACAACGCCGATGTATCTGTACTTGCCCGGTCGTCGCCTGCCGCGCCTGGCGCGGGATCTGCTGCGCTACATGCGCTCGGATGCGGCGCAATTCGTTGTGCGCCGCGCAGGGTTTGTCGATCAGCGTTTCGACGAGGTGCCTGCGCGAGAGCAGGGAGACCGGTTGAACAATGCCCTGCGTGCCGCTGGACCTGAGGTCACCTTGGAGCAGCTGCAACGCCTGGCCACGGTGATGGCGGACAATGCGCGCCTGTCGATCACCTTTCGCTTCGAGGGCGGTTCGGTCGTGCTGGACGCGCCATCGCGGTCCAACGTGGCACTGTTGGCGCGCTCTTTGGAATCCGGGCGCTTTGATGGCCGCGCGCTGACCCTGGTCGGCTTTGGCGACGGTCAGGGAAGCGCCGAACAGAACCTGAAGATCGCGCGCCGCAGGGCCGAGGCCGTGCGCGCCGCGCTGGCTGAGGAGGTCGAAGGCCCCCTGCCCGAAATGGCCGTCGATGCCTTCGGCGAAGCCCTGCCCATGGCCTGTGATGACAGCGCCTGGGGACGCGGCGTGAACCGGCGGGTGGAGGTCTGGATTCGCTGACCGGGCCTACAGATAGCCCTGCGCGCGAAAGCTGAGTTCGCGCGACTTGCCGATGATCAGGTGGTCATGCAGCGTCAGACCCAACGCGCGGGCGGCATCTTCGACCTGTTGGGTCATGGTAATGTCGCTATCGGATGGGGTCGGATCGCCGGACGGGTGGTTGTGCACCAGGATGATGGCGGAGGCATTCAGCTCCAGCGCGCGTTTCACCACCTCGCGCGGGTAGACCGGCACGTGATCCACCGTGCCCTGGGCCTGTTCCTCATCGGCGATCAGCACGTTCTTTCGGTCCAGGAACAACACGCGGAACTGTTCCGTCTCGCGATGGGCCATGGTGGTGTGGCAGTAGTCCAGCAGCGCATCCCAGGACGAAACAACGTGTTTCTGCATCACCTTTGCGCGGGCCAGCCGATGGGCCGCAGCTTCGACGATCTTCAATTCTTGCACCACCGCATCACCCACGCCCTTGACCTGGCGCAGCCGTTCGGCGGGGGCCGATAGCACACCGTTGAAATCCTTGAAGGTTTCCAGAAGCAGCCGTGCCAGCGGTTTCACGTCCTGGCGTGGAATGGCGCGGAACAGGACCAGTTCCAGCACCTCGTAATCCGGCATCGCAGCCGCGCCGCCAACCATGAAGCGTTCGCGCAGGCGTTTGCGGTGGTCCTTGATGTAGGAGGGCAGCTGCCCTTTCCCGTCCTTCGTGACCGGCACGACCGGTGCCTCGTCCGTGTCGAACAGGCTCTGGGGCATTTCGCCAAAGGAAAAGGGCCGAGTCATCATGACTCGACCCTTGCATGCGAATGGTAAATCAAAGGTTAACTGTTAACCTTTCATCCCGTCCCAGAAGCTCTTCACCTTCGAGAAGAAATTCGAACTTTCCGGGTTGTTCTCTTCGCCCAGGGTCTCGAATTCCCGCAGCAGTTCTTTCTGCTTGGAGCTCAGATTGACCGGGGTTTCGACGCCCAGCTCGATATACATGTCGCCCTGGCCGCCGCCGCGCAGGGCGGGCATGCCCTTGCCGCGCAGGCGCATCTGGCGTCCGTTTTGCGAACCGGCCGGGATCTTGACGCGGCTCCGCCCGCCATCGATCGTCGGCACCTCGACCTCGCCACCCAGGGCGGCGGTGGTCATGGCGACCGGCACACGGCAGTGCAGGTGGATGCTTTCACGATCAAAGAGCGCGTGGTCCTGAACCTCGATGAAGATATATAGGTCGCCTGCGGGACCGCCCCGCATCCCAGCCTCACCCTCACCTGCCAGGCGGATGCGGGTGCCGGTTTCGACACCGGCGGGGATGTTCACGGCCAGCGAGCGGTCTTTCTCGACCCGACCAGCGCCATGGCAGGACTTGCAAGGGTTCTTGATGATCTGGCCCAGGCCCTGACAGGTCGGGCAGGTGCGTTCGACGGTAAAGAAGCCCTGCTGCGCGCGAACCTTGCCCATGCCCGAACAGGTCGGACACATGGTTGGCTCTGCGCCGCTTTCGGCGCCGGTGCCGTTGCACTCCTCACAGGCCACCGAGGTGGGCACATTGATCGTCTTCTGCAGCCCTGCATAGGCTTCTTCCAGGGTGATGCGCAGATTGTAGCGCAAGTCGGAACCGCGCGCGGCGCGTTGTCCGCCGCCACGTTGCCCGCCGCCCATGAAATCGCCGAACAAATCGTCAAACACGTCCGAGAATGCGCTGGCGAAATCGCCCTGGCCGCGGAAACCGCCACCCGGGTGGCCACCGCCGCCCATGCCGCCTTCGAAGGCCGCATGGCCGTAACGGTCATAGGCTGCCTTCTTGTCGGCATCCTTCAGGACGTCATAGGCCTCGTTCGCTTCCTTGAACTGGGCCTCGGCATCCGGGTTGTCGGCGTTGCGGTCGGGGTGAAGTTCCTTCGCTTTCTTGCGATAGCCCTTCTTGATCTCGTCCGCCGAGGCGCCCTTGGCGACGCCCAACACCTCGTAATAATCGCGTTTTGCCATCAGTATTGTGTCCCTAGGAAACGCATGCGACCGGCCCGATCATCGGGGCCGGCCGCGAAAGGGTCCGACCGGACCCGGACTTAGCGCTTGTCGTCGTCCAGATCTTCGAAATCGGCGTCGACGATGTCGTCATCCACACCGCGCGGCTCGTCGGCAGCGGCGTCGGCCTCGGGGGCCTCACCGGCGGCCTCTTCCTGCTGTGCCTTGTAGATGGCTTCACCCAGTTTCATGGCCGCTTCGGTCACGTTCTGGATGCCCGACTTGATCTTCTCGGCATTCTCGCTGTCCATCTCGTCCTTCAGGGCGGCGATGGCCAGCTCGATCGCTTCGATGGTGGTCGGGTCGACCTTGTCGGAGTGCTCTTCCATCGACTTTTCGGTCGAGTGGATGAGGCTTTCGGCCTGGTTCTTGGCTTCGACCAGTTCCTTGCGCTCCTTGTCGGCCTCGGCGTTGGCTTCGGCGTCCTTGACCATCGCGTCGATGTCCTCGTCGGACAGACCGCCCGAGGCCTGGATCGTGATCGACTGTTCCTTGCCGGTGCCCTTGTCCTTGGCGCCGACCGACACGATGCCGTTGGCGTCGATGTCGAAGGTGACCTCGATCTGCGGCAGGCCGCGCGGGGCGGGCGGGATGTCTTCGAGGTTGAACTGACCCAGGATCTTGTTGTCCGCGGCCATTTCACGTTCACCCTGGAACACGCGCAGGGTCACGGCATTCTGGTTGTCCTCGGCGGTCGAGAAGATCTGGCTCTTCTTGGTCGGGATCGTCGTGTTGCGATCGATCAGGCGGGTGAACACGCCGCCCAGCGTCTCGATGCCCAGCGACAGCGGGGTCACGTCCAGCAGAACCACGTCCTTGACGTCACCTTGCAGAACGCCGGCCTGGATGGCGGCGCCCATGGCGACAACTTCGTCCGGGTTCACACCCTTGTGCGGCTCTTTGCCGAAGAACTTGGTCACCTCGGCGATCACCTTGGGCATGCGGGTCATGCCGCCGACCAGGACCACCTCGTCGATGTCGTCCTTCGACAGGCCGGCATCCTTCAGCGCGGCCTGGCAGGGCTTCAGAGAGGCTTTGATCAGGTCGCCGACCAGGGTTTCCAGCTTGGCGCGGGTCAGCTTCATGACCATGTGCAGCGGCGCGCCGTCCGAACCCATCGAGATGAAGGGCTGGTTGATCTCGGTCTGCGAGGAGCTCGACAGTTCGATCTTGGCTTTCTCGGCGGCCTCTTTCAGGCGCTGCAGAGCCATCTTGTCCTTGGACAGATCGACCTGGTTTTCCTTTTTGAACTCATCGACCAGGTACTGGACGATGCGCATGTCGAAGTCTTCGCCACCCAGGAAGGTGTCGCCGTTGGTCGATTTGACCTCGAACAGGCCGTCGTCGATTTCCAGGATGGTCACGTCGAAGGTACCACCACCAAGGTCATAGACGGCGATGGTCTGCGTGTCGGCCTTGTCCAGACCGTAGGCCAGCGCGGCGGCAGTCGGTTCGTTGATGATGCGCAGAACTTCCAGGCCCGCGATCTTGCCCGCGTCCTTGGTGGCCTGACGCTGGGCGTCGTTGAAATAGGCGGGAACCGTGATGACGGCCTGGGTGACGTCTTCGCCCAGGTAGCTTTCAGCGGTTTCTTTCATCTTGCCGAGGATGAAGGCCGAGATCTGGCTGGGGCTGTATTTCTCACCAGCCGCTTCGACCCAGGCGTCGCCGTTGCCGCCATCGACGATGGCGTAGGGCACCAGCTTCTTGTCTTTCTCGACAGCCGGGTCGTTCATCGCGCGGCCGATCAGGCGCTTCACGGCGAAGACGGTGTTGTCCGGGTTGGTGACGGCCTGGCGTTTGGCCGGCTGGCCGACCAGGCGCTCGTCGTCCTTGAAGGCGACGATGGAGGGGGTCGTGCGCGCCCCTTCCGAGTTCTCGATGACTCGCGGCTGCGAGCCGTCCATGATGGCGACACAGGAGTTGGTGGTCCCGAGGTCGATACCGATGACTTTGGCCATGCTCAAAATCCTCTCATAGGCGATGTTGAAGGAACCGGCCTTGGCAAGCACCGGCCCTTGATCCCAGATTTCAAGCCGGTTTCGGAATGTCCGAACCCGGCGTCTCGGCGTATATAAGTAGGCAAAAAGCGCCCTGCAAGCATTCAAAACAGGGGGGCGGGGCAAAAAAACGAGTCAAAATTGGGGTTTTACCGATGGGAAAGGTTTTCGGCGCGCCGGATGTGGTGATTGGCGGTGCGCAGGTCTGGAAAGCGGGCTTGGACATGGGAGCGCAAACAGAGATGGTTGCTGCCCTGCGCAAGGTCGTGGCGGCGGCGCCTCTGTTCTCGCCAGAAACGCGTTGGGGCAAGCCGATGTCCGTTCGCATGACCTCCTGCGGGCGCTATGGCTGGTACTCGGACCGGCGTGGGTATCGGTACGAGCGGCGCCACCCGTCGGGCGTGGACTGGCCGCCGATCCCGGAGTGCGTGCTGGATGTCTGGAACGCCATCGCGGGGAACGAATGCGCGCCGGACTGCTGTCTGGTCAATTTCTACGGCGAAAATGCGCGCATGGGGCTGCATCAGGACCGGGACGAGGCGGATTTTTCCTACCCCGTCGTGTCGATCTCGCTTGGCGATGCAGGGCTCTTTCGCATTGGCGGGGTGGAGCGCGGCGGCAAGACGCAATCGGTCTGGCTGGAATCGGGTGACGTTCTGATGCTGGGCGGTGAAGCGCGGCTGGCCCATCACGGGGTGGATCGCATCCGCTTTGGTTCTTCCACGCTGCTCAAGGAAGGCGGGCGGATCAACCTGACCATGCGGGTGGTGGATTAGCGCCGTCAGTTCCGCAGTGAACAGCAGCCCGCCCAATGGCGGTAGCCCGTTGGGTCGTGCAATACCGCATCCATGCTCAGCCCATATTCCCTATCTGACATGCCATCGTTGCAGGATTGCCGTCCGATCACCGCGTGCAGGGTCATGTCGGGGTTGCTGGCCACCAGGCTGTAGCGGTCCAGCCGCCCCGTCGCCTGAAGGCGTGTCTGCACGGCCATGAAAATCGCATCCCCGTCCATCGAAGTCACCGTGACCGTGCCGCTGGCGTCCAGGTCGATGGTCCAGAAGGGTTCGGTCCCAAAACAGCTCGCTGGGATAGGAAAGTCCTCGTGCACCCCGTCGCGCTCAAGAAACCGCATTGCGATCCAGCCGGAGCCCTCGCCTGCGTTGATCAGCCCCCAGCGTTCGTCTTCGGTCACGCGGATGACCTCGACCCCGACTGCGTGCGGCGCCAAGGCTCCGATCGGCGTGCCGGAGGTGCCGGGTGTCGGGCGGATGTTCAGAACATCGTCGGCCGCAACGCCGGTGACCGAATGGGTGGCCGGATAGCTCTGTGCCCAACCAAGCGCGGGCAACAGGGTAATCGCCAGCGCCCAAAGCCACCTCATCGCCGTGCACCCCAGGAGATCGACGCATGCTGACGGGTATAGCTTTCGCCCATGAAGCCGATGACCAACAGCACGCTGGCCAGGATCAGTGGATAGGTCGTGTTCGAATAGTGCGGGTTGTAGTTGATGAAGGCGAACCCCCGCGCCTGGTCGATCACGTGAAACAGCGGG
The DNA here is from genome assembly GCF_965228805.1 of Aliiroseovarius sp. Taxonomy (NCBI): domain Bacteria; kingdom Pseudomonadati; phylum Pseudomonadota; class Alphaproteobacteria; order Rhodobacterales; family Paracoccaceae; genus Aliiroseovarius; species Aliiroseovarius sp. Next base: position 1,118,386 of record NZ_CBDDIE010000003.1, on the reverse strand, counting down.
TTCCAGTCGAACATCTTCAGAATGAAGAACGGCAGTGTATTGGCCAGGAACATCTTGCCCGAGGCCAGCATGTTTGCCCGCATGTAGATGGTCGAGGCAATCGACACGAACTGCGGAAACCAGGGTTTCAGCGCCAGGAAACACATGCCCACGGATACGCCGACGAACCAGGCCAGCAGAAGCATGGAAAAGGCGCCAACGGGATCGTTGATTTCGACCGAACCGGTCATGGCATTGTAGATGAACAGCACCAGAACCACGGACAGGACCTGGATATAAAGCGTACCCAGAGCGTTCGACACGATCGACACGAAGGTCGACATCGGCGCGTGCTGCATCATCGGGCTGGCGGGGCCTTCGGACCCGACCACGGCCCCCATCGCCTTGTTCTGGGTCATGAACAGGAAGATCCCTGACATGATGTAGACCATGAAATCGCCGCGTATCGCCACGCCGCGCAGGCCGAGGAAGGTGAACATGATGTAGAAGACAAAGACCAAGGTCATGGTCTGCAACATGTTGATTGCCAATCCGACGATGGCGTTCGGATGGCTTTTGCGCACGCTGCGCGCGGTCGCGTAATAGATCACCTCGAGGATGCCCAGCGCGCTTTGCGTCGTCGTACGAGTTCTTGTGTCGGCCTGGAACATCGCTCCGCCTCTTGCCTGCTCTCGACAGTATTTGCAGGGAATTCTTGCCGTTCCCTTACGCGCACAGCATAAGGGGGCTGAATTCTGTAATCAACTCACGCGCGCGAGCGGCGCCGAAGGAGCCCCTGACATGGATTTTGCGAAACTTGAAACCGTGATGCGCCGCCTGGCCCTGGAAGCCGGTGACGTGATCATGGAGATCTACAACTCCGACGATTTCGAGGTGAAATCCAAGTCCGACGACAGCCCGGTTACCGCCGCTGACGAGGCCGCCGATGCACTGATCTCGGCCGGTCTGCGGGCCGAGTTCCCAGACGTGCTTCTGGTAACCGAGGAGCAGGCGGACAGCCATGGCGCATCGGCCAATGAATTCCTGATCGTCGACCCGCTGGACGGCACCAAGGAGTTCATCCACCGCCGCGGCGATTTCACCGTGAACATCGCCTACGTGGTCGACGGCACGCCGATCCGTGGCGTGGTCTACGCCCCTGCCAAGGGTCGCATGTTCTTTACCCGCGCGGATGGGTCCACCGTGGAAGAGGCCGGGCCTTTCGACAAATCCACCATGGGCGCGGTCAAGGAGATCAAGGTCTCGACCCCCGACAATGAGGCTCTGTTCATCGTCGCCTCTAAATCGCACCGCGATCAGGCGACCGAGGATTACATCAACAAATACAAGGTGAAGGATTCGAAATCGGCGGGGTCCAGCCTGAAGTTCTGCCTGGTCGCCACCGGCGAAGCGGACCTGTACCCGCGTGTCGGCCGCACCATGGAATGGGACACCGCCGCCGGTCATGCCGTGCTGAAGGGCGCGGGCGGCGACGTGGTTCGCTTCGACGACCACACACCGCTGACCTATGGCAAACCGATCTATGAAAACCCCTTCTTCATCGCCTATGCGCCCGGGGTCGATCTGAAAGAGGCCTGATGTCCACCCTCATCGTCATTCCTGCCCGCTATGCCTCGGTGCGCTACCCGGGTAAGGCCCTGGCCGAGCTTCGTGGCGCGAGCGGGGTGTCGAAACCGCTGATCCGCCGCTCGTGGGAGGCCGCCCAGGCCGTGCGTGGGGTGGATCGCGTGGTGGTGGCGACCGATGACACCCGCATTCGCAACCGGGCGGAGGCTTTCGGGGCGGAGGTCGTGATGACCTCGTCCAAATGTCAAAACGGCACCGAACGTTGCGCCGAGGCGCTGGATGCGCTGGGCGGTGGCTTCGACATCGTCGTGAACCTGCAAGGCGATGCGCCGCTGACCCCCCCCTGGTTTGTCGAGTCGTTGGTCGAGGCACTGGATGCCCACCCGACAGCCGAAGTCGCCACGCCGGTGCTGCGCTGTGATGGCCGTGCACTGTCGGGCTTCTTGGAAGACCGCAAGGCGGGCCGCGTTGGTGGCACGACGGCGGCCTTCGGGGCCGAAGGCAAGGCGCTCTATTTCTCCAAGGAAGTCATCCCCTACACCACCCACGGTTGGCCGGATCACGAGATGACCCCGGTGTTTCACCATGTCGGCGTCTATGCCTATCGCCCCGCCGCGCTGGCCGCTTATCCGCTGTGGGAACCGGGCAGTCTGGAAGAGCTGGAGGGGTTGGAACAGCTCAGGTTCCTGGAACGCGACCGCCCGGTGCAATGTGTCGAAGTGGATGCGCGCGGGCGCCAGTTCTGGGAGCTGAACAACCCCGAAGATGTGCCCCGGATCGAGGCGATGCTGGCGGCAATGGGGGTGGAATAGTGTCACATGCGCCGGTCTCGGTCATCGTCGTCAGCCACGGCCGCCCGGCCCTGCTGACCCGCTGCCTGACCGGTCTGTCACAGCTCACCCACCCGAACTTCGAAGTCATCGTTGTGGCCGACCTGGAGGGGGCCAAAGCCGTGCGCGCCACCGGCCTGCCGGTGAAACTGTCGGAATTTGACGAGCTCAATATCTCCGCCGCGCGCAACCGGGGCTTGACCCTGGCGTCGGGCGAGCTGGTGGCCTTCATTGACGACGACAGCGTGCCGGAACCGAGCTGGCTTGACCACCTCACCGCACCCTTTGACGACCCGCGCGTCGTGGCCGCCGGGGGCTATGTGCGCGGGCGCAACGGGATTTCCTTTCAATGGCGGGGTAATACCGTCGATGCGCTGGGTGCGCCAACGCCGTTGGAGTTGGAGGGTGATGCGCCGCAGCTGTTCGCCGCCAAGCCCGGCCACGGGATCAAGACCGAGGGCACCAACTGCGCCTTTAGACGGGATACGCTGGCCAAGATCGGCGGATTTGATCCCGGTTTTCGCTTTTACTTGGATGAGACCGACGTGAACCTGCGCCTGTCCGGTCAGGTCACCGCCATCGTGCCCATGGCGCAGGTGCATCATGGCTACGCGCCGTCTGTGCGGCGCGGGGCGGATCGCATGCCCAAATCGCTGCATGAGATTGGCGCCTCTTCGGCCCTATTTCTGCGCAAACATGCGCCCGAACGCGATCCCTGGGGCGCGTTGGCTGCCTTGGAGGATCGACAGCGTCGCCGCTTGCTGGGCCATATGGTCGCAGGCAATTGCGAACCGCGTGATGTGAACCGCCTGCTGGCCAGCCTGCGCGCAGGCTGGGTCGAAGGGCTGGCGCGGCCCATCGAACCGCTTTCGCCGCTGCCGGATATCGCGCCGCCCTTTGTGGCGTTTTGCACAGGACCAACGGCAGAATCATTGCACCTGTCGGGCCGGTTTCATCAGCGCCGGGCCCTGCGTGCACAGGCGCGCGCGCTGGCCAAAGAGGGCAAGTTGGTGACCCTTTTCCTGCTGTCTCCGACCACGCTGTTTCACCACCTGCGCTTCCATCCAGACGGGTATTGGGAGCAGCGTGGCGGCATCTTCGGACGGGCCGAGCGCGGTGAAAAAACCTTTCAACTCAGAGGGTTTCACGCTCGCGTGGCAAGAGAGTGGAAACGTGTTGCCGGGCTGCGCCACTCGGCAAAAAGGTTAACGCCACGCGGTGACGTGACAAGTGCGCCCAATTAGCGTTAGGAAAAACGAAAGCAGAATGCCGCAGGATCGGGTAGAATTCCGGGTGTAACCAGGACGCCATCCCGGCGGTCGTTTAAGAGGTGGGACAACATGAAACGCAAAGTGACGAAAGCCGTCTTCCCCGTCGCTGGGTTGGGAACGCGGTTTCTTCCGGCGACCAAGAGCATTCCGAAGGAAATCATGACCCTGGTGGATCGCCCGTTGATCCAATACGCGATCGACGAGGCGCGCGCGGCCGGGATCAAGGAGTTCATCTTCGTCACCTCGCGCGGCAAGGGCGCGCTTGAGGATTACTTCGACAATTCGCCGGTCCTGGAACAGGAGCTGCGCAAGAAGAACAAGGACGAGCTGTTGGAGGTGTTGAAGGACACCAATATGGACAGCGGCGCGATTGCGTATATCCGCCAGCACAAGGCACTGGGCCTGGGCCACGCGGTCTGGTGTGCCCGCCGACTGATCAACAATAACGAACCCTTCGCGGTGATCCTGCCCGACGACGTGATCGCGGCGGAAAAGCCCTGCCTGCAGCAGATGGTCGAAGCCTATGAGGATACCGGCGGCTGCATGGTCGCGGCGATGGAAGTGCCCAAGGAAAAGGCCTCGGCCTACGGCGTGTTGGATGTGAAGGAAGACATGGGCACGATGGTGTCGGTGCAGGGCATGGTCGAAAAGCCCCCGGCGGACGAGGCGCCGTCGAACCTGGCGGTGATCGGCCGCTATATCCTGACGCCGAAGGTGTTGCAGAGCCTCAACCGCATGAAATCTGGCGCCGGTGGGGAAATCCAGCTGACCGACGCGATTGCCGAGGAGATCAACCAGGACCGCGACGTCTATGGCTACCGCTTCCGGGGTCAGCGGTTCGACTGCGGTTCGAAGGCGGGCTTCCTGCAAGCCACCGTCGCCTTCGGCATGGCCCGGCCCGAGTTGCGGGACGAGTTCACCTCGTATCTCGAAGACATGGTCAGCTTGACCAAGGCTGCCGAGTAACCCTGATGACCGGCGGATCCGGGACGGAGCAAGGACGGGCCAGATGTCTGGATCTGTCCCGCCTCGTCTCGCGCGTGGGGCGCGGACCCTGGACCGGGGTGGACCGGGTCGAGGCCGCTTATGTGCAGGCTTTGTTGGCTCTTGATGATCCCCTGTTTGGTCTGGTGCGTACCAGCATGGGGTTTGTCCTGCTGGACCGGGGCGGAGTGCAGGGTTTGTGGGATCGGCTGACCGAAGCCACGCCCTGGGGCCTGCCGGACCTGCTGTCACGACTGTTCCTGAAAGCCTCGGGGGCGAAACGCGCGGCGGAAAGCGATCTGCGGCGCCTTTGCCTGGCGCGTGCCGGGCGTGGCGGGTTGCGTGCGATGTTGAGACGCCGCCTGCCCGCGAACCCCACTTGGCTGAACGTAGGGCATTCGAACTTGCAACGTCACGTGTTCGACGCGTTCCATGCGGTTGGCGGCACCGCCACCGTGCTGATCCATGACATGATCCCGTTGGATTTCCCACAATATCAACGCCCTGGCACGGTCGAGGATTTTCGCGCCCGCATGCGTCGCGTGTCCGAGCTGGCCGACCTGGTGATCTACAACAGCGCGCAGAGCCGGGCGGATGCGGAGCGGTATTTTGCGGAATGGGGGCGTGTGCCGGAGGGTATTGTTGCGCATCTAGGGACAATTCCGCCCCAGCCGACCAGGGCACCAATCACGCCAGGTGCCCCCTATTTCGTCACCCTGGGCACGATCGAGCCGCGCAAGAACCACCTTCTGCTGCTCACCGCCTGGGACCAGTTGGTGCAGGAGATGGAGGCCCCGCCCGAGCTGCTGATCATTGGCAGCCGGGGCTGGAACAACGCCGAGGTCTTTGCTCGCCTGGATGAAAACCCGGCCCATGTGACCGAGCTGAATGGGCTCGATGACGGTGAGGTCGCGGCCCTTGTGCAGGGCGCCCGGGCGCTGCTGTTTCCGTCGCTGGCCGAGGGCTTCGGCCTGCCCCCCGCCGAGGCGCTCGCATTGGGCACGCCCGCGGTTGTAAATGACCTGCCCGTCTATCGCGAAATCCTTGGAAACAAGGCCATTTACGCGGATGCACGCGATATGTATTCTTGGGCGAAAATCATAACCGGTTTGACGATTGGTAACGAGGCGAGGCAAGAGGCGGCAGAGCTTCCCACATGGCAGGATCATTTCAACCTTGTCTTAAAGGTGACGTGATAGGCCGAAGGGGGACCATGCGGGTGCCGATTGCGGAAAAGGGATACGGTTGGGCGCGTGGAGGTCATATCGGCTGAGGCTGCAACGCAAGCGATGGCGCATCCGCGCCTTTCGCAAGCGTCGGGAATTGGTCGAGATGGTGGATCGCACCGCAGGGATCAAACCCAAGGATATCCTGGTCTTCTCGACGCTCAGAAACGAACGCATCCGCCTGCCGTATTTCCTGAAATACTACCGCGACATGGGGGTGAATCATTTCCTGATCGTGGACAATGACAGCGATGACGGCTCGCGTCAGTATCTGCTGGATCAGCCCGACGTGTCGCTCTGGACCACCGAGGCCAGCTACAAGCGCTCGCGGTTCGGGGTCGATTGGCTCAATTGGCTGCAACGCAAATACGCCGATGGCCACTGGTGTCTGGTGGTCGATCCGGATGAATTCCTGGTCTACCCGTTCTGCGACACCCGCCCCCTGCGCGCACTGACCGATTGGCTGGATGCGTCCTCGATCAAGAGCTTCGGCGCGATGCTCTTGGACATGTATCCCAAGGGTCCGCTGGATGCGCAGCCCTATCGCGAAGGTCAGGACCCGTTCGAGATCGCCTGTTGGTTCGACAGCGGCAATTACACGGTCGAAAAGAACAGCAAGTTCGGCAACCTCTGGATTCAGGGCGGGCCGCGGACGCGGGCGTTCTTCTATGACAACCCCGAACGGGCACCCGCATTGAACAAGATCCCATTGGTGAAATGGGACAAGGCCTATACCTATGTCAGCTCCACCCACATGGTTCTGCCGCGTGGGCTGAACCTGGTCTATGACGAATGGGGGGGCGAAAAGGCCTCGGGCTGTCTGCTGCATGCCAAGTTCCTGGACACGTTCACCGTCAAGGCCGCCGAGGAGCTGGAACGCAAGCAGCACTATGCCGGCAGTCATGAATACCGCGCCTATCACCAACATCTGAAGGACGACCCGGACCTCTGGTGCAAGTGGAGCGAGAAGTACATCAACTGGCGCCAGCTGGAGATCCTGGGCCTCATGTCCAAGGGGAACTGGGCATGACGGTCGGTGTGGTGATGCTGGTCCACGAGGCGTTCGACCGTGCCGAACAGGTGGCGCGACATTGGGCCACGCACGGCTGCCCGGTGGTGATCCATGTCGACAAGCGGGTCAAACGCGCAACCTATTCAAAGTTCGTCAGCGACATGTCCGACCTGGACAACGTGAAATTCTGTGGCCGTCATCGCTGCGAATGGGGCACCTGGTCGCTGGTCGCCGCCAGCCAGACCGCGTCGGAGGTCATGCTGCGCAATTTCGACAACGTGCGCCACGTTTTCCTGGCCTCGGGGTCGTGTCTGCCGCTCAGGCCGGTCGAAGATCTGATTGACTACCTTGCCGAACGGCCAATGACGAACTTCATCGAAAGCGTGACGACCGAGGATGTGCCCTGGACGGTCGGCGGGCTGGATGCCGAGCGTTTTACCCTGCGCTTTCCCTTCTCGTGGAAACGAAGCCGCTGGCTGTTCGATCGCTACGTGAGTTTCCAGCGCCGCATCCGCTTCAAGCGCAAGATCCCTGCCGGGATCGTGCCGCACCTGGGCAGCCAGTGGTGGTGCCTGACCCGCCAGACCCTGTCGGCGATCCTGGAAGACCCTGAGCGACAGGCCTATGATCGCTATTTCAAGCGGGTCTGGATCCCCGACGAGAGCTACTACCAGACCCTGGTAAGGCTCTATTCCACCAATATCGAAAGCCGTTCGCTGACCCTGTCGAAGTTCGATTTCCAGGGCAAACCGCACATCTTCTATGACGATCACCTGCAGCTTCTGCGCCGCTCCGACTGTTTTGTCGCGCGCAAGATCTGGCCCCATGCGGACAAGCTTTATGACGGGTTCCTGTCCAATGCCGCCAAGCTGATGAGCGGGGCGGAGCCGAACCCGGGCAAGATTGACCGCATCTTCTCGAAAGCGGTGGAACGGCGCACCAAGGGCCGCCCGGGCCTGGTGATGCAGAGCCGTTACCCGAATGACGGTTGGGAAAACGGCACCACCTGCGCACAGTATTCGGTGTTCGAGGGGTTTTCCGAGCTGTTCGAGGATTTCGATCTCTGGCTCAACCGCATGGTGGGTGCGCGGGTGCATGGGCATCTTTTTGCGCCGGAGGGGGTAAAGTTTGCCGGTAACCAGACGGTATTCTCTGGCGCGTTGACCGACAGCGCGGCTGTGCGTGATTACAATCCGCAGGCTTTCCTGACCTCGTTGATTTGGAACACGCGCGGCGAACGGCAATGTTTCCAATTCGGTCCGCGCGACAATCAGGCGCTCAACTGGTTCATCGCCAAGGATCCGAATGCACAGATCAGCGTGATCTCGGGCGCCTGGGCGGTGCCTCTGTTCAACTCGAACCGCAATTTCTCGGACATCCGGCGCGAGGCGGCCCGGCTGCAGAAGATCGAGGCGGAACATATCGACGTGCTACGCAGCTTCTATTCGAAGGCGCGGGTGCGGATCTGGACCATGGCGGAATTCGTGGACAACCCGATGGAGCCCCTGCAGACCATCATCGACGAGATCGGTGCGCGCAGCCCACATCGCCTGGCCGAGGCGCCGAAGATGGTGAACCTGGACGGATTCGGACAGTTCCTGCAGAACCTCAAGAACCAGGGCATGCAGCCGCATCTGATGGGGGATTTCCCCGCTGGCGCTGACCCGGTGAACAACCCGCGTAAGACACGCAAACCCTATCTGGTGAAATAGAGCATGGCCCGTAAATACGACTACTTCATCATCTTTGCCGAGATGCGCACGGGTTCGAACTTCCTCGAGAGCAACCTGGACCAGTTTCCCGGGCTGAAATGCTATGGCGAAGCGTTCAACCCGCATTTCCTGGTCAAACCCAACCTGAAGGAGCTGTTCGGCGTCACCGCCAAGATGCGCGATGCCGATCCCATGATGTTGATCGATCGGATGATCGAACACGCGCCGGGCATGCCCGGGTTTCGGTTCTTTCACGACCACGATCCGCGAGTCTTTGAAGGTGTGATCGACAATCCGCGCTGCGCCAAGGTCATCCTGACGCGCAATCAGGTGGACAGCTATGTCAGCCGCTGCATTGCCCGGGCCACCAACCAATGGGCGCTGAACGATGTGAAGGATGCCCGCAAGGTCCGTGTGCGTTTTGATCCTGACGAGTTTCTGACGGTCTTTGACACCCACAAGGCGTTTCAGCTGAAGATCAAGAACCGGCTGCAGAAGACCGGGCAAACGGCGTTTTTCATCGACTATGAGGAAACGCAAGATCTGGAGTGTCTGAACGGGTTGGCGAAGTTCCTGGGTGAAACGCACGAAATCACCGAGTTTGCTGGAAAGTTCAAGAAACAGAACCCGGAGCCGATCGCCGACAAGGTGCGCAACTATGACGAGCTGGTCGAGACGGTGGCGAAGGTCGACCTGTTCGACCTGGGCCGCGTGCCGAATTTTGAACCGCGTCGCGCCCCGGCGGTTCCGACCTATCTGCGCGCGGGCGATGCGCCGCTGATCTACCTGCCGATCAAGGGCGGGCCCGAGGACCGCCTGCGTGGCTGGATGGAAGGTTTTGGCGAGGTCGAGGCCGGTTTTACGCAGAAATCCCTGCGCCAGTGGAAACGCCAGCACAAGGGACACCGCACCTTTACCGTGCTGCGCCATCCGGTAGCCCGTCTGCACGCGACCTTCTGCAAGCATTTCCTGCAAGACGGGCCCGAGACCTTCTGGGAGATCAAATCCGCCCTGCGCGACAATTACGACGTGCCCCTGCCCGAACATCTGCCCGGCGACGACTGGGACCGCCGCGCGCATCACGCGGCGTTTCTGGGTTTCATCGACTTCGTGAAGAAGAACCAGACCGGGCAGAGCGGGATTCGCGTGGATGCCTCCTGGGCCTCGCAATCGGCGGTGATGCAGGGATTCGGCCAGTTCATGCTGCCCGACCACGTGCTGCGTGAAGATCAGCTTGAGGCGGGGCTGTCGAACCTGATGGCCGAGATTGGGCTGGACATGCCTGTGCTGCCCGCGACAGAACCCGACCGGCCCCATGCGTTGGAAGACATCTATGACAAGGAAATCGAGGCCGCCGTGCGCGGAGTCTATCAGCGCGACTACATGATGTTCGGCTTCGGTCCCTGGGGAAAATAGAAAGAGCTGTCCGGTTTTCTTGAAGAAACCGGAGCGGAAATTCCGAGAATTTGAGGTCTGCCTCAGGCGGCCTGGGTGTTCTGTGATTCGGTCAGCAGCGCGTGCAGCGTGGTCGCATCGCCATTGGCGCGCAGCTTGCCGCAGACCGCGCTGTCACGCATGGTGCGCGAGACCAGCGCCAGCGCTTTCAGATGCTCGACCCCGGACCCTTCCGGTGCGAAGAGCGCGAAGATCAGGTCAACTGGCTGCTTGTCCACCGCATCGAAGTCGAAGGGCTTCTCGACACGGATGAAGGCACCGATCACCTCGTTGATACCCTCGATACGCGCATGGGGCAGGGCGACCCCGTGGCCCACACCGGTGGGCCCCAGGTTTTCACGTTCCTGCAAAGCGGCAAAAGCCGCTGCGCCGTCAATGCCATGGCTGGCAGCCACCATGTCGCCCAGCTCCTGAAACAGGCGCTTTTTCGACGTGGCCGTGCCCATGACTTTCACGGCCTCGGGCCGAAGAATGTCCGAAAGTTCCATCTCGTTGTCCTTGCGGCCCGTATAGGAGCCTGTGGCCTCTGGCGCTTACGCGTCCTTCGGGTCGATCCAGCCGATATTGCCGTCTTCGCGGCGATACACGACGTTCACGCCTTCCGTTTTCTCGTTGCGGAAGACCAGGACGGGGGCGTGGGCCAGCTCCATCTGCATCACCGCTTCACCAACCGACAACGACGGAATACGGGTTTCCATCTCGGCGATGATCATCGGGTTCAGCGTGGCGTCGACAGCCTCGTCATGACCTTCTTCTGCCGCGAGGATATACGAGGCCCCGCCGAAGACTTCAACCGGGTCGACACGATCCTTGTGGTGATCTTTCAACCGGCGCTTGTAACGGCGCAGCTGTTTTTCCATTTTTTCGGTGCAACCGTCGAAAGCGGCGTAGATCTCGGTCGAATGGGCCTTGGCCTGCGCAGTCAGGCCGGTCGACAGGTGCACGACAGTCTCGCACACGAACTCATGGGCGCTTTTCGAGAAGATCACCTGCGCATCGGTCGGACGTTCGGCGTATTTCGCCACCACGTCGCCCAGCTCGTTCTTTACATGGGTCTGAAGGGCTTGACCGATCTCGATCTGTTTGCCGCTGATTTGATACTGCATCCTGTCTCCTCTTGAGTTAGCAAGTCAGGCTAACCGCCGACCCATCATGGGTCACCGGGGCGTCCTATCCGTTTTCTGATTGAGTTTCCAGACCGTCCCGAGAAGTTCGGGAGCGCCTGGTGCATGGCCATTGGGCCATGGCACGAACGGGAAAAGGCTTGTTCATGCATTAACCTCATTTGGCGACGAGTCGGGGGGGAATGTCAATGACACCGCCTTACGAAATCTTGAAATTCTGGCCCAGGTAGACCCGGCGCACATTCTCGTCGCGCACCACCTCGTCCGTGGTCCCGCTCATCAGCACGCGGCCGTCATGCAGGATATAGGCGCGGTCGACGATCTCGAGCGTTTCGCGCACATTGTGGTCGGTGATCAAGACGCCGATGCCGCGATCCTTGAGGTCATGGACCAGGGTTCTGATTTCCCCCACGGCAATCGGATCGACGCCTGCGAAGGGCTCGTCCAGCAGCAGGTATTTCGGGTTTGCGGCCAGGCAGCGGGCGATTTCCACCCGGCGTCGTTCACCGCCCGACAAGGCCAGGGCAGGTGCGCGGCGCAGGTGGCCAATGGAAAACTCGCTCAAGAGCTCTTCCAGCCGTTCGCGACGCTTGTGCCGATCCCGCTCGGCCACCTCGAGGATGGCAAGGATATTGTCTTCTACATTCAGCCCGCGAAAGACGCTCATTTCCTGCGGCAGATATCCGATGCCGAACTTGGCGCGGCGATACATCGGCAGAAGCGTTACGTCGCGCCCGTCGATCATCACCTGCCCCGCTTCGGGCGTGACCAGCCCGGCGATGGAATAGAAGGTGGTGGTCTTGCCCGATCCGTTCGGGCCCAGCAGCGCGACGACCTCACCCCGGTTCAGCTCCATCGAGAAGTCGAGGATCACCGGCTTTTTGCGGTAGCTCTTGCGCAAGCCGGTAACGCGCAGGCCCGCGTCGCCCTCGGCGACGCTGAGGTCGGGACGATCTGCCATTACTGCCCCCCGGGCTGCAGGATCGTCTTGACGCGCCCGTCCATCTGGCCGGTGCCGGAGGTCAGATCGACGGTCAGCCGATCGCCGGATAGGGCGTTCTGCCCTTGGGTCAGGATCACGCTGCCTGTCATCACCACCACGCCGCTGGTCACGGTATAGATCGCCTCGGCCGCTTCGGCCGCTTCGGCGCCATTGACCAGAGTCACGCCGCCGGTGGCATGCAGCTTGGAAATCTCGCCGGTCGATCCCTGTCCGGTCACATATTCGACGCGCACCTTGGCGGCGGACAGGCGCATTTCGCCCTGGCCGATCAGAACGTCACCAGTAAAGGTGGCCGAGCCGTCGGACTGATCCACGGCCAGCTGTTCGGCGGTGATTTCGATCGGCAGAGAGCTGTCGTGTTTGAGCCCGCCAAAGGCGATCTGCGCACCTTGGGCGAACGCCGGCACGGCCAGCAAAACGGTCATCACGATTGCAAGAAGATGTTTCAAATCACCGATCCCCCGGACCTTTCGGCACATATACCAGCTTCACCCCATCCTTGAAAACCAGAAGATAGGTCGAAGCGTCCCCATCTGCCGGTGCAATGCGGGCCTGTCCCGCGTCCAGCGTTCCGAGCGGCCCGGTGGCCTGCACGGCGCCGTCACTTTCCATCTCGGCCCGATCCATTTTGGTGATCAACCCAGCCGCCTCGATCCGGTAGTCGGTCGAGGTGGTCACGACCACGCCCCCGGACAGGGTCAGGAGGCTCGTGGCCCCGTCCACAAGGGCCTCTGCCGCCTCGATATCCACCTGCGCGCCGTCCGGCGTCTCGATCCGAGCGGTCAGCGCCTCGGCGCTCATCCCGTCGGCATTGTCGGGCAGGGGGCGTGCGGTTTCGGCGGTGATAGACAGGGCGGCGCCATCCTCGGTCACGCCGGAAAAGGACGGGGCCGAAATGCGCTGATCGCGTACCATGCCTTCCACGTCAACATTGGCAAAGGGGATCGCGCGGCTGGGGTCGATGGTGCGCGAGATCAGGAACATGGTCGAAAGCAGCACCAGTGCGATCACTGGCAACAGCACCTTCAACCACGCAACCACGCGCGAATATGTATTGTCATAAGTGGCCATCGACCTGCCTTTCGCAGGATATGTAACACCCCGTGGCGCTTTTCCAATGGGTGCGCGGATCAATGCGCGAAGATGTCCACCTCGGGCCAGCCCGCCAGATCAAGCTTCGCGCGGGTCGGCAGGAAGTCGAAGCAGCTCTGTGCTATTTCGGACCGGCCTTCGCGCTCCAGCAGCACGTTCAGCTTCTCGCGCAGCTGATGCAGGTACAGAACGTCCGACGCGGCATAGTCCAGTTGCGCCGCGGTCAGCTCGGGGGCGCCCCAGTCGCTCATCTGCTGCTGCTTGGAAATATCCACCTTCAACAGCTGGTCCAAGAGGTTCTTCAGCCCGTGCCGATCCGTATAGGTGCGCACCAGTTTCGAGGCGATCTTGGTGCAATAGACCGGGGCCGTGACCACGCCGAAAGCGTTCAGCAGTGCGGCAATGTCAAAACGGCCGAAATGGAACAGTTTCAGCACATTCGGGTCGGTCAGCATGCGTTCCAGGTTCGGGGCCGAGGTCTGGCCCTTCTCGACCTGCACCAGATGCGCATTGCCGTCGCCGCCCGACATTTGCACGACGCACAGACGGTCGCGATGCGGGTTCAGCCCCATGGTCTCACAGTCGATGGCCACCACGGGCCCTAGGTCCAGCCCATCCGGCAGGTCGCGTTTGTAGAGGTGATTGGCCATGTCGAAGCCCCTTTTTCCGTTCGCCTCGTGATAGGCGTAGAAGGCCCGGGGATCAACGTCCGTAATAGGATGCGACGACGTGTTCGGCCTGGGCAAAGAACAGCCAGCGTGACGCCGCCACGCCGATGACGTGCAGGATCACGGCGATCAGTGCGGTCAGATGCCCGGCGGGCAGGGCCAGCAGCAACAAGGCGGGCAGGGCGCCGATGCAGATCGTGGCGATCACGCGCAGTTTCTGGACGTGCTTGCGCCCGACCTGAAAGGCCATCTCGTCCAGGATATAATTGCGCGCGGTATGGGCGCTTTCCAACAGGCGGACCTGGCCGATCTCGCCCAGCCCGGTGGCAGTGCCCAGATCCCCGGTGGTCGACCGCTCATCGCCCTGTTTCCAAACCACAAGCTGCGCGGCAGTAACGGCCAGGATCAACACGCCCGCCAGTTTTGCCTGACCCGCCAGAAGCGCCCCGCCGGCGGCGGCATAGAGCAGGAACAGCACCGGCGTCAGCCACATGTGCCAACGCGCGATGGTTTTCAGCTGCGTGTAGATCATCGAGGTGGTGAAGACGGTCAGAACGGCAAAAACAGAGCCTATTCCACCCAAAACTGTCAATTCCATGTCCAGAAACACCCGGCCCAGAGCGACCGGGCCGAAGGTCAACAAGGTCGCCACAGCCATCACCCCCTCGCGCGATAGCCAGGAGCTGCGCCACTGCGAAAAGGCGTAGATCGCGTTCTTCGGATTGCCCAGGTGGAAGGTCGACGCCACCAGCCCCGCGCAGCTCAGTGCATAGGCCACGGCGAAGAAGACGAAGGCGACCCAGCCGGAGACATCTGGCAGACCGAGCCCCAGGAAGGCGAACAGCCCGAATCCGAGGCCCGACAGGGTGGTGAAGACGATGACGGAAGGCGCCGGATGCATCAGAGTTTCTCCAGTGCCTTGTCGAGCCATCCCAAGAAGCCTTTCGCTTCGGTGGCCACGGGTTTCAACGCGGGAACCTCCATCTGATCCTTGGGCCGCGGCGGCAGGTATTTGTTCACGGGCTTCGTGCCCTGTTCCGGCATCAGGTCGAAGCCACCCCGTTCGGCGACCAGTTTCGACACGTCCGAGCTCGGATCTCCCAGATCGCCGAAATGCCGCGCACCGGCAGGGCAGGTGCGCACGCAAGCGGGCACGCGATCTTCTTCGGGCAGGTTCTCGTTATAGATCCTGTCCACGCAGAGCGTGCATTTCTTCATCACGCCCGCATCCCGGTCCAGTTCGCGCGCGCCATAGGCACAGGACCAGGCGCAAAGGCCGCAACCGATGCAGCGATCCTCGTTCACCAGGACGATCCCGTCCTCTTCCCGCTTGTAGCTGGCGCCGGTCGGGCAGACGGTCACACAGGGCGCGTCCTCGCAATGCAGGCAGGATTTCGGGAAATGCACGGTCTGGGCGGGCTTTCCTTCCGGCTGCACCTCATAGCTGAACACGCGGTTCAGGAAGGTGCCCTGCGGGTCGGCGCCATAGGGGTCCAGATCGGACAGCGGCACGCCGTAGTTCTGCGTGTTCCAGCCCTTGCAGGCGGTCACGCAGCCGTGGCAGCCGACGCAGGTGTCCAGGTCGATGACAAGCCCCAGCTTCTTCTGGGTGGACGACGGCAGGCAGGTCATATCTTCCTCGCGACCTTGGCGGGGCCTTTGCCCACAGGGGATTTGATCGGCGGGTGTGCGGGCTGGGATTCGGCAGGTTTAGGCACTGCTTTTTCGATTTTCACGCGCAGGTCGAACCAGGCCGCCTGGCCGGTGATCGGGTCCGAATTCGCCCATCTGAGCCCATCGCCCTTGGGCGGCTGCAGCTCGTGAATGAGGTGGTTCAGCAGGAAGCCCTCGCCCGCCTCCGACGCGCCCTCGTCCAACGCCCAGGCGCCCTTGCGTTTGCCGATGGCGTTCCAGGTCCAGACGGTGTTTTCATTCAGCCCGGCCTGATGCGCGACCGGCACGGTGATCGAGCCATGGGCGGAGCTGACCACGGCATAGTCGCCATCCTCGAACCCATGCGCTTCCCAGATCTTGGTGGGCAGATAGAGCCTGTTCTTGCCGGTAATCTGCCTCAGCCAGGCGTTCTGAGTGCCCCAGGAGTGATACATGTGCATCGGCCGCTGGGTCAGGGCGTGGATCGGGAATTCGTCGGTGTCGACATTGCCGTCCTCGAAGGGCTCGTACCAGATCGGCAGCGGATCCATCGTGCGCCGGACCCGCTCGCGCAGATGCTCGGGCGGCTGCACCGCGCCGTGGCCCTCGGCGGCCAGTTGGAACTTGCGCATCGGTTCGACATAGAGGTTGAAGACATAAGGCGCCTCGGCATCGAACAGCCCGCGTTCGACGGCCCATTCCTGGTAGCCCTTGTTCCAGGGTTTGTAAAAGGCGGCCTCGTTCGGGACATGCGACACCCAGAAGCCACCGTTTTCGATGTATCGGTCGATTTGGGCCGGGTTAGGGTCGCCTCGGCCCTCGCCGGTGCCATCTTCGCCGCGGAATCCGGCCAGCGGGCCGACGCCTGGACGGCGTTCGTGGTTCACGATGTAATCGGCGTAATCCTGGTATTTCGGCCAGCCTTCTTCGCAGACGAACCCGGGCAGGCCCAGCTTGGCGCCAAGTTGCAGCAGAACCGTCTGGAACCCTCGCACGTCGCGGTCGGGTTCGACCACCGGCCAGCGGATCGCATCGGCCGCGCCGTCGGCCTCGCAAATCGGACGGTCGAGCAGCGAGATACAATCGTGCCGCTCCAAATAGGTCGTGTCGGGCAGGATCAGGTCGGCATAGGCCACCATCTCGGACGAATAGGCATCCGAGTAGATGATGCGCGGGATGACATATTCGCCGTCTTCACCCTTGTCGGTCAGCATGCGCATGACCTCAGAGGTGTTCATGGTCGAGTTCCAGGCCATGTTGGCCATGTACATGAACAGCGTGTCGATCTTGTAAGGATCCCCCGCATGTGCGTTCGAGATCACCATATGCATCAGCCCATGGGCCGACATCGGGTTTTCCCAGGTAAAGGCTTTGTCGATGCGCTTGGCGTTGCCTTCGTCATCCAGCAGCAGATGCTCGGGCCCCAGCGGATAACCCAGATGCGGCCCGTCCAGTGGCTGGCCGGGGGTGACGCCGGCGTGCGGACGCGGGTGCGCCTCGGGCGGCTTGGGGTAGGGCGGTTTGAAGCGGAACCCGCCGGGCACTTCGACCGAGCCCAGCAGGATCTGCAACACATGCAGCGCGCGGCAGGTCTGGAAGCCGTTCGAATGGGCCGAGATGCCGCGCATGGAATGGAAGGACACAGGGCGCCCGATCATCTTGTCGTGGCGTTGCCCCTTCCAATCGGTCCAGGGCTGGTCGATCACGATCTCTTCTTCGAAGGCGACGCGGGCCAGTTCGGCGGCGATCGACTTGATGCGGGTGGCGGGCACGCCGGTGCGCGCTTCGACCGCCTCGGGGGAATAGGCCGGGTCCAGATAACGTTCTGCCATCAGCTGGAACACGGTACGGTGGGTCACGCCGTCTTCGACGAATTGCCCGGCCAGGTCCGGCGTGATCGCGGGGCAGTCGTAATCCATCAGCTTGCCGGTCTCGCGGGCCAGGACCTGGGGCTTGCCGCTCTTGCCGCGCAAAAACAGACCCTGTTCCGGCGAATTCGGCTCTTCGTTCACGATGAACCCGGCGTTGGTATAGCGGCAGAGGTAGTTCAGATCGACCTTGCCCGCCGCCATCAGTTCATGCACCAGGGCGAGGATGAACAACCCGTCGGTGCCGGGGGTAATGCCGACCCATTCGTCTGCGATGGCGTTATAGCCCGACCGGATCGGGTTCACGCCGATCACCTTGGCGCCGCGCTCCTTGAGCTTGCCCAGTCCGATCTTGATCGGGTTCGAATCGTGATCCTCGGCCACGCCAAACAGCATGAACAGCTTGGTGCGGTCCCAGTCGGGCTGGCCGAACTCCCAGAACGCCCCGCCCATGGTGTAGATGCCCGCAGCGGCCATGTTCACGGAGCAGAACCCGCCATGGGCCGCGTAGTTCGGCGTGCCATAGGCCTGGGCGAACCAGGAGGTAAAGCTTTGCGATTGGTCGCGCCCGGTAAAGAACGCCAGCTTGGACGGGTCTTTCTTGCGCAGCGGCTCCAGCCAACCCGCGGCGATATCCAGCGCCTCGTCCCAGGAGATCTCTTCAAATTCACCCGATCCGCGCGGACCAACGCGTTTCAGCGGCGCGCGCAGGCGCGAAGGCGCGTAGTGCTGCATGATCCCGGACGAGCCTTTGCCGCAGAGCACCCCCTTGTTCACCGGGTGATCGCGGTTGCCCTCGATATAGGCGACCTGCCCGTCCTTCATATGCACGTTGATGCCGCAGCGGCAGGCGCACATGTAGCACGTGGTCTTGCGCACCTCGTCGGAAACGGGCGGCGAGGTGTTAAGGTCGAACTGGCTGGCCTTGCTCATTCGGGGGTCCATTGCGCATGGGATTGTCGGAGCTTGAGACAATCAGTCACGGGCACCGGACGGTAGGTCCAGATCTGGGCGTCACTAGGTCCAGATCAACAGTCTTCGGCGCAATAGACGCGATAGAGCGTCTCTATCACCGCCAAGGCCTCGGGCGATGAGAAGGTGTAGAAGACCGATTGCGCCTGTCTGCGGGCCGAAACGAGCTTTTCGCCGCGCAGTTTTGCCAGCTGTTGACTGACGGTGGACTGGCCCAGCCCGGTTTCTTCTTGCAGCTGGGAAACGGATTTCTCCCCCTCGACCAGCTTGCACAGGATCAAAAGGCGTTTCTGGTTGGACAGAATACGCAAAAGGTCACTGGCCTGCTCGGCAGTGGCACTGAGTTCATCGATGTTCACGCGCGTCTCGGCTCCCCGTGGTTTTCCCCAAACTGTCCGAATTTCACGGGACTTGTCAAATGGCCCCGCCGGGTAAGGGCGGGGCCATTCGTGGGGGCCTTGTTTTACAGGCTGATACGGAACCGGGCGAAACCATCCGGGCCATCGCCGGCAGGTTCGATCGTCACACCTTTGACGTCCCCGATGTAATCCGCGGCCTTCGGACCGGTGTCGAACAGCACGGTGGTGCCGGGCAGGGGCTTGAAGCTCCAGTTCGCATCGGCTGAGGGGTTGATCGTACCCTGTTCGACGATAAAGCGCACGATGACATCGCGGTTGGTGTCGGGGGCCTCCAGCACCGTTGTCTCACCGCCGGTGCCCGGGAAGCTGCCACCGCCGCCTGCGCGGTAGTTGTTGGTGGCAATGATGAACTCCATGTCATCGGTGACCGGCTTGCCGTCGTACATCAGATCGACGATGCGGGTCGCGTCGGGGTTCTCCAGCTCGCCCTTCGGACCAAAACGCGACGGTTGGCTGAGGTCGATCTGATAGGTCACCCCGTCGATCACATCGAAGTTGTAGCTGGGGAAGGACGGGTTCAGCAGGACCTGGTCGGCCTGACCCGGCGTGACCTGGTTGAACATGCCCGCAGAGCGTTCCAGCCAGCCCTTCAGCTCGGCGCCCGAGATACGCACGGCGCGCACGGTGTTGGGGTAGAGATACAGGTCGGCCACGTTCTTGATCGCGACGTCACCGGCGGGCACGTCGGTGAAATACTCCGGCCCACCCCGGCCCCCGGCCTTGAACGGTGCGGCGGCCGACAGGATCGGTAGGCCCGCATGTTCGGTGCCCTGCAGCATCTGTTCGACATACCATTTCTGTGCGATCGAGACGATCTGAACCGAGGGGTCATCCGCCACCAGCGCGAAATAGCTGTGCAGCGGCGCGGCAGTCTTGCCCACGGCGCGGCGCACATAGGCGAGCGTCTCGTCGTGTTCCTTGGCCACCGCGTCCAGCACCGGTTTATGGTCGCCGACCAGAGCGGTGATCGAACGATCCTCGTTGCGTTTGGAGATCGGTCGTGCCTCTGACGCAGACGAAACCACGCGCCATGCGTTGCCGTCGCGTTCCAGCATCAGGTCGATCACCCCCAAGTGCGACCCCCAGAACCCGCCCATGACGGCAGGTTTGCCATGAATAGTGCCTTTTTCCGCGTCCACACCGGCGAAATCCGCATAGGTGGGCGACGGGAAAACCAGGTGGCTGTGACCGGTCATCAGCGCGTCGATGCCCGGCACCTGGGCCAGCGGGACGCTCGCGTTCTCCATCCCGTCGCTGTGCTGGGCGGAGCCGATGCCCGAATGGCTGAGCGCGATCACGATATCCGCGCCTTCCTCGCGCATCTGCGGCACCCAGGCTTCAGCAGTCTCGATAATGTCGCGTGCCTGTACATTGCCTTCCAGATGGCGGCGGTCCCAGTTCATGACCTGCGGCGGCACGAAGCCGATGATTCCGACCTTGATCGGATGGGAATGGCCTGCCCCGTCGGTCACGGTGCGATCCAGGATGACATAGGGTTTCAGCAGGGTGTCATCCCCGCGCGGCCCGGACCCCATGGTCTTGGCGATATTGGCGCAGACCACCGGGAAATTAGCACGCGCGAGCGCCTTCATCAGGAAATCGAGCCCGTAGTTGAACTCGTGATTGCCCAGGGTGGAGGCATCGAAGCCAAGCACGTTCATTGCCTGGATGACCGGATGCTCGTCGCCCTCCTTCATGCCCCGTTCATAGGCAATGTAATCACCCATCGGGTTGCCTTGCAGGAAGTCGCCATTGTCCACCAGCAAGCTGTTGGTGGCTTCGGCGCGGATGCTTTCGACAATCGACGCAGTACGGGACAGGCCCACCGTGTCGCGCGGCTTGTCGGCGTAATAATCATAGGGGAAGACATGCACGTGGAGGTCGGTGGTTTCCATGATGCGCAGATGCGCCTGGTTGGAAGCCGCATTTGCGGAATAGGGGTGCAGAAGGGTCAGCGAAGCACCGGCTGTGCTGGCCAGGAAGGTGCGGCGTGAAAGCGTCATTGTAGGCTCCTGATATTGAAACATTGGAGCCTAGTTGCTTGCGCTAACAAACACACGACGCGTTGCGGCGAATGCGCGATTTCCCGCCTAGCGTGCGCCCGGGGTCCGGCCTGTGTCGCGGGTGCGCCAGATTTCGTCGGCCAGGGCCTGTGCGGCGTCGATACTGGCGGCCTTGCCCATGGTCTTGAGCGCAATCGCCATGGTGCCGGTAATGGCGCGGGTGGCGTAGTCATTCGTCTCTGTTCCATCCCAAATCGTCCCCAGGCGGGCGATATCCATCTCCTCATCCTTGGGCGCGTGACCGTCGTCCAGAAGGGCGGGCCAGGTTTCGACTTCGGGCTCAGAGGTGCCCCGCGTGGTCCAGACTTGCGTTGGTTTGTTGGGGCGTCGTTCGGCCTCGCCACCATCGCCACGGAACACCGACATGGCCGGTTCGTCCATCAACTGCGCCGCGCCAGCGTGGATGTCCATGAAGCCGCGATGGAAGATGCCGAGGATCGAGGCCTTGGCGTGGAACGGGTTCAGCATGCGGGTGAAACTATGTACCGGGCTGCGCAGCCCAAGGATTGGGCGCAGGTTGATCAATTCGCGCAGCCGTTCCGATAGCACCTCCAGCGGCACATAGGCAAAGCCGGTGGCGCGGATATTTTGGGCCGCCTCATCGAAGGAGGCGCAGACCGGAATGCCCAGATGCTCCAGAACCTCACGGGTGTAGACGCGGCCTGGCGTGTGGCCCTCGGTCCCGTGCATGAAAACGCGATAGCCCGCACCGACCAGTGCCAGGGCGGACAGGATATAGTAGGGCAGCTGCACCCGCTTGCCCGCATAGGACGACCAGTCCAGGTCAACCTCGGGCAGGTCGTCAGGCAGGTCGAACCGTGCCTTCGATCCCATGGCGAAACCGGCGATCTCCGACGGGCTTTCTTCTTTCAGGCGCAGAAGCATCAAAAAGGCCCCGACCTGTTCCGGATGGGTCTCGCCAGCCAGCAGCATCTCCATCGCTTCGCGGCTTTCCTCGACCGTCAGGTGCCGCTGCTTGGTCTTGCCGCGACCCAGAATGGCGACGAATTTCGAGAACGGATGCTGTGCCATGAAGACCCCCTGTTGCGCTGGGCGCAAACTGGCATTGCGCGCGGGCTTGTGCAAGGTGATCGGGATTGTCACAAAACGGTTACACGTGGGGCCTAAGCCGCCCTGACTGACCAGACCCGGAGAGACCCCATGACCCGTATCGCCATCAATGGCCTTGGCCGCATCGGCAAACTCGTTCTGCGCGCGCTGCATGATACCGGGCTGCCGGGAGAGATCGTGCTGATCAACGAGCCGGTCGGCGATGCGCATATGCATGCTCACCTGTTCGAGTTCGACACGGTGCACGGCCGCTGGGATGCCGAGATCAGCCATGATGACGACAGTGTCACCGTGAACGGCCAGCAGATGCGCCTGACCAACGTCTGGTCGATCGAGGAACTGCCGCTGGCCGATCTGGGCGTGGATCTGGTGATCGACTGCACCGGCGCCTTCAAGACCAATGCGAAGCTGGCGCCCTATTTTGCCGCCGGGGTGAAGAAGGTGGTGGTTTCCGCCCCGGTCAAGGAAGCGGATGCCGCGAACATCGCCTACGGTGTGAACCAGCATGTCTATACTGGTCAGAACGTGGTGACTGGGGCCTCCTGCACCACCAACTGCCTGGCACCGGTGGTCAAGGTGGTGCATGAGAAATTGGGCATCAAGCACGGCTCCATGACCACGATCCACGATGTGACCAACACCCAGACCATCGTCGACAAGCCGCACAAGGACCTGCGCCGGGCGCGCTCGGCGCTGAACTCTCTGATCCCGACGACGACCGGATCCGCCAAGGCGATCACCCAGATCTTCCCGGAACTCACCGGCAAGCTGAACGGCCACGCCGTGCGGGTGCCGCTGCTGAACGCCTCCCTGACCGACATGGTGTTCGAGCTGGAGCGAGAAACCACAGTCGAAGAGATCAATGCTCTGTTCAAGGAAGCGGCCGAGGGCGAGCTGAAGGGCATTCTGGGCTACGAGGAACGCCCGCTGGTCTCGACCGACTACACCCATGATCCGCGCAGCTCGATCATCGACGCGCTGTCGACCATGGTGGTGAACGGCACGCAGCTGAAGGTCTATGCCTGGTATGACAATGAATGGGGCTATACCTGCCGCCTGGCGGACGTGACCCGCATGGTGGCGGCGGACCTGTGACCCGGGCTGCGCAGAAGCCCGAGGGCCTGTCGGCCTATATTGCCGTCACGGCGGCTTACTGGGCCTTCATGCTGACCGACGGTGCGCTGCGCATGTTGGTTCTGCTGCATTTTCACACGCTGGGGTTCAGCGCGTTCACGCTCGCCTGGTTGTTCCTGCTTTATGAATTCATGGGCGTGGTCACCAACCTGAGCGCGGGCTGGATTGCCGCACGGTTTGGCCTGACCACGACGCTCTATGCGGGTCTATCCCTGCAGATTGTGGCCCTGGCGGCGCTGTCGCAGCTTGCGCCGGAATGGGCCGTGGCGTTCTCGGTCGTCTATGTGATGGTGGTGCAGGGCCTGTCCGGCATTGCCAAGGACCTGGCCAAGATGTCGTCGAAATCCGCGGTCAAACTACTGGCCCCCAGCGGCCAGGGCGGGCTGTTCAAATGGGTCGCCGTACTGACCGGATCGAAGAACGCGGTGAAGGGCCTGGGCTTCCTTCTTGGTGCCGCTTTGCTGGCACTCTGGGGCTTTACCACTTCCGTGGTCGGCATGGCGGCAGTGTTGATCGTGATCCTGATCGCGGTGGCACTGTTCATGCCATCGGGCCTGCCGAAAGGCTCCAAATCCGCCAAATTCAGCCAGGTCTGGTCCAAGGACGCCAATATCAACCGCCTGTCGCTGGCCCGCATGTTCTTGTTCGGCGCGCGCGATGTCTGGTTCGTGGTCGGCGTGCCCGTATATTTCTACGGCGTGCTGTCCGATGGCTCGCATGAGGGCAACCGCGCGGCCTTTTTCATGATCGGCAGTTTCATGGCGGTCTGGATCATCGCCTATGGCGCCGTGCAGGCCTGGGCGCCGAAGCTGCTGCGGGCCGCCACCCGGCCAGAGGGCGAAATGACCCATGCCGCGACCACCTGGGTGGGGCTGCTGACCTTGGTGATTGGTACACTCGCCCTGCTGTCGCTCTTCCCCGGCCCGTGGCTCACGCCGGTGCTGGTTGCCGGGCTGCTTGTCTTCGGCTTCGTCTTTGCCGTGAACAGTTCGGTGCACAGCTACCTGATCCTGGCCTTTACCTCGCACGAACGGGTCACCATGGATGTGGGGTTTTACTACATGTCCAACGCGGCGGGGCGGCTCATTGGCACGCTTCTGTCCGGGCTCAGCTTTCAGACCGGCGGGCTGCCCCTGTGCCTGGGCACGGCGGCGGCAATGGCCGGGGCCAGCTATCTGTCTGCACGCAGGCTTGCGGCGGGGCAGAACCCGGCCTAGCTTGGCCGCCATGGATTACGACACGCTGATCGACGCCGAGACCTGGGCCTTCATCAACCGCACGGCGGAGTTCTATCCGCCCGACGCCACCGACATGTCCATCGCGGACCAGCGTCGTGTCTACGATCAGATGTGCGAGGCCTTCCGCCAACCCCGTCCCGATGGTGTTTCCTGCCGGGATAGAGACTGTTCCGGCGTGCCCTGCCGCCTTTACGAAGTGGGCGAAACAGATACGACCGTGGTCTTCTTCCACGGGGGTGGTTTCGTAGTTGGCAGCCTCGATAGCCACGACGACGTCTGCGCCGAGATTTGCGCGTGCACCGGGATCCGCGTGTTGGCCGTGGACTATCGCCTGAGCCCCGAACACAAACACCCCGCCGCCTTTGATGATGCCATCGCGGCCACGACATATGCGGCGCAGACCTGGCCCGGCACCTTGCTTTTGTGTGGCGACAGCGCGGGTGGGAACCTTGCCGCCGCCACGGCGCATGCCCTGCGGGGCAAGCTGGCCTTCGCCGGACAGGTGTTGATCTATCCCGGTCTGGGCGGGGATCACGATGCGGGCTCCTACCTCTCCCACGCAAACGCGCCGATGCTGACGCGGGACGAAATCATCTACTACATGGCCATTCGCGAAAGCGATCTGCAGGATCCGACGGCGGCCCCGCTGCGCGACACGGATTTTGTCGGCCTGCCCAGAACAGTCGCTATTGCAGCGGAATGTGACCCGCTCGCGGATGATGCCCAGGCCTACGCGGACCGGATCAAGGCCGCTGGAGGCAAGGCCCATTGCATTGAGGAGCCCGGCTTGACCCATGGCTACTTGCGCGGCCGCACCTCCGTGACCCGCGCCCGGGACAGTTTCGACCGGATCATTGCCGCGCTCACCGCGCTGGGCCGGGGCGACTGGCCCTTCTGACCTTTCAACCCGCGCGTCCATCGCATAAGTTGCGCCTGAACAGTCAAGAAAGGGACAGCTATGGCCCAGCGTCTGCACCTGGTTTTCGGCGGCGAGCTCGTCGATCCCACCAAGAATGTCTTCAAGGATGTCGAGGCGATCGACGTGGTCGGGATCTTCCCGGATTACGACAGCGCCTATGACGCCTGGAAGGCGGCCGCCCAGCGCACCGTCGACAATGCGCATATGCGCTATTACATCGCCCATCTGCACCGCCTGCGCGAGGAAGAGGCCGAGGCCTCCCCGACCGAGGAACTGGGCAGCTGAACCGTCCCATGGGGTTCGCGCCCGGGCTGCAGCTGCTCTTGACCCAGCAGCGCAGGCGTGGCCTGCCCTGGGCGCGTCAGCGTCTGGTCACCCGTACTCGGGCGGGGGATGAAGACCCCGCACGGGGGGGCGAGCGGCTGGGCGAGTCCTCGCAACCGCGCCCTGACGGGCCATTGGTCTGGTTCCATGCAGGCGGTGAAAGCGAGGCGATGGCCCTGCCGGAACTGATCGCCCGCCTTGGGGTGGAGCGTGAGGACCTGAATGTGCTGGTCACCACGGAACGGTTCAGTCTGCACCACCAGCTGGAAGCCCTGCTGCCTGCAACTGCCTTGCATCAGTACGCCCCCTATGAGGTCCCACAGGCGATCGAGGTCTTCCTGACCCACTGGAAGCCGGATTTGGCGGTTTGGGCGGATCGGGCACTGCATCCGGTCTTGTTATCCGGCATGGCAGAGGCCGATTTGCCCATTGTCATGATCGACGGGCGCATGCCCGATGAGGCCAGCCAGAAATGGCGTTGGCGGCCTGGGATGGTCAAGGCGCTGTTGCGGTGTTTTGACCATATCCTGGCGGCGGATGAGCAGAGCGCGCGCAACCTGCGCCGGTTGGGCGCCACCACGGACCAGGTCGAACTGTCGGGCTTTCTGCAGGAGGGTAGCGCACCGTTGCCTTATGTGGAAAACGAACGTGACTACCTTGCCGCTATCTTCGCCGCCCGCCCGGTCTGGCTGGCGGTTAGCGTTGCCCCGGGCGAAGAGGCCGTGGTGATCGACACCCACCGCCAGGCCTCGCGTCGGTCACATCGCCTGTTGCTGATCCTTGTGCCCGAATGCCCTTCGGACGGCCCGGGCCTGGCCGCGCGGCTCTGCGAAGATGGCTGGCGCGTTGCCCTGCGCAGCGCGGATGACGAGCCCGGGCCCGATGTGCAGATCCTGGTCGCAGACCAGCCAGGGGAACTTGGGCTGTGGTATCGGCTGGCGCCAGTCACCGTGATGGGACAGACCTTTGACGGTCAGGCGCCGCGCAACCCGCATGAGGCGGCGGCCTTGGGCTCGGCAATCCTGTTCGGCCCGCACCCGGCGCGGTTTCGTGAACGGTTCAATCGCCTGGCCGAAGCGGGCGCGGCGCGGCGGGTGCGAGACGCGACGACGCTGGGCGATGAGCTAGAAGCGCTCCTGTCCCCCGAACGCGCGGCCACGATGGCTGCGGCGGCCTGGGAAGTCTCGACCGCCGGGGCCGAGGTGACCGACCGGATCTGCGAGTTGATTCTGGACAACCTGGATCGGCGAGGAGTCTGATATGCGAGCCCCCTTGTTCTGGTTCACCGACCCTGCGCGCCCCGACTGGCGGGCACGTCTGCTGGCGCCGCTCGGAAGGCTCTATTCCACCGCAACAGCGTGCCGATTGGCTCGCGCCGGCGGCTATCGTGCCGGGGTGCCGGTGATCTGCGTGGGCAATATCAACGCAGGCGGCACGGGCAAGACGCCGACTGTGATTGCCTTAGCTCAGAAGCTGAGCGCGATGGGCATTGCGGTGCACGCGGTCTCGCGCGGGTTCGGCGGCTCGGAACAGGGTCCGCTGCGGGTTGAGGAGCGCATCCACGCCGCTGACCAGGTCGGAGATGAACCCTTGCTGTTGGCCGCGTTCCTGCCCACCTGGGTCGCGAAGGATCGGGTTACCGGGATCAAGGCTGCCGAGGCGGCAGGTGCCCAGGCGATCCTGATGGATGACGGGTTCCAGAACCCCGGTGTGGATAAGGACCTGTCCATTGTCGTGGTGGACGCGGCGAAAGGCTTTGGCAACGGGCGCTGCATTCCGGCGGGGCCGCTGCGTGAGCCGGTAGACGTGGGACTAACTCGTGCGGATTTGCTGCTGTCGATTGGCCCGGATGGCGCGCAGAAAAGCTTTGCGGCCACATGGATCAACCCGCCCTGCCCGCATGTCACCGGTCACCTGGAACCGCTAATGACCGGTATGGGTTGGCAGGGGCTCGATGTGCTGGCCTTTGCCGGAATCGGCCATCCTGAGAAGTTCTTTGCCACCCTGCGTGGCTTGGGCGCGAACCTGCGTCGCGCCGAGGCGCTGGGCGATCACCAACCGCTGACCGAGGCCTTGATGAAACGGCTCGAGATGGAGGCGTTCACCATGGGTGCACAGCTGGTCACGACGGAGAAGGACGCGGTGCGCCTGCCTGCAACTTTCCGGCCAAAGGTGCTGACTGTGCCGGTGCGTCTGGAACTGTCGGATTGGGGCCTGCTGGAGGCGGAGTTCAGCCGGATTGGGCTGAAATAGGGTCTAACCGGTGGGCAAGGCGCTGCCTCGCCCACCAAAGAACTTGATTTACATGCCCAACTTGGCGTCGATGATCGCCTTCAGGTCGTCATAGGACATGTTCGAATGTTTCTCGCCGTCGATCACCAGGGTTGGGGTGGCGTTGATCTCGTCCGCAGCGGCATTCTGCTGATAGGCGGCAACCATGCTTTCGGCCATGGCGCGGTCGTTCAGGCAGGCCTCCATCTGATCATTGCTCATACCGGCGGTGCGGCCCAGCGCCTTGAGGTTTTCCAGAACTTCATCCGGATCGCCCGAGCCGATCCAGTCGCGCTGGCCGCGATAGATCAGGTCATTCATGCCGTAATACCGTATGTCACCACCGCAGCGCGCAATCATGCCGGCCCAGAGGCCGTAGCGGTCGAAATAGACCTCGCGGTGGATGAACTTGACCTTGCCGGTATCAACGTATTCGGCTTTCAGCCGCGCGCCGCTGTCGACATGGAAGTTGGCGCAATGCGGGCAGGTGTAGGAGGCGTATTCGATCACGGTAACCGGCGCATCCGGGTCGCCCATCACGATATCGGCAGCGGGGGTCACGTCCCCATCCGCGGCCATCGCCGGGGTAATCCCGGGCAGCGCGCCATCCTTTTGCGTCATCAGGTAGGCACCACCACCAACGGCGGCCAGCGCTCCCAGGGAAAGAGTAAATGCACGACGGTCCATGTTTCAGCCTTTTCTGTTGTCCTGCCGAGATAGGATGTTCTGTCCCAGCCTTTCAAGGGCGTCGCGCAGACTATCGTCCTGCACCGGCGCAGCGGTCTCGGCCGCCTTTTCCTTGACCTGCGGGGTCATCTGTTTTTCCGGCTTCGGTGCCGGGGTGAATTGCGCCTGCCCCTCGGCAAAGCCGGTGGGCGCGGTTTGGGTAATGCGTACGCGGGCGATGGCGGCATAGCCGTAGACCGCGTTGACCTTTTCGCGCAGCTGTTCCTTCTGCATCTCCAGCATCGGCGCCTGGGCCCCGGTGGTCAGCACGGTCAGCGTGGCACCGAAGCCTTCACGCCCGTATTTCACATCCACGGGCCGGGCGATGCTGGCGGTCGCATCGCCAACAATCTCGGCCCAATGAGTCAGCAGGCGCGACACGGCAAAGCCACGGCTTTCGCCAACCTTGCGAATCCGCGACGTCAGCAGCGAGGCCGTGCGTTCGAACCCGCGCATGCGGCGTTCAGGCTTTTTCTGGGGCTCCTTTGCGCCCCGTTTCGCACTATGTCTGGCGTCCTTGCTCATGGCCGCTATTCTAGGGGTCCGGCGGCGCTATGCCATAACAATCGGCAGAAGGGTAAAAACAAATGCGTGATGGCAAGGCGCCCCCGTCTTCGGCGGATTTGTTGGCCTGGTATGACCGCCACGCGCGGGTTCTGCCGTGGCGCGTTTCCCCCGCCGATCGTGCGGTGGGCGTGGTGCCGGATCCCTATGCCGTCTGGCTGTCCGAGGTCATGTTGCAGCAGACCACCGTGGCCGCGGTGAAGGACTATTTCACCCGCTTTCTGACCCTCTGGCCCACGGTGCAGGATCTGGCCACGGCTGAGGACGCACGCGTTATGGGGGAATGGGCCGGGCTGGGTTACTACGCTCGGGCCCGTAATCTGCTCAAATGCGCCCGCGAGGTTACGGCGCGCGGGGGCTTTCCCGACACGCGCGCAGGGTTGATGGAGCTGCCGGGCATCGGTCCCTATACCTCTGCCGCGATCTCGGCGATTGCTTTCGATCGGGCCGAAACCGTGGTTGATGGCAATGTTGAACGGGTGATGGCGCGGCTGTTTCGGGTGGAAACGCCGCTGCCCACGGCGAAGCCGGAGCTGACCACCCTGGCCGCCGATCTGACTCCGGCTGAGCGGCCCGGAGACTACGCCCAGGCGGTGATGGATTTGGGTGCCACGATCTGCACCCCGAAGAACCCAGCCTGTGGCATTTGCCCGTGGAATAGAGACTGTTTGGCCCGCGAAGGCGGGGTGCAGGCGAGTTTGCCAAAGAAGACGCCTAAGACGCCGAAACCCACCCGTTATGGCATCGCCTATCTTGCCCGGCGGGAGGATGGCGCATGGCTGGTCGAACGTCGCCCTGACAAGGGTTTGCTGGGGGGGATGCTGGGCTGGCCCGGGGCGGAGTGGGGCGATGATCCCAGCGAAGACCCACCCATTGCCGCCGACTGGCGCGACCCGGGGGCCGAGGTGCGCCATACGTTTACTCATTTCCATCTGCGTCTGGCCGTTCGCGTGGCGGAATTGCCTCAGGACGCCGAACCTGAACGCGGTGCCTTTCAGCATGTGCGGCCCAGTGATCTGCCCACGGTGATGCGCAAGGCCTTTGACCTGGCGCGGTCTACCCTGTCGCCCCCTGTGTCGCATTGAGATCAAAGGGATTTTCCTGTAAGGCACTCGCCGGGGGTACAAGAGAGGTCCGTCATGGTTCCCGCGTCCAAAGTTTCGAAACTGTCCAGCGCCCTGCCCTTTGCTCTGTCGCTGTCGCTGTTGCCCACGGTCTGGCTGGCCGCCACGCAAGGTGGCTGGTTTCTGCTGTTGCCGCCGATGGGCACCTGGTGGCTCTATGCGATCCTGGACGCGACGCTTGGCCGCAATACCCAGAACCCGGACACGGAAACGCCTGAGAAGGACCTGTTCTGGTATCGGCTGATCACCTGGATCTGGCTGCCGATCCAGGTTGTGCTGATCTATTCGACGCTCTGGTATGTGACCCGGGCCGGGCATCTGGAACTGTGGGAAAAATTCGGCGTCTTCTTCGGCGTCGGCGTGCTGACCGGGGCGGTGGGTATCGTTTACAGCCATGAGCTGATGCACCAATCCAACCGGTTCGAACGTTGGCTGGCGGACCTGTTGCTGGCCACCGTGCTCTACAGCCATTTTCGCACCGAGCACCTCTTGGTCCACCACCCCCATGTCGGCACCACCCGCGACGGGGTGACCGCGCGCTATAACGAGGGGTTTCACCGCTATTTCTTCCGCGTGCTGCGCACCGGGCCGGGGTCGGCCTGGCGGGCGGAAAAGGCGATGCTGGCGCGACGCGACCTCAGCCCGCTCGACGCTGCCAACCCGTTCTGGCGTTATGGCGCCTTGCAGATGGTGGCGGTGATTCTGGCGGTGATCTTCGGAGGCTGGCTGGGGCTGGCCCTGTTCATCTGGCAGGCGTTTATCGCGATCTGGCAGTTGGAGCTGACCAACTACGTCGAACACTACGGCCTGACCCGCAAACATCTGGGCGAGGGCAAATACGAACCCGTGCGGCCGCATCACAGCTGGAATTCGGACCAAATGGCGTCGAACTGGCTTCTGATCAATCTGCAGCGCCATTCGGATCATCACTACAAGCCCGCGCGGCGTTTTCCGCTTTTGCAGACCTACCCGGATCACGAAGCACCGCAGCTGCCCTATGGCTATCCGGTGATGACGGTGGCGGCGATGATCCCGCCCCTGTGGCGACGGGTCATGAACAAGCGCGTGCGCAAATGGCGCGGCATGTATTACCCCGAGATCACCGACTGGGCGCCCTACAAGGCGGGCACCCTGCCGCCTCCGGTCATTCGCTAGGCCAAAACACCGGCGCATCGCCCGACTGCCAGGCTGGGCGTTTCTGCATGACTTTCGCCAGGCGGTCGGAGGCCAAGAATGTCTCTAACCATGCTGAAACACGCGGAGTCGCCTCGGTATCGAAGCGCGGCTTGTCGATCATTGCGAATTGCCGGACGAAGGGCAGGATGGCGAGGTCGGGCAGGTGGGGTCGGCCTCCGAACAGCCAGCCGCCGGAGAGCTGAACCTCCAGCGTGCCCAGCACCTCCATCGCCTCGGCACGGGTTTGTTCCGGGTCGCTGTCCGGATAGCGCACCGCATATTTCGTCAGGTCCAGCACACGTTTGAACGGCCCGTCAAACTCGGCAATCAGCTCCGGTGCGGGCTCAGCCAACAACCCCTCAGGATCGTTTTGCGCCAAGGCCCAGAGCATGATGTCCAGGCTTTCATCCAGCACCTCGCCCGCCACCAGGCAAGGCACCGTCGCGCTTGGCGAAGCCTCCAAGAAGGCTGGGGGCTTGTCTCGCAACACCACCTCACGCAGCTCGACCGTTACCCCAGCGCTGGCCAGGGCCAGCCGGGCGCGGATCGCGTAGGGGCAGCGGCGGAAGGAATAGAGCACCGGGGTCATGCCCCTTATAGAGGCCAAAAAAAACCCCGCCACAAGGGCGGGGTCAGTGAGATAGTGCCGTGGATGGGCCACAGGCACTGGCGGTACCTCTGTTGCGGGGGGTCTTACGCCCCCCTGCCAATTCTGTCTGGATGGACCCGTTGGGTCAGTTCATCTCGGCGCGGATCTGCTGACGCAGCACGTCGATCGGCACGCGTTTGCCGTCCTGCTTGAAGTGCCAATAGGTCCAGCCGTTGCAGCTGGGCGCACTTTCCAGCGCCGCGCCCACCTGGTGGATCGAACCGCGCACATCGTCCGAGATCAGCGTGCCATCGGCGCGCACCTTGGCGGTCTTGCCACGGGGGCTGACCAGCATTTCGCCCGGGCGCAACATGCCGCGTTCCACCAGCTGGCCGAAGGGCACACGCGGTTCAGCGCGTTTCGACGGCGTGGTGGTCAGGGCTTCCTTGTCGAACTTGCGGATCTTGGAAATCCGCTTCTCGGCCACCTTGCGGTAGGCCTCTTCACGCTCGATGCCGATGAAATCGCGTCCCAGCATCTTGGCGACCGCGCCGGTGGTGCCGGTGCCGAAGAACGGGTCCAGGATCACGTCACCGGGGTTGGTGCAGCCGACCAGAACGCGGTGCAGCAGGGCCTCGGGTTTCTGGGTCGGATGCGCCTTGTCGCCGTTTTCGTCCTTCAGACGCTCGTGCCCAGTGCAGATCGGAATGACCCAGTCGGAACGCATCTGCACGCCTTCGTTCAGCGCCTTCAGCGCTTCGTAGTTGAACGTGTATTTGGCGCCTTCGCCCTTCGAGGCCCAGATCAGGGTTTCGTGGGCGTTGGTAAAGCGCTTGCCGCGGAAGTTCGGCATCGGGTTCGACTTGCGCCAGACCACGTCGTTCAGGATCCAGTAGCCCTGATTCTGCAGCTCGGCGCCCATGCGGAACACGTTGTGATAGGACCCGATGACCCAGATTGCACCGTTGGGTTTCAGGATGCGGCGCGCGGCTTTCAGCCAGGCGCGGGTGAACTCGTCATAGACGCGGAAGCTGTCGAACTGGTCCCAGTCATTGTCGACCGCGTCGACTTTGGAATTGTCCGGGCGGTGCAGCTCGCCTTTCAGCTGCAGATTATAGGGCGGATCGGCAAAAATCAGATCGACGGAGTTCTCCGGCAGACTGTTCATCCGTTCGATGCAGTCACCATCCAGAATCTGGTTCAGGGGCAGCTCGAGAGCCGCTTTTGTTTTGGTTTTCGTCGTCATTTCTGCCTCATTGTACCGGCGTGTTTTCACGCTCTGGGGATCGGTGCATTCGCACTCGTTTTGGTGGGTCCAGAATGAGTCAGGAGGGATTCGCCGTCAAATTCTTTTTTGAATCAACGGGTTACGATTTACTCTTGATACAAGATATTGTGGATGGGTTTGAACGAACGTCTATGGTGTGGGGTCACCCCAAGATTTCGAAGCCCTTCCATATGCGCTTTGGTTCCGTATCCGGCGTTTTTTTCCCATGCGTATCCGGGGTGCTGTTGCGCCAAATCCACCATGACATAATCTCGACATATTTTGGCCACAATTGAGGCCGCCGAGATCGACAATGAGCGCGCATCGCCCTTGACGATCGTCTCGGTGGAAACAGTCAGGCCGCGCGGCACCTGGTTGCCGTCGATCAGCACGTGGTCGGGTGGGGTTTCAAGGCCGGCCACCGCGCGTTCCATCGCCAGGTGTGAGGCGCGCAGGATGTTGATTTCGTCGATCTCTTCGACTGTGGCATGGGCGATCGAGACTTCGGCCATGTCGAGGATCTGTTCGTAAAGCGCCTCGCGCCGTTTCGCGGTCAGTTTCTTGGAATCGTTCAGCCCGGGCGGGATGCGGTTGGGGTCCAGGATGACGGCGGCGGCGGTCACCGGGCCCGCCAGCGGACCGCGGCCCACCTCGTCCACACCGGCGATACGGGAAAAGCCGCGCATCATCGCGGCCTGCTCGAAACTGAAATCGGGGGTCTGTTTGTCCATGCTTTCGTGTCGCGCATCACCGGACGGGGGGCAAGAAAAAAGGCGGGAGGCCATGCCCTCCCGCCAGGTCGACCCCCGCATGCCACTCTCACGCGGGGGCCGGAAGGCGCGGCCAGGTTATTGGGGATACGCACCGCGCCGGTGTGGTCAGGTGCCTCTGTCAGCGGCGACCGGCAACGGTGTAGCCTTCACGACGCAGGCAGCGCGGCTTGAACACATCGCGGCGCACGCGGTCACCGTGACGGTTGCGGGTCTTGATGGTCACCTCGCAACGGGCCGGCAGGCGGTGAGCGCGGGCATAGTGGCGTTCAAGGCAGCGCGCGCCCCAGAAGCGTTTCGTACCGTCACGGGTTTCGAACCGCTTCAGGCAGCGGCCGGGCAGGGCCTTGCGATCCCAGCGATCTGGGCGATGCACATCACGGTCGCGGCGGCGGTCGTTTTTGTCATCAATGATCGCACCGACAATGGCCAGGCCCAGAAGGGCGGCAACCCAGGCGTCCGTATTGTCGTTGGCGCGGGCGGGGGCGGTGCTGATCGGGCTCAGAACAATGCCCAGGCTCAGGGTCAGGGCGGTGGCGAGGCGGGCAAACGGGGTCATCATTGTCGTTTCTCCTGTTGGGGCATGGGGTCATGCATTCGGGATGAGACAACGATGGGGTCAGGGGGCTCTGCCACACAATATCGGCCGCTTGTCATGGCATAACAACGCGCCGAACCCCCTTTTGTTATTGAATAACTCGGCATCGATGCGCAGGATCACACCATGATGAAACATGCACTCCTTTCCCTTGGCCTGATGGCTGCCTTGGCCCTGCCCGCAGAGGCGGGATGCTATGCCGACTACAAGGCCAAGCGCGACAACCCACTGAAACTGCACTACGGTGTGATCGAGCTTCCGGACACGGCCTGCGGATCGAAACAGGCCGCCGCCCGACAGATCGCCGGGCGGATTGGCCGCGATGGCTGGACCCTGCTGAACGTGCTGGGCATTTTTGATGCAAACGGATTGAACCAGAGGAAAGACAGTGCCGGAGCCTACTTCCTTCGCTTCTGAAACCCGCCGCATGCCCGCCTTGTCCGGTGGGCGAGTCGTGCCCGTCGGCATGGCGGTGATCGTCGCCATTCTGCTGGGGGCTGCGGTTCTGCTGTTCATCAACCTGCCGGATGCGAATGCCTTCAACATGCGGGTTGAACAAATCTTCATCGAGAATGATGACCTGACCTCGGGGGCCGAGATCAAGCTGCTTGAGATCCTGGCCCAAAGCGGAACGGCATTTGCCGATACGCTGACCAGCTACCGGGTGGTGATCTTCGTGCTGCTGGTGTTCTCCACCGCACTTCTGGTGGCCGCGCTGGTGTTTCTGACCACCATCATTGGCCTCAACCGCCGCATGGGTGAGATCGAGCGCGCGGGCATTCAGGTCAACTCGCTGCTGATCTCGCGTGAGGAACGCACGGTCTATCTGAACAACATGGAGTTCACGCTGACCGAAGCCGCGATCGAAACCCTGTCCGTCCTCGCCGAGGCGCGCATGGACGACGAGGTTCTGTCCGGTGCCGAGTTGGAGGCGGTGGTGTCCGGTCGCGATGCCAGCGATTGTGAAGAGGCCGCCGGGGCCACGCGGATCAAGCGCCTGCGCGATGCGCTGGGCAATCAGATGATGTCTGAGCTTCTGGTCAAAACCATCGCCCGGCGCGGCTACATGCTGTCGATCGACAAGGATGTGATTCGCATGGTCTGAGGGCGCGCCCTCACAGCTCCAGGAAATAGTCGTCCACTCGCCGCCAGAAATGCAGAAGGTCGCGGGTGCGTGCGGGTTGGTGCCCCATGCTTTCCACGGCATAGATGTCGCCTGCCAGGACCGCTGCCAGCTTGTAGGCCAGAGGAGCAATATCCCCGGACTCGCCATCGCGCACCAGGTTGTCCTCGATCATCGCGCCAGCCGAGGTCAAGGCAAAGACCAGCGACAGGGCCGGTTCCGAGGGGAATTTCAGGCACATGTGCCTGACCAATCCTCGCCGCCGACCGTCATCCCCCGCCATTAGCTCTTCCAGCGCATACTCGATCATCTCGTCGATCGGCGTCACGCGTTCCACTTCCACACCCACTTACTTAACTACCGGGCAAAGCCCGACGGTCAGTCTACCGCGAAGGGGGGGGGTGCCCAAGGAAATAAAGGAATCACGCGTCTTGTCGGCAACTGTGCGGTGCGAAAAGCGCGGTATGAGCGCGCGACATCCCACCCGTTGGCAGGCGGGTGATTTCGTGTTTCATTTCAGGGAAGAAATGGTGCCAGGAGAGGACCGTATTTGTCTCTGTATGATATTGATCATAAAGAATTACCTCAGTTCGATAATTCTCCAGTACCCACACTGATACCCGGGGACCAATTTTGGTTGAAAGGTTCGAGTCCTCACCCCAAAAACGCCCGCCTAAGACCTACGATTGATCAGATAGGCGCAGGCGTCAAGCTTGATCCAATTGCGACCATTCGCACCTTAGGTGTGGCAATGTGAGGCAGCTCTAATCTCGTTTCCGGCTTGGAGCGCTAGCTCGACCGACCTAACCTCATCTGGCCTGGGCTTTTGTCAACCCTAGGGCATCGCGATGCTCTTCAATCATGGAGACATCGTGATGAGGTTACTTTCAAAACGCCAGCTGAAGGAGTTGGTTCTGTATTCGCCGCAACACATCGCACGACTGGAAAAAGCAGGCTTATTCCCAAGAAGGGTACAGCTGGGCTCGAACAGAGTGGGATGGGTCGAAAGCGAGGTCCTGGACTGGCTTCAGGAACGGTTGGACAACCGCGAAGAACCCAACCGA
Source organism: Aliiroseovarius sp. (assembly GCF_965228805.1). Taxonomy (NCBI): domain Bacteria; kingdom Pseudomonadati; phylum Pseudomonadota; class Alphaproteobacteria; order Rhodobacterales; family Paracoccaceae; genus Aliiroseovarius; species Aliiroseovarius sp. The sequence continues at coordinate 1,081,510 of NZ_CBDDIE010000003.1, read as the reverse complement.
CACTCCTGACACAGGAGCAGGGTGGCCGGGCGTGCACAGCCCGGTCACCCGTTTGTCATCAACGCCGAGGTAGTGAAGCCTTATTCGTCAAGGGTTGGTGGCATTCGCATCTTCAGGTTGAGGCGCATATATGTTCTGATAACAATTACTAAACGCTAACTCATTTTGCAGGAACAAGATTCGGCATGACCATTGATGTAAAAGACGCCTTTCGCGCCAATCCTCGCAGTGTTCGAGAGTTCCTGCTTGAGCCAGGCCAAGGTTGCTACATTCCCGCATACCAACGAGAGTACCGGTGGGACAAAGGCAACGTGGATCGTCTTTTCGAGGATGTATTGCACGGTCTTTGTCAGTTTCCAGCACGACCCCAAACGATCAGCTTCCTCGGAACAGTGATTGCCATTCACGACACAACCTACGCCACAGTTAAGCCCGTTCATCGGAATGAAATGCCGCGATCTGTGATGACAATCATTGATGGGCAACAGCGCCTCTCAACTTTCATCCTGATATTCGTCGGTCTGCACAACCAAATAGCCAAACTTCGGAAAGGACTTGAGAGGGACGGAACCGAAGCGGATGGCTGGCTAAAAACGGAGCTCGACAAGCTATCACCAGAGCTACAAGATTGCATTATTTTGGACCGCCGCACCGGAAAAGGGCTGCATCGATACTATCCTCGATTGATTAGATCGTTTGTCGATGTCTGGTCGTCTCAACCTGACACCGCGAAGTACGACGGTGCGATAGCTAGTCTAATTTGGCAATACATCGAACACTCTCAGACCGAGGATACCTCTCAAAAGGAGTTCAAGCCGAAAAAGAGCGCGGAAAATCAGGATACGTTTGGCAATGTAGAGAAGATATTCAGCCATATTGTCAATCGGTTGAAGCGACTAGGAAAGCCATCGGAAGAGCAAGCAAACCTTGTAGAGCAAGCTGTTGTTCCTCAGTTCGGTACGCAGCTCTTGGGCTACGAAATACCGGCTGCAGTTGTTGAACGGTTGAATTCACTTGATGAGACAGTAGCCGATAGGAGGTTCCGGGACGCATTTTGCTGTTTGATTTTTGCACACTACGCGCAACAAAGGATGGCATTCACAGTTGTACAAACTGGTAGTGAAGATGATGCTTTCGACATGTTTGAAGCACTAAATACGACTGGGGAACCTCTTACAGCCTTCGAAACATTCGAGCCAAGGATTATCGAATCCGTTGGCCTCGAAGCCTATGAGAACTCTATGGCGCATATCCAGGTTCTGCGTATCAAAGGGTACCTAGACCAATTTATAGAGCAGACTGACAAAGTTCAGAAGGCCACATCAGCAATGTTGGTTTCGTTTGCCTTGTCAGACACTGGCCAGAAACTTGGCACAAAACTGAATGAACAGCGACGTTATCTTCGCCAAAGGTTCGAAGACCCCGATGGCTCTCCTGAATTCCAGCAGGCTTTTGTACGTCGGCTAGGAGATGTGGCAGAATTCATGTCGAATGCTTGGGCCGTAGCGGGTGAGGCTAATCTCGGCACGGTCAACGATCCAGAGGCGAAAGTAGCTTTCGAGTATCTACGCAGCCTCAACCATACAGTAACAATAGCTCCGTTGGTTCGGTTCTATGGAAGCGTACTATCGGCCGTCGAGCCCGATGCGAAGCGGTCTGCAATTACAGACTTGGAAGCAGCAATAAAGGCATGCGCTGCATTCACTGCGATCTGGCGCGGTGCCTTTGGTACAACCAACAACATCGACGCTGTATATCGACGCGTTATGGCTGAAGGGGACGGTATCAGCGCTCTGGCTGCGGACCCAAAGGGCCGCACAGGCACCATCGATGTTACGCTGCTTAAACAAGCGTTGGCTGCCGCTTTAACCGAGCAGAAAATTGATAACCAATCTGATTGGTCCAAAAGGGTTGTACAGTGCCCGATTTACTCGAAGTCTCGCCCGACAGCCCAATTCCTGATTGCCGCTGCATCTAAAGATGCAGAAGCTGATCCCGGCAACCCTGGCTTGACCATTCCAGGTCGTTCAGGACTTCATAAAACCATGGAACCTGAGGCCTGGCGGGAACTCTCAGCAATGGAAATCGAACATGTTGCTCCACAAAGGGGAATTGGGTCCAACTGGGATCAGAAGATTTACGAGGATCACGACACCGTAGATACTTTAGGCAATCTTACACTTCTTCCCAAAGACCAGAATATTGTTATGTCTAATCACTCTTGGACAAAAAAACGCGCAGGTTTCAAAGCGCTGGCAGCACGCACTGCGCAGGAATTCGACGATGTGCGCGCTGAGGCTAAAGCACAAGATCTTGATCTACCTGGTCGAGGCGAAGAAGTCCTAGCGAGCGCAAATTACTCACCGTTGCTTGTGCCTTTGTCAAAGCTTACCAGCAGTTGGGATCTAGAGCTCGTTAACAAGCGTTCTGCTAGGCTGTCCGAAATAGCTTGGAAAAACCTTCATGGGTGGCTGGAATAAGAGCTAGGTTCTAGAAAGCACACTTTCCCCTTGGTTTACTTGTGACAAGCCAAACAAGCTTTTGATTGCCCAAACAGTTCATCAATATCTATCGTTTCGGAGTGGTTTCGAAGAGGGTTGTCTTGTTTTTTAGCACGCAGGCGCTCCAACCTTTTCTCGTAGTCCTCTTTGATCTGAGCCACTCTTTCCGGCCTTGTGAGCTCGTCCAAGGATTCGCCTTGAGACCACGTAAACGGTGAGCCGTGGGCAACAGCATCCTTTTCGTAGGACTTCGCCTCCTCAAATGCTTCCGGATGGTTTTCCTTTAGGCGGACCCATTCGATCTTCTGTTGATAAAAGCAGAATGTACAACCACTTCGGGATCGCCAGTCATAGTATCGTGGCAATCCAAGCCCCGAGTCATCGAGAATCTCATGCACCCCCGCCTTGTCCACCCCATCTTCCTTAAACGGAAGCTTCACCACTAAGTTGGCGTTTTTTGAACTGTAGCCTTCGCGATATTCTTCATCTGCACGAATTGCCACGTAGCTATGAACCAACATGCCATCATCGAGCAAAGGTCTGATCCAATGCTCAAATGGTCTAAGTTTCAACTGTCGAGTGCACCACCTAGTTTGAGGAGATGGCAAGAAGCTCTTGTATCGTTTTAGCCAAAAGTCAAAATCGCGGTCAGGATTCAGCCTAAGTATTGTTTTGCCCAAAAACCCTTCCAGCCTCCCAAGAAACTCGTAAACCTCGGGCAGCTCTTTACCAGTGTCTGTGAAGAAATACTCGATATCGAGTTCCGGATGATGTTGACGCATGTAAACGGCTAAAGCGGCGCTGTCCTTCCCACCAGATAGCCCGAGAACATGTTTTGTAGACTCCGAAGGGGTCATGGTACTACCCTCTCATCTATTCCTGAACCTGACACGTTTTCAGAAACAGGATCCATATAGAGAGCACTCAACTCGGCGAGAGCTGCAAGGATGACATTGCGCCGGTCAGGATCGGCTTCGGATAGTGTCGCCCCCACTCGTGCGATCAAGTCGTCAACTGCTTGTCGATCTGCATCAGTAATCGTGAATTCTTCGTGGAGCGGGGCAGGTCTTCCATCAACTCCAACCACCACAGCCATAGCATGACGTTTGTCGGGTCGACCCTTAACGCGTGCGAAGGATTCATTCCTAATGAACTGCTGCGCAAGCGCCGTGGTTTCGATTGCAGCCTTGTCAACATCTGGATCGGTCCAAGCATGAAGTGGTTTGTCCGCGGCAAAACTTGCGATGCTTTCAATATCGGCAACTGTGCCATCAAACTGTGAAAGCCGCGCTACGAACGCATCCAACCGAAAGTCGCCGCCGAGTGATTTGATGTTTTCGGCTCTTGTACGCAATTCCGCCAAAGCTTGTGGAGATGCATTTGGGACTTGCAGCTCTTGAAGCATCAATTCCATGAGTCTGTGCAACATCGAGGGGTAAGCGGTTGTGAGTTCTTTGAGGCCGTCGCGGACGTCGTCCACAATAGAAGACAGATCAGCTTCTTCCACCAACCCGGTCTTTATCCCAAATGTAGCTGGGATGTCATCGAACAGGAATTTGTTTGGGTCTCTCGCATGTTTGAACAAGTTGCGCACATGTACAGCATTGGCTGAAAGTCGGGTCGTGCGTTTTGTCCAAGCGTGAAGCCGTTCGAAAACAGATATTAGCCCGCGCGCTACGTCAATCGGCGTCAGGTGAGAAAGGCTATTGCTTTCATCAAGGCCTCGAACGACATCTGCCATGCCCGACAACAGTTTTCGGGCAACTTCCGACAGATCCATCCATCTAAGCTGAACTTCGGTGGGATCCGTTGCTAGCATCTCCACATCAACGTCTTTGAAACGTGGCTGAAAGACGCCTTGCCGATAGATAGCTATTTTGTCCCGCCGTGACAGTATAAAGGCCACTGCGAGCACCGGCATGAGCCCTTCTTTCAGCCCAAACGGTGGTGACGACCAAAGATCATAGATCTCGGAGACATGAACTGTCCTGTCTTCACAGTCCGTAAGGTATTCAGCCGCCGCAGCCCATAGCGGCGCTAATCCACATGGATCCCTCCCGTTCTCGGGCGCTACAAAACGCCAGCCATGTTGGTGTTCTGAATAGAGGCCCGTTGCCTCTAGAAGTGAGGCGAACAGCCCCCCTTCTGCAGGGAAGCCCTCGATTCCGAGTCGCTCACGACCCTCATTCACAACCATGTGGCGCAGGAGTGCGTTTTGACCAGCGACGGCGTTGCTTGAAGGCTTGATACGATTAAGAAGCTCGTTGTGGATGCGAGGGGTTTTTGAGAAGCGGACATCTGCGAGCTGTGAAGCAATGCCGTTGAGTTCAGCACTACGCCAATGCTGTTCTTTTCTGCCCTTTCGATGCCAGGTAGCGTTGTCAAACGCATGGCGCAGTTCTGCTTCTAGATGCCCCTGTAATGCAGCCTGATGTGCACTTATTTCCCGCTGAGCCACTGGATCACCCGCAAGGTCTGGATGTTCGTCTTTTACGGATTCTAGAGCAATCAGCTCCCGTGCAAGATCAGTGATTGCCCAAGCTCGCTGCGATATACCCGCAATGATGTCCCATTTTTTGGAAAGGCGCGCCGCCTCACGGCAAGCTTTTTGTGCACGCTCCGCGCTTTCACCTTCCGTGGGTACCGCTAACAAAAACTGCCCGATCGTTCCTTTGCGCGGTTCGAACGTTGCAGCGTTCTCAACAAGATCCTTCACCGGTGCAAGTTGGACGTCAAACCACCGAAAAGAACCCGTTTCGTGATAGTGGCGCTTAGCCAAAATTGGCTGCAATCCAGCAAGTTTCTGTAGTACGGCAAAATCGAGTTCCCGGATATGCTCTAGGGCTTCACCTACCGCACTTTCGATATCAAAGTCGCTGCCCGCATACACTGCGTATGCATCTGAGAATCTGCGGAAAATTATCAGTGACCATTTTTGTAGTTGCTGGAGGGCTCGCTTAATTTCCTCCTCCGAGAGCCCCCCCACACAACACAAAAGCAACGCCATGTTCGGGACTAACCCGGAGCGTTCTTTGAACAAGTCGATTACGGCGACCACCTTCAAAACCCGGATATGGTATTCATCACCCCCAAGCGCTTCGCAGCGTTCGATTGCCTCAGACGCCAGTGCCCACCTGTGGCCATCAGGAGAGGCTAGGATTGAGGGCTCTAAGTTGGCACGTAGGTAGTCCCAAAGCTGGTCCGGTTCAAATACATCTTCATCGGAAGCGCGACGAACGAAGTCTTGAAAGCCGTAAGGTTCTGCTGAGTTTAGGAAACCAAAAATACTGCGTTGGTTTTGCCCAAAGCGGCGGCGCGAAATTGGACCGAGCAGGCAGGCCACAACGGGGTGAATTGGCCAACACCCCTCCAGGACCTCCGGGAGATATGCAGACGATGCAGGTCGGCGCCTTTTGATTTCAGCAGCCACCAACGCGGCGCGCTTACCAGGCGAAACCGGACCTCGACTATTCTCGATCGCGCGCGAAACGAGCTCAATTTGCTCCTCACCAGCGATATTGACTGGCAAATCAACAAATCGCCCCTGAATTTTGGACCATTCATCACGCATCTCACGGGATAGGCGACCAGCATAATCCTCGAACGACTGGTGCAGAATGCCCACTAAAACAAACCGACCCTCGCTTCTCGAAGCCGCTTCAGCAAGGAGCTGAAAAAGATAGACATCCGATCCAGCGTGAGCAGCTGCTTCCAAGAACTTGCCCATCTCATCGATGAACAGGATTAATCCACCTTCACTATTGGGACGGCTGGTAGAAATTCTAGAGAGCTCAGAAACTACCGACTTGTCGGTCCACCTCTTATCCTTGGTGCCGCGGCAAAACCCGGCAGCTTCAAGGGCTTCGCCAATGACTACGGCGGGATCATCCCGCCGCCCCACGACCGGGAGAATACGCCACCCGTCTGACTTGGGTGGGAGTGCGGCTAAAACAGCCCTTGCTGCTTCATGCCCAATTGCTGTGGAAGCTTGCTTTCGAAGGGCCTCATCTGGCCCCAATAGCGCACTAAGAGCCACCACAAGACTTGACTTTCCGCTACCAAACGGACCAGTCCAAGTGAAGGCACCATGACCAGTTTGAGCTACGTGACGAGCGGTGGCCGTCAGCACTTCCTCCGAAGATTTCGGACATACGAAGCCTTCAAGAGCTTTCGCATCACCAAAGTCAGAATCAATGCGTACCGCACGCTGAAATCGGCGGGCGATGTAGACGCGTCCAGTTAGGCTCATTATGCCGCCCCCTTTTCCAATGCGACGCGATAGTCAGCGTTAATAAAGCCTAGTGCTTCATCAACGCTGATTTCTCCATCTCGGATGACCTGCTTCAACCCAGCAGTTTCAGACCAACGGAAAACCCCGTTCGTGAAGTCTTCGAGCGACAGCAACCTTCCTGCCACATCATTTTCGTCAAGTAGGAAGGTGCGCCCCGGGGACCCAGGCTCATGCGCGATAGCTTCGAAGGAAAGTGTACTAGCTTGTGAATAGCCCCTCCAGAAGTCGATGAGGGCGTACAGGAATACACCCGCACCAAGAGTGGCTTTTGGACCTCGCACAAATCGAAACCCATCCTTTTTCCCAACCGACTTCACGAGACCAAGCTCCGCAAGCGGCGATTCCAGAGCATCTTCATAAGATGTTTGCACAGTATTTCGCGCTCCGTATGTGCGCACAAAGCATTCGACATCACGCTTGATTGTTGAGGCCGAGACTCTCTTCCAGCTGCGATCTTTCGCAACTTTTTCAATGCCTTTTACCAGATTCTCTCGCTCAAATGTCGCTCCAGGATAGTTGTTGAAGCTCCAGTACCACGTCGTCTTCTTTGGATGGCCTGAGATCTGCCAATGGACCATCCATAAGCTTGCCGGATCCTCCATATATGGATCGAGGCCATCTTTTCCAAAGATCTTCCGCCCAAGCGCGGTTGTCCTGACAGTGTTGGGCTCATCGCTATCTTCTATGACGCCTGCAGCGCCAGCCCAATGTCGCATTGATGCGACCATGTTTTTGCCAAGACCAAACCGGGCAATCGCTTCGCCCGACAGGAATACCGATTTGTTTCCCGGCTGCCCATCGCATTCATTGACGGCATCAAATGCCTTCTTCAACCAACCATATCGAAGCGGGAATGTCTCATGACCCGAGAGCTGTGGAGTGTAGTCGTCTAAAAAAACTGGCCCGCGTGGCATTGATTTTCCTTGGAACTGGAGGAATGATCCAGGTCGACAATAGACCACTGTATTTGGTAGGGTCAATCAACGATCTGGATGGCGTCCCCAGGCTAGGATAGTCTGCTCGAGTGATGAACTCCGAAGTAGCAATTTTCGAGTAAGGCACCGTAAATAAATACTTTTGAGGCGAAATGCTCTATCTTGACCACCAAGCAACAACCCCCATAGACACGGAAGTTTTTGCGAGGATGTCCCCATATTTTGCCGAATTCTTTGGGAATCCACATTCAGCTGACCATTTCAAGGGATGGCAAGCGGACCAAGCAGTTGAATTGGCTCGAAACGAAGTAGCGACTTTGGTCGGCGCTGATCCAGATGAGATCATTTTCACTTCAGGTGCAACTGAGGCCAACAACCTTGCTCTATTCGGGCTTGCCCGTCGCGCGGCTACCAACAATCGCCGCAGGATTCTCTTGAGTCCCATTGAGCACAAATGTGTGCTTGCGTCAGGCCGAGCGATCCAAGAGCAGCTCGGATTTAAGATTGAAACACTAAAGGTCAACAGCATTGGTCAGATTGATCTTGAACATCTTGTTCACAGCATTAACGACGATGTTTTAGTTGTCTCAGCCATGGCTGTGAACAACGAAATCGGCACCATCCAAGACATAAAAAGGATTGGCGAGATCGCGGGCAAATATGGCGCGCTTTTTCATTGTGACTGTGCACAAGCTCCCTGCGCCATGGATACGGCACAGATAGCCACACACACTGATTTGGCGAGCCTTTCAGGACACAAGATGTATGGTCCAATGGGGATTGGTGCATTGTATATCCGACGTGATATACAGACATCAATTGAACCACTGATCTTTGGTGGAGGGCAACAAAACCACCTCCGGTCGGGCACACTTCCTACCCCTCTTTGCGTGGGGATGGGAGCGGCAAGTACGCTTTTTGGCGGTGATTTAGCCGCACTCGAACGAGCACGGCAAGCAAGGCTGCGGGATCGGTTTGTGCAGAAACTGACAATGCTAAATTATCCGGTTGCATTGAACGGTCCGCCTTTAGGAGGTCAGCGGCATCCTGGTAATGCCAACATCCGATTTAGCGGATTTTCTGCGCAAGACATTCTTGGGGCTCTACAACCGATTGTCTCAGCCTCAACGGGTGCAGCCTGCGCGAGCGGGATACCTGAACCATCACATGTGTTGCACGCAATAGGCCTAGACGAGCAAGAAGCTGGTTCGTCGATAAGATTCAGCCTAGGTCGTGATACGAACGAAGAGATAATAGATGAGGCCGTTTTCCGGATTCACGAAGTACTTGATGAAGTCGGCTAAATCATTTGATTTGATGCGCATAATTTCCCCATAGCGGGTGTCAAGCTCCTCACTTGTTAAGCTCGTACATCTTCCAAACAACTTCCTTGCGCCCCAATAGGTCCGCAAACTCACCGTGATAGACAACAGAGAACCCGGTCGATTCAGCCAACCCAATGAACTCCTCGTTAACCACAGGATACATACCTCGCTCCCTGTCGTGGGGGCCAAGACGGAGGGAAACGAAAACACGACCCTCGACGCCCGTAAGTTCAAATATCCGCGCCAGAGCTCGACCTCGATCATTCGGCGCAACATGCATCCACATCGCATGCATTAAAACCACGTCAAACGTTCCAGGGACCAGATGTGTAGCTTCCAAACTTGGAAGCTCGGCATCGACCCAGCGGATTCGTTCAATAGAATGCAGTGATTTCGCAATCCTCCGCATTGCTGCCGACGGCTCAACGGCAACTACCTCGTGCCCCCTCTCAGCCACCCATGCTGCGTCCCTTCCAGTTCCTGCGCCGACATCAAGAACAGTGAGCGGATCACCAGAAAAAACCGGAACAAGAAACGGATACGCATCTTCAAATGCCACGGACTCATATCCATCAGCAAGCGCGGCGGCGTGCCTTTCGTAGAAATCAATACCTTTGTTCATATCAGAAGCAACATAGCGCCCGTACCAGAAGTAGCATTCCGTTGAGAGCAAGATGAAACTAGCTCCTGCTGCCCAATAAAGCATGAGTGAGAACAATTGTCGAACGCGCTCTTGGACAGTAAAGAATTTTCGGAAGCTTCCTTTAGTGCAGTCTGGCTGGCCAGCATCCACAAATCCTTCCGGATAGGCACTCTTTAGCTTGTTGAGGTACAGTGACATTACGTACCTAAAACGCATCAACACGAGTGCAAGCGTCACGTTCCCAATAACAGCAGTTAGCAGCAGCATTACAGAGAGCAATGGCTTGTCTTCAAGTTTTGATACACCGAACCACAGCCCACCAGTTAGGGACATAGCAAGTACAGGCACCTGCCACATGATCTGATTGAGCGACCGGAACTGCTGGTAATTCTGTTCGTAAGCTTCTTTCTCAAGTGCCAATTATCCAAACCTCGGTTCTAAAAAGGCTTTCTGCAACCACATGGAGATAACCACGGGAGAGATTTCAGCAACCCTTAAGTGAAAGCGGATCAAAAAATCAACCAGACCCCGGATATTGTGGACACCCCGAATACGTTTGTTGAAAGAGTTTTCTCGCCCCAACCAGGCCCCTCAGAAATCTGGACCCTAAACTTACAAGCAAAAAAGCCAGCTCTGTGCTGAAAATCTCTTCAACTTATGTGAAGATTGATAGCTCCTGTGCTCCCACTCGACACTGATCCTCCCCCACTGAAGTGGTCCGCCCCTATAGTTAGGAAACGGAGGATCAAAGATGGGAATTAATCGCCACAAACCGGAAGAGATTGTCACGAAGTTGCGGCAGGTTGAGGTGCTATGCGGCCAAGGGATGCCGCGAGTTGATGCGATCCGCCAGGTGCAGATAACCGAGCAGACGTTTTACCGCTGGCGTAAGCAATATGGCGGTATGGGAACCGACCAACTGAAAGAACTCAAACGGCTCCAGAAAGAGAATGATCGCTTGCGCCGGGCCGTGTCCGACCTGACGCTGGACAAGCTGATCCTATCGGAGGCCGCACGGGGAAACTACTGAGCCCTTCGCGTCGCCGCGCCTGCGTTGAGCATGTGCGAAGCCAGTTTCACATCTCAGAGCGTCGCGCTTGTCGTGTCTTGGGACAGCATCGATCCACACAAAGACGGATGCCTGTTGGGCGTGCTGACGAAGATCGCCTGGTGGCCGACATGATCGCGCTGACGCGCCAGTATGGTCGCTATGGTTATCGCCGGATCGCCGCTTTGCTGAGAGATGCAGGCTGGCTGGTGAACGACAAGCGTGTCGAACGTCTGTGGCGACGCGAGGGGCTCAAAGTACCGATGAAGCAACCCAAAAAAGGGCGGCTCTGGCTGAATGACGGTTCTTGCGTCCGGCTGCGACCGAAGTATCGCAATCATGTCTGGAGCTATGACTTCGTTCATCATCGAACGGATGATGGAAAGGTGTTTCGCACCCTCAACATCTTGGATGAATATAGTCGGGAATGTCTGGCGATCCGTGTGCAGCGGAAGTTGAACTCGACCGAGGTCATCGACGCGCTGACGGACCTGTTCATCCTGCGTGGTGTCCCTGCTTTCATTCGCTCCGATAACGGCCCTGAGTTTATCGCACAGTCTGTCCGGGACTGGATTGCAGCCGTCGGAGCCAAGACCGCTTACATTGAACCGGGATCACCATGGGAGAATGGATACTGTGAAAGCTTCAATGCCCGGTTCCGCGACGAGCTGCTCAATGGTGAAGTCTTCTACAGCTTACGGGAGGCGCAAATCCTGATTGAACAATGGAGGAAGCACTACAACACCAAACGGCCACATAGTGCCTTGGGCTACCGCCCACCGGCCCCGGAAACCATCGTCCCGATGGAACCCAGGCCAATCATGCACTAACATTCAGACTGGACCACTTAGGTGGGGCTGATCAATCCGTCCCTTTGCCGAAAGGCAGGAGCCAGACTGCGATGTGAACGTTCATGTTCTGGCGCATTCCATGGGTGCGTTTTTGGTTCGAGAGGCCTTTGACTATGCTGATGATGACCATGCTACCGCGCAAACAAGCTGGACTATGAGCCAAATTGCTCTCGTCGCCGCAGATATCTCACGTAAGTCCATGAAAGATGGGAGCGCAAACTCCAGATCGATGATCCGACGCGCTACCCGTATCACAAACTACTTCAGTAAGCATGATGAGGTTCTTTCGATCTCCGAGATCAAACGCGTTGGCGTGTCGCGGCGCCTCGGTCGAGTGGGTGCGCCAGATGATAGATCAGAAAAGGTGGTCAATCTTGATTGTTCCAACCTTTACAAGAACAGTCCAGATTTACACGGCACGACGGAATCCCACCGCTGGTATTTTGAATCTCCAAGATTCTACGAGGACCTGACATCAACATTCGTCTCAAATCTGGACAGGGATGTAATCCCTGGACGCGAACCCGCTGGAAATGGGCTGCGCCTAGTTTAACGGGATTTGCGACTATACCGCTCCATGACTAACCACGGCCCAGAGCGGACCTTCGCATGTCGTCTCCTGCTGCGGTGCGGCTTCCCTAAATCGGACATTGGTTGTTTTGCGGGCTTCCAAGAGCCGCAAGGTCTGACGTGTGGGTAAGGACTAGTTTTCTGAACGGGCGCCAATGCCAGCTATCTGCGTATCGCGAAAAGCAATTTCCGTTGAGGCGGTAAAGCCAAAATCATCTAACTGGATTTGTGCAAATAATAGCACTGAAGGGCATAACGCGATGCCCTTCAGAAGAGGATCATCTCCCCAGCCGCTTATTGAAGCGCGCAAGCTGTTCAGGGGAGCCATTCAGGCGATAGCCATCATGTGTTTTCTGCACAGTCGTACCTGTACCAGAAGCTGCACGGCGGACCGCTTGATCGACATTCCGCCGCATTTCCTGCCGCAAGGCAGATTTCAATGAACTCGCAGATGAGAATGTCCGGCCTTTGAACTTAAATCTTACAGTCATTTCTCACCCTTTCGGCGGATAGGGGTCGTTGCCATGGGAATCGCGCGCTCTGATCTGACCGTTACGACCGTGGATCAACAATTCAGATCCCTGATTGTGAGCAGTTTGGCGAGCAGCAGAGATCGCTTCACTCTGCGTCGAATGCACGGATGACGCACGCTGAGCACCAGCCCCCCGTACTGCCCATCCTCGATCATGCGGGACAACATGTTGGTTTCGTTTGGCCATAGAATCTCTCCTTTTCGTCTAGGCAGCTCAAAAGTTGCTCATTTTTTAGCTATTGTCTAGCTATTTATTGAGTATTTTTGGTTGACTTTTTGGCTTGAAATTACTAATCACGTCGTGTAGGAGGCCCGCATGAAACGCACTATGACTTTGAATCTAACGGAAGCGGAAATGGCTGTTCTGGAAGCTCTTTGCGATCAGAAGGGTTTGTCTAAAACCGCACTCGTTCGCCAAGCACTGAGGCTTTACAAGTCGGTCGATGACCGCCTAGCTAATGGTGACAAGGTTTTCGTGGAAAACGCTGACAAATCAGAGAAAGCCGAGTTGATGGTTTTATGAAGGCAATACTTCGCAGTTTTCAGCTACCGCAAAACAATTCGGGCAACAACGTTAGCGTTGAGCTATACCGAGGCGCAGACAAATCAAATGCCGACCATATTGATCGAGACTGGAGTGCCTGGTTTGATCAAGCGCCAGGCGCACAAGATGCTCATTGGAGGTGGGACGAGAAGCTCTTTCGAGCTGAAGATGACCCTCTTCTATTTGATGTGTTTGTGCTGGAGGCTGAAAACACGACGCAAGCAGTGATGCTAGCAATGAAGGGCGGTTTGAAGTGCACTAGCATTCACCCAGACCATCCACGCTTGCCATTAGTTTACATCGATCTGCTAGCGACAGCTCCATGGAACCGGCAGGCCAAGTCGGACCCTGTTCGTTTTAAGGGCTGCGGACAACTAATGATTGCGACCGCCGTGAGCCTCAGCATGAGTGAGGGCTTCAAAGGTCGTGTCGGGTTACACTCTCTGACAGGTGCGGAGAGTTTCTATCGTCGCAGGATTGGCATGACGGAGTTCCCACCGGACCCAACATATGGCGGTCTACGATATTTCGAGCTGTCCGAAACTCAGGCAGCTGCATTCTTGAGCAACCAACCGTCGACAAAAGGAGGGCGATCATGAAGTTAATGTTTAATGAGGAATGGCTACACAACCGTGTAGCTGATGATCCAGGCGACGTATGCGAGATCGGGACGCCTATTCGTCGAGCAGCAGACTTCGTAAATACAATAAAAAATGCTCGGTCAGACACGGAAACGCATACCGAAGAGCCGCAAATCGACAGCGTTCTTGGTTTGTTTGTGTTCCAACTGAGAAGGCGCGATAAGCTGACTGTCAACCAGTTGGCAGATCGCTTGCGCGTCAGTCCTGACGAAATTGAGACTATCGAAAAGGACCCACGATACGGGCCTCGTTCTCGTACCCTGCATCAACTTGCCAACTACTCTGAGGTTCCAGCCAGTAACCTCGTTAGGTTGGTGCCTGATGCCGCAAACGTGGACGAACAAATTGAGCAGGCGGCGTATCGTTTTGCTGCAAGCTCGGATGGGTTGTCAGATCTTAGCAGGGCAGAACGACGCGGATTCAATGACTTCGTGAAGTTCTTGGCAAAGTACAAAGGTAGCGACAAAACGGATGCCAAATAACCAGTATCAGATCGACCCGTTTTCCGCGCAGGATATCGATATCGCCGTTGATCGTATCCTGCGCGATCTCGACAACCCAGAGCCACCCCTTAGGCTTGAAGATGTCAGAGAGCTGCTGAAATTGGACTTGTCCTATTACAGCAAGGCCGATCTGAACTTGCTTGATGAAATTTCCCACCAAGTGGTGATGGCTGGGAATACTATCATGAGCAACGCCAAGCGCATGTTTGACGTTGTCTCCAAGGTGGGACTAAGGGGCATTCTATTGCCCACAGAACGGCAAATTTTCATTGATGATGATGTTGCGGATCTCAAGAAACGATTTCTTATTGGTCACGAGATCGCACACGACTTCATCCCTTGGCACAAACCTCTCATGATGGGAGATAATGATGAAACCATTAGCCCATCGTGCCACGATGAAATGGAGGCTGAAGCGAACTATGGCTCGCGTCGCCTGATCTTCCTAGGCGACCGCTTTGCAACAGAATGGCGCGATAGCCAAGGATTCGATTGGAAGAGAGCAAGCGCGAGCGGAAAAGCCTTCGGCAACACGCTCACCACGACACTTTGGCAAATTGTACATACTAGCCCCACCGAAACACCCACACTGGGCTTGATGAGCGTGCACCCTCGCCACCATGGTTTCTGTTCGAGAGCAGGAAGGGGCAACGTCGCCTATTTTTTTGCGTCAGGGCGCTTCAATCAGCAGTTTTCAAACATCACTGAGGATGCTGTATTCTCAGAGATTTGCAAATATGTAAGCTTCAACAAGCGTGGCCCGCTTGGTTCGTCCGTGCAAGTTTTGACGGATGTTAATGGTGACGCTTACGATTTCGAGTTCTCGAGTTTCTGCAACGGTTACGATGTACTGACGCATGCCAGCATGATCGGACCGCACACAAAAGTCATTGGCTTCTAGATCTTAAGAAGTTCGAGCGAAACAGGAACGTGAATTGGACCAGTAACGTTTTAGTTCCGCTTTCTCGCCTAACCAACATTGGTGCTGATCGCAGCGAACTTCCGCATCCCGCCCTTTGTGGGTGACCAGGCTGTGCACACCTGGCCACCCGGCTCCTATGCAGGAGTGTCGGGCGGGGTATCCCGAGCAGCCAGTCTGCGCTCAAGCCATTCTAGTACCTCGCTTTCAACCCATCCCACCCTGTTCGGGCCCAGCTGTACCCTTCTCGGGAATTTGCCTGCCTTTTCCAAGCGTGCGACATGTTGCGGCGAATACAAGACCAGCTCCTTCAGCTGACGTTTCGATAAAATCCTCATCACGATCTCTCCATTGCTGAAGAGCATCGCGATGCTCTTGGTTACGACAATACCAAGGCAGATCGAGGCTAGCAGAGCCAAATTCGTATGGCGATTGGATTTCGAACGCTTTGGTTGGGGGGTGTTCTATTAGGCAAAGGTTTTGCGAATAGGTCTAAGCAGAAATCTATGGATTTCCGAGACAAAACCGAGACAATTTCTCAAGGGAGGAAGAGGTAACTCTTTGATTTTATTGGTCGGAGTGAGAGGATTCGAACCTCCGACCCCTGCCTCCCGAAGACAGTGCTCTACCAGGCTGAGCTACACTCCGACCGTGGCGGGCGGGATAGCCTCTATTTGGGTTGGTGGCAAGCCCCATTTCGTTGGATCGGGGGTTTTCTTTTATGTGCCAGAGGATTGCGCAAGGAGGGTAAGCGCAAACGTGAAAAAACCGGCCCCGAGGGGCCGGTTTTGATGCGAATCGCCCAGGGGCGGGTGCGATTACAGGCTGGCGTCCAGCGCTGCGATCACGGCGTCGCCCATGTCGCTGGTCGAGGTGGGTGCGACGCCTTCCTCGTTCAGCAAGTCGCCGGTACGCACGCCGTCGGCCAGCACCTGTTCCACTGCGGCTTCCAGGCGGTCGGCTTCGGTGCCCATATCGAAGCTGTAACGCAGCGACATGGCGAAGCTGAGGATACAGGCGCAGGGGTTGGCCTTGCCTTCGCCCGCGATGTCCGGGGCGGAGCCGTGTACCGGTTCATACAGCGCTTTCGGACGGCCATTGGCCATCGGCGCGCCTAGCGAGGCCGACGGCAGCATGCCCAGCGAGCCGGTCAGCATGGCGGCAGCATCCGACAGCAGATCGCCGAACAGGTTGTCGGTCACGATCACGTCGAACTGTTTCGGCGCGCGGCACAGCTGCATGGCGCCGGCGTCGGCATACATGTGGCTGAGTTCGACATCCTGGTATTCGGCCTGGTGCACTTCGGTCACGACCTCGCGCCACAGGATGCCCGATTCCATCACGTTGGCCTTCTCCATCGAGCAGACCTTGCCACCGCGCTTGCGGGCCAGTTCGAACGCCGAGCGCGCCACGCGGGCGATTTCCGATTCGGTGTAGCGCTGGGTGTTGATGCCGACGCGTTCGTTGCCCTCCTCGATGATGCCGCGGGGCTCACCGAAATAGATGCCCGAGGTCAGCTCGCGCACGATCATGATGTCCAGACCGGCAACCACGTCCTTTTTCAGCGACGAAAAGTCCGCCAGCGCGTCAAAACACTGGGCCGGGCGCAGGTTCGCAAACAGGTCCATTTCCTTGCGCAGGCGCAGCAACCCGCGTTCGGGTTTCACCGAGAAGTCCAGCGCGTCGTATTTCGGGCCGCCCACGGCACCCAGAAGGACAGCGTCGACTTCCTGGGCCTGGGCCATGGTCTCGTCAGTCAGGGGGGTGCCGTGCGCGTCGTAGGAGGCGCCGCCGACCAGCCCCTCGGACACGTCGAATTTCACGTCGCGCTTGTCGCCGAACCAGTCGATGATCTTGCGCACCTCGGCCATGACTTCGGGGCCGATGCCGTCACCGGCGAGGATGAGGAGGGAGGGGTTGCTCATGGGGGCGATCCTTCGCTGAAAAAACCTTCCGGCGTTGGGTAAAGCCCCTGTGGCGCTTGGTCAAGGGATGGTCAGGGCAGGGTGACGTCGACCCAGACCAGATGGTGGCGTTTCTCGCTGTCCTCGGGCCAGAAAACACCTGATCCGGTCACGGTCAGACGGACATCGGGCAGCACATAGTCCAGGCGCAGGTTGCCGGGGCGCGGATCCTTGAAGTCGGCAGTGTCCAGCGCCGGGTCGCCCAGGTGGCCGGGGGTGGCCTGGGCTTCGGCCTCAAGGCTGCGCGGTTCGGGATCCTGCAGGCGCGGGTGGTCCAGCAGGCCCCGGATCCCCTCCAGCCGTCCGGCGCCGTCGAACGGGTCGACATTGGCGCGGCCCAGCACGACCACGGGCTGTGGCGGCCTGGGCCAGGGCAGGTCGCCGTCCAGGTAGCGGACCCAGAATGTGACCTCATCGTGATTGCGACGCCCATTGCGGTCTTCGTCCCCGTCATAGAGAGGCGTCCCGGCGGCAAAGGCCAGCAGGCGCAGGGAACCGTCGGGGGTCAGAACCTCGACATCCCAATGGCCAACCGAGGACAGGCGTTGGGCGGCGAATGCCTCGGGTGATGGGAAGGGCTGCCCGTCGATCACGGGCGGGATCGCGCCGGGCAGGTCGGCCCAGAGGAAGGCGCTGAAATCCTGCACCGAGCCGATCGGGTGGCGCGACAACACCGCCATGCCGCTGTCGCCGGTAAAGCGGCCATAGCCCTGGGCATCGCGGGCCTCGCCCAGCTGACCGTTGCCATCCATGTCCAGCCCACTGGGCAAGCCGCTGTTGGGCTGGGCGGCGTAGGCGTGGGTATAGTCCAGCCCGGCCTCGGCCAGGGCCTGTTGCAGGGCGCTCAGCGCATGGCCTTCCACGTCATGGTCCAGGCCCATCAGGTGCACCACGTCCGGGCGGACCTCGACCAGGGTGGCGATCACCGCCTGCACATCATCCTCACCACGCAGGATGTCGCGCAGCAGAAGGCCCGGGCCCTTGCGGCCCAGTTCCGTGTCGAAGGTGGCAATGCGAAGGGTCTCCGCCGAGGCGGGGCAGGCGATGAGGCTCGCGGCCAGGATCAGGCGTGCAGCAAGCTGCCGTCCTTGGCTGCCGAGGAATTGCGCTTGCGTTCGGCGCTGATCATCGTGGCAATGCGCCCCATGGCGATGCCGCGCATGAACAGGCTGGCGGGAAGAAAGGCCCATGCTGCCACCGTCCAGATCAGGGTTTGCGAATTGGCCATCGAGACCGAGCCGAACAGCGATGCGGCGGCCTTGACGACGGCGGGGGTCAGGAAGGGCAGAAGGAAGCCCAGGGCGATGTTGATCCGCGCGTCCCGCTCCAACCGGTCGACCACGTCGCCCCCGGCGGTCGGGTCGAAGGTGGGCAGGTTGACCCAGACGTTGAAGCCGCCGAATTGCGCGGGCCAGCCCATCACGCGCAGGGCGGCAATGAAAACCGCCAGCGATAGAAGCGAAATCAGATAGCTCATCCCTGCGGCCGTGCGCAGCGCTTCAACCTCGGCCGGGCCTGCGTCAGACGGCAGCATCAGCACAAGCAGACGCACCGGCGAATAGGGGAAGTCCAGCGCCTGGCCGATCAGGTGGCCGATGGCGGTGATGAACTGGGTTGCGGTGGTCGGCAGCACATGGCCGCGTGCGATCACCGACAGAAGAAAGATGGTGGTGAAGAGGCTGAGGAACCGAATGCGGTTGAAGGGCGGCGCATCGCGAAACTCAACCAGACCCGGATAGGTCGAGGCGTATTCGAACAGTGTCAGCGCGGCGGCAAAGATCGCCACCAGAGCCGTGATCTGCGCCGTATCCGCGCTGGTGCCCGGCACCAGAAGCGACGGGGTGGCGACAAGAATCACCATCAGAAACGCGCGCACGAGGGCGCCTGTCAGTTGTGAGATCACTGCTCTACTTTCCTCAACCTGGACGGGCGCGATGCGATGCCGAGCCCTTGTTCCGTGTTGATGCCGCCAATTGTGACGGCCTGCCTCATCTTTGCCACATTCTTGCCCACATTCACCACTCACCACAAGCTCTTGTTAAAGCTTCGGAAACTATTTGGGCGGGAACGTGGCCGAACTGGTGCTTTCCTGCATCAATGGCCGGACGGAAAAAGGGCCGCCCCGTGGGACGGCCCATCATCTTGTGTCTGCGCCCTTTTCGGGCACAAGGCGCCGGGCGATTACACCCAGGGGCGGGCCTGCGCGGCCTGTTCCTCAAACGCGTCGATCGAGGTTTTCTTTTCCATCGTCAGCCCGATGTCATCCAGCCCGTTCAGCAGGCAGTGCTTCTTGAACGCATCGACGTCAAACGGGATCACCTGACCGTCCGAGGTGGTGATCTCCTGCGCTTCCAAGTCGACGGTCATGCGGGCGTTTTCGCCCTTTTCAGCGTCGGCCATGAGGATGTCGACCTGTTCTTGCGGCAGCACGATCGGCAGGATGCCGTTCTTGAAGCTGTTGTTGAAGAAGATGTCGGCAAACGAGGTTGAGATGATGCACTTGATGCCGAAATCGGCAATCGCCCAAGGGGCGTGTTCGCGCGAGGAACCACAGCCAAAGTTGTCACCGGCGACCAGGATCTCGGCCTTGCGGTATTGCGGCTTGTTCAGCACGAAATCGGGGATTTCGGTGCCGTCGCGGTTGAAGCGCATTTCATCGAACAGGTTCGCGCCGAAGCCGGTGCGTTGGATCGACTTCAGGAACACCTTGGGGATGATCATGTCGGTGTCGATGTTCACCAGCGGCATGGGCGCCGCGATACCGTGCAGTTTTTCGAACTTTTCCATTGTTTCGACTCCTCAGATCAGGTCACGGACGTCGGTCAGGCGACCGGTCAGCGCGGCAGCGGCCGCCATGGCCGGGCTCACCAGATGGGTGCGGCCCTTGTAGCCCTGGCGCCCCTCGAAGTTGCGGTTCGAGGTGGAGGCGCAGCGCTCGTTCTCGGACAGCTGGTCGGGGTTCATCGCCAGGCACATGGAGCACCCCGCCAGGCGCCATTCGAAACCGGCCTCCTTGAAGATGTCGGCCAGGCCTTCTTCTTCCGCCTGGGCGCGCACCAGGCCGGAGCCCGGCACGATCATGGCGCGGATGCCATCCTTGATCTTCTTGCCTTTCACGACCTCGGCCACGGCGCGCATGTCTTCGATGCGACCGTTGGTGCAGGAGCCAATGAAGACGGTGTCGATCTCGATATCCGACAGTTTCTGACCAGGGGTCAGGCCCATGTATTCGATCGAACGGCGGGCCGCTTCGACCTTGCCGCCTTCGAAGTCCTCGGGCGAGGGCACGACGCCGGTGATCGGCAACACGTCCTCAGGCGAGGTGCCCCAGGTGACGACCGGTTCAATGTCTTCGCCGCGCAGGGTGACGACTTTGTCGAAATGCGCGCCTTCGTCGGTGAAGAGGGTTTTCCACCAGTCCAGAGCGGCCTCCCATTGGGCACCTTTCGGGGCGTGGGGGCGGCCTTTGACATAGTCGTAGGTGGTCTGGTCCGGCGCGATCAGGCCGGCGCGCGCGCCGCCTTCGATCGCCATGTTGCAGACGGTCATGCGGCCTTCCATCGACAGATCGCGGATCGCTTCGCCGCAGTATTCGATAACGTAACCAGTGCCGCCGCCGGTGCCGGTTTCACCGATCACGGCCAGGGTGATGTCCTTGGCGGTCACGCCCGGCTTCAGCTTGCCGGTGATTTCCACCTTCATGTTCTTCGACTTCTGCTGGATCAGCGTCTGGGTGGCCAGAACGTGTTCGACTTCCGAGGTGCCGATGCCGTGGGCCAGCGCGCCGAAGGCGCCGTGGGTGGCGGTGTGGCTGTCACCGCAGACCACGGTCATGCCGGGCAGGGTCCAGCCATTCTCAGGCCCGACGATATGCACGATGCCCTGGCGGATGTCCGACACCGGGTAATAATGCACGCCGAATTCCTTGGCGTTCTTGTCCAGCGCTTCCACCTGGATGCGGCTTTCTTCGGTCATCTGGGCGGGGTCTTCGCGGCCTTCGGTGGTCGGCACGTTGTGGTCCGGCACGGCGATGGTCTTGTCCGGTGCGTGCACCTTGCGGCCCGCCATGCGCAGGCCTTCGAAGGCCTGGGGGCTGGTCACTTCGTGAACCAGGTGGCGGTCGATATACAGCAGGCAGGTGCCGTCTTCGGCTTCGTGGGCGACATGGGCGTCCCAGATCTTGTCGTATAGTGTCTTGGCAGACATACGGAGTGCTCCCGTAGTTTGGCTGTGGAATGTCGTGGTCTCGGAAATGCGGGAAGGCCCCGCGCCGCTCATAGCAGGGCGAGGATCGTCAGCGTCGCGCCGTGAAAGCGCCAAGGCAGGCGCGCGCGGTCGTCCATGTCGATAATCCGAGTCATGATGGTCAGATACTCCTTTCATGCCTTCCTCGCAAGGGTGGACGCCCAAGTGTGCCCCGTGCATCATGCACCGAAGAGGAGAGCACATGGAGCAGGACGCCCCCCCGGTCGAAACAGGTGAACCGGTCGACCCGATAGAAACGGTTGCCACCCTGCGCGAGCAGGTCGAGGGGTTGTTGTTCGATCTGATTGCCTTCGGACAGACCCTGTTGTTGCCCTGGCGGCTTTATCAGCTGGGGATCATCTTGGTCCTTGTCGGCGTGGCCTTCGTCGGCAATTGGTATCTGCGACCGCGGATCGAGGCCTGGCTGCGTGCGCGTGAGGGCTGGCCGAAATGGCGTCTGCGCCTGGCGATCCACATCCGAAAACGGGTGCCTCTGATCCTGTTCGTAGCCGTGGCCTGGGTGACCGTTGCAGTGATGCGTGAGGTCACCTGGCCCTCGCGCTCCTACCTGATCGGCCTGGCGGCCACCTTGGCCACCGCCTGGCTGCTGGTGGGCGTGGCGGCCTGGTTCGTGCAGAACAAGTTCCTGCGCCGCCTGATCATGTGGGGTCTGTGGATCTATGTCACGCTCTACTACCTCGGCCTGACCGAGGCGGTCGGGCAGGTGATGGACAACCTTGCCCTTGAGGTTGGGGACATGCGCGTCTCAACCCTGGATGTTGTGCGAGCCCTGGTGATCACTGCGATCCTGTTCACCGGTGCGCGCTTTATCTCGCGCACTACCTCGCATCGGATCGAAAAGAACGAGGATATCTCGCCCTCGATGCAGGTGCTGGTGATCAAGTTCGCACAGGTGCTTCTGTATGGTGCGGCCTTTTTCATCGGGCTGAAGGCGATCGGCGCGGATCTGACCGGGCTGGCTGTGCTGTCCGGTGCCATCGGCGTGGGCTTGGGTTTCGGTCTGCAAAAGGTGGTGTCGAATCTGGTGTCCGGTGTCATCATCCTCTTGGACAAGTCGATCAAGCCGGGGGACGTGATTTCCCTGGGCGAGACCTTCGGCTGGATCCAGTCGCTGGGTGCGCGCTATGTCTCGGTGGTCACGCGGGACGGGCGCGAATACCTGATCCCGAACGAGGATCTGATCACCGGGCAGGTGGTGAACTGGTCGCATACCAACGCCTTTGTGCGGCTCGATATCTTCTTTGGCACCGCCTATCACGATGACCCACATCTGGTGCGCAAGATTGCCATCGGCGCGGCCTCGTCCGTGGACCGGGTGCTGAGCTTCCGCCCGCCGGTCTGTCATATCGTCGGTTTCGGCGACAGCAGCGTGGACTACATCCTGCGCTTCTGGATCGACGATCCCACCGGGGGGCTCACCAATATTCGCGGCAATGTCTACCTGGCCCTGTGGGACGCGTTCCAGGAAAACGGCATTTCGATCCCCTTCCCGCAGCGCGAGTTGCGCATGTTGGAGGATGTCGATCCCGCGGGGGAGGCTGCGAAGGACTGAGCCTACTCCGCCGCCAACTGCATGCCACCGTTGATCGCATCCATGAAGCGGCGGGCTGCGAGGCCGCAGAGGTGGGTCAGCTTGCCGCCTGCAATGGTGGCCTCTATCGCGCGGGTATCCTTGTTGACAACGACCAGATCGGCGCGGCGGCCGTATTCGATCCGGCCACGGTCCGGTAGGCGTTTGATCTCGGCCGGTTTGGTCGAGATCATCGCCCAGGCGCGGGGCAGGTCCAGAACACCATCATCGACCAGACGGAAGGCCGCCTGCGCCAGGGATGGGTAGTGATAATCGCTGACCAGGGCATGGCACAGCCCATCGCGAATCAGGTCCACCGCGGCGATATTGCCGCTTTGCGAGCCGCCGCGCACCACGTTCGGCGCCCCCATCAGCACCGGGTCGCCGATGGCGCGGGCGACGGCGGCCGGGGCGCGGGCGGTGGGGAACTCGCAGATCTTCGCGCCGATGGTGGAAAACCACTCGCGCGTCTCGGCGGTTTCGTCGTCATGACTGCCATAGGTCACACCCAATCCATCGAAGGCCTCGGCCAGGCGGCACAGGAACCGGGGCACTTCGCCGCCACGCTCCTTGGCGTGTGTGACCTTCGCCATCAGCTCCTCGGGGCTGACTCGGTGCTGCGCGGCCCAGGTGGCAATCACGTTGGGTTTGACGTCCCAGGCATTCACTGCCTCGTCCAAATGGTTGTTGAAGACGACATAGTCGATCCCATGGCGGCGCACGGCGGCCAGCAGCCGGTCGCCGCTGTCGACCATGTGCGTCTCCACCCGCAGCTGCACGCGCAGATCGGTCAGCGCGCGTTTGCGGTAGATGTCGAGATCCTGCAGCAACTCTTCGGCATAATCCGGGCTGCGCTTGCCGCCCTCCCAGGACCAGCTCTGCGCGAGCCAGGCGGTCGTGACCCCATTTGCCGCCGCATCACGGTCGACACTGGCCAGGCCGCTGGCAATCGGGAAGGGGGCCGAGGGGCGCGGGGCGATGTGCCGTTCAAAAGCATCGCCGTGAAGGTCGATGATGCCGGGCAGGATCCAGAAGCCGGACAGGTCCACCGCCGGGCGCGGACCCTTGGTGATGCGTCCATCCTCGATCACCACGGATCGGTCCTGCATCCTGCCTTCACGCAGGATCGTCGCGCCCGTCAGGCGCAGCGGGGGAAGCTTCTGGGGCATGGGACTGCTCTGCCAAGTTGCGTTGGCAGGTCTTCTACGCCCGATCTGTATCGCGTTTGTGACAGATCAGCGGTCATCGACCACCAGGGTCATGCGGTCGCCCACGAACCAGGTACGCCCGTACTCCACCGCGCGGCCTCCCGGATCCACGTTCACCCCGACCGTGCGCAGGATCGGGTCGCCCTCGTGAATGTTCAGCTGGACCGCCTGCGGCCCGGTTGCGCGTTTCGCGGTCAGGCGGGTGTGGGCACGTGTATAGTCTCTAACCCCGCCCATTTCGAGCGCCTTGGTAACTGACCGCGTCTCCTCCAGGTCCCGCAGGAGGTTGGGAAAGGGAGCTGCGGGAAAGACCGAGCGGAACAGCGCCACGGGCACATTGTCGGCCAGCGACAGCCCGTCATAGCAATGCACGAGGTCACCCGGGGGCAACCCCAGCGCCTTGGCCTCGCGTGTATCCGAGGCGCGGGTTTCCAGCGTCAGGATGCGCTTGGCGGGCAGGCGGCCGGCGGCGGTCAGGTTCTGGTGAAAACGCACCCGGCGGCCAATGGGATACTCGGTGGGTTCGGCCAGGACAAACACGCCCGATCCGCGCCGCGACTGCACCAGCCCGCGCTCGGCCATATCGGCGATCGCGCGTCGTAATGTGTGTCTATTCACGCCGAAACGCGACGAAAGCTCCGCCTCGGTCGGCAGCTTGTCGCCCGGGGCATAGCGCCCCTCGGCGATGTCGCCGCTCAGGGCCCGGGCGATGGATTTCCAAACGGGTGTTCGGGGCATGTCATCAAACTTTCACACGGTTCTTCTGGACTCGGCCACCATCGCGGCCCTATGATTTGTCTAGTTGTATAGACTAATCGGAAAGTTGTCCAGATGGACCAATCGACACGACAAGCCTGGATGAGCTTGCTGGCCAAGGCGCCCGCCGAGCAGCTCAAGGCGCTGTGGGCAGCCACCGGCCTTGCCCCGGATCATACCACCCTGCGCGCGCCCGAGGTGGGCGGCGTGATGCTGCGCGGCCGCATGGGCGGCACCGGCGCGCCCTTCAACCTGGGCGAAATGACCGTGACCCGCTGTTCGCTGAAACTGGCGGATGGTGCGGTGGGTCACGCTTATGTGCAGGGGCGCGACAAGGACAAGGCGCGCATTGCGGCACTGATCGACGCGCTGATGCAGACGGATGCGGCAATGACCCTGCGCGCGGCAGTCCTGGTGCCGCTGGAGGTCGCGATGGCCGAGGCGAAACGCACCCGTGCAGCCAAGGCCGCGGCCACCAAGGTTGATTTCTTCACCATGGTACGGGGAGAGGACTGATGGACACCATTTCCCTTGAAGGTGGCTTCGCCAACGCCGCCGTGGACGCCGCCCACGCGTTCCGTGCCGCAATGCGCGCCATGGCACGTCCGGGTGAAATAGAGACTGTTTCTGGCGCCATGCCCCCTGCGCCGCTATCCGTGGCGGCGGGGGCCCTGGTGCTGACGCTCTGCGACCCAGACACGCCGGTATATCTGGCCGACAGCCACGACACGCAGGCCGTGCGCGACTGGATTACCTTCCAGACCGGTGCGCCCTTTGCGGCGCGTGCCGAGGCCATGTTTGCCATCGGAAGCTGGGAGGCCCTGGCGCCGCAGACGGATTACCCGATCGGCACGGCGGAATACCCGGATCGCTCGACCACGCTGATTGTCGAGACGGATCGGCTGGAGGCGGTGGGCGCGACACTCAGCGGGCCAGGAATTCGTGAAAAAGTGGCTCTATCCCTGCCGAATTCCCCCTTCTTTGTTCAGAACCATGCCCTGTTTCCCCAGGGTCTGGACATGTTCTTCACCTGCGGCGACCGCCTGGCCGGCCTGCCGCGTAGCACGAAGGTGACCTGATGTATGTGGCCGTGAAAGGTGGCGAACGCGCCATCGACAATGCGCATGCCTGGCTGGCCGAAGAAAGGCGGGGTGATACCTCTGTCGCCGAACTGTCGGTCGCCCAGATCCGAGAGCAACTGACGCTTGCCGTGAACCGGGTGATGGCCGAGGGCTCGCTTTATGACCCCGATCTGGCCGCCCTGGCGATCAAACAGGCGCGGGGTGATCTGATCGAGGCGATCTTCATCATCCGCGCCTATCGCACCACTTTGCCGCGCTTGGGCGCCAGCCTGCCGGTGGAGACCGAGGACATGGCCTGCGACCGCCGCATCTCGGCGACCTTCAAGGATGCGCCGGGCGGGCAGGTGCTGGGCCCGACCTTCGACTACACGCATCGTCTGCTGGACTTCAAACTGATGGCCGAGGGCGATCTGCCCGAGGTGCCCGAAGGCGAAGCCCGCACGGAACCCACGCCGCGTATCGTCGAGTTCCTGAACCGCGAAGGCTTGATCCAGGATGAGGTCAGGTCGGACGACACGCCCCCCGACCTGACCCGCGAACCGCTTGAGCTGCCCGCCGAGCGCGCGTTGCGACTTCAGTCTCTAACCCGTGGGGATGAGGGGTTCGTGCTGGGCATGGCCTATTCCACCCAACGTGGCTACGGACGCAATCACGCCTTTGTCGGCGAGCTTCGCATCGGTACTTGCGCGGTGGAGATGGAGATCCCCGAACTGGGCTTCGCCATCGAAATCGGCGAGGTCGAACTGACCGAATGTGAGACTGTGAACCAGTTCACCGGGTCCAAGACGGAACCCCCACAATTCACCCGGGGCTACGGCCTGACCTTCGGCCAGTGCGAGCGCAAGGCGATCTCCATGGCGCTGGTCGACCGGGCGCTGCGGTGGAAAGAGTTGGGCGAGGAAGACTCCGGTGCCCCGGCGCAGGACGAGGAATTCGTGCTGAGCCATGCCGACAACATCCAGGCCACCGGCTTCCTGGAGCATATCAAGCTGCCGCATTACGTGGATTTCCAATCCGAACTGGAGCTGATCCGCAAGCTGCGTGCCGAGGCAACCGCGATGCAGGAGGCGGCGGAATGAGCGACTACAACTTCGCCTATCTGGACGAACAGACCAAACGCATGATCCGCCGGGCGATCCTGAAGGGCCTGGCGATCCCCGGCTATCAGGTGCCATTCGCCTCACGCGAAATGCCGATGCCCTATGGCTGGGGCACAGGAGGCGTGCAGGTGTCCGCCGCGACCTTGACGCCGGAGGACCGGATGAAGGTGATCGACCAGGGTGCGGATGACACCACGAACGCAGTGTCCATTCGCAAGTTCTTCGAGAAAACGGCTGGAATAGACACTGTTGAGGCCACATCCGAGGCCACGGTGATCCAGACCCGCCACCGTATTCCCGAAGAGGAACTGACCGAAGATCAGATACTCGTCTATCAGGTGCCGATCCCGGAACCGCTGCGCTTTCTGGAGCCGCGCGAGACCGAGACGCGCAAGATGCACAGCCTTGAAGAATACGGGCTGATGCATGTGAAGCTATACGAAGATATCGCGCGGCACGGCGCCATTGCGACCTCCTACGCCTACCCGGTTATGGTCGAGGATCGTTACGTGATGGACCCCTCGCCGATCCCGAAATTCGACAATCCCAAGATGGAAATGGCGGCGATCCAGCTGTTCGGTGCGGGGCGCGAGCAACGCATCTATGCGCTGCCGCCCTACACCAAAGTCATCAGCCTGGACTTCGAGGACTACCCGTTCGAAGCGTCAAAAGCCGATCACGCCTGTGATCTTTGCGGGGCCGAGAACAGCTATCTGGATGAAGTCATTATGGACGATCAAGGTGGGCGCATGTTCGTCTGTTCCGACACGGATTATTGCCAGTCGCGTCGCGCGGCCGGACATATGGGCGCGCAAGGCGCACCTTACGAGGAGGGCGCGGCATGACCCCGCTCCTGCAAGTTCGCGACATCGCGAAATTCTATGGGCCGCGTATCGGCTGCACTGATGTCAGTTTTGACCTCTACCCGGGCGAGGTCATGGGCATTGTCGGCGAAAGCGGCTCGGGCAAGTCGACGCTGCTCAATTGCCTGGCGGGACATCTGGAGCCGGACCGGGGCGAGGTGCTGTTCGACACCCGTACCGAAGGCCTGCGCGACACGGTGACCATGTCGGAGCCGGAACGTCGCATGTTGGGCCGCACCGACTGGGCCTTTGTGCATCAGCATGCCCGTGATGGGCTGCGCATGGGCGTCAGCGCCGGCGGCAACGTTGGCGAGCGGCTGATGGCCGTGGGTGCGCGGCATTACGGTGACATTCGCGAGCAGGCGATCGACTGGCTGGGCCGGGTCGAGATCAGCGAGGACCGCGTGGACGACCGACCGTCGGCTTTCTCGGGCGGGATGCAGCAACGCCTGCAAATTGCCCGCAACCTGGTGACCGGGCCGCGGCTGGTGTTCATGGATGAACCGACCGGCGGGCTGGATGTCTCAGTCCAGGCGCGGCTGCTGGACCTTCTGCGCGGGTTGGTGCGCGAGATGGGTCTGTCCGCCATCATCGTCACCCATGACCTGGCCGTCGTGCGCCTGCTTGCCGACCGGCTGATGGTCATGAAGGATGGCCATGTTGTTGAAACCGGCCTGACCGACCAGGTGCTGGACGATCCGCAGCACGCCTATACGCAACTCCTCGTTTCCTCTGTCCTGCAGGTGTGACCATGATCCGTATCGATAACCTTGGCAAAAGCTTTACCCTGCACAACCAGGGCGCGGCGGTAATCCCGGTGATGGAGGGGGCGGAGCTGACCGTTGCCCCTGGTGAATGCGTGGCACTGACCGGCGCCTCGGGGGCGGGAAAATCGACCCTGATGCGCATGATCTACGGTAATTACCTGGCGGAACAGGGTCACATTTGGGTGGGCGACACGGATGTCGCCAATGCCGAACCGCGCGAGATCCTGGCGCTGCGTCGCGAGACGCTAGGCTATGTCAGCCAGTTCCTGCGCGTGGTGCCCCGGGTGCCGACGCTGGACGTGGTGGCGGAGCCGCTGCTGGCTGTGGGCACTCCGGTCGATCAGGCCCGCGACAAGGCGCGCGCGCTGCTTGGGCAGTTGAACATCCCCGAGCGGCTCTGGGGCCTCAGCCCCACCACCTTCTCGGGTGGGGAACAGCAGCGGGTGAACATCGCCCGGGGCTTTGCCCATGACTACCCGGCGCTTCTGCTCGATGAACCCACCGCCAGTCTGGATGCCGCCAACCGTGAGGTGGTGCTGTCGCTGATCGAAGCCGCCAAGGCACGCGGCGCGGCGATTGTCGGCATTTTTCACGATCAACCCGCCCGCAACCGCGTTGCGGATCGTGAGGTGGATGTGACCGGCTTCACCCCGGGGCTTGCCGCATGACGGGATGTTTCATCGCCGTGGTCGGCCCCTCGGGCGTCGGCAAGGACACGCTGATGGAGGCTGCTGCCGCGCAGACCGACATGGTCCTGGCGCGCCGGGTCATCACGCGCCCGTCCGAGGCGGGCGGCGAGGATTTCGACGGCGTCAGCGAGGCGGAGTTCGACCGCCGCCTGGCCGCCGGAGGATTTGCCCTGCATTGGCCCGCTCATGGGCTGCGCTACGCGATTCCGGCGGAAATAGACACTGTTTTGGCGCAAGGGCGCAATGTGCTGGCAAACCTGTCGCGGGCCGTACTTCCGCAACTGGCCTCGAGGTTTGAACACCACCGTATCGTGCTGCTGACCGCCGCACCCGAGGTTCTGGCCGCGCGCCTGGCGGCCCGGGGCCGCGAGAGCGAAGAGGATATTACCCGGCGCCTGAAACGGGCATCCTTTCAGCTGGAACAGGATCTGAAACCGGTGGTGGTGGAAAACAACGGCACCCTGGATCAGGCTATCGCTGATTTCATCCGCGCCTGTCAGCCGGTGAGGGCGTAGCGATGGATCAGGTGGAACATGCCGACCTCATCCTCGCCAACCAGGCAGAGGCTTTCGATCACGAAGGGCTTGGTGAGCAAGGGTTTGATGCGTTTCTTCAACACCTTGCGCAGGGCCTCCCCCTCGGCCTCGTCCATCTTGCCGGTCAGGGTGATGTGAAAGCGGAACTCGTCCATCACGTAAGGGTAGCCCCAACGCTCCAGCAGCTCGTCCTGGCGGTTGGTCAGCCCCGCCGCCCGGCGCCGGTCGATCTGCGCCTGGCTCTGTGGGCCGCGGAAATCATCCAGCCCCGACACTGCCGCCGCGGCCAGCAGCGACAGCGCGTTTGTGTCGCCCTTGGGCACCAGTGCCAGGAACCCGCCCAGCCGCGCGACTTTGAGCCCGTTCAGCGCCACCGGCTCGACGCTGGCGCAAAGCGCGCCCATGGCGGCGTCCAGTTCCTCGACAGTATACCCTTCGGCCAGAGAAAAGGGCGGCTTGATCGTGCCGTGCGCGCCATATTTGCGCGGCGTGTCGGTCAGGGCGGGTACGTCCCAGCCATCGACCACCGGATGCGCCACCGGCTGGCCGGTCGCAATGTCCCAGCCCAGCCAGGACGCCAGCTCATCCGCCAGCGCGCCCGGTTCGGGCAGGTAATAGACAGCAAATCTGCGAAACCCTTCCATGGGTGCCTCCAACATCCTATCGGCAGCACTGCCGTGAAAGCGTGACAAGACCATGACAAATCAGACGATCTTCGCCAATGCCCAGGTGGTTTTGCCCGACGAGGCCTTTGTCGGACAGGTAACCATACAGGGCGGAATAGTCACTGATATTGCCCGCGGGGCGGCCGTGCCCACCGGGGCAGTGGATTGCAATGGCGATCTGCTCATGCCGGGCCTGGTCGAGCTGCACACCGACAATCTGGAGCGTCACATCCAACCCCGCCCCAAGGTCGACTGGCCCCACGCGGCGGCCATTGTCGCCCATGATGCCGAGCTTGCGAGCGTAGGGATCACCACGGTCTTCGACGCCATGCGTGTGGGGTCCGTGCCCAACGGCCGCGCGCGCTATGACGCCTATGCGCGGGATCTGTCCTGGGAGCTGTTGGAGCTGCGGGCGCAGGGTGCGCTGCGGATCAGCCACTACCTGCACCTGCGCGCCGAGGTCTGTTCCGAAACCCTGGTCGCGGAGCTGAACGAGTTCAATCCCGAGGACCGGGTCGGCATCGTCAGCCTGATGGACCACACGCCGGGCCAGCGGCAGTTCCGCGACCTGTCGAAACTGGCGCAATATGTGATGGGCAAGCATTCCATGACCCAGGCCGAGTTCGACGACCATGTCGCCCGTCTGCGTGATCTGCGAGACACCTATGGCGACGATCACGAGGCCGCCGCCGTGGCCGAGGCGCGTCGTTTCGGCGCGGTGCTGGCCAGCCATGACGATACCACGGCCGATCACGTGGCGACCTCCAAGAGCTATGGGATCGGATTGGCCGAGTTCCCCACCACGGTCGAAGCCGCCCGGGCCTGTCGTGATCACGGGATCAAGGTGATGATGGGGGCGCCGAACCTGATCCGGGGTGGCTCACATTCTGGCAATGTGGCGGCGCGGGAGCTGGCGGAGTTGGGCCTGTTGGATATCGTCAGCTCGGACTATGTGCCCGCCGCGCTGCTGGCCTCGGCCTTGATGCTGGGCGAGCTCTGGGGCGACCTGCCGCGTGGCATTCGAACGGTGACGAAAGCCCCGGCGGAGGCCGCCGCGCTGCATGATCGCGGCCGGATCGAGCTCGGTGCCCGGGCCGATCTGATCCGGGTCGCACAGGTGGGCGGCGCCCCGGTTGTGCGGGGTGTCTGGGTGCAGGGAAACCGCGTCGCCTGATCTTCGCTGCAGTGCCGAAACAGGGCCGCAGGGTATGCCTCTGCGGCCCTTTTTGTATTTTGGATCAGGAGGTTGTCGGGTTCTCAATTTGCCCAAATTTTACCAATTGATAAAAAAACAGACCTGTGCCACGCTGAAAAGAAAACAACACCAGAGCCAACAGAGAGAAAGGGAGGTTCCCTTGTCCAATTCCCAGCAGACGCCAGGAATTGTTCCGAACCGACTGCCCAGCGAGGCATATCAGGACAATTTCAGCGACCTTCATCCCCGTTTTGACGATCACGAGGCGCTAGTTGCCGCTGATCGTTGCTACTTCTGTCATGATGCGCCCTGCATGGAGGCCTGTCCGACCACAATCGACATTCCGCTGTTCATCCGGCAGATCGCGACCGGCACGCCGGAGGCCGCCGCGCGCACCATTCTGGAACAGAATATCCTGGGTGGCATGTGCGCCCGGGTCTGCCCGACCGAGACGCTCTGCGAAGAGGTCTGCGTGCGTGAAACCGCCGAGGGCAACCCGGTCGAGATCGGTCGCCTTCAGCGCTACGCCACCGATACGGTGATGGATGCCCATCCGTTCACCCGCGCAGAGCCGACCGGCAAATCGGTTGCCGTCGTCGGGGCCGGTCCCGCGGGTCTGTCTGCCGCGCACCGACTGGCGATGCACGGCCATGACGTCGTGCTTTACGATGCGCGCCCCAAGGCGGGTGGGCTGAACGAGTTCGGCATTGCCTCCTACAAGAGCGTCGACAACTTCGCCGCGCGCGAGGTCGATTGGCTGCTGTCGATTGGCGGGATCGAGGTAAAGCTGGGCCAGGCGCTGGGCAACGGGTTGCACCTGGATGCGCTGACCGATGCCCATGATGCGGTCTTCATTGGTGTCGGCCTGGCCGGGGTCAATGCGCTGCGCTGTGACGGTGAGGAAAAGGAAAACGTACTGGACGCGGTCGAGTTCATCTCGGACCTGCGCCAGGCGGATGACTTGAGCGGTCTCCCGGTGGGTCGTCATGTCGTCGTCATTGGCGGCGGCATGACGGCTGTGGACGCCGCTGTGCAGGCAAAGCTGCTGGGGGCCGAGGATGTGTCCCTGGTCTATCGCCGTGGTCGCGACCGTATGGGCGCAAGCGAGTTCGAACAGGACCTCGCCGCCTCGAAGGGCGTGCGCATCATCACCCATGCCAGCCCGAAGGCGATCCACGGCAATGGTGCCGTGGCCGAGATTGAATTCGCCTATACCGCCGATGGCGCGAACGGGCTGGAGGAAACCGGCGAGAGCTTCCGCCTGAAGGCCGACCAGGTGCTGAAGGCCATCGGCCAGACCCTGGGCGATGCCAACGGGCTGGAGATCGAGGGCGGCAAGATCACGGTGAATGACACGGGCCGCACTTCGCGTGCGGGCGTCTGGGCCGGGGGCGACTGTGCCAGCGGTGGGGATGACCTGACCGTGACCGCCGTGGCCGAGGGCCGCGATGCCGCCGAAGACATTCACGCAACTCTGATGGGGGGCTGAGACATGGCTGACCTGCATTCCACCTTCCTGGGCATCGAAAGCCCGAACCCGTTCTGGCTGGCCTCGGCGCCGCCCACCGACAAGGAATACAACGTCCGCCGCGCCTTCGAGGCCGGCTGGGGCGGTGTGGTCTGGAAAACCCTGGGTGAGGCCGGGCCGCCAGTGGTGAACGTGAACGGCCCGCGTTATGGCGCGATCCATGGGGCCGACCGTCGCCTGCTGGGGCTGAACAATATCGAGCTGATCACCGACCGGCCGCTGGAGGTGAACCTGGAAGAAATCACCCGGGTGAAACGCGACTACCCGGACCGCGCCGTGATCGTCTCGCTGATGGTGCCCTGCGAGGAAGAGCCCTGGAAGAACATCCTGCGCGAGGTCGAGCTGACCGGCGCCGACGGGGTCGAGCTGAACTTCGGCTGCCCGCACGGCATGGCCGAACGCGGCATGGGGTCCGCCGTGGGCCAGGTGCCGGAGTACATCCAGATGGTGACGGAGTGGGTGAAGAAACACTCCTCGCTGCCCTGTATCGTCAAGCTGACGCCGAACATCACCAACATCCTCGGGCCGGCGCAGGCCGCCAAGGCGGGCGGTGCGGATGCGGTCAGCCTGATCAACACAATCAACTCGATCACCTCGGTGAACCTGGACATGATGAGCCCCGAACCGATGATCGACGGTATGGGCACGCACGGTGGCTACTGTGGTCCGGCGGTCAAGCCCATCGCCATGAACATGGTGGCCGAGATTGCACGCAATGAGAAAACCGCCGGTATCCCGATCTCGGGCATCGGCGGGGTCACCACCTGGCGTGATGCGGCCGAGTTCATGGCGCTGGGGGCCGCGAACGTGCAGGTCTGTACCGCCGCCATGACCTACGGGTTCAAGGTGGTGCAGGAGATGATCTCGGGCCTCAGCCAGTGGATGGATGAGAAGGGCTATACCAGCACGGCCGATTTCGTCGGCATGGCGACACCCAAAGTCACCGATTGGCAGCACCTGAACCTCGACCACATCACCAAGGCCGAGATCAATCAGGACGACTGCATCAAATGCGGCCGCTGCTATGCCGCCTGCGAGGACACCAGCCACCAGGCGATCGACATGTCGGATGACCGTGTGTTCACCGTGAAGGACGACGAATGCGTTGCCTGTAACCTCTGCGTCAATGTCTGCCCGGTTGAGGGCTGCATCACCATGCGCACCCTGGCGCCCGGTGAGGTGGACGAACGCACCGGCATGGTGGTGCCTGCGGTGGATGACAAGCGCACCTGGCTGCAGCACCCCAACAACCCCTCTGCCGACCCCAATATGTGCATCGTGCGCGGGCAGTAGGCGACAATAAGTTTGTCAGGCCCCGGCGCTGTGCTAGCGTCGGGGTTGACCACTTGGTCAAAAGAAGAACGCCGCGCCAGACCCCGCAAAAACAGGGGCCCCGCATAAGACGGACAGGCGCAAACACAGGGAGCCAGGGCGATGAATATCCGCCCCATAGCCACCCCGGCAATGCCGGTCATTTTCTCCCCATTGGGGAAATCCGCTCTCTGTTGTGATGAAAATCATGGCAAGCTGCCCAGACAGGCAGCATGCCCCCGAATTTCTGACAGGAGAGCAATACATGGCCGCACAGACCAACGCCCCGGGTGAGAACATGAAAGTGAACGGCGACCGCCTGTGGGAGTCGCTGATGGAAATGGCCAAGATCGGGCCGGGGATTGCGGGCGGGAACAACCGCCAGACCCTGACCGACGAGGATGCCGAGGGCCGCGCCCTGTTCCAGAAATGGTGCGAGGACGCAGGCATGACCATGGGCGTGGACACCATGGGCAACATGTTCGCCACGCGCGAAGGCACTGACCCCGACGCTCTGCCGGTCTATGTGGGCAGCCACCTTGATACCCAGCCCACCGGCGGGAAATACGACGGCGTGCTGGGCGTGCTCGGCGGGCTGGAGATCATCCGCTCGATGAACGATCTGGGCATCAAGACTCGTCACCCCATTGTGGTCACCAACTGGACCAACGAGGAAGGCACGCGCTTTGCGCCTGCCATGCTCGCCTCGGGCGTGTTTGCGGGCAAGCACACGCAGGATTGGGCTTATGACCGGGTGGACGCCGAGGGCAAACGCTTCGGCGACGAGATCAAGCGCATCGGTTGGGTCGGCGACGAAGAGGTCGGCGCGCGCAAGATGCATGCGATGTTTGAACTGCACATCGAACAGGGCCCGATCCTGGAAGCCGAGGGCAAGGATATCGGTGTCGTCACCCACGGCCAGGGGCTGAACTGGCTGGAGGTGACCATCACGGGCAAGGAAAGCCACACCGGCTCCACCCCCATGCACATGCGCATCAATGCGGGGCGTGGATTGGCCTTGATCACCGAGCTGGTGCATGAGATCGCGATGAAACACCAGCCCAACGCGGTTGGTGCCATCGGCCATGTCGATGTCTACCCGAACTCGCGCAACATCATCCCAGGCAAGGTCGTCTGCACCGTTGATTTCCGCTCGCACCTGCAGGATGTGATCGACGCGATGATTGCCGAATTTGATGAACGCGCGCCGAAGCTCTGCGAGGGTATCGGCGTCGAAATGAGCTGGGAAATGGTCGGCACCTTCGATCCGCCCGCCTTTGACGAAGGCTGCGTTGCCGCCGTGCGCAACGCCGCCGAGCGGTTGGGCTACAGCCATATGGATATCGTCTCGGGTGCGGGCCACGATGCCTGCTGGATCAACGAGATCTACCCGACCGCCATGGTCATGTGCCCCTGCGTCGACGGGCTGTCCCATAACGAAGCCGAGGAGATTTCCAAGGAATGGGCCACGGCGGGGGCGGATGTGTTGATGCACGCGGTGATTGAGACGGCGGGGATTGTGGAGTAGGAGGGAGCCGGGGGGCTAGCCCCCCGGACCCCCCAGGATATTTATGGAAAGATGAAAAAGCGGCCCGGCGCGAACAGGTTGCGAGACAGGGAGACAAACCAATGACCACAGTCATCAAGAACGGCACCATCGTGACCGCCGACCTGACCTACAAGGCCGATGTGCTGATTGACGGCGGCAAGATCATCGAGATCGGGCAGGGGCTGTCCGGCGACAAGCAACTGGACGCGACCGGCTGTTATGTGATGCCCGGCGGGATCGACCCGCATGTGCATCTGGAGATGCCCTTCATGGGTACCTATTCTAGCGATGACTTTGAGTCTGGCACCCGTGCGGGGCTGGCGGGGGGCACCACGATGGTGGTGGATTTCTGCCTGCCCAACCAGGGCGAAAGCCTGATGGATGCGATCAAGCGCTGGGACAACAAGTCGACCCGGGCGAACTGCGACTATTCCTTTCACATGGCGATCACCTGGTGGGGTGAACAGGTCTGGAACGACATGGAAACCATCGTCAAGGATCGCGGCATCAACACGTTCAAGCACTTCCTGGCCTACAAGGGCGCCTTGATGGTCAACGATGACGAGCTGTTCCACTCGTTCACCCGCTGCGCCGACCTGGGCGCGACCCCGCTGGTGCATGCCGAAAACGGCGATGTGGTGGCGGAACTCTCCGCGCGACTGCTGGCCGAGGGCAACACCGGGCCTGAGGCCCATGCCTATAGCCGCCCCAGCCAGGTGGAAGGCGAGGCGACCAACCGCGCGATCATGATTGCCGACATGGCCGGTGCGCCGCTCTATGTCGTGCATACCTCCTGCGAGGAAGCGCATGAGGCCATTCGCCGCGCGCGGATGCAGGGCAAGCGGGTCTGGGGCGAACCTCTGATCCAGCACCTGACCCTGGATGAACGGGAGTATTTCGTCGATGATTGGGACCATGCTGCGCGGCGGGTAATGTCGCCGCCGTTCCGAGATGCGCGCCATCAGGAGTCACTCTGGGCTGGATTGCAGTCGGGTAGCCTGAGCGTCGTGGCCACTGACCACTGCGCCTTTACCACCGAACAGAAACGCTATGGCGTTGGCGATTTCACCAAGATCCCCAACGGCACCGGCGGGCTCGAGGATCGAATGCCGATGCTCTGGACCCATGGGGT
The DNA here is from genome assembly GCF_965228805.1 of Aliiroseovarius sp. Lineage (NCBI taxonomy): Bacteria > Pseudomonadati > Pseudomonadota > Alphaproteobacteria > Rhodobacterales > Paracoccaceae > Aliiroseovarius > Aliiroseovarius sp. Next base: position 1,044,026 of record NZ_CBDDIE010000003.1, on the reverse strand, counting down.
GACCACGGGTCGTCTGACGATGAACGAGTTCGTCGCCGTGACCTCGACCAACATCGCCAAGATCCTGAACTGCTATCCGCAGAAGGGCGCGGTGCTGGTTGGCGCGGATGCGGACCTGGTGGTCTGGGATCCCGAGAAGGAGAAGACCATCGGCGCTGGCAATCAGCAATCGTCGATCGACTACAACGTCTTCGAGGGCAAGCATGTGAAGGGCCTGCCGCGCTATACCTTGACCCGCGGGCAGGTTGCGGTGATGGATGGCGAAATCAACACCCAGGAAGGTCACGGCAAGTTTGTCTCACGCGAGCCCAACGCCACCGTGAACCGCGCCCTGAGCCAGTGGAAAGACCTGACCGCCCCGCGCCCGATCGAGCGTTCGGGCATTCCCGCAACCGGAGTGTAAGCAACTAATGAGCCGCAGCCGCCCCTCCCTCCTCAGATATCTTGGTTTTGCCTGCCTGTCGGTGGCCTTGGCCAATGTGGGGCTGTGGTTGTGGGTGGCGATGGCGGCCCCGGACGGAGCAGCGGATGTCAGCGCTCAGGACGTGTTCCTCTTTGGCCTGCTTATGAGCGCACTGGTGGGCTGGAGGATCTGGGGTCCGATTCTTCTGATCGCAATTCTCCCCGGCTATCCGATTTTCGTGATCTTCCATCGCTGGCTTTGCGATATGACCTTGAACCGCACTTTGCCCAACCTCTTGCCCGCCGCCGTTATCAGCGTGCTCAGCTGGTGGTTGGCGAATGTTGTACTGGGGGGTGAGGTCTCGAAGTCCGTTTCCCTGCTGTATTTCGGTATCCCGGCGGCTGTTCTCTCCGCCACTCTCATCCTCATAAGACGCGAGGAAATATGACCACCAAGACCACCCCTCAGGCCGTGATCGAGGCCAAATCCCTCGACCTGACCTTCCAGACCAACGATGGCCCGATCCATGCGCTGAAAGGCGTGGATCTGACCATCAACAAGGGCGATTTCGTCAGCTTCATTGGCCCGTCGGGCTGTGGCAAGACGACCTTCCTGCGCGTGGTGGCGGGGTTGGAGCACCCGACCGGCGGCGACATCACCGTCAATGGCATGACGCCGGACGAGGCGCGGCGGCAGCGCGCCTATGGCTACGTATTCCAGGCGGCGGGGCTGTATCCCTGGCGCACCATTGGCGGCAACATCAAGCTGCCGCTCGAGATCATGGGCTATCCCAAATCCGAGCTGGATGCCAAGGTCGCCAAGGTGCTGGAACTGGTTGATCTGGCCGGGTTTGAAAAGAAGTTCCCCTGGCAGCTGTCAGGCGGGATGCAGCAACGTGCCTCCATCGCGCGGGCGCTGGCCTTTGACGCCGAAATCCTGCTGATGGACGAACCCTTCGGGGCGCTGGATGAGATCGTGCGCGACCACCTGAACGAACAACTGTTGGAGCTCTGGGCGCGCACGGAAAAGACCATCGGTTTCGTCACCCACTCGATCCCCGAGGCGGTCTATCTGTCGACCAAGATCGTTGTCATGTCGCCCCGCCCGGGCCGCATCACCGATGTGATCGAAAGCCCGCTGCCCAAGGAGCGCCCGCTGGATATCCGCGATACGCCGGAGTTCCTGGAGGTCGCCCACCGGGTGCGCGAGGGTCTGCGCGCGGGGCATGCCTATGACTGATGCGGACAAAGGCCTGACCCCGGAGCAGATCAAGCGTGTGCGCTCGGCCTTCCTGTTCCGGATGGGTTATGTCGCGGTCCTGTGGCTGGGATGCGTGGTGATCATGAACAATTTCGTCACCGAAGGGTCCAGCTTCGGCGGTGTCATCACCGTGCTGACCTTCGCCCTGCCGGTGGTCATGGCCCTGATCGCGCCGATGGACTGGCGCTGGCTGAACAAACACCCCGACAGCGTGAACCGCTGGGGACTGCGCGCAGGAGGGGACGGATGAACAAGATCCTGCCGATTCTGACCGTCGTTGCCGCCATCGTGGTCATCTGGTATGCCGCCGCCATTGGCATGAACAAGAAATGGGCGCTGGATCAGGCCGCCCGGGCCGAGGTCACGCTGACAACCGGCGCGTTGATCAAGGACACCTGGAGCCAGGACCGCCCGCGTCTTCCCGCCCCCCATCAGGTGGTGGCGGAGCTATGGAAATCCACAGGCGGCATGGTGTTGAAGGGCAAGCCCTTTTCCAAACGCAGCCTGATCTTTCACGGCTGGATCACCCTGTCGGCCACGCTGGCGGGTTTCGTGATCGGCACCGGCGCGGGCATCCTTCTGGCTGTTGGCATCGTGCATAACAGGGCGATGGACATGTCTGTCATGCCCTGGGCGATCGCCAGCCAGACCATCCCGATCCTGGCCATTGCGCCGATGATCATCGTGGTTCTGAACTCGGTCGGGGTGCAGGGGCTGATCCCCAAGGCCATCATCTCGGCCTACCTGAGCTTCTTCCCGGTGGTCGTGGGCATGGTGAAGGGGCTGCGCAGCCCGGATCACATGCAGCTGGACCTGCTGCGCACCTATAACGCGTCAGGGTCCGAGACCTTCTGGAAACTGCGTTTGCCGTCCTCGATGCCCTACCTGTTCACCTCACTGAAGATCGGCATGGCGGCATCGCTGGTCGGCGCCATCGTCGGCGAGCTGCCGACAGGCGCGATCCGCGGCCTTGGCGCGCGCATGCTGACCGGTAGCTACTATGGGCAGACGATCCAGATCTGGTCGGCGCTCTTCGCCGCTGCGATCCTGGCGGCCACGCTGGTGGGGATCATCAGCCTGATTGAGAGGCGCATGTTGAAACGAATGGGGGCCGCGTGATGGGTTGGGTTATCTTTGCCGTCGCCTTCTGGCTGTTCACCTGGTTCCTGAACGCCTGGATCGCCAATGGGCCGCAGGCAGGCACACGTGCCGCCAAGCTGGCGGTGCCGGTGATCTTCGGTGTGACCGTCATCGTCGTGTGGGAGGCCCTAGTGCGGGGCCTCGACGTGCCCGGTGTAATTCTGCCGCCGCCCTCGGCGATCTGGGTCAAGCTGATCTCGGCCACGGATATCCTGTGGGAGGATTTCGTGCAGACCTTCGTCAAGGGCGCGCTGAGCGGCTATATCATCGGCTGCGGGGCGGCCTTCGTCACCGCGGTGTTGATCGACCGGTCACCCTTCCTGCAACGCGGCCTTCTGCCCGTGGGCAACTTCGTTGCCGCCCTGCCGATCATCGGCACCGCGCCGATCCTGGTCATGTGGTTCGGTTTCGACTGGCAGTCGAAATCGGCGGTGGTCGTGGTCATGGTCTTCTTCCCGATGCTGGTGAACACCGTGCAGGGGCTGGCGGATACCACTGCCATGCAGCGTGATCTGATGCACACCTATTCGGCCAGCTACACCCAGGCGCTGTTGAAGTTGCGCCTGCCCGCCGCCATGCCAGCGATCTTCAACGGGCTGAAGATCGCGACCACTCTGGCGCTGATCGGTGCCATCGTTGCCGAATTCTTCGGCAGTCCGATCAAGGGCATGGGTTTTCGCATCTCGACCGAGGTTGGGCGGCTGGGCCTGGACATGGTCTGGGCGGAAATCACCGTCGCGGCTTTGGCGGGATCGGCATTTTATGGCATCGTAGCCATGATCGAGAAGGGGGTCACATTCTGGCACCCCTCACAAAGAGGTTGAGCAAAAACAATCAACCAACACACCAACTGGGAGACTGAAACATGATGAAATTGATGAAAGGCGCGCTGGCCGGGCTGGCGATGACAGCCGGATCGGCCATGGCGGCGGACGATGTCACGCTGCAGCTGAAATGGGTGACCCAGGCGCAATTCGCGGGCTACTACGTCGCGCTGGAAAACGGGTTCTACGAGGAAGAGGGTCTGAACGTCACCATCAAGCCGGGCGGGCCCGACGTGGCCCCGGTGCAGGTGTTGATGGGCGGCGGCGCCGACGTGATGATCGATTGGATGCCCTCGGCCCTGGCCGCGCGTGAACAGGGCGCCCCGGTGGTGAACATCGCCCAGCCCTTCAAGAGCTCGGGCATGATGCTGACCTGTCGCAAGGACACCGGCATCGCCTCGCCCGCCGATTTCCCGGGCAAGACCCTGGGCGTGTGGTTCTTTGGCAATGAATACCCGTTCCTGAGCTGGATGGGCTCGCTTGGCATTGGTACCGAGGGTGGCGATGGCGTGACGGTCCTGAAACAGGGCTTCAACGTCGACCCGATCCTGCAGGGCCAGGCCGATTGCGTGTCGACCATGACCTATAACGAATACTGGCAGATCATCGATGCGGGCCTGTCCGCCGATGAGCTGGTGACCTTCAAATATGAGGACCAGGGCGTCGCGACGCTGGAAGACGGGCTCTATGTGCTCGAAGCCAACCTCGGCGACGAGGCCTTCAAGGACCGCATGGTGCGTTTCGTGCGTGCCTCGATGAAGGGCTGGAAATGGGCCGAGGAAAACCCCTCGGACGCCGCCATGATCGTGCTGGAGTATGACGAGACCGGCGCCCAGACCGAAGGCCACCAGGTCCGCATGATGGGCGAGATTGCCAAGCTGACTGCAGGCTCGAACGGCGCGCTGGACGTGGCGGATTACGACCGCACCGTCGCCACGCTGATGGCGGGCGGCTCTGACCCGGTCATCACCAAGGCGCCGGAGGGGGCCTATACGATGGAAATCACCGACGCCGCGCTGCAATAATCTGCGTCGGGAATGATGAGGGGCCACCTGACTTGGTGGCCCTTTTGCGTGCACGCTTGACCAATGTCTCGCCTTTTGGGTGTAGAACCTGCTAGCCTACGTTCGAAAGGATAGCGCGATGTGGGGCGAGTGACAGGTGGTGACCACCGATTCCAGGACAACGGGCGGCGGGCGTTTGGGTTGGCTGCACCTTCTGCGCAGCTACCTGCCGTCTTTCTATGTGCTTTTCGCGGTGATCCTGGTCGGGTTTCTGATCGACCGCCAATATGTGGTGATCGACCGGCAGGAGGAACGCGAGGCCGTCCGGCGTCAGGTTGCCACGATCCGTGCGCAGCTCGAAGGGCACCTGAATGCACCGATCCAGGCGGTGCGTGGGCTGGTGGCCACCCTGTCGACCGAACCCCAGATGAGTCAGGCGCGGTTCTCCATGCTGGCCGAGCAGGTCACCGACCGCAATTCCGGTGTCGTGAACATTGCGGGTGCACGTGACATGGTTATCAATCTGGTGCACCCTTACGATCAGAACGCATCAGCCCTGGGGTTGGACTACAACCTCAATGACGCGCAGCGCGAGGCGGCCTTTCGCGTACGCGAGAGCGGGCAGTTCATCCTGGCCGGGCCGGTCGACCTGGTGCAGGGCGGGCGGGGCTTCGTCGGTCGGTTTCCGGTTTTTGTCCCGGGGGAGGGCAACCGCTTGAGCTTCTGGGGCCTGACCTCGGTCGTGATCGACCAGCCCTGGCTGTTTCAGAAGGCGGGCGTGTTGGACCCGGACGGCCCCCTGGAACTCGCCTTGGCCGGGACGGATGGTACGGGGGCTGGTGGCCCGTTGTTTCATGGCCATCCCGAGGTGCTGGGGCAAAATCCGATCTCGACCGACATCCTGTTTCCAAACGGCAGCTGGGTGCTTTACGCGGTGCCGAAAGGGGGCTGGGGCAGCACCCATCTGGCGGCGATCCGGTCCTGGCGGGTCGTGCTGATCATCTTTGGGGCGACGGTGGTGGCGATGACCCTTCTGGCCAATCGCCTGGCCTCGCAGCGCGAAGGCATGATCGACCAGCTCAGCGAACGGGAGCGTCAGCTCGAAGCCATGAACCGTCAGGCCGAGATACAGGCGCTGCACGACCACCTGACCCAGTTGCCCAACCGCCGCTTTCTCGACCGACGGCTGGCGGAGCTTGCGCGCAGCCGCCGCCCTTTCCCGGGGTTGATTCAGCTGGACCTGGACGGGTTCAAGGATGTGAACGATCAATATGGCCATGCGGTCGGAGATACCTTGCTGACCCAGATTGCCGACCGGTTCCGCGCCGTTCTGAAGCCGGACGACTTCCTTGCCCGGATCGGCGGAGATGAGTTCGTCGTCCTTTGCCTTCCCGACGATCCCACCCCGCGGTTTGATGCGCGGGAATACCTCGAAGAAACCGCCCGGCGCCTGATCGAGTGTGTCAGCCACCCCTTCTTGGTGGCGGGGCAAAGCCAGCGCATTGGTTTGTCGGCGGGCATCCTGTCGGATCCGCAGTCGACCGCATTACCCTCCGATTGGCTCAGCCATGCCGACCGCGCCATGTACCTGGCCAAGCAAGAAGGCCGCAATCGCTTTGTCACCTTCCAACCAGCCCAGGTTGACGCGAGTGATCAGACGCCGCGGGACCGTGCGAATGCACTATTGGAAGCCCTGTCCGAGGGGCGCATCCGCCCCTTTTTCCAGCCCCAGTTTGCTGCTGATGGGCGCAGCTTGGTGGGGGCCGAAGCCCTGGCGCGCTGGGACCACCCGGAACTGGGCCTGATCACCCCTGCGGGCTTCATGACCACCGCCCGAAATTTGAAGGTCGAGAACGAGATCGACCAACAGATCTTTGATCGTGCAACGGCGCAGATGGCCGCATGGGACAGCGAAGGTCTGATCCTGCCGCGCCTGTCGGTCAATGTCTCGTTTCGGCAACTCAATGACCCCGGCTTGAGCGCGCGGCTGGCTGACCTGCCCGTCAGTCCGGATCGCGTCGCCATGGAACTGTTGGAGTCGGTCTACCTGGATGAGGGCAACGCCCAGCTGACCAGGAACGTAAACGCGCTGGTGGAACAGGGATTCCAAGTCGAGATTGACGATTTTGGCACCGGGTTCAGCTCGATCGTCAGCCTGCTGAAGTTGCGCCCACGGCGGCTCAAGATCGACCGCATGTTGGTGCAGGGGGCCACGCGGTCACCCGAAAACCGTCGCCTCTTGGCGACCATCGTCGACATGGGCCGAGCGCTGGAGATTGAGGTCTGCGCCGAAGGTATCGAAACCCGTGCCCAACTCCTCACCGCCCGCGCGGTGGGCTGCAACGTGATGCAGGGTTTCTTCCTCGCCCGTCCGATGAGCGCCAAGGACATGGGAGAATTCCTGCGGGAAAGGCGTTGTGTCTGAGCCCGTCAGAAGACGTACTCGCTCAGCAGATAGACAGCCAGAAACACGGCGCCGACCTGCAGAAGGCCCTTGATGGCGCTGATGCCGACCCCGCCAAGTGCAGGCAGGACCTGTGCCCGCATGTTCTCTCCCGCCTCACGCAAGGCTTCGTCGGAGGACATGTGTTGAGACTCCTTTGCCTCGCGATACCCGAACCAGACTGCGGCTGAAAGGATCAGGGCATCCAGGATCCACAGGGCCACCAACCACCCTCCGCTGATCGTGATCCCCGAGCTTGAGGCAATGTCGCCGAAACTCATTTCGCCGTATTCCGCGATATAGGTGACCGTGTCCCAAACGGCGCTGGGGCCTTGAGCGAACACGGCGTTGGCGATGTCGAACCCCATCACCAGGCCGATATAGATGTACCAGGTGGTGGCGATGTTCAGGACGATCCCCAACAGGGCGACAGCCATCAGGAACGTGGCAGAGCCGCGAACCGCGCCGTAAAGGTAGAAGACGACAAACAAGGCAAAAACGAGCGGGATGATCACGCCAATCACCGCAAGGGGAATGAGGTAGGCCAGCGCCGTGTAGGCCGCCACGGTAAGGGCACCGCCGATCAGCGCGACCAATCCAGTGCCGTATTTGTTGCGTGTCGCCGTCGGTTCTTTGGTCACACTCATATCGAAATCCCCTTGGTGAATCGTCTTGGTTCAAACAGTCGGGCGCGTTGTGATGGTCCTGTCGTCGCCTGTCGACGACGGGAGGTAAGGGCGGACCACGACGGGTCCGAAGTTCGCGCATCGCAACGGTAGAAGTAACCAGTTGGCGTTTCAAGCCACCTGTCCCGGGGCGCTTGAGAGTTGGGGAAAATGGCGACCCCGATAGAACTGCCCAAACCGAGAAAAAAACCAACAAGGTCAAGAACCTTGGGCGGGACACAAGCGGTGGTTCCGGGCCGTTACAGGTCAATAGCTTAGAGAGGCCAACGGGACACGCTGAGCGTCCTAAATCGTCCTCTCTATCCAAAACCATTAAGCCGGAACACCTGCGCATGTCGCGGATGCTTGGCTATTGCCTGACCCTTGGCACCACTGACGCTTGGGCTGCTTTCAGCCTTGTTGTCTCTGCCCGGCTCTCTGAAGCCGAGCGTGTGGCGCTGGCCTATGCCGTTCTCAGCTCACTCGAACACGACCACGCGGAAGCGACTGCTGCGACTGCACTTCGCTCCGCTGGTTCCCCTCTGCCACCCTTCCTCGGTGGGCTGGATGACGCCAGGTTCTGGGCGTCTTTGGCCAGCCGTTCTGAACTCAAGGCGTATGCTCTGGCGAGCTTCGAGGCCATGAGCCTCAAAGACCAGGCGGCCTTCCTTCGACACATCAGCGAAATGGAGATTGCAGCATGAAAGTGTTTGTGCAGCGTACCCCTGTGTCAGCGGAGCTTCCCTTCGATCTTGACGACCTCAAGCAGCACATGCGGGTCGCACATGACCTTGAAGACGATGCAGTTAGGAATATGGGGCTTACAGCAGCCGCTGAACTTGAGCAATTTGCCCAGATCTCGCTGCTTAAGCAGGACATCACCGTCACTGTGTTTGAGGCAACCTTCAGCCGGTCAGTTCTAACGTTCCCCATCGGCCCAATGGCCGAGGGCAGCGCGCCAATCATTGTCATGGATGGCGAGAACTTCACCAGCTTTGAGCATGTTGGTGGGAACCGTCCCGCAATTCGCTTCCTGTGCGACTATCTGCTTTTGGCTCCGGGCAAGATGGAGATCCGCTATCAAGCGGGATTCGGGGGCGATGCCTCCTACATCCCGGCAGATCTGGCGCAAGCGCTCATGGACCAAACGGCGCTTCACTATGATGGCCGGTCTCCCATGCATTCCAAAGACCTCACAACCTCCCCGCACTTGGCCCGTATTGGCGCCCGCTATCGGGGGGTTCAGCTATGACTGATCTCGAATTGGACCAGCTTCTGACTGTGCATTGGCCGCGCGTCGTCCGGCGCGTGATGGCGGATGGATCTGACGAGTGGCTGAAAGGTTTCGTGCGTTCCATCACCAAGCACAGCAAGCGAGCAACATGGCGTCCTTCTTCCAAGCAGGAGCAGATCATGCGGCGGCTGGTGGCCGAAGTGGATACCGCGCCGGAACAAGAGATGGAGCTGATCGAGAGGTAAGTAGCGGCGACCCTGCGCGCCACCCCAAACGCAGGGCCGAAGTGGTGGTTCGGGTTAGCAACGGTGGCACCACAAAGGAGAGCCTACCACGGGCGGGATCACAGGCAAAGGGCAGTCCGCAAGGCTGAGGCCCGATCCCCGGCACCGCACTCAGGTGTCGCAAGCAGCAGCCGACCGACTGGCAGGAGTGCATGACCAGGCGGGCCTAAAGCGATGGACCGGCTCCGTTGAGCAGGACTGACACGCGGAGGGCATGGGGACTGCCACGGCATCCGCTGTGGGCAGTCGTCCTATGCCCTTTGCTCCGAACCTCACCATTGAGCAGCGAGGGTGAGCGCAACGGTTGAAGAAAGAGATGCGCGCAAGAGGACACGCGATGACTGAGACGAAGAAGAAAAAAAGGGAATGGCGTAAAGTGGATGGCTCAAAGCTGCCGCCGCGTCCAAAGCCGTCGCCTGTTTCGTTCACGCAAGCTGATCTCTTCGGAAATGGTCCCAATGCCAGCGATTTTGCAGGCGCGGGGAACCGTGGTCTTGAGTTTTCAATTTTCGCGCCCGGCGGGGAATTGGAAAATTCCACACCCGCCGAAAGAGCTATGCATTTCATGCATGGCCTCTCGATCCCTGAAGGCCCGAACGCAGGAAAACCGATCCAACTGGCGGCATTCCAGCGCCGTTACATTGAGGGCGCGTTGGCGGCAGACACAGCCAATGCCGTTCTCAGCATTGGACGTGGCAATGGCAAATCTGCCATCACAGCGGGGCTTGCTCTGGGCGGGCTGTTGGGGGCCTGGGATAATCAGCCGCGCCGTGAGATTATCGCCGCCGCGCGGACACGGGACCAGGGCCGAATCATTTGGGACTTCGTTGCGGGATTTGCCGCCACTCTTCCCTTGGAAATTCAAAGCAGGCTGATCTATCGGCGCGCACCGAGGCTTGAAATTGAATACACCGGTGATGGTGGCGGGCACGTTCTTCGCGTCATCGCTGCTGACGGCAAGTCCGCCCTCGGCGGTGCACCGACAATGGCCATTCTTGATGAGCGTGGGCATTGGGCGCTGGACCGTGGTGACGAGCTGGAACACGCTCTGTTGTCCGGCCTGGGTAAGCGGTCCGGCCGTGCTTTTCTGATCAGCACCAGCGCAAGCGACGACGCACATCCCTTTTCCAAGTGGATCGATGACCCGTTGCCCGGCACATACGTGCAAGAGCATCGCCCGGCGCCAGGCCTGCCCGCAGATGAGGCTGAAAGCCTGCTGATCGCCAATCCTGGCGCACCTCATGGCATTGGTTCGTCGCTGGAATGGCTTGAAGCCCAAGCTAAACGGGCGATTGCGCGCGGTGGTTCCAGCCTCACGTCCTTCCGGCTCTACAACCGTAATGAACGTGTGTCCGGTGAAGCCCGTGACATGCTGATCACGCTGGATGAGTGGCTGAGCTGCGAGACCGATACTCTGCCTCCCCGTGAAGGAGGCGTTGTGATCGGAATCGACCTCGGCGGTTCCGCCTCGATGACTGCCGCTGCGTTCTACTGGCCTGACACCGGTCGCCTGGAATGTCTCGGCACCTTCCCGTCCATGCCGAGCCTGCTGGATCGAGGACAGTCCGATGGCGTGGCCGGACGCTATGTCGAGATGCAGGATCGTGGCGAGCTGAGTGTTCTTGGTGACAAGACGGTCCCGGTTGCTCCGTGGCTGGTTGAGGTAATGCGCCATGTCGAGGATCAACCGATCCTTGCCCTGACCATGGACCGCTACAAGCAAGCAGAACTTGGGGAAGCCATCGCCCGCGCCGGGATCCGCGCGCCGCTGGTTTGGCGCGGTCAGGGGTTTCGGGATGGGGGTGAAGATGCAGAGCGATTCCGCCGCGCAGCCTTTGACGGTGTGGTGAAAGCCAAACCGTCCCTGCTGCTGCGGTCGGCCTTTGCGGACACGGTATGTCTGCGCGACCCCGCCAATAACATCAAAATCGCCAAAGCCCGGTCTACCGGCCGGATCGACGCCGCCGCTGCATCGGTCCTGGCGGTGGCCCAAGGCGCGCGTATTGCTGCTCAACCCAAAGCCAAAGCGAGGGCGACATGGGTGTGAGACGTGAACACTATCGCCACTCCAAGCGCGTAACGCGGACGAAGAGGTGGAAGGCTTTACGTGCCGAGATCTTGGAGCGTGACGGCTACCGCTGCAGATCTTGCGGCTGCGGAGGGCGACTGGAAGTCGACCACATTAAACCCGTTAGGACGCATCCCGAGTTGTCCTATGCCCAAAGCAACCTGCAGGCGCTTTGCCCCAGTTGCCACACCCGAAAAACACGGATCGAGTGCGGGCACCCCCCGCCCCGAAAGGACCGCCGAGATTGGCGGGAAGCCGTCGAGTCGCTTGAGCGACCCGACAATAAGCCCAATGAGCAGAAAGGATAAAACAATGCTCGAGAGTGTGAAGATCGCGCGGCGGCAAAGCGAAATCCGCCAGAACCTCGCCGAACTGGCAGGGAAGGAGAACCCGACCGAGGATGAAGTTCGCCAGATGGACGAACAGGATCGGGAATACCGTTCCAATGAAACCCGCTATCGTGCGGCGCTGATCGCGGAAGACGCAGAACGGCGCGACGCTGGCGAAGAGCTGGAAACCCGCTCCGACCGTGAATGGTCCGACATGATGGCCGGTTTCGAAATGCGCCAGGTCGCGCTGGCCCTCGATGAGGGGCGCCAGCTGGATGGCCAGACGGCCGAGATCGTGACCGAACTGCGCGAACAGGGCGGCTTCCGGGGCATTCCCGTGCCGTGGCAGGCCCTGGAAGTCCGGGCCGGTGAAACTGTTGCCAGCGGAACCCCGCACCCGGTCCAGACCCGCCCCATCATCGACCGGTTGTTCCCGGACAGTGTTGCGTCACGAATGGGGGCACAGATGATCAGCATCGACGCGGGCGCGGTGGAATGGCCGGTGACCACCTCGGGCGTTACGGCAGGCTGGGCGGATGGCGAAACGGCTAATGTGGCCGGGCCGACCACCTATGCCACCACCGACCGCGCCATGTCGCCGGACCACAACCTCGGCATTCAGATGCGCATCACCCGCAAGACGCTGAAACAGTCCGGCGCGGCGCTGGAGCAGGCAGTGCGGCGTGACATGAGCGGGGCCATGGGCGCCGCGATGGATCAGGCAGCATTCCTGGGCACCGGGGCCAATGGCCAGCCGCTTGGTGTCATCACCGGCGCGGCGACCTATGGTATTACCACTACGCCCGTGGATGCGCTGGCCATCTGGGGCGCGTTCCGCTCGGCTGTCACCCGGTTCATGACCGCGAATGCCGCCGGTTCGCCGGATGCAGTGCGGGCGCTGATCCGGCCTGAGTTGTGGGATTATCTGGACAGCGTCCTAATCAGCGGCACCGCCGTATCGGAATGGGACCGACTGGTGAAGAACATTCCTGGTGGCAACATCGCCATGACGAACAACGCTCTGGCGGCGCCTTCCGGCTCGCCCTCGGCCACTTCGTCCCTGCTGACCACGGCGGCGGGCGGTGTGGCTCCGATCTTCGTCGGTGCATGGGGCGCAGTAGACGTGATCCGCGACCCCTACAGCGACGCTCAGTCCGGCGGGCTACGGATCACGGCGCTGGCCACGATGGATGTGACCGTGGCGCGCCCGGCCCAGCTCGAACTGCTGACCGGCCTCGAACTGGAAGCTGCGTAATGCTCTGGGGCGCTCATGTTGGCAGCCTGGAGCTGCGCACCGAGGGCGGGGAAACCCGCCTTCGGGCAATCTTTCCCTATGGCCGGGAAACCGTTCTGGCCGAGCGCGTAGGCATGGGGCGTGAGCGTCGTGAGATGATCGCAGCCCGTGCTTTCGCGGATCGGTTGGAACGCGGCGAGGATGTGCATTTTCTGTCCGGCCATGACTTCAACAAGCCGCTGGCCTCACGTTCGGCCGGCACCCTGAACCTGACGGAGTCGGATGAAGCCCTGACCATGGAAGCGACGATCAGCGCCAACATGTGTCAAGTCAGCTATGTCCGGGACTTCCTAAGCGCTCACGCGGCCGGGCTGGTGCGCGGCCTTTCCCCGGGCTTCCGTGTCCGGCCCGGTGGCGAGACGGTCGAGGAACGCGGCAACGCGATCCTGCGGACCGTCAAGGCGGCTGACCTGATCGAAATCAGCGCGGTCACGAAACCGGCCTATCCCGAAGCCCAGATCGAGGCTCGGAACTGGCAACCCGTTGGCGAGGTGGCAAAGTGCCTGACGCACCGCCCCGCCGCGATCCGGTGGAGGTGACCATGCTCGGATGGCTCATGAACAAGCTGCGCCCGATCGAGGAGCGATCCAGCGGTGCAGGATACACCGCCCAGGTCATTGCGGCACGTGACAGCTTCATCAGCGGCCGCCGCGGCGTAGCTGAGCTGACGGCAACAGTGCAGAGCTGCGTCAGCCTGTGGGAAGGCGGGTTCGCAATGGCGGACGTGTCCGGCACTGAGCTGCTGACCCGCCAGACTATGGCAATGATTGCCCGCTCGGCGGCTCTAAATGGCGAGGCGGTCTATCTGATCACCGAGCTGGGGCTTGTCCCGGCGACGGATTGGGATCTGACCACCCGAGACGGCAAGCCGCGTGCCTATCGCCTTTCGATCCCTGAAGCGGGGGGAGGGCGTACTGTGACTGCCCTAGCGGCCGAAGTGCTGCACTTGCGGATCGGCACCGACGCCCTAACACCATGGATCGGCACGGCACCGTTGCGCCGATCCAGTCTAACAGGGGCGATGCTCCATGCGGTGGAATCGGCCCTTGGCGAGACTTTCGAGAATGCCCCGCTTGGGTCTCAGATTGTCCCTCTACCGGACACCGGGGCCGAGGATGTGGCCTCCATGCGCGGTGCATTCCGTGGTCGGCGTGGATCCACGTTGGTGATCGAAGGTGTGGCGCAGGCGACAGCGGCCGGGATGAACCCTCAGATCGGGCAAAAGCCGGATCAGCTTTCCCCGGACCTGTCCCGCAGCATGACGGCCGAGACGCTGGCAGCGGCCCGCGAGGGTATCCTTATGGCCTATGGTGTCCTGCCGTCGTTGCTGAACCGTGCGGCCACTGGCCCAGTGATCCGCGAGGCGCAACGCCAACTCTGTACGTGGACGTTGCAGCCCGTGGCTGAACTCCTCGCTGAGGAAGCACGCCAGAAGCTTGGAGTGGAGGTCGAGATCGATACTCTGCGCCCGCTTCAGGCTTTTGATGCCGGGGGCAGGGCTCGGGCACTTTCAGCAATCATCAAGGCGGTGGCCGAAGCCAAGGAAGCGGAGATCCCGCCCGATGCCGTGGCCGGGGCAATGCGCATGGTTGATTGGAAGGAATAAGGGAGGTTGTCCCCTGGCAATTGGGTAGCCAAAGACAACCCCGTTAGTCGGTCAGTGGGTAAACCCCGACAGCGCGCGGCCCTAACCTCCGGTGGGCGTGGCGCGCAATTTCTATTCGAATAACACAGCGCCTTTTCCAGCATTGCCGATGCGGATCATGTTGTCAGCGGATAGTGCTGAACTGTTTTCGATAACAATCCGTGCTTGTTTGCTGCTTGCTGCATTTGCAATTCGAAGGAGATTGTCCACTGAAAAGGCAAGGGCATCAAGTCTAAGCCCTCCTCCGGCATTGGCTACTCGAATCAGATTGTTTACCTGCAAGTGTTTGATAGTCATCATTTTCTCCAAACTGTTTAGGTGTCATTAGTCTTTTTCAACAAACTGATCGGGAACACGTTCCCAAGTCGAACACCTTCTGTACGCTTGCCTCAGGAACGTTTTGTAGAGGCGGTTCCGGTCAATCGGTACGCCGGGGTAGTGCTCTCGAACCGTGGCCTCCAGCGCTTTTTTGAGTTCGTGATCCAAATGATACAAAACGTCTTCAACTTTAATTCGGGCCATTTCTTCCACCTTTCTTCATACGCACTCCGGCGCCTCCGCCATTCTCAGCGATAAACTCGACGCCCGCATTTTCTAATGCTGTCCGTATATTCTCTAAGGTTGTTTCCTTCAATTCCTCCCCGCGCTCAAGGCGACTTACTGTCGCTTGGGCGACATTTGCGAGCTTAGCCAAATCACGCACACCGAGACCAAGGGCTGCGCGTGCCATTTTGCATTGGGTGGCATTCATTTTGATAACCCTGTTGTTATTTTCTATTTGACTAGTGAGGGGCATATTTTATAACGGGGTTATATTTAGACCAGCCACGAGGAACTGACAATGTCCAATGAACGCGCCTGCGCGAGCGAAGTCTCTTTGTCTAACGACCCCATTTCGGATTGGGAAAACGAAAGAAGTAATGGGTTTGCTCTGTGCTCCGACAGGACCTTCAGGAGGGAAATGGAGAGAGTACAATCGCTGCGAGAGCAACATAGAAGGTACATCGAAAGCCTTCCAAAAGAGCCTATGCAAGCAATAAACGCCGCTACTCAACTCCTTCACCCCGGTGGGGAAGCTTATCCCACGGGAATAGAGGAGGCGTTGCACTTCTCCTATGCTCTGGAAGCGCTAATTAAGGACGCTAATACTGATTACCCCGGCCGAACTAGAGACGCAGCTTTGTATCTCGCGGATCGGTTGACTTTCGCGATGCATCAAGCTGTCGAGAGAGTTGATCGGGTGTCCGACTTACTTGGCAATGCAATTCGAGCAACCAAAGAGGAAGATCCGAACGCCACCGCTTGAGGTGGGTAGGTAGATGTTTTGATCCAAGTTGAATTAAAGTGTTGCAGCTCCGACACCTTTGATCTAACTTGGATCAAAATGGAGTCGATCATGATCCTCGGTCAAAAATTCACACTCGCACGAATTGCAAGTGTAGTGGGCAAGAACCCCGCTACGCTTCGCACTCACATAAATCGAGGGTTGGTGACAGCTCAGGGGCCACGAAACATCAATGGGGACAAGCCTGCGGGGAAGCACTCTCGTTTCAGCTTTTTTACTCTGATGGAATTTGCAATGGCCTATCATCTCTATGATGAAATGGGTCTGCAGCTCGATAGGTCGTTTGAACACGCACGGCACTTTTCGCATGTTTCAGGTGGTGGTCGCGCTTTTGATCTGCCAGTTCGCCATGGGGCCCTGCCATTCCACCACGAGCATGGGCATACGTTGTGGGGCATTGCAGGCGACCGTTCGTTTGAAATTCCTACGGACAGCGATCCTGGCAAGAACCTTTACGTCATGATGCGGTACTACCTGAACTCGGATGACTTCATTCTGATCAACGCCAGCAAGGTGTTTGAGCAAGTGTGCGGTGCGCTTGGTTTGCACCCACTTGAGGCACTGGACGAAGTCTATGGAGATGACGACGAAGACAACAATCCGGCATGGCCAGAGGCGGTTGAGTAGTCATGTCACGTCCCTCTGCTCCTTCCATGCCTACTGAACGCCAGGTGATCGAGGCACACAAAGCTGTGACTGCGCTACATCCCAAGGCGCGGATTAAGTGTGTGGGGCCAGATGGCGTCCAATTCGACTACCCTGACCAAGGTGACGCACCGACCGAATGGCAGAATCGTCCGTTTTCGGCGGAGGGAACATGAAGAAGATCCCTCACCTTAAAAGCCGCCGCCGTCGCAAGACCGGACGTTGGGCGCATTACTACCGGCGCTTTGATCGCGCGAAAGGCAAAGAGGTGGAAATCAGCCTCGGTGTTCATGGTCTGCATCCCACTGACCCGAAGGTACTGGCTGCATGGGCTGCGGAACATGCACGTTGGCAAGACATGCCGCCGGGTGTCGATACTCCGAAGGCAGAGACTTTTGGATGGGCGCTCGACCTCTATACGTCAGGCAATGACAAGTGGGCGAAATACTCAGAGGAAACGAAGAAATCCCGACTGGCCATTTTTGCACGCTACAGGAAGGCCCAAGGCGCCCGCCCGATTAAGACGATTACAAGTGAAGCGATTGAACGCGCACTGTATGCCAAAGGCGGACATGCTGCTGTGAACGAGTATAAGGCGCTCAAGCCGGTCTTTGAACATCTGCGTCGCCTGGGCTTCATCGCGAAGAATCCGTTGGCCGGGATCGAGTTGGATAGGCCTCAAATCCAAGGCTTCCCCGTTGCCGATGCTGACGGCATTGCAGCGTTTCAAGATCGGTGGCCCGTCGGAACTCTTGAGCGACTTGTGTTTGATCTAGCGCTCTATACCGGCGCAGCGCGTGGCGACCTTGCCAGGCTTGGCCGCAGAAACATCAAGGACGACTTGCTTGTGTATGAACGACACAAGAGCAGGGTTACGGCCTACGTTCCTTTAACCCGAGAATTGCGTGCAGTGATCGCACGAACACCTGACATTGCACCAACTTTCATTCTCAACAGCTTCGGTCGTCCTTTTGCAAAGGAAAGCCTTGGCAATTTGTTTGGAGATGCAGCCCGTAAAGCTGGAATGTCCGCCCGCCTGCATGGTTTGCGCAAGGCGTTCTGCACGTATTGGGCTGAACAAGGGAAAAGCACCCACGAAATCGCGGCAATGGCTGGTCACATGAGCCTTTCTGAAGTGGAGCGCTACACCCGCGCCGCTGATCGGGAACGCATGGTCAAACTTCTTGTGGGGGTCGCATGAAACGGGACACGCAAACCCAAAAGCGGGACACGCCTTCGCAAGTACCTGATTTTAAGTGTGAAAATATCACATTTAGCGAAAATGGCGACCCCGATAGGATTCGAACCTATAACCTGCCCCTTAGGAGGGGGCTGCTCTATCCAGTTGAGCCACGGGGCCGTCCTGTCCGACATAATTTGCCGGAGGGGGGATGTCTACGGGCTTGTCTACCTGCGCTTGAGCGTGTCGCCGGGCTCGATCTTGGGGCTGAGTTCGATGCGCTCACCGCCACCGGTGCCTTCCTCGGCCTCGGCCCGGGCGGCAATGATCTGGGCAGCGGCGCGGCCGATCTCGGACCGGCAGGCATCCATGGTGGCCAGTTTACGCGGCAACCCGTCCAGCAGCTCGACCCCGTTGAACCCCGCCAGGCCAACCTGGCCGGGCACGTCGATACCCTTGTCGAGGCAGTAGAGCAATCCGCCCGCCCCGATCATGTCGTTGGAATAGTAGAGGAAATCAAGCTCCGGGTTGCGTGTCAGCATGGCCTCGGTCATCTCACGCCCCTTGGCCAGTGCCGAGCCGCCCTCGTAAAATTCCTGATCCATGATCTCGATGCCTTCCTTGGCCAGCGCCTCGGTGAAGCCCTCGAACCGTTTGCGGGCGCGGTGGTCCAGCGGCATCTTGGTGCCCAGGAAGCCGATGTTGCGGTAACCCGCCTTCAGGATTGCCTTGGCCATCTTGCGGCCTGCACGACGGTGTGAGATGCCCACGGCGGCGTCGATCGCGTGGCCGTCGGTGTCCATGATCTCGACCACAGGAATGCCAGCGGCTTTCAGCATGGCCTTCGACGCGTCCGAGTGCTCCAGCCCGGCGATGATCACGCCTGAAGGCCGCCAGGACAGCATTTCATACAGAACCTTTTCCTCGCGCTCTGGTTTGTAGTTGGTGACGCCCACCACCGGTTGCAGCGGGGTTTCATCCAGCACTTCAGAGATGCCGGTCATGACCTCTGGGAACACCATGTTCGAAAGCGACGGGATGATCACGGCGACGAGGTTGACGCGTTGGCTTGCCAAGGCGCCTGCGATCTTGTTTGGCACATAGCCCAAAGATTTCGCGGCGTGCAGCACCTTTTCGCGCGTGGCCTCCGATACGTCCCCCCTGTTGCGCAGCACGCGGCTGACGGTCATTTCGCTGACACCTGAGGCTTCGGAAACGTCACGCAGGGTCAGAGGACGGCGGGGGGGCGTTGGGGCTTGGTCGGTCACGCGCATCTCTTTCTGTTACTGTCCCTTACTTGTTAGCGGTAATTTGGCCCTTGTCCAAGGGTGAAGAAAACAATATGTTTGCGCTAACAGCATCCCGAACCGCAAGGATTCGGCAAAAGGGGGACCGGTGGGCCAAAACCGTCCCCCTTTTCTTATGGCTGCGGCTGCAGCCTGCCCACGATGTGCGGTTGCACGGCCCCACCTGCGACAACGCCCCGCAGGCGCGGGTCTTCGCGGTTGAAGACCAGCGGCGCGCCGGTCTGGTCGGTGACGCGCCCGCCCGCTTCCGTGACGATCAACGCACCGGCAGCCACGTCCCACTCCCAGGTCGGGCGCAGGGTCAGCATGGCGTCGAACTTGCCCTCGCCAACCAGAGCCAGGCGATAGGCCAGCGACGAGCGGAAGTTGCGTTTCATCCTCGGCACCTGGGCGTCCTTCCAGCGCCAGGGCTCGAACGTGGGTTTGGCGGCCAGCACTTGGGCACCGGTTAGCCCCAAGCGGTCCGAGGCCGTCAGTTTCCAGCCGTTCAGCGTGGCGCCCATACTCCTGGCGGCGCAGTAGAGCTTGTCGCGCATCGGCAGGTAGATCGCGGCGGCGGTCACCTGGCCCTGGGTCACCACGGCGAGGCTCAGCGCCCAATGCGGCGCGCCCTCGATAAAGGCGCGGGTGCCGTCGATCGGGTCGACGATGAAGCAGCGTTCCATCGACAGGCGGGCGGGGTTGTCCTCGGTCTCTTCGGACAGCCACCCGTAGGTGGGCCGGGCTTGTGTTAGTTCGCGGCGGAGCAGCGTGTCCACGGCGATGTCGGCCTCGGTCACCGGGCCCTGGCCGTCGTCCTTCTCCCACACCTCGGGGTCGCGTTCGAAGTGGTGACGGGCCAATGCACCCGCCTCCTTGGCGGCCTCGGCCAGAAGGGTCAGGTCGTCGTCATGCACCGGCCAAGGTCATCCCGTCTACCAGCAGCGAAGGCACCTGGCGCGAGTGGTGCGCCTTGGCGTCGTTTGCCGGGGTGATCCGCATGAGCATGTCCAGAAGGTTGCCCGCGATGGTGCATTCGTTGACCGGGTAGGTAATCTCGCCGTTTTCGACCCAGAAGCCCGAGGC
Organism: Aliiroseovarius sp.; assembly: GCF_965228805.1. NCBI lineage: Bacteria > Pseudomonadati > Pseudomonadota > Alphaproteobacteria > Rhodobacterales > Paracoccaceae > Aliiroseovarius > Aliiroseovarius sp. The sequence goes on along the minus strand of NZ_CBDDIE010000003.1, from coordinate 1,023,891 downwards.
GCCGCGCGAATAATCCCCGGTGGTCGGGTTGATGGTCGAACCGATCATCGAGGTGACCAGCAGGCCGGTGCCCATCTGGGCAAGCAGCTCGTCGCGGGTGGAGTCGCCCGGCGTCAGCGTCACGTTTGAGGTGGCAGGCGAGGGCGGCGCGCTGGTGCCGCGCGCGGCGTTGGCGGTGCTTTGCAGCCCCAGCTGGCGTGCGGTGGCCAGGTCCAGCGTCCAGCCCGTCAGGATGCCGTTTTCAACGATGGCGCGGCGGGCGGTGGGCAGGCCTTCACCGTCGAAAGGCCGCGAGCCACCGATACGGGCGCGATGTGGGTCTTCGACAATTGACAGATGCGCAGGCAGGACCTGTTCACCCAGTTTCTCACGCAGCCAGGAGGCGCCGCGCACGATACTGGACCCGTTCGAGGCACCCAGAAGGTGGCCGATCAGTGAGCCCGAGATACGTTCATCGAACAGTACCGGAAAGGCACCGGTTGGCGGTTGTTTGGCGCCGATGCGGGCGGCAGTGCGTTCGCCGGCCTCTTGTCCGATCTCCTCGGGGCTGGGCAGGTCGGCCTGGAAGGTGCGGCCTTCACCGGCCCAGTCGCGCTCCATGGTGGCCCCTTCGCCACTGATCGCTGCCAGGGACAGGGATCGTGACGTGCGGGCATAACCGCCCGAAAATCCGTTGGAGGTGGCGAGGTGAATGGCGTTTTCGCCATAGCCGGTCGAGGTGCTTTGCACCTGGGTCACGCCATCCACAGCCAGGGCGGCGGCCTCGGCGCGGCGGGCGTGATCTTCCAACTCGGCAGGATCGGGATCGGCCATGGGATCGGCCAGCTCCAGCGCGTCCAGATCCCAGGAGGTCGCGAGCTGATCCACATCGGCAAGGCCGATATAGGGATCCTCGGGCGCCTCACGTGCCATGGCCACGGCGCGTTCGGCCATGGTTTCAATGGTCGAGGCCGAGACGTCAGATGCCGAGACGCAGGCCTGGCGCTGACCCAGCATGACCCGCAGCCCGATATCAACGCCCTCGGAGCGTTCGGCGTGCTCCAGCTTGCCCTTCAGCACGTCGATCGACACCGAGGTGCCACGCACGGCAAGCGCGTCGGCCTGGTCGGCCCCGGCGTTGCGGGCGGCGTCCAGAAGCTGTTCGGTCAGGGCAGAAAGGCTGGCGGTCATGATGGTCCCGTGTGGCTGTGGTCTGTCCGAGGTAACCGTCCAGGTCCCCTCATGCAAGACGGCGGGCCAATTGACCCGCCGCCTTTCGTTCTGCCGCCGCCCTTATTGCAGGCGCTGGCCGTTGGCGCTGATGGACCCGTCAGATTTGACTTCGAGGGTCGAGGTCAGCGTGTCATCCTCGCCCTCAACCGGGCTGGTGAAGATGCCCAGCATCATGCGAATTCCCAGGGCCTCGTCCTCCGGGATCAGGCCCATGTCGATCAGCGTGGTCAGCAGGGTGTTGCCACCTGTCAGTTTGAGCGCAACCGATCCGTCGGGGGCAGGCAGCCCGTCGAAGGTCTCCAGATCATCATTGTTGAAGGTAAAGTCACCGGTGCCGGTCAGCTCGGCCCCGGCCAGTTTCAGCTGCAGGTCGTTCAGGGTCAGCGCGTGCAGTTCGGCGGGCACCTCGTCGGAGTCGTCCAGTTCTGCCTGAACGGCCGGATCCATGATATTCACCAACCAATTGGCCTTGCCCGCCAGGTCCACCACCAGGGTGGCCGGGTCGTGCGGCACGGCGCCGGTCGGGTCGATCAGCATCCAGAGGAGGTCATCGACCGCCAGGTCGCGCAGGCTGAGTTTCAGGCCAAAGTCCTGCGGCATGTCGGATTGCATGATCGGCATGGTAAAGCCCATGCCGAATTCCGTTGCTTTCAGGCTGATTGGGAAGGGGATTTCGCTGCCCTGGACCGCGTAATCGACGTCGCGGCTGGCGCCGTCGATATGCAGGCCGGCAGGCCCCATCGCCAGGGCGAATTCACCACCGCTGCTGCCGGAGGTGCCGCTCACCAGCTCGCCATCAACCTGGAAGTTGAAGCTGCTGTTGCTGGCCCCAATCTGTGCGGAGCCTTTCATGTCGAAACCGGCGGCCATATTCGCGGCCATGTCAATCGGATCCCAATCCAGCGGGAAGGTGCCATCGAACCCTGCGGTCAGATTGGCCCATTCGCCGTTCATCTGGATGTTGCCCTCTTCCTCGGGGATGATCACAGACAGGTCATAGGAGGTTGCCCCCATGTCGTAGGTGGTATCGAACTGATAGGTCGTGTCGGTCGTTACCATGCGCGTGACGGTGCCGGGATTGGCGATTTTCAGGTTGAACTGTGCGTTTCCAATCGCTTCGCCGTCCACCTCGACGCTGTCCAGGTTCATGCTGGCCAGAACTGCGCCATAGGTGGTGGTCATGTCGTCTGCCGAGCCCGAGATCACCACCGAGGGGCTGTCATGGGTAAGCGACAGTACAAAGCGGATGTGTTCCCCTTCGCCGGACATGGTGTCGGACATGGCATCTCCGGTGTCCGTGGCCATGTCGTCCCCGACCGCGCTATCGTCATCCCCCTTCTTGTCATCGTCCTTCATCGCCCCCTGATCCATGGACTGGGCTTCCATATCATCGGTGGCGTCCGTGTCATCGTCCATGTCGCTGGCGATGCCGGGTTCGACAATGTCGAACGTCAGGACCATCGGTTCCACCCAGGACAGCGAAACCGTGCCATCCGCCTGGTCGGTCAGGGTCCAGCCGGACATCGACATGGTCACGTCCGGCTCCCCTTCCATGCCTTCGGGGCTGGTAAACACCATGTCGGTCAGGGTGACGCCCGTGTCGGTGACCGTTTCGGTGGCCGACATCGAAATCCCCTGCACCTCGTAATAGGCGCGCATCTTATCCCAGACCTCTTGGCTGGTGATGTCTGCGAAGGCAGCGGACCCGGCGCAGGCAAGGGCCAGGGCCGAACAGGAGAACAGGGAAGCGTGTTTGGGTTTCATCAAAGCACCTCTGGCAAAAAACTCCCTTTGAATGTCGGGGCAAAGCGGGCGGCGTTCAACCCCCAAACTGGTTTCAAACCGGGTGGAAACCGGTCCAGTGCTGGGTTAGGTCTGAGGAAAGGGAAGGATGGACGACATGATCGACATGACAGGCAAGACGGTACTGATTACCGGGGCCAGCCGGGGCATCGGTGAGGCGGCTGCGCACATATTTTCAGGCGCCGGGGCCAATGTGGTCCTGCTGGCGCGCGGTGCGCAGCAGATCGAGGCAATCGCCGCCGAGATCGGCGAAAAGGCGCTCGCCGTGCCCTGTGACGTGGCCGATTGGAACAGCATCAAGGCGGCCGTGGATGCGGCGGTGGCGCGGTTTGGCGGTGTTGACGTGCTGATCAACAATGCCGGTGTGATCGAACCTATCGCCTCGCTGATGGACAGCGACCCGACCGAATGGGGCCGGGTGATCGATATCAACACCAAGGGCGTCTACTACGGCTTGCGCGCGGTGATGCCCTTGATGGCCGCCAAGGGTGGGTCGATCCTGACGATCAGCTCGGGCGCGGCGCATAACGCGCTTGAGGGGTGGAGCCATTACTGCACCTCGAAGGCCGCCGTGCACATGCTGACCAAATGTGCCCACAAGGAAGCTGCAGGTCGGGGGATCCGTGCCATGGGGCTGTCTCCGGGCACCGTGGCCACCAAGATGCAGAGGGAAATCAAGTCGTCGGGTGTGAACCCGGTGGCCGCTTTGGATTGGTCCGAACACATTCCACCTGAATGGGTGGCGCGGGCGCTGCTGTGGATGTGTACGCCGGATGCGGACGAGTTCCTGGGAGAGGAGATCTCGCTCCGTGACGAGGGCATCCGTGAACGCGCGCAGGTGCGTGGATGATCGACCTGACAAAGGATGACGGGCTTTGGGTCGCGACGATCAACCGCCCCGACAAGGCCAATTCGCTGACCCGTGCGATGTTGACCGAACTGGCCGATATCGCCGAAGCCGCAGTCGGTGAAGCGCGTGTGCTGGTGCTGACCGGCACGGGGCGCGTGTTTTCCGCCGGGGCCGATCTGGACGAGGCGCGTGCAGGCCTGGCCACCGATCCGGTCTGGGAGCGCCTGTCCGGCGCCTTGGCCGCCGCACCCTGCCTGACCATCGCCGCGCTCAATGGCACGCTGGCCGGTGGGGCGTTTGGCATGGCGCTGGCTTGTGATTTGCGTATTGCCGTGCCCAGCGCCAAGTTCTTCTATCCGGTAATGAAACTGGGCTTCCTGCCGCAGCCCTCCGACCCGGCGCGGCTGGCCGCACTGGTCGGCCCTGCGCGGGCCAAGATGATCCTGATGGCCGGGCAGAAGATCGAGGCGCACGAGGCGCTGGCCTGGGGGCTGGTGGACCGAGTGGTGGAGGGCGACGCGTTGATGCGGACCGCGCTGGATCTCAGCGCTGACGCGCGTGGTGCCACCGCGGACCATGTGGCGGGGATCAAGGCTTTGGTGCCAATGACAACTGGTTGAGCGCGCTAGGCTGGCTCAACTGCACAGCTGCGAGCCCTGCACGCCTTTTTCCTCGTACATGGCCCGATCCGCTGCTGCGAGCAGTCCGCAGGCGTCTGGATAGGCCCCGGGTGCTGCGGTCGAGATGCCGAAGCTGAACCCGACACGGTGGTGGTTTTCCCGATGAAGGGCTGCACGCAAGGCTTCCGTCAGCCGCAGCACTTCGGCCCGCGCTGCCCCTGCGTCCAGGCCCGGTAGCAAAAGGCAGAACTCATCCCCGCCATAGCGGAACCCCATCTGTTCGGGCGTCATGCGGCTGTTCAGCACCTGGCCGATCAGCTCCAGAATGCGGTCGCCCTCCTGATGACCATGGGCATCATTGACCGATTTGAAGTCGTCCAGATCGATGAAGGCCAGCGACAATATGCCGCCCGTACGGGCCGCTTCTTTCAGGAGCTGTTCCAGCTGAGTGACGAAGGCGCGGCGATTCCACAGGTTGGTTAGGTGGTCGGTCTGGGCCAGGCGCTCGATCTCGGCGGTGCGCTCGGCCACGGTCATCTCGACCACCCGCGCCACGTCGGGTCCCTGGGCCGCATCCTGCGAAGCGCCTGCGCGCGCATGGTCGATGAAACTGTCGATCGCCAGCTGGATGTCGAGCATGACCAGCTTGTGCAGCCCTTCCAGCAGCAGCTCACTCTGCGGCTGCTTGCGCAGTTCCCCGGCCAACAGCGTTTCCATCTTGTGCAGCGCCGAGACATAGAGGCGCACGGGCACGCCAACCGCGCCGTGAATGCGCCCGATGCGCAAGCGTGCGTTCATGTATGCGCGGTTGTAGCAGCCGCCGAAGAAGCCCAGCACATAGCTCCGTGTCACACGCTTCAGGTTTTCCAGCGAGTTGTTGTTCTCGATGATTTCAGCAATGGCCGGGACGCTCATCTGGCTGTCAAAGAATTGCTCGACCACCTCGCCGACAATGGTTTCAGCATAGGGCTGTGCGACCCGAAGAGCTTCCTGGTGGGCGCGAGTCAGGCCCAAGAGAGCCTTTCGATCTTCTATATCTTCGTCCGCAAATGCGACCGGTTGGGCAAGGGCAATCATGCAGTCCACCCCGGCCCCATCCCCGAGGCCGCCTTAGTGTTCTTGAATTCGAATGGACGCACCAAAACGATGAATCGTTAACAAAAGGTTAATTGTCGCTGAAAGGTTGAGCCATTCGCTGCCGTTCGGGCTATCCCTTGTCCCTTCGGCGCCGCCCACCGGGACTGCGGGACCGGAACCCTGGCGGTCGTTTGACAACCCAGGCGATGAATTTCGCAAGGTGCGGATGGGCCCGCAGCGCGTCGACGGTGTTATAGCTGCGGGCAAGCTCCGTTTCGCTCAATGTGGCATGGATTTCGCTGTGGCAGATCTGATGCAACAGCACCGTCTCACCCCCCTTGCCGCCCCGCAGACGGGGTATCAGGTGGTGGCGGCTTTGCGGCACATCTGGCGGGATCTCCCGACCACAGAGTGGGCAGAGGGGAACGCCCCCGCTTGTTTCACCTTGCTGTTCCATGCCACAGGGTGGTCAGGTTCGGTAAGCAAGTGCAAGGGGTGGGACATGGAAGGGCAACCGGAAATCGTGACGCAAGCGCTGGGCTACGCCCAGCAGGGATGGGGCATTGCCAAGGAGTGGCTGCTGTCCCCTGCCGCCTGGTCGCAACTCGCGCTGCTGGTGGTGGCCTATGGGGCGGCCGTCTACGCCCATCGCCGCCTGACGCCGCTTATCCAAAGGCTGCTGACTCCGTCCGGGGACAAGACCACCTACCTGTCGCGCGCGCGCCTGTTCGTGCTGATCTTTCTGCCACTGACCCTGCCGCTGCTGGCCTATGGGTTCACCGCGGTGGGCGAGCAGGTCACGCGGTCGATCTTCGGCTCCGGCGCGGTCATTGCCTTCGGGAAACGGATCTTCCTGTTCCTCGCCGCGCGCATCCTGGCGCGCGAGATTATCTCGGACCCGTTCCTGAAACTGCTGGGCAAATACGTGCTGGTGCCGCTGGCCGCAGTCTATGCGCTGGGCTTCCTCGACGTGGTGACGCAGAAGCTGGATGAAACCGTGGTGCCGCTGGGCAATATGAGCTTCTCGCTGCTCTTCGCGCTTCGCTTTGCGGTGCTGGGCGGGGTGGTGTTCTGGCTGGGCCGCTGGTCCAACGACCAGACCGCCGCCGCGATCAAGCAGCAGGAGGACATGCGCCCGGCCACCCGGGAACTGGCCGCCAAGGCCGCCGAGATCGCAATCTTCGGCGCCGCCTTCCTGATCCTGATGAACATCATGGGGGTCAATCTGACCTCGCTCGCCGTTCTGGGGGGCGCCATCGGTGTCGGTCTGGGTTTTGGTCTGCAACAGATCGCGGCCAACTTCATCTCCGGGGTGATCCTGCTGATCGAAGGGCAGGCGACCGTTGGCGACTATGTCGAACTGGACGGGGGTGAGGCGGGCACGATCGTCAAGATGACAGCCCGTGCGGCCATTCTGGAAACTTTCGACGGGCGCTGGATCGTGGTGCCGAACGAACATTTCATCACCACCCGCGTGGTGAACTATTCCGACGCGGGCAGCGCCAACCGCTACGAAGCGCCGTTCAGCGTGTCGTATGATACCGATATCGAGGCGGTGCCGGGCATCATTGAGGCAGCTGTCGCCAAGCTCGATTTCGTGCTGACCGAGCCCGCCGAACATGCCCCGGATTGCGAGCTGCGCGCTTTTGGTGACTCGGGCGTCGATTTCGCGGTGGAGTTCTGGGTGAACGGCATCGACGATGGCAAGAACAAGTTTACGCCCAAGGTCATGATGGCGGTGTGGAAGGCCCTGAAGGAAAATCAGATCGAGATCCCGTACCCGCATCGCGTGGTCGAATGGAAGGGCGCGCAGCCCCCCGCTGAGGCGTGAAGACGGCGCTGGTCATTGGGGCCGGTCCTGCCGGATTGGCGGCGGCCGAGGAACTGGCGCGGGCGGGCCTGTCCGTTACCGTGGCCGAAGCCAAACCGTCGCCCGCGCGCAAGTTCCTGATGGCGGGCAAGAGCGGGCTGAACCTGACCAAGGACGAGCCCGTGGAGATCTTCCTGGATCACTACTGCGACCGCCCCTTGCTGCGCGAGATCGTGGCGGAGTTTGGTCCTGATGAGGTGCAGGACTGGGCGCGGGCGCTGGGGCAGGCGGTGTTCACCGGCTCGTCCGGGCGGGTCTTTCCCGAGGTGATGAAGGCCTCGCCGTTGTTGCGCACCTGGCTCGGTCGGCTGGACGGGCTGGGCGTGAAGCTGAATACCCGCTGGCGTTGGACTGGCTGGGACGGCGACGCGCTGTGGTTCGACACACCGGACGGTGCCGTATCGCTCTGCCCCGACGTGACGGTATTGGCGCTGGGTGGGGCCAGCTGGGCGCGGTTGGGGTCGGACGGGGCCTGGGCCGAGTGGCTGGGTACCAAGGGCGTGACGCTGGCGCCGTTCAAACCGGCCAACGCGGGGCTGGTGGTGGACTGGTCTGATCATATGGCCCGGCATTTCGGCGCTCCGGTGAAAGCCGTGTCACTGCGCGCAGGCGACCGCATGGTGAGGGGTGAGTTTGTCATTTCCGCACGCGGGTTGGAAGGCTCGGCGATCTACGCCATCTGCGCGGATGTGCGCGAGGGGGCGGAGTTGACGCTGGACCTCTGCCCGGACCTTTCCGTTGATGACATCCGCGCGCGGCTGGAGAAACGGGGCAAAGCCTCGCTGGCCAACCACTTGCGCAAGGCGTTGAAGCTGGACCCGTCGCGGCTGGCGCTGTTGAATGAATTCGGGCGGCCTTTCCCGCAGGACCTGGTCGGGCTGATCAAGGCCCTGCCGGTGCGCCATGCGGGGTTGCGCCCGATGGATGAGGCCATTTCCACGGCTGGGGGTGTGTGCTTCCACGCGCTGGACGCAGGCCTGATGCTGCGTGACCTGCCCAGTGTCTTCGTTGCGGGCGAAATGTTGGATTGGGAGGCCCCGACCGGAGGCTACCTGCTGACCGCCTGCTTGGCGACGGGGCGACATGCGGGACGCGCTGCCGCCGAGTTTGCCAAGGACCTTTAGTCGGCCCGGGCGCGTATGTAGGCCGTGCGGGTGCGCATCGCGTCGCAATGGGTGTTGAACGCCCCGTTTTCCAGCGGGAACTTTGCCGAGGCTGCCCAGTTGGCGCAATGGGTGGCGATGATGTCCGCCACCGTGAACCGATCCCCCGCCAGGAAGGGCGCATCCCCCTTGCGGCGCATGAGTTCGTCGACCGAACGGGCGAACTCCCACCTCAGGCTGTCTTTCACCGCAGGTACGCGCTTATCCTCGGGCAGGATGAAGCTGTGCCGCGCTGCGGTCCAGAGCACGGCATCAAGTTCGTCCAGCAGGAACTGGGTCATGCCGTCCTGCCGCGCGCGCTCCAGCGTGCCGGCGGGGTAGGTCAGCGCGCCGTGCTTGTCGGCCAGGTAGTGCAGGATCGCGGTCGAATCGGTCAGGGCGACGTCATCCACCAGCAGCACCGGCACCTTGCCCGGCAGGTTGTGGCCGCGCACCGTGTCGCTGTGTGGGCGTTCCGGCAAGTGGGTATAGTCCAGCCCCAGCTCCTCCAGCGCCCAGAGCACGCGAAGGCTGCGGGTGGTCTTGGTGCCGATCAGGGTATAGCTCATCGTTTCCTCCCCATCATCGCCAGGCGAATGAGCGCTCGCTCCATCAGGGCCATTTGAGGCGCCTTTTGTGAACTGCGCAAGGCCAGGTCGGTCTCGATCAGCAGTTCCAGCGCCTGTTCCAGCTTCGGCGTGCCCCAGGCCTGGGCCTGGCGCACCATGCGGTCGCGGGACTTGAAATGCACCGGCGGACGCAGGCGTTGGATGCCCTGGGCGGGGCCGGAGGGGTCGGCGCAGGCGGCGAAGAGGTTGCGGAAATGCCGCGTGGCGCCGATGCAGAGGCCCACGGGCTGGGTGCCCTGGGCGCCGAGTTTCACCAGCAGCGGGCCAATTTCTCCGGCGCGGCCTTCGGCGACCACGTGAATGAGGTCATCAAGCTCTGCCTCGGTCGAGGCGGGCGCCATGGCTTCCACATCCGCCGGGGTCAGCGGCGTGGGGTCCGAGAGCTTGTAGAGCGCGATCTTTTCGAGCGTCTGGCGGAAATCGCCCGGGTCCAGCGTGCGCGAGAGGCCGGTGAGGTCGTTCATCGCCTCCGGATCGATCTGGGTCAGCCCGGCGCGGGCCAGTTCCGCCTGGATCTCGTCCCGCGAGGGCGGGTCGTCATAGATACCGGCCGCATAGGCGTTCGGGTGTTTTTCGAAGAACTTGCGCAGGGAAGAGGTGGGTTTCAGGTTGCCCGCGGTAATGATCACCTGGGCGTCGCCCTCCTGCCAGTCTTCCAGCGCGGGCAGGATCTGTTTCGCGACCGCCTCGGTCGCCTCCTCGACAAAGGCGACGCGCGGACCGGGGAAGAAGCCCTGCGCCTTGATCGCATCCGACAGCAGGGCGGGGTCCTTGCGCAGGTCCGACGCCGGAATGCGGGTCAGGCGCATTTCTTCTTCACCCTCGGGGCCGATCAGGTTTTCGATCAGCTCCTGTCGCTTCAACGCCACGCGCATGGCGTCGGCGCCAAATATGAGCGCGCCGGTGCGGTTCGCCTCGGGTTTGGAGAAATAGCGGGAGGCGTCGCGCGGGCTGAGCTTCATGCCAACCAGTCCGCCGCGGTGGCCATGAGGCGCGTGGCGATCTGGTCGGCCAGACCCGACATCAGGCGCCTGCGCGCGTCATCCTCGACCGCCGAGGTCGACACGGTCGAACCCTCGGCCGAGTAGGACGTAAAGGTCGAGACCGAGCCCGTATCCACCACCTCGCCAGTCACGGTATCGGTGACGGTATAGACCACCGCGCCACGCAGTTGGACGCGGCGAATGACCTGTTCCGGGGTCACACCAAGCCCTTCCTCGCGCACGGTGATCTTGTATCCGAGTGCATAGCGCGCGCCGGTTTGGGTAGCGAGTCGCTCGTCCAGCCGCTTCACCAGTTCGTAGGTGTCGCGATCCTCGGGTGCTGCCACCTCGATGGCGCCGCGCAGGCCCTGGGCGGACCCGCCCGGCCCGTGCACGGGTGTGAACCCGCAGGCGGCCAGACCCAGGGCAGACAGGATGAACGAGCGTTTAGACCACGACATTGATGATGCGACCCGGAACCACGATGACTTTCTTCGGCGCATTGCCTCCAAGCGCCTTTTGCACAGCATCGGTCGCCATGGCCAGCTTTTCAACCTCGTCCTTGGTCATGTCCTTGGGCACGCTGATTTCCGCACGACGTTTGCCGTTGATCTGGATCGGCATCGTGACGCTGTCATCCACCAACATCGCCTGATCGGCCACCGGCCAAGGCGTGTTGATGACCAGACCTTCGCCGCCCAGCATGCGCCAGACCTCTTCGGACAAATGCGGTGTCATCGGGCCCATCAACTGGGCCAGCACCCGCATCGCGCGCCATTTGATCGTGGCCGAAGCTTTCGACTTGGCGATCTGGTTCACAAAGCCGTAGATCTTGGCGATGGCGGCGTTAAAGCCAAAGCTTTCGATGCCCATGGTCACATCATGGATGGTTTTGTGGGTGGTACGCACCAGATCGTCGTCCATGGCGTTCACGCCCAGCAGATGGTCATCCATCACCGCGTTCAGCACATCATCCAGCTCTTTCAACCCGCTGTCGCGCTGTTCTGCCAGATCAGAAGCCATGCGCCAGACCCGGGACAGGAATTTATGCGCAGCCTCGGCGCCCGAGGCGGTCCATTCCACGTCGCGCTCGGGCGGGCTGTCCGACAGGACAAACCAGCGCGCGGTGTCGGCGCCGTAGGAGCTGATGATATTCAGCGGGTCGACCACGTTGTTTTTCGATTTCGACATTTTGGCCGAGGGGATCACCTTGATCTTCTCGCCGGTTTCCTTGACCACGGTCGCGCCATCGCGCTCTTCCACCTCCTCCGGGTAGTGAAAGATCGCACGACCGTTTTCATCGGTGCGCTCGGCGTTCTGGTAAATCGCGTGGGTCACCATGCCCTGGGTAAACAGCGCGTTGAACGGCTCGCGCGCGGTGTCGGGCAGGTGGCCGGTGATGTTCATCGCACGGGCGAAGAAACGCGAGTACAGCAGGTGCAGAATCGCGTGTTCGATGCCGCCGATATACTGGTCGACGTTCATCCAGTAGGCCGCTTCGTCCAGATCGGTCGGTGTTTCCGCGCGCGGCGCGGTGAAACGGGCGAAGTACCAGGACGAATCGACAAAGGTGTCCATCGTGTCCGTTTCGCGGGTGGCCGCACCACCACATTCGGGGCAGGTCGCCTCGCGCCACGAGGGGTGACGGTCCAGCGGGTTGCCGGGAATGCTGAAATCGATGGCCTTGCCGTCTTCATCGTAAGGCAGCTCGACCGGCAGGTTCTCGGGCTTTTCACCGACCACGCCGCATTTCTCGCAATGCACCACGGGAATCGGGCAGCCCCAGTAGCGCTGGCGGCTGAGGCCCCAATCACGCAGGCGGAATTTTTCCACGCCCTTGCCCCAGCCGTGTTCCTCGGCATAGGCGATGGTCGCATCGATGGCTTCCTGGCCGGTGGCCTCGTCCAGACCGGCGAAATGGTTCACCCATTTTACCTTCTGCTCCTTCGGCGGCACGAAGGCTTCGGTCTCGACCGGCTTGGGGTCGTCCAGATCGAAGAAAGTATCAATGACGGGCAGGTCGTATTTGCGGCAGAAATCCAGGTCGCGCTGGTCATGGGCCGGACAGGCAAAGATCGCGCCGGTGCCGTAGCCCATCAGGATGAAGTTCGCGACCCAGACCGGCAGCTCGTCCCCGGTCAGCGGGTGTTTCACGCGCACGCCGGTGTCATAGCCCAGCTTCTCGGCGGTCTCGATTGCCTCTTCGGTGGTGCCACCCTTGCGCATCTCGGCCACGGCCTTGGCCAGGTCGGCGTTGTCTGCCTCCAGCTCCTTGGTCAGCGGGTGGTCGGGGGAAATGCCCACGAAGCTTGCACCATTCAGCGTGTCGGGGCGGGTGGTGTAGACTGTGATCGCCTCGCCGCCATCCACGCGGTCGAAGGCAAATTCCAGCCCGCGCGACTTGCCGATCCAATTGGCCTGCATCAACTTGACCTTGGCGGGCCAGTCGTCCAGCCCGTCCAATGCGTCCAGCAATTCGCCCGACATGTCGCTGATTTTAAAGAACCATTGGGTCAGTTCGCGGCGTTCCACCTCGGCGCCCGAACGCCAGCCCTTGCCGTCGATCACCTGTTCATTGGCCAGCACGGTCATGTCGACCGGGTCCCAGTTCACCACGGCGTTCTTGCGGTAGATCAGCCCGGCCTTCCACATGTCCAGGAACAGGCGCTGCTGCTGGCCATAGTATTCGGTGTCGCAGGTGGCGAACATACGCGACCAGTCCAGCGACAGGCCCAGCGGCTTCATCTGGTCGACCATCGTGTCGATATTGTCGTAGGTCCAGTCCTTCGGGTGACCGCCCGAGGCCATCGCCGCGTTCTCGGCCGGCATGCCGAAAGCGTCAAACCCCATCGGGTGCAGCACATTATGCCCGGTCGACATCTTATAGCGCGCGATCACGTCGCCCATCGTGTAGTTGCGCACGTGACCCATGTGCAGCTTGCCCGACGGGTAGGGGAACATCTCGAGCACATAGTACTTGGGCTTGTCGCCCTCGCGCTTGGCGGTGAAAACGTCGGTGGTCTGCCAGGCTTCCTGCCATTTCGGTTCGATGCTGGCTGCGTCGTAGCGGGACATGTGTCTGCGGTCCTTCGGATATGAAAACGCCGGGCGAGTGGCCCGGCGCAGGTGTACTGTCATGCGGTGGCGGGGTCTAGAGGTTCCCGTCGGCGATGCGCATCTGGCGGGCGCGGGTCAGGATTGCATCCTCGATCGCGCGGGTGGCCTCGCCGCTGGCGGTGCCGCCGCCACGGGTGATCAGCGCCACGTTCAGCGCGCGTGCGTCCAGCGCCGGGTCGGTGATGTGCACGGTCGCCTTGTAGGCGCGGCCACCACCCGGCGGGGTGCCGTAGCCAAAGACGATGATTCCCGAGAAGGGATCGGCGGCCTCGACCGGCATGAAGCCCAGCACGTCCATGGAGGCATTCCACAGATACCGGTTCACCTCGACCGTAGTGTTCGGATCATCGACATTGGCGAAGAGATCCCAGATCGTTTCGCGCTGGTCTTCCTCGGCGACGCGCGCGGCGGGCTGTTCCGCACCTGCGTTCGAGCTGCCACCGCCGAAAATGTTGCCCGAGCTCAACGAACCGCCCCCGCAGGCCGAAAGGGCCAGAATGGCCAGAATCGTCGATCCGGTCGAAATGATACGCTTCATGCCCATGAGGATAAGGCCCCGCTTCCCTAGAATTCCCTCCTGACTACCCAAAGCCCCAAAGGCGGGCAAGTCCTTAGTCTGTCTAGAGGAGTTTTCGGGCATTATAAGGTGTTTCGGCGGGGTTCCGCCGACCCGGGGAAGGGGACTGTGGCATGTCTGCATCATTGCGAAGGGCAATGACAAAACCGCCGTTCGGGTCGCTTGCAATGCGAGGTCGGGTGGTGGAAACACACTGCCATACTCAATTCGGATTCCCCGATTTGAGGTTACCTTTGGAAATACGAGGGAAAACGAAATGAAAAAGGTTCTCTTTGCTACCACCGCGCTGGTTGCTTCGGCTGGCTTCGCCGCTGCCGATGTTGATCTGTCGGGTTCGGCTGAAATCGGTGTCGTCGGTGGCGACTTCCACGGCGGCGAAACCCAGTTCTGGAGCGACATCGACGTCACCTTCACCCTGTCGGGCGAAACCGACAACGGCCTGACCTTCGGTGCCACCATCGACCTGGACGAAGTTGGTGACGACGCCGACGCCAGCGCGACCTCCGGCGACCCGATCGGTGAAACCGGTTCCGGTGAAGAGCATTCGGTCTTCCTGTCGGGCAGCTTCGGCACCATCACCATGGGTGACACCGACGGTGCCTTCGACTGGGCCCTGAGCGAAGTTGCTCTGGCTGGCGGCACCATCAACGACGCCGAAACCGAGCACGGCGGCTACAGCGGCAATTCCGGTCTGGACGGCACCTACGACGGTCAGATCGTGCGCTACGACCACTCGGTTGGTGACTTCTCGTTCGCCGTGTCGGCTGAAATCGACGATTCCGGTGCAGGTGATGCGGTGCTTGGCCTTGGTGGTCAGTACTCGGGTGACCTGGGCGGCGTGACCCTGGGGGTTGGCCTGGGTTACCAGACCAACGACGCCCGTGACATCTTCGGCATCAGCCTGACTGCTGCCATGGACAACGGTTTCTCGGTTGGCCTGAACTACTCGGATCTGGACGGCGGTGTCATCCGCGGCGAAGGTCGCGATAGCCACATGGCCATCGGTGTCGCTTACACCATGGACGCCCTGACCGTTGCCGCCAACTACGGCGAATATGACGGTACGACTGCTGCTGGTGACGAAGACGGCTTCGGCATCCTGGTCAACTACGACCTGGGCGGCGGTGCCGTTGTGCAAGCCGGCTACGGCTCGGGCTACGACCTGGGCTCCTCCACCGGCGAGCGCTGGTCGCTGGGTGTTGCCATGTCGTTCTAATCCTCACGGATTATTACAGGGAAAGAGCGGGCCTTGCGCCCGCTCTTTTTCTTTTGGGCGGATGACGATAGACAGCGTCTATGGCGACGCTTGAAGATATTCAGAAGCTCCTGAAACAGGGGCAGGCGGGCAAGGCCCTGCCTTTGGCGCAGGCTCTGGTGCGGCGGCGGGGGCGTGATCCGCATGCGCTGAACCTCCTGGCGCGCTGTTTCACTGCGGCCGGGCAGCATCGCAAGGCGCTGGCCAGCTATGACAGGTTGATAAAACTGGCCCCCAAGGCCCCCGGCCCCTTGGCCGACAAGGCGCATCTGTTGCAATTGCTGGGCGAGATGGCGCCCGCCGAGGCCGCCCTGCGCAAGGCGCTGAGCCTGCAACCACTGAACGGCAGCCTGTTGCGCATGCTGTCGCTCAGCTCCAAGCTATCCCCTGACGATCCGGTTGTCTCACGCATCGTAGAAGCCTGGGACAAGGGCACCCTCCCGGCGGAGGACCGCATCCACGCGGGCTATGCCCTGTTCAAGGCCATTGGTCGGGAGGGGTTCGCCTATCTGTCTGAGGCCAACCAGTTGCAACAGCGCAAGGCCCCGTGGTCCGAGGCCGAACGTCGCAAGGAAGTCATCGCTTTGCAAACCGCCCTGCGCAGCGCGCCCTGGCCCGAACCGGGTCCAGGTGCGGC
Source organism: Aliiroseovarius sp. (assembly GCF_965228805.1). Lineage (NCBI taxonomy): Bacteria > Pseudomonadati > Pseudomonadota > Alphaproteobacteria > Rhodobacterales > Paracoccaceae > Aliiroseovarius > Aliiroseovarius sp. The sequence continues at coordinate 1,008,119 of NZ_CBDDIE010000003.1, read as the reverse complement.
GGGACGGTTGCCGATCTTCGTCACCGGCATGCCGCGCTCCGGCACCACGCTGGTGGAGCAGATCCTGTCCTGCCACCCGCAAATCAACTCCACCGGAGAGACTGGCCTGCCGCTGCGTGCTGCCTATTCCGTGCTGGCCAAGGGTGGGGCGTTTCAACCGGTCTCAGGCCTGAACCAAGGGGACCTTGCGCTCATCGGGCAGCGCTATGTCGAGGGAATCGACCATTTCCATGATCCCGGCGTGGGGTTCACTGATAAGTCGATCCAGACCTACATGGTGATGGGGCTGTTGCACCACATTCTGCCGCAGGCGCGCACCATCGTGGTGCGGCGCGATCCGCGCGATGTCGGCTGGTCGATCTATCGCAACCACTTCGCCGACGGCACCCATGGCTATTCCAGCGGCCAGGTCGAAATTGCGCAGATGCATGCGATCATGGAAGACATGATCGCCTTTTGGCGTGAACTGCGGCCCGAAAGCTTCATTGAGGTTCGCTATGAAGACCTCGTGCGTGATCCGGAGCCGGAAGTGCGGCGCATGCTGGACTATTGCGGCCTGGATTGGGATCCCGCCTGTCTGGAACCCGAAAAGAACACCGCCATGGTGCGCACCCTGTCCGCCGACCAGGTGCGTTCGCCGATCAGCCCGAAGGCGATTGGTGGCTGGCGGGCCTATGCCGAGGAACTGGCACCTATGATTGATGCATTGGGAGATCTGACAGCACCATGGGATTGAGCGACGTTCAGGCGTCTGTGACGCAGGCTTGCAAGACACATGACCGGGACCCGGAAGCGGTGCAGCTGATCGCCGTGTCCAAGGTGCAACCCCTGGAGCGGGTCGTGGCCGTGCTGGAAGAGGGTCACCGCGTTTTCGGTGAGAACAAGGTGCAGGAAGCGGCCGGAAAGTGGCCGGAGCTGAAGGAGCGATTCGATGGTGTCGAACTGCACCTGATCGGCCCCTTGCAGTCGAACAAGACGCGCCAGGCGATGAAGCTGTTTGACGTGATCCATACGGTGGACCGGGTAAAGCTCGCACGTGCCATTGCGCGGATTGCTGAGGAAGAGGGGCTTTGCCCGCGGCTGTTTATCCAGGTGAACACCGGGGATGAGGCGCAGAAGGCCGGGGTATCTCTGGAGGATCTGGATGCGCTGGTGGAAGAGTGCCGCGCGTTGAAGTTGCCGGTCGAGGGGGTGATGTGCATCCCGCCCGCCGATGAGGAACCGAGCCTGCATTTCGCGCTGCTGGCCAAGATCGCCGCGCGCCATGGGTTTGAAAACCTGTCGATGGGCATGAGCGGCGATTTCGAACGCGCGATTGCGCAGGGCGCGACCCATGTGCGCGTCGGGTCGGCGATTTTCGGGGCGCGGGATTACGGGTGATGCGCGTCGGGCGTGCATGTGGTACCCATCGGTTGAGAGCATTACCGATTGGAGCCTGTCATGCGTTTTCTCCCCTCTGCTATTGCCGCCCTGATTCTGAGCGCCGCGCCAGCGTTTGCCGAATTCACGATCAGCTTTGACTGGGGTGACATTCCGCTGTGCACCACGGGTCGTCCGGGCAAGGTCGACAACCCGCGTTTCGTGATCAAGGACCTACCGGAGGGCACAACGCGTATTGTCTTTCGCCTGAAGGATCTGGATGTGCCAAGCTACAACCACGGGGGCGGCAAGGTTACTGTCAACGCGGATGGGGTGATTGAACCGGGCGCGTTCCGTTACAAAAGCCCCTGTCCGCCAGGCGGCAGTCATACTTATGAGTGGACCGCCAAGGCGCAGGCGGGGTCGAAGACACTGGCCACCGCTAAGGCACGGCGCGATTATCCGAACTGAAGTGCGGCGACTCTCGCCGCCTGCCCGCGTCTTTGGCCACCCCTAGACTTTTTGGCAAGATACAGAGGATCAGCGCACTAGGATGCGGGAGCGCGGGGTCCAGCGGGCGAGGATCCAGTCAAGGTGGTCCGGTGCAAAGGCAATGCAGCCCGCCGTTGGGTGACGCGGTTTGCGCCATTGGTGCACGAAGAGGGCAGAGCCCTTGCCTGGCGTAGCGTTTGGGAAGTTCTGATCGCTGATCAGGAAGATGTCATAGAGCGGCGGCCCCATGCGCAGCTTTTCGTGGCTGAATGGGTGGGTATGGGCGCGTAGGCCGTGATTGTAGGCCGGGTCGGCAGGGTCGTCGGACCAGATGTCGGCGGGGCCGATGGCCTTCATCCGAAACGGCACGCGGGGGGCAGCGCGCCGATCTGCGCGGTATCCGCCCCCGAGGAGGCGCCAGACCCCGGCCGGGGTCACGCCGTCGCCTTCGACTTTTATGCCGTGGATGCCGCCGCGCCCGATAGAACAGGGAAAACGCCGCCCCATGAACCGTGCGCCCCAGCGGGTGACCACCATGTCGGCGCGGCGGGTGATCACAGCAGGTGTCCGGACTTGGCCGCCTTGGTGTCCAGATAGGCCGCATTATGCGCGCCCCGCCCGACCTTCAGCGGTACGCGTTCGGCGACCTGGACGCCCGTGGCCTCCATCATTGCGACCTTGTTGGGGTTGTTGGTCATCAGGCGCACGGACGAGAACCCCATGCGTTTCAGGATCTCCGAGCCCAGGCGGAAGTCGCGTTCGTCATCCTCGAACCCCAGGCGGTGGTTGGCCTCGACCGTGTCGAAGCCCTGATCCTGCAGGAAATAGGCACGCATCTTGTTTGCCAGACCAATGCCGCGGCCTTCCTGGTTCATGTAAAGCAGCACGCCCGCGCCTGCCTCGCCCATTGCGGCCAGGGCAGCACGCAGCTGCGGGCCGCAGTCACATTTCAGGCTGCCCAGGATGTCACCGGTGAAACAGGCCGAATGCAGCCGCGCCAACACCGGATCGGAACGGGAGGGGCGGCCGATCTCGACCGCGTAATGCTCTTCACCGCCATCTTCTGGGCGGAAAATGTGCAGGCGCCCGGCTTCGGAAGCCTCGAGCGGCACGCGGGCAGCAATGACAGGTGCCAGCGAGGTACCATCGGGCAGGGTGGTGCCGGTCAGGTCCAGCAGGGTCAAGGAGAACTGACTGGCCAGTTCGAACGGTGTATCGACAGACATCACCATTGCGGCGGGCAGAAGCTGCGCTGCCTTGCATAGGCGAATCGCGGTATGGGCCAGGCATTCGTCCCCGCCGCGTTCGGTGCGCAAGGGGCCTTTCATCGGCATAGCCAGATCATCGGCAGGATCTGCGATGTTGCGCGCCCAGGCGGCGTCAGCCTCCCTCGGCAACATCACCCGGGCCACATGGTTGCTATAAGCGCGGGCCTTTAGGGTTTCGGCCCGGCGCGGAGTAATGCCCAGGACCGGGTCGCCCAGGCGCCGCAGCTCGGTCAAGCGTGGCTGCGTCAGGGTCTCGGCCGCAGCCACCATTGCCGCCTGATCGCCATCGACCAGCAGCACCGGCACCCCCATGCGCAAATCGGCACGGGCGCGGGCAATCAGCTCGGTCAGGTTTGGGGCAAGGGTCATGCGATTTTCTCCTATCCCCTGTCATGAACTGAAACAATTCCGGGTGCAAGGACACGAGCACGTGAGGAAATTGTTGCAAATCTTGCCAAGCCCGCGAGGGGCACGCATGTCTTCGTCAAGAAAGCGAGAGGAGCCCGCAATGAGCAACGTGAAAAAGATCCTGCTGGTCGACGATGACGAGGACCTGCGCGACGCCCTGGCCGAACAGCTTGTCATGACCGAGGATTTTGACGTCTTCGAAGCGGGCAATGGCGCCGAGGCAATGGTAAAGGCCAAGGAGGCGCTTTACGACCTGGTGATCCTGGATGTCGGCCTGCCCGACACCGATGGGCGCGAACTGTGCCGGTTGATGCGCAAGCAGGGGGTGAAATGCCCGATCCTGATGCTGACGGGCCATGACAGCGACGCCGACACCATCCTGGGTCTGGACGCGGGCGCCAATGACTATGTGACCAAGCCCTTCAAATTCCCGGTGCTCCTGGCCCGCATCCGCGCCCAGCTGCGCCAGCATGAACAGTCCGAGGACGCTGTGTTCCAACTTGGGCCGTACACGTTCAAACCCTCGATGAAGATGCTGATCCGCGAGGATGACAGCAAGATCCGCCTGACCGAGAAGGAAACCAACATCCTGAAGTTCCTCTACCGCGCGACCGAAGGCGTGGTGGCGCGGGATGTGCTCTTGCACGAGGTCTGGGGCTATAATGCGGGCGTCACCACCCACACGCTGGAGACGCATATCTATCGCCTGCGCCAGAAGATCGAGCCCGATCCCTCGAACGCGCGTTTGCTGGTGACCGAAAGCGGTGGCTACCGCCTGGTGGCCTGAGGTGCAGCGACCGAAAAGCTGCATCCAAGGGACATATTTTCGGCAGACTTGACCGATATCATGTATGGGCAGGCCACTCCATGGCAGTCTGCCGGTGAAAAGTTCCCCTTCCGTGTCGGGGTTATGACACGGGTATCCTCCCTGTTGGACTGGCCCGGGCTTTGCCCGGGTCTTTTTTTGGGGGGGAGTTAGGCCAGAAGGGGTAAGAGGAATTCTGCCAGATCGGTTCCCAAATCGCTGGGGCTGTCCAGTTTCAGAGAATGGGGGTAGTAGGTTGAGATATCGTAATCCAACCCCAAGGCGGCACAGGTAATTCCTTCATTGCTCAGTGCTTGAACTGTGTGAGAAAGATGGTCTTCCAGTATATTCGGCTGGTTGCTCGCAATGGTGCCGTCATCGACCGGTGCCCCGTCCGAGACGACCAGCAGGACTTTCTTTCTGGCCGGGTGCGCCCGCAGGCGTTCAGCCGCCCATAACAGCGCCTCGCCATCCACGTTTTCTTTCAACAGCTCCGGGTGAAACATGTATGTTGCGGCATGCCCAAGTCCGGCTGAAGCTGCGTCGAAGTCGCGGTAGATAACGTGTAACAGGTCACATAGACGTCCGGGGAAGGACGGGCGTCCTTCGTAAAGCCAATGCAGGCGAGACTGTCCGCCTTTCCAGCTAACGGTGGTGAAGCCCAACACTTCGGTTCGCGTGCCCAGGCGACCAAGCGTGTCCGTCAATAGCTCGGCCAGGGCGCGAGCCAGCAAAATGCGCTGCCCCCGCATGGAACCGGAATGGTCGATGAGGATGGTGACCAAAGTGTCTTCGACTTCCACCCCTGCGCTTGCCCGCAACCACTGTGCCTGCGCGCGCGTAAGCCATTCTGCGCATTCGGTTCGATAGGCACGCTCGGCCGCATCAAGCGCGTCCTGCGCTGAACCGATTAGCTTGGGCAGCTCTTGAGCGCGCAATTCCTGATCAAACTGACGGGTATAAACCCGATAGCCCCCTGGCAGCGTGTCGCGGGTCGAAGGTGGGGTAAGCAGGGATTTCAGCAGGCGGCTGATCATTCCGGCAACTCCACCCCTTCCAAGAACGGGTAGGCCCGGTCGACCAGGGCGCGTTGTTCGGTGGCTTCGATGCGCAGCAGCGACCAGGTGCCGTTCTCGTACAGCGCCAGGGTGGGGGCGGTGGTCTCGATGCGTTTCTCGCGCCAGATCAGGGTCCAGTCCAGCGGGACCGAGGTTTGCACAACCGGGCTGCCATCCACGTCGCCGTCCAGCGCCTCCAGCCCGTCGGGGCGGAAGGCGACCTGTTCGACCGTGATCAGCATCATCTGGTGCGACATGCGTTCGACCATGGCGGCGCGGATCTGATCGGCGCTTAGATCGCCCTCGGAGGCCATCAGCTCCAGCACGCGGGGCGGGATGGTTTCGCCGATGGCCGCCCAGTCGCGTGCCTCCATCGCGGTGGTAAAGGCGGCGAGCTGCGCCTCAAGGCTGGTCTGCTCCGCCTCGGTCAGGGGACGGGCCAGGGCGGGCGTGGCCAGTGTCAGCAGAAGAAGGGCGATACGCAGCATGGGGAACCTCGTTGAAATGCTGCCGGACGCTACCCCTGTCAGCAGTCTTCATCAATGACCGAGGTCAAGAGCTTGTGCCCCGGCGCCCACCCGCTTACCTTCGCCCCACGCTTACAGGAGTACCCCTCGCATGTCCTTTTCCCTTGCCACCTGGAACATCAACTCGGTCCGCCTGCGCGAACCCATTGTCGTCAAGTTGATGGAAGAAGAAGGCCCCGATGTCCTGTGCCTGCAGGAGTGCAAGTCGCCGGTCGAGAAGATCCCGATGGAGGCATTTCATGCGCTGGGCTACACCCACATGGTGGCTCGCGGGCAGAAGGGTTACAACGGCGTCGCGATCCTGTCTCGCCTACCGATGGTCGAGGTCGAAAGCTTCGATTTCGCCGATTTGGGCCACGCGCGCCACATCGCCGGGCGGCTGGAAAACGGCGTGACCATCCACAACTTCTATGTGCCCGCTGGCGGTGACAAACCCGATCGCGAGGTGAACGAGAAGTTCGGGCAGAAGCTCGACTATCTCACCGATATGCGGGACCATTTCGCGGCCAATGCGCCGGAGAAATCCATCCTGGTGGGCGATCTGAACATCGCCCCGCGTGAGGATGACGTGTGGAATCACAAGCAGCTGCTGAAGATCGTTTCCCATACGCCGATCGAAACGGATCACCTGGGCGAGGTGATGGACGCGGGCAAATGGGTCGATATTACCCGCCAGGACATTCCCGAGGGGCTGTTGTATTCTTGGTGGTCCTACCGCGCCCGCGATTGGGATGCGGCGGACAAGGGGCGGCGGCTGGATCATGTCTGGGCCACGCCGGATATCTCGAACGCCGGGCACGGTTCGCGCATCCTGCGTGATGCACGCGGGTGGGAAAAGCCCAGCGACCACGCGCCGGTCTTTGCCAGTTTCGATCTCTAGCGCGCGCGGCGGGCCCAGGCGGCGTATTCCGTGTGGGTCCGGGCCATCTCGTCATAAAGGAAGGTCATGCGGTCGACGAACCAGGTCTTGGCCCCCATCGACAGGGCCAGGCCGGTGATCACCCAGGCCAGATCTCCGATCCAAAGCCCCCAGAGCAACGGGATCACGCCAAGCCCCGCCGCGATGGACAGGCCATAGCCCCAGCGGATGTGATGTGTGGGGATCGGGACCGTGTGGCGGTTCAAAAACACACGCTCCCCCATGACCCCGCGCGCGGCCCAGCTGTCAGTATGGGTGGGGGTGGAGAACAGGCGTGGGTTCAGCCAGGTCCAGACCAGGACCAGAGCGATGGGGACAAGCGCCCACCAGCCCAGCCAGAACCGTGACAGCACCGCCGCACACAGAAGGGGCAGGGCGGTAAAGCGCGTATAGACGCTGATCGGGTTTGCATGACGCGCCCAGGTCGCTTCGTCCATGCCCATCAGCCGTTCGGAGGCCTTGAAGATATCCATATGCATTATGTGGAGGGCGGACGGGGGCGTTGCAAGCACCGGGCCCAGCGTCCATATAGGGCGCAACATGCTAACCGGAGGCAAGACATGCTGGAACTCGGCGGAAACGGTGCGGCCCCTGCTGCGGATCTGATCAAGGACATTTCTGAGGCCACCTTCATGCAGGACGTGGTCGAAACCTCGAAAGAGGTGCCGGTGATCGTCGATTTCTGGGCGCCCTGGTGTGGCCCGTGCAAGACTTTGGGTCCGGCGCTGGAACAGGCGGTGACCGCGGCGGGTGGCAAGGTCCGCATGGTCAAGATCAACGTGGACGAAAACCAGCAGATTGCGGCGCAGCTGCGCGTGCAGTCGATCCCGACCGTTTATGCCTTTGTCGACGGCCAGCCGGTGGACGGTTTCCAGGGCGCGCAACCACCCAGTGAGATTGCCGCCTTCGTTGACCGTGTGTCCAAGGCCGGGGGCAATGGCGGGCTGGATGACGCTCTGGCCGCTGCCGACGAAATGTTGGAAAACGGCGAGGTGGCCGATGCTGCGCAGACCTATGCCGCAATCATCGAGGCCGATCCCAAGATGGGCGCCGCCTACCTGGGTCTGGTGCGCGCTCAGCTGGCTCTGGACCAGGTCGAACAGGCCGAAAGCGTGCTGGCTGCCGTGCCTGCCGAGATCGCCGAAAGCCACGATATCGAAGCGGCCCGTGCCGCCATCGAGCTGGCCCGCCAGGCCGCTGATGCGGGTCCGGTGGCCGAGCTGCGCGGCGCGGTCGAGGCGGATGCGGACAACCACCAGGCGCGGTTCGATCTGGCCGTGGCGCTGAATGCGGCGGGTGACATCGAAGGCGCGGTCGACGAGCTGCTGGAGCTGTTCCGACGGGACCGTGAATGGAATGATGGGGCGGCCAAGGCGCAGCTTTTCACCATTTTCGACGCGCTGCCGCCGCAGGATCCGATTGCTTTGAACGGGCGTCGCAAGCTGGGTTCGATGATCCTGGTTTGACCTCTGGCCACGTCAGGGTAAGCTGAGCCATGTTTCCTGCTGCCGATCTGCCTGACGCCCTGCCGATCTTCCCGCTTCCCGGGGCGGTCGTGCTGCCGCGCGGACGCCTGCCGCTGCATATTTTCGAGCCGCGTTACCTGGCGATGTTCGATGATGCGTTGAAGACCTCGGGGCGGCTCATCGGCATGGTGCAACCCTTGGAAACCCCGGCGGGGGAGGCGCTGCACGCGATCGGTTGCGCAGGGCGGATCACCTCGTTCACCGAGACAGAGGATCACCGCTATATGGTCACGCTGAGCGGGATCAGCCGGTTTCGCACCGGCGCCCAGGTGGAGGGGTTTACACCTTACCTGCGCCATCAGGTGGACTGGTCCGGCTTTGACCGTGACCTGGGTAAGGCGGAACGGGATCCGGGGCTGGATCGCGGCAGTTTTCTGGACCTGCTGGTGCGATATTTCCAGGCCGAGGAGCTACAGACCGATTGGGACAGTCTGAAAGAGGCCGAAGACGAGCTGTTGATCAACTCTCTGTCTATGATGTGCCCCTTCGAGCCCGAGGATAAACAGGCGCTGTTGGAAGCGCCCAGCTTGCAAACCCGGCGTGAGACGCTGGTGACATTGATGGAATTCGCCCTGGCCAGCGGTGGCACGGGCAGTGGAGAGGAACGGGTGCAATGAGTGAAGAACAGGCGTTCGACCGCCGCATGATCGAGGCGCTGATCTGTCCGGTCACGCATCAGCCGTTGAGCTATGATGCGGATGCCCAGGAGCTGGTGTCGAAGGGCGCAAACCTGGCCTTCCCAATCCGCGACGGCATTCCGATCATGCTGATCGACGAGGCGCGCAAGCTGGACGGGTGAGCGCAACCAAGCGGAGTGACTGCGCCACGCTTGATTGGTTGAATGGGGGTTTCACCCCCGCCCTCCAGGATATTTCTAGAAAGATGAAAGGGCTGCTGTGCCGCCTCAGATCTGTCGGCCCTGCAACAGTTTCGGCAGGTCTCCAGTCAGGCCGGCGGCTTCGCGGATGAAGTTGCGGCGTAGGCCGGGCATGGCGTTGACCAGTCCGAGGCCAATGTCGCGCGCCGTGCGCAGAAGCGGGTTGTCGTTGGAGAAGAGCCGGTTCGTTGCCCCGGTCGCCGCCACCATCTGCGCCACATCGAAGCGGCGCCATTGTTGATAGCGTTCAAGCACGTCGATGCGACCGTAATCCTCGCCGCGGCGTTTGGCTTCGGTTAGCACTTCGGCCAGCGCGCCGACGTCCTTCAGCCCGGCGTTCAACCCCTGGCCCGCAATCGGGTGCATGCCGTGGGCCGCGTCTCCCACCAGCGCCAGGCGGTCGGCGACGAATGCATTCGCGACGGTCAGGTTCAGCGGGTAGGTAAAGCGTTTTCCAGCGAGGGAGATCTCGCCCAGGAAAGACCCGAAGCGCGGGCGTAGCTCGGCAAGGTAGCCTTCGTCATCTAGCGCGTGAATGCGCGCCGCCTCGGCGTGGCTTTCGGTCCAGACGATGGAGCTTTGATTGCCGGGCAGGGGCAGGATCGCCAGCGGCCCCGGTGGCATGAAGAACTGATGCGCTGCGCCGCCGTGGGGCAGTTCATGGTCGATGGCGCAGACCAGCGAGGTCTGGCCGTAGTCATGCCCGGAGCGTCCGATCCCCGCCCGTTCGCAGGTGCCCGAACGGCGCCCGTCGCAGCCGACCACCATGCGGCCGGTCAGGGTCTTGCCGGAGTCCAGCGTCAGCGTGACGGAGGCTGGGCCGATGTCTTGTGCGACCACTGTGTCGCCATCGATCAGGGTGACTTTCGGATGGGCCTCAGTGGCGTCCAGAAGCGCGCGGGATAGGAAGCGATCCTCGACCATGTAGCCCATCGGGCCTTCGTCGATCTCGGCGTGGTCAAACTCCAGCACGAAGGGGCCGGGGCCTTCGCCCGCGCGGCCGTCCGAGATGCGGATGTCCAGAAGCGGTTGGGCGTTTTTGCCCACGCGTGACCAGACGCCGATGGCTTTCAGCAAACGTTGTGACGCCAGGGCCAGGGCATAGCCGCGTCCGTCAAATGCCTCTTCCCCCCGCGCACCCTTGGGCAGGGCGTCCACCACGGTCACGGAAAAGCCGGTGTCGCCCAGGGCCAGCGCCAGGGCGGGGCCGTTCAGCCCGCCGCCCACGATCAGGATGTCACTGTCAAATTTCATGCCCCCTTTTTGACGCCCGCGCGGGGGATTGTCCATGCGCCGCGGGGTCGTTACCGTCGCCGAAAAGGGCGGAGGTCAAGATGAGCGCAAACTGGTTGAGCATGAGCATGGCAGAGCTGGGCCGCGGCATTGGCGCGGGGCAGATCGACCCCGTGGCGCTGGCCCGGACCTATCTGGATGCAATCGCTGCAAGCCCGGTGGCGGACCGGATTTACGCCCGGGTGACCGCCGACCGGGCCCTGGCCGAGGCCGGGGCGGCAAAGCGTCGCGCCGACGCCGGGCAACGGCTGGGGCTGCTCGACGGGGTGCCGGTCAGCTGGAAGGACCTGTTCGACACAGCAGGCGTCGCGACCGAGGCGGGATCGGCCCTGTTGGCGGATCGCGTGCCCACGCGCGATGCCCGGGTGCTGGCGAACGCCACCGCTGCCGGGCTGGTCTGCCTGGGCAAGACGCACATGAGCGAACTGGCCTTTTCCGGCCTAGGTGTGAACCCGATCACCGCGACGCCGCCTTGCGTGAACGACCCGGGGGCGGCTCCGGGTGGCTCGTCGTCGGGCGCGGCGGCCTCGGTGGCCTTCAACCTAGCGCCCTGCGGGATCGGGTCTGATACGGGCGGGTCGGTCCGCATTCCGTCGGCTTGGAACGATCTGGTGGGGTTCAAGACCTCGCACGGTCGGTTGAGTTGCGAAGGCGTGGTGCCTCTTGTCGCCAGTTTCGACACGGTCGGGCCGCTGTGCCGGTCGGTCGAGGATGCGGCGCTGGTGCTGGGCGTGTTGGAGGGCGGTACCGTGCCGGATCTGCGGGGCGCGACGTTGCAAGGTAGGCGCCTCTTGGTGTTGAAAAATGGCCTGGACGATACCCGTAACGGGCCGGGCACAGGGTTTGAACAGGCGGTGAAGCGGCTGGAGGCGGCGGGGGCAAGCGTGGCGCAGCAGCGCCTGACCTGCATTGACGAGGCGCTGTCGCTGTCCGGTGTACTGTTCACCACCGAAGCCTATGCCACCTGGCGTGACCAGATCGAGGCGCAGCCGGACCTGATGTTCGGTGAAATCCGCGAGCGCTTCCGGTCGGGCAAGCAGTTCTCAGGGGTTGAGTTCATCAGCGCCTGGCAGCGGCTTCGCATGCTCAGGGCGGAATATCACCAGCGCACCGCCGGGTTCGACGCGGTTCTGCTGCCGACTTCGCCGATCCTGCCGCCCAATATCGAGCGGTTGGAAACCGACAGCGACTATTACGTGACCGAAAACCTTCTGGCCCTGCGCAATACCCGGGTGGGCAATCTGATGGGTTCGGCCGGATTGAGCCTGCCGACCGGGGTTCCGTCGGCCGGATTGATGATGCTGACACCGCCGGGCAGCGATCATCGCCTGTTGCGCCTTGGCGCCGCCGCCGAGCGGGCTTTGGCCTAAAAGCCACAGGGGCCGTGTCCAAGCCGCGAAAAATGCGGGCTTTTTCTGGACCCTGCCGTGGATGGTCGCTATCCTTAGACAAAACGGGGCGACATGACCCCGACAAACGAGGCAGTATCAGGCGGTCAGTATGACCTATCCCAAGCGGTTCGCCGCTCTACCGGAATATGCGTTTCCGCGTTTGCGGAGCCTTCTGGATCACCACGATCCGGGTGGCGATGTCGTGCATATGACCATTGGTGAGCCGAAACATGCCTTTCCATCGTGGGTCGGTGATGTGCTGGCGGAAAACACCGCCGGTTTCGCGAATTACCCGCCCAATGATGGCTCGCCCGAGCTGTTGGGTGCGATTTCCGACTGGATAAAGCGGCGCTATGACGTCGGGCTGGACCTGAACCAGATCATGGCACTGAATGGCACGCGTGAGGGGCTGTTCAACGCGGCTGTCGCCCTGTGTCCCGAGGAAACCGCGCGCGGCGAACGGCCTGTGGTGCTGATCCCGAACCCGTTTTATCAAGTCTATGCGGTGGCTACCGCCACCGTGGGTGCCGAGGCGGTGTTTGTGCCCGCCACGGCGGAAACCGGCCACCTGCCGGATTTTGCGTCCCTGCCACCGCAGATTCTGAACCGGGCTGAAATCTGCTACATGTGTTCGCCCGCCAACCCGCAGGGTGCGGTGGCGGATCGCGATTACTGGGCCAAGCTGATCGCGCTTGCGGAAAAGTACGATTTCCGCATCTTTGCCGACGAGTGTTATTCCGAGATCTACCGCGATACCCCGCCTCCGGGCGCGCTGGAAGTGGCGCAGGAGGGCGGCGCGGACCCCGAACGGGTGGTCCTGTTCAACTCCCTGTCGAAACGGTCGAACCTGCCCGGGCTGCGCTCAGGCTTCGTGGCCGGTGGGCCAGAGACGATCCGCCACATCCGCCAGTTGCGCGCCTATGCCGGTGCGCCCCTGCCGCTGCCCCTGCAGCGGGTCGCCGAAAAGGTCTGGGCGGACGAGGCGCATGTTGAAGAAAACCGCGCGCTTTATCGTGAGAAATACAAGGTGGCCGACGAGGTGTTCGCGGGCATCGACGGCTATATGCCGCCCGACGCAGGCTTTTTCCTGTGGTTGCCGGTCGAGGATGGCGAGGCCGCCGCGCTGAAACTGTGGACCGAGACGGGGGTGCGGGTGCTGCCCGGCGCCTACCTGTCGCGCGATACAGACCGGGGCAACCCCGGCAAACAGTACATCAGGGTCGCCATGGTGGCCCCGAAACAAGAAATGCGGGACGGGCTGACCAGGCTGCGTGACTGCATCTATGCATGAGGACGAGGTGAATTATGGCGTTTCAGGCCCGGCAACGTGACCCGATTTTCGACGCGGCCACCCAGGCGGTGATTGAACGACGCAGCAAGGAGCTGATCGGCGTCGGCATGGTGCTTCTTGGCCTGGCCATTGCACTGATCGTCGGCAGTTACGCGCCCGAGGATCCCAGCTGGTTCGCCGCCACCAACGGTCCGGTGCAGAACTGGCTTGGTCTGCCGGGGGCCTACCTGGCCCCGATTCTGAAGATCGGCCTGGGCTATGGCGCTTGGGCGCTGGCGCTGGGCATCGCGACCTGGGGGATGCGGTTCATCCTGCATTGGGGCGCAGAGCGTATCCTGCCGCGCGCGCTGTTCCTCGTGCCCGCTGTGTTCATGGTGTCGGTCTATGCCTCGACCCTGGTTCCGGGCCCCGCCTGGAACATCAGCTTCGGCCTGGGCGGCGCATTGGGCGATACGATCCTGGGCATGGTGCTGAACTTCCTGTCGGTGAATTTCCAGTTTGGCGTCAAGGCGATGTCCGTGGTGTCTGGCCTGACCGCCATCGCCCTGATGACCTATGCGCTGGGCTTCACCGGGGCCGAGCTGAAACGGTTTGGCCGCATGCTGCTGGGTGGCATGATCCTGATTTATGACTCAGTGCTGAAGATCACCGGCAAGGGCATGCGCGGCGCAGCCGTGGGGGCCGTGGCCGGGGCTGCGGGTGCCGCCAAGGGTGCGCAGGGGCTGCGGGCGCGCATGGCCGAACGTCGTGCCGAACGTGCCGCCATGGCCGAGGCCGTGGTGGAGGATGACGAAATCCTGTTCGAGGATGACGACACCGATTTTTCGGCCCCACCGCCGCTGCGCGCCAGCCGCGTGGTGCGCGCCGAGCCGCCCTTGGAGGCCGCGCAACCTGTCGCCGCTCCGGTGCCCGAAGCACCGCCCGTCATGGCCGCACCCGCGACCGATCCGCAGGTCGAAAGCCCGCGCACGGGTCTGCTGGGCCGCATTTCGCTGCTGAAGCGCCAGCCCGAACCGCAGATCCCCGAACCTGAACTGATCGAAAACGCCTTTGCGGGCGAGCTGCCTGCGGACATGGGCGACGAGGACCGCATCAAGGCCAAGGTGGCCCAAGCGCTGAAACAACGCGCCCGTGCGGTGCCGACCCTGACGGCCACGGCAACTGCTGCGCCGCGGCTTGAGCCGACCGTGACCCGCCGCCATGCGCGCGGGCCGCAACCGATGATCCTGGACACTTCGATCCCAGCCCAGCCGCCGGTCGAGGAGCCCAATATCTTTGCCGCCGACATGGCAGAGCCGATGGGTGAACCCATGGCGGAGACCGCCGAACCGATGGTCGAGATGCCCGCTCAGGCTGCCTATGCGCCGGAAGCGGATGATGTGCTTGGCTATGACGAAGCTCCGATGGTGGACCCCGAACCGGCGCCGCGCGTCTATACCCCGGCGCCGAAACCGGCCCCCGCGCCGGAGCCCAAGCGCGTGGTGCAGCACCAGGCCAAGAAACCCGCCGTGCCCTCGGCCCGGGCCAAGGCCGAGGCCCAGCCCAGCCTGCAATTCGAGGACAAGGCGGTCGAATACGAGCTGCCGCCGCTGTCGCTCCTGACCAACCCGGTCTCGATCGAACGGCACCACCTGTCCGACGAGGCGCTGGAAGAAAACGCGCGCATGCTAGAAACTGTGCTGGACGACTATGGTGTGAAGGGCGAGATCGTCAGCGTGCGCCCTGGCCCCGTCGTTACCATGTACGAGCTGGAACCGGCTCCGGGCCTGAAGGCATCCCGTGTGATCGGTTTGGCCGATGACATTGCCCGCTCCATGTCGGCCCTGTCCGCCCGTGTCTCCACCGTGCCGGGCCGCAGCGTGATCGGCATTGAACTGCCCAATGAGAACCGCGAGAAAGTGGTGCTGCGCGAGATCATCTCGACACGTGATTTCGGCGACGCGAACATGCGCCTGCCGCTGGCGCTGGGCAAGGATATCGGGGGCGACGCCATTGTCGCGAACCTGGCCAAGATGCCTCACCTGCTGATCGCGGGGACCACCGGGTCGGGTAAATCCGTCGCGATCAACACGATGATCCTGTCGCTGCTTTACCGCCTGACCCCGGACGAATGCCGCTTGATCATGATCGACCCGAAGATGCTGGAACTCAGCGTCTATGACGGCATTCCGCACCTGCTCTCGCCTGTCGTGACCGACCCGAAGAAGGCGGTCGTCGCCCTGAAATGGGTCGTGGGCGAGATGGAAGAACGTTATCGCAAGATGTCCAAGATGGGCGTGCGCAACATCGAAGGCTACAACGGCCGGGTGGCTGACGCGCTGGGCAAGGGCGAGATGTTCGAACGCACCGTGCAGACCGGGTTCGACGAGGATACCGGCGAGCCGATCTTCGAGACTGAGGAGCTTCAGCCCGAGAAACTGCCCTATATCGTCGTCGTTGTCGACGAGATGGCCGACTTGATGATGGTTGCGGGGAAAGAGATCGAGGCCTGCATCCAGCGCCTGGCGCAGATGGCGCGTGCCTCGGGCATCCACCTGATCATGGCCACGCAGCGCCCGTCGGTGGATGTGATCACCGGTACGATCAAGGCGAACTTCCCGACCCGGATTTCGTTCCAGGTGACGTCGAAGATCGACTCGCGGACCATCCTGGGCGAACAGGGTGCCGAGCAACTTCTGGGCATGGGTGACATGCTTTACATGGCTGGCGGCGCACGCATCACCCGTGTGCACGGTCCCTTCGTGTCGGACGAGGAAGTCGAGGAAATCGTCAGCTATCTCAAGAGTTTCGGCCCGCCGGAATACATGAGCGGCGTGGTCGACGGACCGGCGGATGAGAAGGCCGATGACATCGACGCGGTTCTGGGCCTGGGTGGCAATACCAATGGTGAAGACGCGCTTTACGATCAGGCCGTCGCCATCGTGATCAAGGATCGTAAGTGTTCGACCTCCTACATCCAGCGCAAGCTGGCGATCGGCTACAACAAGGCCGCACGTCTGGTTGAGCAGATGGAGGAGGAGGGACTGGTCTCTGCCTCGAACCACGTGGGCAAGCGCGAAATCCTGGTGCCGGAGCAGCAGTAAGGGGCCAGGAATTTCTGGCACTCTTCGGCGGGTCTCTGCCTTGTGAGGGCCAGGGGGGTGCCAAGCGGCGCGGCAGCGACTATGTGGAAGATATGAAACTGTTTCGCATTGCCCTGCCCGCCGTCCTGTCTGCCGCCGTGTTCGCGGCGTCTGCCCTACCCGCCGCTGCCGAGAAGCTCTCGATGGCTGAAATCTCGACCTACCTGAATGCGATCAAATCCGCGCAGACGCGGTTCGTGCAGGTCAATGCGGATGGCTCGCAATCCACCGGCACCGTTTTCATCAAACGCCCCGGCCGCGCGCGGTTCGAATATGACCCGCCGGTCGATGCATTGGTCATGGCGGGGGGGCAGCAGGTGGCGATCTTCGATCCGAAATCGAACGCCGGCCCCACGCAATACCCGCTGAGACGCACGCCGCTGAACCTGATCCTGGCACGCCGCATTGACCTCAGCCAGGCGCGGATGGTGGTGGGGCATGGGGAAGAGGATGGTATGACCACGATCACCGCCCAGGACCCCAAGAACCCGGAATATGGCACGATCCGCCTGTTTTTTTCACATGAACCGGTGACGCTGCGCCAGTGGATCATCACGGATGGGGCCGGGGATCAGACCAAGGTGATCCTGGGAGATTTTGACCGTGATGTCGAGCTGGGCAGCGCCATGTTCTCCATCCCCACCGAGACGCGCAAACGTCTGGGGGAATGATCCAAGCTCTGGGCCCGCGCCTCAGCGGCGCGAGCAGTTTGCGAGCTGCACCCGGTAGGTTTCGGCCCGTTCAGCCACCCGATTGGCCACGTTCAACAGCCAAGGTTTCGACCGGTAGGTGCCGCGTGCATACCCGCCGCGCCCGTCGTGATAGGCCAGGTACTGGTTGCGCGCATCCGACAGCGGGATGCCCAGTTCCTCGTAACTTTGTGTCATGTACCAGCCCATGAAATCCGTTGCGTCGCGGATATCATCACGCTTGGCGCCACGGCCCCCTTCGGCGCGCTGGTATTCCTTCCAGGTCGCATCCAGCGCCTGGGCATAGCCATAGGCCGAGCTTTGCCGTCCCATCGGCAGCACGCCCAGCACGTATTTCACCGGTGTGCGGTTGTCGCCGATGAATTTCGATTCCTGGTGGATGATCGCCATCTGCACATGCACGGGCACCCCCCATTTGCGTTGGGTACGTTTCATGGCCTTCAGGTAGGTCGGCCGCTGTTTCACGATGCTGCACGCGTTGTCCAGATTGCGTGGTGCCTTGCTGCCCCCGCCGGAACAGGAAGCCACCAGAAGAATGACGATGCATGCGCGAAGAAGTCTGCTCATCTGCCCCTCGCTTTTGTTTTGTGGGTATTCTACCGCAGCGAGCGTGGCGAAGGAACCCCGGTTCAGATCACAAAAGCGAGGATGAGCGGAAGTGCGGCCACCGACAGCAGGGTCGAGACGACGACCAGCCCGGCCACCGCATCTGCATCCGCGCCGTATTTCTCGGCCAACAGGTATGAGGTGACGGCGACGGGCGTCGCAATCTGAACCACCAGCACGCCGAAGGCCACGCCGGTCAGGCCGAACCACAGGCCCACGCCCCAGGCTGCGGCCACGCAGATCACCACCTTCAGTGCGCTCAGCCACACCGCCCGCGACACCGCGCCCGGATGCAGTCGCGCAATGGCCACGCCCAGGGTCAACAGCATCATCGGAATCGCAAGTTGCCCCAGAAGCTCCAGCGTATTGGTCAGGAACCGCGGGGTCTGCCAGCCCTGCCACAGGAACACGGCGCCCAGCACGGTGGCGCCGACGATGGGCTCCTTCAGCACCTTCAACAGTGATCCGCCGCCCGACACTAGCCAGAGTCCGAAAGTGAAACTGCCGATGGCCATCACCGCAAAAACCACCACGGCAAAGCCCAAGCCTTCATCCCCAAAAGCAAACAGGGCCAGGGGCAGTCCCAGGTTGCCGGTATTTCCGAAGATGATCGGGTTCAGATAGGTGCGCATGTTCAGCCCGGCCAACCTCAGCACAACGTAACTGATCACCGTAACCAGCGCATAGGCGGCCAAGGCGGCCAGAGAAACGGCGGTCAGGGCGGCCGGATCGACCTCGGTCTTCATCAGCGCGGTAAAGATCAGCGCAGGCACGGACAGGGTCATCGCCAGGCGCGTGATGAACTGGATCCGGTACTCAAACCCCAGTTTCACCCAGGCAAATCCGATGCCCGCCAACAGGAAAACCGGGGCGGTGATCTCCAACACTGTCAGAACAAGGTTCACAAACTGTTTCCCAAATACTTGGCCCGGCCACATGGACAAGCCTGCTCTGCCCGGAGTATTAATTGTTAAGGGGCTGTAAAACCATGCTGAAAACACGCGCAAAATACGCTTTGGGACAGGTTGTCCGTCACCGCAAACACCCGTTTCGCGGGGTTGTGTTTGATGTGGACGCGATGTTCTCTAACACCGAGGAATGGTATCAAGCCATTCCCGAAGAGGCGCGCCCGGCCAAGGATCAGCCTTTCTACCACCTGCTGGCGGAGAACGATCAGTCCTATTACGTGGCCTATGTCTCTGAACAGAACCTGGTCGCGGATTACTCCGGTGAGCCGGTCAGCCACCCCGATCTGCCAGACCTGTTCGGTGAATTCGAAGACGGGCATTACCCGCTGGAATTCCAGATGAACTGACGCCCGGCGGGGCGCATTTTAGACAGTTTGATCCCCTCAGAACCCCAGGGCGCAGCCGTCCTTGCGTGGGTCCGATGCGCCGACCAACAGGCCGCGCGCGTGGTCGATATGGATCGCCTGCCCGCCGCCCAGCGGGCCCTCGGGCACTTCAATCTGGTGTCCCATCTCGGCAAGTTCGGCCTGTACCGCATCGGGATAGCTGCGTTCCATCTTCAATACACCGCCGTCTGCAAAACTGCGCGGGGCGTCCAAGGCCTCCTGAAGCTCCATGCCGTGGTCGACCATGTTCGTCATGAAGCGCGAATGCCCCACCGGCTGATAGGCGCCGCCCATGACGCCGAAACTGGTGGTAATCCTGCCACTCTCGGCCAGCATGCCCGGGATGATGGTGTGCATCGGCCGTTTGCCGCCGCCCGCCTCGTTCGGGTGGCCCGGGGTCAGGTTGAACCCGGCGCCGCGGTTCTGGAACAGCAGGCCGAACTTGTCCGAGGCCAGGCCCGAGCCGAAACTGTGGTAAATCGAATAGATCAGGCTGGCCGCCATCAGGTCGCGGTCCACCACGGTCAGGTAGACCGTGTCCTTGTGTACCGCCTCCGTCAGCGGCGCAGGGGTCGCCATGGCCCGCTTCGGATCAATCAGGGCGGCCAGTTTTGCCGCCGTTTCCGGAGCCAGCATATGTTCCAGCCGGGCGGTGTGATCCGGGTCTGCGATGAAGCGGTTCCGCGCGTCATAGGCGAGTTTTGCGGCCTCGGCTTCCAGGTGTACCCGGGCAGCAGACAGAGGTGGGACCGGGTCGAAATGGGCCAGGATGTTATTCAATAGGATGGCCGTCGCGCCCTGGCCATTGGGCGGGTGCTCGATCAGCTCGACCCCCTTGTAGGCCCCCGAGACCGGCGTGGAGTCCGTACAGCGCGTGGCGGCGAGGTCGTCCAGCGTGTGACAGCCCCCCATCGCGCGCAGGCTGGAGATCAGGTCCTCGGCCACCTCGCCCTCGTAGAACCCGGTGCGGCCCTGCTGGGCGATGCGGCGCAACACTTCGGCCTGACCCGGCGCGTGAAAGAGGTCGCCTGCGGCATAGGGCGATGTCCCGTTCTTCAGGTGCAACGCCTTTGCTCGCCCACTCAAATGCCCGTCGCGGGCCGAGATAGCCCAATCGAAAGCCACGCGGGGGGCAACCGGAATGCCTTCTTCGCCATAGCGGATCGCCGGGGAGAGCACTTGCGCCAACTCCAGGTTGCCGTAGGTCTCGTGTAAATGGCAAAACGCATCCACGGCGCCGGGCAGCGTTACCGCGCGCACATCGCGAATCGGCATGGCCTTGTTCCCTTCGGCGCGCAACCGGTCCGGGTCCAACCCAGCCGGAGCACGACCCGAGCCGTTCAGACCGATGACCCGATCCTCATCCGCTGGTTTCAGCAACACAAAGCAGTCACCCGCCAGTCCGGTCATCTGCGGCTCGGCGATTCCGAGCACCGCTGCTGCCGCAATCGCCGCATCCACCGCGTTGCCACCATCCTGCAGTATCCCGACTGCAGTCTGGGCAGCCAGTGGATGCGAGGTGGCACAGATGCCCCGCGTGACGTAGACGGCCGAGCGGCCGGGCAGGTGGAAATCGCGCATGGGGCTCTCCTTCTGATCGGACCCTGTGTTCGGGCACGAGCCTAGGCACCTTGGCGAATTCTGCAACCATGTGGGGAGGGGACTGCGGGAAGAAGCCTCGGTGCCGCGCACTGGGTGGGGGCTGTTCAACGCGACACCGAGGGAAGCCTATGCAGCTACAGCCCTGTTATGACTCGTGTTTCGGGCCGGTCTGGGGACTCAATGGGGCAATTTCGCGGCATTCCCGAACGGAGCCCGGTTGGATCTGCGCAGAATGCAAAAGCACGCCCCAGGATGGGACGTGCCGATACTCGCACATAAATTGGGTCAGTTGGGCAGTTGGTCGCCCTTCAGTTCGATACGGAAACTCAGATGGTTCCGGCTGCCATCGCGGCGATAGGTCAGGTTCTGGGTAAGCTCTCGGATCAGGAACCAGCCGAATCCGCCCTCGGGCAGGTCCTGTTCCCCAAGCGCATCCAGATCATGCGGTAGCCCCATCGGCATCTCACCCCCGGGCATCGGTACGCCGTCATCAAGGATCTTGACGTCCAGTTCATCGCCGCGACGCACAACGTCCAGCTCGATCACGCCGATGTCGCGTTCCTGATATGCGTGTTCGACCACGTTGTTCAGTACTTCGGCCAGCACCAGTTCGACCGAGGCTTTGTCGTCCTGGCCCATCTCCAGATGGGCCAGTCCTTGCATGCAGCTCTTCAGAGCCTTGCGCACGGACAGCTGATTGCCGGGAAATACCAGATGCACCCGTTGCATCTGCGCCATCATGCCCTCCCGATGCAGGTCACGTGCGTGGCCCATGAAAGCGAACCTTTCAGGACGCATTTGCCACGTCGCCGCCCAGGACGCTCGCCGCACTCGCGTGAATGGTAAAGACAGTGTCCATGCGGGTCAGTTGGAAAACCTTCTTCACGGTCGGGCTCAGCCCCGCCAGTTCCAGGACCTTTTCCTTGCCGACCTGTTTCATCGAGGCGACGACGGCACCCAGACCCGAACTGTCGATGAAGCCGACCTGCGCCATGTCCAGCACGATCCGATCCGGCCCATCTTCGCACAACTCGCGCATCCGGTCCTTGAAGGTAATCGCCACGGCGGCATCGATCCGGCCTTCGCCGACGGTGATGAGCCGCATGTCCTTGGTGTCAGTATAATCAAGCTGCACGGTTTTTCTCCTTCCCGAGGGCATCTTCGGAAATGAGGCTAGACGTGTATCGTTACCATTCGGTAAGCGTGGGTCGGAATTTCGGGAGTTTAGGAGAAAGCCATGAAGAATGTCGTGATTGCAGGGGCGGCGCGCACGCCGATGGGAGGCTTTCAGGGCGCGTTTTCCGGGGTAACGGCCTCGGAACTGGGCGGTGCCGCGATCAAGGCCGCGCTGGAAAACTCAGGTGCCGACGTTGCGGATATCCAGGAGTTGCTGATGGGTTGCGTGCTGCCTGCTGGTCAAGGCCAGGCTCCCGCGCGCCAGGCAGGATTTGCCGCCGGTCTGGGCGAAGAGGTCCCCGCCACGACGCTGAACAAGATGTGTGGGTCGGGCATGAAAACCGCCATGATCGCCTATGACCAGGTGGCACTGGGTGACACCGATGTGATGGTCGCGGGCGGCATGGAAAGCATGACCGAAGCGCCCTATGTGCTGCCGAAGATGCGTGCGGGCGCGCGGATCGGCCATGGTGCGGTGGTCGACCACATGTTCCTGGACGGGCTTGAGGATGCCTATGACAAGGGCCGCCTGATGGGGACATTCGCCGAGGATTGCGCCGAAAGCTTCCAGTTCACCCGCGAAGCGCAGGACGAATATGCGCTGAAATCGCTGTCCAACGCGTTGGAAGCACAGAAGACCGGCGCCTTCGAGGGCGAAATCGCCCCGGTCACGCTGAAGACCCGCAAGGGCGACGTGGTGGTGGGCGAGGATGAGCAGCCCGGAAATGCTCGCCCCGACAAGATCCCGACGCTGAAGCCCGCCTTCCGCAAGGAGGGCACGGTGACCGCAGCCAACAGTTCGTCTATCTCGGACGGCGCCGCGGCGCTGGTGATCGCCTCGGAGGAGGCCGCGAAGGAAAAGGGTCTGACCGTGCGCGCCCGCATTCTGGGTCACGCCAGCCACGCCCAGGCGCCTGGCCTGTTCACCACCGCGCCGGTGCCCGCCGCGCAGAAGCTCCTGGACAAGCTCGGGTGGGACAAGGACGACGTGGATCTGTGGGAAGTGAACGAGGCCTTTGCCGTCGTGCCCATGGCCTTTATGCGGGAAATGGGCCTGGAGCGGGACAAGGTGAACGTCAACGGCGGCGCCTGCGCGCTGGGCCACCCGATCGGCGCCTCGGGCACGCGGATTATGGTCACGCTGTTGAATGCGCTGGAGAAACGCGGGCTGAAACGCGGTGTGGCCGCCATTTGCATCGGCGGGGGCGAAGGCACGGCCATCGCGATCGAGCGGGTCTGATCCCGCTTTTCTTGCCGCAAGTACCTTGGGGTCCGGGGCAAAGCCCCGGTCTTCCGCTTTCAAGGAGCGCCGAGATGCGTGTGAACTACTCTGACCTGGCCAAGCAGATCGCCGCCTTGACTGATGGCGAGAGCGACGAGGTCGCCCTGATGGCCACCTTGGCCTGTGAAATCCACCATTCGGATGACAGGTTCGACTGGACCGGCTTCTACCGTGTGGTTGCGCCGGAACTGCTAAAGATCGGCCCCTACCAGGGCGGCCACGGCTGCCTGGTCATCCCGTTCTCGCGCGGGGTCTGCGGCGCGGCGGCGCGAACCGGCGAGGTGCAGCTGGTCGCTGATGTTGACGCCTTCCCTGGCCACATTGCCTGTGCCAGCTCGACCCGGTCTGAGATTGTCCTGCCCGTGTGGAACAAGCTCGGCGAACTGATCGCGGTGCTGGACATCGACAGCGACCAGCCGGATGCGTTCACCGGGGAAGACGCCTCGGAGCTTGCCTCCATTCTCACGGCCACTTTCTCCCGCTGACACCCCTGTCATGCTGCTCTGCGGCGAGTTTTTCGCTTGCCGCGAATCACCCTTTGCCGCCATTCATGAAAAAACGCGTGAAAATTTCACGCACATTTTCATCTGGGGGCCCGAATGCTGCACAGCAATCCGAACAGCACCAAGACGCTTGGCGCCGACATTCGTGCGCTGCGCAAGTCGCGCGGGCTGACCCTGACCGACCTAGCCGAGACCCTGAACCGCTCGGTCGGCTGGCTCAGTCAGGTGGAGCGCGACAAGTCCGAACCCTCGATCTCGGACCTGCGTGAAATCGCGGGCGCGCTGGGCGTGCCCATGTCCTTCCTCTTCGCCCACAACTCTGCCCCTGCGGACGAACAGGGCTACGTGGTTCGTGCGGGCACGCGGCGGCCGATGGGCGCGGGCGAAGAAGGGTTGATCGAAGAACTGCTGTCGCCCGACCTGACCGATGATTTCGAGATGGTGCACTCCACCTTCGCGCCCCGCTCGGCGATGCAGAAACCGGCCAACCGCCCGACACAGGAGGTGGGCTACATGGTTTCCGGAAAGCTGGATCTGGAGATCGGCGGGCGTCACTTCACAGTTGGCCCCGGCGACAGTTTCCGCATCAAGCATGAGCCCTATCAATGGGCCAACCCCTATGACGAACCGGCCGTGGCGATCTGGGTGATCGCGCCGCCGGTCTACTGAGGAGGACGGAATGAAAGGTGATTGTCTTTGCGGTGCCGTTTCCTTTGAAACCGATGCCACACCTCAGGGCGCTTCGATGTGCCATTGCGGCCAGTGCCGCAAGCAATCGGGCGGTATCTGGTCCTCGGCCTATGTGCCCGAAGCTGACCTCACCATCACTGGTCCGGTCAGCTGGTTCGCCTCCAGCGACACGGCCAAACGCGGGATCTGTCCGCGCTGCGGTTCCTTCCTGTTCTGGAAGGCCCATGACGAAGACACCATCAGCTTTTCGCTTGGTTCAGTCAACGGCCCCACCGGCCTGACGCTGAGCAAGCACATCTTTGTCGCCGACAAGGGCGACTACTACGAAATTGCGGACGGCGTGCCGCAAAAGGACTGAGGAGACGGGCATGAAGTACAAAGGATCCTGTGAATGCGGTGCGGTGGCCTATGAGGCCGAGGCAGCCCCCCGTGATGTGACCATCTGCCATTGCGGCCAGTGCTTGCGTACCAGCGGCCATGCTTGGGCTTCAGTGTCGGTGCCGGCGGACAGCATTACGCTGATCCGCAGCGATGGGCTGAAATGGTTCACATCCTCGGAGATCGCACGCCGCGGATTCTGTCAGGAATGCGGCTCTAGCCTGTTTTTTGATGTCTTTGGCAAGAATCGTACAGCCATCGGCGCTGGAACCCTTCACCAGCCTACCGGCCTGAAAACCGGCAAGCATATCTTTGTCGCGGACAAGGGGGATTACTACGACATCTCCTGCGCCGCTCCGCAATTCGAACACTACGACTAAGGGAGAGACCATGTCTGATTTTCCAACCAAGGCCCGCGTGGTCATTATCGGCGGCGGCGTCGTCGGCGCCTCGACCCTTTATCACCTGGCCAAGAAGGGCTGGACCGACTGTGTGCTGCTTGAAAAGAACGAGCTGACCGCGGGCTCGACCTGGCACGCGGCCGGGAACGTACCGACCTTCTCGACCTCCTGGTCGATCATGAACATGCAGCGCTATTCGACCGAGCTCTATTCCCGTCTGGGTGAGGAAGTCGACTATCCGATGAACTACCACCAGACCGGTTCGATCCGCCTGGCCCACACCAAGGAGCGCATGCAGGAGTTCGAGCGTGCCTGCTCGATGGGCCGCTACCAGGGCATCGAGATGGAGATCTGGACCCCGGAACAGGCCAAGGAACGCTATCCGTTCCTGGAGACCCACGACCTGGTCGGCGTGCTCTGGGATCCCTCGGACGGTGACATCGACCCGGCGCAGGTGACCCAGGCCCTGGCCAAGGGCGCGCGCGACATGGGCCAGAAGATCATCCGCTTCTGCCCGGCCACCGGTGTCACCCAGAAGGAAGACGACAGCTGGATCGTGCACACCGACAAGGGTGACATCGAATGCGACTACGTGGTCAACGCGGCGGGCTACTATGCCCAGCGGGTTGGCGAGATGTTCAAGCCCTATGGCGGGCGCACCGTGCCGATGATGGTGATGGAGCACCAGTACCTGCTGACCGAGCAGATCCCCGAGATCGAGGCCTGGTCGAAGGAACACGGCGGCAAGCTTCCCCTGATCCGCGACGTGGATGTCTCCTATTACCTGCGTCAGGAGAAACACGGCTATAACCTCGGCCCCTATGAACCCAACTGCAAGGCGCATTGGGTGGATGCCGAAGACGCCATGCCCGAGGATTTCAGCTTCCAGCTGTGGCAGGAAGATCTGGATCGGATCGAAGATATCGTCGTCGACGCCATGGCCCGCGTGCCGCTGATGGAAAGCTCGGGCGTGTCCAGCGTGATCAACGGCCCGATCCCTTATGCACCCGACGGGCTGCCGCTGATGGGGCCGATGCCAGGTGTGAAAAACGCCTTCGAGGCCTGCGTCTTTACCTTCGGCATCGCCCAGGGCGGCGGGGCTGGCAAGGTGATGGCCGAATGGATCGTCGATGGCGCGACCGAGTGGGACATGTGGGCCGTCGATCCGCGCCGTTACACCGACTACACCGACCAGGATTACTGCAATAAGAAGGGCATGGAAGTCTACGGCAACGAATATGCCATGCACTTCCCGCATCACGAATGGCCCGCGGCGCGCGACAAGAAACTGTCGCCGGTGCATGACAAGGTCATCGCTGCGGGTGGCGTCATGGGCGCCTATAACGGTTGGGAACGCGCCAACTGGTTCGCGCAGGAAGGCGATGACACTTCGCTGGAAGCCACCCACACCTGGGGACGTTCGGGCCCGTGGGAGCAACGCATCAAGGAAGAATGCGAAGCGGTGCGCGATCACTGCGGAGTTCTGGACCTGCCCGGCTTCTCGCGCTTCATGGTCAAGGGTGAAGGTGCGGCTGAGGCGCTGCGGGGTCTGGTCACCGGGGGCCTGCCCAAGGTCGGCCGCATGAACTTGGTCTATGTCGCCGAACACCGCGGCCGCATCCTGACGGAAATGTCCTGCATGCGCCTGGGCGAGGATGAGTTTGTCATGATCACCGCTGCCACCGCGCAGTGGCATGACCGCGACATCCTGGTGAACGCCATGCCCAAGGGTGTGACCGTCGAGGATGTGACCACCACCCGCGATACGCTGATCGTCACCGGCCCTGCGTCGCGTGAGATCCTGTCGGGTCTGACCGATGCGGATCTGACCACCGGCTGGCTGACCCATCAGTCGGCCACCGTCGCCGGTCAGCCCGCGCATCTGGTGCGTGTTTCCTTCGCCGGGGAACTGGGCTGGGAAGTCCATGCGCTGAACGCGCACATGCCGACGATCTACGACGCCATCACCGGTGCCGGTGCCAAGCCTTTTGGCATGTATGCGCTGAATAGCTTGCGCCTGGAGAAGGGCTATCGCGCTTGGAAGGGCGACCTGTCCACGGATTATTCGATGCTGGAAGGCGGGCTGGAGCGTTTCGTCAAGCTCGACAAGCCGCAGGACTTCCCGGGCAAAGCCGCGATCTTGGCTGAGAAACAGCAGGGCGTCGCGAAGAGCTTCGTCACCCTGCTGGTCGAAGCGGGTGATGCCGATGCGCCCTATATGTCCTGTGTCTGGTCGGGTAATGAGATCGTCGGCGAGACGACCTCGGGCGGCTGGGGCTACCGGGTGAACAAGTCGATCGCCCTGGGCATGGTCCGTGCGGAACTGGCCGTGCCGGGCACCGAGCTGGAGGTCGAGATCTACGGCGAGAAGTGCAAGGCGGTGGTGCAGGAAGACCAACCGCTTTGGGATCCGGAAAACGCCCGTATCCGGGCTTGATGTGAAAAGGGCGTCGCCCCGCGCGGTGGGGCGGCACCTGACTTGGGGTGGGCGTTTGGGGAGTGGTACTCCCACGCACGGCTGAAAGCCGGGCGGCGCCCGACCCTCCCCACGGGAGGGCGCTTTGCAACGTTGCATCCTGCGTGATCGTCACGCTTGTGTCACCGACATCGCGTCTTTCCACCCTTACGACCGCCCTCGCAGGCTCGGGTGCCGCCCGGCTTGCAGGGCAAACAGGGGATAGGCACGATGAACCAACCGCTGCGCCACGCCACAACGGCGGCAGACACGATCCGCTTCGACATCCTCGTCAGCGACGGTTTCGTCCTGATGGAGCTGGCCGGTGTGGCGGAGCCCATTCGCATCCTGAACCGGGTCACCCTGCAGGACGGAGTCTCGTTCCGCTACCTCAGCCGCCATGGCGGGCGCATCGCCTGCCGGGCGGGGATCGACTTGGACACGGACCCGGTGCCGGAAAAACCCGACGCCGATTACCTGGTCGTGATCGGCAATACCGACCCGGCCGCGCCCGGCCTGTCGGTGCAGGACATCATCCGCCGCTATACCCATCGCGGCGCCAAGGTCGTGCTGCTGGCCGAGGCCGCCAGTCGCCATATCGCCGAAACCACCCCCGACAGCCCGCACACCACCCATTGGGAGAACTCCACCGTCCTGGGCGAAACACCGGTCAGCTTCGACCCGAAGTTTGCCCTGGCGGTCGAGGATGGCGCGATCCTGACTTGCGCCGGGATGGGGGCGACCGTCGACCTGATCCTGTCTCTGCTGACCCGTCACGTGCCGACCGCCAAGGTCATGGCGGTGGCAGGCGTCCTGCTGCATGACCGCATTCGTGACTTTGCCACCCAGCAACCGATTGGTGGCCCCACGGTGAACGCCACCGGCGATCGCGACCTTGATGCGGCGATCGAGCTGATGCAGGCCAATACCGAGGAGCCCATTCCGATCCACGAACTGGTAGCGCTGCTGGGCCTGTCGAACCGCTCGCTCGAACGCAAGTTCAAGCAGCGCTTGGGCACCACGCCACACCAGTTCTACCGCGCGCTTCGTCTGAACAAGGCCAACAACCTGCTTCTGAACACCTCCATGTCGATCCAAGAGATTGGCATCGCCTGCGGTTTCCTGGGCGGGTTTTCCGGCCCATTTAAGGCGATGTTCGGCACCACCCCGCAGCAGGTACGCGCCCAAAGAACCCGTCACGGCTGACGCTTTTGCCCGGATTCGGGGGATATCTGCCGCTTTTCGCGATATCATGACGCCTGAGCCGTGCCACCGTTCCCGCGTCCACGGACCACGATCACACTCACCACTATCCATAGGAGCGCCCCATGGCTGATCTTCCCACCCACGCCCGCGTCGTCATTGTCGGCGGCGGAGTCATCGGCTGTTCGGTCGCCTATCACCTGGCGAAACAGGGCTGGACCGACGTGGTCCTGCTGGAGCGCAAGCAGCTGACCTCCGGCACCACCTGGCACGCCGCCGGGTTGATCGCCCAGCTGCGCGCCACGGCGAACATGACCAAGCTCGCGAAATACTCGCAGGAGCTCTATGGCAACCTTGAGGCTGAAACCGGCGTTGCCACCGGCTTCAAGCGCTGCGGCTCGATCACCGCGGCCTTGACCGGTGAGCGGCTCGAAGAGCTGCACCGTCAGGCCGCCATGGCCCGCGCCTTTGGTGTCGAGGTCGAGGAAATCTCGCCCGCCGAGGTAAAGGCGAAGTATGAGCACCTGAACATCGACGACGTGACCGGCGGCGTCTATCTGCCCCTGGACGGGCAGGGCGACCCGGCGAACATCGCGCTGGCGCTGGCCAAGGGCGCGCGGCAGAACGGCGCGGTGGTCAAGGAACGTATCAAGGTTACCGGCGTGGCCAAGGCCGACCGGCGTGTGACCGGGGTGGATTGGGTCTCGGACGACGGGTCCGAACAGGGCCACATCACCTGCGACCACATCGTCAACACCGCAGGCATGTGGGGCCACGAGGTCGGTCGCATGATGGGCACCAACGTGCCGCTGCATGCCTGCGAGCACTTCTATATCGTGACCGAGAACATCCAGGGCTTGACCCAGATGCCGGTGCTGCGCGTGCCGGACGAATGCGCCTATTACAAGGAAGACGCAGGGAAAATCCTGCTGGGCGCCTTTGAACCCAACGCCAAGCCCTGGGCGATGAACGGGATTCCCGACACGTTCGAATTCGACCAGCTGCCCGAGGATTTCGACCATTTCGAACCGATCCTGGAAGCCGCCTGCAACCGCATGCCGATGCTGGCGGAAGCGGGGATTCACACCTTCTTCAACGGGCCTGAGTCATTCACACCCGATGATGCCTACCACCTGGGCCTCGCGCCCGAGATGGACAATGTCTGGGTCGCCGCCGGCTTCAACTCGATCGGCATCCAGTCGGCGGGCGGCGCCGGTCAGGCGTTGGCGCAGTGGATGGATGATGGCGAAAAGCCTTTTGACCTGGGCGATGTGGACATCAGCCGCATGCAGCCGTTCCAGGGCAACAAGACCTACCTCTACGAACGCTCCAAGGAAACGCTGGGCCTGCTCTATGCCGACCACTTCCCGTTCCGCCAGAAGGCCACCGCGCGTGGTGTGCGGCGCACGCCCTTCCACCACCACCTGAAGGAACAGGGCGGCGTCTTCGGTGAAATCGCCGGTTGGGAACGCGCCAACTGGTTTGCCAATCACGGCCAGAAGGCCGAGTACGAATACACCTGGGGCCGCCCGAACTGGTTCGAAAACTCCGCCGCTGAACACCGCGCCGTGCGCGAAAACGTCGGCATGTATGACATGTCCTCCTTCGGCAAGATCCGTGTTGAAGGCCCGGATGCCGAGGCGTTTTTGAACTACATCGGCGGCGGCGACTATTCGGTGCCGAATGGCAAGATCGTCTATACCCAGTTCCTGAACTCCCGCGCCGGGATCGAAGCGGATGTAACCGTAACCCGTCTGACCGAAACCGCCTATCTGGTCGTCACCCCGGCCGCCACGCGTCTGGCGGATCAGACCTGGATGGAGCGCCACAAGGGCGACTTCCGCGTCGTCATTACCGACGTGACGGCGGGCGAGGGCGTGCTGGCCGTCATGGGCCCCAACGCGCGCAAGCTGCTGGAAGCGGTCAGCCCGGCTGATTTCTCCAACGCCGTGAACCCCTTCGGCACCGCGCAGGAGATCGAGCTGGGCATGGGCCTGGCCCGCGCGCACCGCGTCACTTACGTGGGCGAGCTGGGCTGGGAGCTCTATGCTTCCTCCGACATGGCAGGGCACATGTTCGAAACCCTGTTCGAGGCAGGCCAGGACATGGGGCTGAAGCTTTGCGGCATGCACATGATGGACAGTTGCCGGATCGAGAAAGGCTTTAGGCACTTCGGCCATGACATTACCGCCGAGGATCACGTTCTGGAGGCCGGTCTGGGCTTTGCGGTGAAGACCGACAAGCCCAACTTCATCGGCCGCGACGCGGTGCTGGCGAAGAAGGAAACAGGGCTGGAAAACCGTATGGTGCAGTTCAAGCTGACCGACCCGGAGCCGCTGCTGTACCACAACGAGCCGATCATTCGTGACGGCGAGATCGTCGGTTACCTGTCCTCAGGCAACTACGGCCACCACCTGGGCGGCGCCATGGGCATGGGCTACGTGCCCTGCAAGGGTGAGAAACCGGCGGATGTGCTGGCCTCGACCTATGAAATCGACGTGGCCGGCACCCGGGTGAAGGCCGAGGCTTCGCTGAAGCCGATGTATGATCCGAAGGGCGAACGCGCCAAGGCGTGACCCCACCGCCCGGAAGGGTTTGTTAACCTCAAGCACCTACCCTCGCCCCAAGCGCGGGTGGGTGTGCCCCCGCCAAGGATTAACCGGGCCTTTGGGGGCGCAATGAAACACGATACCAACCTGACCGATTTCACGCTGGCCGAACACATGCGCATCACCGATGCGGAAGTGGCGGAGCGCAAGCGCATGCTGGGCCTGACGCCCGCGCATGAGCAGATCCTGGCCGGGTTCGATCAGGCCATTCGCGAATGTGCCGAGGGGCTGATCGAGGATTTCTATCTCCAACAGACCGAGTTTACCCAGATCCAGGCGATCATCGGCGATGCGGATACGCTGAAACGGCTCAGGGCCTCCATGCGCGGCTATGTGATCCGGCTGTTCAGCGGCAATTACGATGCGGATTACGTGAACTCGCGCCTGCGCATCGGCAAGGTCCATGCCCGCATTGGCGTGCCGCCGAAGACCTATGTCGCCTCGATGCACCGGTTGGAGCATCACGTGACGACGGTCCTGACGGAAAGCTACGGCTATGAGCCCTCTTGCGGGGCGCTGACCAAGTTGATGCTGTTCGACCTTGGCCTGGTGTTGGACACCTATATCCAGGGGCTGGTGAACGAGGTCGAACTGGCCCGAGACGAGGTGCTGAACCATTCCGAACGGCTGGAACGCATCGTGCGCGAGCGTTCGGCTGAAATCCGGCGCATGACACAGATCGATGAGCTGACCGGGCTTTTCAATCGCCGCCATTTTCTGGAGCTGGCCAAAGACGCCTGTGACAAGGCCAAGCGTGGGGGCACCGCCGTGTCCTTTGTCTTTGTCGACCTGGACCGGTTCAAACGGGTGAATGAGGCGCTGGGGCACCAGGCGGGGGACCGCATCCTGGCCCAGGTCGGTGCTGTGGTTGCGGAGCTGCTGGGCGATGATGGCATTGCCGCGCGGCATGCGGGCGACGACTTCTGGGTCCTTTTGCCCCGCACCGATGCGGATGGGGCGCAGGGGTTTGGCGAGGCCCTGTCGGCGCGGCTGCCCGAGGTCGAAGGCCTGCTCCTGACCGCGCGCTATGGCATCGCCTCGGCGGGGCAGGGCAGTTACCCTTCGCTGGACGAGCTCATCGCGATTGCGGATGGGGCATTGCACGCAGAGGACCTTGTGGGGCCCTCGCGTGAGGAACCGGAAGAAGGTGAGACCATTGTGTTCCAGCGCAGCCAGCTGCCCGGCGCATAGGTGCGCGCGCTGGTGTAGCGACGCAATCCGGACGCTGATATCTGGCATCACAAATCTTCATGACATGTGTCGCGCATGGCACTTCTGAACGCGTGAAATGCTGCCATAACAGCGCCATGAAGACACCACGGACCGTACAGAACCAGGATACGCCGCAGGGGCTGGCCTTTGCCGTCACCGCCTATGTCCTTTGGGGATTCCTGCCGCTTTACATGAAGGCGCTGGCGCATATTCCCGCGCCCGAGGTGGTGGTGCACCGGGTGCTCTGGTCCGTGCCCGTGGCCGGTGTGCTGCTGATCGTCTTGGGACGGACCCGCGACTTGGCGACCGCGCTGCGTTCGCCGCGTACCCTGGCAATGGGCTGCGTGACGGCGGCGCTGATTTCGGTCAACTGGGGCATCTATGTCTGGGCGATTGCCGTGGACCGGGCGCTGGATGCCGCCCTTGGGTACTACATCAATCCGCTCTTTTCGATCTTCCTGGGGGCGGTGCTGCTGGGCGAGCGTCTGACCCGCGCGCAAATGGCTGCCATTGCTCTGGCCATTGGCGCCGTGGCGGTTCTGACCTTCGAGGCTGGATCGCTGCCCTGGCCCGCCATTGCGCTGATGTTCAGCTGGGGCTTCTACGCGCTGGCCAAGAAACAGCTGCCGATCGGGCCGAACCAGGGTTTCATGCTGGAGGTGCTGATCCTGACCGGCCCGGCGCTGGTCTATCTGGCCTGGCTGGTGGCAAACGGGCAGAGCCATTTCGGCGGCTCCGTTTTTGACACCTGGATGCTGGTGGGGTGCGGGTTGGTCACCGCAGTGCCGCTGATCATCTACGCCAATGGTGCCAAGCTCTTGCGCCTGTCGACTGTGGGCATCCTGCAATATATCGCGCCGACGATGATCTTCCTCACTGCTGTCTTCGTCTTTGGCGAACCTTTCGGCGGCGCACAGGCGATTGCCTTCCCGATGATCTGGGCTGCGCTGGTGATCTACAGCTGGTCGATGGTCAAACAGGTGCGCCGCGCGACCTGAGCCTTGCCCCTGCGGCGCCAGCCCGCTATCTCGCGCCCCATGGACGCCTATTGCCCCCCTGATACGCCGCTCGACATCCTGCACCAGGACCACGAGCTTCTGGTCGTGAACAAGCCCTCGGGGCTCCTGTCCGTGCCGGGACGGGGCGAGCACCTGGCCGACTGCCTGATCTCCCGCATCCAGGCGGTCTTTCCCGAGGCGCTGCTGGTGCACCGTCTGGATCGTGACACCTCCGGCGTGATGGTCTTTGCCATGACGCCCCATGCACAGCGGCACCTGGGCCTACAGTTCGAGAAGCGGCAGGTGAAGAAGGTGTACATCGCGCGGGTTTATGGCGAGGTCGAAGGGGGCGAAGGCACCGTGGACCTGCCCCTGATCGTCGACTGGCCCAATCGCCCGCGCCAGCATGTGGATCATGAGAACGGCAAACCCGCCGTGACTGATTGGAAAGTCGCCAAGCGTGGCGACAATGAGACCCGCATGCGCCTGTTCCCGCAAACTGGTCGCAGCCACCAGCTCCGCGTGCATATGTTGGAGCTTGGCCATCCGATCCTGGGCGATCCCTTCTACGCCACCGGCCCCGCGTTGGACGCTCCGCGTCTGATGCTGCATGCAGAGAGCCTGCGCCTGCGCCACCCGGATGGCGGGCGGGGCATGACCTTCAAGGCGAAATGCCCGTTTTGAGGCGCCTGCCCAAACGTCAACCGCGCCCCGGCGCCTTGCCCTTCCCACGGTGACCTGTTTGACTGCGGGGAACCTGTAAACAAGGGACTTCGCATGTTCACACCCGTCATCTCCGGCACCGGAGTCTTTACCCCGGACCAGGTCGTTACCAATGCCGAACTGGTCGAGGCCTTCAACGCCTATGCCGACAAGCAGAACGCCCTGAACGCCGAGGCCATCGCGGCGGGCGAGGTGGAGCCGATCGGTCATTCGAGCGAGGAGTTCATCGTCTCGGCCTCGGGGATCAAGCAGCGTTTCGTGATGGACAAGTCCGGCGTGCTGGACCCGGATCGCATGTATCCGGCGCTGGCGGAGCGGGCGGATGACGCCCCGGGTATCATGACGGACATGGGCGTGGATGCCTGTCGCAAAGCGCTGGCTCAGGCCGGGGTGGACGCCAGCGAGGTCGATCTGGTGATCTGTGCCGCCTCGAACCATGAACGCGCCTATCCGGCCATTGCGGTCGAGATCCAGCAGGCGCTGGGCGCGGGCGGGTTCGGATTTGACATGAACGTGGCCTGTAGCTCGGCCACCTTTGGCATCCAGGCGGCGGCGGACATGGTGCGGTCGGGCTCGGTTAAAAAGGCGCTGGTGGTCAATCCCGAGATCTGTTCGGCCCACCTGGAATGGCGCGACCGGGACTGCCATTTCATCTTTGGCGACGTGGCCACCGCCACGCTGATCGAGCGTAAGGAAGACGCACAGGGTGATCACTTCGAGATCCTCTCGACCCGTTGCCTGACGCAGTTCTCAAACAATATCCGCAACAACAACGGTTTCCTGCGCCGCACGCGGGAAGGCACCGGCGCCCTGCCGGATCGGCGCGACATGCAGTTCATGCAGAACGGCCGCAAGGTGTTCAAGGAGGTGCTGCCGATCGTGTCGAAACACATCCTTGGCCATATGGCCGAGGAAGGCGTGGCGCCCGACCAGCTGAAACGCCTGTGGCTGCACCAGGCCAACAAGACGATGAACGATTTCATCGGCAAGAAGGTTCTGGGCCGTGTGCCCGAGGAAGGCGAGCAGCCCAATATCCTGCAGGACTATGCCAACACCTCCTCGGCCGGGTCGATCATCGCCTTCGACAAGTATTCCGCTGACCTGACGCCGGGGGATCTGGGCGTGATCTGTTCCTTTGGTGCCGGGTATTCGGTGGGCTCGGTGCTGGTGAAACGGGCCTAGGCTCTCCCCTGCTTGTCTTTGGGGCGATTTTGGCGCCCTTTCCGACTGTGCTAAAATGCCCCTCACAGGATCAAGTGAGGGAGGACGAAACTATGGCACTCAGGATCAACGATACTGCCCCGGATTTCACGGCCGACACCACGGAAGGCCCGATCTCTTTTCACGATTGGATTGGCGACGGGTGGGCGGTGGTGTTTTCCCACCCCAAGGATTTCACCCCCGTTTGCACGACCGAACTGGGCATGATGGCGGGGATCAAGGGCGAGTTCGACAAGCGTAACTGCAAGATCATCGGCATTTCGGTGGACCCGGTCGAGGATCACCTGCGGTGGAAGGAAGACATCAAAAAGGCCACCGGCCAATCGGTCAACTACCCCATGATCGGCGACCCCGAGCTGTCGGTGGCCAAGCTCTATGACATGCTTGGGGCCGAGGCCGGCGACAGTTTCGAGGGGCGCACGGCGATGGACAACCAGACCGTCCGCACCGTCTTCCTGATCGGCCCCGACAAGAAGATCAAACTTCAGCTGTCCTACCCGATGACCACGGGTCGGAACTTTGACGAGTTGCTGCGCGTGATCGACTCGGTGCAGCTCACCTGGGATCACAAGGTCTCCACGCCCGCAAACTGGACCAGCGGCGATGACGTGATTGTCGTCCCGGCGGTGTCCGACGATGATGCGCGGGCGCAGCATGGCGACTTTGATGCGGTGCTGCCCTATTTGCGCGTGGTGCCTCAGCCGGGCTGACCAATGCAGAGGAAGAAAACCGAAAGGGCCCGCGTGTCGCGAGCCCTTTCATAATTCCGGCAGGTGGGATCAGCCGTTGAACCAGCCCGAGGCGGCCTTGATCTCCAAGAAATCCTCGATGCCAAATACGCCACCTTCGCGGCCGTTGCCGGACTGTTTGTAACCGCCAAACGGCGCACCAGCTGCACGGCCCTGGCCGTTCACTTCGACCATGCCCGAGCGCAGGGCGCGGGCCACGCGGTTGGCGCGCTTGCCATCCTGGGTCTGCACGTAATTGGTCAGGCCATAGACCGTGTCATTGGCGATCTCGATGGCTTCCTCTTCGGTGTCGAAGGGGATCATCGACAGGACCGGGCCGAAGATTTCCTCGCGGGCGATGGTCATCTGGTTGGTCACGTCGGCAAAGACGGTCGGTTTGACGAAATAGCCCTTGTTCAGACCTTCGGGACGGCCGGTGCCGCCGGCGACCAGGCGGGCGCCCTCGTCGATGCCTTTCTGGATCAGATCCTGGATCTTGCCCCATTGAAGCTCGGACACGACCGGGCCGATATGGCGGCCTTCCTCGCTGGCCGGACCGACGCCGACGCCTTCGGCAATCTCGCGTGCGGCTTCGACCGACTGGTCGTAGATCTCGCGCTGCACCAGCATGCGCGAGGGGGCGTTACAGCTTTGCCCGGTGTTCTGCATCATGTGCAGCACGCCGCGTTTCACGGCTTTCTCGTCCGCGTCGGCAAAGAGGATGTTGGCCCCCTTGCCGCCCAGCTCCAGGCTCACGCGTTTCAGCGTGTCGGCGGCGGCCTTTGAGATCGCGATGCCGGCGCGGGTTGAGCCGGTAAAGCTGACCATGTCCACGTCCGGGTGGGTCGACAGCTGCGTGCCGACGCCGACGCCATCGCCGTTGACCATGTTGTAGACGCCCGCAGGCACACCCGCGTCATGCATGATCTCGGACCAGACGACCGAAGATAGAGGCGAGATTTCCGACGGTTTCAGAACCATGGTGGAGCCCGCCGCGAGTGCGGCAATGACCTTCAACGAGACCTGGTTCATTGGCCAGTTCCACGGCGTGATCAGGGCGCAGACTCCGATGGGTTCGTAGAGGATGCGGTCGTTCGGGGCATGGGCGCCCAGCATCTTGTCGAACTCGAACCCTTCGAAGGCGCGGATGAAGTTCTTGATGTGATAGGCACCGGCGCCGACCTGATTGGCGCGCGCCAGGCTGATCGGCGCGCCCATTTCCTGGCTCATCGCCTGGGCCAGGTCTTCACCGCGCTTGGCGTATTCCTCGGCGATGTTCTGCAGCACTTCCAGCCGGTCCGCCTTGGAGCTCACACCCCAGGTCGTGAACGCCGCCTTGGCCGCTGCGACCGCCGCGTCCGTGTCAGCCTGGCCGCCCAGCGAAATGGTGGCGAAGGCTTCCTCGGTCGAAGGGTTGATGACGGGGAAGTCATTCGGGACGGTGGGGGCTACCCAAGCACCGTTGATGTAGAAGTCGCG
This sequence comes from Aliiroseovarius sp., assembly GCF_965228805.1. NCBI lineage: Bacteria > Pseudomonadati > Pseudomonadota > Alphaproteobacteria > Rhodobacterales > Paracoccaceae > Aliiroseovarius > Aliiroseovarius sp. The sequence continues at coordinate 970,453 of NZ_CBDDIE010000003.1, read as the reverse complement.
TTTCTCGATCATGTCTCACTCCGGTTCGGATTTGGCGGCACTCTGTCACCGGGATTCGGTAGGTGCAAGCAAGCTTCCGGGGGATATGATCAAAAAATCGTGCTGGTGGAAATGGCCAATTATTGGATTGGTCGGCGGACCAATTTCGGCGTCCCGGTCCGTTCGGTGCTCTGGCAGATTACCGGTCGGTAGGCGACAGAAGCAGGCGGAAATGCGACAGTGCCCGGGTGGCGCGTCGAGCAATTTCATCTGGTGTGGGACATTTGGTCTGGCCGATGGCGCGCCGGATCTGTTGATCCCCGACCAGCAGGTCCAGAAACAGGGACACTGCGTCCTGGGGGATGTCAAAGTCCAGGACCCCGTCCGCGCGCGCCTGTTCGAGCACTTGGGAGATCAGAGGCGCAATGGCTTCGCGCCCGGACCGGGAAATCGCCTGCCCCAGCGCTCCGGTACTGTCCGCCGCAGCCGCCCGGTTCAGCGCAATTGCGCGGTCCCCCAGCAATAGCGTCAGCAGGGCAGGCGCGAAATCCTCTAGGATCTGCATCGGGTCCGCCTGTGCCTCCAAGCCGGTTTCCAGCATTTGGCGGACCTCTGCCGCATTGCCTTCAACCAGGGCGGAAAACAGTCCGATCTTGTCCCCATACCAGCGATAAAGCGTCTCGTTCGAGGCCTTTGCCGCCTTGGCAATGGCCAGCATTGAGGCCCCGGCAAAGCCCTTTTGTTCCAATACCTCATAGGCGGCGGTTTCGATCTGCTGCTGTCGTATTTCGCGTTTGTCCGATTTCACGGGGGCCTCCAAACCTGTTGACAGAATCCGTACATGCAATTACGGCTAGGTACAAGCGTACACATGATTACGGTATTGGAGGCTGATATGAGAGATGATGAGAACACAAGAATTGCAACCACCGGGCTGGTGATGCTGATCATTCTGCAGGGGGTCATGCTGGCGTCGCTTTATGCCGGAGTGCCACCCCATCCACCGGTGAAAATCCCGCTGGGAGCGATTGCACCCATTCTGGCGGCAGGGTTTGCCACGGCGGTGGCAGGCATCCTGCTGCGCCCGACCACGTTGCTGGGTCGGGCGTTTGCGCTGCTGGCGGTGGTGATCGCGCTTTTGTCCTTTGGGCCGCAGAAATACCTCAACGATCAATTTGCGCTGATCTGGCCTGCAGTGGTTCTGGGCCAGGTGGCGGCCTTGATGGTGGTGGCCGGTGCGGTGTCACCTGTTTTGGCGCGGCGCAGGCCTGCTTGAGGCACGCGCACAGCAAAAGAAAAGCCCGGCCAATGGCCGGGCTTTTGAGTGTCTTGTCAGGTGGTTCAGCCGTCCAGCTTGGCCACCTTCAGGGCTTCGCTCAGCACCGCGCGGTCACCCACCTGGTTGGCCAGCACCAGCACAAGGCGGGCATTCAGCGCATCGCTGTCCGCTTTTGACAGGCCCTCGTGGGCGGCCAGAAGTTCGGCGTAGAAGTCATCCGCGCCAGCGATGTTCGGTTGCAGGTTCAGATCAGACATGGGGTTACTCCTTTCCGGTGGCGCGGCGAATGGCGGCGCGGAACAGGTTTTCGTCAAAGCTCGGGCGGCGGGCCGCCACGTGCTGGTCGGGACGGATCAGGTAGACCGCTGACTCCTCGTTACCGAGGTAGCGCGCCTTCAAGAGGCCCGTGGTATCGGCCTTGGCCGACAGGGCCAGGCGGGTCACTTCGATCCCGTCCTCTTCCAGGCTGTCCGGCGCATCTGCGTCGATGGTCAGCAGGGTGAACTTGTCGCCCAGTTGACGCAGAAGATAGTCGTCACCCAGCTTCACGTCCGGGCAGGGGGAACCAGGGCGCGTTCGCTCCGGCCCATCCAGCGCGTCGGCGGTGTTCAAGGGCGAGCCGTCATAGGTGCAGGGCACCGACAGGCGACCGGCATTGACCAGCGGGCGGGCGAATTCATGCTGCTCGGCCAGGTCCAGCACCGCGTCGCGCAGGATACGGGACATGTCCGACTTCGGCGTAATGAAGTCGGTCGAGCGCGAGGAGTTCATGATGTTCTCGTCCGCGCCATGGATCCGCTCCATGTCGTAGCTTTCCAGCAGGCTTTCGGGCGCCTTGCCGTCCATCACCAGCTTCAGTTTCCAGCCCAGGTTGTCGGTGTCCTGCAGGCCCGAGTTCGCGCCGCGGGCGCCGAAGGGCGACACCTGGTGCGCGGCGTCACCGGCAAAGATCACGCGGCCATGGCGGAATTTCTCCATCCGGCGGCATTGGAAGGTATAGATCGACACCCATTCCAGTTCGAACTGCACGTCCTCGCCCAGCATCGCCTTGAGGCGCGGGATGACGTTTTCCGGTTTCTTTTCCTCGTCCTTGTCGATGTCCCAGCCCAGTTGCAGGTCGATGCGCCAGACATTGTCGGGCTGCTTGTGCAGGAGAGCGGACTGACCCTTGTTGAAGGGTGGGTCGAACCAGAACCAGCGTTCAGTGGGGAAGTCGGCTTCCATGATCACATCGGCGATCAGGAAGTTGTCTTCGAACACGCGACCGACGAAGTCGAGGCCCAGCATCTGGCGGGTCGGTGAACCGGCGCCGTCACAGGCGATCAGCCAGTCGGCTTCGACATTGTAGGGGCCTTCCGGCGTGTCCACTTCCAGCGTGGCATGGGTGTGGTTGTTGCTGATCGCCGAGACCTTGTTCTTGCCGCGGATCTCGATCTTCTTGCCCTCGGCCTGCAGCTCGCGGACCCGGTTCACCAGGTATTCCTCGAAGTAATACTGCTGGAGGTTGATGAAGGCCGGACGCTCGTGCCCGTCTTCGGGCAAGAGGTCGAACTCATAGATCTTGCGTTCGTCGAAGAAGACCTTGCCCAGGTTCCATTCGACGCCCTTGTCCACCATCGGCTGGCCACAGCCCAGGCGGTCGAGGATTTCCAGCGGGCGCTTGGCGTAGCACACCGCACGCGAGCCGAAGGAGACCTTGTCATTGTCGTCCAGGATCACCACCGGCACGTCCTGTTGGGCCAGGTCGATTGCCATGCCCAGGCCGATGGGGCCTGCGCCGATGATCACGACGGGGTGGCGGACCGCAGCTTCGCTGTCCTGGTCCGGGCTCCGCTCATAGGCATAGAGCGGCACTTCGAAAATCTTGTTCTCGGCGTTCATTGTGTCTCCTCCGGCGACGGGCAGGGTTTCTGCCCTTAGCTTAAACCGTAAATTCCGTTGCGTTTGCAACGATAGGTGTGGCCGCTCGCCGCATGTCTCCTCAAGATGCGACGAGCGTTGGTGTGGTCCGGGGCTGTCCCGGCTGGATCAACTCTCGAAGAGTGTCTCCAGGCTTTGTGCGTCCTGCTCGTCCTCGGCGTCACTCTCCCCATCCTCATCGACCCTGCGTCGCAGAGCTGTGGCTTCCAGTCCAATGGTTGCAGCAAAGAAGCTCGATGCAGCCAATGTGGGAACCACCCAAACCATCTTGTCCGTCAGATAAGCAGCCAAGTAGGAGGGGATTAGAACGACCGCCGCTTTCAGAGCGGCCGTTTTGAAGTGAGTGACGCGGGTCATGATCAGCCCTGCAGGGCTTCCCACATGTCCAGGTCGCGCTGCGCGGTCCAGATGCGGGGGGTGTCTATGCCGCGCGCTTCGTCATAGGCGCGCGCCACGTTGAAGGGCAGGCAGTGTTCGTAGATCGCGTAATCGGCGAATTTCGGGTCGCATTCGGCGCGGGCCGCGTCCCAGGCTTCTTTCAGCGAGCCACCGCGCGCGGCAACCTTGGCGACCGGCTTATAGGTGCTTTCGACGAAATCGCGGGTGCTTTCGATGGCGCGATTCACGGCCTCTTTGCCGACCAGAGCGCCGCCACGGCCCGGTGCGATGGCGTCCACGTCGAACCACTTGATGTTGTCCAGTGTGTCACCCCAATCGTTGAAATGCCCGTCGCCGCAATAGCAGGCCGAGTGGTCTTCGACGATGTCACCGGTGAACATGACGTTCTGATCCGGCACGTGGATCACGGCGTCACCAGCGGTGTGGGCGCGGCCGACCTGCATGATGTCGACGCGGCGGTTGCCAAGGTACACGGTCATGGAATCGCTGAACGTGGTGGTCGGCCAGGTCAGGCCGGGGATGCTTTCGTGTCCTTCGAACAGGCGCGGGAAGCGCTGGAACTCGCTGTCCCAGTCTTCCTGACCGCGCTCGACCACCATGGACCGGGCCACGTCCGACATGATGATCTGGCTGGCGCCAAAGGCTGAGGCGCCCAGCACGCGCACGGCGTGGTAATGGGTCAGTACCACGTGGGAAATCGGCTTGTCGGTCACGGACCGCACGCATTCGATCACCTTGTTTGCCAGGCGCGGGGTCGCCTGGGCTTCGACGATCATGACGCTTTCATCGCCGATGATCACGCCGGAGTTCGGGTCGCCCTCGGCGGTGAAGGCGTAGAGCCCTTCGCCGATCTCGTCGAAGGTGATCTTCTTTTCGGTCATGTCGCCTTGCGACGCGAATGCCTTGGCCATGGGGTTAATCCTCTATGCGTTGGTCAGGGTTCGGGCTGGCGCGGTCGGGGGGCTTCCGCGCCAGCGTGCTTTGAGGCAGGGGTCATTCCTGCATGATTTCGATGATCTGCGGCAGAACGGCCTGCTGCATCGCCCCCATTCGCGGCATGAGCTGCGCCATGACATCGGCCATGTAGGGCTGCATCTTGCGCATGGCGGAGGCGCCATGTTCCGAGCTGTAGAATTCGATCAGTGCCGACAGCTCATCCTCCGAGAAGGCGTCGGCCATGCTGGTGATCATGTAGTTGGTCATCTCCGGGCGCAGCTTGTTCATCTCGATCGACAGGACGTCTCCGATCCGGGACAGTTTTTCGTCCGAGATTTCGATCTCTGCGGGTACGCCCAGCCGGAACTGAGCGGCCAGGGCTTCGGAGGAGAACATGTCTTCGAACAACTGCTGCACACCGGGCAGGTTGGCGTATTCATGTGCCAGTGCCTTGGTGTCCGCCAGGGCGGGCAGGGGCATCAGCAGAGAGGCGACAAGAGACAGGGTGATCAGGCGCATTGCAAGTTTCCTTTCAAGGTGGACGCGCGCGCAGCTTCCCGTGGACCGTTGCCGGATACAAGGTGGTAGACAGCCGCGCGCTGGCGTGATTCCATCGCCGCATGTTTGATCGTCGTTATCTGCCCTATTGGGCCACATTCGTTGTCTTCGTCGGCACCCTGGTCACCCTGTGGATGATGGGTCGCAACCTGATCTGCACCTGTGGAGAGATCTGGTTGTGGGATGGATCCGGCAGCTCGCAGCATCTGTTCGACTGGTATGCGCCCAGCCACCTGATCCATGGTTTCCTGTTCTACGGCGCCACCTTCCTTGTGATGCGCCGCGCAGGCCTGGGCTGGCGCCTTCTGGTCGCCACCGTGGTGGAATGCGCCTGGGAGGTGGTCGAGAACACCGAGGCCGTGATCAACCGCTACCGCGAAACCACTGTCAGCGACGAGTATTGGGGCGATGCGGTAATCAACTCGGGCCTGGATGTGGTCGCGATGTTCGTTGGCTTCTGGCTGGCGCTGCGCCTGCCGATCTGGGCGACGCTCGCGATCATTGTGGGGTTCGAGGTGTTGACCACCCTGTTGATCCGAGACGGTCTGGCGCTGAACATCATCATGCTGCTCGCGCCCAGCGACGCGATCTTGCAGTGGCAGCAGGGGATATGACGTCCAGCGCCCCATGATCAGCGCTTGTACGGGTCGTCGAGCGCAGGCAGCACGGTGCCGGTGCAGTTACCAAAGCCGATCTGATACCCGTCGCCCTTGGCCGCCCCTTTCAGGGTCAGCGTGTCGCCGTCTTCCAGGAACGAACGTTCCTCGCCGGTGTCCAGGGTCAGCGGTTCCTTGCCGCCCCAGCTGAGTTCCAGCAGGCTGCCACGCTCGGGTTTCGTTGGGCCGGAAATTGTGCCGGAGCCCAGCAGATCCCCCACGGTCATGGCGCAGCCCGAGGTGGTGTGATGCGCCAGCTGCTGTGCGGCCGAATAATACATCTGGCTGTAGTTCGTGCGCGCGATGGTGGTTTCCGCCTTGCCTTCGGGGGCCAGGGTTACTTCCAACTCGATATCATAGAGCCCGGGCTTTGGCTCGGTCAGGTAGGGCAGCAACTCTTTCTCGCGCTCGGGCGTCGAGGTGCGGAAAGGCTCCAGCGCGGCGGCTGTGACGATCCAGGGCGAAATCGTGGTCGCCGTCGCCTTTGCCTGGAACGGGCCCAGCGGCTGGTATTCCCAAGCCTGGATGTCGCGTGCCGACCAGTCGTTCAGAAGCACGTAGCCAAAGATGTTCTGGTCCGCCTCGCCCACGGTGATCGGCCCTTCGCTGGGCTGGCCGACGATGGCGCCCATTTCCAGCTCCAGGTCGAAGCGGGCACAGGGGGCAAAGCGCGGCATCTCGTCATTGGGGCCTTTCAGCTGGCCCCAGGGGCGGCGCACATCGCTGCCTGAAACGACGACCGACGAGGCACGGCCGTTGTAGCCGATCGGGATGTGCAGCCAGTTCGGCGGCAGTGCGTTTTCCGGGCCGCGGAACATGGTGCCGACGTTGAAGGCATGGTTCTTGCCCGCGTAGAAATCCGTGTATTCCGACACGGCGAAGGGCATGTGCATTGTTGCCTCTTCCTGCTTGACCAGATGCGGGATCACGCTGGCCTTGGCATCGGCGATAACATCTTCGCTCAGCAGTTGTTGCAGTGCGAAGCGGAAATCTTCCCAGACCTCGGCGCCCAACTGCATGAAGGCGTTCCATGATCCGGCATCAAATACGTTCGTGTCGTCAATGCGGATCACGCCCTTTTCTTCCAGCGCCGTCACATCAAGGATCAGATCACCGATCGCAACGCCACAATGGGGTTCGCTGTACAGCGTGGAAAAGACGCCATAGGGCAGGTTGTTCAGCGGGAAGGGGGTCTCGGCCGAGTTGGCGCTGTCGACCCAGGATTTCATCAGGCTCATAAGTGTTCTGTCCTCTCAACGGATCCGGGATCTTCGCAACCCCGGCAAGAAAATGCTCGGTTTTCTTGTGCCCTATTTCTTGCCCGGGGTGCCATCGAATTTCTTTTCGATGTCGGCCCAACAGTCGATGTAGTCGTCCTGCAGCGGTGCCTCGTTCGCGGCGAAGGCGGTCAGGTGCTGCGGGAAGCGGGTCTCGAACATGAAGGACATGGTGTTGTCCAGCTTGTCCGGGCCGAGGTTCGCGTTCGAGGCCTTTTCAAAGGCGTTCTTGTCCGGTCCGTGCGGCAGCATCATGTTGTGCAGGCTGACCCCGCCGGGCACGAACCCATCGGGCTTGGCGTCGTACTCGCCATAGATATTGCCCATCAGCTCGGACATGATGTTCTTGTGGTACCAGGGCGGGCGGAAGGTGTCCTCGGCCACCATCCAGCGTTCGCGGAACAGCACGAAGTCGATGTTGGCCGTGCCAGGATCGCCCGAGGGGGCGGTCAGAACCGTGAAGATCGACGGGTCCGGGTGGTCGAACAGGATCGCGCCGACCGGGCAGTAGTTGCGCAGGTCGTATTTATAGGGTGCGTAGTTGCCGTGCCAGGCGACCACGTCCAGCGGCGACTGGCCGATCTCGGTCACGTGGAACTGGCCGCACCACTTGATGGTGATGGTGGACGGGACTTCGCGATCCTCGAAAGCCGCCACCGGCGCCTTGAAGTCGCGCGGGTTGGCCATGCAGTTGGCGCCGATCGGGCCACGTCCCGGCAGCTCGAATTTCTTGCCGTAGTTCTCGCAGACAAAGCCGCGGGCGGGGCCGTCGATCAGCTCGACCCGGTAGACCAGGCCGCGCGGGATGATACCGATCTCCTTCGGCTCCAGATCAATGATGCCCAGTTCCGTGTAGAACCGCAGGCGGCCTTCCTGCGGCACGACCAACAGCTCGCTATCGGCTGAGAAGAAATAGTCATCCACCATCGATTCGGTCACCAGGTAGATATGCGAGGCCATGCCGACCTGGGTGTTCACGTCGCCCGCCGTGGTCATGGTGCGCATGCCGGTGATCCAGTTCAGACCTTCACTTGCCTCGACTGGATTCCAACGGTACTGGCCCAGGCTGATCACGTCCGGGTCCACGCAGGGGGCGGATTTCCAATAGGGCACGTCGATCTTGCTATAGCGGGCCGAGTGTTTCACCGCGGGGCGGATACGATAGCACCAGGTGCGTTCCGGCGGGTTGGCGGTAAAGGCGGTGCCCGACAGCTGCTCGCCATAAAGGCCGTATTCACAGCGCTGCGGGCTGTTCATGCCCTGGGGCAGGGCGCCGGGCAAGGCCTCGGTCTCGAAATCATTGGCCCAGCCGGGCATGTAGCCTTCGGTCGTGCCCACCGAGGTGGCTGCGGTGATCATCCGGCGTGCGGTGTCTTGCGTGTTCATCTCGTCTCCCCCCGAAATCCGTCGGCTGCCAGGCGCTGACGGAATTGCTGCACATGTTATGCATTTCCTGTTGCGTGGTTCGGAGAATATTGTTTCAGATGCAACGAAGTCAAGAAAAACTGGGTCGGGTGGTGCCGCCAGGCCGGGAAAAACCCGCCCCGACCCCCGAAAATCCGCACAATTTGAAAGGTTAAGTCGATCTTTACGCCCCCTTGCTACGGTCATCCCTGGGTGAACAAATGAGGTGGTGGGATGGCTGCGCAATCAAATGCGCCCATCATCATCAAGAAGGTCAAAAAGGGTGGTGGCGATGGTCACCACGGTGGCGCCTGGAAGGTGGCTTATGCCGACTTCGTGACTGCCATGATGGCCTTTTTCATGTTGATGTGGCTGCTGAATGCTACGACGGAAAAGCAAAGAAAAGGTATCGCGGACTATTTCAGTCCGACGATCCCGGTGAACCGGGTGTCCGGCGGTGGCGATGGCTCTTTCGGAGGCGACTCGGTCTTTACCGAGGAAACCCTGGCCCAGACTGGCCATGGCGGGCTGCCGCGTCACCCCGGTGCCAGCGGCGAAGGTACCAGCGCAGGTGACTCTGGTGCCGAAGCGGCCGAAACCGCAATGTTGGAAGAGGTTGAAGAGATGCTTACCGGTCAGGCCGGTGAGAGCATGCTCGGCGACAAGGCGATGCGTCATATCGTGACCCAGGTGACGGATGAGGGCTTGGTGATCGAGCTGTTCGACCTGGCTGGTGAGCCTCTGTTTGAAGATGGAACTGCCGTGCCCATGCCGGTTCTGGCCGAGCTTGCGGGCATGATGGCCCGGGTCTTCGCACTTGTTTCCAACGATGTGGCGTTGGGTGGTCACGTGCGGGCGCAGCCGATCGTTGTTGCTGAGAACCCGTCATGGGATTTGTCCGCCGAACGGGCTGCAATGATGCGTAAACTGCTGGAAACTGAAGGGTTTGCATCGGATCGCGTGCAGCGTGTGACAGGTCATGCCGACCGTGATCCAGCGGCGCGAAACCCGATGGCCGTGCGCAACAATCGCATCGAGCTGATCCTGCTGCGCTCTGATCTGGACGGAGAGTGAAGGGCGGATAGATAGGATTTTAGATGTTAGGGGGCTGTTAAGGGCTGCTTGCTATGTCTGAGCATTGACAAGGGGTTGATGCAGCAGAAAGGCGCACCTTATGACGATTTCCTCCTCGCTGAGTGCCGGCGTGGCCGGCCTGAACGCCAATGCCACCAAATTGGCAACCATCTCCGATAACATCGCGAACTCCTCGACATTCGGCTACAAACGCGCCACGGCGGATTTCGAAAGCATGGTGATTGGCGGGATTGCCGGGGCGGGCACCTATTCCGCCGGTGGGGTGCGCACCACGACATCGCGGATGATTGATGAACATGGGCCGCTGATCTCAACCTCGAACCCGCTGGACATCGCGATTGCCGGGAACGGCATGCTGCCGGTTACGCAGGAGGTCTACCTTGATACCTCGGCTGGTGATCGGCCGATGATGATGACCACGACCGGTTCGTTCCGCACCGATGCCGAAGGTGTGTTGAAGACGGAAACCGGCCTGGTGCTTTTGGGCTGGCCCGCGGATGCCGACGGCACAATAGGGACCTTCCCGCGCGATACCGCCAACGGGCTGGAACCCATCGTGATCAACTCGAATCAAAGCGCCGGAGACCCGACCACGCAGATGAACCTGGGGGTGAACCTGCCCGCTGTCGATACCGAGGCGGGTTCGGCCGGGACCGCTCTGCCGCTATCGGTAGAGTACTTTGGCAACCTGGGTACCTCCGAGTCGCTCGACATTACCTTTACGCCGACCGTTCCCGCTACCGGGTCGTCCAACGAATGGACCATGGTGATCCGCGACAGCGCCTCGGGCGGTGCGGTGATTGGCGAATATGTCCTGACATTCGATGATACCCGCGCCAACGGGGGCACGCTGGCTTCGGTTGCCGTGACGTCTGGCGGGGCTTATGACCCGGCCACCGGCGAGCTTGCCTTGACCGTGGCCGGCGGGCCGTTAGACGTGACAATCGGGCGGATAGGCGACACCAACGGTCTGACCCAGCTATCCGACAGTTTCGCGCCGACCCAGATCACCAAGGACGGCTCGCCGGTCGGTAACCTGACCGCCGTTGAGATCGACGAGGATGGTCTGGTCACAGCCACCTATGACACCGGCTTCACCCGTACGATCTACCAGGTGCCGTTGATTGATGTGCCCAACCCGAACGGGCTGATTTCGCTATCTAACCAGTCCTACCAGGTGTCGGTGCAATCGGGCTCCTTCTTCCTATGGGATGCCGGTGACGGCCCGACCGGCGAGGTGATCGGTTTTGCCCGCGAGGGGTCGACCACGGATGTGGCGGGTGAACTCACCAACCTGATCCAGACCCAGCGAGCCTACAGTTCGAACGCCAAGGTCATCCAGACCGTTGACGAGATGCTGCAGGAGACCACGAACATTAAACGCTAAGCTCCGGGGTGGGATACGGAGGTTAAGGCATGACCATTGCCGGATCATTGAACAACGCCCTCTCCGGGCTGACCGCCACTGCGCGTGCGACCGAGGTCGTCTCGTCCAATGTGGCCAATGCGAACACGCCCGGTTACGCCACCCGCCAGCTCGAGGTGTCCTCCCAGTATTTGGGAGGCACGCCCGGCGGTGTAAAGGTCAATGGCGTGACGCGGCTGGTCGATCAGGGTGTGATCAACGACCGGGTGCTGTCCGATGCCAGCGCCGGGCATGACAGTTCGATTGCGGCCTTTCTGAATGATCTGGAGAGCATCATCGGCACGCCTGAAGATGCGCATTCCCTGTCCGGTCGCCTTGCCCAGTTCGAAGCAGCTCTGGTCGAGGCCAGCTCGCGTCCCGACAATGAATCGCGCCTGAATGCGGTTCTGGATGCTGCGCAGGATCTGGTGAGCCATATCAACGGGGCCACGGATGGGATCCAGCAGGCCCGGATGGAGGCCGATACCAGCATCGCCAACCAGGTCACGTCGCTCAATGAAGGCCTGAAGCGGGTAGAGACGCTGAACTACGAAATTCAGGAGACCATTGCCCGCGGGCTGGACCCATCCTCGCTGATGGATCTGCGCCAGCAGGAGATCGACAAACTCTCGCCCATCGTGCCCCTGCGCCAGGCGCCGCGCGATAATGGTATGGTCGCGCTTTATACCGATGGCGGTGCGATCCTGCTGGACGGTAAAGCCGCCACAGTTGGCTTCTCGCAAGCGGGCAGCTTGATCGTGCCTGAGATGACGCAGGCTTCCGGCGCCTTGTCTGGATTGACCCTGAACGGTTTGGCCATGCCTTCGCCGGATGGCCAGGGGCGCAACGCCTTTGGCGGCGGTACGCTCGCCGCCGCATTCGAAATCCGCGATGTCCTGGCCGTGGACGCACAAAAGGACCTCGACGCATTTTCCCGGGACCTGGTCGAACGGTTTCAGGATCCGGCGCTGGATACCACCCGCGCGGTTGGTGCAGCAGGCCTGTTTACGGACGCGGGCAGCGCTTTCGATCCGACCGACGAGGTCGCCCTGTCCGAAAGGCTGGCTGTAAACACCGCCGTCGATCCCGCCCAGGGCGGGGCCATCTGGCGCCTGCGCGACGGGCTTGGGGCAGCCACCCCAGGCGAGGTGGGCAATGCACAGCTTCTTCAGGATCTGACCAACGCTCTGACGGACACGCGCACCGCCGCCAGCGCGGATTTCACCAATGCTGCGCGATCCTCCAGCGGTTTGGCGGCGGATTTCTTGTCGTCGGTCGGTGCGGATCGGCTGCACGCTGAAAACCTGCTCGCCTCGTCGAGCGCACAGAATGAGACCCTGAAGATGATGGAGCTGGAGTCCGGTGTGGATACCGACAACGAGATGCAGAAGCTTCTGCTGATCGAACAGGCCTATGCTGCCAACGCTCGGGTGATCGCAACGGTGGATGAAATGATCCAGCAGCTCCTGTCGATGTGAGGAGGGACAGATGACCAACCTGACCATCGGTGACATGGCCGGCACCTTCCAGACCCAGCGCTTGACCCGTCAGCTGAAGACAGATCTGACCCGCCTATCGACCGAGTTGACGACCGGGGTGCGTGAAAACACCTCCTCGAAAGTGACCGGGGATTACGGTCCGATCGCAGGGATCGAACGCACGCTGAAGGCGCTCGACGCTTACAAGACCGCCACGGTCGAGGCGGCCTCATTGACCGATACCGTACAACTGTCCCTGGAGTATGTTCAGACCACCAGTCAGGAACTTGCACCGGCGCTTCTCCAGGCCAGCTCCTCGCGCAATCCGACGCTGCTATACAACACGGCCGCTGATGCGCAGCAGAAATTCGCGTCAGTTGTTTCTCAGCTGAATACGCGGATTGCGGATCGCACCCTGATGGCTGGTGCTGCCACGGATGGACCGGCCCTGGCTGATGCGGATACCATCCTGGCAGAGCTGAACCTGGCGACGGCCAGCGCCGCCTCTGCGGTCGATATTTCTGCTGCGGTGGATGCCTGGTTCGACACGCCAGGTGGCGGTTTCGAAACTCTGGCCTATCTGGGTTCAACAACTGACATGGGTCCGATCCGTGTGGGCGATGGGGAGATCGTCACGCAACCCGTGCGCGCCGATGACCAGGCGCTGCGCGATGTGATGAAATCCTATGCCAAGGTCGCCTTGATCGCCGAAGGGCGGCTTCCCGGGGACAGTGATTCCCAGGCCGATCTGCTCCGCATCGCAGGCGAAGGGCTCATGACCGCTGACGGTCCACTGACCAGCCTCAGGGCAGAGATTGGCGCGCAACAGGCTCGGATCGAGGATATCTCGGTCCAGAATACTGCGGAACGATCTGCCCTCGAGATCGCGCGCAACGACCTGATCGGTGCCGACCCCTATGACACTGCAACCGAGCTGGAAGCGGTCTATGGCCAGATCGAGACGCTCTACACGATCACCGCGCGTATCGCGCAGCTCAACTTCACGGATTACATGCGATGATGAAAACAATACTTACTCTTTTGTGGTCCCTGTGTCTGGTCGTTCCGGCTGTCGCGAGTGAAGTGCGGATCAAGGATCTGGTGGAGTTCGATGGCGTACGCGGAAACGACCTGATCGGATATGGCCTGGTGGTCGGGCTGAACGGAACCGGCGATGGCATTCGCAACGCGCCCTTTACCGAAGACATCATGGCCAACATCTTGGAACGTCTGGGTGTGAACGTCACTGGCGAACAGTTTCGCCCCAAGAATGTCGCGGCCGTCTTCGTGACGGCAAACCTGCCGCCCTTTGCGCGGGCCGGGTCCAAGATCGACATTACCGTTTCGGCGATTGGTGACGCCAAGAGCCTGCTGGGTGGCACCCTGGTCATGACCCCGCTGAACGCGGCGGACGGGCAGATCTATGCGGTGGCCCAGGGTACTGTGATCGCCGGTGGCGCCTCGGCAGATGGCGATGGCGCCAGTGTGATCCAAGGGGTGCCAACCGCAGGTGTTGTCCCTAGCGGCGCACGGGTGGAGCGTGAGATCGACTTCGATTTCACCCAGCTGGAATCGATCCGCCTGGCCTTGCGCACGCCGGACTTTACCACCGCGGAGCGGATCGAGGATGCGATCAACCGAAACTTCGGCCGCGTGGTGTCGCGCATGCTGGACAGCGGCACGGTGCTTCTGGACATCAAGGCAACCCGCGCCCTGTCGCCCGCCCATGCGATTGGCGAGATTGAAAACCTGCCGGTCGAACCCGAGCGCAAGGCGCGGGTCGTGGTGGATCAACGCTCCGGCACCATTGTCATGGGAGCCGATGTGCGCATTAGCCGGGTCGCCGTATCCCAGGGCAATCTGACCCTGCGGATCCAGGAGCAGCCTCTGGTGGTGCAGCCGAACCCGTTCTCGGGCGGCACGCCGATCGTGGTTCCGCGCACAGAGGTCGGGATCGAGGAGGAGCCGGGCATCGGCCTGGCCGAAGTGCCTGAGGGAACGAACCTGTCTGAGGTAATCGCAGGCCTGAATGCTCTGGGCGTCTCACCGCGCGACATGATCGATATTCTGAAGAGCATCAAGGCGGCCGGAGCGCTACACGCGGAGTTTATCGTGCGCTGAGCAGGTATCGTCATTCAATTCCGGAAGGCCGGGGCGTCGTGAAGGATGCCCCGGCCTTTCTCGTTCGAGATGCAGAACAGGTCGGCACCTGTCCGCACCTGCCGCTTGCTTGGATGCCACGAGGGACGAAGGACGCGTCACGTGAGTACAGCTGGAATAGAAGAAGGCGCGGGGAATGCCCGCGCCCATCGCCTGTTTGTTCTAAGTCAGAAGTAGCTTCGTACCAGCGCGCCGGATACCAGGCTCCACCCATCTGCGACCACGAAGAAGGCTAGTTTGAATGGGAGCGAGACGATCGCCGGCGGCACCATCATCATGCCCATCGACATGAGAATTGCCGCCACGACGAGGTCGATGATCAGGAAGGGCAGGAACAGAAGGAAGCCGATCTGAAAAGCGCGTTCGATCTCTGACAGCAGGAATGAGGGCACGAGCAGCGACAGTGGCGCCTCTGGCTCGGGTGCAATCCCCACGGTGGCCTCGCGCAGGCTGGCGAGGTTCTGGAAGGTCTCGACGTCGATCCGGGCGGACATGAAGACCCGGAAAGGCTCAAGTGCTGCCATGAAGGCTGGTTCCAGCTCCATATTGCCTTCGGAAAAAGGGGCGGCCCCACGCGCCCAGGCCTCGGTAAACACAGGTTCCATCACGAAATAGGTCAGAAACAGTGCGAGGCTGATGATCAGCATGTTGGGGGGGGATTGCTGCAACCCGATGGCCTGGCGCAGGATCGACAACACCGTGACGATGAACGGGAAGCAGGTGATCATGATTGCCAGCCCGGGCACTAGGCTCAACACCGTAACCAGAACCAGAAGCTGAATCGAGCGGGTTGCAAGGGACCCATCGTCGCCCAGGGAAATGGAAATATCCTGCGCAAGGGCCGGGCCTGCCAGGAAAATCATAGTTAACAAAATAGCCGTGCAGAAGCCCACGGCGCGTGTGACACGGGCCATGGTCAGAGCCCCGATTTCAGATCGGCAACTTCGGTCAGACGCACGGCCAGCTGCCCACCGGGGTCGCCTTCGACTTCCTCCAGCTCCCCTCGCGCAATCAGCTTGTCGCCGATGTAGAGTTCGACCGGATCCTCGACCTTCTTGTCCAGGGGTAGAACCGAATCCGCCTTGAGTTTCAACAGGTCCCGCACCATTGGCCGGGCCTTGCCCACCGATATCGTGATCTCGATCGGCACCTGGGTGAACGGGTTTGAGTTACCGTTGTCCATATCTTGTGCAAAGTCATCCATTCTGGAACGCCTTCTCGTTGAGTTCATAAAGACCGTTGATGGCGGTGCCGATCCGGTCGACCGCCCCGGTCAGATCAAGATGTTTTTCTGTCTTGCCCGAGCGCAGGAAGACTTGGCCTTCCGCCAGGCTTTCCTCTTCCTTCAGCGCGAAGGGCACGGTGGTGGCCTCCGACAAAAGGGTTTCCAGCGCCGGGCGGCTGGCCGGGCTGACCACGACCTCGATCGGGGTGTCGGCGGCTTCGGAGGCCAGGGGAAGCAGTTCTTCGACAATGGTCTGCCCCACGGTCTCGGACACGATGCGGGGCAGAACCTTTTCGACCATCCCGGTCAACAGAGGCTCCAGCGCATGCATCACGTGGCTGCGTGCCTCATGAAAGGTAAAGCCGAGGTCCTGCAGGTTGCGGGCAAACTCCGCGCCAATGCGGCTCTGATCCTCGGTCTCGGCGCGGTTGGCATCATCCCAGCCAGCCTGGTATCCCGCCTCGTAGCCTTCAAGGCGCACCTTCTCGAGCTCTTCGACCGATATCGCGGGGGCGGGAGGCGGAACTGGTGGAGCCGCAGCGGCCTTTGGGCGTTGCGTGCCCGAGGGCAGGTCGGCCGCGTCGAACTCCTCAAGGGGAAACAGGGATTTCATCGCACTGGCTCCTCTTCATCTTCCATCCAGCCCCGCAGAACTTCGACCATCTCGCCCTGACGTTCGTCGATGAGTGCGCGTAGGCGTTCGACCGGATCCAGGGGTTCGCCCCCCAGCGCAGGCAGATCGTCGTCGCCGAAATCAATGTCGGATACCACAGCCATTTCAGGCGGAGAGAAACCGCCATCATCAATTTCTCCCGTCAGGGGCGGCAGGTCGGGAATCGCATTGGGGTCGGGAAAACCCTCGCCGTGCGCTGCGGTGGGTGTGGGCAGGCCCGAGGGGATCGGCGCCGGGCCAGGAAGGGCGCCCGCAGCCGCGCCAGTCGGGGCGGATGCGTCCGCATTGGTGCCGAAGATCGGGCGCAGGACAAACAGGCCAAGAATCAAGGACACAAGGGCGAGCACACCTATCTTGATCAGCGACATGACATCCAGGTTCAGGCCTGACATCAGTCCGCCGCTGGCTTCGCTGCCCTCGGCAACGATCGGCTCGAACTCCATGGTTTTGAGGGTCAGGCTGTCGCCGCGGGCTTCGTCGAACCCGACCGCAGAGGCAACAAGCTCGCGCAATGCTGTCAGTTCGGCGTCGGGACGCGGCTCCCAGACCGGGTTGCCGTCCGCATCCACTGTTCGGATCCCGTCCACGAGGACGGCCACACTGATGCGTTTGACGGTTCCTGGCGCGCGCAGGATTTCACGGGTGGTTTCCGAGACTTCGTAATTCACCCGCTCGCGCGTTTCGGAATTGCTGGACGAAGAGGCGCCGTCACCGCCTGTTGCCTCGCCGGATGGGAGATTCGAGGCGACCGACACGCCGCCGCTGCGCGTATCGCGGGCAGAGTTCGTGGTCTCTTCGGTCTCGGTCGATATGGCGATGCGGCTATCGGGGTCGAAACTGCGCTCCAGGATCGATTCCCGTTCGGTCGCGGTTTCCACGTTCACCTCGACCACCGCGTTGCCATAGCCGACGCGGGCTTCCAGAAGGCGTTCGACGTTCCGCTTGAGCTCCTCGGCTCGGTCACCGCCATCGGCAGCGCCCGTTGCGACCTCGTCGCCTGACATGACCAGCCCACCACGCGCATCGATGATTGAAACGTCTTCCGGTGACAGCCCCGTGACGGCGGACGCCACCAGGAATTTCAAAGCTTTGGCGTGCTGGGCGGAAAGGGTGCCGCTGGCTGTGGCGACGGTAACCGATGCTGTTGGTGTCCCCCTTTGCCGAAAGCCCTGCGGCGAGGGGTTTGCGATATGCACGCGCGCTTGTTGGATGAGGGGAGAGGAGACAATGGTGCGCGCCAGCTCCCCTTCCTTCGCGCGCCAATAGGCGGCATCGAACATCTGCGAGGTGGTTCCGAATCCTGACAGGCCATCCAGCAGTTCGTAGCCCTTTGAGGAGTTCGTTGGCAGCCCTTCGCTGGCCAATGTCATGCGCAGCTCATCTCGGCGGGAGCCTTCGACGAAAATGGATCCGCCGCGAATCTCATATTGCGCTCCGCGTGCCTCCAGCGCCTTCACGACCTCACCGGCCGGACCCGATTCGAGCCCTGCATAGAGAAGCGACATTGATGGCTGGCTGGCCATGCGTGACAGGCCGAGCACGGCGGCAAACATCGCCACAGTGGCCAAGACCACAATCACCCTTTTGCGCATGTCCAGCGCGGACCAGACGTTCAGGATCTGCTGCAAGACGTAACTCCTTCTGCGAGCGGGCTTCTGCCCCCGTCGTTGCAACCGTTTTCCCAGATCGCCCTTAACAATCGGTTAGTAGGCACCGGGCTATAAGGATTCGACACGAAAAAAAGTGGTGACACCATGGCGGACGTTGAAGAGCCGATTGAAGGTGAAGAAGAGGCACCGAAGAAGAAGTCCAAGAAGGGCTTGCTGATCGGTGTTGTGCTCGCGTTGCTGTTGGGCGGCGGCGGGTTCTTTGCCGTCTATTCGGGGCTGATTCTGGGCCCCGCGACCGAAACCGCTAACGCCGATGTGCCGGTAGAAGAGGCCGTGGATCTGCCGCCGGTGGCTTTTGTCGAGATTGATCCGTTGGTGATTTCCCTGGGCAACGGGGTGAGCAGCCGACATTTGCGCTTTCGCGCCTCGCTGGAGGTTGAGCCACAATATCAAGAGGATGTGACCAAGTTGGTTCCGCGCGTTCTGGACGTGCTGAACTCGTATCTGCGCGCGGTCGAAATGCGGGATATCGAAGACCCTTCGGCGCTTTTGATGCTGCGTGCGCAGATGCTCCGGCGGATCCAGCTGGTGACCGGGGAGGGGCGCGTGCGTGACCTCCTCATCATGGAATTTGTCCTGAACTAGGGAAGGAGAACCCCCGATGCTGGACATGATTGCAGATACGCTTCTGGCCGCCGGTGCAGTCGGCGCGGCAATCTATTGCTTGGTGCTCAGCCGCCGCCTGAAGAAGTTCAACAACCTGCAGGACGGGATGGGCGGCGCAGTGGCCGTGCTGTCCGCGCAGGTTGATGACATGACAAAGACGCTGGAAAAGGCGCGCAAGGCGGCCGGGCGCAGTTCACGCGAGCTGACCGACCTGACTGAACGGGCTGAGGACGTGTCGCGAAAGCTCGAACTGATGTTGGCGTCGATGCATGACCTGCCCGAAGTGTCCGAACCGCCTGCCGCAGATCCGGACGAAAGGGACGAGCCGCTGTTTCTGAGCCAGCGCAACCGTGTGGAGGCAGCAGAATGAGCAAGCAGGAAAAGCAGGAAAAACCACGTCGCCGTCGCGGTACACGCGGGGTTCTTTGGGTCATTGCCTTGATGCTGGGCGCCTCCGGCCTGCTACGTCTCGGTGGTCCGGTGGGCCATGCGGTGGCTGGCGAGGTGCTTGCAATGGCCGAGCCCGAAGCGGAGCCGACCGCTAGGGCCGGTGATGCAGACCCGAACCTGGTCGTCGTCCTTGCCGAACTCAAGGAGCGTGAGGTGCGATTGAGCGCGCGTGAGGCCGCGTTGGAAAACCGGTTGCAGGCGCTCGCCGTGGCGGAAGAACAGATATCGAAGAACCTTGAAGCCCTGACCCGGGCGGAAGAGGAGTTGGCCGCAACGATGGCACTGGCGGATACGGCGGCAGAGGATGACCTGGCTCGGTTGACTGCGGTTTATGAGAACATGAAGCCGAAAGAGGCCGCGCCACTCTTCTCTGCGATGGACCCGCAGTTCGCCGCTGGTTTTCTGGCGCGGATGCGCCCTGACGCAGCCGCAGCAATCTTGTCCGGGCTAGAGCCCGAAAGCGCCTATGCGATCAGCGTGATTCTGGCTGGACGCAATGCCGCAGTGCCGACGAATTAGCCTGATGCTCAGGGTTTCTTAACCTTGGTCTGACAGGCTGATGACAAGGACGAGTGGAGGCTTTGACATGATCGGTATCGTCGGTATTGCGATGATTTTCGTAATGGTGTTCGGTGGTTACCTGGCCGCAGGCGGCAAGATGGGGATCATCCTGAAATCCTTGCCGTTCGAATTTACCATGATCGGCGGTGCGGCAGCCGGGGCCTTTGTGATTTCAAATGACCTTGGCGCGATCAAACATACGGTCAAGGATGTTGGCAAGGTCTTCAAGGGGTCCAAGTGGAAGCCCGAGGACTACAAGGATCTCCTTTGCCTGCTGTTCGAGCTGATTCGCCAAGCGCGCCAGAATGCGGTGGCGCTTGAGGAACATATCGAAACCCCGGAAGACAGCCCGATCTTTCAGAAATACCCCAAGATCCTCACTGATCGTGAGGCGATCGACCTGATCTGTGACACGCTGCGTTCGGCCTCGATGAACTATGATGATCCACACCAGGTCGAGGAAGTGCTGGAAAAACGCATGGAGGCAAATCTGCACCACGCGATGCACTCCTCCCACGCGTTGCAGACCGTTGCCGATGGCCTACCGGCGCTGGGCATCGTTGCGGCTGTCCTGGGGGTTATCAAGACCATGGGCTCCATCGACCAGCCGCCCGAGATCCTCGGCAAGCTGATCGGCGGCGCGCTGGTTGGGACATTCCTGGGCGTGTTCCTAGCCTATGGCCTGGTTGGGCCGTTCGCTTCGAAGGTAAAAACGGTGACCGAAGAGGACGCGCATTTCTATCAGCTGATCCGTGAGGTTCTGGTCGCCAATCTCTACAACCATTCGACCAATATCTGTATCGAGGTTGGACGTCAGAACACGCCCAGCCATATCCGCCCCAGCTTCTCGGACCTCGAAGAAGCTCTGAAGGAAGTGAAAAAGGACGCCGCATGATTGCGCGAGCCGCTCTTTGGGTTCTGTTGCTTTTCCCCTGCGCCTCCTGGGCGCAGGACGTGTCCATTAGGTCCGGGGAGCATGCGGATTTCTCCCGTCTGGTTCTGGATTTTGATTCCCGCGTGACTTGGCAGTTCGGCCGGGTCGAAGGCGGTTATGAGCTGCGCGTTTCAACGCCTGAAGTGCAGTTTGACCTAAGCCGTATCTTTGCACTGATCCCAAGGACACGCGTGCAGTCCGTTGAGGATCGTGGCGAGGGTAGGCTTTTCATCGCTTCGAGTTGCGACTGCCACGGGGATGCATTTGACCTACGGGCCAGCGAGGTGGTTCTGGACATCAAGGACGGGTCGGCGCCACATGCCGCAAGCCCTTTCAACCAAACCCTGCCAACTTTATCTGCGGCGCGGCAGGCAGACCCGGTTGACGCCATTTATCCAGATGAGGCGGTGGCTGTGGCAGAGGACGTGTCGCCTGAACCGATCATCATGCCCCAGGAACCACGAGAAGCGCGCGCGGGACTGCCGATTACCTTCGGGTTTGGCACGCCCTTGCCCCAGGCCGCGTCGCAAGCCGACCCTGAGTTGTCTGTGCAACCGACCGAGCCCGTCGCGGAGGCGTTGGGGGATGAGTCTGCCCCAGCCGATCCGCCTGTTGATCCCTACGCCGATGTCGCTGGGGACGAGATGGCAGAAGGGACGAGCACCCGCGTTTCGGAAACAGAAGAGGCATTGTTGCGTCAGATCGGTCGGGCCGCGGCCCAAGGTCTCCTTGAGGCGGACTTGGAGGCAACCGAGGCTGCGGTTGAAGCCGCGCTTGATCCGGTGCCTGAGCCCGAGCCTCAGTCGGCGCCGACCGAGGTGGAGGCCGCAGTTCCCGAAACACCATCCGACCCGACCGAACATTTGCGCATTCAGACCGTGATTGATCGTGACTTGGGCCTGTCCGAAACGGCGGATGCCCCCAGAACTCACGAAGGGGAGACCTGCCTGTCGGCGGAGCATTTCGACATCGCGAGCTGGGGTGTTCCACCCACCGACGGCGCGGATCTCTCAGTGTTTCGCGCGGGGCTTCTGGGGGAATTCGACAAGGCCAATTCCGATCATGTTCTGGGCCTTGTGCGCAATTACATCTACCTGACGTTCGGTGCCGAGGCGATTGCCGTTGCGCGCCGATACGAGGCGGACCTGCGACGGCCGGATTTGTTGATCATGATGGGTGAGATCATGGATCACGGGGAAAGCAGCCTCCCGGCCGCCGTGGTCGAGCAAATGGCCTGCCAAGGTCCTGTTGCTCTTTGGGCGGCCTTGGCGCAGCCCGAGCTGGCACCTGCGGCGGATATCGACCGGGGGGCGGTGATCAAATCATTCTCGGCACTTCCTTTGCACCTGCGTCGACATCTTGGGCCAGGATTGTCGCGGAAGTTTCTGGACATCGGCGACGTGGCGACCGCCAATGCCCTGCGCGATGCGGTCGCGCGGGCTCCGGGGAACCACGGGGCGGGGTTTGACCTTCTTGAGGCGCGCCTGGACAGGTCAAATGGGGATGCGACCCGGGCAGATGACCGATTGGACGAGATCATCAATGCAGACGGACCCATCGCTCCGGAGGCGCTGTTGTCTTTGATCGAAGCCCGTGCCGCAACTGGAGCACCGATTGATGCGCGGTTGCGCGAACTTGCGACGTCAATGGCTTATGAGCACCGTGGCACGGATATGGGTGCGACGCTTCTTGGTCTGGCGATCGAAACCGAGGCCCGTGCAGCTCGATTTGACGAAGCGTTTGTCCTGCTTGAGGAGGCAAGGGCGACCTACGGGGCGGATGCGGCTGGTACGAAGGCCTTGTATGAGACATTTTTGATCGAGCTGGCCGAGGCAGGCGACGATGCAACCTTCCTGACCCATGCTGTGTCGGAAATCGAACAGATACAGGCTTTGCCAGCGTCGGTTAGGCGCGTGGTTGCCGGTCGGCTGCTTGATCTTGGTTTCGCAGGTTCCGCGCGCATCAGCCTGTCCCATCCCAATGAGATACCAGGACCGGAAGACCGAGTGCTCTTTGCACGGGTGGCGTTGCTGGAAGGCCAGGCCGGTGTGGCCATGGGCTACCTTGCCGGGCTCGATGACCCGGCAGCAGTTCGGCTGCGGGCCCGGGCACAGTCGGCTCTGGCGGATCACGAAGGTGCCGCGTCAAGTTGGGCGCAGCTTGATGAGGAGCAAGCACGGTGGGACGCGGCCTGGCTTGCCGGGGATTGGGAGCTTCTGGAACATGCCAAGGGCACTCATTATCAGGAAGTTGCGCAGATCATGTTGCAAGACCGTCTGGAAGAGGCGGCGCAAGATGGCCTGCCCGAAGGAAATGCCATGAGTCGAGGGCAGGATGCGCTGTCGCAGAGCCAGCGGATACGGTCCACCCTGTCGAACCTGCTTGAGGGGACGGGGCCCCCCTGACCGGTGCGAAGTTACGGATTGTAAACCAATTCTGCCTAGTCTGAGCCATGAAGTAGTCAGCAAGAAATGCGACGGTCATGGCATATGTTACGAGGAATCGCGGGTGGGGGTGTCACTTGCTTCGATCGAGCTTTCTGCTCCTGTCCTTGGCCGTTCTTCTTGCCGCTCCGATTCCGTCCAACGCTGACTCCAGCCACGCGGACGGTGACCTTTGCATCGCAGCCGCAAACCGGGCGGCCGAGGCGACCGATGTCCCGAACGATGTTCTACTTGCAATCAGCATCCTCGAAACCGCGCGTCCCGAAGTGACCCCTTTGGCCGCCTGGCCTTGGACAGTTTCCGTTCGGGGCGAAAGGTTCCATTTCGCAACGCGAAACGCTGCAGCAGGCTTTATGAAAACCTCCATTCAAAACGGTGAAGTTGCGCTTGAGGCGGGATGTTTCCTGATTGACCTGAGCCGTCATGGCGCGGGCTTTCCCACCATGCTGCACAGCCTGGACCCTGAGACCAATGCGCTCTATGCCGCGCGGCTCTTGTTGGAGTTGTACCGGGAAAAGGGGGATTGGGATCTGGCCGCCGGGGTCTACCACTCCCGTTCAGTGGCTCTGGCGCGTGACTACGCAGCCAGATTTCGGATCCTGCGTGCGGATGTGATGATTGCTGACGGGGCGGCAACTGCCTTGCGGCAACCCGTTTCAACTCTCGCCTCGGCATTTTCCAACTCTGCCCCCGGCACACCAAGGGAAATTCGGTCATTGGACTTGGCCTCGCCCCGTTCGCCAACCTTGGGGTCCCTGTTCCCGACGAATGGGATTACCGATCTTTCCGCAACCCTGCCACGGGACGAGTGACCAATGACGCTGGACCTTTCGACCATCTTCAAACCCACCATCCTGCTGGCGCTTGCGCTCATGGCGGTGATCGTCATGATGATCCTGCCAATGCCGGCCTGGGTCCTGGACATCGGGCTGGCGGCCTCGTTCGCGCTGGCGATCCTGATGTTTACAGTAACCCTGTTCATTGAACGCCCGCTGGATTTTTCTGCCTTCCCGACTGTGCTTCTGGCCAGTCTCATGCTGCGCCTTTCGCTCAATGTTTCGTCGACCAAACTGATCATCGGTGAAGGGCACAGTGGTACCGGGGCTGCGGGGGATGTGATCGAAGGCTTCGCCAATTTCGTCATGTCGGGCAGCGTGTTCCTGGGTCTGGTCGTGTTCTGCGTTCTGCTGATCGTCAATTTCATCGTCATCACCAAGGGCGCCGCGCGCATGGCGGAAGTCGGCGCGCGCTTTGCTTTGGACGGTATGCCCGGCAAACAGCTGGCGATTGACAGTGACATGTCAGCCGGCGCGATCGACCACGCCGAAGCCAAGGCCCGGCGTGAGAAGGAACAGCAGGAAACAACCTTCTTCGGCTCACTGGATGGTGCTTCGAAGTTCGTCAAAGGGGACGCAATTGCCGGGCTTCTGATCACACTTCTGAACATGGTCATGGGGCTGATCATCGGCATCGTCATCCACGATATGGAACTGAGCCGCGCCTTTGAAACCTATGCGATTCTGACCGTCGGTGACGGTTTGGTCAGCCAGATTCCGGCGGTCATCATCTCGATTGCCTCAGCGCTGCTGCTGGCCCGCGGCGGGGCCACTGGATCAACTGATATGGCGCTGTTCTCGCAATTGGGCCGCTACCCGCCCGCGCTGGCCACGGTTGGGGTTCTGATGGCGCTCTTCGCCCTGGTGCCCGGCCTGCCCTTCCTGCCTTTCGTGGCCGGTGCGGCTGTGCTGTGCGGTGCGGCCTGGTGGGTGCATCAGAACACCCAGAAGAAGGCCGCAGAACAGGCGCAGGCACCCAAGCAGGAAGAGCCTGTGCGCGAAGAAAGCATGGGCGATGTGCTGGATTTGGACGATATCCATGTCGAGTTCGCGCCGGACCTCGTGGCCATGGTTCTGGACCCTGCAACGGGCTTGGACGCGCGCATTGCCAATATGCGAAACCATGTGGCCACGGTGTTCGGCCTGATCCTCCCCGAGATCCGGCTGACGGACAATGCCTCACTTTTGACCGGGCAGTATGTGGTCAGCATTCAGGGGGTTGAACAGGCCCGCGACCGGCTGGAGCCGGACATGGCTCTGGCAATCCTGACCGGAATGGAGGTCGACCTCCCCCCGGGAGAGGACGTCAAGGAACCGGTCTATGGGGCACCTGCGCGATGGATCCCGATCGCGGATCAGGAGTCTGTGGCGCTGCAAGGAGGCACTGTCGTGACCCCGACAGAGGTGCTGGCCACCCATCTGCTTGAGGTGATGAAACGTAACTTCGGGCGGCTTCTGAGCATGAAATCCCTGCGCCGTCTGCTGGATGAGTTCACCAACCTTTCCGACCCGGCACGCGCTGAAGCAAACCAGCGCCTGTTGGACGATCTGGTACCGGAAAAGGTGCCGATGGACCTTCTGTTGACCGTCTTGCGACTGTTGCTAGAAGAACGGGTGTCGATCCGCAACCTGCCCTTGATCCTCGAGGCGGTTGCCGAGGCGCGCGCAGTTATCCCGACACCAGAGGGGATCTGCGAACATGTACGCCAGCGGCTTGGCTTCCAGCTGATCGCCGAGTTGAAACGCGAAGATGGCACCCTGCCACTGGTTCAGCTTGCCCCGGAATGGGAGCAGACCTTCTCCACCTATCAGATCAACAGCGAACGGGGGCCGGGCGACGTGGCGCTGCCGCCTGAGGACTTCAATCGCCTGGCCAATTCCATTGCTGAACGCATCGCGCGAGCGGGGGCGGACGGGATTTATCCAGCCCTGGTCACGTCGACCCGCCGTCGCCGCTTCCTGCGCACGGTGTTGAGCGCGAAAGGAATTGCCAACCCGGTGTTTTCCTTTGAAGAAATCGGGACAGAGGCACGCCCATCGCTCGTTGGCATGATCCCGGCATGAGCGGGCAGCTGGCAGAAATCCTGGCGCTTGGTCAGGGGGGGCTCTTGGTTGCGGGGATCGTATTCCTGCGCGTTGGGGCCGCCATGGCCTTGCTGCCGGCTTTTGGTGAACGCTCGGTTCCGGAACGCATTCGACTGGTGCTTACACTCGCCTTTACTGCGATCGTCTTCCCGGCCGTGGCCACAAGTTTGCAGACCCGGATCGATACGGGAACCTTTCTGGGTTTCTTCCTGATCACTGAGGTTGTTGCGGGGCTGGCCATAGGCATTGTCATCCGCCTGTTCGTTCTGGCCTTGCAAATTGCGGGGAGCATTGCGGCGCAATCGACGTCCCTGGCGCAGATTTTCGGCGGGGCCACGGTCGATCCGCAGCCTGCCATCGGCCATGTGCTGCTGGTGGCCGGGCTGGCCTTGGCGGTGATGCTGGGCCTGCATGTGCGCCTGGCCCAGGTTCTGATCCTCTCCTATGACATCCTGCCTGCGGGGCAGATGCCCAGTGGGGATCTGCTCAGCCAATGGGGAATTGCGCGTATTGCGCGGGCCTTTGGTCTGGCTTTTACCCTGGCCGCGCCCTTCGTAATCGCCTCGCTGATCTACAACGTGGCGCTGGGTGTCATCAATCGGGCAATGCCGCAGCTGATGGTGGCCTTCGTCGGGGCCCCCGCAATTACGGCCGCGGGTTTGATCCTGCTGTTTCTCACGGCGCCGATCCTGCTGGCGACCTGGATCCGCGCACTGGACCTGTTCTTGAACAACCCGTTTGGAGCGTGGTGATGGCTGACGGATCGGACGACCAGGACAAGCAACACGAACCAACCCAGAAAAAACTGGATGATGCCCGCAAGAAGGGTGAAATCCCGCGCTCTGCCGACCTGGCCACCGCCGCATCCTATGCGGGTGTGTTGCTCGCCGCGACGGCAATCGGGGCGACAAACATGAAAGACATTGGTGCGGAGCTGGCAGGGATCATCGCCCGCGCGGACCGATTGGCACCGAATGTGTTCAACGGTGGCGGGCTGACCTTCGCAGGCAGCTTGCTGATTGATCTGGCCGGGCTTCTTGCACCCTGGTTCATGATCCCGATCGTCACCGTTCTGGCGCTGTTGATCGCAACCCGCAGTTTTGTTGTCGCACCGGAGAAACTGCAACCCAAGCTGAACCGCATCTCTCCTCTGTCCAACGCCAAGAACAAGTTCGGGCGCAGCGGGCTGTTCGAGTTTGCCAAGAGCTTTGTCAAACTCACGATTTACTCGATCATCTTGGGGGTCTTCCTGTGGCAGAAATTGCCCGAAGTGATCGGCACAATCGGGGTCGAGCCCGCGATGGCGACCAGCGTGCTCTTGGAGCTGTGTGTGCAGTTTTTCGGTATCGTGCTGCTGATCGCGCTGGTGATTGGTGGGATCGACTTTGCCTGGCAATACCAGGAACACCTGCGCAAGAATCGCATGTCCCACAAAGAACTGATGGACGAGGCCAAGCAGAGCGAGGGCGATCCCCACATGAAACAGCAGCGGCGTCAGAAAGGGTATGAGATCGCGATGAACCAGGGCATTCAGGACGTTCCGGATGCCGATGTTGTTGTGGTCAACCCGACCCACTATGCGGTGGCGTTGAAATGGTCGCGCCTGCCGGGAGAGGCCCCGATCTGTGTCGCCAAGGGCGTTGATGAGGTTGCGGCCCGCATTCGCGAAGTTGCCTCGGAAGCAGGGGTGCCGATCCATCGTGATCCGCCCACGGCCCGCTCGCTGCATGCGATGGTTGAGATCGGACAGGAAATCCATCCTGAACATTACCAGGCCGTGGCCGCCGCAATCCGCTTTGCCGAGAAGATGCGCGCCAAGGCGAAAAGCAGCGTGGTACGCATGCGATGAGCAAGGCGTTGTCGGATATGGCCCGGATCGGGCAGATGGTGCTGGATGGCGACCTGGCCGAACTGCGTGAGGTGTCGGAGCGCATCGATGCGTTGCGGGCACGGGTTCGCGAGCTTGATGCGCAGCTCTCCGCCCGGGCAAGAACGGCGGCACAGGGGCTGGAAGAGGATCTGGCGTTGCTCAATGGTCGGGACGAGGCTTGGGCGGACTGGGTATCTGCGCAAAAGGCCGAGGTGCGCCGCCAGCTTGCCGGGCTGATGGCCGAACGCGAGGACAAGCTGGCCCAGGCGAAACAGTCTTTCGGTCGCGCTCAGGCGATCGACGCATTGCAATACCGCGCCCGGGAGGCGCGGTTGATCAAGCTTTCACGACAAGGATAGGTGGGTGTCAGATGTCCTGACGCACGAAATCGGTGATCAGCACGTCGATGACCGAATTGCCCATCGTCTTGACAGCGACCTCTTTCAGAGCCTTGCGCAGCGAGTTCAGCTTGGTGCTGTCGGTAAAAACCCCGTCGAACCCGCCGATGTTGGAGTGGGCAAAGAGCACGTCCAGGAACTCGCTGCGCAGCCTTGGTTCACGCTGATAAAACTCCTCGGTGCTGCCTGGTTTGACCTCCAGGTTCAATGACATGACCACCAGCGCTGAGACCTGGCCTTCAGACACGACCGGCACGACGAACTGGTTGTTCATCTTGACGAAGTCGCTGGTCGGCTCGCCTTCTTCCACCGGCTCCTCTTCGGGCGGGGCGGCGGCATGCATGACATCTGCCCCGATATCACCACAGGGGTTGATCTCGACCACTTCCGGTTCGGGCCGGAGCATCAGCCCCGCTCCGACACCGCCGCCAAGACCGATCAAAGCCAGAAGGATGGGAAGGATCTTGCCCATGGGAACCTCGGATCAGAAGGGAAGGATGATATCGGCAACCTGCTGGCCGTAGCGGGGTTGCTGCACGTCGGTGATCTGTCCGCGGCCGCCATAGGAAATGCGCGCCGAGGCGATCTTGTCATAGGGGATCTCGTTCTGGCGCGAGATGTCTTCGGGCCGCACGAAGCCTGTCACGATCAGTTCGCGCAGCTCGAAGTTCACCCGCACTTCCTGGGTGCCCTGGATCTGCAAGACGCCATTGGGTAGGGTGCCGATCACGGTGGCTGCGACGCGCAGGGTCAGTTTTTCGTTGCGCTTGGTCGTGCCGCTGCCTGAGGAGGCGCTGTTCGAAGTGGTTTCCACGGCCGAACCCATGGTTGCCCCGGTCGGCAGGGCCTGATCCACGGTCTGCGGAATTCCGAACAAGTGCGGCACACCCATCGTTTCGGCCCCGCTGCGCGACCGAGAGGAATCGTTGGAAAACTCCGCCTGATCATTGATCTCGATCGTAACGGTCAGGATGTCACCGGTGTTCTGAGCGCGCCGATCCCCCAGCAGGGAGCTGCGCCCGCCGCTCCAGAGCGAGGCGCGGTCCACGGGGCGATCACCTTCGACTTCGACCGGCAGGCCCGCGCGGTTCATTGCGGCAAACTCGGCACCGCTTTCGGCAGGAGACATCGCCGGGGCTTTGCCGACATTTTCCAGGCGCCCACAGGCGGAGGCGGCAATAACGAGGGAAAGAAGGAAGGCAAGACGCCGCATTTCTGTGTCCTTTACATGGAGGGAATGGAGGGCGGGCTGACGGTCACGGTGCCGTCCGCCCGGATGATGCCGGTGACCGTGTTGCGCGAACCCAGGTTCATGACGCGGATCGCGTCGCCCACGCCGCCGCGCGACAGTGACCGGGCCTCTGCCGCAATGACCAATGGCCCGGAGATGTAGTAGATCGTGACGATCTGGTTGCGTTCGATCAGGGCGGGCGGGCCGATATCCTCGATCCGGATCGGTCGCCCTGCGTAGAGCACGACGCGGGCCTCTTGGCCGATCACCTCGTTCAGGGCGATGTAGGTGCCAGGCGCCTCGCCCTGGATCACCTGCACGTCGCCAGGACCCAGGATTGCCTGGCTGCGAATGGTGCGGGTCGGCACGACGATGTCCGCAAAGGCGGGCGTGGTCATCAGAAGGAGGGCAAACAGACGGATCATCAGCGCACCTGCGTGGTTGCGGCGAGCATCTGGTCGGCGGCCGAGATCACCTTGGAGTTCAGCTCATAGCCACGCTGCGCCTCGATCAGTTCGGTGATTTCACGCACCGCGTCGACCGAGCTGTTTTCAAGATAACCCTGGCGCACGGTACCCAGCCCGTCTTCGCCGGGCACGGAAACGGTGGCGGGACCGGAAGCTTCGGTCTCCAGGTAGAGGTTCGAGCCGATCGCCTGCAGCCCCTTCTGGTTGGTGAAGTTGGCCAGCGTGAACTGGCCCAGCAGCTCCGGTTCGATCTGGTTCGTGAAATAGGCGTAGACCTCGCCGTCGGCGTTGATCGAAACGCGCAGCGCATCGTCCGGGATGGTGATATCGGGCACGACCACATAGCCGTCCGAGGTCACGACCTGGCCGTCGCCGGTCATCTTCAACCCGCCATCACGGGTATAGGCGGATTGGCCGGAGGGCAGGGTGACCTCCAGATAACCCGATCCCTCGATCGCCAGGTCCAGCTCGCCACCGGTCTGGGCGAGCGACCCCTGTTCCACCATCATCGACACCGCGGCGGGGCGCACGCCCAGGCCCAGCTGGACCCCGGTGGGCAGCACCGTGCCATCGGCCGCATTGATCGTGCCGGGGCGTGCCATCTGCTGGTAGTGCAGGTCGGCAAACTCCGCCTTGCGCGCGTTGTAGGCGGTGGTGTTCATGTTGGCGAGGTTGTTCGAGATCGTCTCGACCCGCATCTGCTGGGCAAGCATCCCGGTGGCGGCAATCTTCAGGGCACGCATGGCGGGCTCCTTTACTTGATGACGGTTTGCGAGACGGAGCGGATGCGCTCGTCCTCGCGTTCCAGGAAGGTCTGGCCCAGCTCGTAGGAGCGCTGGACCTCGATCATGCGGGCGATTTCGCTGACGGGATCGACGTTGGACCCTTCGACGTAACCTTGCAGGATGGCGGCCCCCTCGACCACCGGCTCGGTGCCGCCGGGGGCTTCGAACCGCACTCCGTCGCGATATTGCAGGTCGGTCGGATCGGCGGGCAGGAACAGGCCGATCTGGGTCAGGGGGCGGCCATCGGCGGACAGGGTGCCATCGGCGGCGACGGAAATACTGGCGGCATCCGGTGGCGCAAAGATCGGCGCGCCGCCCAGATCCAGAAGGCGCAGCCCGTCCGGGGTGGCCAGCTCCCCGGCCTCGTTCGGCGTGAAGGATCCCGCGCGGGTCAGAAGTGGCCCCTGCGGTCCCTCGACCATGAAGAAGCCCTCGCCCTCGATTGCGAAGTCGAATGTGCCATTGGTCTGTGTCAGGCCACCTTGGATCAGGTTGATTGAATGGGCGTTCGCCGTGGCCATCGACAGCGACGGGTCGCCCGGCTCCAGCGCCTTGACGAATTCGGAAAAGATCACGTTCTGCGCGCGATACCCGGTGGTGGCGGAGTTGGCGATATTGTTCGCCACGCTCTGCATTTCGCGCAGCAAGCCCGATTGGCGGGTCAGGGTGGTGTAACCGGCATTGTCCATGTCCTACCCTCCTGCGATCAGCGTGATGACGGTGGTCTGGAAGAAGCCGACCAGGGTTTCGGTCATGAACCCCATCGAAACCCAGAACACGGCGAGGATCGCGGCCAGTTTCGGCACGAAGGTCAGGGTCATCTCCTGGATCGAGGTCAGCGCCTGGAACAGGCCCACCGCGACGCCCGCGACCAGAGCGACGGTCAGGATCGGCAGTGCGATCAGCACCGCGTTCCAGAGCCCGGCGCGCAGCGTGTCGTAGAAGATGACCTCGTCCATCATACCGGCATCCTCAGGATTTCCTGGTAGGCCTCGACCACCTTGTTACGCACGGTGACGGCGGTTTCGACCGCCAGCTCGGTCTGTGCCAGGGCCTGGACCAGTGCGTGCGGGTCGGCGTCGCCGGCCATGGCGGCCATTGCGGTCTGCTCACCCTCGCGGATGGTCTGGGCAAAGTCGCGCGCGACCCCGGCGAAATCGGGCCCGTCCGAGCCACCGGTCTGCGGCTTTGGCGCCGTGGCCGGACGGGTTGCGGCATAGCCTTGTGCGGCAAATGCGGATTTGATGTCCATTCTGGACCCTCCTATCTGCGGAGAAGATCGAGCAGGCTGCGCTTCATCTGACGCGCCTGATCGAACATCTTGAGGTTCGCCTCGTAAGAACGCTGCGCTTCGCGCGCGTCCGCGATTTCGACCACCAGATCGACATTCGATCCATCGTAGTAGCCGGTTTCATTCGCCATCGGGTGCGAGGGGTCATAGATCTGCGGCAGGGCGCCTTGATCCAGTTTCAACGGGCCGGTTTCCACCTGACCGGTCGCCCGACCACCGTCGAGCACCTGGTCGAAGGACACGATCTTGCGGCGGTAGCCGGGCGTGTCCACATTGGCGATGTTTTCCGAGACATGGCGCAGGCGATTGGCCTGGGCCTGCATGCCCGAGGCCGATGCAGCGGTGGAGGCGCGAAAGTCACTCATGCGTCACCCCCTCACTGCTTGCCCAGGCTCGCGCGCATGATTCGCAGCGAGCTCTGATAGACCCCCAGCGCCAGGTCGTGATCGCCCTTGGCGGAAGCGGAGGCCATGATTTCGGTTTCCAGGGAAACGGTGTTGCCATTGGGCGAGGCCGCGCCTGGGCGCAGCACTTCGCGTGCCTCGACCACGTTGTGCGGACCGCTGGCGGTGTTCAGATGCCCCGCACGCGTGGCGCGCATGCCATCGGTCTGCTGCGGCGCATAGGTGTCGGCAAAGGACGCCATGTCCCGTGCGCGGTAGCCGGGCGTGTCTGCATTCGCGACATTCTGCGCGATCGTCGACTGTCGTTTGGCGGCATGCATGGCCAGTCCCTGGCTCATGCGAAAAATTTCCAGTTTGTCGAACATCGGGGCTTCTCCCTCGATTGGCTTCAACCAAGGCTTAACCCTGATTCCTTTAGAAAGGGTTTCAGACAGACAGGAGACCCGGAAATGCAGACAATCGGTTTCGACCAGCTGACCGCAGAAGTGGCTGCCGTGCGCCCCGTGCGTGACATCGGGCGCGTGGTCGCGATCGGGCGCGGCACCCTGGAAGTGTCCGGCCTGTCCGATGTCGCGGCACAGGGTGACCTGGTGGAAATCGGTCCCCCCGAGGGAAAGGGACGATTGGGGGAGGTGCTGAACCTCTCTGCCGATACGGTGACCGTGCTGCCCGATGGCGATGTCGAAGGGTTGCAGATCGGCGCGGCCGTGTCCCTGCGTGGGGCCAACCAGATTGCGCCGGATGACAGTTGGATCGGTCGGGTGATCGACCCGTTCGGCCAGGCGCTTGACGGACGGCCGATCTTACGCGGGGCCGAACCGCGTCCCCTGCGTGGTGTGTCGATGAACCCGACCGAACGGCGCGTGCTGGGTGCACGGCTGGAGACCGGCATGGCCGTGTTCAATACGCTGTTGCCCCTGGTACGCGGGCAGCGGATCGGGCTTTTCGCGGGCTCCGGCGTGGGCAAATCCACCCTGCTCGCCAAGCTCGCGCGCGGGGTGCATGCGGATGTTGTCGTGATCGGGTTGATCGGCGAACGCGGCCGCGAGGTGCGTGAGTTCGTCGAACGTGTGCTGGGCCCTGAGGGCATGAAACGTGCGGTTGTGGTGGCCGCGACCTCGGATCAGTCACCGCTGGTGCGGCGACGCTGTGGCTGGGCCACGATGGCCGTGGCAGAGCATTTCCGCGACCAGGGCAAGCACGTGTTGCTGCTGGCTGACTCGGTGACCCGTTTCGCCGAAGCGCATCGTGAGATTGCCTTGGCCTCTGGCGAGGGTGGGTCCCTGCGCGGATTCCCCCCGTCGACAACTCACCAAATCACCTCGCTCTGTGAGCGGTCCGGCCCCGGCACGGGAACGGCGGGCGACATCACCGCAATCTATTCGGTGCTGGTTGCCGGATCTGATATGGAAGAACCGGTTGCCGATATTCTGCGCGGGGTGCTGGACGGGCACGTGGTACTGGATCGCAAGATTGCCGAACGCGGGCGTTTCCCGGCCATCGATCTATTGCGTTCAGTCTCCCGCGCCTTACCTGGTTGCGCGTCGGAGGCCGAGAACGCGCTCATTTCGGCAGCCCGCCAGCGGTTGGGGGCCTATGACCGGTCTGAGATGATGATCCAGGCGGGGCTTTATTCTGCGGGCACCGATCCGGCGCTGGACGCGGCTATACAGGCTTGGCCGAAGCTGGATGGGTTCCTGGCAGAGGATGAGTGGGACAATATCCAGGCCAGCTTCCGCCGTCTGGGTGCCTGCATGGTTGCTGAAACTCCAGAGAAGCCTGACTGATAACGGTGCGGGCGCGTGCGTCTTCAGTCAGCCGAAGGCGTTCTGCAGAAGGGTCAAGGCAATTGACCCGCCAGACAAAGTGGTGAACCCGTTGTTGAGTTGCGACTTTGCCAGGTAGAGGCGGGTAAGCTCTTCCATCCTCTGCGGATCACCGAACTGATCCACAGAACTGTCCCCGAAATAGGCCTCGGCCTTTTCCTGGAACCGCACGAGCTGATCATCCACATCCAGCGCAGCAAAGGAGCTGGGCAAACTGAACGCGGTTTCGAAAACGGATCGAAGCGCAGGGTTGCCCATGACCGAATACCATTTCCCGGCGTCTGAGGTCTGCCTGTCAACGATGTCGCCCAGGTCGCGATCAAGGCTCATCATGAGCCGCATATCGGTGTCCTGATCGCCAACGGCAATCTCGAATTGCCGCTCCTTATAGGCATCGACGATCTCTGTCGCGAAATCACTAACCTTGGTGCTTGGGATGCCGTAGTCACCGAACCCGAAGGCTTGGGAAAAGTCGAGATAGCGTTTGTCCGCCAGCTTGTTGGACAGCGCCTCCGGATCCAGGGTGCCGTCTTCGAGCACCTTGCGAATGAAGTATTTGCTGTCGATATCCTCGTCGAGACCGAATGCCCCGAGGGCCACGCTGAGCAACCGGCGGTCATTCACCAGCTGCTCGGCCGTGTCGATTTTGCCGATGTTTTCAAGAAAGTAGTCGGTGTCGCGCTGGATCACCGGGCTATCCTCGAAGGCATCCTGCTGGGCCTCCTGGGTGCGTTGCAGGAAGGCCCAACCGGCCATGCCGCCATAGGGTATGACCGGTTGATAAGTCATGACGCCGCAGCCATCAGCCGTTCCTCACGCGGCAGCAGAGACCGCAATGCTTTCAGCGCTTGATAGAACTGATCCTCCAGCACCGCCTCGGTCGCGTGATCCAGCTGGACTCTGCTGTCGTGGTCGGTCAGCACCTGGCTGAGCTGTTCGATCCCGCGTAGAAGCTGCATGCGTGCCTCTTCCTTATCGGCGTCACCGGACAGGACGAGTTGAGCGATATAACAGACGCGTCGGACCGGGGTATTCACCTCTTCCGGGTGGATTGCGTCGCGCAGGCGCAGGATGTTGGCATTGGGGGTCACGATCGACAGGCGCGACCGGCGGTCGCCGTTTTCGATCACCGCCCCATTGATGAGGACCCGTTCCTTGGGGCCGAGTTTCAGGACAAGACCGCTCATGCCGCTTCTGCCTTCTGTTTCAGACCACGCATGATGGCAGTATTGATTTCAACGAGAACAGCGACCTCTTCGGGGTCTTGCAGAACCTTGCGGGAATGATGGTTCGTGAACTCGTAGAGATAGAAGATCCGGGCGCGTAGCTCGGCCGGCAGGCCATTGTCCGTTGCGGAAACGTCGGCGGCCAGCAGGGTCCAAAGACGCCGGTTTTCGTGAATGGCCTGCGCCAGCTGTCCGAAGCCGTTGCGACCTTTCTCGGCCGAGGTTTTCAAGCGGTGTGTGATTCGGGCGAAGGCCTCGTATTCGATGCCGCGTGGGGTGCGGACCGAGTTTTGTGATGCCGCGTAGGCCGTTTTGGCCATGTTCATAGCGTTCACGGGATTTCCTTCCGTTAACGATTGAAGTCAGGGAGCGATAGGGGTAGGCGGGGCGCCCTTTTGTGCGCCCCGCCCAATGGTCCCTTAACGGAACAGCGACAGGATGTTCTGCGGCGCTTGGTTGGCGATCGACAGAGCTTGCGTGCCAAGCTGCTGCTGCACCTGCAGCGCCTGCAGTCGGGCCGAAGTCGCCTCCATATCGGCGTCAACCAGGGCACCGATCCCGGAGGTCAGCGAGTCCGACAGCGTCGAGATGAAGTTGCTTTGCGTTTCGATCCGGCCCTGGGCCGAACCGAAGGCGGCAGCTGCGTCGATCGACTGGCCGATCAGACCTTCGATGGCCGTCAACGCGCCGGTTGCACCGGAGTCCGTGGTCACGTCGATGGTCTGCAACGCGCCCAGACCACCGGACGAGGTCGTGGTCCCCGGTGTACCGCCGGTTTGTGCCCGCACGCCGACATTGATGGCGTCCGTAACACCGCCAGCCCCATTGGTAATGGTGAACTGGTTGGTGTTGCTGCCAGTACCCTGTGCGATCGAGTAGGCCTCGGTCGAACCGGTGGCCGCCGCGAAGAAGGCGCTGATCTGCGAGGTCAACTGCTGCGCGACGTCAGCGGTACCATCATTGGCGCCGGCCACATATTCGAACGTGCGTTGGCCAAGCGAGGTGCCGCCACCGGAAACATTGACGTTTACATCATCCAGGATCACCTGGTAGCTGTCGCCTTCGCTGACAGATCCGATGGTAAAGGTCAGAGTGCCGCCGTCGGCAATTGTCGCGACCGGTGAGGTCGGGTCGAACGCCGCGTCATCGAACTGGGTGTTGTTCGCAGCCGCCTGGATCAGCGCGTTGGCCGCGGCCTGGTCAGCCGGGTCGGTCGTGCCGAACGCGGCCGAGGTCACCGGCGTGGTCACCGACAGGTTCTGACGGTCGACGGCGATGTGGCGGGCGGTGACGCCGCCCGACGAGTCGCGGTCAAGCGAAGCCAGAACATCCATGGAGTCGGTGCTGGTGCCATCGATCAGGTTCAGACCGTTGAACTGCGCAGCGTTGACAACCGAACCGATCTGGTCGCGCAGGGCGGCGATGTCGGTTTGCAGTTTCGAACGATCGACGTTCTCTTCCTGCGCGGCAACGATCTTGCTCTTCATCTGGGTCAGCAGGTCGGTCACGGTTTCCGAGGCGTTCTGCGCCACCGCGATGGTCGATTCACCAAGCGACAGGCTTTCCGAGATGCCCTTGAAGCCTTGAACGTCGGATTCCATGACTTTTGAGATGGCCCAGACCGCAGCGTTGTCTTTCGCCGACCCGATTTTCTTGCCGGTCGAGATCTGCGACTGCGTATCTTGCAGGTTCGAGTTGATGGATTTCAGCGTCTGCAGCGCCACCATCGCGCTGTTGTTGGTCAGAATGCTGGACATTGACTAGTTCCTTCAGTCTTTTCAGCGCGTTCGCGCCGAGTTTGATTTTCTGCCCTTCAAGAGCAGGTTCATGGCCGTTCTGACCGCTACGGACATTCAGGCTTGGCCGGTCCGCGCCACCCCCTCTGGATGCAAGCACAGCCTGAAAGCGAAGTGCTAAAAGAACCCTAAGACCTGCCTCTGGAATGTTTCGAATTTGAGGGATTGCGCTGGCCTCCTGCCCGGGATCAGGCACGCCGTTCGAATTTCGACTTGCCCGGGGTCAATTGGGCCGAGCGCCCACCCTGGTCATAGGTCGAAAACCGTGCGCGTCCGCTCTGCTGTGCCTTGAGCGCATCAAGACGGCGCGACACGGTGCGCACGCCTCGGGCCACCGCCATCAGAAGCTGTTGATTTCGATCCGCCTTTTGCCGCAGGTGATCAAGCGCGTGCACCCCTCCGTGGGATTGCCCAAGCCGGGCCAGCAAACGTTCCTTCTCTGCCGAGATCTGCGCCAGTGCCTCGATGCGGCCAGACAGAATCAACTGCCGCTCCTGGTCAAGAAGCCGCTCCAGCGCGGCATCCAATGGTGTGGGTTTAAACAGCCCCATCGGCGCGCTCCTTCAATGCTTCAAACAGGCTTTCCGCCAGGCCGATACCTCCGGCGTAGACCATCTGTTCTGCCTGGGCCATGCGCAGGAAAGACCCGAATTGATCCTCGCCGCTGCCGCCGCCGAACAGCTCCGGCGTCTTGCCCAGCCCTGCACTCTTAAGCAATTCGGCCAGGAAGTTTGCCTCCAGGTCCTTGGCGGCCTGCATCAGTTTGTCATCCCGCGTGGGCGCCTGGGGTGCCCCTGCGGATACCGGGGAAATCGACGACATGGCGTTTCCTTCGATTGCTTCGATTTCCCCCACTATGACCCGCGGGAGTAAAGAAAGCGGTAACCCGGATCTGCCTATGATCAGCCAACGGAGTCAGAATACCCGGAGATGAACATGCAGATCGCCATGCCGATTTTCGCGCCTGCTTCCCCCGATGAGTCGGGAGGCGGTGGGTATGCCGTTCCTGTTGCCGGGACGCAGGAAGGGGAGGTGTCTTTCCTATCCATCATGGCGATAGAACAAGGCACAGGCATGCAACCCGCTCTGCCCGAAGGTTCGTTGCTGACGAACCTGCCCATGTCCGCCCAGGCCGGGCCCGAATCTGTCGCGGCCGACCTGTCCGAACTGGTCGGGGGGGACGGGGTGTTTCCGAATGCCGATCCTGCAGCCACTGGCCCGATCTTCAATTCTCAGACCCCTGAATTTTCACGAGGATCCTTTGTGAGTGGGGTTGTGGAGGCCGTGAACTCCGCCGACGGAACACGATTGAGGCGGCCGATCTCTGAACCTCAGGCAGAGGTCCCTGTCCTGCGTGGGGACATGGATGGGTGGTTGCCTGATGGCAGCTTGCCAGAAGCGGATGGTCCGGTGCTGGAGCCTGACCGCGCACGGCTGCAACCTGCTCCGACCACTGATTCAGTCGTGACAGCGGTCGGGCTATCTGGAGTCTTGGCGTCACCGACGAACGAGATGGGTGAAATCAACCAAGACCCTGGCGATCCAGCCGCCGCCTTGAATGCTGAGGTGATTCGCGCGCCCTCCGGGGAGGCGATCACATCACAGGTGGTCGTGGAGGTTTCCGGCCGTCCTCTGGGGCAAGAGGGGGTAACCGCCGGGATGGCAAAGGTCGTGCCGACACAGCTGCCCCCGCAGCCCCCGGTGCAGGGTATTGAAACCCTTGTGGCTCAGCCCCCCGCAGACAGGTTCGGCTCAGCTTCTGCCCCTGTGCGTGATCAAGCGGCACAGGTGCCAATCA
This sequence comes from Aliiroseovarius sp., assembly GCF_965228805.1. Lineage (NCBI taxonomy): Bacteria > Pseudomonadati > Pseudomonadota > Alphaproteobacteria > Rhodobacterales > Paracoccaceae > Aliiroseovarius > Aliiroseovarius sp. Next base: position 931,331 of record NZ_CBDDIE010000003.1, on the reverse strand, counting down.
CGCACGACATCCTTCAAGCGCAGCCGCGTGAAATGGCTCAGTTGCCTGGTGCTGTGCAAATGGAAGCGAATCCACCCCGGGCACATGTCCCAACGCGAGCGGTAAACCCTGTCGAAGGTGAGGCGGTTGCGCAGGCTTTACCCCTCAAGCCGACTTCGGTTCCGCAGGAAAGGGGACAGGTTCCCTCCGGCCCCTTGGCTCCGCAAGCCCCTCAAGCCGACACGCGCATGCCACAAGTTCAGCCAATTCACCCGGCGACTACGGCTGAGGCACGCCCGAGCATGGCCGCGGTGCCCGTGGCCGATGCGCAAACGAAGAGCGCCCCTGTCCCGCAGCCGTGGGAAATGAGGGGCGCCTTTGTACATGAATCCGAACAAGGGGCTGGTACCGCCCAGCCCGCGGACGTGCCGACAGGAGTGCGGGGAGGGGAGGCTTCAGGCATATTGGCTGCCAGGGCGCAGGTGCAGCAGCCCAGCGGCCGCGGCAGGCCCGGAGCGTCGGAGACGTTCATTCCTGGCGAGGTTGCGGAACCCGCTCCCACCCCGGCCGCTGATCAGACCCGTCGCCAGGTGGAAAACACATCTGCGACACAGGCGATCCCCGCGACCATGGCTGCCCCGCCGTCGGTGGCGGCCCCGATCTTCTCCACCGCTGAGGTTGGCGAGCGTCGGGTAGGGGAGGCAGGCGATGCGGAGCTTGCGCCGCTTGAACTGAAAGGCATGGATCTTCCCTCCAGCAAAATGGACACCCTGTCTGCCCGCGCTGATCTGCCCCGCCACCTGGCGCAACAGGTGGCAGATGTCGCCCGCATGATGCCCGACCGCCCGGTGGAGTTGACCCTCAGCCCCGAAGAGCTGGGCCGCCTGCGCCTGACCTTTACCGTTGACGGTGGGTCGATGGCCGTTGCGGTCAATGCCGAACGCCCGGAAACCCTGGACCTTCTGCGCCGCCATATCGATGCGTTGGCCCAGGAGCTGCGCGAGATCGGCTATGAGAATGTCAGCTTTGATTTCAACCAGGGGGGCGATGCTCAAGGGGACGCCCAAGGCAAAGACGCTCTCGACACGGCGCTTTCGAGTTTTGAACAGGAGGGAGGCACCGCGACCCCCTCCACTCCAACCCACCCCGACCCCGCGCGCCTGCGCCTGACGGCGAGCGGCGGGATCGACATTCGTTTGTAGGGAGAGAAACATGGACGTGACCTCCAATTCATCTGTCGCTGGTTTCGGCGGCGCAACGGGTCAATCCCAGACCCAAACGCAGAACGATGCCTCGATGATCACCTCGGATTTCGAGACCTTTCTGACCATGCTGACCGCTCAGCTGGAAAACCAAGATCCGCTCAACCCGGTTGAATCGACCGACTATGCGGTGCAGCTGGCAACGTTCTCCGGGGTTGAGCAGCAGGTGCAGACCAATGATTTGCTCAAGGACCTGGCCGGGCAATTGGGCGTGATGGGCATGGCGGACCTCGCTAGCTGGGTCGGCAAAGAGGCGCGGGTGGCCGCCCCAGTGCATTTCGACGGCAGCCCGATCGAGTTGAACGCGAAGCCGCCGGCAGCGGCGGACCTTGCCTATCTGGTGGTGACAGACTCGACCGGCGCCGTGGTCAGCCGCACGAGCGTTCCCGTCTCGGACGAGCCGATCACCTGGGCCGGTGTGGACGAAGATGGCGATCCGCTGCCTGAAGGGGTCTACAAATTTGAACTGGAGACCTATGGCAACGGTGTGCATATCTCCACCGACACGATGGAAAGCTACGCGCGGGTGGCCGAGATCCAGACCGAAGGCAGCTCCATGTACCTGGTGCTGGAAGGCGGTGCGCGGGTGGATGCGGATGACATCACCGCGCTACGTGATCCGGTCTGAGGTCGCGGTCGGGCGCTTGTGTCGCCGGAGTGAGCCGCGTAGCGTGGCGCGACGCTCAACCCGCAGGATGCGCCCGTGCCTGACACCCGATCCCATGACCTTCCCGGCCCGTCGGCCGAAGCGCCCGCCGCACTGAAACGCCATTGGCAGGTGGCAGGTCGCGTCACGGCCGATGCGGTCTGGACCCCCCTGTCCGGCGGCCGCACCAACCCGATCTGGCGCATAGATGGGGATGCAGACCCGCTGGTCTGCAAGCTTTTCCTGCCGGATGCGGCCACGCCGCTCTTTGCCAATGATCCGGCGGCCGAATGGGCCGCGCTGAGGGTGTTGTCCGGCCAGGGCATTGCGCCGGAGCCGGTGGCCTCGTCGCGCACCGCGCTGGGGGACAGTCTGCTCTATCGTCATGTATCCGGTCAGCCGTGGGCCACCGATCCAACCGCTGTGGCCCGCCTGCTCAGGCAGTTGCATGATGCCCCGCCGCCCCGTGCCCTTCCGCGGGCCTTGCCGGACGCCACCGGGCTGATCGAACAGGGGCGCGCGATGTTGGCGCAGATTGGTGCGATGGGCGCGCTTCCCCCTGCGCCCACCGCCCATGCCGCTTTGCAGGGCGCGGCGTTTCTGCACGGTGATCCGATCCCCGGCAACATCCTGCAAGGGGGCGACCAGCTGACCTTGATCGACTGGCAATGTCCGGCGATTGGTGATCCCTGCCTGGACCTGGCGCTGTTCCTCTCGCCCGCCATGCAGAGGGTGAATGGAAACGCGCCGCTGTCGGCGGACCAGGTGACGGCTTTCCTGGAGGCCTATGGCGACCCGCAGCTCGCCCGGCGCTACCGGGCGCTCGCGCCGCTGTTTCACTGGCGCATGGCCGCCTATTGCCTGTGGAAGGCGCATCACGGCGATGCGGCCTATGCGCCCGCCATGCCGTTGGAGCTGGCCGCCTCAGAGCAGGGTTGAGATCCAGACCGCCGCCAGCGACAGCCCGCCGCCCAGGGCCACGTAAGCCATGGCACGCAGCGGGCGGGCCCGGTCGGGTTCGGGCTCGGGCATGGATTGTGCGATCAGCGCGGCCTCGGCCAGGGCAGGCAGGCGCGGGCCGAACCGGGCCAGCACGCGCGCGGTCTTCGCCAGGTCCGTCAGCAAAGCCTTCGGCCCGATCGAGTTGGTGATGTAGCTTTCCACCACCGGCTTGGCGACCTGCCAGATGTTGATATGCGGGTTCAGAGACCGCGCGACCCCTTCGACCACCACCATGGTGCGCTGAAGCAGGATCAATTCGGTTCGCGTCTCCATGCCGAATTTCTCGGTCACTTCAAACAGATAGTTCAGCAGGCGCCCCATCGAAATCTGCGTCGCATCCATGCCGAAGATCGGCTCGCCCACGGCGCGCAGGGCACGCGCGAATTCCTCGACATCGCGGTCGGCGGGCACGTAGCCGGCCTCGAAATGCACCTCGGCCACGCGGGTGTAGTCACGCATGATGAAACCATAGAGGATTTCCGCATAGACCCGTCGGGTGTATTCGTCGATCCGGCCCATGATGCCGAAATCAAGCGCGATGATATCGCCGTTCGGGGCGAATTTCAGGTTGCCCTGGTGCATGTCGCCGTGAAACAGCCCGTCGCGCAAGGCGTGGGACAGGAACAGCTGCAGCACGCGTTCGCCCAGCCGGTCCATGTCCAAGCCCGAGGCACGGATGTCATCAAGCTTGTTGGCCGGGATGCCTTCGCCCCAGCCCAGCGTCATTACCGTCTTGCCGGAATGACCCCAGCGTACCTGGGGCACGACGAAGCCTTCATCACCCTGGGTGTTCTCGGCAAATTCACTGGCCGAGGCGCTTTCCAGCCGCAGGTCCAGCTCGCCCATGACCACGCTTTCGAAATGCGCGACCACGTCCTGCGGGCGCAGGCGGCGGGTCTGGGGCAGCAGGAATTCGATCACTGCGGCCGAGAAATGGAAGGCGTCGAGGTCAGTACGGAAGGCGCGTTCGATCTTGGGGCGCAGCACTTTCACGGCCACTTCGGACCCGTCCACGGCCAGGCGCGCGCGGTGTACCTGCGCGATGGAGGCGGCGGCGACGGGTTCCGAGAACTCGGTGAACATCTCGTCGACCGGGCGGCCGAGCTCTTCCTCGATCATCTTGCGCGCCACATCCGTGGGGAAGGGCGGTAGCTTGTCCTGCAGGTATTGCAGCTGATCGGCCAGCTCGGCGCCGACCACGTCGGGCCGTGTCGACAGGATCTGACCGAACTTGATGTAGGCGGGTCCCAGCGCGGTAATGGCGCGGGTCACCGGCGGCAGGTCCGGGTCACCCTTCTTGCCGAGCCAGGCAAAGGGAAATCCGATGATGCGGGCGGCCAGGCGTAGCTGCGGCGGGGCGTCCAGCGCGTCCAGGACCACGCCCATGGCGCCGGTGCGCTGAAAGGTGGCGCCGGTGCGGATCAGGCGCCAGATATTGTGCGGACCCTTCATCTCAGATCTTCCAGCCCGAATGCAGCGCGGCAATGCCCATCGACAGGTTGCGGTATTTCACGTTCTCGAACCCGGCGGTGCGGATCATGGTCGCGAAGGTTTCCTGATCCGGGAATTTGCGAATGCTTTCAACCAGATACTGGTAGCTGTCCGCATCATCCGCGATCACCTTGCCCATCTTCGGAATGATGTTGAAGGAATAGAGGTCATAAAGCTTCTGCATGCCGTCATTGGGCAGCTGGCTGAACTCCAGCACCATCAGGCGGCCACCGGGGCGCAGCACGCGGTGGGCCTCGGCCAGGGCGTCGGGAATGCGGGTCACGTTGCGGATGCCGAAGCTGATCGTGTAGCGGTCGAAGCTGTTGTCCTCGAACGGCAGCGCCATGGCGTCGCCCACGACCCAGTCGAGCTTGTCGGCCTTCTGTCCCGCTTCGGCGCGTTTGCGCCCCTCGACCAACATGCTTTCGGTCATGTCGCAGACCACTGCAGAAGCCTCCGGCGCGCGGCCAAGGAACTTGAAGGACACGTCCCCGGTGCCGCCCGCCACGTCCAGCAGGCGTTGGCCATTGCGCGGGGCAAGCCAGTCCATCATCGCCTCTTTCCAGATGCGGTGAATGCCGACCGACATGACATCGTTCATGATGTCGTATTTCGAGGCCACATTGGTAAAGACCCCATGCACCTTGCCGGCCTTTTCCGACTCGGGCACGGTCTGGAAACCGAAATGGGTGGTTTTATCTTCGCCGGACATCTTGAGGTTCCCGATTTTTTCGACCTGTATACCGTGGCTGGACAGTGGCGTATATGCGTCATCCTTGCCCGGTATTGGCGTGACAGGAACCATAGATATGACGATTATTGAAGACCTAAAGGGCGTTTGGGCCTTTGCCAGCGAAGAACCGGTCCTGTTTTTTGGTCTGATGGCCGTGTTTCTGCCGCTGATCTGGTGGAAATGGCGGGTGATCGGCGGGGCTGAGCGGCGCGCGATGGCGCAGACGCGAGCTGGTTGGACCGAGGATGCCACCCCCGGTCAGATGCCGCATGAGACCGGGATCGGACAGGTGGACGTTCTGGTCATGCGGCCTTCGCAGAGCCTTGTGACAGTTCTGGCGATACTTGCCTTCTTCGGTAGCGGAGCCGCGTTCTACGCACTGGTCGTGCTGCCATCCGCCGAGGTCACGCCAAAGGATTGGGCGGTGTTTACCATCATGTGCGGGCTCAGTCTGATCGGGCTGCTGATCCTGTATATGTCTTTCACCCGCCTGTCCGTTGGCGCGACCGAGATCACGCGGTCGGGCCTGTTGCGGCGTGGGCGGGCATTTCCGTTCTCGGCATTGAGAGGCACGGAGCCTCTCGGCAAGACGATTGCAGGCGGGGTAAAGCTTGATTTTGGCGAGCACGGCCAACTGAAAGTGCCCGCGCAATATGCAGGTTATCGCCAGTTGCTGGCGCGGCTGGCGAAGAATGATCCGAAGTTGCGCATGATGATGCGCCTGTTGGACCCACGCCGGGGCTAGTCCGGCACCGCGTAGGCCAGCACCCGGCTGATCACCGCGTGGCTCTCGCCGCTTTCCTCGGCCCAGGCATTGAACGCCTCTTGCGCCGCCGTCTGCGCCTTTTTCGAGGTGGCCGCCCCGTCGATCACGCCCGCCAGGTTCAGCGCGGCGACCACGGATTTCGACAGGATGAAGTTGTCGTAACCGAGCGCGCGCAGCGCATAGGGCCCGGTCATGCCGCCCAGCCGCGCGCCGCGTTTCTTCAAGAGCGCGAACAGCCCCACCGCATCCTCGCGCGGCCAGTTGCCCAGGTGGCCCGCCGCCGAGCCATGTTCACGGGCGAGGTCGGACAGGAAGATGGCGTTGTCGCGCACCGACAGGATCTTGCCTGCGTGGCGCACGATGTCCGTGTTGCGCAGGTCGTTGTCGAGGTCCTCGTCCGACATGAAGGCGTTGCGCCCCACGTCGAAGCCGTGAAAGGCGGTCTCGAACCCGGGCCATTTGGCGTCTATGACCTTCCAGCTGAACCCGGCCTGGAACACGCCGCGGGCAAAGGTCGCCAGCACGCGGTCATCCGTCTGGTCGCGCAGGGGCACGGCGGGTGCGGTGGGCATATGGGCGGCCAGGAATTCCTCGCCCTTGCGGGCCACGGCCATCTCGCGCATCTCGGCAAAGCTTTTCATGCGGCCTCCCTCTTCAATCGATCCATCAGCCGTGCCCGGGCTTCGGGCAGGGGCTTGTCATGCAGACTATGGGCAAGTCGGGTGACAAGGAAGTGGCCGGTGGTCACAAGCCCTTGCAGCACGCCGGTCAGGTCGCCGCTGCCCACGCCCAGCAGTTCGGGGGGTAGGGGTAGCAGCCGGTCGGCCCAGTCACCCGCGCCTTCCGCACTGACCGCGCGGCCGGACTTCGGTGAGACATAAGCCAGGTCCTCGCGCACCCCGGTCACCGCGCATTCCGACAGGTCGAGGCCGAAGCCGAGTTCCTCCAGCAGTGCCAGCTCCCATTTCAGATAGGCCAGCGGCCAGGCCTCGTTGGTGGACAGAAGGTCCAGCATGGCTTGGGTGCGGGTGTAAAGCACCGGGTGGGGTTCACGTTCGGGCAGGGCAAAGACCAACAGCGCGCAGATCGCGTTCAGCCCGGCCAACGCGGTGCGATCCGACAGCACGGCGGCGCGGCTTTTCACCGGTTCGACGGTAAAGCTGCCGATATGTTCTTCCAGCCGGGCCCGCCAGGCCACGTCCAGCTGCGCGCCGGGTTGCAGGATCGGCGCGATCTTGCGGCTGACACCGCCGCGCACCACGCCGGCGTGGCGGCCATGTTCGGCCGTGAAGACCTCGATAATCGCCGAGGTCTCACCATGTTTGCGCGCGCTCAGTAGGGCGCCCTGATCCCGCCAGTCCATAGGGGTACTGTGCCGTCTCGTGGGGGTGGGTCAAGGGGAGAGGAGGTCCCGGGTCAAGTCCGGGACGGGAAAGGTCAGTCCGCCAGCCCCGGCTCGTCCAGCAGGTGCCGCCCTGCGCGGTCCTCGACCTCGATCACCCAGAGGTCCGGGTCGAAACTGCGTTGGCGGGCCAGGGCCTCGTCCACAGAGCGTTCCTCGCCTTCCGACAGCACCACCCAGGTGCGTTCGCCGCTCATCAGGTCAAAGCTGCGTTGATAGGCCGTGGCCTGGCCGTCCAGCGTGTTCAGCTTGACCAGCACGGCGCCCGCGGTCAGGTCGCCCTTCTTTACGACAAAGGCCGGAATGTCCTGCAGCCGTAGGCGGGTCAGATAGGCCGAGACCCAGACATCCGCCGTCAGCCGTGTCACGTGTTGCCGTCCCGGAAATCCAGACCCATTTCCGAATAGCGCTCTTTTTCTTCCAGCCAGTTCGGGCGCACCTTGACCTGCAGGAACAGGTGGATTTTGCGGCCCAGGAACTCTTCCAGCTCGGCGCGGGCGCTTTGCGAAACCGCCTTGATCGTCTCGCCCTTCTTGCCCAAGACGATGCCCTTGTGGCCGTCGCGCATGACATAGATGATCTGTTCAACCCGGGCCGAGCCGTCCTTGCGTTCCTCCCAGCTTTCGGTCTCGACGGTCAGCTGGTAGGGCAGTTCCTGATGCAGGCGCAGGGTCAGTTTCTCGCGTGTCATCTCGGCGGCGATCATGCGCAGGGGCAGGTCGGCGATCTGGTCCTCGGGATAGAGCCAGGGACCTTCCGGCATGCGCTCGGCCAGCCATTTGCGCAGGTCGTCCACGCCATGGCCCTTCTCGGCCGAGATCATGAAGGTTTCGATGAAGTTGAACCGCTCGTTCATGTCCTTGGTCAGGGCCAGCAGGTCTTCGGCCTGAACCCGGTCGATCTTGTTGATGGCGAGCGCGATCTGGCGACCACGACCGATTTCCTCCAGCCCGTCGAGGATGCGTTTCACCCCGTCCGTTACGCCGCGATGGGCCTCGATCAGCAGGACGATGATGTCGGCATCTGCGGCCCCGCCCCAGGCGGCGGCGACCATGGCGCGATCCAGACGGCGGCGCGGCTGGAACAGGCCGGGCGTGTCGACGAAGACGATCTGGCTGTCGCCCTCCAGTGCCACGCCGCGAATGCGTGCGCGGGTGGTCTGCACCTTGTGGGTGACAATCGAAACCTTCGCCCCCACCATGTGATTGGTCAGGGTCGATTTGCCTGCATTGGGCTCTCCGATCAAGGCGACGAAACCGGCACGTTGGGTCATGGCATGTCCTTTGTTGCGGTTTCGGGGTGTATCGCATTCCGGCGCGGGGGGCCAGTGCGTCACGTCGAGCACGTTCTGCGAGAATGCTGTGGATCAACTCCCTTATCGGGTGAAATACGACAGCTCTGCCGCTTTTTTACGCATTCTTGAGACATTCCCCTTAGTGGAAAGAGTGAACGCGCGCACCACCAATAAGGAAACAACATGTTGATGACCCTGTATCAACGCCTCTCCACCCGCATTTATGCGGTGGTGGCGCTTGCCGTCCTGCTGACTGCCTTATTGACGCAGTTCCTCCTCTCTCAGGCGGTTGTCAACGCCTACGAGATGCGGGAACAGCACTTGTCTGACGTGGTCGAAACCGGGTTGGGGGAGCTTCACGCCTTACAGCACGATGTTGATGCCGGGCGCCTGGCCCTGGAGGAGGCGCAGGAAATGGCCAAGGAGCATCTGGCCAGCCTGCGATTCGGCACGTCGGGTTATTTCTTTACCATTGATGAAGAGATGACGATCCTGTCCCATGGTGCGAAGCCGGACCTCGTGGGGACGAACCAGTCCGGCTACAAGGATGCCAATGGGCTCGCGCTCTATGTGGCGCTCAGGGATATGGCCGTCGACAATGGGCGTGGCATGGTCGAGTACGAGTTTTTCAAGCCGGGCTCAGACATTGCCGAGACCAAGCTTGGTTATGTGATGCATTTCGAACCCTGGGGCTGGATTGTCGGATCGGGGGCCTATGTTTCCGACATCCGCGCCGATCTGGCCCATCTTCGGTACGTGTCCTTTGGGGCGCTGGCGGTGATGCTGTTGTTGCTGATCATCCCCTCGGCCTTCCTGGTGCGCAGCGTGACCGGTCCAATCGGTGCGTTGATCGAGCGTATGAAAGGGATGCGCGCGCAAGACACTGAAACGCCGGTGCCGCATGTGGCATCGGGTGGTGAAATCGGGCAAATGGCGCGATCCATCGAGGTGTTCCGCGAAGGGTTGGTGGAACGTCGGCGGTTGGAACAGGAACAGGCGGCGCGGGATGCCGAAGTGTTGCGAGAGCGCGAAAAGGCGCTGGAAAAGGAAATGGCCTTGCAGGAGGCCGAGGCGCGGGCCGAAAGGGAGCGGCTGCAAGAAGACGCGCGCCTGCAGGCCGAACGTGAGGCTGAACGTGCCCAGATCGAAGCGGAGCGCGAAGCCGCGCGGGCCGAGCAGCAGCGGGTGACCGACACCTTGGCCGCAGCCCTTGAGGCGATGTCAGTCGGGGATCTGGACGTCCATATCTCTGAAACCTTTCCCGAGGCTTACGAGGGGTTGCGACAGGACTTCAATACTGCTGCGCGCACCATTGCCGATCTGATCGGCTCGATTGTGGAAGGTTCGGCCGTGATCAAGGGCGAGGCCCAGAATCTGAATGTGGCGGCCATGGAGTTGAGCCAACGGACCGAAGGTCAGGCGTCGTCCCTGGAAGAAACCGCCGCCGCCATTACCGAGCTTTCCGCCACGGTCGAGAATACCGTCGAAGGCGCGAATGAGGCGCGCGCTGCGGTCAAGAATACCCTGACCAGCACCGCCGCCGGGCGGGATGTGGTCAGCCGCACCATTTCGGCCATGACCGAGATTTCGGACAGTTCGCGCCGGGTGTCGAAGATCACCAGTGTAATTGACGAGATCGCTTTCCAGACCAACCTTCTGGCGCTGAATGCCGGGGTCGAAGCGGCGCGTGCAGGTGAGGCCGGGCGCGGCTTTGCGGTGGTTGCCTCCGAAGTGCGTGCCCTGGCGCAGCGGTCCTCAGATGCGGCGCATGAGATCGCCGGGCTGATCTCGACATCGGGTGAACAGGTGGACGCCGGGGTTGAGCTGGTCAATGCCTCCGGAAAGTCTCTGGAGGAAATTGAGGAACTGATCGACAAGCTGAACGGTTTGGTCGGTGCGATTGCTGAGGCTTCTGGTCAGCAAGCCGACAGCCTGTCCGAGATCACGACAGCGGTGAACCGGCTGGATCAGGTCACGCAGCAGAATGCCGCCATGTTCGAAGAAACCAGTGCCGCGGTTAACATGCTCGACGAGCAGGCGCGCGGGCTTGAACAGGACGGTGCCCGGTTCCGACTGCCGGGCAGCAATGGCGAAGAGGGGCTGGCGATCGCTTCGTGATCGGGGTCAGCCCTTGAGTTCTGCCAAAAGCGCCTTGGCGGCCGCCTGTTCGGCCGCCCGTTTCGATGGCGCCTTCGAAGTTGCGCTGCGTCCGTTTTCCAGCCGAACTTCGATTGTGAAGACAGGGGCGTGATCCGGCCCTTCGCGCGACAGCTCGACATAAGAGGGCGGGGGCAATTTGCGCGCCTGGGCCCATTCCTGCAGTGAGGTCTTGGCGTCGCGGGCATCGGCCTCGACATTCTGAATTCGGTCGCCCCACAGGGCCAGGATCACCGTCTGTGCCGCCTCGAACCCGGCGTCCAGATAGATCGCGGCAATCACCGCCTCCATCGCATCGCCCAGCAGCGCCAGCTTGCGGCGCCCGCCGGTCTTCATCTCGGATCGGCCGAGTTTCAGGACCGCACCGATGTCGATCTGACGCGCCACATCCGCGCAGGTTTCCTTGCGCACCAGCGCGTTGTAGCGCGGCGCCAGCGTGCCTTCGGGCGCATCGGGATCATCCTTCAGCAGCTTTTCGGCCATGACCAGGCCCAGCACTCGGTCCCCCAGAAACTCCAACCGCTGGTTGTCGGGCCGTGTGTTCGAGCTGATCGAGCCGTGCGTCAGCGCGCGGATCAACAGCTCTGGCCGCGCAAAGCTGTGACCCAACCGATCCTCGAAGGATTTGAGGTCGGTCGACAGTTTCACTCGATTGCCTCGAAAAAACGGTCCCCGCGCCAGGTCCAGAAGTAGACCAGCCGCTTGCCGGCGGAGGAGAAGATCACGCGATCAGCCCGTCCCAGAAGGTATTCGGCGGGCACCATACCGACACCACCTGCCTGCTGAGCGACCCGGCTGTCGGTTGAGTTGTCGCGGTTGTCCCCCATGAAGAAGTAATGCCCCTCGGGCACGGTGAAGACACGCGTGTTGTCGGTACCGTTGCGCATCGTGGCGTTCAGGACCGCATGTTCAACGCCGCCCGGTAGGGTTTCGATGAATCGCTCTTTCTCACAGACGCCGCCCTGGCCGACCGGGTCGTTGGAACAGCGCGGCACGGTGCCGAAACGCCCCTGCGGTGCCTTGATCTCCTCGAAGATGCCAGTTGGTTCCTGCGGCGCAGCTTCTCCATTGATGTAAAGCACCCCGTCCTTCATCTGGATCTTGTCGCCCGGCAGGCCGATCAGACGTTTGACGTAGTCGGTGTTCAACACCGGGTGACGGAACACGACTACATCGCCGCGCTCGGGTTCCGAGGCAAAGATCCGCCCGGAGATGGGGCACATCGAGAAGGGGCAGGAATGGCGCGAGTAGCCATAAGCCATCTTGTTCACGAACAGGAAATCGCCGATCAGCAGCGTGTCCTTCATTGACCCGGTGGGGATCCAGAAAGGTTGGAAGAACAACGTGCGGAAGAGGCCCGCGATGATGAGCGCCCAGAAGATCGTTTTCACGTTCTCCCAAAGGCCGTCCTCTTTCTTCTCTGCCATGATCTGTCCTGCCTGTTGCTGCGAGTGCGGGCTGTTCGGGGCTATGTGGGCGGATGGCGGCGCCAAGTCAACCCGAAGTCGGGGTGAGAGGTCGTGCCTCGATCACCACGAAGGCCTGCGCCCAAGGGTGATCATCAGTCAGGGTGACGTGAATGATTGCCTCATGCCCGGGTGGGGTCATCTCGGCCAGCCGTTCGGCGGCCCAGCCGGTCACTTCCATCACCGGCTGTCCGGTGCGCAGGTTGGTGACCGCCATGTCGCGCCAGGAGATGCCCATGGCCAGTCCGGTTCCAAGCGCTTTGGAACAGGCTTCTTTTGCCGCCCAGCGTTTGGCCAGCGTACCCGCCTCGTCCTTGCGGCGTGCGGCCTTGGCGAGTTCGGTTTCGGTAAAGACGCGGGTGCGAAACCGGTCGCCGAAGCGATCTAGGGTGCCTGCAATGCGCTCGATATTGGCAAGGTCGGTGCCGATGCCCAGGATCATGTGGCGTCCCCCAGTTTGGCAGTCAGCACCTTGAGGCTGGCAAAGCCGAAGAACCCGGCAAAGACCAGTTCGAACCAGCGGCGCAGGCGGGCATAGGTCGCGACCACGCTGGGGGTGGAAAACAGCACCGCATAACCCGGGAAGATCAAGAGCGAGCCGGAGTAGAGGAAGGCAAAGAGGCCGAAGACCTGCGCCGGAGAGGCCCCCGCGGGCAGGACTAGGGAATAGATCGAGGCCCAGCTGAGGATGGCTTTCGGATTGGTCAGGTGGATCAAGGCACCCTTGGTGAAGATCTGTGCTGCGGCCCCGCCATGGGCGCGGCCCTTGGTCGGCATCTGCGGGCTGAGCGCCGAACGCAGGGATTTCAGCGCCAGGAACAGCAGGTAGCTGGCACCTGCATAGCGCAGGATCTCGAAGATCCAGGCATTGGCCTGCATCACCGCGCTCATCCCGGCGGCGGCGGCCAGGCCCCAGCAGGCAGATCCGAACAGGATGCCGGTGGAAAAGACCAGGCCCGCGCGGCGCCCGTGGGTCATTGAGGTGCCCGCGATCGACAGGGTGGCCGGTCCGGGGCTGCCCCCGGCCAGGACCCAGGCCACCCAGAGCGCGATCCATTCAAGCCCGATCATCGCTCAGACCTCGACCACGACGGTGCCCAGCTTCTGCCCGGCTTCGACCTTGGCATGGGCGGCAGCCGTATCGGCCAGGGTGCCGCCGGGCACGACCGCATGGGTCAGCTTGCCTGCAGCCAGCCAGTCGGACAACTGCGCCTCACCCCGCGCATGGGTGGCATGGTCGAGCTGGTAGATGATCAGCATCTGCAGGGTCACGTTCAGAAACATGAACGGGTAGAAGGCCAGCTCCGGCGCCATCTGGCTGGCGGAGGCGTAGGAGGCGATGGTGCCGCCCGGTTTGATCAGCGCCAGGCTGGCGGCCTGGTTGGCGGCGAAATCGACCTCGACAATCCGGTCGACACCGTCGCCACCGGTCATGTCGCGCACCGTTTCGGCCACGTCCGCCTCGCGGTAGTTCACCCAGTCCGACGCGCCGCTATGGGCGGCCTTTTCGGTGGAGGATACCGTGGTGATCACCCGCGCCCCGCCCAGGGCCGCCATCTGGCAGGCATAGCGCCCGACCGTGCCCGCGCCGCCGGTGATAAGCACGGTCTTGCCCGCGATCGGCCCGTCGCGGAACAGCGCATACCAGGCGGTCATGGCGGGGATGCCCAGGCAGGCGCCTTCGGTGAACGATGTGCCGTCCGGCAGGGGCACGGCCTGGTGGGCGGGCAGGGCGACATATTCGGCGGCGGTGCCAAGGGCGCGTTGCCAGCAGGCGTTCCACAGCCAGACCCGCTGGCCGACCCGGGCGGGATCGACCCCTTCGCCCACCGCCTCGATCACGCCCGCGCCATCCGAATGGGGCACGATGCGCGGATAGGCCATGGTCGCGCCGGGCCGCGCGCCCGCGCGCAGTTTCACGTCCGAAGGGTTGATGCCGGAGGCATGCACGCGCACCAGAACCTCACCGGGGGCCGGATCGGGCGTGGGCATCTCGCCATGGATCAGCACCTGATCGGCGGGACCGAACCCTTCGTACCAGACTGCTTTCATGTCCCGTCCTCTCTGTTGCGCGACAAAACTTTTCTGAAAAGTTTTGGACCCGCTTTACGCCCGCGCCTCGTCCATCATCCGGCGCATTTCGGCGATGGCGGGGGTCAGGCCGCGGAAGATTGCTTCGCCAATCAGGAAATGGCCGATGTTCAGCTCCATCACCTCTGGGAAGGCCGCAACCGGCGCGACCGTGTCATAGGTCAGCCCGTGGCCCGCGTGCACCTCCAGACCCAGGGAATGGGCGAAGGCGGACATTTCGCGCAGGCGCTCCAGTTCGGCGTCGCGTTCGTCGAACCGGCCCTCGGCGTGGTAGTCGCAATAGGCGCCGGTGTGCAGCTCGACAACCTCGGCGCGGATGCGCGCGGCGGCTTCGATCTGGGCCCGGTCGGCGGCGATGAAGATCGACACCCGGCAGCCCGCGTCGCGCAGGGGCTTGATGTAATGGGCCAGGCGGTTTTCCTGGCGCGCCACTTCCAACCCGCCCTCGGTGGTCAGTTCCTCGCGCTTTTCGGGCACGATGCAGACCGCGTGGGGTTTGTGACGCAGGGCGATTTCCTGCATCTCGTCGGTGGCTGCCATTTCAAAGTTCAGGGGCACGGTCAGCGCCTCCATCAGCGCATCGATATCCGCGTCGGCGATGTGGCGGCGGTCTTCGCGCAGGTGGGCGGTAATGCCGTCGGCGCCGGCCTCCTCGGCCAGTTTGGCGGCCCGCACCGGGTCCGGATAGGCCGAGCCGCGCGCATTGCGCACGGTGGCCACGTGGTCGATGTTCACACCCAGCCGCAACGGGCCCAGAAAGTCGGTCATCGCGCGTTCCTTTTCGCCTAAAGCGTTTCGTCCAAAACCTGAATCACAGGTTATGGAGGAAACGCCCACAACATTGATATGTCCCGTAGCGTCACGCCTTTACCCTGACCCAGGATAAAGGCGTGACGTTAGTCTCAGGCGAATCCATAGCGCCTTTATTCGGCTACGTCAGCCTCCGTGCGCGCGGCCATGCGTTTTTCATATCGCGCGCGCAGCTTCTTGATGCGGCGACGTTGATAGGCGTGGATGACCGGGCGCGACAATCCGTAGGCCATCATGCCTGATCCCACTCCGGGCAGCAGTCCGCCAACCAGGTAGGGCAGAAAGACGCGGTGAAAGAAATGGTGCAGATCACGCCAATCGGCACGCGCATCGGAAAAGGCCGCCTTGAAGTTGAACCACAGGTCGCCCAGCGCAGCGCCGAAGGCTTCGACGATCTGGGGCAGGTGGATGTCCATCGGCAGCCCCATGAACCGCGCGCCCAAGCTGATCGACAGTTCGGCAATCAACGGAAAGGTCAGTGGGTTGCCGAAGAAGGTTGCAAGCAAAGAGGCCAGGATATTGCCGCGAATCACCCAGGCGACAATTGCGGCGAACAGGAAATGCATGCCGAAGAACGGGGTAAAGCAGACGAAGACCCCGGCGGCGATCCCGCGCGAGATACGGTGGGGCGGATCAGGCAACCTGCGCACGCGATGGATCACGTAGCCCGCCGCACGATACCAGCCACCGCGCGGATAGAAGAACTCCGCGACGATCCTGAGATAGCTGCGTGGGTTGCGCTTGAACACGCTTGCCCCCATCTGGCTGGACCTTGCGGCCGGTTACGGTTTTCGGTCGAGATCCCGATGGCGGCGCAGAGCGGCCACGTCACTGTCGGCCTCGAGCGCAAGCATGACAGCATGCAGATGCTCAAGATCACGTAAATCGACATCGACGATCAGCCGGAAATAATCCGGCTTGCGATCCAGGAACCTCAAGTCCGAGATATTGGCCTTCTGCTCGCCAATCAATGTGCAAATACGCCCAAGCACGCCAGCGTCATTCGCAATCGTGGTGTCCAGGCTGACCGTGTGCACCGCAGGGTGGCGGCCGGAATGCCATTGAATGTCGACCCAGCGGTTGCTTTCGTCCTCAAGTTCGGCAAGCGACTTACAGTCGATCGTGTGCACCATCACGCCCTTGCCGCGATAGGTGATGCCGACGATGCGTTCGCCCGGCACCGGTTGGCAGCAATCGGCGCGTGTAAAGGCCTGGCCGGGTTCCAGCCCGACCACGGCGGCGTCCACGTCGATCTCGTCGCCCACGGAATGAAGCTCCGGATAGACCGTGGCAATCACCTCGACCCCGGTCAGTTCGGCGCTGCCTAGCCGGGCCAGGACTTCGCTGGCGTCCTTCAGGCGCAGCTGCTTGGCGGCGGTCTCCAGCACCCGGTCGGTGACCTTGCGCCCGACATGTTCAAAGGCCACGCGGGCAAGCTCGCGGCCCAGGCGGATGAACCGGTCGCGGTCCTCTTCGCGCAGGCGGCGGCGAATGGCGGCCTTGGCGCGGCCGGTGACCACGATGTCGATCCAAGTGGCCTGCGGGCTCTGCCCCTCGGCGGTCATGATCTCGACCGATTGGCCGTTCTTGATCCGGGTCCACAGCGGCACGCGGATCCCGTCCACCTTGGCGCCGACGCAGCTGTCGCCAATCTTGGTGTGGATCGCATAGGCGAAATCCAGCGGGGTCGCACCGCGCGGCAGTTTCACCACTTCGCCCTTGGGCGTGAAGCAGAAGACCTGGTCCGAATACATCTCGAGCTTCACATGCTCGAGGAATTCGTCATGATCATCCGCGGTCTCGAACCGTTCGGTCAGGGTGGCGATCCACTTGGCCGGGTCGACCGCGAAGGGGTTTTCGGACCGCACCCCGTCCTTGTAGGACCAATGCGCCGCGACGCCGGTTTCGGCCACGTCATGCATCGCGCGGGTGCGGATCTGCACTTCGACCCGCTTGCCGTCGCGCCCCGATACGGTGGTGTGGATCGAGCGGTATCCGTTCGATTTCGGCTGGCTGATGTAATCCTTGAACCGGCCCGGCACCGCGCGCCAGCGTTGGTGGATGGCACCCAGAGCGCGATAGCAGTCGCCTTCGCTAGCGGTAATGATGCGAAACCCGTAGATGTCCGAGAGGCGTGAAAAGCTCTGCTCCTTCTCCTCCATCTTGCGCCAGATCGAATAAGGTTTTTTGGCACGGCCCAGCACGGCCGCGTCGATCCCGGCTTTGGCCAGCTCGATGCGGATGTCGCCAGTGATCTTCTCGATCACGTCACCGGTCTGTTTCTGCAGGCTGAGGAAACGGCGCATGATCGACATGCGCCCGTCCGGGTTCAGAACGGAAAAGGCGAGGTCTTCCAATTCCTCGCGCATCCACTGCATGCCCATGCGCCCGGCCAAGGGGGCATAGATGTCCATCGTCTCGCGCGCCTTGATGATCTGCTTTTCCGGTCGCATCGCCTTGATGGTGCGCATGTTGTGCAACCGGTCGGCAAGTTTGACCAGGATCACCCGCATGTCCTTGGACATGGCCATGAAGAGCTTGCGGAAGTTTTCGGCTTGCTTGGTCTCGGACGAGGACAGTTGCAGGTTGGTCAGCTTGGTGACCCCATCGACCAGTTCGGCAATCTCGGCGCCGAATTTGTCGGTGACCTCGGAGTAGGTCGACCCGGTGTCTTCGATCGTGTCATGCAGCAGAGCGGTGATGATCGTGGCATCGTCCAGTTGCATGTCGGCCAGGATCTGCGCCACCTCGAACGGGTGGGTGAAATAGGGATCCCCGGAATGGCGATACTGGCCAAAATGCATCAGGCCGCCATATTCGAAGGCGGCCCGGATCAGGTCCGAATTGGACTTGGGATTGTAGGTGGCGATGAGCTCGATCAGCCCGTCGATGTCGAGATGCTCAAGCTCGTCTTTCCAGCTCGCCACCCGCGATGCTCCCATTCGCAGAGGGGGTTAGCCCTGGCCTTGCGCTTCCATCAGCGCGCGCAGCAGCTTTTCTTCGGACATGTCGTCCTCGGCCGGCTTGTCGGCAGCTTCGGCACCCATGAGCAGGGCCATCTGGTCCTCCTCGGGTTCGTCCACCTCGATCTGAGTCTGGTGGCTTTCGATCATGCGCTCGCGCAGCTCGTCCGCCGTCTGGGTCTCGTCGGCGATTTCACGCAGCGACACGACGGGGTTCTTGTCGTTATCGCGATCCACGGTAATCTCGGCACCAGCGGACACTTCGCGCGCACGATGTGCGGCGAGCATTACCAGCTCAAACCGGTTCGGGACCTTGTCAACGCAATCTTCGACCGTCACGCGGGCCATGTGCAGCTCCATCCTTGCAAGGGGTGTGAAGTGCCTATTTAGGGGCTTGACCGTATGAAGGCAAGCCGATTCGCTGCAGGGCCGCACCGCTAGAGCGGCGCAATCTCGTCAATTTCGCTTTCTGGCAGGGCGGCCAGCATTTCGGTGACGGTCCGGCCCAGTTGCGGGTGGCACCAGTCAGGCGCGATGTCGGCCAATGGCACCAGTACAAACCCGCGGTCCTGAATGCGCGGATGGGGCAGAATCAGTTGGTCCGGTGCTTCTCGGGTCTGGCGTTCCAGCGGCAGGTCAATCCAGTGGGCCAGTGTTTTCGAGTCGGGCAGAACCCGTTCGCCCATGGCCAGAAGGTCCAGGTCGACGACCCGTGCCTCCCATCGGTTGTTCCGCTCACGGCCCAACTCAGCTTCTACCTTATGCAGGCGCTCAAGCAGGACATTCGGGGCAAGATGTGTTAATATCACAGCTGCGGCATTCACGAAATCCGGGCCCGCACCGGGAGGAAAACAAGGCGTGCGGAAGAAACGAGACACGGCCGCGATTTCAATGTCCGGGGCTGCCAGCGCTGTCAGGGCGTGACGCAGAATTTCCTCGGGCCTACCATGGGTAGAGCCAAGGTTGCCACCTAGCGCGATTAGCGCATTTTCGCCTGAATTCGACGCGGATTGGGGTTGCGACATGGCCAAACTTCCCTAAGTTGCCTAAATCTTTCGTCGGCGTATAGATCAATCCCATACCACTCACGACATGTTCGGCGAAAGAATTCGAAAGGATGCATTATGTTCTACCGAGACGAACGGCTCGCGCTGTTCATAGATGGATCGAACCTCTACGCGGCGGCGAAGTCGCTCGGGTTCGACATCGACTACAAGCTGCTCCGACAGGAGTTCATGCGCCGAGGCAAACTGCTGCGTGCCTTCTACTACACCGCACTTTTGGAGAATGACGACTATTCTCCGATCCGTCCGTTGGTGGATTGGTTGCACTACAACGGTTTCTCGATGGTGACGAAACCGGCCAAGGAATATACCGACTCGATGGGACGGCGTAAGGTCAAGGGCAACATGGATATCGAACTGACCGTCGATGCCCTGGAAATCGCTGCCCATGTGGACCATATCGTGCTGTTCTCCGGCGATGGCGATTTCAAGCCGCTGGTGGCTGCGCTGCAGCGCAAGGGCGTACGGGTGTCGATCGTGTCGACGATCCGGTCGCAGCCGCCGATGATCGCTGATGAGCTGCGCCGTCAAGCTGACAATTTCATCGAGCTGGACGAGTTGAAAGATGTCATCGGTCGGCCCCCGCGCGAACCGCGCGAGTTCACCGATCGCGCCCCGACCACCGCCGATGAGGGCGATGGCGAGGGTGACGAGGGCTGAACCCTGCCGATCAGAAGCGCCAAGGGAGAGGGACACTCCGATGGCGTGGACAAGAAGACCGAAGAACCGGGGCCATTCGCTCCGGTTATTTGCATTGCGCCTGTTTCAATATTGATTGGACCCTTGCCGGTGGATGGCGATATGAAGGGCCGCGAACAGACCCATGGTGGATGCCAGATGACCAAGCCCCCGCTGACCCTCTACCTTGCCGCGCCACGTGGCTTCTGCGCCGGTGTCGACCGCGCCATCAAGATTGTCGAAATGGCGATCGAGAAATGGGGCGCGCCGATCTATGTGCGTCATGAGATCGTGCACAACAAATTCGTGGTGGACGGGTTGCGGGCCAAGGGCGCGGTCTTCGTCGAGGAGCTGGAAGACTGCCCCGACGACCGGCCGGTGATTTTCTCGGCCCACGGGGTGGCCAAGGTGGTGCCTGCTGAGGCCGAACGCCGCCAGATGGTCTATGTCGACGCCACCTGTCCGCTGGTGTCCAAGGTACATATCGAGGCTGAACGCCATCACGCAAACGGGCTTCAGATGGTGATGATCGGCCACGCGGGTCACCCCGAAACCATCGGCACCATGGGTCAACTACCCGAAGGCGAGGTGCTGCTGGTCGAAACCCCGGCGGACGTGGCGACGATTGCCCCGCGTGATCCGGAGCGCCTGGCCTATATCACCCAGACCACCCTGTCGGTGGATGACACGGTGGAAATCGTCGCCGCCCTGCGCGCCCGCTTCCCCGCAATCATCGGCCCGCACAAAGAAGATATCTGTTACGCCACCACCAACCGGCAGGAGGCGGTGAAAGCCGTGTCGCCGAAGGTTGAAGCTCTGCTGGTGATTGGCGCTCCGAACAGCTCGAACTCGCGCCGCCTGGTTGAGGTTGCGAAGGCCGCTGGCTGTAACTACTCGATGCTGGTTCAACGC
Organism: Aliiroseovarius sp.; assembly: GCF_965228805.1. Lineage (NCBI taxonomy): Bacteria > Pseudomonadati > Pseudomonadota > Alphaproteobacteria > Rhodobacterales > Paracoccaceae > Aliiroseovarius > Aliiroseovarius sp. The sequence continues at coordinate 910,615 of NZ_CBDDIE010000003.1, read as the reverse complement.
GCGGCCGAGATCGACTGGCGCGCCATCGAAGGCGTGCGCGGGGTCGGGCTGACCGCCGGGGCCTCGGCGCCGCAGGTGCTGATCGACGAGGTGATCGACGCCTTCCGCGACCGCTATGACGTGACCGTCGAACTGGTGGAAACCGCGCAGGAAAACATCGAATTCAAGGTCCCCCGCGTGCTGCGCGAACCGGCCTGACGCAGGGCTTTACTTTCCCTGCGCCCTCCTGTCCCATGCGGCCAACAGATGGGAGGTTCACATGTCACCGGAATTTCTGGCCACCGCGCTGATTGTCGTACTCGCCCCGGGCACCGGGGTGATCTACACGCTTGCAACGGGTCTGACACAGGGCCGCGCTGCCGCCGTCGCTGCTGCGGTTGGTTGCACCCTGGGCATCGTGCCCGCAATGCTGGCGGCGATCCTGGGGCTGGCGGCGATCCTGCATGCCTCGGCCATCGCCTTCCAGGTGGTCAAATTCGCTGGCGTTGCCTTCCTGCTCTACCTCGCCTGGGCTACGCTTCGGGATCGCGGCGCGCTGAGCCTCGATGCTGCGCCCAGCACCCGCACCCTGCGCAGGATCGCCACGCGCGGGGCGCTGATCAACGTGTTGAACCCGAAGCTCTCCATCTTCTTCCTGGCCTTCCTGCCGCAGTTCCTGTCGGGCAGCCCCGCCACTGCCACCGCCGAAATGCTCAGCCTCGGCGGGGTCTTCATGGCGATGACCTTCGTTGTCTTCGTGGGCTACGGCACCTTCGCGGCGCTTGCCCGCGATCGCGTGCTCTCCAGCCCGCGCGCGATGACCTGGATGCGCCGCAGCTTTGCCGCCGCCTTCGCCGGTCTGGGTCTCAAACTGGCGTTCGAGAAAGCATGAGCGACCGCGAGACATTGTCGGTCTATACCGAGGCGGCAGCGCTCTATGCCGATGGGCACGCCGATACACGGGATATCGAGCAGCAGAACGATATCGCCGCCCTTCTGGCCGATGTGCCGGAAGGCGGGCACATCCTGGACCTGGGCTGCGGGCCGGGTCAATGGGCGGTGCAGTTTCGGGATCTGGGCTACCGGGTCACGGCCCGCGACGCCACGCCTGCCATGGCCGAATTGGCGCTGGAGAAATACGGGTTGAAGGTCGAGGTGCAGACATTCGACGCCTTCGATGACATTGCCCGGTTCCATGCGATCTGGGCCAATTTCAGCCTGCTTCACGCGCCCAAGGCGGACTTCCCCGGCCACCTCGCCCGCCTGCACCGCGCGCTCACCCCGAATGGGGCCTTGCATCTGGGCATGAAGCTGGGCACAGGAGAGGCCCGCGACAGCTTGGGTCGCTTTTACAGCTACTATCAGGAGGATGAGCTGGTGCAGCTTGTGACAGAGGCCGGATTTACCGTGACCCGAACACGCCGTGGCAATGGCGAAGGTCTGGCAGGCGGGGTGGAGACCTTCGTGATCCTGACCGCTACGGCGCGCACCGATGGCTGAGTTCTTTGCCTATACCGATGGCGCCTGTTCCGGCAACCCCGGGCCGGGCGGCTGGGGCGCGCTCTTGCAGGCCAAGGAGGGTGGCAAGTTGGTCAAGGAACGCGCGCTGAAGGGCGGCGAGGCAAATACGACCAACAACCGCATGGAGCTTCTGGCGGCAATCAATGCGCTCGAGACCCTGGGCAAGCCCTGCGCCATTACCGTGGTGACCGACAGCCAATATGTGAAGAACGGCGTGACCGGCTGGATCCACGGCTGGAAGCGCAACGGGTGGAAGACTTCGGCCAAGAAGCCGGTGAAGAACGCCGACCTGTGGCAGCGGCTGGACGAGGCCCAGGCGCGTCACCATGTGACTTGGGAATGGGTCAAGGGCCATGCGGGCCATCCCGAAAACGAACGCGCGGACGAACTGGCCCGCGAGGGCATGGCGCCCTTCAAATCATGATGACGCCGCAGGTCCTCGATTACCTGTCCGTTTTCGTCTTCGCGCTGTCGGGCGCGCTGGTCGCCAGCCGCGCGCAGTTGGATATCATCGGCTTCCTGTTCATGGCCTGCCTGACAGCGGTGGGCGGCGGAACCGTGCGCGACCTTCTGCTGGATCGCGACCCGGTCTTCTGGGTCGGGGACCCGATGCCGCTGGCGATAGCCTGCGCGGGCGCGGTTCTGGTGTTCTTCACCGCGCATCTGCTGGAAAGCCGCTACCGGGCGCTTCTGTGGCTGGACGCCGCCGCGCTGGCAATCGCCGTTGCCGCCGGGGCGAGTGTCGCCATGGGCCTGGGGCAATCCGTGCCCATCGTGCTTGTGATGGGGGTTGCCACCGGCACGCTGGGGGGGCTCATGCGCGATGTGGTCTGCAACGAGGTGCCGCTGGTGCTGAAACAGGGAGAGCTCTACGTGACCGCTGCTTTCGCCGGGGCGGGCGCGGCTTTGCTGGCAGCTGCTTTCCTACCCCAACCCATCGCCCCGGTGCTGGCCTGTATCCTTGTCACCTTCGCCCTGCGTGCGGGATCGCTGGCCTTCGGCTGGCGCCTGCCGGTCTACCGCGCCCGGCCGCCGCGGGACTGATCCGCGCGGGCAATCACCGCGTCAGCAGCCGCGCGCCGATTTCCTTGACGAATTTCGCCGCCACCATCGCGGTCATGCCATAGGGGTCGCGATGAGGGTTCAGCTCGACAATGTCGGCACCCACCAGCTGGCCTTTGAAGCGTGCGATCAGGTCGATCACCTCGCGGGTGGACAGCCCGCCCGGCTCGTGATGCGACACGCCGGGCGCAAAGGCCGGGTCCAGCGCGTCCAGATCCAGTGACAGGTAGACCGGCCCGTCGAACTCGGGTGTGTAGTCCGCGCTCCAAGATCGCATGTCCACCACCTCGACCCCGAAGCGATCCGCCTGTTCGCGCTGATGCGCGTTCATCGTGCGAATGCCGACCTGTACCAGGCGCTTGATCTTGCCGGTTTCCATCACCCGTGCGAAGGGGCAGCCATGGCCAAGCTTGCCCAGCGGCTGTTCGTCATAGAGGTCCGGGTGCGAGTCGATATGCAGCACGTTCAGCCCCTCGTAGCGGTCGGCATGGGCGCTGATGAGGGGATACGCCACCGAATGGTCCCCGCCCAGGGATAGAAGTCGTGCGCCGGTGGCAAGACGTTCGGCCGCGCCCACCTCGATTTTGGCAATCGCCTCAGGCCCGAATTGCTCGAACACGTCCAGGTCGCCGGTGTCCTTGAAACCGGGATGGCTGCCCAGGTCGGTGCCATCCTCGGCGGTCAGGTTGGCCGCACCAGAATGCAGCGCCTCGCGGATGCGCCCGGGCGCAAAGGCCGGGCCTTGGAGGAACGAGGAGTGCATGTCCAGCGGCACGCCCATCAGGGCGACGTCACCGGAGGTCAGGGTATCGGTCATCAGGGGCTCCTCTATTCAACTCCGGCGAGGATTGGCCGGGTAAGGCGGGCAGGTCAACCGCGGAAATACGTCTTCCAGAGCCAGATCAGTGCCAGTGCCCCCAGCACCGCACCCGCGAAGCCGAAGGCCAAACCGGTCATGGCCAGCGCCAGGCGCAGCAGCAGGCTGCCGACCAACGCGCCCAGCACACCGATCGCCACGGTCACCGGGACCGAGGTCTGCACGTCCATCAGCCGTGTGGCCAGGAACCCGGCGGCAGCGCCGACGATGATGAGAAACACGATGGGCATATCCCCAATATGGGGTCTGTGCGGGCGATGTGAAGGTCAGGAAATCCGGTCCGGCAGGTCGAAGCCGCGCAGGAAGTCTTCCGCCTCCATCGCGCGTTTGCCGGGGCGCTGGGCGCGCAGGATCTCGACCGCGCCGGTCCCGCAGGCAATGGTCAGCCCGTCCAGCACCTGGCCCGGTGCGCCCGCGCCATCCACCAGACGCGAGGCCAGCAGCTTGACCTGTTCACCGGCAATATCGCATTTCGCGCCGGGAAAGGGCGAGAGGCCGCGGATCAGCCGATCGACCTCGACGGCCGGGCGGGTCCAGTCGATGCGTGCCTCGGATTTGTCGATCTTCTCGGCATAGGTCGCACCGTCCTCGGGCTGCACCTCGGGCACCAGGCTGCCCAGCTTGCCCAGGGCCTCAACGATCAGACCCGCGCCCATGTCGGACAGGCGGTCATGCAGCCCGGCGGTGGTTTCCTCGGCGCCGATCAGCGTGGCTTCGCGCAGCAGCACCGGGCCGGTGTCCAGCCCGGCCTCCATCTGCATGATGCAGATGCCGGTTTCCGCGTCGCCCGCCATGATCGCGCGGTGAATGGGCGCGGCGCCGCGCCAGCGCGGCAACAGGGACGCGTGGATGTTCAGGCAACCATGCGCGGGCGCATCCAGAATGGCCTGCGGCAGGATCAGCCCATAGGCCACGACCACGGCGACATCAGCACCCAGAGCGGCAAAGGCCTCCTGTTCCTCGACCCCTTTCAGCGACACCGGGTGGCGCACTTCAAGCCCCAGCGCCTCGGCCCGGGCATGCACGGGTGTCGGCCGGTCCTTCTTGCCGCGCCCGGCGGGGCGGGGCGGCTGGCAATAGACGGCGGCGATCTCGTGACCGGCGTCGACCAGAGCGTCCAGGACGGGGACCGAGAAATCGGGGGTTCCCATGAAAATGATGCGCATCATTCTTCCCTTTCGATGGGCTGGTCCGGCGGCAACGCCGGGCCGCGCCCGACCCTCCCCACGGGAGGGCGCTTTTGCAACGTTTCTATCCTCGGCAATGGTCCGAGTGTGGCGGATACGGCGCAGGATAGCTGTGTTGGCACGCGCCCACCCAGGGTCGGGCGCGGCCCTATCAACTGGCCCTTATCGCAGCTTCTTCGCCTTCTTCATCAGCATGTCGCGTTTCGTCTTCGACAGGTTGTCGAAATACATGCGCCCGTTCAGGTGGTCGATCTGGTGCTGCACCGAGGTGGCCCAGATGCCGACGAAATCCTTGCGGTCCCAGACACCCTGCTCGTTCAGGAACCGCACCGTGACCGCACGCGGGCGCATGAATTTGGCCGAGACGCCGGGTAGGTTGGGGCTGGCTTCCTCGTGTTCGCGATACTCGACCGAGGCATGCAGGATTTCAGGGTTGGCCATGCGCACCGCCTGGCCACGCTCGTCCGAGGCATCCACCACCGCCAGCCGCTGCATGATGCCCAGCTGCACGGCGGCCAGACCGACACCGGGCATGGCATCCATCGCCTCGATCATCTCGTCCCAGATCGCGCGGGTCTCGTCGGTGACGGCCTCGACGGGATCGACCGCCGATCGCAACCGCTTGTCGGGCCACATGAGGAAGGGTCGGTGGCTCATCCGCGCGCCATCTCGCGCTTCAACTTCTGCATCTTGCGGGTGATCATCTGGCGCTTCAGCGGCTTCAGATAGTCGATGAACAACACCCCGTTCAGGTGGTCGATCTCATGCTGCACGCAGGTCGCCCAGAGACCGTCGAAGTCGCGTTCCTGCACATTGCCATCCATGTCCAGCCAGCGCACGCCGACCTCTTTCGGGCGGGTCACCTCGGCAAACTGCTCGGGGATCGACAGGCAGCCTTCCTCATAGACATTGGTGTCGTCGCTTTCGCGAATGATCTCGGGGTTGAACATGATCGTGGGCTGGGGGGCGGCGTCCTCTTCCTTGACGCAGTCCAGCACGATCAGCCGTTTGGTCACGCCGATCTGCGGCGCGGCCAGGCCGATGCCGGGCGCGTCATACATGGTCTCCAGCATATCCTTGGCCAGCGTGCGCAGCTCATCCGACAGGTCGGGTACGGCATCGCAGACCTTCTTCAGGCGCGGGTCGGGGTGGATCAGGATCGGTCGCAAAGTCATGGGGTTCATGTATGCGATGACCGGTTCCGGCGCAACGCCCCTTGCGCGCGGCGAATTCGGCGCTAGCTTGTGCCGGATGACGCAGGCCGCGAGTACACGGAGATCCGAATGACCACCCCCATCAACTTTGACGAGGACATCAACCGCATCGGCACCCATTCGGTGAAATGGGACATGATGGAGAAGATCTATGGTGTGCCCGCCGATCAGGGGATTTCCATGTGGGTGGCGGATATGGATTTCCGCCCGCCGGCGGCGGTGCAGAAGGCGCTGCAGGGCATGCTGGATCACGGCATCTATGGCTATTACGGCGACGATGCCAGCTACAAGGATGCGATCCGCTGGTGGATGAAGACGCGGCATGATTGGGAGGTCGACGCGGGTGCGATCTTTACCACCCACGGGCTGGTGCATGGCACCGCCATGTGTGTCGATGCCTACACCCAGCCGGGCGATGGTGTCGTGCTGTTCACCCCGGTCTACCACGCCTTTGCCCGGGTGATTTCCGCCGCCGGGCGCGAGGTGGTCGAGATGCCGCTGGTCAACAACGACGGCCGCTACGAATACGATTTCGACGCCTATGACGCGGCGATGACCGGCAAGGAAAAGATGGTCATCCTGTGCTCGCCGCACAATCCGGGCGGCCGCGTCTGGACCCGGGAAGAGCTGGAGGGTGTGGCCGCCTTCGCCAAGCGCCACGACCTGGTGCTGGTGTCGGACGAGATCCACCATGACCTGGTGATGCCCGGCAGTACCCACATCCCGATGGCGAAGATCCCGGGCATTGAAGACCGGCTGGTGATGATGACCGCCACCACCAAGACCTTCAACATGGCGGGCAGCCACGTGGGCAACGTGATCATCCATGACGAGGGGCTGCGCGCCAAGTTTGCCGGACGCATGGCGGCGATGGGCATTTCTGCCAACAGTTTCGGCCTGTTCATGGCCGAGGCCGCCTATAGCCCGGACGGTGCCGACTGGGTCGATCAGCTGGTCGCCTATCTGGACGGCAATCGTCGCCTGTTCGACGAGGGGATCAATGCGATCCCGGGCCTCAGCTCGATGGGTTTGCAGGCGACCTACCTGGCCTGGGTGGACTTTGCGGGCACCGGCATGGGGCGCGAGGAGTTCACCAAGCGCACCGAGCAGGAGGCGCGCATTGCCGCCAACCACGGGCCGACCTTCGGCCTGGGCGGCGACAGTTTCCTGCGCTTCAACCTGGCCACGCCGCGCGCGCGGGTGGCCCAGGCGGTGGAGCGTATGCAGGCAGCCTTTGGCGATCTGCAGTAAGCGGTGACTTGCCGGGTGCGGGCCGTCGGCTTGCGCCCGGGCGTTGCCCCGGGTGACATGGCGCCATGTTGCGTCTTGCCCGCCTGTTTTCCGCCCTTACCTTTCTGCTGATCCTGACCGGGGCGGCGGTGGTTCTCTATGACCGCTATAGCCCCGTCGCCCCGCCCGTAACTGTGGCTCTGCCCGACCGGATCGACCGCATCCTGATCGAGAAATCCGCCCGCCGCATGACCCTGTGGAAGGATGGCGAGGTGGTGCGCACCTATGACATCGCGCTGGGCTTCGACCCCGAGGGGGACAAGGACCGCGAGGGCGACGGGCGCACGCCGGAAGGCACCTTCACCATCGACCGGCGCAACCCCAACAGCGCCTATCACCTGTCGCTGGGCATTGATTATCCGCAGCCCGAGGATGTGGCACGGGGCCGCGCGGGCGGCTATTCCCCCGGCGGCGACATCATGATCCACGGCCAGCCTAACGGGCTGGGGCGGATCGGCGCCATACCCTATGACTGGACCGCGGGCTGCATCGCCGTGTCGGATGCCGAGATGCGCGAGATTTGGGCGGTGGCAGGCATCGGCACCGAGGTCGAGATCCGCCCCTGACTTGCTCCGTTATCTGAACGCCCCTAGGGTCTCCTTACACCCAAAGGAGGCCCCGTGCCCTCAGCCGATATCCTGATCGCCTTCGTTCTGGCCACCGCCGTCTTTGCCTATATGCCGGGGCCGTCGATGCTTTATACCGCCGCGCAGACCCTTGCGCGCGGACCGCGTGCGGGTTGGTTTGCGGCCATGGGCATCCACGTGGGCGGCTACGTGCATGTCTTTGCCGCCGCGCTGGGGTTGGCGGTTCTGTTCCAGGCCGTGCCGGTGCTCTATGCCGTGTTGAAACTGGCCGGGGCGGCCTATCTGATCTGGCTGGGAATCAAGCTGATGCGCAATCGCGAGGCGGGCGTGACGGCGGATGCACGGGTCGAAGCCAAAAGTCCGCGCCGCGCCTTTTGGGAAAGTATCAGCGTCGAGGTGCTGAACCCGAAGACTGCGATTTTCTACGTGGCCTTTCTGCCGCAGTTCACCGATCCTTCGGCCGCCCTGCCGCTCTGGGCGCAGCTGATGGTGCTGGGCACCGTGGTGAACGTGATGTTCTCCAGTGCCGATGCGATCTGTGTCGTGCTGGCCGAACGCATTACCCGGGCCCTGCGCGGATCGGACCGGGCCGGGGTCTGGCTGCACCGTCTGGGCGGTGGCATCTTGATCGGCCTGGGTTTGCGTCTGGGTCTGGCGCGCGGCTGAGCGGGCTCAGACCATGCGCGGGATCAGCCCGATGGGTGCATTTTCCTCGCGGGCGAAATCCAGGGGCGCGCGATCCTCGACCGCGGTGCTTCGCTTGAACTCGTATTTCATCTGGCCGTCTTCCTCCTCGGAGGCGACGATCAGGCATTGGTACAGGTGGCGCGAGCCGTCATAGAGGTCGACCAGCCCGCGCAGCCGGGGTGCGCGTTCGATATCCAGCGCAAAGCCGGTGTCCCAGAACTTCAGCACCGGGAACACCTCTTCGTTCACGCGCACGCGCAGGCGGGACTTCTTCTTCAGGTCGCGTTTGCGGGCCGCTTCCAGGCCTTCGCGCACCTCTTTGGGCAGAAATTCCATAGTCCATCCTCCAAGACCGAAGCCAATCATGCCATTCGCTTGGTTACGGTCAAGTTAACCTTTGGTGACACTGCGTTTCCCGGCCTGCCTGTGCAGATTTGCAACGCCCCTGCGCGGGGGTGCCGGTTTTCGCACCGGGGCCAAGTGCCTAGGTTGGTCGGGAAAGGAGATCCCATGGGACAGCTTGTTGATGGCACCTGGCATGACACCTGGTATGACACCAAATCCACCGGTGGCGCCTTTGTGCGCAAGGAGGCCAAGTTTCGCAACTGGGTGACGCCGGACGGGGCCCCGGGCCCGTCGGGTGAAGGCGGGTTTGCCGCGGAAAGCGCGCGGTACCACCTTTATGTCTCCTATGCCTGCCCCTGGGCGCATCGCACCTTGATCTTTCGTGAAATCAAAGGGTTGTCGGATCACATCGACGTCTCGGTCGTGCATCCGGACATGTTGTCGGACGGCTGGACGTTCGAGGCGGATTTTCCCGGCGCAACTGGCGACACGCTGCACGGGGCGCGTTTCATGCGCGAGGTTTATACGCGCGCGGTGCCCGATGTCTCGGGTCGGGTGACGGTGCCGGTGCTCTGGGACAAACAGCGTGACACCATCGTGTCCAACGAAAGCTCCGAGATCATCCGCATGTTCAATTCGGCCTTCGACGGGCTGACCGGGAATGGCGATGATTACTGGCCGGACCCCCTACGGGACCGTATTGAAGAGGTAAATGCGCGCATCTACAGCACCGTGAACAACGGCGTCTACAAGGCGGGCTTCGCGACCAGCCAGGCGCCTTATGACGCGGCGGTCGGCGAACTGTTCGACAGTCTCGACTGGCTGGAGGGGCACCTGGCCGACAACCGCTACCTGCTGGGCGACCGTCTGACCGAGGCCGACTGGCGGCTCTTCACCACGCTGGCGCGGTTTGATCCGGTCTATCAACTGCATTTCAAATGCAACCGCAAGCGGCTGGTGGATTACCCGAACCTCTGGGCCTATACGCGGGAGCTCTACCAATACCCGGGCGTGGCGGGCACGGTGCATTTCGACCATATCGTGCGGCACTATCACTACAGCCACGAGACCATCAATCCGCATCGGATCATCCCGATCAATCCGGTGTTGGACTGGGAGGCGCCGCACGGGCGGGGCTGAGTTGCGCCCCGTCGTCAGACGCGCTTCGCGCTTTTCCTCCGGGTCGCGGTGCCGGGGGGCTAGCCCCCCGGACCCCCAGGATATTTGTGGAAAGATGAAAGGGTGAGGCGTGTCAGCCCTTGTCGCGCAACAGGCGGGCCTTCTGGCGGTTCCAGTCCTGCTTGGCCGCGTCCGCGCGCTTGTCGTGGTGCTTCTTGCCCTTGGCGATTCCGATCTTCATCTTCGCCAGGCCCTTGTGGTTGAAGTAGAGCACCAGCGGCACCAGGGTCATGCCCTTGCGCTGGGTCGCGTTCCACAGCCGCGCCAGTTCCCGTTTCGAGGCCAAGAGCTTGCGCTTGCGCCGTTCCTCATGCCCCCAGGTCTTGGCCTGGGCATAGGGCGCGATGCGGCCGTTGACCAACCACAGCTCGCCTTCTTCCACGGCGGCGTAGCTTTCGGCGATATTGGCCCCGCCTTCGCGCAGGGACTTGACCTCGGACCCCATCAGCACGATGCCGACCTCGAGATCTTCGTCGATCGCATAGTCATGCCGCGCGCGCCGGTTCTCGGCGATCACCTTGTAGTTTGGGTCGGATTTGGGTTTCTTGGCCATGGCCGGGATGTAGGCGCCCCGGGGGGCGCTGTCCAGACCCTGTCCAACCCCGGTGTGCAATGCTTGCGCCCCTGTCGTTTGCGCACCATAGTTCGGCCACGCAACCGACAGGAGACCTCATGAGCACGACCACCCTTCGCAAGATCCTGGGCGACCGCCCGGTGCATACTGTTTCACCGGAGGCCACGCTGCGCGCGGTTGCGGGGGTGATGGAGGCCAATCGCGTGGGCGCCGTGGCCGTGGTCGAAGGGCGCGCGTTGAAAGGCATCGTGACCGAGCGCGACATCGTCTTTCGCGCCGTGGCGCAGGGGATGGACATGGCCGCGACGCAGGCCAGTGCGGTGATGACGGCGGATCCGGTCACCGTCGGGATCGACGATGCGGTGTCCGATGCCTTGGCGGCCAAGCTGGGCGATGCCTTTCGCCATCTGCCGGTGATGGAGGGCGACCAGCTGGTCGGGCTTCTGTCCTATCGTGACATCCCGGCGGAATACGTGATGCTGTTCGAGCGCTTCCGCGAAATGTCGACGGCGCGGGCGGACGGGTAGGCCAGCACTGAGCGGGGCGGGTAGCGCCCGAACCTGGGTGGGCGCCTCGCAACGGTTCTTTGGGGCACGCGGTGGAAGATGCCGAAACGTTTGTGGTGTTCTCAGCGTCGCAAAAGCGCCCTCCCGTGGGGAGGGTCGGGCGCTGCCCGGCCTGCGGCCGTGCAACTTGCTCAGCTTTGGTGACGCTATCCGTGCCGCTTCAGCCCTGCGGCATGTCGATGGTTTCGATCCAGGGTTTGATATCCACCACCGGGGTGCCGTCGAAACAGTCGATCGCGTCGATGCCGATCACGCCTGTTTCCATGTCCAGAGCGGTGATCTGGACCGTCGACATGGCAATCGGGTTCGGACGTACCGGGCTGCGCAGGGAAAAGACACCACGTCCCGAGGCCGTGTGGCGCGGGCTTTGCACAATCAGGTCGCGCCGTCCCCGGTCCATCCAATACATCAGGATGATGTGGCGCCCGACCTCCAGCCCCTGCAGGCCCTGGGCATAGCCGGGCTCCAGCTCGACCGTCGCGGCGGCCCCTGCCTCGCGCGCGGACCCGATATTGCGCGGCGCGTCACCCGGTTGCCATTGCGAACGTACGCGGCCGATGAAGGCCACCCGAGGTCCGTCACTGTCGGCGGGGTCGAAGGGGAGGGCGACCTCCCCCTCTCGTTTTTCAAAGCTCATCAGATGAGGCCGGCATGGGCCATGGCGCTGTCGATCAGCGCCTTGGTGCTGTCTTCCAGCTCGGTCAGCGGGCTGCGCACTTCGGTCGAGCAGCGACCAAGTTTCGACAGGCCATATTTGGCGCCGACCAGGCCGGGCTCGGTAAAGATCGCCTTGTGCAGCGGCATCAGCTTGTCGGCGATCTCCAGCGCGCGTCCGTAGTCACCTTCCAGCGTCGCCGCCTGCATCTGCGCGCACAGGCCCGGCGCCACGTTCGCGGTGACCGAGATGCAGCCGGTGCCGCCCTGGGCGTTGAACCCATGCGCGGTGGCGTCTTCACCGGACAGCTGGCAGAACTCGGGGCCGCAGGTCAGACGCTGGTCGCTAACGCGGGCCAGATCGCCAGTTGCGTCCTTCACCCCGACGATGTTTTTGTGCTTGGCCAGCTCGCCCATGGTCTCGGGCGACATGTCCACCACGGACCGGCCGGGGATGTTGTAGATCACGATCGGCAGGTCCACCGCGTCGGCCACGGTGGTGTAATGCGCGATCAGGCCCCGCTGGGTCGGCTTGTTGTAGTAAGGCGTCACCACCAGGCCAGCGGCAGCACCGACGCGCTTGGCGTGTTCCATGAAACGCAGCGTCTCGGCGGTGTTGTTCGAGCCCGCACCCGCGATCACCGGCACACGACCGGCGGCGGCTTCCACGGTGGCCTCGATGACCGCCTCGTGCTCCTCGTGGGTCAGGGTCGGGCTTTCGCCCGTCGTTCCCACCGGCACCAGGCCCGAGGAACCTTCCTCGATCTGCCAGTTGACCAGGTGCTTGAGCGCGTCGAAATCCACTGCGCCGTCCTTGAACGGCGTGACCAGGGCAGGAAGAGATCCTTTGAACATGACACGCTCCTTTGTTGTTGTCCGTTTCAGTGTTGGCCGGGCATTCGAGTCACCCCGCTGCAAACGCGGCGGAAACTAGCCGGGATCAGAACAAATGCCAAGTTTGTGTATTGTCCCGTGACATTGCGGCGCTACCTTTTCCGCATGACACGGATTCTGACCCTGTTGGCCGCCGCCTGGTTGGCCTTCCCCGCCCTTGCCCAAGATGCCTCTCAGGTCGCCGCGCTGACCCGTGCGATGGAGGCGGTCACGGAAAAGGATTGGCCTGCGGCTGCCGAGGCTGCCGGAGCAGGTTTGCCTGGGGAGCTGGTTACCTGGCACCGGCTGCGCGCCGGTGAGGGCACATTTTCCGAGGCGCGTGCTTTCCTGGCGGAGAACGCCGACTGGCCCGGATTGAAACTGCTGCGCCGCCGGATGGAGGGGGCGATTGGCCCCGATACGCCCGGTGCCGAGGTGCTGGCCTATTTCGCCAATCAGCCGCCGCAAACCGGCCATGGCGCTTTGCAATATGCCCGTGCTTTGAAGGCGACAGGGGCTGAGGAAGAGGCCAAGGGGCAGGTGATCCTGGCCTGGATTTCCATGTCGCTGTCCTCGTCCGAGGAAGCTGCGTTCAAATCCGACTGGCGTGCCACGATCCGGGACCACCACTGGGATCGGCTGGATATGCTTCTGTGGCGGGGTGAAACCAAGCAGGCCGCGCGCATGGTGCCGCTGGTGGGGGCGGATCACCAGAAGCTTGCCGAGGCGCGCATTGGCCTGCGTCGCAAGGTCAATGGCGTGGACGCTTTGATCACAAAGGTGCCCGCCGCGCTGAAGGATGATCCGGGTCTTGCCTATGAACGTTTCCTCTGGCGCGCCTCCAAGGGGCGCAACGAGGATGCCGCGGCGCTGGCGCTGGAACGGTCGGGTTCCGCGGCCTCGTTGGGCGAGCCCGAGCGTTGGGCCTCCTGGCGTCGGGTGTTGGCGCGCTGGCTGATGCGCGAGGGGCGGGCGGAGGAAGCCTATCGCCTCGCGTCGTCCCACCACCTGTCCGGTGGGTCTAACCAGAACGATTTGGAGTGGCTGGCGGGTTACCTGGCCCTGCGCAAGCTGGACAAGCCGGGGGTCGCGCTAGAACATTTCCGCACCTTCCGACTAGGGGTCGAGACGCCGATCTCGCTTGGCCGGGCCGGGTACTGGGAGGGCCGCGCGCAGGAGGCGGTTGGCAATGAGCTGGCCGCGCAGGCCGCTTACGAATTTGGTGCCGAGTATCAGACCAGTTTCTACGGCCAATTGGCCGCCGAGAAGGCAGGTCTGCCGATGGACCCGGCGCTGACCGGCACCGAAAGCTTTCCGCCCTTTGCCGAGGCGGGGTTCTGGGGTGGCGAGGTGATGGAGGCCGCGCGGCTTTGGCATGCGGCGGGTGAGCTTTACTGGGCCGAACGTTTCGTGGTGCATCTGGCGGAAAGCCAGACCCGTACGGGGATAGGCCAGTTGGCGGATTGGGCCGGGTCGGTGGATGAGCCGCATTTGCAGGTCATGCTGGCCAAATACGCTGCACGGCAGGGCTGGGTACTGCACGGGCCGTATTTCCCGACCCCGGATATCGGGCGCGGCAACCGCTCGGTCCCGCGTGCGCTGGAGCTGGCGATTGCCCGGCGCGAAAGCGAGTTCGACCCGTCCGTCGTTTCGCACGCGGGCGCGATGGGGCTGATGCAGCTGATGCCGGGCACGGCCAAGGACATGGCGGCCGAGGTCGGCGTCGCCTATGAAAAGGCGCGGCTGACCACGGATATGGCGTACAATACGCGTCTGGGATCCGAGTATCTGGCCGGGTTGATCGAGCGGTTCGACGGCAACCCGGTGCTGATCGCGGCGGGCTATAATGCCGGGCCGGGGCGGTCGATCCGCTGGTCGGAACGTTTCGGCAATGTGCGGTCCCCGGATGTGGACATCATCGACTGGATCGAACACATCCCGTTTCGTGAGACCCGCAATTACGTGATGCGGGTGACCGAAAGCCTGCCGGTCTACCGCGCGCGGCTGACCGGCAAGGTGGCGCCGCTGGAGCTTTCGCGGGAGTTGAAGCGGTAGAGGCATATCGCGAGGGGTTGCGCCGTCTCTTTACGCGCCTTCGGCGCATTCCTCGACGTCGCGGTGCCGGGGGGCTGCCCCCCCGGGATACTTGTGGAAAGATGAAAGGGTAGGTCAGGCCGCCTTGCGCGCGCGGATCAGGGTAAAGGTGCCTGCGCCCACGACGATGGCGGCGCCGAGGATCACGTTGGCCTCGATTGTCTCGTTGAACACGGTGACCCCCAGGATCGACACGAAGACCAGCTGCAGATAGGCGAACGGCTGCACTGCGCTGGCCTCGGCGACCTCGTAGCATTTAATCAGGAGCCAGTGGCCGAAGGCGCCGGATAGGCAGAGTGTGCCCATCCAGATCCAGTCGCGCCCATTCATTGGCTCCCAGAACCACACGCCCACCGCGGTCATCACCACCGCGCCGGTCGTGCCAGTCCAGAAGAAGCTGGTGGCGGTCGTATCCTTGCGCGCGGCGTATCGCGTCAGCAGCCCGTAGAGCGCGAACATGGCCGCGCCCACCAGGGGCACGATCGCGGCGGGGGAAAACACGCCAAAGCCCGGCTTCAGGATGATCAACACGCCGATCAACCCGACGCCGATGGCGGCCCAGCGGCGCCAGCCGACCTGTTCGCCCAGCACCGGGCCCGATAGGGCCGCCACGATCAGCGGGTAGCAGGCGAAGACCGCGTGGCTTTCCACCAGGCCCAGGATGGTAAAGGCCAGCACGGTGACGCAGATCTCGGCTGCCAGCAGCGTGCCACGAAAGGCTTGCAGGAAAGGCTGTTCCGTCGCCGCCGCCTTCCACAGGCTGCCCGCCTGGCGCGCCGACAGGGCCATTACAAAGGCGGCAAAGAACCAGTAACGCACCATCACCACCATGTAGACATTGGTCACCTCGGCCAGGTGGCGCGAGATACCGTCCTGCATGGCGAAAACGAAAGTGGTGGCGACCATGAGCCAGATGCCCAGGCGATTGTCCGTTCCGCTCATTGTTTGACCCCTACCGTCATGTGGCGTTTGTGGCCGTAGCCGGGGATGCGGGTGATCTCGAACCCGGCATCGCTGAGCGCGCGGCGCACGAAGCCCGCCGCCGTATAGGTGGCGCAGGTTCCATTCGGTGTCGTATGGGCGCCGACCGCCAACATCAGGTCTTCGCCCCAAAGCTCGGGGTTCTTGGCCGGTGAAAACCCGTCCAGGAACCAGGCGTCGGCTTCGCCATCCCAGGCGGGCAGGGTCTGGCGCGCATCGCCTTCGATCACCTCGACCGTGAGCTGGCCAAGCTGGAACTGCCGGGCACCGCTGGCCCAGGCGTCGAGGAAGGGATCAGCAATCGCGCGCGCCTCGGGAAAGGCGTCAAGCGCACGGGCGATGTCGTCCGCCGCCATGGGGTAGGCCTCGAAGGAGGTAAACCGCACGGGCACCTCGGCCACCAGCGCAAGCGCCAGCATGTTCAGTCCGGTGCCGAAGCCCAGCTCGGCCACGTGGAACCCCTCGCACAGCCGCGCAGGCAGGTCATTGCCCGCTAGAAAGACATGACGCGTTTCCTCCAGCCCGTTCTGCAGACTGAAATAGGGGTCGTCGAAACGCACCGCCACCGGTGTGGCGCCGTCCTTCCAAGTAAGCTCGGCTGTCTGGTCCTGTCCCATGTGATCGCCTATGAGTGGGGGCAACTGGGCGACAATGGGGAAGGATTTGCGCTTTGGCAATCACTGATGTGACCGTGATGGGCGCGGGCGTGTTCGGGTTGAGCGTGGCGTTTGCCTGCGCGCTCAGGGGCGCGAAGGTGCGGGTGGTGGAACGCACCGGCGTGGCGGCGGGGTGTTCCGGTGGCGTGGTCGGCATGCTGGCCCCCCATGCACCGGAGAAGTGGAATGATATCAAGGCGTTTCAGTTTCAGAGCCTGATCGCGGCGGAAGGGTTCTGGGGGCGGGCGGCGGAGCTGTCCGGCCTGCCCACCGGCTATGGCAGGGTCGGGCGGTTGCAACCCATCGACACCGACCGCGCGCTGGAGCTGGCACGCGAACGGGCCGAGACGGCGCGCGGCTGTTGGCAGGGCCAGGCGGTCTGGGAGGTGGTGGACGCGCCGGGTGGGGATTGGTCGCCCACCTCCGAGACCGGGCTGGTGATTCACGACACGCTCAGCGCCCGCATCCATCCGCGGTCTGCCTGCGAGGCGCTGGCCGGGGCCATTCGCGCGCTGGGCGGCGAGGTGGTGATCGGCGAGGCGCCTGCCGAGGGCCGCGTTGTCTGGGCCACCGGGTTGGCCGGGCTCAAGGCCCTGTCGGATGATCGCGAGAAACAGGTCGGCAACGGGGTCAAGGGCCAGGCTGCCGTGCTGGGGCTGGATGCGCGCAGCATGGCGCAGGTCGCGGCCGGGCCGGTGCTGATCGTGCCGCATGAGAACGGGACCGTGGCGGTCGGATCGACTTCGGAACGGGACTATACGTCACCGGATGGAACCGATGAGCTGCTGGATGACATCCTGCTCAAGGCGGGCGAAGTGCTGCCTGTGCTGAAGGCTGCCCCCGTGGTGGAGCGTTGGGCGGGCCTGCGTCCGCGCGCCCGCAGTCGCGCGCCAATGCTGGGCGCCTGGCCCGGGCGGGACGGCGAATTCATTGCCAATGGCGGCTTCAAGATCGGCTTTGGAATGGCCCCGAAAGTGGCCGAGGTCATGGCCGACCTGGTACTGGACGGCGCAGACCACATCCCCGAGCGGTTCCGGGTGGAGGCGAGCCTCTGACCGCCTCCGCCTGATCTTACCTGCGCAGGGTCGCTGCGGGGCGGATGAAGCCTGTTTCGACCCCGCGCCAGTTTTTCACCACCGCGTCCATGCGTTTCAGTGTCGCCGGATGGTCCGCGTCCAGCACACCGTGGCGCACCAGAAGGGCAGCGATCACGCATTCCGCTGCCCGCGTGCCGCCGTCGTCGATCTTGACCGAGATGCCAAGCCCCTGTTCGGGCAGCATGGCGACGAAATAGGCCTCGGCGCCTGTCTTGATCGCTGCCGCCCCACCCATGGCGCGCATGAGTTCGGTGCAGGCGCGGCCTTCACCTGCGACCAGTTCGGGATGCAGCGCCATCGCGTCGCGCAGCCGGGCGGCGGCACTTTCGCGGGCTGATCCGCCCTCGCGCGCATTTGCAAAGAAGGCCATCGCCCGGGCCATGCCCTGCATGGTGGTGGCGAAGTTCGGCGCTGAGCAGCCGTCGATGCCGAAGCCGGGGCTGGGGGCGCCGGTGACCTCTTCGAATGCCTCGCGCACGCCGAGCTGCACCGGGTGATCGGGGTCGATATATTCGGGGCCCGCGCCGATGTGTTTGGTCAGGGTCAGAAAGCCCGCGTGTTTGCCCGAGCAGTTGTTGTGCACCTGGCAGGGTTTGCGATCGGAGCAGATGATCGCCTTCTTGGCCGGACGGTCATTGGGCATCTGAGGTCCGCAGCGCAGGTCGTCGTCGCCTAGGCCCAGGTCGGACAGCCAGCGTTTCACCGGATCGGTGTGGATCGCCGCGCCCTCATGCGAGGCACAGGCCAGCGCCAGGTGTTCGGGCGCCAGATCCGCCGCATCCGCCGCGCCGCTCTCCACCAGACCCAGCCCCTGGATCATCTTGGCCGCACTGCGCGGCAGCACCACCTTGTCCGGATCGCCCCATGCCTCGACGATCTCGCCATCCGGCCCGCAGACCACCGCATGGCCCATGTGGCGGCTTTCCATGAAGTCTCCACGCCAGATTTCGCACAGCAGCTCGGCGTTGCTCATGTTTTTGCTCTCCTATCCGGGGTCGAACGCGCGAAATTCCGCCAACGGGTCTTTCACAAATCGGCAATGTTACGTTAAACTGTGCGCGCAGAGATGAAAACGGCCAGCTGCGGAAAATCGCCGCCTAGAACGGATGACGCAGAGGGCCCCTTTGAGGCAGAGGCAGCTGGAGGCTGTATTGACCATGAGATCCATCCTAATTTCGGGCGCCCTGGCCTTGTCGCTGGCCGCCACGGGCGCGGTTGCGCAGGACTCGGAAAGCCGCGTGGGTGCGAACACCGCCTGGAGCGTGTTCGAAGAAAGCGGCAGTGGCGAATGCTGGGCGGTTTCCGCGCCCACGGAAAGCACTGTGACCCAGGACGGGCGTCTGGTGTCGGCCCGCCGCGGCACGATCCTGATGTTCGTGAGCTACTGGAAGGGTGAAGGCGGGGCCGGTCAGGTCAGCTTTGCCGCCGGTTATCCGTTCCGCGATGGCTCCACCGTGGCGATGACCATCGGCAGCTCGAACTTCGAACTGTTCACCGACGGCGAGACCGCCTGGTCGCGCAGCCCCGAGGACGATGCCAAGATCATCGCGGCGATGAAACGCGGCGCCAAGGCGGTCGTGGTCGGCTTCTCGTCGCGCGGCAAGCGAACCGAGGACAGCTTCTCGCTGCTGGGCTTTACCGCGTCGGTCGACGACGCGCAGAAACGCTGCAACTGATCCGGATCTGATCTGCGGTACGGCCGGGGTTTCCCGGCCGTACCGCACCCATGTCCAATTTTCGGCTTAATCTTTTGGTAACCATTTCCCATCCCCGACACCTGCCGGGGGCGGAAGACGTATGAGTGGAGCATGCCCGAATTCACGCCCTACCTGTCCGAGATCAAGTACCGCGGCGCCGGGTCGCAGGACTTTATCGAGGTTGTTTTGGACAACGGCGCCGACCCGTCGGTGGTCGAGGTCGTGATCTACAACAACAATGGCACGGTGCGCTCGACCAATGCCCTGCCGGCAACGCCCGACAATACGATTGCCGGTAGCGACGTCTATTCGGTTCAGGCCGGCGTGCACCGGTTGGGCGCAGTGGCGCTTGTCGTGGATGGCACGGTGGTCGCCTTCGTCTCGTTCGACGATGGGGTGACCGCGACCGAAGGGGCAGCGGACGGCCTGACCTCGACACAGATCGGCACGACGGGGCAGGGGGAGAGCCTGGTGTCGACCGATCACGGCGCCAGCTATACGACCAGCACGACGCCCGATCGTGGGGTCATTCCCTGCTTTCTGGCCGGCACGCGCGTGGACACGCCCGAGGGGCCGCGCCCAATCGAAACACTGCGGCCCGGCGACCTGGTGCTGACCCGGGATCATGGAGCACAGCCGGTGGCTTGGATCGGGTCGCGCCGGGTGTCGGCCTCCGAGACGCGCCGCCATAATCTGCATCCGATCCGTATCCCATCGGGCGCGCTGGGCAATGCCCGCGACATCTGCGTCTCGCCGGCCCACCGTGTGGCCCTGGATGGGCCGCTCTGCGAATTGTGGTTCGGCGAGGCGGAGTTGCTGGCTCCGGCTGCTCGGCTGGTCGGCTGGCGCGGCATTCATGTCGCCCATGACATTCCCGCACCGGTCTACCTGCATCTGATGTTCGACACCCACCAACTGGTCACCACCGACGGGCTGATCAGTGAAAGCTTCCATTCTGGCGCCCGGGCTCTGGGCGGGCTGGACGGGGCGGCTCGGTCCGAGCTGTTCCAGCTCTTCCCCGCGCTGGCCGAGGCCCCCGTCACGGCGACTGCGCGGCGCTGCCTCAATGGCCATGAAACCAAGGTGCTTCTGGCCGCGTGACAAGGCCTTCCGCTTACGGTATAGACTGCGTCCCTGACCTCAGGAAACGCGCCATGACCACCGATACCCCGATCACCCAGGATGTTCTGACCATCCCCCGCAAGGCCCCGGAAGGCGACAAGAAGAACCTTGTCGGCCTCACGCGCGAGCAATTGCGCGAGGCGCTGATCGCGGCTGGTACGCCGGAGAAACAGGCCAAGATGCGCACCGGCCAGGTCTGGCAGTGGATCTATCACTGGGGCGTGCGTGACTTTGACGCGATGACCAACCTGGCCAAGGCCTATCGTGCCCTCCTGGCCGAAAACTTCGTGATCGAGATCCCCGAGGTCATCCGCCGCCTGGTCTCCGAAGACGGCACGCGCAAATACCTGGTCCGCATCGCCGGTGGGCACGAGGTCGAGGTCGTCTATATCCCCGAGGAAGGGCGCGGCACGCTGTGCATTTCCTCGCAGGTGGGTTGCACCCTGACCTGCAGCTTCTGCCACACTGGTACGCAGAAACTGGTGCGCAACCTGACCTCGGCCGAGGTGGTCGGCCAGATCATGGTGGCGCGCGACGATCTGGAAGAATGGCCCGTGCCCGGCGCGCCGAAGGATGAGACGCGGCTTCTGTCCAACATCGTGCTGATGGGCATGGGCGAGCCGCTTTATAACTTCGAGAACGTGCGTGACGCGATGAAGATCGCGATGGATGGCGAAGGCATTGCGCTGAGCCGCCGCCGCATCACCCTGTCGACCTCCGGCGTGGTGCCCGAGATCGCGCGCACCGCCGAGGAAATCGGCTGTCTGCTGGCCGTGAGCTTCCACGCCACCACCGATGAGGTGCGTGATGTGCTGGTGCCGATCAACAAGCGCTTCAACATCGAGACGCTGATTGCGGCCCTGCGCGACTATCCGCGTCTGACGAACTCGGAACGCATTACCTTCGAATATGTGATGCTGGACGGGGTGAACGATTCGGATGAGGATGCACGGCGGCTGTTGAAGCTGATCGAGGGCATCCCGGCCAAGATCAACCTGATCCCGTTCAACGAATGGCCCGGCTCGCCCTACAAGCGCTCGTCGAACAACCGCATCCGCGCCTTCGCCAACATCATCTACCAGGCCGGTTACGCCAGCCCCATCCGCAAGACGCGCGGGGATGACATCATGGCGGCCTGCGGGCAGTTGAAGTCCGACACGGAACGCCAGCGCAAGTCCAAGCGCCAGATCGAGGAAGAGGCCGGGCTGCGCTGAGCCTGCGCCTTACCTTTGTCAATTTTCCTTAACCGACGATTCACCAAGGGGCGGGATGATGGGCGCATGGAATCGATCACGTTCAACCTCCCCGCTCCCACCCTTGACGCCCTGAAAGAGATTTCGGAGCGCGACAAGATCTCCATCAGTCAGATCCTGCGTGCCGCCATCGTGAAAGAGGTGCACCGGCGCAAACCCGAGGAGATGGTCACGCATTGATGTCTGTCGGTTTGGAAACAGTCTTCGCCCGAGGCGCCACTGTTTCCACATGCCTCACAATGGCCCGATTTGCGCACTCATTCCGCCATGCTGCCGGTGAAGATTGACCTTGAGCAGACATGAAGGAGCGTACAAATGCGCCGAACCGAACAAGCAAACATCCTTGACTTCGTCATCAAGCAGCGTGCCCATGTGCTGAGCTTTCGGGAATGGAAACACCGTTTGGCGGGGTTCGGCTTCTCGATCGACAAGACCGAGGCGGGCCACATGATTACCACGCTGCCCGCCCGCCGTCGGGTCTGCAAACTGCCCGAACAGTTCTGTATGTGACCAGAGGGTGGGGCTTGCGAAAGGCCCCGTTCGAACCGGGGATCAGCGCCCCGGTATCGCCCCGCGAATCTCGCCCTTGCCATCCCAGTCCGCAATCGCGTTGACCGCCTCCTGAGCGGTTTCGACATAGCGGAACAGATCCAGGTCCTCGTCCGAGATCGTGCCGGCATCGGCCAGCGCTTTCCAGTTGATGATCCCCTCCCAGAAATCCCGCCCGAACAGCAGGATTGGCACCCGTTTCATGCGGCCGGTCTGGATCAGGGTCAGGCTCTCGAACAGCTCGTCCATGGTGCCGAAGCCACCGGGGAAGATGGCAATCGCCTCCGCGCGCATCAGGAAATGCATCTTGCGAATGGCGAAATAGTGGAAGTTGAAACACAGATCCGGCGTGACATATTCATTCGGCGCCTGTTCGTGCGGCAAGACAATGTTCAACCCGATCGACACGCCGCCCGCGTCCTGGGCGCCGCGGTTGCCGGCCTCCATCACGCCGGGGCCGCCACCGGTCACCACAACATTTTCCTTGTGGCCGTTCTGCTTGCTTTCCAAGGTGATCAGCCGGGCAAACTCCCTTGCTTCGTCATAATACTTGGACAGGTTGGCCAGGGTTTCGGTCCGTGCCGTGTCCTTCTTGGCGGGTTCCGGAATGCGCGCTCCACCGAACAGGACCACGGTCGATTCGACGCCGTACTCCTGCATCAACATCTCGGGTTTCAACAGCTCCAGCTGCAGCCGCACCGGGCGCAGCTCGTCCCGGCACATGAACTCCTGGTCGTCATAGGCCAAGCGATAGGCCGGGGCCCGGGTCTGTGCCGTATCAGGTGTCTTGTGGGCCTGTTCCCGATCCTGGTGGCTGTCACGCAGCGGGTGTTTGCGGTCGTCTTTCATGCGCGCGTTTCCTTTTACTCGAACTCCCTCAAGACCTAGCGCGTGGGCGCTAACATGACCAGACACCCCGCGTCACCTTCACGCGATTTCCCTGTTGCGATGCACGCAGGGCGGTTTTATCTATTATCTCGAAACCGAGGGATCCCCCATGACCACCACGATGACCACCACGACGATGAGCGCCACCATGGCCGACAGCATCTATGATGCGCTGAGCGCGCGGATCGTGGCCGGGGAACTGCCTGCGGGCGAGAAGCTGCGCCAGGATCACATCGCGCGGGAGTTCGGCACCAGCCATGTGCCGGTGCGCGAGGCTCTGCTGCGGCTGGAGGCCCATGGGCTGGCGCAAAGCCAGCCGCGCCGGGGCATGCGGGTGACCGCGCTGGACCCGGAAGAGGTGCGCGAGGTGATCGAGATGCGCGTGGCGCTGGAGACCCTGGCCCTGACCCACGCCATCCCGCGCCTGACCGCCGGGGACCTGCGCGCCGCCGAGGCCGCGCGCATCGCCTGTGATGCGGCCGAGGACATGGCGGAGTGGGAGCTGAAAAACCGTGCCTTTCACCGCACCATCCTGACCCCCTGCGCCATGCCGCGGCTGCTGGCGACCATTGATGATCTGCACATCGCATCGGCCCGCCATTTCCACGCCCATTGGCGCCACAAATGGGTGCAGCGTGTCGACAAGGACCACGCCGCCATCCTGGGCGCGATGCAGCGACGTGACGGCCAGGCGGCGGTGGAATTGCTGCGCCGCCACCTGAAACGGGTGCGCTGAGGCCCATCCTGCCGCTTTCCCACCCTTTCCCGACGCTCGCAGTGATTGCGCAACAGGCCCCGGCCCCTTAGAAGCAGGGCGAATCCAAACAAGGGACAGGGAGCGAGACATGTCGAACGCCCAACTGGAAACCGCGATCGAAGCCGCCTGGGAGGCGCGAGACACGATCACCCCGTCGACTGGCGGCGAGACCCGCGAAGCCATCGAGGACACGCTGAACGCGCTGGACAGTGGCAAGCTGCGCGTCGCCGAACGTCAGGAGAACGGCGACTGGCACGTGAACCAGTGGGCCAAGAAGGCGGTGCTGTTGGGCTTCCGCCTGAAGGACATGGAACAGCAGGACGGCGGCCCGCAGGGCGGCCACTGGTGGGACAAGGTCGACAGCAAGTTCAAGGGCTGGGGCGATGCCGAGTGGACCGAAGCCGGCTTCCGCGCCGTGCCCAACTGCATCGTGCGCAAATCGGCCTATATCGCCCCGGGCGTGGTGCTGATGCCGTCCTTCGTGAACCTGGGCGCCCACGTGGACGAGGGCACCATGGTCGACACCTGGGCCACGGTCGGTTCCTGCGCGCAGATCGGCAAGAACGTGCACCTGTCGGGCGGCGTCGGCATCGGCGGCGTGCTGGAACCCATGCAGGCCGGTCCGACCATCATCGAGGACAACTGCTTCATCGGTGCCCGTTCGGAAGTCGTCGAAGGCTGCATCGTGCGCGAGGGCTCGGTCCTGGGCATGGGCGTGTTCATCGGCCAGTCGACCAAGATCGTCGACCGCGAGACCGGCGAGGTCATGTATGGCGAAGTGCCGCCCTATTCCGTGGTCGTGGCTGGCTCGATGCCGTCGAAGAACGGCATCAACCTCTACTGTGCGGTGATCGTGAAGCGGGTGGACGAGAAGACCCGTTCGAAAACCGGCATCAACGAGCTGCTGCGCGACTAAGCGCGCCCGCAGCTTCGCAAGGATAGGACGCGCCCCAAATTCGGGGCGCGTCTTTGTTTAGGGACCGCTGTTCGGCGCGGCGCAGGGCGGCCAGCGCCTGCGCCTCGCAGCCGTTGTAGCGTTTCAACGCCTTTTCCCACGCCCGTTTCACCGAAGGGGCCGACCAGGGCAGGGCGGCTTCGCTCAGAAACCCGCGCAGGGCGGGTGGCAGGCGATCATATTCGCGCATCGGATCCGCACTGCGGCGGCGGCATTTCAGGCGGGTGTTGAGGTTGCGCATGATCGGATACGTTATGATATTACATAACTTTTCTTACCCGAGGGTTTGCCGACCCGCAAGGGCCCGGGTCGGCCTCAGCTCAATTCGCGTTGTGGGATAAGCCGGTCGAAGGGATCGCCGGTCAGACACTCTGGCAGAGGTTTGTTTTCCTCGAAATCTGGCAGATAGAGCCCCTGCGTCCAGCGTTCCGGCAACCTGTCGACGATCTTGCCCAGGCGCTGGCTGATCCGTGCGGCACGGGCGCGGATTTCCTCGGCCCGCTCGGGATCGGCCTCCTTCTTGCGTCGGTACCAGGCGACAACCATTTCGGCGACGCGGTCCGGACCCAGCGAGAAATAGGTGATCAGCCCGACCATCAGCGCGAACAGGGCCATGCCAAGAACGGCCAGGGGCCGCAGGAAGACAATCAGGACCAGCAGTGCCAGGGACAGGCGACGCGGGGCCTCGGGTTGGGCCAGGAAGGCCTTGACCTGCTCTAGTGCGGCCAGAGCCAGGCGGGCCACACGGCTTTCGCGCTTCGGGGTCGGCGCAGGGGTCTCCGGGTTCGGCGTCGGCGTGGCGGCACGTTCCGACGGACGTTCAGCGCCCGCAATCTCGACCACCGCAGCCGGGGTGCGGCGCGGCTGTGTTTCGATCAATTTACGAATGGCTTCAAGATCCGGGTCGTTCTCGACCGCGGTCTTCGCAGTTTCGTCCATCTGTCACCTCATACGCGATACGAGATGCCCCCAAGACGCGAGTCTACGTCCAGAACATGGCGGAAATGTGGCGCAGACCTTTGGGAAGGCGTGATCAGAAGTCGATCGCTATGCCCTTCTTCTCCCAGTCGCCATAGCGGGCCGGATCCAGCCCGTCGCGCCCGCCGTATTCCTTGGGCAGCTTCTTGGCCTCGGCCTTCTTGCGGCGCTCTTCGGCCTCGGCCAGGGCGCGAATGGCGGCGGGGGGCAGATCTTTGCGTTCGGTGTTGATGTCGTCGGACATGTGAGCTTCCTTGAGGCCGTAACGCCTTTGATATAGGCCGGTCGGCGAGAAAACGCAAAGGACGGCAGATGGTATCGGACGCGGCAAAACCCCGCAAACTGGCGGTGGACCTGATGGGCGAGGTGATCGAAGGCGGGCGGCTGCTGTCCGAGGTCATGCCGCGCCGGTTGGAAAAGCTGGCGCCTGAGGAGCGCGCGCGGACCCAGCGCCTGGTGCTGGAGGCGTTTCGCGGCATGGACCGCGCCGACCGCCTGCTGGGCCCGTTCCTGAAGAAACGCCCCTCCCCGCGCGTCTTGAATATCCTGCGCCTCGGCGTGGTCGAGATCTGTTCGGGCGGGGCGGCCCATGGGGTGGTGAACGCCTGTGTCGAGATAGCCAAGGCCAACCCGGAAACCCAGCGCCAGGCCGGTCTGGTCAATGCGGTGCTGCGCAAGGTGGATGTGGAGAAATGGGCCGCCCTGCCGGTGCCGCGCCTGCCCAAGTGGCTGCGCAAGGTTCTGGTGGCGGATTTCGGCAAGGAGGATGTTGCGGCGATGGAGGTGGCGCATTTCGCCGGTGCGCCCCTGGATGTAACGCCGAAGGGCGCGGTGGAGTTTGGCGAGGCTCTTCCGACCGGGTCCAAGCGTCTGCGGGATTATGGCCAGGTGTCGGCCCTGCCCGGATACGAGGCGGGCGACTGGTGGGTGCAGGATGCCGCCGCCGCCTTGCCCGCCAAGGTATTGGCGCCTGCGAAAGGTGCGCGGGTGCTGGACCTCTGCGCAGCCCCCGGCGGCAAGACCATGCAGCTTGCGGCGATGGGGGCGGATGTGACGGCCGTCGATATCTCCAAGTCGCGCATGGGCCGCGTTGAAGAGAACCTGGCGCGCTGTGGGCTCACCGCCGAGCTGGTCGTGTCCGATGCCCTGGAGTATGAGGCCGCGCCTTTCGACGCGGTGCTGCTGGATGCGCCCTGCACCGCCACCGGCACGATCCGGCGCCACCCGGACCTGCCTTATGCCAAGGATGGCGGCGATTTCCCGTCGCTCTTCGAGTTGCAGGAGCATCTGATCGACCGGGCGCTGGGCCTGTTGAAACCCGGCGGGCGGTTGGTGTTTTGTACCTGCTCCCTGTTGATCGACGAGGGTGAGGAACAGGTGCGTGACGCCATGCTGCGCCACCCGGATCTGGAGCTGGATCTGGAGGCCTTGAACCTGCCCGGTGTGGACGCGAGCTGGATCGGCCCCGAGGGCCTGCGCCTGCGTCCGGATTTCTGGGCGGACCGGGGCGGCATGGACGGGTTCTTCATCACCGCGTTCCGAAAGCCCGGCTGAGCGTCGTTGGGGGTCCCGGGCAATTTTCCGCAGGAAAATTGCCCCCGCCCGCCGCAGGCGCCGGTTTTTCGAAGAAAAATCGTTCCCATCACCCCAAGAACATCCCGCGTGCGATAGCGCATGACACCCGGGCTCAAGCGGCGTATGCTTGCCGCCAAACAGGCCCGAAAAAGGGCCGTGACAGGGCAGAGATTGGTCACGGGGCGCGCAGGTGTCGAAACATCAGGATGTCTTTTCGCGACGGCGGGTGCGCTGGGCGAATCGGTGGCACGCCCGCCGAGCGGCCCGCGCACGACCGGCAACCGGCTTTGTCAGCCAGCCCGAACCGCGCACCATCGGCGCCTATGCGCGCGGCAAACAGTTGGTGGCGGGCAACTTCCTTTTTGCAGGCCACCATGTTGCCGATCCTGTTGCCTCGATCTGGCAGATTGACACCCCCACGCCGGAGTTTGCCGCGGAATTGCAGGGCTTTGCCTGGCTCGATGACCTGGCATCATTGGGCGATCATGAGGCGCGCAAGCGCGCCCAGGCTTGGCTGGCCGAATGGATCGCGCTTTATGGCGGCGGTAAGGGGCCGGGCTGGACCCCGGACCTGGCCGGGCGGCGGCTCATCCGGTGGATCAACCACGCGCTGTTTCTGATGCGCGGGCAAGAAGGCGACGACAGTTTCGCCTTCTTCCGCTCCCTGGGCCAGCAGACCATTTTCCTGTCGAAACGCTGGCTGGCGGCCTCGCCGGGTCTGCCCCGGTTCGAAGCGCTGACCGGGTTGATCTACGCAGGCCTGTCCCTGACCGGCATGGAGGAACATGTCGATCCCGCCATGCAGGCGCTCGCGCGGGAATGTGCCGATCAGATCGACGGCCAGGGCGGCATTCCGACCCGCAACCCAGAAGAGCTGCTGGAGGTCTTCACCCTGCTGAACTGGGCCGCGATGGCCCTGTCCGAGGGCGGGCGCATGGCCGCATCAGAACACGTGGCGGCAATCGAACGTATCGCCCCCACACTGCGCGCGCTGCGCCATTCCGATGGCAGCCTGGCGCGGTTTCATGGCGGGGGGCGCGGCCTGGAAGGACGCCTGGATCATGCGCTGGCAAGCTCCGGCGTGCGCGCCACGGCGAACATGGGCCTGTCGATGGGCTATGCGCGGCTGTCGGCCGGGCGCACCTCGGTGATCATGGATGCGGCCAGCCCGCCCACCGGGCTCGCTTCGGCCAATGCCCATGCCTCCACCCTGGCGATCGAGGTAACCTCGGGTCGCCGCCCCTTGCTGGTCAACTGCGGCTCCGGCGCGCAGTTCGGCGAGGAATGGCGCAAGGCGGGGCGCGCGACGCCCTCGCACAGCACCCTGCAGCTGGCAGGCCTGTCCAGCGCCCGCACCGGCAGCCCGCGCAAGGTCGGTGGCGTTGAACGCACCCTTCTGGTCGAAGCGCCGGGTGACGTGCGCATCCAGCAGGTGGCCGAAGAGGGTGTGACAGGGTTTGTCGCCGGTCATGACGGCTATGTCGGGCTGAACGGGCTAACGCATATTCGCCGGATCGAGCTGACAGTGGACGGGCGCGACATCCGGGGCGAGGACACGGTCGCCGCCATCGGCGAGGACGAGCAGCGCGTCTTCGACCAGGCGCTTGACCGCACCGCACTGCAAGGCGTGCCCTTCAAGATCCATTTCCATCTGCACCCGGACGTGGACGCGGAGCTGGACCTTGGCGGCACCGCCGTCTCGCTGGTTCTGAAAAGCGGTGAGATCTGGGTGTTCCGCTACGACGGATTGGGCGAATTGACGCTGGAAAGCTCGGTTTACCTTGAAAAGAACCGTCTGAAGCCCCGTGCGACGAAACAAATGGTTCTATCTGGCGTCGCAATGGATTATGCGACGCGCATCCGCTGGTCTCTGGCCAAGGCGCAGGACACGCCCTCTGCGATCCGCGACCTTGAGGTGGAGGGTCCGGCGGGGCTGCGATGAATTGACCTGAGGGACCCGACGACATGACCGACCTGACACCCGTGCGCCGCGCGCTGATTTCCGTTTCCGACAAGACCGGGCTGATCGACCTGGGCAAGGAATTGGAGGCCCGTGGGGTCGAAATCCTGTCGACCGGCGGCAGCGCCCGCGCGCTGCGCGAGGCGGGCGTGGCGGTGAAGGACGTGTCCGAAGTCACCGAGTTCCCCGAGATGATGGACGGCCGCGTCAAGACCCTGCACCCGCGCGTGCATGGCGGCCTGCTGGCGCTGCGTGACAATGCCGAGCACGTCGCCGCGATGGAAGAGCACGGCATCGGTGCGATCGACCTGCTTGTCGTGAACCTCTACCCGTTCGAGGCCACCGTGGCCGCGGGTGCCGATTATGACACCTGTATCGAGAACATCGACATCGGCGGTCCGGCGATGATCCGCGCGGCGGCCAAGAACGCGGCTTTCGTGAACGTGATCGTGGATGTGGAGGATTATGCCAAGCTGCTGGGCGATATGGACCAGCATGGCGGCGCGACCTGCCCGAAATTCCGCAAGAAACTGGCGCAGAAGGCCTATGCCCGCACCGCCGCCTATGACGCCGCCGTGTCGACCTGGATGGCCGAGCAGCTGGAGCTGGAAGCGCCCAAGCGCCGTGCCTTTGCCAGCGAGCTGAAACAGACCCTGCGTTATGGCGAGAACAGCCACCAGAAGGCGGCCTTCTACACTGATGGCTCGAACCGTCCGGGCGTCGCCACCGCGCGTCAGCTGCAGGGCAAGGAACTGTCCTACAACAACATCAACGACACCGACGCGGCGTTTGAACTGGTGGCCGAGTTCGACCCGGCCACCTCGCCCGCCGTCGCCATCATCAAGCATGCCAACCCCTGTGGCGTCGCCGTGGGCGAAAGCCTGGTGGACGCCTATCAGAAGGCGTTCGACTGTGACCGCACCTCGGCCTTCGGCGGGATTGTCGCGCTGAACCAGCCGCTGGACGCGGAGACCGCCACCAAGATCGTCGAGATATTTACCGAGGTGGTGATTGCCCCGGGTGCCTCGGACGAAGCCATCGAGATCTTCGCGGCCAAGAAGAACCTGCGCCTTCTGCTGACCGATGGTCTGCCCGACACGCGCAAGCCGCTGACCGCCTACAAGCAGGTTGCCGGTGGCATGCTGGTGCAGGACAAGGACGTGGGCTACGTTGGCCTGGATGACCTGAAGGTGGTGACCAAGAAGGCGCCGACCGAGGAACAGCTGAACGACCTGCTGTTCGCCTGGAAGGTTGCCAAACACGTGAAATCCAACGCCATCGTCTACGTCAAGAACGGCGCCACCGTGGGTGTGGGCGCCGGTCAGATGTCCCGCCTGGACAGCGCCAATGTGGCGGCCGCCAAGGCCGAGCGCATGGCTGCGGAACTGGGCCTGGACGAGAGCCTGGCCAAGGGCTCGGCCGTCGCCTCGGACGCGTTCTTCCCCTTCCCTGATGGATTGCTGGAAGCGGCCGCGGCGGGCGGCACCTGCGTGATCCAGCCCGGCGGCTCGATGCGCGACAAGGAAGTGATCGAAGCCGCGGACGAGGCTGGTCTGGCCATGGTCTTCACCGGCATGCGCCACTTCCGCCACTGAAGCAACGATGCGCCGTCTGATCCCATACGCCCTGTTGGCCCTGGTCCTTGATCAGGCCAGCAAACTGTGGGTTCTCAAGGGCTTGGAGCTGGACACGGTGGGCCGGATCGAGGTCTGGCCCCCCTTCCTGGTCTTCCACATGGCCTGGAATTACGGCATCAACTTCGGCCTGTTCGAAGGTGGCAGCCGCTGGCTGCTGATCGGCGTGGCGCTGGCGATTTGTGTCTGGGTCGTGCTCTGGGTCTGGCGCGGCATGAACGCCTGGGGCCAGGTCTTTGCGGGCCTGCTGATCGGCGGTGCGCTGGGCAATGTCGTGGACCGCGTGGCCTATGGCGCGGTGGTCGACTTTCTGAACATGTCCTGCTGTGGTATCGCCAACCCGTTTTCCTTCAACATAGCGGATGCGTTCATCTTCATCGGTGCGTTCGGGCTGATCCTGTTCGCAAAGGACAAAAACGCCACGTGACCTTGCCTTGGCAATGGGTTAGAACTCGGGGAAATTGACAAGGGAGGTTCCATGCGGACCGTTCTGGGCAAAACTGTTTTGATCCTCTGCGTGGCAGCGACGGTTGCGGCCTGTAGCCGACGCGAACCGGATTTGATGAATTTCGAATCGTCGAGTGTGGGTCCGGACGAGTTTTCGGTTCTGCCGACCAAACCCTTGGAAGCACCCGAGAATTTCGCGACCCTGCCGGAGCCGACCCCGGGTGGGGCGAACCGGACCGATCCGACGCCGAACGCGGATGCGGTGGCAGCTCTGGGTGGCAATCCCGAGCGGTTGAACAGCGGTGCGACCACCGGGGAATCGGCGCTGATCGCGCATGCGTCACGCCACGGTGTGGCGGGCGATATCCGCGCCGTTCTGGCCGCCGAGGATCTGGAATGGCGCAAGGGCAATCGCGGGCGGGTGCTGGAACGCTGGTTCAATGTGAACCTCTACTACCGTGCCTACGAGCGGATGGCGCTTGACCAATATGCCGAACTTGAACGCCTGCGCGCGCGCGGCGTCTGGACACCCACCGTGCCGCCGGAAGGCGCGCAGGCAGGTCAATAAGAGGCGGGCGGTGCATTTACCGCCCGTTAAGCATGATCACATGATCGTTGGACAGGGTTGAACCCTGCGCGTTCGGGCACAGGTTCTGTCCGACAATACGGGAGCTTTGCATGAAACGAATTCTGTCCCTTGCGGCGCCGCTGATCGCCGTTCTGACCACACCAGCTCTGGCGCGGGAGGTCACGGATTTCACCTTGGATAACGGCATGCAGGTTGTGGTGATCGAGGATCACCGCGCCCCGGTCGTGGTCAACATGGTCTGGTACCGGGTCGGCGCGGCGGACGAAGCCCCCGGCAAATCCGGCATCGCGCATTTCTTCGAACACCTGATGTTCAAGGCCACGGACGAGCTGGAAAGCGGCGAGCTGTCGCGCATTGTCGAGGCCAATGGCGGGTCTGACAACGCCTTTACCAGCCAGGATTACACCGCCTATTTCCAGCGCGTGGCGGCGGATCGGCTTGGGCTGATGATGAGCCTGGAAGCTGACCGGATGCGCGACCTGACCCTGACCGAGGAAGAGGTTGCCACCGAACGCGACGTGATCATCGAGGAACGCTTCACCCGCACCGACAGCGACCCCAATGCGCTGTTTCGTGAACAGATGGCCGCGGCGGCCTATCTGAACCACCCCTATGGCATCCCGATTATCGGCTGGCGCCATGAGATGGAGCAGCTGAGCCGTGAAGACGCCCTGGCCTTCTACCGCACCTATTACGCGCCCAACAATGCCATCGCGGTGATCGCCGGCGACGTGGACCCGGACGAGGTGCGCGCACTGGCTGAACAACATTACGGCGTGTTGGAACCCAGCTTGGACCTGCCCGAACGCGCCCGTCCGCAGGAACCGCCGCAGCTGGCCGAGCGGCGGCTGAGCTACTCCGACCCGCGCGTCGGGCGGCCTTATCTGGTGCGCCGTTACCAGGCGCCGGAACGCGACCCGGGCGACCAGGAGGTCGCCGCTTCGCTGGTCTACCTGGCCGAGATCCTGGGCGGCGACGGTGCGACCTCGGTGCTGGGCCGGGCGCTGCAGTTCGAGGATCCGAAGGCAGTCTATACCTCGGCCAGTTACCGGGCGACTTCGCTGGACGATACCGCCTTCAGCCTGATCGCCGCCCCTAAGGACGGGGTCAGCTTGGAGGAGATGGAAGCGGAAATGGACGCAGTGATCGCCGAGTTTTTCGAGACCGGCATCGATTCCGAGCAATTCGCCCGCCTGAAGATGCAGCTGCGCGCCGCCGAGATCTATGAACAGGACAATGTGCAGTCCCTGGCTGACGAATACGGGCGCAGCCTGACCTCGGGCCTGACGCTGGAAGATATCGCCGCCTGGCCGGACGTGCTGCAATCCGTCACCGAAGAGGATGTGATGGAGGCCGCGCGCATGGTCTTTGACCGCCGCCGCGCCGTCACCGGCTTCGTCATGCCTGAAAACGGGGAGATGACCCAATGAACCGCCTGTCGCTGATTGTATCCACCCTTTTTCTGGCCGTTCTTGCCGCGCTGCCCGCCCGGGCCGAGGTGGACATTCAGGAGGTGACCTCCCCCGGCGGCCTGAAGGCGTGGCTGGTTGAGGAACACTCCCTACCCTTCATGGCGCTGGAGATCCGCTTCCGCGGCGGGGCCTCGCTGGATGCGCCGGGCAAACGTGGTGCCACCAACCTGATGGCCGCGCTGATCGAGGAAGGCGCGGGTGATCTTGACGCACGCGGCTTTGCCGAGGCGCGCGACGGGCTGGCGGCCTCGTTCCGCTTCGACGTGCATGACGATGCGCTGACCGTGTCCGCCCGCTTCCTGTCCGAAAACCGCGATGAGGCCGTGGCGCTGCTGCGCACGGCCCTGACCGCACCGCGTTTCGACCCTGATGCCATCGACCGCGTGCGCGGCCAGGTCCTGTCGAGCCTGCAATCGCGCGCGACCGATCCGATGGATATCCTAGGCGAGGCCGCCGACCGGCTGGCCTTTGGCGACCACCCCTATGGAAGCTATCAGGGCGGCACGCCGGACAGTGTCGCGGCCCTGACCCGTGACGATATCGTGGCGGCCTTCGACGGCGCCGTGGCCCGCGACCGCATCTATCTTGGTGCGGTGGGCGACATTACCGCCGAGGAGCTGGGTATGCTTCTGGACGAGCTGTTTGCGGACCTGCCCGAGACCGGCGCGCCGATCCCCGAACCGGTGCCCTTCGGCCTGCCCGAAGGCGGCGTCACGGTGGTGCCCTTCGACACCCCGCAGTCGGTGGCGCGTTTTGCCCATCGCGGCATTACCCGCGACGACGACGATTTCTTCGCCGCCTATGTGCTGAACGAGATCCTGGGCGGCGGCGGCTTCAACTCGCGCCTGATGGACGAGGTGCGCGAGAAACGCGGGCTGACCTATGGTATTGCCACCTATCTGGTGGCCAAGGATCTGAGCGAATATGTGGTCGGCCAGGTTTCGTCACAGAACGCGACCATGGGCGAGGTCGTGAATGTGGTGCGCGCCGAGTGGGAAAAGATCGCCACCGAGGGTGTGACCGCCGAGGAGCTTGAGGGCGCCCAGACCTACCTGACCGGTGCCTACCCGCTGCGGTTCGACGGCAACGGGCCGATTGCCCGCATCCTGGTCAGCATGCAGATGGAGGGGCTGGGTATCGATTACATCGCCACGCGCAACGACAAGGTGCGCGCGATCACGCTGGAGGAGATCAACCGCGTGGCCGCCCGGATCTATGACCCCGAGGCGCTGCATTTCGTCATTGTCGGCCAGCCCGAAGGGGTCGAATGACCCGTTGATGCCTCTGTTCGCCCGGTCCCCAACCGGGCGGCGGATCATCCCCTTTTGTTCCGTTTCCCCATGGCAGAATCGGCGCGATCCGTGCTAGGTTTAGTGTCATGCACGACCCAGACCCCCAAATGAGCGGTTATCCACAGGCTGACCGCCCTGTCATTCGCCAGTTGGACGACGCCGCGATCAACCGGATTGCGGCCGGTGAAGTCGTGGAACGGCCCGCTTCGGCGGTGAAGGAGCTGGTGGAGAACGCCCTGGACGCGGGCGCCAGCCGGGTAGAGGTCTGTTACGCCGATGGCGGCAAGACGCTGATCCGGGTCACGGACAACGGTTGTGGCATCGCCGCCGACGATCTGCCGCTGGCGCTCTCGCGCCATGCGACATCGAAGATCGACGGCTCGGACCTGCTCGATATTCACACGTTCGGCTTCCGGGGCGAGGCGCTGCCCTCCCTGGGCGCGGTCGGGCGTCTGTCGATCACCTCGCGCATTCCCGGCGCCGAGGCCGCAGTGATCCGCGTCGCGGGCGGTCAGATGGAGCCGGTGAAACCCGCCGCCCTGTCCGAGGGCACGGTGGTCGAGCTGCGCGACTTGTTCTTCGCGACGCCTGCAAGGCTGAAATTCCTGCGCACGGATCGGGCCGAGGCCCAGGCGATCACAGATGTGGTCAAGCGTCTTGCGATGGCAGAACCCCATGTGGGCTTCGTGCTGCGCGATGTCTCGGGTGGCGGCGAAGGCCGCGTGACCTTTCGCGCGGACCCGGAACAGGGCGACATGTTCGACGCACTGCACGGGCGACTGGGCACGATCCTAGGCCGCGAGTTCGCCGAAAACGCCCTGGCGATCGACGCCGAACGCGACGGGCTGCGGCTGACCGGTTATGCTGCCCTTCCGACCTATTCGCGGGGCGCGGCGGTGGCGCAGTTTCTCTTCGTCAATGGCCGCCCGGTGAAGGACAAGCTGCTGACCGGGGCGCTGCGCGCGGCCTATTTCGATTTCCTCAGCCGCGACCGCCATCCGGCGGCGGCGCTGTTCGTGAGTTGCGATCCGCATCTGGTCGACGTGAACGTGCATCCGGCGAAATCCGAGGTGCGCTTTCGTGAGCCCGCCACGGCACGCAGCCTGATCGTGTCGGGCCTGCGCCACGCGTTGTCCGGGGCGGGGCATCGTGCCTCCACCACCGTGGCGGGCGCCACGCTGGATGCGATGCGCCCGGAAGCGCCGGTCGACACTCCGCGCGTCTACCAGATGGACCGCCCGTCGATGGGCACGCGGCCGATGGCCTATCAGGCGCAGGCGCCGTTGCCCGAGACGCCGGGCTTTGCCGAGATGTCGACGCCCTCGGCCCGGTTCGAACAGGTCGTGGACGAACCTGAGGCACCGCAGCCCGTCGAGGCCCTTCCCCTGGGCGCCGCCCGCGCGCAGCTGCACGAAAACTACATCATCGCCCAGACCGAGACCGGCATCGTCATCGTCGATCAGCACGCGGCGCATGAGCGGCTGGTCTATGAGAAACTGAAACGCCAGATGGCGGAGAACGGCGTGGCGTCGCAGGCGCTGCTGATCCCCGAGATCGTTGAATTGTCGGCCGGTGACACCGCGCGACTGCTGGAGGTGGCGCAGGATCTGGCGAAACTCGGCCTGGTGATCGAACCCTTCGGCGGCGCGGCCATCGCGGTGCGCGAAACCCCCGCGATCCTGGGCGAGGTCAACGCGGGCGACATGATCCGCGATGTGCTGGATGAACTGGCGGACCTGGGCGACAGCCAGACCGTGCAGGCCCGCATCGAGGCGGTGCTCTCCCGCGTGGCCTGCCATGGCTCAATCCGCTCCGGCCGCTGGATGCGCGCGGAAGAGATGAACGCGCTCCTGCGCGAGATGGAGGCAACGCCCCATTCCGGCCAGTGCAACCACGGGCGGCCCACCTATGTGGAGCTGAAGCTCAGCGATATCGAACGGCTGTTCGGGCGCACATGATCCAGGTCGGTACACAGGAGATAACCTTCGAACAGTTGATGCTGGCGGGGGCCGCGCTGGCGGTCCTGCTGCTGGTTCTGGTGCTGCGCCGGGCGGGGCGGTCTGCGCGGGTGGCCGAAGACCTGGCGGGCCAGATGACGGGCCTTGGTCAGGCGGTGCAGGTGCTGGCGCAGGGGCAGGACCAGTTGTCGGGCGGGCTGAAACACGTCTCGGACGCCCAGACCACCGGCCAGACGCAGATGATCCAGACCATGGACGCGCGGCTGGCGCAGGTGCAGCAGCAGATGAACGACCGGCTGCATGACAACGCGCTTCGGTCTGCACGGACGCTGAGTGAAATGCAGGAACGCATGGCCGAGAACCTGCAAGGCTCGGCGGTAAAGACCACGCAGAGCCTCACGCAGTTGCAAGAACGGCTGGCGGTGATCGACAAGGCGCAGGAGAAGATCACGCGGCTGTCGGGTGATGTTCTGTCGCTGCAGGATATCCTGTCGAACAAGCAGACGCGCGGGGCATTCGGGGAAATTCAGCTGAACGATATCGTCTCGAAGGCGCTGCCCTCGGACAGCTATGCGCTTCAGGCGACCCTGTCGAACGGCAAGCGTGCCGATTGCCTGATCCACCTGCCGAACCCGCCCGGCCCCATCGTGATCGACGCCAAGTTCCCACTGGAAGCCTATGAGGCGCTGCGCGCCGCAGAGGGACCGGCGCAGGTTCAGGAGGCGGCACGGGCGATGCGGACCTCGGTGCGCAAGCACATCAGGGATATCTCCGAGAAATATATCCTGGAGGG
The DNA here is from genome assembly GCF_965228805.1 of Aliiroseovarius sp. Taxonomy (NCBI): domain Bacteria; kingdom Pseudomonadati; phylum Pseudomonadota; class Alphaproteobacteria; order Rhodobacterales; family Paracoccaceae; genus Aliiroseovarius; species Aliiroseovarius sp. Next base: position 873,273 of record NZ_CBDDIE010000003.1, on the reverse strand, counting down.
CGAAACCGCCGAGGGTGCGTTGATGTTCCTGCCGTCGGAGGCGGTCTATGCCGAGCTGCACGCGAACTTCCCCGAACTGGTGCGCGAGGGGTTCGCGGCGCGGGTCTGGATCGTCTCGCCCACCACCTGCATGGCGACGCTGAACACGATGCGGGCGATCCTGAAGGACGCGCGCATGCGTGAGCAGGCCGGCGCCATTCGCAAGGAACTGGCGCTGCTCTCGGCGGATGTGGGGCGTCTGGGTGACCGGGTGACCAATCTGGACAAGCATTTCCACCAGGCGTCCAAGGATATTTCCGAGATCAAGATCTCTGCCGAGAAGGCCGGGCGCCGCGCGCAGCGACTGGACAATTTCGACTTCGAGGAACTTGCGCCCGACAGCGCCGCCGCGGTGGTTCCGCTGACCCGCCCGGAGGCCGAATAGGTCTTTCCCTTGGGGCGGGGCTTTGGCAAGATGAACGCGCCCAAGTGCAAAAGAAGGATCGGAAAATGCTGGAAATCAGCCCCCGCAAAGTGGCCCGCGTGATCCTGCGCGCGCGTGAGCTTGGCTCGAAAGTGGGCCGGTGGGATGCGCCCGGCGATGCCGCCGACGCGGATTCGATCCTGGAAAACCGCCCGTCGGACGGGACCGAAGCCGAGCTGCGCTCCTATATCGCGGATATGAACAATGACGAGCAGGCGAGCCTGGTCGCGATTGCCTGGATCGGGCGTGATACGTTCGATGCCGCCGAATTGGCCGAGGCGATCGAGACGGCGAAGGAGGAAAAGACCTCGCCGACCGAGGATTATCTGTTGGGCATGCCGCATCTGGCGGCCCATTTGGAAGCCGGGCTGGAGGCGCTGGGGCATAATGTCGAAGAGGCGGGCGAGGGGATATTCTGAGCCACTGACAAGCCCCCCGAACCAAAAAACGCCGCCCGGTTGGGGCGGCGTTTCTGTTTTAAATCAAGGGGAAAGCGGCTCAACCCGTGTGATCCACCACTTCGAGGTGCTGGGCCAACCCGTCGATCACCTGCATCCAGTCCTTGATCAGGGCGGGTTCGGACGGGGCCGCCGTGACACCCGGGTAGATGCGCCGTTTCAACACGCTTTCCACCGCCATCGACACCGGGAAGGACACCAGGCGTGCCATCGCCGTGCCGCGGTCGTCGCCCCAGGCGTCCATCACATAGGTCTTGTGATAGGCGGTCTGCCCGTCCTTTTCCGCCTTCAGCGCAACGCAGAGCACGACGCGGTCCGGTTCGCCCTCGTCATAGGCGTTCTCGGCCCAAAACTGATCGGACATCTCCTTGAGCCGCGCGTCGCCTTCGGGGCCGGACAGGGTCTCGATCTCGGAAAACACGTCGCCCCAGGCCTCGGCCCAGCCGTTCAGGCGCAGGGTGCCGCGCACGAATTCCTGCACCTTCCAGGTGGGATCGAACTTGTAATCCTCCATGAAGGGGATCGAGTCGCGGTTCGGGTAGACCTCGAAGCTTTCGGGCGCGGGCAGGGGCGCCTGATAGCTGGAAATCGCATCCCAGGGCCGCGCCACGTCATACTCGGCAAAGTCGCGGATCGACTTCGAGGGCGACCGCAGTGCCTTCAGCACGCCCAGGGGCGACCAGCTGAACTTGTAACGAAACGGGTTGGCGTGTTTCGGGATGCCGCCGCAATAGCTGATGAAACTCAGGGTGTTATCGGCGTCATAGGCGTCCGAGGCGCGGTAATCCGCGACCAGCCAATGGGCCATCAGGTGGTCGATGCCGGGATCTAGGCCAACCTCGTTCACGCAGGCCACGCCAGCGGATTTGGCGGCCTCGTCCAGCGCGCGCATTTCCGGCGCGATGTAGGAGGACGAGACGAAATGCGCACCCTTGGCGATGCAGAGCTCGGCCAGCGGCACGTGCCAGTCGCCGGGCAGCATGGACACGGCCACGTCGCCCGGGGCCAGGACCGCGCCCAGGGCATCGATGTCGAAGGCGCGAATGTCCTTGGCAATGTCGCCCACCGCGGCCTCGGCCTTGTCGATGGTCCGGTTCCAGACCACGACGTCGTGACCGCGCTCGATCAGGCGGCGCAGGCCGGGAATGGCCGACAGGCCGGTGCCACACCAATGGATGGTCATGCTCAAACTCCCTGCATGTGTTCGTTGAAGGTCGCTTCGGCCCGGCCCCAGACCCCTGTGGTGAGGGCGTCGAGGGTCAGGAGCGACGGCAGAAGTTGCCCGGCATAGTCGATCGAGCTTTCGACCGGCAGCATGGAGGGCAGGTTGTCGATCGCCATGACGTCCAGCACGGGCGCCTCGGCCACGCGCAGCGCGGGCGTGGCCCAGCTGGTGGCGCGGTCATAGATCGGGATCGGGTTGTAATCGCTGTCCGGGTCGCAGGCGACGTCGCCGATGGCGGTCAACTTGCGGTCGGCGGTCAGGGCGTCGCGGGGCACGAACACGGGCGTGCCCGGGCGGGCGAGGATGCAGTTGATGAAGAGGTCATGGTCCAGGATTTCCGGAAACGGCCCGCCGCTGGCGGTCTCGGCCATGTCCCATTTGGTCACTGTCACGCCCATCTCGGTCAAAAGGTCCGAAGCGCCGGTGCCGACCCGCCCCAGCGCGCCGATGACGATGGCGGTGGGGGCGTCAAAACCGGCGATCTCGCCCTTCAGCTCGGCGATCAGCGCATCCTTGCCTGGATATGCGCCGACCGGTGGGCAGGTCTCGCCGCGTTGCTGGGCGGCCCAAGTTTTCAGCGTCACCGCGGCACCCGCGAAACCCGCCCAATAGCCGAAGGCGGCGACGCGTCGGCCGTCTTCGTCGACCAAGTATTCCAGGTCATAGAGCGTGCCACCCCCGGCCTTGAAGCGTTCCAAGAGGGCGCGACCGGAATGCTGTCCCTTGAAGGCGTGGCCGAACATGATGTGGCGGTGGGGCAGGGGGCTGCCGTCTTCGGGCAGCTCCTTCAGGCCGAAGATGATCGCGTCCGCAGGGGCGCTGGGCCAGCTGTTCTCGGTCGCCACCTCGCAGCCCGCGTCGATGTAGCCTTGCATCGGGATGGCGCGGACCGAGCTTTCCTCGACCGTCACCCGAATCCCCTTGTCGATCAAAGCCTTGGCCCCTTCAGGCGTCAGGCCCACGCGGTCTTCGTTCGGGCGCTGCTCGGCCCGAACCCAGAGATGTGTCATAGCATTCCTCACAACATTCCCGCGGTTTTCACCGCCTTGATCGACGCCCGCGCCTCCATCGCTTTGATGAAGCGGCAGAGGCGGGGAAACTCTTCCACCCGGACGCCGTCGCCGGGCAGCCAGGTGCAGATCACATACAGGTAGATGTCGGCCAATGTCAGCCCACCCGCGACAACAAAGGGCGCAAAGTCACAGGTGGCTTCCAGATGGGTGCAGCAGGCGGACATGGTTTCGGGCACCTTGGCGGTCATGTCGGCGTGGCTCTCAGGCTTGTCGGCCCAACGGGCGCCGCGCAGCTTGTGTGCGTGGGCCACATGCATGGTGGTGGCGAGGTAATACATGACCTCGCGCATACGGAAAGCGGCCATGGGGGCGGCTGGCACCAACCCGGCCTGAGGTGCGAGCGTCGCGATATGTTCCAGAAGGGCACCGGTTTCGGTCAGGATCTGCCCGTCAATGACCAGGGCCGGTACGCGGCCCTTGGGGTTCACGGCCAGGTATTCGGGTTGTGATTGTGCACTGGAGGCGAAGTCCACAAGGCGGGGCGTATAGGTGATCCCGGCTTCCTCCAGTGCGATTGCCGTGGCGACCGAGATTGAGTTGGGGGCGTAGAACAGGTCCATCGGGGCCTCCTCAGAAATGCGTCTGCGCGTCGTGACGCGCAGGGTTCTCAAGGTGAGGCACCGCGTTGAACTGGGTCAGGGTCAGCCCGGCGGGCATCAGGCGCATCTTGTGCACGGAAGAGTTCATGATCGGCAGGATCGCCCGGGTAAAGGGCCCGATATCCAGCCCCATGACCACGCGGGTCGCCATGCCGATGAAACCGCCGGAGGTAAAGGCGATGACATTGTCGCCCGCCCCGGCGAGGTCGTGGATCACGTCCGAGACGCGGGTCTGGAAGTCGTGGAAGGTTTCGGAGACGCCGTCGATCTTGCCCTCCTGCCAGGCCGAGAAGGTCAGGGGCAGGTGATCGACGAATTCCTCATGCGTGCGCGGCACCGCGATGCCGAATTGCGCGTGCATGCGTTCGGACAGGTCGAAATAGCGCACCTCGTTCAGGCGCTCGTCCACTGTGAAGGCCTCGGCACCCCATTCTTCGGCGGTCTGCTGATGGCGGATCAGTGAGCCGGTAAAGACCTTGTCGAACTCGGCCCCCGTGGCGCGCATATGTTCGCCCAACCAGCGCGCCTGCTGGCGGCCCAGGTCGGACAAGCGGTCATAGCCGTCCTCGGTCGTGGCCGTGTTATTGGCCTGGCCGTGGCGGATCAGGGTGAGCGTGGTCATGGGATGCCTCCGTATTGCCCGGCATTGGTAGGCGAGCGCGTGGAGTGAGGAAAGGGGCTTTGGGTGAGAATTTGAAACTGGCTCATCTTTCGCTTGAAACTGGACCAGCGCTGGTGTTGCTTTCGCGAAATCGCCCTTGATCGGAGTTCCCCGCATGCGTTTTCTTCCCGGCCTTCTGGCACTCGGCCTGTTTTTGTCCAACCCTGCGGTTGCAGAGGAGGAATGCGTTGAATTTGCGGGACAATGTCAGAAGCGCGATGATACCTCCCTGACGGTGCGTTTGGATGGTGACACGCCCAATCTGAGCGGTATTGAAGCCCTGGAATGGGTCACTTGGGTCAATGTGCGCGGCGATGGGCGCGCGGTGGACCTGACCCCGCTCAGTACGCTCAAAGGGTTGGAGAAACTGTCTTTGGAGCGGGTCGAGGTTGAAAGTCTCTCCCCTCTGGTTGGGCTTCCCCTGCGCCATCTGGCGTTGAAAGAGTTGGGTGCAACTGACCTTGCCCCCCTGGGTGGGATGACAGAGCTGCGGGATGTCTTTTTGTCCCGTGTGCAAGTCGCCCCCTTGAACCTCGCTGTCCTGCCTCCTCTGGAGCGGCTGTCGCTGATCGAAACCCCTGTGGCCGGGCTGGAGGGGTTGGTGGGCTGGCAGGATTTGCGCCAGTTGGCCCTGGCGCATACTGGCGTATCGGACCTGTCGCCTCTGTCCGGCATGACCCTGAACAGCCTGTTTCTGCGTGGCGCGCGGTTGACCGATCTGTCCGGCCTGTCCGGAGTTAAGGGGCTGACCCATCTGACCCTGAACGGTGCCGAGGTGACCTCGCTGGACGGGGCGCCTTTCGGGCCGGGGTTCCGACGACTGTCGGCTGAGGGGTCGGCCTTGACGGATATCTCGGCCCTCTCGGCGGCGGTCAATTTGGAGGGGCTGAACCTGCGGGGCAGTATGGTGTCGGACCTGACGGCGATCAGTGGGATGCAGCGGCTCAAGCAGTTGGACCTGCGCGAGACGCCTCTGACCGACCTGTCGCCCCTGATTGACCTTCCCGCGTTGAAACAGCTGGACCTTTCGGACACCCAAATCGCCGACCTTTCCCCCTTGGCCGGGCTGGTGTCGGTTCAGCAGATCAGCCTTTCGCGTATCCCCGCCACGGACCTTTCGCCCCTGGCGAATATGGATGCGGTTCAGGGGCTGTGGTTGAACGAAACCAGGGCCACGGACCTCACCCCGCTCATGGAAATGGACAGCCTTGAGGCCATGCGGATCGACGATGCGCGCATGGTGACCAAGGGCGGATTGCCGGACTATATCGCCACCCGCATCCCCCCGGGGGAATAGGCGAAAGGCCGTCTGGCGCAAAAAGCGCGTGGTTTGTCGGCTTTGGAAGACTGCGGGTTCGGGCAGCGTGGTGTATACTGCCCGGACTACGCGGAGGCATATATGTCGGACGGAATCAAATTCACCCTGGACGGGCGCGAGGTTGTCGCGCGCGATGGCGAAACCATTTGGGAGGTCGCAAAGCGCGAAGGCACGACCATTCCCCACCTGTGTCACAAGGACCAGGTCGGCTATCGCTCGGACGGTAACTGCCGGGCCTGCATGGTCGAAGTCGAGGGTGAGCGCACCCTGACCGCCTCCTGCGTGCGGGCGCCAGCCGAGGGCATGGTGGTCAACTCCGACAACGCCCGCGCCAAGACCGCGCGCAAGATGGTGATGGAGATGCTGGTCGCCGACCAGCCCGCCCGCGAGGAAGCGCACGATACCTCGTCACATTTCTGGGACATGGCCGAGGCGCAGGGCGTGACGGAAAGTCGCTTCCCCAAGCTGGAAGAGGGCCGCATTCCCCTGCTGGACGACAGCCATGTCGCGATGCGCGTGAACCTGGATGCCTGCATCAGCTGCAACCTCTGTGTGCGGGCCTGTCGAGAGGTTCAGGTCAATGACGTGATCGGCATGGCGGGGCGCGGCCACGATGCCTACCCTGTGTTCGACCAGGGTGATGACATGGGTGCCTCGACCTGCGTGGCCTGTGGCGAATGCGTTCAGGCCTGCCCAACCGGCGCGCTGATGCCCGCCACGGTCCAGGCCGACAAGCAGGACTTCGACAAGGAAGTCGAAAGCGTCTGCCCCTTCTGTGGCGTCGGCTGTCAGGTCTCGATGAAGATCAAGGGTGACAAGGTCGTGCATGTCGAGGGCATCAACGGCCCGGCCAACGAAGGGCGCCTCTGCGTCAAGGGTCGCTTTGGCTTCGACTACATCAACCACCCGCATCGCCTGACCAAGCCGCTGATCCGCAAGGAAGGCGCGGAAAAAGGTCTGAACGTCGATCCCGCCAACCCGCTGACCCATTTCCGCGAAGCGACCTGGGAAGAGGCGCTGGATGTTGCCGCTGCGGGCCTGACCCGTCTGCGCGACACCCATGGGGGCGAGGCGGTGGCCGGGTTCGGCTCGGCCAAATGCACCAACGAAGAAGCCTACCTGTTCCAGAAGTTCATCCGCCAGGGCTTTGCCCATAACAACGTCGACCACTGCACCCGCCTGTGCCACGCCTCGTCGGTGTCGGCTCTGCTGGAAAATGTCGGATCGGGCGCGGTGACGGCCAGCTTCAACGAGATCGAGAACGCCGATGTGGCCATCGTCATCGGGTCGAACCCGATCGAGAACCACCCGGTCGCGGCGACCTATTTCAAGCAGTTCACCAAGCGTGGCGGCAAGCTGATCGTGATGGATCCGCGCGGCGTCGGCATGGGCCGGTTCGCCACCCACCGCTTGCTGTTCAAGCCGGGCGCGGATGTGTCGATGCTGAACGCGATCATGCATGTGATTGCCGAGGAAGGGCTGCAGGACGATGACTACATCGCAAAGCACACCGAGAACTGGGAGGCGATGCGCGAGCATCTGAAGGCCTTCTCGCCGGAAGCGATGGAGGAGATCTGCGGCATCCCGGCCGACGAGCTGCGTGCTGCGGCCCGCACCTTTGCGGCGGGCAAGAACGGCATGATCTTCTGGGGCATGGGCGTCAGCCAGCACACCCACGGCACCGACAACTCGCGCTGCCTGATCGCGCTGGCGCTGATGACCGGCAACGTGGGGCGCCCGGGCACGGGCCTGCACCCGCTGCGCGGTCAGAACAACGTGCAGGGCGCGTCGGACGCGGGGCTGATCCCGATGTTCTACCCGGATTACAAGCCGGTCGGCGACCCCGAGGTGCGCGCCAAGTACCAGGCGCTTTGGGGCACGGACAACCTGTCTCCCGACAAGGGCCTGACCGTGGTCGAGATCATGGACGCCGTCTATGACCGCAAGATCAAGGGCATGTACATCCTGGGCGAAAACCCGGCCATGTCCGACCCGGATGTGAACCACGTGCGCGAGGCGCTGAAACGCATGGAGTTCCTGGTCAGCCAGGACATCTTCCTGACCGAAACCGCCAGCTATGCCGACGTGGTCCTGCCCGCTGGCGCCTTCGCCGAAAAACGCGGCACTGTGTCCAACACCAACCGCACCGTGCAGATGGGCCGCCCGGCCGTACCGCCCCCGGGCGAGGCGCAGGAGGATTGGTGGATCACCACCGAGCTGGCCAAGCGCATCGGTCTGGACTGGACCTACGAGCACCCGCGTGACGTCTACGGCGAGATGGAGCAGGCGATGCCCTCGCTGGCGAACATCACCTGGGACCGCCTTGAGGCGCAGAACGCGGTGACCTACCCGTCGCTGTCGCCGGAAGATCCCGGTCAGGCGGTCGTCTTCGGTGACGGCTTCCCGCGTGCCGGTGGCCGGGCGCGTTTTGCCCCCGCCACGATCATCCCGCCCGCCGAAACCCCGGATGACGAATACCCGATGGTGCTGACCACCGGCCGTCAGCTGGAACACTGGCACACCGGCTCGATGACCCGCCGCTCGGTGGTTCTGGACGCGATCGAACCGGAGGCGAACTGTTCGATGAACCCCAAGACCCTGCGCGACATGGGCGTGGAGCCGGGCGACCTGGTGCGCCTGACCACCCGTCGTGGCACGATCACCGTAATGGCGCGGGCCGATTACGCGATTGCCGAGAACATGGTCTTCCTGCCCTTCGCCTATGTCGAGGCGGCGGCAAACCTGCTGACCAACCCGGCGCTGGACCCCTATGGCAAGATCGCCGAGATGAAGTTCTCGGCCGTGCGGGTCGAGAAGGCGAACGAGCCGGGAATCGCTGCTGAGTAATAAAAACTCCATAATATACAGATGATTCGATAAGCGCCCTGCGGACCTCCGCGGGGCGTTTTCTTTGTGGGAATGTGGCATTCTGCCCTGCGGCACTTGATCTCGGTTAGGTTCGGCGCGGGGGCTGCATGCAAGGCTCAATGATCCCTTGAGACTGATCGGAGAGACGCGATGACAATGGACAAGATGCTGAAACTACCCCCCATGAGCCTTTCTTTGTGCGCCGCCGTTCTGGCGGTGGCGACCACCGGCACCGCTCTGGCCTGGTCGGAGGAAACCACCAACGACCGTGACTACAACGGCGTCTGCGATTATGTGCCGGAAGCGCAATGCGCGGGCGCGATCCGCATGGATGCGGACATGTCCGGTGTGGATATGACCGATGCCTCGATGACCACGATGCGGCTGGATCGCGCGAACCTGTCGCGTGCCACCCTGACACGCGCCATCCTGCACATGACCAATCTGGCCGATGCCAACCTGATGTTGGCCGACCTGACCGGCGCGCACATGCACGCGGTCAACCTGCAGGGCGCAGACCTGACGATGGCGAACCTGACCGGCGTGAACCTGCTGGATGCCGACCTGCGCGGTGCGAACCTGCTGGGTGCCAAGATGACTGATGCAATCCTGATCGAAGCCAATCTGGTCGGTGCCACCTGGACCGATGGTCGCACCTGCGGCGAGGGCTCCATCGGCGAGTGCAAGTAATGCTCGGGATCTGACTGTGCCCGGCCTGTCCGGGCGCAGTCGGCCTCAGTCGGAGAAGCAGAGTTTGTTGCGGTCCAGGTCCCGCACATAGGCGGAAAACTTGGGTTCGCGCTGGCCGGGCTCGCCCGCGCAACTGCCGCCAAGGGCGATGGCCTTTGCGTGAAGCCGTTTGACCTCGTCCGCAGATCCGACCGCGAAGCCCACCATGGTCCCGTTGCCGTTGGTGGCCGGGTTCTGATCGAACGGGATCGCCAGGGCAAAGGCGAAATCCTCACCCAGCCAATAGGTCATGCGATCCGACGCCGGGACATGGTTCAACCCGGTCCCGTCGAAAAGCGCGGCGTAGAAGGCGGTCGCTGCCGCCATGTCATTCGTGCCGAGCACGACGTAGTTCAGTTTCATGATGCGAGACCCCGGACTGTTTTCGGTTGTAGCCCGCCTATCCTTGTTCTCGGGCACCGCGCTAGATCACGCCGCTGTCACTGGTGACAGGATGCGTCAGCAGAGGGCCGTTAGAGCCCCATCGCCGACTTCAGCATCGGCAGCACCGCAGCCGCAATGATCCCGACCAACGCGCCGATACCCAAGCGCAGGAAGGGGCGGCCCAGGCTCGGCGCGGCCAGGCTCAACAGCCCGCAGATCACCGCGTAGAATCCTAGCGCAACCGGGTCCATCAGATCGCGCCCAGCACGCGCAGGGCGAGGCCCGCAGTTGACAGGGCGGCAACGGCGAAGGCCAGGGTTCTGAGCACGACGATCCCCGCGCAGTAGATCACGTAATGCGCAACGATGCCGACGAAGAAGGTCGAGGCCAAGAGGCCCGGGTAGGGGTCCTCGGGGATCAGGATCATCGCCATGACGGCCAAGGGGGCGAAGGCCACAAAGGCCTCGACATTGACCCGATGCGCGCGCATGGCGCGTTGGGCCCAGGCCGATTGTGGCCGCGCGTTCGGGTCGTAATTCGCCAGCGCCCCCATCAGGCCCCGGGTGGCAATGCGGTCAAGAATGTAGGGCACCCAGGACAGCGCCACCCACAGCGCGGTCAGGGCGGTATAGAATTGCAGTTTGTCCATCGTTCGCTCCTCCTGTGGTGGAGGATAGCACAGACGGCAGGTTTCCCCGAATGCACGCGCGGGATCAGCCCCAGCGCACGTCACCCAGAAAGATGTACCCGGCCCCATAGATCGTCTTGATCAGGCGGGGATTTTTCGGATCTTCGCGCAGTTTCGTGCGCAGGCGCGAGATGCGCACATCCATCGCGCGGTCGAAGCTTTCGCCGGCCACTCCGCCCAGGCTTTCCTGCATCTGCGCGCGGGAAATCAGCCGCTTGGGCGCGTCCAGGAACAGGCGCAGCACCTCGCCTTCAGCGTGGGAGAACGTCACCTCCTCGCCCTTTTCGTCCTCCAGCACGTAACGGTCGAAATGGGCGGTCCACCCGGCAAAGCGCGCGGTGTTGGACGCCTGCGGGCCGGGTTTGGCCGACCGCAGGCGCGCGCGCACACGGGCGACCACCTCGGCCGGTTCAAACGGTTTGATGATGTAGTCATCGGCGCCCAGCTCCAGTCCCGTCACCCGATCCTGCACCTGCGCGCGACCCGAGATGATGATGATCGAGGCGCCTGATTCCAAAGCCAGCCGGTGCACGAGCGTGAGCCCGTCGCGGTCCGGCAGGCCCAGGTCGACCAGGCAAACATCGGGGGACATGGAGGCCAGCGCCGCCTCGAACTCGGTCGCGCGGGCGAAGCTGGCGGTGCGAAAGCCAGCGTCCTCCAGGGCGCCCGACAGCATGCGGCGGATTTCCGGTTCGTCGTCCAGAATGGCAACCAAGGGTTGGGTCATGGGGAAACCTCCTGGGACAAAAAGGCGCAAAGCTCGGCCTGGGTAAAGGGTTTGGGCAACACCGGCACCGGCGCGGTGGCGCGGCGGGTATCATCGGGCGGCAGCGAGGTCATCAGGAGCGCGGGGATCGACAGGCCCGCGTCCAGCTGTCGGCGCAGGAAGTCGGGGCCGGTCTCGTCCCCTTCCAGCACGATGTCGGACAGGATCAGACCCAGCCCGTCGAGCCCCACCAGCGCTTCGGCTTCCTCGGTCGAAGCCGCTTCGACCACCTGGTGACCCATGACGATCAGCATCTCGCGCACTGCCTCGCGAATGTCGGGGTTGTCTTCGACCAGCAGCACAAGGCGCGGGGCCATTGGTGCCTGTGCGGCGCGCAGGGGCAGGCGCATCGACACCACAGCGCCGCCGCAGTCACCGTTCATGATCTTGACCTGGCCACCCGCCAGCTTGGCCTGGTCGTAGACCATCGCCAGCCCAAGGCCGGAGCCATCCCCGCCCTTGGTGGTGAAGAACGGGTCCAGCGCGTGTTCCAGTGCCTCGGGCGAGAAACCCGGGCCGGTGTCGGTCACGCGGAACTCGATCCAGGTTTCACGGATCGCGCGCACGGTCAGCCAGATCGTGCCCCCAGCGGAGCCGATCGCGTGGGTCGCGTTGATGATCAGGTTCAGAAGCGCGTCTTGAACCGATCCGGCGTCCATCAGCACCGGTTCGTCCAGCCCCTCCAGCGTGATGTCCAGGGCAATACCTTCGGGCAGGGTGGGGCCGGCCAGCGCTTCAAGTCCACGCAGAAGCTCGGGTATGTCGGTTGCCTCGAAGCGCATTTCGCGATGCCCGGAGATCGACGCGATCCGGTCCAAAAGAGTGCCGCCCCTACGCACGGCAGCATGGGTGGCGTCCACCAGTTCGCGCGCGTCCCCAGTCAGTTCCATGCCGGACAGGCGCGATTGCAGCCCCAGGATGATGGTCAGTAGGTTCGAGAAATCATGCGCCATGCCATTGGTCATCTGCGCCGCCAGCTCGCGTTTGCGGGTCTGGTTCAGCGCGGCGCGGGCCTGGGCTTCTTCTGTGACATCCATCGACAGGATATAGACGCCGGTGATCTCGCCCTCATCCAGATCCGGAGTCAGAGCGACCCGGATGCGACGGCCGGAGCCTTCGTGGGTAAACTCGAACACCGAGGGTTCTCCGGCAAAGGCACGTTGGAAATAGGGGGCAATTCGGCCATAGGCCTCTTCCCCCAGCGCCTCGGAGGCGTGCAGCCCCAGCAGGTTCGACGGCCGCCCCGGCATGACAGACCCCAGCCGCCGGTTCGAGAAGGTGTAATACTGATCCGTGTCGATACGCGCGATATGGGCGGGCATCATCTCGGCGGTCAGGCGGGTGCGGCTTTCCATCTCGGTCAGCTGGCGCTTGGTTTCCTCCAACTGCGCGTTGGCGGCGGCCAGCGCGCGGTTGGTCTGGGCCAGCTCCTCGGAATGAGTCAGCACCTGGTCCGACAGCTCTTCGGATCGGGCACGCAAGAGCGTCTCCTGCCGTTTGACCTGGGTAATGTCGGTATAGACCGTGACCCAGCCGCCTTGGGGCAGCGGGCTGCCTTCGATCGAGATCATGCGGCCATTGGCGCGGGTCCGTTCGACGTAATGCGGCTCAAACGCCAGGGCCTGTTCAACCCGGCTCTGCACGAACCCGTCGGGGTCCAGCACCTCGCCATATTCGCCGCGATCGACCAGGAAGCGGATCGTTTCTGCAAAATCCGCGCCCGGCGTGGTCAGGCGGGCGGGCAGGGTGAACATCTCGGCGAACTTGCGATTTGACACCGCCAGCTTCAAATCCGAATCATAGATCGACAGGGCCTGCTGGATCAGGTTCAGACCGGCCTGGGTCAGGGCGGGCGTGTCGTAAGATTTGCGTGGCATGGGCCTGTCCTCCCCTCTCTCGCTAACACTCGAAGCCCTTGAGTTAAAGGGTTCGCGCGACTGCCGCAGCGTCCGTAACAATTCGTTAGGATTGGGAAAAACTGCGGAAACCTTTGCACCTGAAATTTTTTGTGGTCAGGCTGCTGGGCAAAACGGCTCGCGCAGTCATGAACGTCGGACAGACCGACGGTGGGAGGACAATTTGGCACAAGAACTAGCCGCCGCAGGCGCGTTTGCTTCCATTCCGGCATTGCTTGCCCGGAATGTGAAGGAATTCGGGAACCGCCCGGCTTACCGCGAAAAAGAATTCGGGATCTGGCAGAGCTGGACCTGGGCCGAGGCGGCCGAGGAAATCCAGAACCTCGCGCTGGGTCTTATGGCTTTGGGCATCAACAAGGGCGACCACGTCGCCATCATCGGCCGCAACCGCCCGGCCCATTACTGGGCCATGGTCGCCGCACAGAAATGCGGGGCCGTGCCGGTGCCGCTGTATCAGGATGCCGTCGTCGACGAGATGGAATACGTGCTGGAACATTGCGGCGCGCGTTTCGTCATCTGTGGTGACCAGGAACAGGTCGACAAGGTGATCGAGGTCCAGGACAAGATCCACCACATCGAACATGTCGTCTATTACGACAAGCGCGGCATGCGCAAATACGACCACAGCCACCTGAACTGGTATCACGACATCCAGGAGGAAGGCCGCGTTGCCCACCACCGCCTGGAAGGCGAGATGGCCGAACGTGAGGCCGAGCTGGATTACGACAGCACCTGCGTGATGCTCTATACCTCGGGCACCACCGGCAAGCCCAAGGGCGTGGTCCTGTCGAACCGCAACATCATCGAAAGCGCAAAGAACTCGTCCGAGTTCGACGCCCTGTCGCCTGGTGAGGACATCCTGGCCTATCTGCCGATGGCTTGGGTGGGCGACTTCATCTTCTCGCTGGGTCAGGCCATGTGGTGCGGCTTCTGCGTGAACTGCCCGGAAAGCGCGGACACGATGATGACCGACCTGCGCGAGATCGGGCCGACCTACTACTTCGCCCCGCCGCGCGTGTTCGAAACGCAGCTGACCAACGTCATGATCCGCATGAATGACTCGGGCGATCTGAAATACGCGATCTTCCACCACTTCATGGAGTTCGCGAAGGGCGGGATCGGCGAGAAATACGGCATGCCGAAGCGCCGCCTGGCCAAGCCGGACATGAAACGCCGGGTAAAGACCGCGTGGAAATATGCCATGGGCATCGGTTTCGCGATGGAGACCATCGTCGAAAACGCCGTGCGCCTGGGCTTTGCCAAGCTGCGCCACGGCAAGAACGTGCGCAATCACTTCAAGGCGAAGGACCCGATCCTTCTGAACCTCTATCGCGGCAACCTGCGCGATTACTTCAAGTATCGCATGGGCAACGTGCTGGTCTACGGCCCCTTGAAGGACACGCTGGGCTTTGGCCGCATCCGGGTGGGTTACACTGCCGGTGAAGCGATCGGCCCCGAGATCTTCGAGTTCTACCGCTCGCTGGGGATCAACCTGAAACAGCTCTATGGTCAGACCGAGGCCACCGTGTTCATCACCGTGCAGCCGGATGGCGAAGTGCGCAATGACACGGTCGGCGTGCCCGCCCCGGGGGTCGAGATCAACATCGCCGAGAATGGCGAGATCTTCTATCGCTCCCCCGGCACCTTCGTCGAGTATTACAACAACCCGGACTCGACCAAATCCACCAAGGATGAGGAAGGCTGGGTGGCGACCGGTGACGCGGGCTTCTTCGACAAGAAGACCGGGCACCTGCGCATCATCGACCGCGCCAAGGACGTGGGCAAGATGGCCGATGGCCGGATGTTCGCGCCCAAGTACGTTGAAAACAAACTGAAGTTCTACCCGGACATCCTGGAAGCGGTGGTCTTCGGCAATGGCCGCGACATGTGCACGGCCTTCATCAACATCGACCTGACCGCCGTCGGCAACTGGGCCGAACGCAACAACATCGCCTATGCTTCCTACCAGGAACTGGCGGGCCATCCGCGGGTGCTGGAGACGATCCAGGAGCATGTGGAGACCGTCAACAAGTCGGTGGCCGAGGACGAGATGCTGTCGGGCTGCCAGATCCACCGCTTCCTGGTCCTGCACAAGGAACTGGACGCGGATGACGGCGAAATGACCCGGACCCGCAAGGTGCGCCGCGTGGTGGTCGAGGACAAGTATTCGCCGCTGATCGACGCGCTCTACACCGGCAAATCGGAACAGTTCATCGAAACCGAAGTGACCTATGAGGACGGCCGCAAGGGCGCGATCAAGGCCACGCTGGATATCCGCGATGCCGCGGTGGTGGACAGCAAACAGGGGATGGCCGCGGAATGATGGATGCAGTGAACATGAGCACCGATGCAAACCCGGCCATGAGCCCGGACAGCTATGTCACCGAGGATGGCCGCACCATTGGCGGCGTGGTGATGGACCTCAAGAACATTACCCTGCGCTTTGGCGGTGTGGTCGCGATCAAGGATATCTCCTTCGACATCCGCGAAGGCGAGATCCGCGCGATCATCGGCCCGAACGGCGCCGGTAAGTCCTCGATGCTGAACGTCATCTCGGGCTTCTACAAGCCGCAGGAAGGCGAGGTTTGGTTCCGTGGTGCGAAACGCCCGCCGATGAAACCTTACCAGGTGGCGCAGCAGGGCTTGGCCCGGACCTTCCAGAACATCGCCCTGTTCGACGGCATGTCCGTTCTGGACAACATCATGACCGGTCGCCTGAACTACATGAAAACCAACATGTTTCAGCAGGCCATGTGGTGGGGCAAAGCCGAGCGCGAAGAGCTGGAAAACCGCGAGAAGGTCGAGAAGGTGATCGACTTCCTCGAGATCCAGCACATCCGCAAGACGCCGGTCGGTCGCCTGCCCTACGGGTTGAAGAAACGCGTGGAACTGGCCCGGGCGCTCGCCGCCGAACCGTCGCTGCTTCTGCTCGACGAACCGATGGCTGGCATGAACGTCGAAGAGAAAGAGGACATGAGCCGCTTCATCCTCGACGTGAATGACGAATTCGGCACCACCATCGCCCTGATCGAACACGACATGGGCGTGGTCATGGACCTGTCCGACCGTGTGGTCGTGATGGATTACGGCAAGAAAATCGGGGACGGCACGCCGGACGAGGTGCGCAACAACCAGGATGTGATCGACGCCTATCTTGGCGTGGCGCACGATTGAGGCGGGGGAAGACATGCCTACACAACTTCTTTACGCGATAGAGGTCACCCTGAACGGTCTGATGGCCGGGGTGCTCTATGCGCTTGTCGCGCTGGGTTTCGTCCTGATCTTCAAGGCGTCCGGCATTTTCAACTACGCCCAGGGCGTCATGGCGCTGTTCGCGGCGATGACCCTGGTCGGCATCCAGAAGGGCCAGGTGCCCTTTGCCCACCTGATCAACGCGGTGCTGGGCACGGAAATCCACCATTTCGGCTGGCATGTGCCGGCGGTTCTGGCGATCCTGCTGACCGCCTGCGTCATGGTGCTATTCGCCTGGATTGTCGAGAAATACATCCTGCACCACCTGGTCGGTCAGCCGGATATCATCCTGTTCATGGCGACCATCGGTCTGGCCTATTTCATGGAAGGTTTCGGCGACATCATGTGGGGCTCGGAAATCAAGACCCTCGACGTCGGCCTGCCGCAGGGCGGTTCATTCTGGATCGAAGAAAATACGGCCTGGCTGGGCGGCGATGACTTCTATGGCTTCTTCATCGACCAACTGGACATTGTTGCGGCCCTGGTCGCGGTTGTCCTGGTGGCCTCGCTGGTGGCGTTCTCGCAATACACCAAACAGGGCCGCGCCATGCGCGCCGTGGCCGATGACCACCAGGCCGCCCTGTCGGTCGGCATCTCGCTGCGCTTCATCTGGGTTCTGGTCTGGTCGCTGGCCGGTTTCGTGGCCCTGGTCGCGGGCATCATGTGGGGCGCCAAGTCGGGTGTTCAGTTCTCGCTGTCCCTGATCGCGCTGAAAGCCCTGCCGGTTCTGATGCTGGGTGGCTTTACCTCGATCCCCGGCGCCATCGTCGGCGGCCTGATCATCGGTGTGGGCGAGAAACTGTTCGAGTTTGCCATCGGTGCGCCCTTCCTGGGCGGTGCTACTGAAAACTGGTTCGCCTATATGCTGGCGCTTCTCTTCCTCGTGTTCCGGCCGCAGGGCCTGTTCGGCGAAAAGATCATCGAGAGGGTCTGATACATGTTCTACCGTGAAGCTGGAGACTTCAAAACGTCCTATCGCGAGGACAACCAGACCTTTCCGATCCGCCTGGATCGTGCCGGATACTGGACTGCCATCGCCGTCGCCTTCCTGGTGATCCCGTTCTTCGTGAACGACTACTGGGTGAACTCGGTCTTCGCACCGTTCTTCATCTACGCGATTGCCGCGCTGGGGCTGAACATCCTGACCGGTTACGCCGGGCAGGTCAGCCTGGGCACGGGCGGATTCATGGCGGTGGGGGCCTATGCCTGCTACAAGCTGATGGTCGCCTTCCCCGAGATCTCGATCGTGATCCATGTGCTGCTGGCCGGTGGGATCACCGCCATGGTCGGGGTCGCCTTCGGCCTGCCGTCGCTGCGGATCAAGGGGTTCTACCTGGCCGTGGCCACCCTGGCCGCTCAGTTCTTTCTGGTCTGGCTGTTCAACAAGGTGCCGTGGTTCTACAACTATTCGGCCTCGGGTCAGATCAACGCGCCGGAACGCACCGTGTTCGGTATCATCGTCACCGGTCCCAACACCGAAGCCTGGGCCAAATATCTGATCTGCCTGGTGTTCCTGGTGTTCGTGGCCTGGATTGCGCGCAACCTGACGCGCGGCATGACCGGGCGCAAGTGGATGGGCATTCGCGACATGGACATCGCCGCCGAGATCATCGGGGTGAACCCGCTGATGGCCAAGCTGACGGCCTTTGCGGTCAGCTCGTTCTTCGTCGGCATCGCCGGTGCGCTGTTCTTCTCGGTCTACCTGGGCGCGGCGGAAGTCGGTGAAGCCTTCGGCATCCAGAAGTCGTTCCTGATCCTGTTCATGATCATCATCGGCGGCCTGGGCTCGATCTTCGGCAGCTTCGCCGGCGCGGCCTTCATGGTCCTCCTGCCGGTGCTTCTGAAGAACACGCTGGTGGGTGGCCTGGGCTGGCCCACAGACCTGGCGGCCCACCTGGAGTTCATCATCGTCGGCGGTCTGATCATCGTCTTCCTGATCCTCGAGCCGCACGGGCTGGCGCAGCTGTGGCGCCTGACCAAGGAGAAACTGAGATTGTGGCCCTTCCCGCACTAAGCGGGCAGGCGCCACTACCCGAGTTCGCGACCCGGTGGAGGTCGGGCGCGGAAAATTTGCAAACCTAGGGAGGAAAGCAAAAATGAAATTGAAGAAACTCGCAACGGTAGCCGTCGCTACCATGATGGTCGGCGCCCCGGCGATGGCGGACCTGGTGTTCCCCTCGCTCAGCTATCGCACTGGCCCCTATGCCGCCGGTGGCATCCCCTACGCCGACGGTTATGCCGACTATTTCACGCTGCTGAACGAGCGTGACGGTGGCATCGGTGGCGTTCCGGTCAACGTGATCGAATGCGAAACCGGCTACAACACCGAGAAGGGCGTTGAATGCTACGAGTCGACCAAGGGCGAAGGTGCGCTGGTCTACAACCCGCTGTCGACCGGTATCACCTACCAGCTGATCCCCAAGGTGACCGCGGATAACATCCCGCTCTACACCCCGGGCTACGGCCGTACCTCGGCTGCGAACGGCAACGTGTTCAGCCACGTGTTCAACTTCCCGGCCAACTACTGGAACGGCGCCTCGCTGGCGGTGAACCACCTGCTGGAAATCAACGGTGGTGACCTGAGCGGCAAGTCGATCGCGCTGGTGTTCCACAACTCCGCCTACGGCAAGGAACCGATCCGCACGCTGGAAGGCCTGGCCGAAAAGCACGGGTTCAAGTTCACCGCGATCCCGGTTGACCACCCGGGTCAGGAACAGAAGTCGCAGTGGCTGCAGATCCGCCGCGAAAAGCCCGACTATGTCCTGATGTGGGGCTGGGGCGTGATGAACCAGGTCGCGATCCAGGAAGCCGCCAACATCCGCTTCCCGATGGAGAACTTCATCGGCGTGTGGTGGTCGGGTGGTGACCATGACGTGACCCCGGCCGGCGCCAAGGCGCAGGGCTACAAGGCCGTGACCTTCCACGGTGTGGGTTCGGATTACCCGGTCTTTGCCGACATCCAGAAATACGTCGTGGACAGCGGCAAGGCTGCCGGCGCCGGCGACAACATCGGCAAGGCGATCTACAACCGTGGCGTCTATGCCGCCATGCTGATGGCGGAAGCTGCCCGCAAGGCGCAGGAAATCCACGGCACCGCGGACATCACCCCGGCGATGATGCGCGACGGCATGGAAGCGCTGCAGATCACCGATGAACGCATGGCCGAACTGGGCATGGGCGGCTTTGGCCCCTCGTTCGAAGTCAGCTGTGCCAACCACGGCGGTCCGGGCACCGGTGCGATCCAGCAGTGGGACGCTTCGGCTGGAAAATGGTCGCTGATCTCGGATTTCGGCGGGTCGGACATGGATGTGATCCAGCCGCTGATCGACGAAGATTCGGCCGCCTACGCCGCCGAGAACAACATCGCGGGCCAGTGCCAGTAAGCATCTGCCTGTGAAAGACACGTTCGGGCCTTCGGGCCCGGACACCCCTCAACGAATTACTACAGGACGACCAACATGCTGGACGCCGGTAAGACCGAAGAGACCCTTCTGGAGGTCAACAATATCGAGGTGATCTACAATCACGTGATCCTCGTGTTGAAGGGCGTGAGCCTGTCGGTGCCCAAGGGCGGTATCACCGCGCTTCTGGGCGGCAACGGGGCGGGTAAGACCACCACGCTCAAGGCCATTTCCAACCTGCTGCATTCCGAACGCGGCGAAGTCACCAAGGGCACGATCGAGTACCGCGGTGAAAACGTTGCAGCGCAGAGCCCCTCGGCCCTGGTGGAACGCGGCGTGATCCAGGTGATGGAAGGCCGCCATTGTTTCGAACACCTGACCGTCGAGGAAAACCTGCTGACCGGTGCCTACACCCGCAAGGATGGGCGCGCCGAGATCGCCAAGGACCTTGAAATGGTCTACCACTACTTCCCGCGCCTCAAGGAACGCCGCAAATCGCAGGCGGGCTATACCTCGGGCGGGGAACAGCAGATGGTCGCGATG
Source organism: Aliiroseovarius sp. (assembly GCF_965228805.1). Taxonomy (NCBI): domain Bacteria; kingdom Pseudomonadati; phylum Pseudomonadota; class Alphaproteobacteria; order Rhodobacterales; family Paracoccaceae; genus Aliiroseovarius; species Aliiroseovarius sp. Next base: position 852,929 of record NZ_CBDDIE010000003.1, on the reverse strand, counting down.
GGCCGCGCTTTGATGAGCCGCCCGGAAACGGTGCTGCTGGACGAACCCTCGATGGGTCTGGCCCCGCAGTTGGTGGAACAGATCTTCGAGATCGTGAAATCGGTGAATGAGAACGAGGGTGTGACCTTCCTTCTGGCCGAACAGAACACCAACGTCGCACTGCGCTATGCCCACTATGGCTATATCCTGGAATCGGGTCGCGTGGTGATGGACGGCCCCGCCCAGGAACTGCGCGAAAACCCGGATGTGAAGGAATTCTACCTGGGCATGTCGGACGAGGGTCGCAAGAGCTTCCGCGACGTGCGCTCCTACCGCCGCCGGAAGCGTTGGCTGTCGTAATGACCCCGAAAACCGGTCATATCAGGGCGTGTTTCGGCACGTCGCCGGGCGGGGTGTGTCTGCCGTCAGGCCAGATGTCAGGCGACGTCTCAGGCCACCTGGGCGCGCAGCGCGTCCAGCTCGGCGACCGCCTCGGCGCGGGAATGCAGCGGGTGGATGGCGACGACCTGGTCGTTTTCCAACGCGGCTTCACCGTAGCGCACCTGGCCCAGGCTGAAGCCCAGGCGCAGCCGTTTGGCGGCGCGCGATTGGCTCAGCCAGGCGGTCTGCTCGACGCTGAGCCCCTCGGTATTGATCAGGAAGAACCACTTGCGGCCGGTCTCGGCCAGCAGCGCGGAGAGCGTGTCATAGACCACGTTCACGTCACCGGAATGGCGCAGGCTCAACCCGCTCAGGTCGATCTCGGCCACGCGGGCCGCCTCGTCCAGCCGCAAGCGCGTGGCGACCTGCGCCGCGTCGTATTGCGGCGTGCGGTCGAGTTTGGGCAGGCGCAGGGACGGGAGCTGGGCAATGCGCGCCAGCGCCGCCTCGCGGGAGGCAAAGAGGTTCGGGTTGAACGCTTCCGTGCCCGCCGTGCGCGCCAGCTCGTCCCGGGTCATGTCGCTGTCGTCCAGCTTGACCGTGCCCATCGAGTATTTCTTGGTCAGCGCCTTGCCGCGACGGCTCTGGGTCACCCAGGCAAAGCTGTCCACGCGCAGGTCGGTGACGTTCAGAAGCACGAACCACTTGTCCCAGTCGCTGGCGGCAAGCTGGGCCTCGATCTGATCGTAGAGTGCGTTCACCTCGGCGCCCGAACCCAGGAACAGGTTCGAGAAATCAAGCTCCACCGTTTCGGTGGTCTCATCAAAGCGAATGCGGTTGGCCAAATCGATTGTCATCGCGTGGTCCCTTCTGCGTTGCCGCGGAATATAGCCCACACAACCCCCAGTATACAATTGCATGCGGTGCATGGCCGGGTTTCCCCCGCCGAAAGGCTCCGCAGCACCCCCAGCAGGAAGGGTCACTGTCATGTCTGAGTATTTCGACGCTCTGGAAACCCGTTCGGCGGATGAGCGCGCCGCCGCCCTGGCCAGCGCCCTGCCCGACCAGATCGCCCGCGCCAAGGCGCTGTCGGGCTATGGTTCTCTGGCGGATGTCGATCCTGCGACGGTGACCTCGGCCGAGGCGCTGGCAGCCCTGCCGGTGCTGCGCAAGTCGGAAATCGGCAAAGCCCAGGCGGCGGATGGCCCGCTGGGCGGCTATGCCGCGCTGCCCGCGCACAAGTTTGCCCATATCTTCCAGTCGCCCGGTCCGATCTATGAACCTGGTGGGGCGGATCATGATTGGTGGCGCATGGGGCGGTTCCTGAACGCCTGCGGCATCGGCGAGGGTGACATTGTGCAGAACTGTTTCGGCTATCACCTGACGCCTGCTGGCATGATCTTTGAAAATGGCGCGCGCGCGGTGGGGGCTGCTGTGGTGCCCGCAGGCGTCGGCCAGACCGAGCTGCAAGTGCGCGCCGCCGCCGATATCGGCACCACGGCCTATGCGGGCACGCCCGATTACCTGAAGGTGATCCTGGACCGCGCCGATGCGGAAGGCGTGAAACTGAAAATCACCAAGGCCGCCGTGGGCGGGGGCGCCCTGTTCCCCTCGCTGCGCCAGGAATATGCCGACCGCGGCATCACCTGCCTGCAAAGCTATGCCACCGCCGACCTGGGCAACATCGCCTATGAGAGCCCGGCGATGGAGGGTATGATCGCGGACGAGGGCGTGATCGTCGAGATCGTGCGCCCCGGCACCGGCGATCCGGTCGCGCCGGGCGAGGTGGGCGAGGTCGTGGTGACCACGCTGAACCCCGACTACCCGCTCATTCGCTTTGCCACCGGCGACCTGTCCGCCGTCATGGCGGGGACCAGCCCCTGTGGCCGTACCAACATGCGTATCAAGGGCTGGATGGGCCGCGCCGACCAGACCACCAAGATCAAGGGCATGTTTGTGCGCCCCGAACAGGTCGCGGCCTTCGTCGCCAAACACGAGGACGTGGCGAAGGCCCGGGTCATCGCCGCCCGTGAAGGCGAAAGCGACGTGATGCTGGTCAAGATCGAGACCAACAAGACCGACGCCGCCGCCTATGGCGCCTCGATCATCGAGAGCCTGAAGCTGAAGGCCAAGGTCGAGCTGGTCGCGCCGGGCTCGCTGCCCAATGACGGCAAGGTCATCGAGGATACGCGCAGCTACGACTGACGCGTTCGTTAACGCGCGGCCAACCCGCCTTGCGGTCGCGTGTTGGGGTTTCCTCCCCGGAAAGGCCCTGTGGCATTGCGCTGCGGGGTCTTTCTCGTGCACCCTGCGGGCATGTCTTTTCAGAATGATTTGATCCGCTACGGGCTGCACAAGTTTTCGCAGAAGGGCGACCGGGTGCTGGTTGGGCTGGGCGTGGACAAGGCAACGGGCCGGGAGGCGACCGGCATGCTGGGCACCCATATCGAGGCGATTTCCTTTCTTGAGGCGTCCGAACAGGTGGCCCTGATCGAACGCTTCGCCGCCTCGCCCTATGCGGCCACGGTCAAGCGCATGTCCATCGGCACGTCCCATGACTACGCCCAGGGCCACAACCCGCCCTATGACTTCGCGCCCGCCATTGCCGCTTTCAGCACCGGTGCGTACCCGGCGTTGGAGGTGCTGGCGCTGGGCGACATGGAGAAACTGTTCAACGGTCACAGCTACTACGGCAAGCTTGGGGCGGTGGATGATGCGCTGGCTACCTGTCCCTCCCTGCGGGAGTTGTCGCTCTACGGCCAAGCGATTTTGTCAAAACCGGTCACGCACAAACGGCTGGAAAAGCTCGCGCTCTGGGCGGATGAGATCGGTGTGTCGGGTGGGCCGATTGATCCCGATACCGTAACTGCCTTCCTGACCTCGGACCTCCCGCGTCTGGCAGAGGCGGATTTTGAACTGGACGAAGGCGAGCGGGACTTCCTCTATGACCTGCCCGAGGACTTCCTGGCGGGCCGCACCCTGCCAAAGCTGAAAACGCTGAACATCGACTGCCTGATGCCGCAGTCCGAGGCCGCGCTGGAGGACTGGCGCGCGCGCCGGGGCAGGGGGCTGATCGGCAGGCTTCTCGGGCGGTGATCCGCCGCACGGGCCTCTTTCACGGCTTTGTGCATTGAAACAGCACGGGCGCGGGGCCATTTGGGCGAAAACCCCGTGTTGGAGAGCCGCCCGTGTCCAAGTCCGAACTGACCCGCCGTAGCCTGCTGATCACCGCTGGGGGCGCCCTGAGCGCCACGGCCTTGCGCGCCCAGACCGCGCCTGTTGACACGGCCGCCCAGCCACTCGCCGCGCCCGAGATCGCGCGGCGCAATATCTCGTCCTTCCGGACGCAGAACTGGCAGGACCATTTCGAGACACTAGGCGTGGGCTGCCTGTTGGCGGATATCACCAGCAGGGCAGTGCATTACTGGGGCGGAGATGAGCAGACCTACCGCCTCTACCCTTCATCAATCCCGCGCAGCGAGGAGCTGACCAAACGCGGTTATACCGAGGTGGTGCGCAAACGGGAAAACCCCAGCTGGACGCCGACCGCCTCAATGCGTGAGGAGTTTCCGAACCTGCCGATCCGCATGGAGGGCGGTGACCCCGGAAATCCGCTGGGCACACGCGCCATGTACCTGACCTGGCCCGCCTATCTGGTGCACGGCACCCATGACACGCGCAAGATCGGGCGGCAAAGCTCGTCCGGCTGTATCGGGCTCTACAACAGCCACGTCGAGGAGCTTTATGCGCTGGTGAAGATCGGCACACAGGTACGGCTTCTGTAAGCCGCCCGCGCGCACGGCAAGTTGCATACAGACAAAAGAAAAGACCCGCCGGGTTTCCCCAGCGGGCCTTTTTCATAAGCTCGGCTATCTTAACCCTGACGGGCCTTGAAGCGGCGCTGCGTCTTGTTGATCACGTAGACGCGGCCTTTACGGCGCACCACGCGGCAGTCGCGATGCCGGTTCTTCAGCGAGCGGAGCGAGTTGCGGACTTTCATGTGCCCTTCTCCTTTTCCCGGCGCGCATGCGCCTTGTTGCCGTTTGCCGGATCTCTCCGACGGTTCATGGTGGGCGATACTGGGATCGAACCAGTGACCCCTTCGATGTCAACGAAGTGCTCTACCGCTGAGCTAATCGCCCGGAATTTCTGACTGAACCCGGTATGCGGCCCGGGCCCAAACAACGCGACGCGGGACTGACCCGCGCCGGTTTGAGGGTCTATAAAAGGAGTCGCCGCCGGGTTCAAGGGCTTTTGATGCAGGAAATTTTGCTTTTATATGGGGGTGAAGGAAGATGCATGCCAAACACGCCCTTTAGCCTGAAGATGCCCCGTATCCGCACCACCGGTGTGGTGTTCGCCTCGCCCCATAGCGGGCGGGACTATTCGCGTGCCTTTCTGAAGGCATCTGTGCTGGATGACCATACGATTCGGTCCTCCGAGGACGCTTTCGTCGATCAGCTTTTTGCCGCGGCTCCGGAACATGGCGCGCCCTTGCTGTCCGCCAATGCACCGCGCGCCTATGTCGATCTGAACCGTGGGGCCGAGGAGTTGGACCCTGCCCTGATTCGCGGCGTGCCGAAACGCCCGGGCCACAACCCGCGCGTGGCCTCCGGGCTGGGCGTGATTCCCCGTGTGGTGGCCGGGGGGCGGGCAATCTATCGCGGCAAGATGACCCTGGGCGATGCGCAGGCGCGACTGACCGAGGTCTGGCACCCGTACCACGACCGTCTCACCCGCTTGTTGGAGGAAAGCCGCCGCCTGTTCGGCCAGGCGATCCTGTTTGATTGCCATTCGATGCCGCATGAGGCGATCGAAAGCCTCAGCCGCCGCGGCAAATCGCGACCTGAAATTGTGCTCGGCGACCGGTTCGGCGCCTCGGCGGCGTCAGGGATCGTTGACCGGGTCGAAGCGGCGTTTGTTGCCGCCGGGTTCGCGGTGGCCCGCAACGCGCCCTTTGCCGGGGCCTATATGGCGCAGCATTACGGTCGCCCGGCGCGGGGCCAGCATGTGGTGCAGATCGAGATCGACCGCGCGCTTTACATGAACGAAGGCTTCATCCGCCCGAACGGCAATTTCAACAACCTGCAGCGCCAGCTGACCACGATCATGGCGGAACTGGCCGAGATGGGTCGGCCGGAGCTGCCCCTGGCGGCCGAATAGGGCTCAGGGCTCGATCTCGGCGACAACCTCGCCCCGCCATTTGTTCAGCGCCCGCTGCAGCTTGTCCGACTTGGCGCGATAGTCCCCGTCCATCAGGCGAAAGGCCTCGCTTTTCTGGCCAGCAAGCGCCAGCGCGGCGACTTCATGGGCGGCCCGGTGAAATTCCGCATGCAGGCGCTTGGTCACCTGGTAGGGCTTGCCCGCCTTGGTGGCATCGTCGATCTCGGGCCCGTAGAGCCATTTGCCGAAGGCACATTTGTTGTCGCAGCCGATGTCTTCCAGGGGCGTTTCGCTATGGCCCCGGTTGATCGTGGTGGTCAATTTCAGCTTCCAGGCGCCATGCGCGGCGACGGCGGACTGGATTTCATTTTTCAGCTTGGTCTTGTCCATACGGATGTCCCTTGTTTGTCCCAAAACCCGCAATGACGCGGTTGTGCAAACCTGCGGGCCAGGAAACAGACTTATGCGAATGTCTGAAAATTTCGTTGCCCGCCAAGCGCAATTCGCGTTTTCAATCTGGGGTTTAGAGGATGGCCCGCCCCTTGAGGATCGCCCCGTCACCAAACCGCGCGCGGATCGCGTCCGTGGCCTTTTCCGCCGCGCGCCGCTGTGCCGCCTGCGGATCCAGAAGGTCGCCCGCGCTGTCCGCTGCCTCGGCCGAGCCCAAATCACTGATCCCCACGCCGATCAGGCGGAACGGGCCTTCATTCGCCACCGTAGCAAACAGTTCGCGTGCGGTGCGATAGATGCGGTCGGCGCTTTGCGTCAGGTCCGGCAGGCTAACCCGGCGGCTCAGCGCGGAATGGTTCGCGCGTTTCAGCTTCACCGTGACCACCCGCCCGGCGGATCCCTTGGCCTTGGCCCGATCCGCGACCTTTTCCGACAGGCGCCAGAGGTGACCGTCCAAAATGTCAGGGTCCGAAGTGTCCTCGAAAAACGTGGTTTCGTTCGAGATCGACTTCATCGGCGCATGGGCCGAGACCCGACGATGATCCTGACCGCGCGCGAGATTCCACAGCCGGTCCCCCATCGAGCCGAAGCGGTCATGCAGGTCGCGTTTCTCCCATCTCAGAAGGTCGGTAAAGGTGCGAATCCCTGCCTTGTCCAGGCTGGCCTGCGCCGCTGGACCCACGCCCCAGATCAGCCGCACCGGCTTGTCGTGCAGAAACGCGGCCGTCTCGGCCTTACCGATGATCGAGAATCCGCGCGGCTTGTCGAGGTCCGAGGCGATCTTGGCCAGGAACTTGTTGTGGGACAGGCCGATGGAGCCAGACAGGCCCAACTCGTCCTCCATGCGTTTCACCAGCCGCGCCAGCATCACCGCAGGCGGGTGGCCGTGCAATTTCTCGGTCCCGGTCATGTCCAGAAAGGCCTCGTCCAGCGACAGGGGTTCGATCGCGGGGGTCAGCTCGTCCATCAGCGCGCGGATCTGTTTCGACACGGCGGCGTAGTGGCTGCCCCGCGGCTTGATCACCACCGCGTCGGGGCAGAGCTTCAGCGCCTGGAACATCGGCATGGCAGACCGCACCCCGCGAATCCGTGCTACGTAACAGGCGGTCGACACCACCCCGCGTTTGCCGCCGCCGATGATTACCGGCTTGTCCATCAGCTCGGGATTGTCGCGCTTCTCAACGCTCGCATAGAAGGCGTCGCAATCCATATGCGCGACCTTCAGGGAAAACAGCTCGGGATGCGACAAGACACGCGGAGACCGGCAGGAGGGGCAACGCCGTCCTCCCTCGAAGGTGGTCAAACAGTCTCGACACAGCGCGGGCATGGGACGAATATACATCCGGACAGTGGAGGGAGCCATGGGCAACGAACCGGATTTCAGCGGTGCCAAGCTGGTCTGTCTGATTGGTGACAGGCTGCTGACACTGCTGCGCGATGACCGACCTGACATTCCCTATCCCGACCATTGGGACCTGCCCGGTGGCGGGCGCGAAGGTGCGGAAAGCGCCGAGGCCTGCGTGCTGCGTGAAACCCGTGAGGAATTCGGTCTGCATCTGACCGCGGATGCCCTGGCCTGGCGCCGATGGTTCCATAGCCCGACCGTGCCCGGCACATGCTCCGCCTGGTTCGCGGCCCGCCTGCCAGCTGGGGTCGAGGGGCAAATTCGCTTCGGCAATGAAGGGCAGCGCTGGGCGCTGATGGACCCTGACATCTGGCTGGACCATGACAAGGTGGTGCCCCACTTTCCCGCCCGCGTGCGCGAAGCTCTGGCAGGCATCACGCAAGCGCTTGAAAACAAGGGCTGACTGCCCCATATCTGGACCATTGAAACCCACATAAGAACGGGAGTTACCATGCGGGAAGAGGACATTATCGGGCTGTTGGGCAGTGCAAGCATCGTGCCGCTGCTGCTGGGCCTTTTCATCATCATCTGTGTTTTCCTGGCCGTGCGCATCGTGCCGCAGAGCCAGAAGTTCGTGGTTGAACGCTTTGGTCGACTGCAATCGGTGCTGGGCCCGGGCATCAACTTCATCGTGCCCTTCCTGGACCGCGTGCGTCACCGCGTGTCGATTCTGGAACGTCAGCTGCCCACAGCCAGCCAGGACGCAATCACCAAGGACAACGTGCTGGTGCAGGTCGAAACCTCGGTCTTCTACCGTATTCTGGAGCCTGAAAAGACCGTCTATCGTATCCGCGACGTGGACGCGGCGATTGCCACCACCGTGGCGGGGATCGTGCGTGCGGGCATTGGCGAGATGGACCTGGATGAGGTGCAATCGAACCGCCAGCAGCTGATCGAACGCATCAAGATGCAGGTGGCCGATGCCGTCGATGACTGGGGCATCGAGGTCACCCGGGCCGAGATCCTGGACGTGAATCTGGACGCCGCCACCCGCGAGGCGATGCTGCAGCAGCTGAACGCCGAACGCGCCCGCCGCGCCCAGGTGACCGAGGCCGAGGGTCAGCGCCGTGCGGTCGAACTGGCGGCCGATGCCGAGCTTTACGCCGCCCAGAAGGAAGCCGAAGCACGCCGCATCACCGCCGATGCCGAGGCCTATGCGACCGAGGTCGTGGCCAAGGCAATCAAGGAAAACGGTATCGAGGCCGCGCAATATCAGGTTGCCTTGAAACAGGTCGAAGCGCTGACCGCCGTGGGTGCGGGCGAAGGCAAGTCCACCGTTATCGTACCTGCAAATGCGCTGGATGCCTTTGGTGACGCGTTCAAGCTGCTGAAAGGACTGCCGAAATGATCTGGGACATCTGGTGGGTCTGGGTCGCGGTCGGCCTGACCCTGGCGATCCTCGAAATCTTTGCCCCCGGCTTCATCTTCCTGGGCTTCGCCATTGGCGCGGCCCTGGTCGGCGGGCTGATCGCATTGGGGCTCGGCCTGTCCTTGCCGTGGCTGCTGGTTGTCTTTGGTGTCGTGTCTCTGGTTGCCTGGATTGTCATGCGACGCGCTTTCGGTGTGCGCAAGGGCCAGGTGAAGACCTGGGACACGGATATCAACGAGAACTGAGTGGTATATTGATGGGCGCCTCCCCCTCGGGACGCCCACCCGCCCTCCCCGTCCCGAGGGGGAGGCGCGGAGCCGGGATGTAATGTGAAAAGACCCCAGATCGGTAACGGGCTGGGGTCTTTCTTATGTGGACAACTGTCAAGTGTACAGCCAATGCTGCGGTTGCTCAATCTGCTCTCAAATGGCAGGAAAACCCTTTTTACCGGATGCTGCACAGTGAATGAATGTCCGTTCCGACCGACGAGAACTCATAGGCAACGTACGGTCTGATTTCATCCTGTTAACAGATTTCCTCGAAGTTGCCCCTCGTTCATTCGGATGCGGCGTGGTTCATGGAAACAAAGTTTACTCAATTTCTAAGGTCTGGCGGGAGCGGTGGTTTCGTGTTGTCGAGAGGCACGCGTGGCATGGTCGCGCGCCCGCTTTCGCGCAAGGCAGATATTCCCGGTCTCGCGGCCTTGCAGCAGCAATTTGCCACCAATCTGGACTTCGCCGATCAGATCAATGCTGATCTCCTGCTGCGGTTCACACGCGACGGGTTTGATGCCCCTCTTTCCGCTGCCGACTTGGCGGATGTTTCAGGCGACTAGGCAGCCGCGATTCAGGCGTGGTCGGAGCGGTTGGAAACGATTTGGGCCGATCATGGCGAGCGGCCAAGCCGCTTCAGCTCCGTCCGTCGTGCGATGGAAGAAAACCTGATCACGTCATTCTCCGGGCTGATTAATGAACGCAGGCAGCGCGCCCTTGGGATTGATCAGTACATCTGGCGATGCCGTGACGACGACAAAGTGCGCCATGTACATGCCGAGCATGACGATAAGGTCTTTGATTGGGACAATCCGCCGGAAACCGGTCATCCCGGACAAGCCTATAACTGCCGGTGTTTTGCCGAGCCATACCTACTTGATGAACCGAAATGTGAGCCTGATTTCGTGGCGGCTCAGGTTGCGCATGGTCGCGGTGTGGATGCGGGTGTTTGGGAAGCCATCAAGGACACCCTGGCGGACATTTGGCAAACGCTGAGTGAAATCCCTGAGAACCTCGCATGGGTCACCCGATTGGGCGTTCTGTCGGCGCGCGAACGGTTTGGAACGCTTTCGGAGGAAGAACAGGCCGAACTGGACGAAATGCGCCAAGCGGTTGAAGACCGTATCGAGGAAATCAAGGCATTTTGGCGCGATTTCCCGGAAACGGCGAAAGCGTTCGCGGAATATGCCTACGCTGTTGAGACCCGCCCCGGCTTGGTCATGGGAGAGTTTGCCCAATGCCGGGCAACCCTGGCTCAGGTGGAGGACGCCGCGCGAGAACGGGCCTATCTGAATACGTTGATCGCTTTGAACGTGGCCCCTGCGGGGCTGGCCGCGAAGCTGTTGCGCCGACGAGGGCGGCGTGGTGATACGAATGACCCAGACCGATTGCGCGACGAGCTTTTGGCGAGGCCGAAAACGCCCGTCGTCTGCCATCCGATCCCGACTGGGACACAATCGACAACCCCGGCATCCGCTGGGGCGGGCCGATCAAGGAGCAGGGCGGACCATGGGAAGATCACCTTGAGCGATTGGGAGGTCTGGGAGAACGTACACCTGACAACTTCAAGACCTTCGATTTCTGGGACCGCGATGCAGGTATTGCGACCAGCGCAAAGACGCTGGACACACGTGCGCCGGGATATGTGGACCGGCCTAGCCGTATCTATGGTGCATTGAAGCGATACATTGACCAGATCGACGGCTTTGATGGGTCCAATATCAATTCCTTCCCATTGGACCCGGGCGAAATCGACTTGAAACGCCTAGAACTCGCCATTCCGAATGACACGACACCTGAACAGTTTACCCAAATTCAACGGGCGATAGATTACGCAGAGAGTTTGGGGATCGACGTAGAAGTGAGCCGAATCCGATGAGAAAAGTCCTGACCACAGAAGAATGGATCGCGAAACGGCGTGCGGAAGCGGCTGAGCGGAAAAAACGCGCCAAGCCCCCCAAGGCGTCCAAGGACGCAATCATAAACGCGCATCGCGCGTTCACGAAGATTATCTCATTCGCGGTCTATCGACGGGGGTGCCCCGATCCCAAGGGGTACCATGAATACCACGGGCCAAACATGAATGCAGAAGACATTGGGCGTGAAGCGCGTGCGGCGCTCATGGCGAGCCGTTTCATAACGCCCGATGACCCGGAATGGGATGCCATCATGCGGTGGCCGACACCGGAGGAAATCAAGGCGCTGAACGAAGCCGAAAAGGCCCGCGCAGGTGTCAAGACCCTGAAAGCGCTGTACAACGGCGCAGGGAGCGTGACGCTGACCTTGCAGGACGCAAAGATCAGGCTCAAGCCATGGCGCTATCGCGGGCGTTCCAGTTGGGAGGGCATTCGCGGCCATGAAGATACGGTCTTGCCGGAAGACGTGTCGGACGAAGCGTTCGGCAAGGCCATTCTGGACGCACTGGACATCAGCCGTTCAGCGTAGGTTCTGAAGGCGAGACGCCAGCCAAAGCAGACCTTGGCGCAGCTGCGGCGAAAGCTCACTAAAGTCCGCTCCTCGATGGTCGAAGCAGCCCGCAGCGAAAGCGGGGTTTAAATTTCGAGCCTCAGACCGAATTTCAACGACCGCTCTGGCGAAGATCGCCGCGCTGCCAAATTCCCGGTGCCGCAGGTGCGAAGGTTTTCTGCGTGAGCAATAGCGGCGTCAGCAAAAGGCGGCAAAGTCCGCACTTCGGTCATTGATCGTTTGCATAGATATCCCGCCCCGCTTGCGTTGTGCGCTGCGGGTTTGACGCCAGCACGATGCTCTTAACCGGCCTGCGTAAGCCTTTTCTTATTCGTGCCTGTTTGGATGGAGGATCACCAAGTACCTCTTTCGGTACGCGCCGGTTGATGAGGGTGCCGCCCTTTTTTGTTGTCGGTTATCCCGACCACCCCCCGCGCGCTGCACCCTCGGCTGGCGAGGGCGGCGTTTCCACCGTCATGCGCCAGAGTTTGATCGCAAGCTTGCGGGCAACGGCGACAATGGCCTTCTGCCCGATCCCATGCTTCGCGAAATGGTGATTGTAGATGGCCTTGGCTTCCGGATCGCGCCAGGTCCATTGCCACGCAGCTTCAACAAGGACGCCGCGCAAACGTTTCTGTCCGACCGGGCGCAGCTTCGCCCGCGCCTTGCTGTTGCCGCTTTGGCTCACCACAGGAGCGAGACCGAGGTATGACGTGACTTCTTCTTGCCGGTTGAACCGCTCAGGTGAAAACAGTTCAGCCAGGAAAAATGACGCCGCGGTCTCGCCTACCCCTGTGATAGACGTCAGGCGTTTGAACCGATCCGGGTGCATCCGCATCGTTGCGGTCCTGATCTCAGCGCGCAGTAGTTTGTCCTCAGAAAGCAGGAACAAGTATTCCCGCACCATCGAAGCCAACGCCATACGGTGTTCCGCTGGGAGCGACAGCGTTGACAAGTCCTTTGATGCCGCCAGTGGCCACTTTTGCAGGCTGGCTGGTTCTTCAATGCCAGAGGCCAGAAGGAACCCTTTGATCTTCTGTTTGATCTTTCCACGGCTCTCTGCAATCCGTTTCCGCCTCCGAACGAGGGCGCGATAGCCCTCTTGTTCGGTGGTTGGGACGGCGATTGGGCGAAGCAATCCCCGCGCGAAGTAGGTCGCCAACTTCACCGCATCGATCCGATCCGTCTTGGGCGCCGCTGCAGACCCGCGTGGGATGCGGGAAGCGGCAATCACGGATACCGCGAACCCTGCCCGTTTCAAAGCACGCGACAGGGCGAAGCCAGTTGGCCCGGACTCATAGACGATATGCGCAATCTGGCATCCAAGCCCGGCCAATTGCTCCGTCAGGGCCGCTTCGCCCGACGGGCAGGTATAGGTCTCAACGATCCCGTCTTCAGGATCAAACAGCGCCACCGAATAGGTCTTTTTGTGAACGTCCAGCCCGACATAGATGGGCCGACCTTCGACGGCGGCGACGAAACGTGAAATCCGCGTTGCGTTCTTGACCATGCTGGAAACTCCTTGATTGGGAAGGTTCCTCCATCGCAGCAGTTAGCCGCGCCACCGTCCAGCATGGTATTTTTTATGTCTATGCTGGCTTTGAGATCCACAGCTTGTATTTCAACGTAAGCCCGCCTTGCGCCGCACGAGGGTCAAGGCGCGTTCGGGATCCTTGTGGTCGTCCCAGTTCTTGCCGTCGTCATCGGTGCCGAGCATCTGGTGGCTAAGCTTGTGTTTCCCACGCGAGGCGCCGGTCCCGTGGGCCTCCATGAACTGCACGCCAAACCCGAGGGCGAAAGCGGCTTCGGCGAATTGGGTGGTTTGTTCCACATCCATCCAGTCCGACCCGACGCCGCGCTGCGCCAGGTCGATTTGCCTTGGGATGAAGGTCTGATCGGTCATGGTGGCGTAGAGGCGTCAGACCCCGGCCAGCTCCGCCAGGATCGCCTGGGCGGCTGTGCGCGGGTCGGCGGCCTTGTTGATCGGGCGGCCCACCACGATGTGGTCAGCCCCGTCGCGAATGGCCTGGGCCGGGGTGGCCACGCGTTTCTGGTCACCCAGGTCGGCGCCGGCGGGGCGCACCCCGGGGGTGACAATCAGCTTGCCGGCGGCTTCGGGCAGGGCGCGGATCAGGGCGGCTTCTTGCGGGGAGGCGATGACACCGTCCGCACCCGCCTCCATCGCGCGGGCGGCGCGTTCCAGCACCAGGTCCTGCACCTCACCCGGCTTGATCAGCCCGGCGTCCAGGTCGGAGCGGTCCAGTGAGGTCAGGATGGTCACGGCCAGGATCTTCATGTCGCTGCCGCCCTTACCCTCGGCAGCCGCGCGCACCACGTGGGGGTCGCCATGCACGGTCAGGAAATCCAGGTCGAACTGCGACAGCCCGCGCACGGCGGCTTCGACCGTGTTGCCGATGTCGAAAAGCTTCATGTCCAGGAAGATCTTCTTGCCCAGCTCACCCTTCAGCTCATTGGCCAGTGCCAGCCCGCCGCCGGTCAGCATGCCTAGGCCGATCTTGTAGAAGCTCGCGCTGTCGCCGAGTTTTTCGGCCAGCTGCAACCCCTCCAGCGCGTTGGGCACATCGAGGGCAACGATCAGGCGGTCATCCGCTGGCAGAGTGGCGGGGAGGGTCATGGGGGAAACTCCTTAACATACGGGCAGGTTGCGCGCATGTGGGGCAATCCCCCCGGAAAGGTCAAGCCATTCGCACCTTGGCGGTGGTGATATCAACCTCGAACCCATCCTCGACACGCACGCCTGGCGTGCGTTTGGCCTGTTCCAACGCGTCGGTCATCAGGTCATAGAGCACCAGGGTCGACGGGCAGTCTGCGCCGCGTTCCGACCGGCAGGCCAGCTTCATCTCGACCTTCGTGCGCACGCCTTCCAGCGTCATCACGACCTCACCAACATGGTGGGTGCCGTCAAAGGCGACCCCGGTCACATCAATATTCTTCACCTGCATTTGGGCATCCTTCTTTGCCCCAGCCCTCATTCCCGTTTTGCCATGAAATGGTAAAGGGTTTCCTTCCATCCGCCCCCTTGCAAGCCGCTCATTTCGCCCCCACATTTTCCCTGAGGCCCAGAAGAGGATGTGCCGCCAAGCGGGCATTCCGGATAAGGGCGCTTGTAAAAGGAGAGAGACATGAACTTGGACAAGTTCACCGAGCGGTCGCGCGGCTTCATTCAGGCCGCCCAGACGATCGCGATGCGCGAGAGCCACCAGCGCCTTGCGCCCGAGCATCTGCTCAAGGCCCTGATGGATGATCCCGAAGGCATGGCGGCGAACCTGATCCGCAAGGCGGGTGGCGAGCCGTCGCGCGTGCTTGAGGCCGTGGATGCGACGATTGCCAAGACGCCGAAAGTGTCGGGCGATGCCAGCCAGCTCTACATGGACAATGCGACCAGCCTGGTTGTGGACGAGGCGCAGAAGCTTGCGCAGAAGGCGGGCGATTCCTTTGTGCCGGTCGAACGGCTGCTGACCGCGCTGGCGGTGGTGCGGTCGAAGGCGCGAGATGCGTTGGACGCGGGCGCGGTGGATGCGCGCAAGCTGAATGCCGCGATCAACGAGGTGCGCAAGGGGCGGACCGCGGATTCGGCGTCGGCTGAGGACACCTATGAAGCGCTGGCGAAATACGCGCGCGACCTGACCGAGGCCGCCGAACAGGGCAAGATCGACCCGATTATTGGCCGCGACGAGGAAATCCGCAGGGCCATGCAGGTCCTGTCCCGCCGGACCAAGAACAACCCGGTGCTGATTGGCGAACCTGGCGTGGGTAAGACCGCGATTGCGGAGGGCCTTGCCCTGCGCATCATCAATGGCGACGTGCCTGAAAGCCTGCGCAACAAGAAACTGATGGCGCTGGACATGGGCGCGCTGATCGCTGGTGCGAAATACCGTGGCGAGTTCGAGGAACGCCTGAAGGGTGTGTTGTCCGAGGTCACTGAAGCCGCGGGCGAAATCATCCTGTTCATTGACGAGATGCACACGTTGGTCGGCGCGGGCAAATCCGATGGCGCGATGGATGCCGCCAACCTGATCAAACCGGCGCTCGCGCGCGGGGAGCTTCACTGCGTCGGCGCCACCACGCTGGATGAGTACCGCAAATACGTCGAGAAGGACGCGGCGCTTGCCCGTCGCTTCCAGCCGGTTATGGTCGAAGAACCCACGGTCGAAGACACGATCTCGATCCTGCGTGGGATCAAGGAGAAATACGAGCTGCACCACGGGGTGCGGATCTCGGATTCGGCCTTGGTCGCCGCCTCGACGCTCAGCCACCGCTACATCACCGACCGGTTCCTGCCGGACAAGGCCATCGACCTGGTGGACGAGGCCGCCTCGCGCCTGCGCATGGAGGTGGATTCGAAACCCGAGGAGCTGGACGCGCTGGACCGGCAGATCCTGCAGATGCAGATCGAGGTCGAGGCGCTGAAGCTGGAGGATGACAAGGCGTCGAAGGATCGGTTGGAGAAGCTGGAAGGTGAACTCAGCGACCTGTCCGAGAAATCGGCCTCCCTGACCGCGAAATGGCAGGCCGAACGTGACAAGCTGGAAGGCGCGCGCGAGATGAAAGGGCATCTGGACCGCGCCCGGGCCGAGCTGGACATCGCCAAGCGCGACGGCAATCTGGCCCGCGCGGGCGAGCTGTCCTATGGCATCATTCCGGAGCTGGAGAAAAAGCTCGCGGACGCCGAAAACGCCGAGGCCGAAGCCATGGTCGAAGAGGCCGTGCGCCCGGAACAGATCGCCCATGTGGTCGAACGCTGGACCGGCATTCCGACCTCGAAGATGTTGGAAGGCGAGCGCGAGAAGCTATTGCGCATGGAAGACGAGCTGCACCGTCGCGTGATCGGGCAGGGCGCGGCGGTGACCGCCGTCGCCAACGCCGTCCGCCGTGCGCGGGCGGGGCTGAACGATGAAAACCGTCCGCTGGGCTCGTTCCTGTTCCTCGGCCCAACCGGGGTCGGCAAGACCGAGCTGACCAAGGCCGTCGCGGATTTCCTCTTTGACGACGACAGCGCCATGGTGCGTATCGACATGTCGGAGTTCATGGAGAAACACGCGGTTGCCCGTCTGATCGGCGCGCCTCCGGGTTATGTCGGGTACGACGAGGGTGGCGTGCTGACCGAAGCGGTGCGTCGGCGTCCTTATCAGGTCGTGCTGTTCGACGAGGTCGAAAAGGCGCATCCGGATGTGTTCAACGTGCTGTTGCAGGTGCTGGACGACGGGGTGCTGACCGATGGTCAGGGCCGCACGGTGGATTTCAAGCAGACGCTGATCATCCTGACCTCGAACCTCGGCGCCCAGGCGCTGAGCCAGCTGCCGGACGGGGCCGATGCCGCGGACGCAAAGCGCGACGTGATGGACGCGGTGCGGGCGCATTTCCGCCCCGAGTTCCTGAACCGTTTGGACGAGACGATCATCTTCGACCGCCTGTCGCGCGGCGACATGGACGGGATCGTCGACATCCAGATCGCGCGGCTGGCGCGGCGTCTGGCAAAACGCCAGATCGGGCTGGAGCTGGACGAGGCCGCGCGCACCTGGCTGGCCGACGAGGGCTATGACCCGGTGTTCGGCGCTCGGCCCTTGAAGCGGGTGATCCAGCGTGCGCTGCAAGACAGCCTGGCCGAGATGCTGCTGGCCGGCGACGTGGCAGATGGGGACACCGTGGCCGTCAGTGCTGGCGCTGATGGGCTGATCATCGGTGACAGGGTGGCAAGTTCGAACCGGCAACCGCCGGAGGACGCGGTGGTTCATTGACACCAACAGGGCCCCTTGGCAGAGGGGCCCTTTCTTTATGGGACAGGACAAAAAGACATGATGGAATGGGGCAGGCTGCTCAACACCGAGCGTTGGGACGACAAGGGCAAGGCAGAAGACCCGGCGCGACCCAGCTATGTGCAGGACGCGGATCGCATCACCTTTTCAGCGCCATTTCGCAGGCTTGCCAACAAGACGCAGGTGCATCCGCTGCATGACAATGACCACCTGCGCCATCGGATGATCCATTCGCAGGAAGTGGCCAGCGTCGGGCGTACCCTGGGCACACAGGTCGGTGCCTGGCTGGTCGATCAGGGGCACATCGCCCCCGGTGAGGAACACAAGCTTGCGGGGGTCGTGCATGCGGCCTGCCTGGCACATGACATCGGCAACCCGCCTTTTGGGCATTCTGGCGAGAACTCGATCGGATCGTGGTGCGCAGAGAACCTTGAAACGGCGCAGGGTGTGTTCAAAGGGGTTGGGGAAGACAAATGGCCCGAGTTCTGCGCCTTCGAAGGCAATGCGCAGGGCTTTCGCATCCTGACCCGGCTTGAGATGTACCGCAATCAGGGCGGCATGTGCCTGTCCCATGCGGTGCTGGGCGCCTTCATGAAATACCCGATGGCGGCCTGTACGTCTGAGGCGCTCAAGAAGGGGAAAGAGCCTCTTTACGTGGGCGCTAAGAAGTTCGGTTTCTTCGAAAGTGAACGGGAGATATTCCAGTCCTCGGCCTTTGAGATGGGTTTGACAGAAGAGCTTGGCCCGGATGGGCTGCTGTGGTGGCGCCGCCACCCGCTGGTCTACCTGGTCGAGGCGGCGGATGACATTTGCTACAATATCGTCGACCTGGAAGACGGGTTCACGGCGGGCGACTTGGCCTTTCAGCAGGTTGCTGACCTGCTGAACCCCATCGCCTTTGATACCAACCGGGATCAGAGCGCCTATTCCAACATTGAGAAGATCTCGTATCTGCGGGCGCGGGCCATCGGCGGAGCCGTGCAGGCCTGTGTCGAGGCGTTCAAGAAGCATCACGACGAGATCCTTAGCGGTGATTTCTCCAGTTCTCTGATCGAATGCTCGGACAAAGCCCGCGAGTTTGCCGCGATCAAGGCGATGGCGAACGCTCAGCTCTTTACGGCGCCGCGCAAGACCAAGCTGGAAGTCTACGGGCGCAATGTGGTGCGTCAGGTACTCAACGGTATTCGCCCGGTTTTCGACGCATTGAAGGAACAGGGTTGGGACGAGGCCAAGCTCCCGGAATATGAGCGCCAGCTGGTCCGTGCCGTGGGCTTGGACCTGCGGGACATTACCGACAGCTACTCGGCCCTGCATGCGATGACCGACTATGTCTCGGGCATGACGGATCGTTATGCGGTCGAGGTCTCGCAGATGCTGTCGGGCACCTGATCCTTGACGCGCGGTCACGCTTTGGGCCTGGCCGCGCCTTTGCGTAAGCTGCCTTCCCAAATGGGGAGGACAGGATGAAACGCATCGACGCTTTGCTGGAAGAATATGGCGAAAGCCACCAGAACCCGACCAACAAGGCGGTGCATTGGGTCTGTGTGCCGATCATTGTCTGGTGCGTGATGGGCTTTCTTTATGCCTTGCCCGCGCCCGGCGAGCTGGGCGGACCTGGTTGGCTGGGCGTCGTATCGGGTCTGGCGCTGCTTTATTATATTGCCCTGTCTCGGACCCTGGCGGTGGGCATGCTGATCTACCTGGCGCTGGGCTGGTGGATCATCTCGGCGGTGGAAGCCGTGGGTGGCTCGGTTTGGAAGGTCTCGGCCGTGGTCTTCGTTCTGGCCTGGATCGGTCAGTTCTGGGGCCACAAGGTGGAGGGCAAGAAGCCCTCTTTCTTCAAGGACGTTCAGTTCCTGTTGATTGGTCCGGCCTGGCTGCTCAGCTTTCTTTACCGCCGCCTCGGCATTCCTGTCTGAGGGCCGCACGGTAGGAATTCTCACGAAAACGATACGCTGCGTGGGGCCGCGGTGGCTGGCAATCCTCGGTGATCCGCGTCAGGATTTCGGCGGATATACCCGTCACAGCTGAGGAGGCCCCGCGCCATGATGGAATCAACGGTTTGGCTTGTGGAACTGCTGGCGCAGGTCCTGGTGTTTACCATTGGCGTGATAATCGCGCTGGCTGCGGTGGTTTATGTGATCGACCGGGTGCAGACCGCCGACGCGGTTCGGCGCAACTATCCGGTCATTGGCCGGTTCCGGCATATCTTTTCCACCTTGGGCGAGTTCTTTCGTCAGTATTTCTTTGCCATGGACCGAGAGGAGCTGCCCTTCAACCGGGCGCAACGGCATTGGATCGAACGGGCCGCGTCTGGGCATGGCAATACGATTGCCTTCGGCTCGACCCGAAACCTGGGCGTGGTGGGCACGCCAATCTTCGTCAATGCCGCCTTTCCGCCGCTGGACAATCAATATGCCGCCTGTGAACCGCTGGTGATCGGTCCGGGTGCCCGGGTGCCGTTCGAGGCCAAGTCGATCTTCAACATTTCGGGCATGTCCTATGGGGCTCTGTCCCGCCCGGCGGTCAAGGCCCTGTCACAGGGCGCGGCCAACGCAGGGATCTGGATGAACACCGGGGAAGGGGGCGTGTCGCCGTATCACCTCGAAGGGGGTGCCGACATCGTGTTCCAGATCGGCACCGCGAAATACGGGGTGCGGGACGAAGATGGCAATCTCTCCGACGACAAGCTGCGCGAAGTGGCCGCCCACGATCAGGTGCGTATGTTCGAGCTGAAGTTGGCCCAGGGCGCCAAGCCCGGCAAGGGCGGCATCCTGCCTGCCGCCAAGGTCTCGGCCGAGATCGCCGAGATCCGGGGGATCAAGGAAGGCGAGCCCTCGATCTCGCCCAACCGCCACCCTGAGATCGACGGTTGGAGCGACCTTCTGGACATGATTTGCCACATCCGCGAGGTGACCGGCAAACCGGTTGGGTTCAAGACGGTCGTGGGGGCGCTGGAACCCTTCGCCGAGCTCTTCGACCTGATCGTTGAACGCGGACCGGATTGCGCGCCGGATTTCATCACCATCGACGGCGGCGAAGGTGGCACCGGCGCGGCGCCGATGCCGCTGATCGACCTGGTGGGAATGCCGATCCGCGAGTCGCTGCCACTCATATGTGACCTGCGCGACCAAAGGGGCCTGCACGAGCGCATCCGCCTGGTTGCCTCCGGCAAGCTGGTCAATCCCGGTGACATCGCCTGGGCCATGGCGGCGGGGGCGGATTTCGTCACCTCGGCGCGGGGCTTCATGTTCTCACTCGGCTGTATCCAGGCGCTCAAGTGCAACAAGAATACCTGCCCCACGGGCATCACCACTCACGACCCGCATCTGCAAAAGGGCCTGGTGCCCGAGGTCAAGGCGGACAAGGTCGCCCACTATGCCAAGGGTATCGTGAAGGAGGTCGAGACCATCGCCCATTCGGTGGGCGTGGCCGATCCGCGCCAGATGCGTCGCTGTCACGTACGACTGGTGCAGGGCGATGGGCGGTCGGTGCCGATGAACGAGCTGTTCCCCTCCTATTCGCCACGCCCGGAGGGCTGAACCCTTCGGAATGTTACAAACCTCTGGCAGGTTCGTGAAATCATGTGCTTTGGCTTTGCGGCCCGGGCGTCTTAGGTCAGGATCAGACGAACGAAAGGGCAAACGATGAGTTTCAAGAGCGACCTCAAGTATTCCGACATCACACCGAAAGCCGCCTGGCTGAACCGGCGCCAGCTGTTTGCCGGTGCCGCGGGCCTGGCTGCGGGTGCCGCACTGCCTGCCGTGCCTGCTCTGGCGGCGGGTCGCTACTCCACCGATGAGACGCCCAATACCTTCGAGGAGATCTCGTCGTACAACAACTTCTATGAGTTCGGCACCGGCAAGGGCGATCCTGCCGCCAATGCCCATCGCCTGACCGTCGATCCCTGGTCGGTCCAGATCGACGGCATGGTCGACCGTCCCGGCTCCTATGACCTGGGCGATATCCTGGCCAAGATGAACATCGAGGAGCGCATCTATCGTTTCCGCTGTGTCGAAGCCTGGTCGATGGTCGTGCCTTGGAATGGGTTTGAACTGAACCAGCTGCTGAACATGGCGGGCGTGCAATCGGGCGCCAAATACGTTGCCTTTGAAACCCTGGTGCGTCCCGAAGAGATGGTCGGGCAAAACAGCCGCTTCATCGACTGGCCCTATGTCGAAGGCCTGCGTTTGGACGAGGCGATGCATCCGCTGACCCTGATGGCGACCGGGCTTTATGGAGAAGACCTGCCCAAACAGAACGGCGCGCCGCTGCGTCTGGTGGTGCCGTGGAAATACGGGTTCAAGTCAATCAAGTCGATCGTACGCGTGACCCTGACCGACACCCAGCCTCCGACCACCTGGAACATTCTGCAGCCGCGCGAATACGGCTTCTATTCGAATGTGAACCCCACGGTCGATCATCCGCGCTGGTCCCAGGCCACCGAACGCAAGATCGGCGGCGGGCTGTTTGCCAAGCGCCAGGACACGCTGATGTTCAACGGCTATGAAGATGAGGTCGCCAGCCTCTATACTGGCATGGACCTCGCCGCGAACTTCTGACCATGGCGGAGCGGCTTTCGACCCTGACCTGTCCGCACTGCGGACATGCCGACCGGGAAGAGATGCCGACCGACGCCTGTGTCTTCTTCTATCAATGTCGGGGTTGCGGCGTGGTGCTGCGCCCCGAACCCGGGGACTGCTGCGTCTTCTGTTCCTATGGAACCGTGCCGTGCCCGCCAATTCAGGACGGAAAGGACTGCTGTTCATGAAGGTGATCGACACAGTGAATACGGCCCTGCGCCGCGTGCCGGTCTGGCTGGTCTACCTGGTGGGCAGCCTACCGCCCTTCTGGTTCCTTTATCTGGGGCTGACCGGGGGCTTGGGTGTTGAGCCGATCAAGGCGCTGGAACATGAGCTGGGCGAACTGGCCCTGCAGGCTGTGATCCTCGGTCTGGCCGTTACTCCCCTGCGCGGCACGATCGGGCTGAACCTGATCAAGTTCCGCCGCGCCATCGGTGTGCTGACCTTCTATTATGTCTCCGCGCACCTTCTGGTCTGGCTGGTGCTGGACGTGCAGATCCTCAGCCAGATCTGGGCGGACATTCTCAAGCGTCCCTATATTACGGTCGGTATGGTTTCGTTCCTGCTGATGCTTCCGCTGGCGGTTACTTCGAACAACTTGTCGGTCCGCAAACTGGGCCCGCGCTGGCGCACCTTGCATAAACTCGTCTACCCGGCGGCAATCCTGGGCGGGGTACATTACGTGATGCTCGAAAAGACCTGGCAGCCGGAGCCCCTGACCTATCTGGGCATCATCCTGGCGCTTCTGGTCTGGCGGGTGGCGAAATCGGCGCAAAGATCCCGCCCGTCCCGCGCCTGACTTGCAAGATTCCGGAAAAGCCCTCCCTATGGAGGGCTTTTTTGATTCCGACGGGGGAATCGTGGCCCGACTCCCCGGTGACTCGGTGTGAATCGCGGCGATTCATCAGGGAGTCGGAGGTGAATCGAGTCAAAAAACCGGGAATCTGCCCTGCGAGTCTGTGGATAACTCCGGGAAAACGCGATCGACCGGAAAATGGCGCGGAATATTCTTGCGTCCGAGCATATGTTTTTGAAAGCTTCATGACGCAAGCCTCTGTAAAAGCGGAAAAAATCGGGTTCAGGC
>NZ_CBDDIE010000003.1:0-827500 GCF_965228805.1 Aliiroseovarius sp. | reverse complement strand
GGTGGTGATCTCTTCGGGTGCCCTTCGGGGCGAGCCTTGTTGATCCTTTCCTCAGGATCTTCCGGGTCTGCCCGCTGAAAAGGCTGCGTTGTCCAAGTCAAGTACACTAACCAAGCTGCAATTCCGCAAGGAATTGTCAGCAATGTCCAATCGCAAGATTGGGCGGGAAAGTATGCTTTTGGTCCAGTTAGCCCGCAAGGGTAAGATGGCAGAGACAAAAGGTCTGTCTTCTTCTGGATCAAATCAAGCGCGAGAAGGGCGTTTGGTGGATGCCTTGGCAGTAAGAGGCGATGAAGGACGTGATACTCTGCGATAAGTCCTGGCGAGTTGAGAATAAGCTTTGACCCAGGAATTTCCGAATGGGGGAACCCACCTGACAGTTCATTATAATAACTTCGGTTACTTATAGTGTTCTGAAACAGGTACTTAAGACCTGAATACATAGGGTTTTAAGAGCAAACCCGGGGAACTGAAACATCTAAGTACCCGGAGGAAAGGAAATCAACAGATACTCCGCTAGTAGTGGCGAGCGAACGCGGACCAGCCGAGCCATGATTGTGACTAGAACGACCTGGAAAGGTCGGCCAGAGTGGGTGACAGCCCCGTATAGGAAGCATGATTGGACGTATTAAGTAGGGCGGGACACGTGAAATCCTGTCTGAAGATCGGGGGACCACCCTCGAAGGCTAAGTACTCCTTACTGACCGATAGCGAACCAGTACCGTGAGGGAAAGGTGAAAAGCACCCCGACGAGGGGAGTGAAACAGTACCTGAAACCGAACGCCTACAATCAGTCGGAGGCCCCTTGCGGGCTGACGGCGTACCTTTTGTATAATGGGTCATCGACTTGGTCTATCTAGCAAGCTTAAGCCGTTAGGTGTAGGCGCAGCGAAAGCGAGTCTTAATAGGGCGAATGAGTTAGATGGATCAGACCCGAAACCGAGTGATCTAGGCATGGCCAGGTTGAAGGTGCGGTAACACGCACTGGAGGACCGAACCCACATCTGTTGAAAAAGATCGGGATGAGCTGTGCCTAGGGGTGAAAGGCCAATCAAACTCGGAGATAGCTGGTTCTCTGCGAAATCTATTTAGGTAGAGCGTCATACGAATACTCCCGGGGGTAGAGCACTGGATGGGTAATGGGGCCCCACAGGCTTACTGATCCTAACCAAACTCCGAATACCGGGAAGTACTATATGGCAGACACACCGCGGATGCTAACGTCCGCGGTGGAGAGGGAAACAACCCTGACCAACAGCTAAGGCCCCTAATTCATGGCTAAGTGGGAAAGCAGGTGGGACGACCAAAACAACCAGGAGGTTGGCTTAGAAGCAGCCATCCTTTAAAGATAGCGTAACAGCTCACTGGTCTAATTTAAGTTGTCCTGCGGCGAAGATGTACCGGGGCTCAAGCCATGAGCCGAAGCTTTGGGTGTGCGTAAGCACGCGGTAGCAGAGCGTAGTGTGACATAGTACTCATCCTCTTCTATCGCCTCGATATGAAAGTTGCGGGCAACCGCGCTCAAGTAGCGAAGCGGTAGCGCAGGGTAGAGTGCTTTCTGTGAAGCCGGCCTGTGAGGGATCCGGTGGAGAGATCACTAGCGAGAATGATGACATGAGTAGCGACAAAGGGGGTGAGAGACCCCCTCGCCGAAAATCCAAGGGTTCCTGCTTAAAGCTAATCTGAGCAGGGTAAGCCGGCCCCTAAGCCGAGGCCGAAAGGCGTAGGCGATGGGAACCAGGTTAATATTCCTGGGCCAGGAGGATGTGACGGATCGAGACTGTAGTTCAATCTTATCGGATTGATTGGGCTGCTGATCGGTTCCTGGAAATAGCCCTCCATCAGACCGTACCCTAAACCGACACAGGTGGATAGGTAGAGTATACCAAGGCGCTTGAGAGAACGATGTTGAAGGAACTCGGCAAAATACCTCCGTAAGTTCGCGAGAAGGAGGCCCGGTTCCAAGGCAACTTGGAGCTGGGGGCACAAACCAGGGGGTGGCGACTGTTTACTAAAAACACAGGGCTCTGCGAAGTCGCAAGACGACGTATAGGGTCTGACGCCTGCCCGGTGCCGGAAGGTTAAAAGGAGGTGTGCAAGCACCGAATTGAAGCCCCGGTAAACGGCGGCCGTAACTATAACGGTCCTAAGGTAGCGAAATTCCTTGTCGGGTAAGTTCCGACCTGCACGAATGGCGTAACGACTTCCCCGCTGTCTCCAACATCGACTCAGCGAAATTGAATTGCCTGTCAAGATGCAGGCTTCCCGCGGTTAGACGGAAAGACCCCGTGCACCTTTACTACAGCTTCGCACTGGCATCAGGCACAACATGTGCAGAATAGGTGGTAGGCTTTGAAGCAGGGACGCCAGTTCCTGTGGAGCCTCCTTTGAGATACCACCCTTGTTCTGCTTGATGTCTAACCGCGGTCCGTTATCCGGATCCGGGACCCTGCGTGGCGGGTAGTTTGACTGGGGCGGTCGCCTCCTAAAGAGTAACGGAGGCGCGCGAAGGTTGGCTCAGAGCGGTCGGAAATCGCTCGTTGAGTGCAATGGCAGAAGCCAGCCTGACTGCGAGACTGACAAGTCGAGCAGAGTCGAAAGACGGCCATAGTGATCCGGTGGTCCCGCGTGGAAGGGCCATCGCTCAACGGATAAAAGGTACGCCGGGGATAACAGGCTGATACTGCCCAAGAGTCCATATCGACGGCAGTGTTTGGCACCTCGATGTCGGCTCATCTCATCCTGGGGCTGGAGCAGGTCCCAAGGGTACGGCTGTTCGCCGTTTAAAGAGGTACGTGAGCTGGGTTTAGAACGTCGTGAGACAGTTCGGTCCCTATCTGCCGTGGGTGTAGGATACTTGAGAGGAGTTGCCCCTAGTACGAGAGGACCGGGGTGAACGATCCACTGGTGGACCTGTTGTTGCGCCAGCAGCAGTGCAGGGTAGCTATGATCGGACAGGATAACCGCTGAAGGCATCTAAGCGGGAAGCCCCCCTCAAAACAAGGTATCCCTGAGGGCCGAGGTAGACGACCTCGTCGATAGGCCGGAGGTGTAAGCGCAGCAATGCGTTCAGCTGACCGGTACTAATTGCCCGATAGGCTTGATTTGATCCAGTAGAAGACAAACCTACTGATCTCAAAAGCATACAACCCCAATATGCTTGACTTGGAAATTGGATTTTTACTCGGTTTGGTGGTCACAGCGCCAGTGAAACACCCGATCCCATCCCGAACTCGGCCGTTAAGCACGGTTGCGCCGATGGTACTGCGTCTCAAGACGTGGGAGAGTAGGTCACCGCCAAACCTAGTAAAAATCCAATAAATCTCTCATAAACGATGACAGCCCTGAACAGACATGACCAGGGCGCAAGAATTGGCGCGGGGTGGAGCAGCCCGGTAGCTCGTCAGGCTCATAACCTGAAGGTCGCAGGTTCAAATCCTGCCCCCGCAACCAATCAACCGGCCCTAGGGCCGGTTTTTTTGTGCCTGCAAAACCGTCCAGGCCAGGGGTGACTCTGCGGAATGTGGCTCATGCGCATGCAAGATCGCACTCTGCTCCCCACAACAGACCAACGTTCCAAAGGACTGGAAAAGCCCGCCCTTGGTTTCAAGGACGGGCTGTGCTTGATCTACTGAAGAATTGGGATGTGCTTACTGGCGGTCGCGGTGCGTCAGGTCAGCTCAGGCAAGGCACCGTTCAGCCAGGCCAGCACGCTGCCCGCGTCCGAAGCAAGCTCCTCGGCCCCACCGCTGGAGAAGGCATCGAATGCGTCCCGGTTTAGCTTGTTGACGCCGACCAGCACCGGGATATCGGCCTGTAGCGCCATGGCGATCGCGTCGCGAAAGCCGCGCCCTTCGGCCTCGTGCTTGCCGAACTTGTTGACCAGCAGAAGGTCGATATCGCCCTTCGTGAGCGCCTGTTCGGTCAGGGCCACGGCCTGTTCCAGCGCGTCCGTGTCCAAGCGGCAACCGCGCGCCTCGACGCCCCGGAATTGCGAGATGCGAATGGTCGGCCCGTCGGGCAGCACCTGCACGTCCATATCGCATTTGCCGCCATCCTCGCGGTCGCTGTCGATCTGCACCGTGCCCGCAATGCGCACGCCGCGATCAGCCAATTGGGCGGCGATATCGGCCAGAAGCAGGTTCGTCTCGCCCCGGCCGGGCGCGATGGTATAGGCGAATTTCATCATCTTGGTCCTTGATGGAAAAAGGGCGGGCCAAACGACCCGCCCCTTCAAGCCAGTGTTGCAGGCTCAGTTGTTGACGGCAAGATAGCCTTCCAGCTCGGCGGCCTGGCGTTCACGACCCGGCATGGCGGGCAGTTCACCGGCGGCGGCCAGCTCGTCGACGACCTCTTCATAGCGCTCCTGCCAGTTTTCCGGCAGACGGTGCGCGATGCCCTGGTGGCAGTCGATGCAGGTCTTGCCTTCGTCCAGCGCGATCTGGTGGTTGTCGGCGGCGCGATTTTCCTGCTGCGTGAAGTCCATGTAGTCGAACTTGTGGCAGTTGCGGCATTCGCGGCTATCGGTGCGCTTCATCGCGGTCCAGACGCGACCGGCCAGGTACAGGCGGTGGTCGTCGAATTTCTCGGGCGTGTCGATCACGCCGGTGATGAAGTGACCATAGAGCTCCCGCGAGGCCTGGATCTTGCGAATGATCTTCGGCCACCAGTCCTTGGGCACGTGGCAATCCGGGCAGGTGGCGCGCACGCCCGAGCTGTTCAACTGGTGCACGGTGCCTTCGTATTCTGCATAGACGTTCACCTCCATCTCGTGACACGAGATACAGAACTTCTCGGTGTTGGTTGCTTCAAGCGCCCAGTGGAAGCCGCCCCAGAACACGATCCCGGCGACGAAGCCCGTGATCATGAGGAAGCCCAGCGAAATGACGCCGGACGGCGACCAGAAGAAGCGCCAGAAGCGGCGGATGAGTCCGGGTTTCGTTTCAGACATGTCCCTTTTCCTTTCCCTCGCTCAACGGCCTCAGTTCGACGGCTCGAAGATGTTTTCCACCAACTCGGGCGCATCGGCTTGGGGCACGTGGCACTGGTTGCAGAACCAGCGGGTGCCCGCGACCGTGTCCAGCTGGTTGCCTTCGCGGTCCTGGTAGTGGGTCATCGACAGGGTCGGGGCCTTGCGTTCACCCGCGTTGGTCCAGTCGTGGCAGGACAGGCAGCGGTTGGC
Organism: Aliiroseovarius sp.; assembly: GCF_965228805.1. NCBI lineage: Bacteria > Pseudomonadati > Pseudomonadota > Alphaproteobacteria > Rhodobacterales > Paracoccaceae > Aliiroseovarius > Aliiroseovarius sp. Next base: position 822,318 of record NZ_CBDDIE010000003.1, on the reverse strand, counting down.
CTTCAGGTCGATCTGGTACTGGTCGACCGAGTGCGGAATCAGCGGCGGCTGCTGACGATAGTTGCGCGTGAAGCGGCTTTCGTCCTGGTGGAAAACATCCTCGACCGCAATGGGCTCGTCCACGCCGACCCCGCGCAGGGTCTCGACGTTCTGCGCGACGGCGATGCTGGCGAACAGGGCCGAGGCCGTGATGGCGCTTGTGAAGAAGATCTTTTTCATGGGTTATCTCCCGTGGTTGTCTCAGGCCGCGCGACTGGCCGTGGATTGGTGTTTGGGTTTCCGGCGCGGCGCGCGCGCGGGCGCCGGGGTTTCATCGAACCGCGTGGTAAAGCGGAATACGTCCGGTGCGCAGACATCCACGCAACGGCCGCAATTGGTGCAGTCGGCGGACAGGATCAGCGGCGTATCCTCGTCCGTCCCGCGCAGGGCGGGGGTTATGACGTGCATTTCGGGGCAGACGGCGAAGCAATCCATGCAATCGTCGCAGTCTGCGCGTTTGGTTGCGCTGATGCGCAGGATCGAACGGGCACCGAGCAGCCCGTAAAAGGCGCCGACCGGGCAGAGGTGGCCGCACCAGCCGCGGCGCGATACGAAGAGGTCGAACAGGAACACGGCGGCGACGAAGGTCCAGGCCGCGCCCATGCCGAAGATCAGCCCGCGGTGCAGCATCGAGATCGGGTTCACCAGCTCCCAGGCGACCGTGCCACCCAGGGCGGACACCGCCAGCACCATGCCCAGCACCCAAAAGCGGGTCGTGCGTTTCGGTTGCCAGCCCTTCTGCAGGCCCAGCTTGTCATGCAGCCAATGGGCGCCATCGGTGACCGGGTTGATCGGGCAGACCCAGCTGCAATAGACCCGCCCGCCGACCAGCGCATAGGCAACCGCGACGATCACCGCACCGATCAGCGCGGTGGTTTCCGGCCAATGTTGCGCGGCCAGCATCTGCACCGTGATGAACGGGTCGGTGAGCGGCAGGACATCGAAGGTCAGCGAACCCGACAGGTTGCCCTTGACCCACCAGATGCCGAACCACGGCCCCAGCATGAACAGGCCCAGGAAAACGGCCTGGCTGATCCGGCGCAGCACCAGGAACTTGTGGGCCTGCCACCAGCCTTTCTCGTCGATGGCCTCGCGGCCGACGGGGAGTTTCGTTTCCGCACTCATTGCGACGTCCCTCCTGTGCCGGGGAGGTTGAAACCGGGGTTGAACCCGCCATCCATCGAAGGATCGGGCATCGTCTCATAGAAACCACCCGGGGCGGCCAGGTTATCGGTACCCGGTCCGGGCAGGCGGTCGGGCAGGTCGATCAGCTCGTCGACCAGCTGCTCGCGGTCTTCCCAGCCCAGTTTGTAGTGATCGGCGGCCTCGGCGGTGGCCAGCCGGATCGGCAGCACCTTGATGGCGCTTTCGCCGGGCAGCACGCAGGATTTCTCGCATTTGCCGCAGCCGGTGCAGGCATCGCTGTGCACCACGGGCATGAAGATCGCATGCGCGCCGGAGCGCTGGTTGTGCGACAGCTCAAGCGTGATTGCCTTGTCGATAACCGGGCAGACCCGGTAGCAGACGTCGCAGCGCAGACCCAGGGCGTTCAGGCAGCGTTCCTCGTCGATGAGGACTGCCAGGCCCATGTCGGCCTCGTCAATATCCGTCAGGTCATGGTCCAGCGCACCCGTGGGGCAAGCCACGACACAGGGAATGTCGTCGCACATCTCGCAGGGGATATCGCGGGCCGTGAAGAATGGGGTGCCGGTGGCGGGGCCGTCCAGGCCCAGCTCGGCCAGTTTCAGCGTGTCATAGGGGCAATCCCGCACGCAAAGGCCGCAACGGATGCACGCGGCCAGGAAATCCTCTTCCGGAAGGGCTCCGGGGGGGCGGATCGCCTGGGCAGGGAGGGCACGGGCATCCGTTGCGAATTTGGTCAGCGCCATGCCCGCCACCGCGCAGCCCGCGGCCACCCGGGCCGCATCCTGCAGGAAGCGGCGCCGATCCATGGCACTGGGTTTGCGTTTCGTGGCGGCGGACATGGTCTTATCCTCTTGTTATCGTTGTGTCTTCAGCGCGATCAGGCGCGTTCAACCTTGCAGGCACACTTCTTGAAGTCGGTCTCTTTCGAGATCGGGCAAGTCGCGTCCAGGGTCAGCTTGTTGGTCAGCTGGCTTTCGTCGAACCAGGGCATGAAGACCGAACCGACCGGCGGCTTGTTCCGGCCGCGGGTTTCGACACGCGACAGGACCGAACCACGTTTGGTCGAGATCTCGATCTCCTGACCGCGACGCAGACCACGGGCCTTGGCGTCATCCGGGTGCATGTAGACCACGGCGGACGGGAACGAACGGTGCAGTTCCGGCACGCGGCGGGTCATCGAACCGGAATGCCAGTGCTCCAGCACACGGCCGGTGATCAGCCACAGGTCGAACTCGGCATCGGGCTCTTCCGCGGCGGGCTCGTAGGGGGCGAAGATGATGTTCGCCTTGCCATCGGGCTTGCCGTAGAACTTCACGCCTTCGCCGGCCTTCACGTAGGGGTCGTACCCCTCGCGGAAGCGATAGAGCGTTTCCTTGCCGTCAACCACCGGCCAGCGCAGGCCACGGGCCTGGTGGTAGGTGTCGAAGGGCGCCAGGTCGTGGGCGTGGCCGCGGCCGAAGTTGGCATATTCCTCGAACAGGCCTTTCTGCACGTAGAAGCCGAAGTGCTTGGATTCCTGGTTCTCGAAGCCGTCCTGAAGTTCCGACAGCGGGTACTTGTCGACCGAACCGTTGGCGTAGAGCACTTCGAACAGGGTCTTGCCGCGCAGTTCCGGCATCTGGTTCAGAAGCTCGTCGTCCCAGACCTCTTCGGTCTTGAAGCGTTTCGAGAATTCCATCACCTGCCAGACGTCCGACTTGGCGTCGCCCGGTGCATCCACCTGCTGACGCCAGAACTGGGTGCGGCGTTCGGCGTTGCCGTAGGCGCCTTCCTTCTCGACCCACATGGCGGTGGGCAGGATCAGGTCGGCGTTCATCGCGGTCACGGTCGGATAGGGATCGGACACGGTGATGAAGTTTTCCGGGTTGCGATAGCCCGGGAAGCCTTCTTCGTTGATGTTCGGCGCGGCTTGCAGGTTGTTGGTGCACTGCACCCAGTGGCAGTTCAGGTCACCATCACGCAGCTTGCGGTGCTGCAGCACGGCGTGGAAGCCGGGCTTGCCGGGAATGGTCCCTTTCGGGATGCCCCAGGCTTTTTCGCAGATGTCGCGGTGCGCTTCTTTCATGACCACCATGTCGGCGGGCAGACGGTGGGCGAAGGTGCCGACCTCACGCGCCGTACCACAGGCCGAGGGCTGACCGGTCAGCGAGAAGGGCGAGTTGCCCGGCTCCGAGATCTTGCCGACCAGCAGGTGCACGTTGTACATCAGGCTGTTCACCCAGGACCCGCGGGTGTGCTGGTTGAAGCCCATGGTCCACAGCGACATGACCTTGCGGTTCGGGTCGGCGTACTGCTTGGCCAGACGCTCCAGCGCGGCGGCGGGCACGCCCGACAGCTCGGCGGTGTATTCCAGCGTGTATTTCGATACGGCCTCGGCATATTCCTCGAAGGAAATCGGGGTCAGTTTGCCGTGCTTGCCGTCATGCGCCGGGTTGGCTGCGGCCTGTTCCAGCTCGTGGGTCGGACGCAGACCATAGCCGATGTCGGTGGCGGTCTTGGTGATGTTGACGTTCTTCTCGACGAACTCCTGGTTCACCGCGCCCGTCGTGATGATGTAGTTGGCGATGTAGTTCAGGATCGCCAGGTCCGTTTGCGGCTTGAAGATCATGCCATTATCAGCCAGCTCGAACGAACGGTGTTCGAAGGTCGACAGCACGTGCACCTCGGCGCCCGGTTTGGTCAGGCGGGTGTCGGTCAGACGCGACCACAGGATCGGGTGCATCTCGGCCATGTTCGAGCCCCAGAGCACGAAGGTATCGGCGTGTTCCAGGTCGTCATAGCAGCCCATCGGCTCGTCGATGCCGAAGGTACGGATGAAGGCGGCCACGGCCGAAGCCATGCAGTGACGCGCGTTCGGGTCGATGTTGTTCGAGCGCAGGCCGGCCTTCATGAACTTGGCGGCGGCGTAGCCTTCCCAGACGGTCCACTGGCCGGAGCCGAACATCGAGACGGCGGTCGGGCCCTTCTCGCGGATCGAGGCTTTCCATTTCTCGGCCATGATGTCGAAGGCTTCGTCCCAGCTGACCGGTTCGAAGTCGCCGTTCTTGTCATAGACGCCGTTGGTCTTGCGCAGAAGCGGGGTGGTCAGGCGGTCTTGGCCGTACATGATCTTGGACAGGAAGTAGCCCTTGATGCAGTTCAGGCCGCGGTTCACCGGGGCTTCCGGGTCGCCCTGTGTGGCGACGACGCGGCCGTCCTTGGTGCCGACCAGCACCGAACAGCCGGTGCCGCAGAAGCGGCAGGCCGCCTTGTCCCAACGGATGTCGGGGCTGCGCGGCTGCGCGGTGGCGCCATTGGGCAGGGTGATGCCGGCGGCCGACGCGGTGGCGGCGGCGGCCGAGGCCTTGAGGAACGAGCGGCGGGACGTGGACGCTGTCATGTTGTGGGTCTCCCGGGTTCAGTGTTTCGTTGGCGAAGCGGCATCGACGGCACCGATTTCGTCGTCATGCTCTTCGAAAGAGTGATAGGTCAGCGTGACGGTCAGCACGCCGGGGATCTGGTGCATGTCCATGATCTGATCCGAGGCGCGTTTGTCCTCGGTATCTTCGACGGTCACGACGATGCGTCCGTCTTCATGAGCGTGAACTTCGCCGCCCTCGGTCGCGTTGATGGCCGTGACGACCTCGGCGGTCCTCTCGGGCTTCGTGTGGACCAGGCAGCCGCAGATGTTCAGCATGGGCGGGCCTCCGTTTCGGGTTTGATTTGTACAAGAGTGATGGCGCCGACCGGGCAGGGGGCAATGCAGGCCCCGCAACCGGTGCAGCTGTCGCGATCAAGCGACATGTCGGCAAGCCCGCCCGGTTTCAGCTGAAAACCGATCGCGCGGGCGTCGCAGAAATCCTGGCAGGTGCGGCAATGCACGCCCTGGTCGGACAGGCAGGTGTTGGCAACTTGTGCGCGCCAGAGCCAGGGCAGCTCGGCGTTCAGCGCGCCGGGTTCGCAGGCGTCGATACAGGCGTTGCAGAAAGTGCATTCCCCGTTCGCAAAGGACAGGACCGGAAGCCCTTCCTTGTCGCGCATGATGATCTCTTCGGGGCAGGCTCGCGCGCAGTCACCGCATTGGGTGCAGGCATCGTGGAACGCGATCTCGCCGCTGGCCCCGGGGGGGCGTTGGACGGGCGCCTCGTTCACTCTTCCCCTGAGAAGGGCGCGTCTGGAAGGCTGTGCGTTCACGGATCCTAGGCTCGCTTGCAATCTGCTGGCTCAGATTTTCCATAGGACGGATGGGCTCGCGACATCTTGACCTAGATCAAACATTTTGGCGAATTTTTCTATTTGAAATCAGTAATTTACACATTCATTATTTTGAATGATGGCGGTAAAATCCGGGCAATGCGCTGAAAATGCGCACTTTTTTGTGATCGCGGGTTGTAATGCATATGCGGCATGCAGGTTTTCTGCATTTGCATCTTAACACGTTCAAAATTCAGTGAGTTTTAAGCGAGTCGCGCGACTCAACCGCCGCGAAACTGCTGCAGGATGAAGACTTCGCTATCCGGGCGCACCGGGTGGTGCATCGCGCGCTGTACGATCTCGTCATCCACGGCGACCGACACGCCCGCCTTGATGACCGGATCAAGGCCCGGATGGGCCTTGACCAGTTCTTGCAGAACCTCGCCGACGGTCGAGGCCTCGACCTCGACCACCTGGGCCCCGTCGGTGAACCGACGCAGGCCAGACCAGAGGTTCACGGCAACCATCAGCTGACGCCCTTGCCCTGGATCGCGCGCAACACGCGCGGGGGCGACATCGGCAGTTTGGTCATACGGTGACCGGTCGCCTTGCTGACCGCGCAGGCGATGGCGGGCAGGGGCGGGGTGATGCCCGTTTCGCCCACGCCGCGCACACCGTAGGGATGGCCGGGGTTCGGCACCTCGACAATCACCGTGTCGATCATCGGCAGATCGCTGGCGACCGGGATGCGGTAGTCCAGGAACACATCGTTCTGAAGGCGACCATCTTCGCCATAGATGTATTCCTCGTTCAGCGCCCAGCCAATGCCCTGCGCAGCGCCGCCCTGGAACTGCCCTTCGACGTAATCCGGATGGATCGCCTTGCCCGCGTCCTGAATGACGGTATAGCGCGTGACGGTCGAACGCCCGGTGTCCGGGTCCACATGCACATCAACGATATGGGTGCCGAAGCTGCCGCCGAACCCGGTCGGGCTGGCGTCGTGGTGGCCGGTGATCGGCCCACCGGTCGATCCCATCTCACCCGCGATCTCGGCGATGCTCAGCGGCTCGAAGTCGCCCGCATTGGGGCCGGAGGGATGGGCAGCGCCGTCCTTCCATTCCACCGCGTCCACGTCGATGCCCCACTTGTCCGCAGCGCGCTGGCAGAGCTTGCCGATGGCCTCGCGGGCGGCCTCGATGGTGGCCAGTCCGCTTGCATAGGTTGCGCGCGACCCATGTGTGGGTTCGTTCACCCCCAGGGCCGCCGTGTCCACCACGTTCACCCGCACGTTCTCATAGGGAATGCCGATCGCTTCCGCCGCCATCAGCGCCATGGAGGCGCGCGAGCCGCCGATATCCGGCGTGCCGACGCCGACCTGCACCGTGCCGTCTTCACCGATCGCCAGCGAGACCGAGGTCTCGCCGCCCCAGTTCATCCAATAGCCCGAGGCGACCCCGCGCCCGGTGTTTTCCGCCAGCGGGGCGGAATAATGCGGATGTGCCTTGGCGGCTTCCAAAGTCTCGACCAGACCCACGGCCTTGTATTTCGGCCCGAAGGAGCTGCGCGTGCCTTCCTTCACCGCGTTCTTCAGCCGCGCGTCGATGGGATCCAGCCCCAGCCCTTCGCAGAGCTCATCAAACACGCTTTCCACCGCGAAGGCGCCCATCGGTGCGCCCGGCGCACGGTAGGCCGCCTGTTTCGGGCGGTTGGTCATCACGTCGAAGCCCTCGTGATGCACATTGTCCAGGTCATAGCAGCTGAACGCCAGCATCGTGGTCATGTCCATCGGCGCACCCGGGAAGGCGCCGCCCTGCATGCGGAACACGCCGGTGGCGGCGGTCAGCTTGCCGTCCCTGGTCATGCCCATCTTGACGTCCATCGAGGCCGAGGCGGTCGGGCCGGAGGCTTTCAGCACCTCGGAGCGGCTCATCACCAGTTTCACCGGCTTGCCCGACTTGCGGCTCAGTGCGAGCGCAATCGGGTCGATGAAGACCGTGGTCTTGCCGCCGAAGCCGCCGCCGATCTCGGACGCGGTGACGCGCAACTGCGTGGCTTCCAGACCCAGCAGAGCCGCGCACATGCGGCGCACATACCAATGGCCCTGGGTGCAGCACCACAGATCGCCCTTGCCGTCCGTGCCCAGCTGCGCGAGGCAGGCGTGGGGTTCGATATAGCCCTGGTGCACGGCCTCGGTCTTGAAGCTGCGCTCGATCACCAGGTCGGCCTCGGCGAAACCTTTTTCCACGTCGCCGCGGCCAAACTCGGTATAGCGCACTACATTCGGGTGCAGCCCCTCCGGCACCGAATGGTCGGCAGCCCCTTCGCGCAGAACCGGCGCGCCGTCGGCCATGGCGGCGTCCACGTCGGTCACATGGGGCAGGACCTCGTATTCCACCTCAATGAGCTTGGCGGCGTCCTTTGCCAACAAAGCCGAGGTCGCGGCCACACCGGCCACCGCATGCCCGTCATACAGCGTCTTTTCCCCGGCGATGGTGTTTTCCAGAAGATTCCAGTCCTCGCCCACCAGCCCTTCGGCAAAATCCGCACGGGTCACGACCGCCTTGACCCCGTCCAGCGCCAGCGCCTTCGAGGCGTCGATCTTGACGATCCGCGCGTGCGCATGGGGCGAGCGCACGACCGCACCATGCAGCATCCCCGGCGCGTAGGCATCGGCGCCGTAACGCGCCTTGCCGGTCACCTTGTCCAGCCCGTCGGGGCGTTCGGGACGGGTGCCGATATATTTGAAGTCGGTCTTGTTATCCAAAGCCATCATGCGCCCTCCCGCAGGTCCTTGGCGGTGTCCAGCACCGCGCGAATGATCTTGTCATAGCCCGTGCAGCGGCAAAGGTTGCCAGCCAGCCAGTAACGCACCTCTTCCTCGCTTGGGTCCGGGTTCTTCTTCAACAGCGCTTCGGTCGCGACCAGGATGCCCGGGGTGCAGATGCCGCATTGCAGGGCGGCATGTTCGATGAACTTGGCCTGCAGCGGGTGCAGGTCGTTGCCCTCGGCCATGCCCTCGATGGTCTTGACCTCACGGCCCTGCGCCTCGACCCCCAGCACCAGGCAGGAACAGACCAGACGGCCGTCGAGCTGCACAGAACAGGCGCCGCAGTCGCCGGTGCCGCAGCCTTCCTTGGCACCGGTCAGACCGACCTTGTCGCGCAGGCAGTCGAGCAGCGTTTCACGCGGATCGGCCAGGAAATCGACCTGGTCGCCGTTCACGGTTGTGGTGACATGAGTACGGGTCATTTTTCCCCTCCGGCGCGGGCGTAAGCGATCTTGGCGGCGCGCTGGGCAAGGACCCCGGCCACATGGGTGCGGAACTCGATCGTGCCGCGTTTGTCGTCGATTGGGTTGCAGGCGGCAGAGGCGGCGGCTGCCAGAGCGTCGAGCGCGGCCTCGTCCAGCGTCGAGCCGATCAGTGCCTTGGCAGCATCTTCGACCAGCAGGGCGGTCGGGGCCACGGCGCCCAAGGACACGCGCGCCTCGGTAATCACATCGCCATCACGGCGCAGGCTGACCGCGCAGCCGACCACGGCGATATCCATTTCCGTGCGCGGAATGAAGCGCAGATAGGCGTCGCCACCGTTTTCACCACGAGCCGGAATGTTCACGGCGGAAACCACTTCACCCTTGGCAAGCGAGGTGCGGCCCGGACCCACCGGCACGTCCTCTACGGCCACCTCACGCGTGCCTTCGGGGCCGGTAACGGTCACGGTGGCGCCTGCAGCAATCATGCCGGGCACGCTATCGGCGGCAGGCGAGCCATTGCACAGGTTGCCCACCAGCGTGGCGCGGCCCTGAACTTGCGTGGATCCGATCAGGTCCATGCCCTCGACCACACCGGGCCAGTCACCCATCAGCGCGGCATGTTCGGTCATCTCGGCGCCTGCAACGGCAACGCCCAGGGTCCACGATCCATCGGCGTTCTGCGTGATCTCTCTCACGCCCGGGATGTGCTTGATATCAATCAGGTCGTCCGGCGTGACGATATCGGCGCGCAGCTGCACCAGGACATCGGTGCCCCCGGCCAGGAACCGCGTGGTTCCGGTCGCCTCGGCGGCAATGCGGGACGCATCCGCAAAGGATGCGGGTGTGTGGTAGTTCATGTCGTCTCCCTGGCTGGCGGCGGCTATGCGCGAATCCTCGACAGAGTGGGAGCCTATCTTAACGTGTATAAATGTCGATCATGAAAACGACCCCGCCTGGCGCGATCAGGCGGGGTCGGCTGGGTCATGTGAGTGGTGGTTTACAGCCCCAGCATCTGCTTCACGCCGCCAATGAAGGTGGCGTCGTCCTGGGCGGCCCGCTGGGCCATGAACTGGGCCGCATCCTCACCGGCGGTATAGCGCAGCTGGGCGGTACCATCGGTGGCCGCCTGCCAGATCACCTCGGCCACGACCGAGGGGGCGGAGGCTGTGCCGCCCAGGCTGTCAAAGGCGGCCATCAGCCCCTGCACGGCAGGCTGGTATTCTTCGAGGCTTTCGTCATTGCGGAAATCGAAGCTGCGCCCGCCGAAATCGGTCCGGATCATACCCGGTTCGACGATCTTCACGCCGATCCCCACCGTTTCCAGCTCGTAATGCAGCGCCTCCGACAGGCCTTCGACGGCGAACTTCGTGCCGTGATAGAGCGTACCCAGCGGGAAGGTCATCTTGCCGCCGATCGAGCTGATGTTGATCACCGTGCCCGATTTCGCCGCCCGCATATGCGGCAGCACCGCCTTGGTCACGGCCAGGAGCCCGGTGACATTGGTGTCGAACTGGCGCTGGATCGCGTCCATCGGGAAGGCCTCCAACGGCCCATAGGCGCCGTAGCCCGCGTTGTTCAGAAGCACGTCGATGGCGCCGAAGCGGGCAATGCCCTCGGCCACGGCGGCGTCAATGGACGGCTGGTCCAGCACGTCGAGCCGGGTCACGAGCACATTGTCTAGCTGCGCCAGCTCCGCGCCGATTTCCGGCGTGCGCATGGTGGCGATGACGTTCCAGCCCTGGGCCTGGAAATGTTCCGCGGTGGCGCGGCCGATACCGGTGGAGGCGCCGGTGATGAGAATGGTCTTGGTCATGGTCTTGTCCTTTCGGGGGTGTCAGGCGGCCGGTTCGGCCGAGTGTTTCAGGTCATAGGTGACGCCGGTCAGTTCTTCGGACAGGGTCCAGAGCCGGGCGGCGGTCTGCGGGTCACGAGCGGTGGGTTTGATCGGTGCGGACATCGGCGGGCCGACGGTTTCAAACCGTTTCGCCGGGCCGAAATAGTCGCCGTTCCGGGCCTCCGGATCAAAGGCCGCACGCAGGGAGGGCTGGGTGCCCATCTCGACGCTTTGCGCGAAGAACCGGTTCAGGAATTCGGTCGGGCCCGAGTGGCGTTGCAGCTCGGTTGCGGTCCAACCCGGGTGGGCAGCGGTCACGCGCGGGCCCTGTCCGTCCAGACGGCGCACCAGTTCGGTCATGAACAAGAGGTTCGCCTGTTTGCTGTCCGCATAGGCGCGGCTTCCCTTATAGGAACGGCTTTCCCAATTCAGATCATCCAGGTCGATCTTGCCGAACTTGTGCGCGATCGAGGCGAGCACCACCAGGCGCGACCCCTTGGTGGCTTGCAGTTTCGGCAGCATCAGCCCGGTCAGCGCGAAGTGCCCCAGATGGTTTGTGCCGACCTGCAGCTCGAACCCGTCCTTGGTGCGTCCAAACGGTGGGATCATCACGCCTGCGTTGTTCACCAGCAGGTCGAGGCGCGGCAGGGCCTCCATGCGCTCGGCAAAAGCCTGCACGGAGGCGAGGTCGGCCAGGTCCAGCGCCTCGACAGTCAGGTTCGCGGAGGGGTTTTCATCGCGTAGCTCCTTCGCGACCGTTTCGCCCTTGGCGGTGTTGCGCACGGCCAGGATCACCGCGGCGCCCTTTTGCGCCAGCACACGGGCGGTCTGTTTGCCCAGCCCGCTGGTCGCGCCGGTCACGACGGCGTTGGTCCCGGTCAGGTCGGGAATGAGGTTGGGGGTCCAATGGTCGGTCATCTCTCTCTCCATGCGCTCGTCTGAGACAGAGATAGAGGGGGGGCTGTGTCATTTCACTCGCACACCGCGCCAATGCGCTTGCGTGTGGTGCCAATGGATTCCCTGCAGAGAGCTGCGGGAAACAGTTTTATCGCAGATGCCCGATGGGCGTTGTCTCTAGCCCCTCAATGCATCGCCTTGCCGCGCGCCTCTGATGGGGTCATGCCGGTCCAGCCATGGAAGGCGCGGTAAAAGGAGTTCGGGTCGCGATAGGCCAGCAGATAGCTGATCTCTTCCACGCTCATTTCGCTCTGGCGCAGGTAGTGCAGCGACAGGTCGGCGCGGGTGGCGTCCAGCACGGACTGAAAGCTCTCGCCCTCCTCCTGCAGCTTCCGCTGGAGGGACCGGCGCGACATGATCAGCCGTTCGCAAACCGCATCCACATTGGCTTGGCCTGCGGGAAGCATGTCCAGCAGCGCGTTGCGCACGCGGGTCGACAGCGACGCCCCTGCCTGTTGCTCGGCCAACTGACGGTTCAGCTCCGGTTCGAACTGCGCCCAGAGCGCCGGGTTCTCGGTGATCAGCGGGCGAAAGGCATCCTCGCGGGTCAGGGTCAGGGTCGGGAACTCGGCCTCATGCGCTGTCACGCCAAAATAGCCGTTCACCTCTTCCTGGTTCCCCTGCATCTGGGGGATGCCGACGGACACCGGCACGATATGTTCAGCCGTGTAGACCCGGCAGCATTCCAGGAAATAGACCATCTCGAACGCCGCCATGCTTTGCGGCAGCTTCAGGTCCGGAGTTTCCGGCACGATGGTCAGGGTCATGACCTCGTCGGTGTGGGTGATCCGAAAGCGCATCGGGCAGAGCAGCGGTTTGAACAGGCCCAGGCGCTCCAGCCCGGCGGCAATCGTCGCGCTGCAGGAAAAGGCGAACAGCGCCGAGATGAACGGGCCGCGGGCAAACTTAACGCCCAGGTCAAGGGCCAGGTCCGGGCGATCCGCCTCGTCAAACATCGCCTGCCACAGGGCAAAGAACTGGTGACCGTCAATTGACCGGTTGTCGTTCAGGAAGAAGTCCGCAGGCAGGCCGGCACGGCGCAGCACGCTGGCCTGGTCCGTGCCCACCAAGGACATCAGCCTGCCGTGATCCTTGGCGACATTGAAACGCGAGCCGCTCATCGGGGCCTCCTGTGGTTGAGATCACCAGTCTGGGCAAGCGAAGTGCGTTGCGCCAGCCCTGGCCGGGGTCCTGGCGCATCATGTTGGCGTTTTGGCGCGAAATGCAAGTCAGCTGGGATCAGCCCGCAGAAAGCGTGCGCTTCACCGCGTCCTTCCAGGTCGCCACGCGGGTTGCGCGGGTGGGTTTGTCCATTGCGGGGGTAAAGGTCCGGTCCAGCGCCCAGGTCGCGGCGAAACCTGCCTGATCCGGGTAGACGCCCGCGCGCATCCCGGCCAGCCAGGCCACGCCAAGCGCCGTCGTCTCCAACACAGTCGGCCGGTCCACCGTCGCGCCGGTGATGTCGGCCAGGAACTGCATGGTCCAGTCCGAGGCGGTCATGCCGCCATCGACCCGCAGCGCCGCGCCGTCACCGGCCCCCATGTCGCCCTGCATCGCCTCCAACAGGTCCAGGGTCTGGAACCCGACGCTTTCCAGCGCCGCGCGGGCGAACTCGTTGGGGCCCGATCCGCGCGTCAGCCCGTAGATCGCGCCGCGACATTCCGCATCCCAATAGGGTGCGCCCAGGCCGACGAAGGCGGGCACCAGGGTCAGCTCGGGTTCCGCCTCCGCAGCCATGGCGCCGGTCTGGGCGGCATCCTCGATGATCCCCAACCCGTCGCGCAGCCATTGCACCACGGCCCCGGCGATGAAGATCGAGCCTTCCAGCGCGTAGGTGGTCTTGCCATCGAGCTGATAGGCAATCGTGGTCAGCAGCCGGTTGGTCGAGGTCACCGGGGTCTCGCCCGTGTTGATCAGCGCGAAACATCCGGTGCCGTAGGTGGATTTCATCATGCCGGGCGCGAAACAGGCCTGACCGATGGTTGCGGCCTGTTGGTCACCCGCGACGCCCAGGATCGGCACAGGGGCGCCCAGCACCTCGGTCACGCCGAAATCCGCTGCGCAATCGCGCACCTCGGGCAGCATCCCCATCGGGATGTTCAGCAGCGCGCAGATATCTTCGTCCCACTCCCCGCGGTGGATGTCATAGAGCATCGTGCGCGCGGCATTGGTCGCGTCGGTCACATGGGCCGCCCCGCCGGTCAGGCGCCAGATCAGGAAGCTGTCGACCGTGCCGAAGGCCAGCTCGCCCGCCTCGGCCCGCGCCCGCACCCCCTCCACATTGTCAAGGATCCAGGCCAGTTTTGTGGCCGAGAAATAGGGGTCCAGCAGCAGCCCGGTGCGCGCGGTGACAAGTGCCTCATGCCCGGCCGCCTTCAGCTCGGAGCAGAGCTCGGACGTGCGCCGGTCCTGCCAGACAATCGCGTTGTGCACGGGCTTGCCAGTGGCGCGGTCCCAGACCAGCGTCGTTTCGCGCTGGTTGGTGATGCCGATGGCGGTAATGTCGCGCCCCTGGGCGGCCTCACGCATGGTGGCAAGGGTGGTGTCCCAGATTTCGTCGGGATCATGTTCGACCCAACCGGAGGCTGGGAAATGCTGGGTAAATTCCTGCTGGGCCGTGGCGACGGGACGCATGCCTGCGTCAAAGACGATGGCGCGCGAAGACGTGGTGCCCTGGTCAATGGCAAGGATATGGGTCATGTGTTCTCCTCCATCCAGGCGCTGACCGCCGCGCGCTGGTCGGGGTTCAGCCTAAGCCCCAGTTTCGTGCGCCGCCAGAGCACATCCTCACCCGTACGCGCATATTCCTCGTCGCGCAGGTAGGTCAGTTCGGCCTCGGTCAGCGTGCCGCCGAAATCCTGCCCCAGGTCGGCGGCGTCGTGTGCCCCAGCCAGCAGTTGGTGCGCGCAGGTGCCATAGGTGTGTACCAGCCGGTCGGCCCAGGCCTCGGTCAGGAAGGCATGGTCCTTGCGCAGGCTGGCCGCCAGCGCCGGGCCGCCGTCCCAGGCAAAGTCGCCGCCGGGCAGGGGCACGCCCGCGGTCCAGTTGTTGGTGTAACCCAGCTTGCCCATCGCCGCCTCGGCGAGTTTGCGATAGGTGGTGATCTTGCCGCCGAAGATGTTCAGAAGCGGTGCAGCGTCTTCATTGAGCGAAAGCACATAGTCCCGCGTCGCCTGGGTGGCCGAGCTGGCCCCGTCATCATAGAGTGGCCGGACCCCGGCAAACCGCCAGACGATATCCTCCATCGTGACGGGTTCGGCCAGGTATTCGGACACAAGGTCACAAAGGTACTGCGCTTCTTCGTCCGTGCAGTCCGCCCTGCCCGGATCGTCCCCGTGATCCACATCCGTGGTGCCGATAAGGGTGAAATCCCCCTCATAGGGGATGGCAAAGACGATACGATTGTCCGCGCTTTGCAGGATATAGGGCTGGTCGTGGTCGAAGAGCCTGCGCGTGACGATATGCGACCCGCGCACCAGCCGTATGCCGTCGCGCGAGTTCAGCCCAAGCGTGCCGGTGATCACATCGGCAATCCAGGGCCCGCCCGCGTTCACCAGCACCTTGGCGCGGTGGGTCTCGGCCCCGTTCGGCCCCTCCACCTGCACCTCCCAATACTCGGCATGGCGAGTTGCGCCCACAACCTTGGTGCGGGTCAGGATGGTCGCGCCGCGCCGTTCGGCATCCACCGCGTTCAGCACCACAAGCCGCGCGTCCTGTACCCAACAATCCGAGTACTCGAAGCCTTTGACAAAGCTGTCCTTCAACACCCTGCCCGTCGGATGGCTGCGCAGGTCCAGGTCACGGGTGGCGGGCAGGATCTTGCGCCCGCCCAGGTGGTCATACATGAACAGGCCCATGCGGATCAGCCAGCTGGGGCGCAACCCCTTGTGATAGGGCAGTACGAAACGCATCGGCCAGCTGATATGCGGCATCGCCTCCAGCAGCACCTCGCGTTCCTTCAACGCCTTGCGCACCAGGTTGAACTCGTAATGTTCGAGATACCGCAACCCGCCGTGAAACAGTTTCGACGAGGCCGAGCTGGTCGCCTGCGCCAGATCGCCCATCTCGGCCAGGGTCACGGACAGGCCCCGCCCGGCCGCATCGCGGGCAATGCCGCAGCCGTTCACCCCGCCTCCGATGATGAACAGGTCGACGGTTTTCTCGCTCATGAAGCTGTCCCTTCGAATGTTGGCGCGTTAGCGCAAACGCGCCTCGGTCTCGGGGTCGAAGAACATGGCTGTTTTAGGGTCGAAGTCAATGCTGACCTTGGTGCCTGCGGGCTGAACCTCGTCGCCCTTGGTCTCGACCACGATCTTCTCGCCGGTCGGCGTGGTCAGGTAATCATAGGCCACCCCGCCCAACCGTTCCGAGATATCGACCTCCACCGTCGCGCTGGGATCAGCCATCAGCACAAGGTTCTGCGGGCGCAGGCCGACGGTGACGGGACCATCGGGCAGGGCGACCGAGGGCGTGATCTCTTTGCCGTCCAGCGCTGGCAGCATGACCGTGCCGCCCGCCACCGTGCCATTCACGAAATTCATGGAAGGCGAGCCGATGAACCCGGCCACGAACCGGTTGTCCGGATCCTGATACAGCTGCATCGGGCTGCCGACCTGTTCGATCCGCCCCGCGCGCAGCACCACGATCTTGTCGGCCAGGGTCATCGCCTCGACCTGATCATGGGTGACATAGATCATCGTCGCGTCGATTTCCTTGTGCAGGCGCGCGATCTCGACCCGCATGTCGACGCGCAGCTCGGCGTCGAGGTTGGACAGCGGCTCGTCAAACAGAAACACCTCCGGCCCGCGGGTAATCGCACGGCCGATGGCGACACGCTGGCGTTGCCCACCAGACAGGGCCTTGGGCTTGCGTTTCATGTAGTCGCCCAGTTGCAGGATCTCGGCCGCACGCCCGACCTTCTCGGCCACTTCCGCCTTGGGCACACCGTTCATCTTCAACCCGAAGCCCATGTTTTCTTCGACCGTCATGTGCGGGTAGAGCGCATAGGTCTGAAACACCATGGCCACGCCCCGGTCCGCCGGATCCGCCCGTGTCACGTCCCGCGCGCCGATCCGGATGGCGCCTTCCGAGGTCTCCTCGAGCCCCGCGATCATGCGCAACAGCGTGGACTTGCCGCAGCCCGAAGGCCCGACGAAGACGCAGAACTCGCCATGTTCGATTTCCAGGTCGACGCCATGGATGACCTGCACGTCGCCATAACGCTTGATGGCCTGGGTAAGGGTGACTGCGGACATGGGGTTTTCTCCGTTCGGGTTCAGGCGGGGAACTGCCAGTTGGTGGCTTCGGCCCCGATCTTTTCGGCTGTGTCCAGAAGGGCCGCGCGGAACGCGTCCAGCCCCTCCAGCGTGTGACGGTTGGTCGAGGTGGCAATCGACAGGGCACCAATGACCCGCCCGTTGGTGGACAGGATCGGCGCGGCGATCGAGATGATGCCTTCCTCGTGCTCTTCGCGGTCATGGGCGATGCCCTTGGCGCGGATCTGGTCCAGCTCCGCCTCCAGGGCGGCGGGGTCGGTCAGCGTCGCGGGCGTGTATTGGAAATAGGCCTGCTGCTGCAACGCCAGCTGCAGGCGTTTCGGCGCCAGAAAGGCCAGCATCGCCTTGCCCACGCCGGTGCAATAGGCAGGGGCGACCTTGCCGACCTGGGCCAGCGTCTCGAACCGGTCGGTGGCTTGCAGCTTGTCGACGAACAGCACCTGCCCCTGTTCGATCTGCGCCAGGTGCACGGTCTCGCCGGTCTGGGCGGCCAGCTGTTCGACAAAGGGCCGCGCGATGGGGGCAAGCGAGGCGGTCTTCCACGCCGCGTGCGCCAGCCGCATCAGCCGTCCGCCCAGGGAATAGGTGCCGTCCACCTCGTTGAATTCCAGCATGTGCTGATTCGTCAAAGTCTGCAGCAGGCGGTAGCTGGTCGCCTTCGGGTGGGAAGATCGCGCCAGGATGTCCGTGAACCGCACAGGGCGCCCGAACTCGGCCACTAGGTCGAGCATTTCCAGGGCCTTACCCACGGTTCCATCCGATTTCACGGCGGTGGTCATCTGCGTTTTCCTCCCTGTTCCACGGGCAGCGTTGCCCACGAAACTGTTGACAACCCTAGGCTCAGGGCGCATCGTTTTCAATAGTTGAGATAAGGTTTCAATATGTGGAACTAAAAGTCAACACGGAATTGACCGGAACAACAGGGAGGAAACCATGTTCCAGAAAGTCACCAAGGCCGCTGCCGCCCTGGCGCTGACGACCGCCATCGCGACCCCCGCGATGGCCGAGCTGTCGGGCACGCTGCGCATCATCTCGGACATGTCGAACCCGGCGCCGCGCGCCATCATGGAGGGGCTCGCCGCCGATTTCGACGCGGTGCACCCGAACCTCACCGTCGAGCTGGAGGTGGTCGACCGCGAGGCCTGGAAATCGCAGATCCGCAACGCGCTGACGGCGAACCCGCCGGATGTGATCAACTGGTACGCCGCCAACCGCATGGGCCCCTACGTGAAGGCCGGTCTGTTCGAAGATATCTCGGACATGTGGGCAAATGGCGACCTGCCGGGCCTGGACAGCGTCAAGGGCGCGATGACCATGGATGGCAAGCAATGGGGCGTGCCCTATACCTATTACCAATGGGGCATCTATTACCGCGAGGACATCTTCAACGAACTGGGCCTGACCGAGCCCACCACCTTCGATGAAGAGATCGCCAACTGTCAGAAGATCGTGGATTCGGGCCGCAAGTGCTACACCATCGGGTCGAAGTTCCTGTGGACCGCCGGTGGTTGGTTCGACTACCTCAACATGCGCACCAACGGGTTCGACTTCCACATGAAGCTGGCCACCGGTCAGGCCTCCTGGACCTCGGACGAGGTGCGCGCGACCTTTGCCAACTGGCGCAAGCTGATCGACATGGGCGCCTTCATCGACGACCACCAGACCTATTCCTGGCAGGAGGCGCTGCCCTTCTTCGTCAATGGCGAGGCGACCGCCTATCTGATGGGCAACTTCGTCGTGCCGCACCTGCGCGAGGCCGGTCTGGGCGATGAACAGATCGACTTCTACCAGTTCCCGAAGATCGCTGATGTGGCGATGGGGGAAGACGCACCCACCGACACGTTCCACATCGCTAGCGGATCGCAGAACAAGGAGGCCGCCCGCGCCTTCCTGCAATATGTGACCTCGCCCGATGTGCAGACCGCGATCAACGCGGGCAGCGGGCTGGGCCAGCTGCCGGTCAACGCCAATGCCTCGGTGGATGATGACGAGTTCCTGAACCAGGGCTTCGACATGCTGTCCAACAATGCCACCGGCGGCATCGCGCAGTTCTTCGATCGCGACTTCCCGGCCGAGATGGCCTCGATCGCGATGGAAGGCCTGCAGGAGTTCATGGTCTTCCCGGACAACCTGGAGGACATCCTGGGCCGCCTCGAAAGCGCGCGCGAGCGTATCTATCAGTAAACTCCTCTGCTGCCCCGTCCCCACGGGCGGGGCAGCTTTGCCCCTGACGACCACATGCCCTCGGCAAGCCCGAACCATGGGTTTTCCCAAGGCATGTTCTGGGAGGATCCCATGTCCCTGACCGCAACCGCGCCAACAACTGCCCCCGCCGAACCCGGCTGGCTGCAACGCAACCGCATGATCGTCACGCCGCTTTTGTTCCTGACGCCCGGCGTGCTGTTCTTCATGCTCTACGTGATCATCCCGATCATCCAGAGCTTCAACATCTCGCTCTACCAATGGGACGGGCTGGGGGAGGCGACCTTTGTCGGTCTGCGCAACTACGAAGAACTCGCAACCGACCGCGCCTTCGAGATCTCGCTGTGGAACAATGTGAAATGGCTGGCGCTCTACTTGCTGGCCATTCCTGCTGGGCTGTTCATCGCGCTGTTCCTGAACCAGACCGTGATGGGCATCCGCGTCTACAAGTCACTGTTCTTCTTCCCCTTCGTGATCAGCCAGGTCGTGGTCGGCCTGGTGTTTTCCTGGTTCTACCTGCCCAATGATGGGCTCTTTGACATCATCATGGGCTGGTTCGGCGTGGACATTCGGGGCGGCGTGCTGGGCAATCCGAACACGGCCACCTATGGGATCATCGCCGCGGGCCTCTGGCCCCAGACCGCCTATTGCATGATCCTCTATCTGACGGGTCTGAACGCCGTGGATCCCGAGCAGATCGAGGCCGGGCGCCTGGATGGCGCCAAGGGCATTCGTATGCTCTGGCACGTGATCCTGCCGCAGCTGAAACCGGCCACTTTCATTGCCTTCGTCGTCACCATCATCGGCGCGCTGCGGTCCTTCGACCTCATCTCGATCATGACCAACGGCGGGCCATTTGGATCGACCCGGGTGCTGAGCTTTTACATGTTCGAAAAGGCGCTCAGCGAATATGGCTTCCGCATGGGCTACGGCTCCGCCATCGCCGTGGTGCTGTTCCTGATCATGCTGGTCTTCATCGCCTATTTCCTGTGGTCCATGTACCGCGAAGAACGCGCCGCGCGTCGCTGAGGAGGACTAATCATGTTCCCGACCCCGATAGAAAAACGCTCCCGCCCCGCGCAGCTCACCTATCAGGCGCTGCTGCCCGTTGCGCTGATCATGTGGCTCTTGCCGCTGGTCGCCGTTGCGCTCTTCTCCATCCGTCCGCTGGCCGATTTCACCAATGGCAACTATTGGGGCATGCCCTCGTCCTTCGAGCTCTTCACCAACTACGGCCGCGTCTTCTTTGAAAGCGATATGCCGCGTTACATGCTGAACTCGATCCTGATCACGGTGCCCACGGTGATCGGCGCCGTGGCCCTGTCGACCATGACCGGTTTTGCGCTGGGCATCTATCGCTTCCGCGGCAACCTGTTGATCTTCTTCATGTTCATCGCGGGCAACTTCGTGCCGTTCCAGATCCTGATGGTGCCGGTGCGCGACCTGACCGTGTCGGCGGGGCTTTACGATACGAAACTGGGGCTGGTGCTGTTTCACATCGCCTTCCAGACCGGCTTCTGCACGCTCTTCATGCGCAACTTCATCCGCGCGCTTCCCTTCGAGCTGATTGAGGCCGCCCGCGTCGAAGGCATCGCCGAATGGCGCATCTTCTGGTTCGTCGTGCTGCCCCTGATGAAACCCGCCATCGCGGCCCTGGCCGTCCTGATCTTTACCTTCATCTGGAACGACTATTTCTGGGCCATCGTCTTGACCCAGGGGCCGGACGCACAGCCCGTGACCGCCGGTATTACCTCGTTCAACTCGCAATTCGTGGCGCAGTACCACCTGATGAGCGCGGGCTCCATCGTCGCCGCCATCCCCCCTGTCGCCATGTTCTTCCTCATGCAACGCCACTTCATCGCAGGCCTGACCCTGGGAGCCGTCAAATGATCAAACTCGCCTTCATCGGCGCCGGTTCGACGATCTTCATGAAGAACATTGTCGGCGACATGCTGCACTTCGAGGCGCTGCGCGACGCGCGGATCTCGCTGATGGATATCGACGAAGGGCGCCTTGCCGAAAGCGCCCTGGTCGTGCGCCGCATGATCGCTACCATGGGCGCGGGTGCGACGGTGGAAACCCACACCGACCATCGCCGCGCGCTGGAAGGCGCGGATTTTGTCGTCACCGCCTTCCAGATCGGCGGCTATGATCCCTGCACCATTACCGATTTCGAGCTGCCCAAGCGGTATGGTCTGCGCCAGACCATCGCCGATACGCTGGGCATCGGCGGCATCATGCGCGGCCTACGCACCGTGCCGCATCTGTGGAAGGTGGCCGAGGACATGCGGGCCGTCTGCCCCGACGCGCTGATGCTGCAATACGTCAACCCGATGGCGATCAACACCTGGGCACTGGCGGAACGCTACCCTGACGTGAAACAGGTGGGCCTGTGCCATTCCGTGCAGAACACGGTCGAGGAAATTGCCCACGATCTGGACATGGCGCAATCCGATATCCGCTACCGTGTCGCCGGCGTGAACCACGTCGCCTTCTTCCTGAAACTCGAAGACGCGACCGGGCGCAGCCTCTACCCGGCGCTCAGCGAAGGCTACCGCGCCGGGCGCCTGCCGAAAGCCCCGCTCCTGATGCCGCGCTGCCCCAACAAGGTGCGTTACGAGGTGATGGAGCAACTGGGCTATTTCTGCACCGAAAGCTCCGAACACCTGGCCGAATACGTGCCTTGGTTCATCAAGGAGGGGCGCGACGACCTGATCCAGGACTTCGGCATCCCGCTGGACGAGTACCCGAAACGCTGCATTGAACAGCAGGCAGCCTGGAAGGAACAGGCAGCGGCACTGAACCAGGCTGCCGCCATCGACGTGCCCAAGAGCCACGAGTTCGCCGCCGAGATGATGAACGCCATCGTGACCGACAGTGCTTACGTGGCCTATGGCAACCTGCCCAACACCGGCCAACTGCCCCAGCTGCCCCTGGGCGCGGCGGTCGAAACCCCCTGTCTGGTGGATGCCAACGGTGTGCAACCCAGCGTGGTCACCGATATTCCGCCGCAGCTGATCGCGCTCATGCGTAGTCAGGTGAACGTGCAGGAATTGACCGTGCGCGCCCTGGTCGATCAGGAACCCGAACATATCTACCACGCCGCCATGATGGACCCCCACACGGCGGCCGAGCTCGACCTGCGCCAGATCCGCGCGCTGGTTGACGATCTGCTGGTCGCCCATGGCGACTGGCTGCCTGATTGGACCCGCGCAAGGATTGCCGCATGAGTAACGACACCAAGACCCGCCGCAACCGCGCCTGGTATGGCAAGCTGGACCGCGACGGGTTCATTCACCGCAGCTGGATGAAGAACCAGGGCTTCCCGGACCACGCCTTTGACGGGCGGCCTGTGATTGGCATCTGCAATACCTGGTCCGAACTGACCCCCTGCAACTCCGGCCTGCGCGACCTGGCCGAGGGCGTGAAACGCGGCGTGTGGGAAGCGGGCGGCTTCCCGGTCGAGTTCCCCGTCATGTCCCTGGGCGAGACCCAGATGAAGCCTACAGCCATGCTGTTTCGTAACCTCCTGGCGATGGACGTCGAGGAGTCGATCCGCGCCTACGGGATCGACGGCGTGGTGCTGCTGGGCGGCTGCGACAAGACCACGCCGGGCCAGCTGATGGGCGCGGCTTCGGTGGACCTGCCGACCATCGTGGTCAGCTCCGGCCCGATGCTGAACGGCAAGTGGCAGGGCAAGGATATCGGCTCGGGCACGGATGTCTGGAAGTTCTCGGAAGCCGTGCGCGCGGGGGAAATGACGCTCAAGGATTTCATGGCCGCGGAAAGCGGCATGAGCCGCTCGAAAGGTGTCTGCATGACCATGGGCACCGCCTCGACTATGGCGTCTGTGGTTGAGGCGATGGGCATGTCGCTGCCCACCAACGCGGCCCTGCCTGCGGTGGACAGCCGCCGCATGGCGCTGGCGCATATGACCGGAAAACGCATCGTGGAAATGGTCGAGGAAGAGTTGAAATTCTCTGACATCGTCACTCGCGAAAGCTTCGAAAACGCCATCCTCGCCAATGCCGCCGTGGGCGGGTCCACCAATGCGGTTGTGCACTTGCTGGCCATCGCGGGGCGGGTGGGTGTCGACCTGTCGCTGGAGGATTTCGAACTGGGCTCCGACATCCCCCTGCTGGTCAACTGCATGCCATCGGGCAAATACCTCATGGAAGATTTCTGTTACGCGGGTGGCATGCCCGTGGTCTTGAACCGACTGGGCGACAAGCTGCGCCCCGCGCGCACTGTGCTGGGCGGCGATATCCGCGCCTATGCGGATGGGGCCGAGTGCTGGAACGACGACGTGATCCGCACCATGGAGGACCCGCTGAAACCCGCCGCCGGACTGCGGGTGTTGAAGGGCAACTTGGCGCCCCAGGGCGCGATCCTCAAACCCTCGGCGGCGTCGGATCACCTGCTGGAACATGAGGCCGAAGCCTATGTCTTCGAGAGCATCGAAGACTTCAAAGCCAATATCGACCGCGACGACCTGCCGGTGACAAAGGATACGATCCTGGTGCTGAAAGGCTGCGGGCCCAAGGGTTATCCGGGCATGCCGGAGGTCGGCAATATGCCAATCCCCGCGAAACTGGTGACGGAAGGCGTGCGCGACATGGTCCGCGTGTCGGACGCCCGCATGTCCGGCACCGCCTTTGGTACGGTTGTCTTGCACGTCGCGCCCGAGGCCAACGCGGGCGGCACGCTCGCCCTGGTCCAGACCGGTGACCGCATTCGCCTGTCCGCCTCGAAGGGCGAGTTGGAGCTGCTGGTCTCCGAAGTCGAGCTGGAAAAACGCCGCGAGGCCTGGACCCCCGAACCGCCGCATTACACCCGCGGCTATGCCAAGATGTATGTCGACCACGTGTTGCAGGCCGACCAGGGCGTCGACCTGGACTTCCTGGTGGGCAAGGACACCCGCCCGGTCACGCGCGAAAGCCACTAGGCGGGACCAAAACTTTTCAGAAAAGTTTTGGGAAGAGTTTTCAGAAAACTCTTCCACCGCCAGACGAGAGGGAAAGACATGACCACAGCCACGTTCCACGACCTCAAGGGCGCATCCGTCTTCATCACCGGCGGCGGCGCCGGGATCGGCGCGTCGATCACCGAGGGGTTCCTCGAACAGGGCGCCAAGGTCGCCTTCGTACAGCGTTCGGACGCAGGTGCTTTCTGCGACGAGATGGAAGCGAAACACGGGCAGCGCCCCCTGTTTATCCAGTGCGACATTACCGATATCCCCGCGCTGCAAGCCGCCATCGCCCAGGCCGCTGAGGCCCACGGCCCGGTCACAGCCCTGGTGAACAACGCCGCCAATGACAAGCGTCACACGACCGAGGAAGTCACCGAGGCGTTTTGGGACTGGTCCCAGGCGATCAACCTCAAGGCCTATTTCTTCGCCTGCCAGGCCGTGGTCGCGGGCATGCGCGATGCAGGCGGCGGCTCGATCATCAACTTCAGCTCGATCAGCTACATGATGGGCAATGCGGGCTACCCGTCCTACACCACCGCCAATGCCGGGCTGAACGGCCTGTCGCGCTCGCTGGCTCGCGAATTCGGCCCCGACCGCATCCGCGTCAACGCGCTGGCCCCGGGCTGGGTCATGACGCCCAAACAGCGCGAGATGTGGGTCACGCCCGAGGCGCTTTCCGCCCATCTCGACCGCCAATGCCTGAAAGACGAGCTGGAGCCGCGCGACATTGTTGACGCCGTGCTGTTTCTCGCGTCCAACACCTCGCGTATGATGACGGGCCAGATGATGGTCGTCGATGGCGGCGTGGTAGTGACGGGATAGGGCAAGATGACGGTAGACTGGATTGCGGTGGATTGGGGCACGACGCATCTGCGCGCCTGGCTGATCGGCGGGGGCGAGGTGACTTGCCTGCGTTCGGAGAAAGGCGGCGGCGGGCTGGCGCCGGAAGACTATGAACCGGCGCTGCTAGAGCTGATCGGCGAGCACCTCACCGGTCCCGCCCCCGTCATCGCCTGCGGCATGGTCGGCGCCCGCCAGGGCTGGGTCGAGGCGCCCTATGCCACTGTGCCCTGCAAGGCCCCGGGCGTGGGGGAAGCCATCCGCGTGCCCACGCAGGACAGCCGCCTCGACCTCTACATCCTGCCCGGCGTCAGCCAGGCCAGCCCGGCCGATGTCATGCGCGGCGAAGAAACCCAGATTGCCGGGTTCCTGGCCGCCCATCCCAAGTTCGATGGTGTTCTCTGCCTGCCCGGCACCCATACGAAATGGGTGCATATCTCGGCCGAGGAAATCGTCAGCTTCCAGACCGTCATGACCGGCGAGCTTTTTGCGCTGCTGTCCGAACAGTCGATCCTGCGCCATTCCATGGGGGACGGTTGGGACGATGTCGCCTTTACGGGCGCGGTCAGCGACGCCATGTCCCGCCCCCAGGCGATTGCCGCCAAGCTCTTTGCCCTGCGTGCGGGCAGTCTGCTGGGCGACCCCGATCCCGGCATGGCCCGCGCGCGCCTGTCCGGCTTGCTGATCGGCCTCGAACTGGCCGCCACCAAACCCTATTGGCTGGGGCAGGAGCTGGCGCTGATCGGCGCCCCGGACCTCTGTGCCACATATGCCACCGCTTTGACCGCCCAGGGCCTCGCCCCCACCCAGCATTCCGGCGACGATCTGACCCTTGCGGGCCTCACCGCCGCCTACGCCAGCCTGAAGGAAACCGCATGAGCCGCGCCATCATCGCCATCCTGCGCGGGGTCACCCCTGCCGAGGTCACCGGCATCGCAGGCGCCATCCTGGACGCGGGTATCGACCGGATCGAGGTGCCGCTGAACTCGCCCGAACCATTGGGCAGCATCGCCCGCCTGGTCGCGGCCTTCGGCGACCGCGCCCTGATCGGCGCGGGCACGGTGCTCAGCCCCGAAGACGTTGCCGCCGTTGCCAGCGTGGGCGGCAAGCTCATCGTCTCGCCCGACTGCAACCCGGAGGTTATCCGCGCCACCAAATCGGCGGGGCTCACCAGCTTCCCGGGCGTCATGACCCCGTCCGAATGTTTCGCGGCCCTGCGCGCGGGCGCGGATGGGCTGAAGTTCTTCCCCGCCGAGCTGGTCGGCCCCACCGGTCTGAAAGCCATGCGCGCGGTGCTGCCCAAGGGTACACAGACCTTCGCCGTTGGTGGCGCAGGCCCGGAGAACTTCGCCGACTGGGTCGCCGCAGGCGCCACCGGCTTCGGCATCGGATCGGCGATCTACAAGCCCGGCGACACGGCGCAACAGGTCGCGGGCAAGGCCGCCAAGATCGTCGCCGCCTATGACAAGGCGATGCCATGATCTTCGACGACCGCGCCTGCACCCTGGGTGAAGGCCCGCTCTGGCACCCCGAACGGGCGCAGCTCTTCTGGTTCGACATCCAGGCCAAGCGCCTGATGACCCGCGAGGGCGGCAAACCGCGCCACTGGCAGTTCGACCACCACGTCTCTGCCGCCGGTTGGGTGGATCACGACACGCTGCTCATTGCCTCCGAGGTCGAGCTGTTCCGCTTCGATTTGACCACGGGCGCACGCGACCACATCGCGCCCTTGGAGGCCGACGAGCCCGTGACCCGCTCCAACGACGGGCGGGCGGATCCCTTTGGCGGGTTCTGGATCGGCACCATGGGCAAGGAGCTGGAGCCCGAGGCCGGTGCGATCTATCGCTTCTACAAGGGGCAGGTCGAGGTTCTCTATCAGGACATCACCATCTCCAACGCGATCTGTTTCGCCCCGGACGGGCGCACGGCCTATTACACCGACACGCCGACAGGTATCGTGATGCGCCAGGCGCTGGACGGGGAAGGTTGGCCCGACGGCGCGGCGGAACCATTCCTGCGTGTGGATCACCCAGATGGCGCCGTGGTCGATGCCGAGGGCTGCCTCTGGATTGCGCAATGGGGCAAGGGCCGCGTGTTGCGCTATGGGCCGGAGGGCAACCTGATCTCCCATATCGACCTGCCCGCCAGCCAGGTGACCTGCCCGGACTTTGGCGGCACCACCCTGCACGTGACCTCGGCGGCCGAGGGCGTGGAGGAGACCGATGGCGGCAAGACCTTCGCCGTGGATGTGGGCATCCAGGGCCAATCCGAACACAGGGTGATCCTCTGATGACCGCCCTGAAACGCACTCCCCTCAAACGTACATTGGGCACCTGCTACTACCCCGAACATTGGCCCCGCGATATCTGGGAGGAAGACGCCCGCCGCATGGTCGAGGCGGGGCTGACCTGGGTGCGCATCGGCGAGTTCGCCTGGTCCCGGCTGGAGCCGCAACCCGGCCACTACGCTTTCGGCTGGCTGGACGAGGCCATCGAGGTGCTGGGGCAGGCCGGGCTGAAAGTCGTGCTGGGCACGCCCACCGCCACCCCGCCACGCTGGATGCTGGACCGACACCCGGACATGCTGGCGATCGACGCGCTGGGCAACCCGCGCAAGTTTGGCTCGCGCAGGCACTATTGTTTCAGCCACGAAGGCTACAAGGCGGAGTGTGCCGTGATCACCGGCAAGCTGGCGGACCGCTACGGTGCCAACCCACATGTGGCCGCCTGGCAGACCGACAATGAATATGGCTGCCATGATACGGTGATCAGCTATTCCGATGCCGCCCGCGTAGCGTTCCGGAAATGGTGTGCCGCGCGGTATGGCGACATCGCCACGCTGAACGATGCCTGGGGCAATGTCTTCTGGTCGATGGAGTACGATCGCTTCGACCAGATCGACCTGCCGAACCTCACCGTGACCGAACCGAACCCGTCGCATGTGCTGGCCTTCCGCCGTTTCAGCTCGGACCAGGTGGTGGCGTTCAACCGGCTCCAGGTCGACCTGATCCGCGCCCATTCCAGCGCGCCGATCTCGCACAATTACATGGGGCGGATCACCGAATTCGACCATTTCGACGTTGCCGCAGACATGGAAATCGCCACCTGGGACAGCTATCCGCTGGGATTTCTCGAGGACCGCGTGGGGGCGGATGCGACGACCCAGCGCGCCTATGCCCGTCAGGGTCACCCGGATTTCCAGGCCTTCCACCACGACCTCTACCGCGCGGTCGGGCGGGGGCGTTGGTGGGTGATGGAACAGCAGCCCGGCCCGGTGAACTGGGCGCCTTACAACCCCGCGCCGCTGCCCGGCATGGTGCGCCTATGGAGCTGGGAGGCCTTCGCCCACGGCGCCGAGGCGGTCTGCTACTTTCGCTGGCGCCAGGCGCCCATGGCGCAGGAGATGATGCACGCGGGCCTCCTGCGCCCCGACAGCGTGGAGGCGCCCGCCATGGCCGAGGCGCGCCAGGTCGCCGCCGAGATCGCCGAGGCGCCTGATGTGCCCGCCACACAAGCCCCCGTCGCGCTGATCTTCGACTACGGTGCCGAATGGGCCTGGCAGGTGCAACCGCACGCGGCTGGCAGCGCCTATTTCGATCTGGTGTTCCAGACCTATTGCGCCTGCCGCAGGTTGGGCCTGTCGTTGGACATCCTGCCGCCCTCCGCGCGGGACTTCGCGGGCTACAAGCTGGTGTTGGCGCCAGGGCTGATGCATCTGCCGGAGTCCTTAAAGGATGCGCTAAGCAGCTGCGAAGGAAAGGTAATCCTTGGCCCACGTGCGGGGGCGCGCACGGCGGAAATGCAAATGCCGGTGCCGCTGGCCCCGGATCTCCCGGGCCTTGACGTGACCGTCTCGCGAGTCGAGAGCCTGCGCCCGGATATGCCTCTGGAGATCGCGGGCGGCGGCGCGGTGCAGCTCTATTGCGAAGAGCTGGAGGGGCAGGCCGAGGTCACCCTGCGCCTGGCGGGTGGCGCGCCGCTGGCGATGCGGGCAGGGCAGGTGACCTATCTGGGCGGATGGCTCGATCAGGACGGGCTGATCCGCCTTCTGCGCGACACCTGCGCCGAGGCTGGGATCGAGACCCTGGACCTGCCCGAGGGTCTGCGCATTCGCGACACCGGGCACGAGCGGTTCTGGTTCAACCACACCCCCCGCGACATGGTATTCGCCGGATATGACATTCCAGCGGCCGGTGTGCTGCGGCAACTTCTCTGAACCTCTCGCATTATATCGCATTGCGTGTGTGCGAGTTCTTGCCGCAGCCTGAGATTGTGCGCTGTCGAGCTCTCGCAAAGGTATAGTCTGCCTCCGTTAGTTTTGGTTAACGGGGGCTCACATGGCCGATATCACCTTCTCCACTCTTGTCGCAGGCACCGCGCCGCAAACCGATCTGGTCGCAAGCGATCACTTCGGAATCAACCACAGCTCCCTGTTCGAAAGGGTCTCCGCGCCCGGGGATGATGCCGGTTGGTACAAGTTCGACGACATCGTTCAGACCTTGGAGCTGACCGATGTACGTTGGCCCGGTGGGGCCTATTCGGAAATCTGGATGGCGATCGTGGACCCGGACCCGACCATATCAGGGGATGAGTACTTGGATCCCAATGCGACGACGGTCACCAGCCGATTGACCGGTGCCACGGACCAGGTCCAGGGGTTGGACACATTCGCAGAGGGGCTCAAGCAGGTCGGCGACGATATCGGCATCACCGTGGTTCTGCCCACAGGTCTGTTCGGGCCGACCTGGAAGGACGCAGACAGCACCTACCAGAACCTCGTCAACCCGGACTGGAACGCCTTTGCCAATCAGTGGACCGACATCGACACCGGGTCGGACCAGTATTCCGAGTTCCAGCGGGTGGTGGAGGATTATGTCTACCGCTGCCTGGAGGCGGTCGAAGGGAACGCGCGTATCGAAGCCTTTGAGCTGGGCAATGAATACGAGGCGATTTTCGGCTCGCGCGTCTACGGGCAGATTGCGGACGCCATGGCCCAGTTCACGCATAATGCGATCCAGCAAAATAACGCGGACAAGGGCGCCGATGCCGATCCGAATATCCTGGTGCAGATTTGGGCAAATACCAGTGGCAGCGGCATGTCGATTGAAGAGCTGCACGCCCGCAACCTGGGTGTTCTGGCGCAGTTCTCCGAGGCCGCGCTGTCGCTGATCGACGGTGTTGTCCCGCACAATTATTACGACCAGGATCATGTGATCGGCACGCCCGAGGATGCCAGCCAGATCACCGAGAGCTACGATAGCATCCCGGACCTCATGGCGCTTTATCGCGCGATGGCGGATGAATGGAATCTGGCAACCGGCAAGGATCTTGAGCTGGTCATCTCCGAATGGAACGTGGGTCACAAGCCTCACGTGCCTGAGGCTGATTGGTTCGTCTCGGGAACCAACACGGTGACCCAGACCTTCATCGACGGCACCACCCTGGGCCTGAAACAGCTCGCCCCGCTCATGGAACTGTTCTCGGCCATGATGGTTGAAGGGGTCGATGCGGCGCATGTCTGGTCTGCGCTGAACAACACGAACTCGATCGGGCGGCAGGGCAATGAGCTTCTGACCGTCGTTGGCGCCTTTTTCGAGACCTTGAAGCAGAAATCGCTGGGCCGGTCTTATGTCGAATTGGGCGTCGACAGCGACACGTATGACGCGCATCTCTTTGCCGGGGCGGACAGTTCGACCCTGTTCGTGTCGAACCTGGAAAGCGCCAATGGGTCTGTTTCGATCGACCTGGGCGCGCTGGGCGTGTCGGATGGCAGTTTCGAACTGACCGTGTTGGGCGTGCATGATGCGGATGGGAATTTCACCGGTGACGGCGCCTTCCGGGCCTATGGCCAGGACTTCGAGGGCGTGCCGGAGTGGCTCGAACATGACGCCTCCCTGGTGCCGCGCGTCATCACCGTCGAGGTGGTGGCTGGCGTGGCCGAGGTTCCGCTCGGCGCGCACGAGATTGCGGTGCTGGACCTGGATATCGGTTATGTCGATGGCCAGCTGGTCCTGCCGCCCCCGCCCGCTGTGGTCGACCCGGATGCGGTGCCAGAGGGCGGCGAAACCGCGACCATCCTTCTTGATCCCGAAAACACGCGAACCGATGGCACCAGCGGCGATGACATTATCATCGGCGATGAGCGGGACGAGGACCTGCGCGGCGGCGGCGGGGATGACATCCTTCATGACGGGGCTGGCAAGGACAGTCTGCGCGGTGACAGCGGGCGTGATATCTTCCGCCTCACTGCGGACAACGACCATGAAACCATTCGTGACTTCCAGCTGGATGATTTCAACGGCCAGGTCGAACGGGTGGACATCAGCGCCTTCGGAATTGCCTCCTGGGACGAGATCAACACGATGCTGAGTTCGAACTCCACTGGTAGCCACAAGGGGTTCTATTTCGACGAGGCCAAAGGGCGGCTCTACCTGCACCTCGGTGATGGTACGCGTGTCGAATTCCGCTTTGACAAGAATGACTTGGTGGATGCTGACGGGGCACTTCTGCTTGGTAAGGAACACTTCATCTTTGCCGGTTCGGTCAGTGGGGGTGACACTGGCGGCGGCGACACCGGTGGCGGTGACACGGGTGGAGGTGATACGGGCGACTACAACGTGATCCAGGCCCTCGAAGAGGACAGCCAGACCAAGGGCACCAAGGAGAATGATCAGATCATCGGCTCGGATGGCAGGGACGATCTGCGCGGCGAGAACGGCGATGATCGCCTGATTGATGGGGATGGCAATGACGTCCTGCGCGGCGGCAATGGTGCCGATACGTTCGTCTTCACCTCCGCAGGCGACAAGGAGGTCATCGCGGACTTCAATCAGGGCGATGACGTGATCGACCTGTCTGCCTTCAACCTGTCCGGTTGGGACGCGCTCGCGGATGGGTTCACCGTGCAACATGACACCAACGACCCGAACAAAAGCCGGGTCTACCTGTGGTTCGATACGGATGGCGACGGGGTGGACGACACCCGGATCGAGTTCCGCCACAAGGAGGGCAAACACGAAATCGTAGATGAGAGCGGCCGGCTTCTGATCGACGAAGGCGATTTCCTGTTCTGAGCCCACTTTCCCGGTCCAAGGGGGCGTGGTGACGCACGTTCCCTCTGCCTTCGGCCTGCCTGTTGAAAACTCTGCCTAGCCTGTGGAGCGCTGTGGATTTCCTGTGGACAACTTGCCGTGTTAACAAAGTTTCCCTTTACAGCGAATCACCTTTCGCGCACCATATCTCGTATAAGGACGGCGCAAAGAACGCCGAACCTAGTAGAGGCACCAAGGCTTTTCGGGATCTGCCCCCCGAAGCTTCGGTCACAGCAGAAAGGACCGCCACATGTCCGCAGCCGAGCAGTTTATCGAAAGTGATGACCTTCATCCGATCGACATTGTCGAACATATTGCCGAACATCACGCCTGGGAATTCGACCGCGTTGCCGATGATCAGATCGCCATGGCCGTCGAAGGCCAGTGGCGCACCTATTCGATCACCCTGGCTTGGTCGCCCTATGACGAGACCCTGCGCCTGATCTGCACCTTCGAGATGGAGCCGCCGGAAGAGAAGCTTCCGAAGCTCTATGAGGCGCTGAATGCGACCAATGACAAGATCTGGGCCGGCGCCTTTACCTATTGGCACGAGCAGCGGCTGATGGTCTATCGCTATGGGCTGGTCCTGACCGGCGGGCAATTCGCGGGGCCTGAGCAGATCGACCGGCTGATCGCCTCGGCGGTTGGTGCGTCGGAGCGGTTCTACCCCGCCTTCCAGCTGGTCAGCTGGGCCGACCGCGAGGTCGAGGACGCCATGCAGGTGGCGATCGACGAAGCCTACGGGCGGGCGTAACCGCTCCCGAACATGCGGCCGCATGAAGACGGCCATCACTCCCTGACTGGCCCTGCCTCGCGGCGGGGCCTTTGTTGCGATATATGTACGCGCCATGAACAGGTTTTACAGTTTCGTTTTACGATCTTTTCGAACCCTGCCGGTCCTGTGTGTCACATTGGGGCCGGTATTCTTGGCAGTTGGGTTCTGGATGCAATTCGACGCCTGGCAATTTCAGCGCAGGGCAGAGCCCGTACAGATCACCGTCTTGAGTGTCGAGCGCAAGTGGCATGATGGCCAGCGCGTGTTTCGACCCCACCTCAGCCTCGATGAACCGGGCAGCCGACGCTTGACCTATGTCGGCGTGACCTGGTGGTCGCATCTGCCCTTTCGAACCGGAGAGATCGCCCCGGGCTGGATTGATCGCGAAAGCGGCCAGATGCGGCTGGCCTATATGCTTGCCTCCAATTCCGCCCTGGGCCGCGATACGGCAAAGACCGGCGGTGGATTGTTCCTGTTCGGGCTTCTCATCTTCCTCTGGCGCTGGTTTCGACCGAGGTAATCCCGGCGCTCTTGCCCCCCTGCCGCCCCCCGCGTAACGTCGCGCCGACAGGTAAAGGGAGGCGTGCATGAACATGGACGATCTGAAGGCGCGGGGGCTGGTGCTCCTGGGCTGTGGCAAGATGGGCTCTGCGATGCTGGAGGGCTGGCTGGGGCAGGGGCTGCCGACCCGCTCGGTCTGGGTGCTGGATCCGTACCCCTCCGAATGGTTGCAGGGATTGGACGGGCTGAACCTGAATACGGAGCTGCCCGAAAACCCGGCCATCGTGCTGGTGGCGGTGAAGCCGCAGATGATGGGCGATGCGCTGCCGACGCTCGCCGCGCTGGGCAATGGCACGACCCTGTTCGTCTCCGTGGCCGCCGGCACGCCGATTTCGGCCTTCGAGGCGATGCTGGGTGCCGACACCCCGATCATCCGCGCCATGCCGAACACCCCCGCCGCCGTTGCGCGCGGGATCACCGCGATCACCGGCAATGCCCAGGCCACCGCCGCGCACCTGGACCTGGCCGAGGCGCTTCTGTCCGCCGTTGGCCAGGTGGTTCGCCTGGACGGAGAACACCAGATGGACGCGGTCACGGCGGTCTCCGGCTCCGGCCCGGCCTATGTGTTCCACCTGATCGAAACCCTGACCGCCGCTGGCGAGGCCGAAGGGCTGCCCCCCGCGCTGGCCGTGCAACTGGCCCGCGCCACGGTGGCGGGTGCCGGGCACCTGGCCGAAAACGCGGACGAGGACGCCGCCCAGCTGCGCGTCAACGTGACCTCGCCGGGTGGCACCACCGCCGCCGCGCTGGAGGTGTTGATGGACCCGGACACCGGCTTCCCGCCGCTTTTGAAACGTGCGGTCAAGGCCGCTGCCGACCGTTCGAAGGAGCTCGCAAAATGAGCGAAATCAGCTTTGACGACTTTCTGAAGGTCGATATCCGCAAGGGCACCGTGGTGCGCGCCGAACCCTTCCCCGAAGCCCGCAAACCGGCGATCAAGCTCTGGGTCGATTTCGGGCCTGACGTGGGCGAGAAGAAGAGCTCGGCCCAGATCACCGCGCATTATGATCCGGACAGCCTGGTGGGCAGGTCGGTGCTGGGCGTGGTGAACTTCCCACCGCGTCAGATCGGGCCGATGCGGTCGGAGGTGCTGATCCTGGGGCTGCACGACGATGATGACAACGTGGTGCTGATCACCGCCGACAAGGACGCGCCCGACGGCGCACGCATGTGCTGATGCGCCTGTTCATCTCCCGTCCACTGCCCGAGGCCGTGCTGGACCGCGCCCGCGCCAGTTTCGACGTGACTGTGCGCGAAGAGACCTCACCGCTCTCCCGCGCCGAAATGCTCACCGCCCTGCGCGACTATGACGCCGTCCTGCCCACCCTGCGCGACGATTTCAGCGCCGATGTCTTTGTCGAGGCCGGGGCAATCCGCGCCAAGGTGTTGGCGAATTTCGGTGTGGGCTACAATCATATCGACGTGGCCGCGGCCAAGGCCCATGGGCTCGCCGTCTCGAACACGCCGGGCGCGGTGACCGATGCCACCGCCGACACCGCCATGACGCTGATCCTGACGTGCGCCCGCCGCGCTGGCGAAGGCGAACGTTTGGTGCGGTCCGGGAGCTGGGAGGGCTGGCACCCGACCCAGATGCTCGGCCTGCATGTCACCGGCAAGACCCTGGGCGTGATTGGCATGGGCCGCATTGGCCAGGCGATTGCCCATCGCTGCCACCACGGCTTTGGCATGGAGGTGGTGTTCTACAACCGCTCGCCGAAACAGGTCGACCTGCCCGCGCGCCAGCTGGGCTCGATCGAAGAGGTCTGCGCGACGGCCGATATCGTTGTCGTGGCCACGCCGGGCGGGGCAGAGACCACCCACCTGATCGGCGCAGATGCTTTCCACGCGATGCAGCCCCACGCGCTTTTCGTCAATATCGCCCGCGGTGAGGTGGTGGACGAAGCCGCGCTGATCGCCGCGCTACAGGCTGGGGAGCTGGCCGGGGCCGGGCTGGATGTCTACGAGTTCGAACCCGAAGTGCCCGAAGCTCTGATCGCGATGGAGAACGTCGTGCTTCTGCCCCACCTGGGCACCGCCACGCTGGAAGTGCGCACGGATATGGGCATGTTGGCGGTTGAGAACCTGGAAGCCTTCGCCCGCGACGGCACGCTGGTGACACCGGTTTGAAACAAAGGTGCGCCTGCGGCGCGCTTGATGCCTCGTCGGCGGCCTGACGGCCTTCTCCTCGGTGTTGGGGCGCTGCCCCCAAACCCCCGGGATATTTCGGGAAAGATGAAAGGCAAGGGCCCTTGTTTTCAGCTTCTCCCAAATATCCTCGCCGGAGGCATCCCGAGGGGGCGGCGCAGCCGACACCGAGGTATCAAGCGTGCCGAAGGCGCTCAATTTGACGGCAGATCGCCCATTGCCTCGCGCCA
Organism: Aliiroseovarius sp.; assembly: GCF_965228805.1. NCBI lineage: Bacteria > Pseudomonadati > Pseudomonadota > Alphaproteobacteria > Rhodobacterales > Paracoccaceae > Aliiroseovarius > Aliiroseovarius sp. The sequence goes on along the minus strand of NZ_CBDDIE010000003.1, from coordinate 786,829 downwards.
ATGCCTGCGGCACAGCGACACATAGCGTTCGTTGCCGCCGATCTGCACCTGGTCGCCGTCGACCAGCACATTGCCCTGGTCGTCCATGCGCACCACCATCGTGGCCTTCTTGCCGCAATGGCAGATGGTGCGCGCCTCGCGCATTTCATCCGCCAACGCCAGCAGGGTGGCCGACCCCGGAAACAGCTTGCCCTGAAAATCCACCCGCAGCCCGTAGCACATGACCGGCACGTTCAGGTCATCCACCGCGCGCGCCAGTTGCCAGACCTGTTCGGGTTCCAGGAACTGCGCCTCGTCGATGAAGACGCAGGCCACCGGCCCCTCGGCCAGCCGCGCCTCGAGCCGGGCAAACAGGTCGTCCCCGGGCTGGAACGCATCCGCCTCGGCGCCGATGCCGATGCGGCTGCCGATCCGGCCCTTTCCGGCACGATCGTCAAGTTTTGCAGTGATCAGATAGGTGTCCATGCCACGTTCGCGGTAGTTGTAGGACGCCTGCAGCAGCAGGGTCGATTTCCCCGCATTCATGGTCGAGTAGTGGAAGTAGAGCTTGGCCATGGCCCTCAGTTAGCGCGGGCGCGCGGCGGGGGCAACGGGCAAACCGGCTACCGGTCCGTGGAACGTTGCGACGGGCGCAGTCCCGCGCGAAATCCCTCCCCAATGCAACGGGATGGTGGGGGGAGGGGGATCGGTTCTTGGGAATTCGAGGCCGTGGGCGGCATGCGCCCTGGGGATGGAACAGACCTCACACCGGTTACGCACCGAAACCACTGCACATGTCGGTTTCCCGGACATGCCCCGCGGCAAAACACACGCCGCGGACCCCCACCACAACCGACGCTGGGGGCGTCGGTCACTCGTTACATCTTCCCCGGCTGCCCGGAGTACATGCATAAAGCCATTCCATTGCGATCCGATTAATGGGAAAAGGGGTCTGCAATTCCCCCTCGAAGCATTTCTTGAGGGGCCAAGCGGGGACAATGGGGACAGTAATGGCAAGTGTCGGGAGTTACCTGAAGAAACACACCGAAGCTCTGGTGAAGGACGTCGGATTGGAGGCCGCCTGCACGCTGACAGGCAAGTCCAAGGCGACCTTGGGCCGGTATTATTCGGATGCGGAAGAACATGGCGATCGCTTCATGCCGATCGACGCAGTGGCGGCCCTGGAAGAGGCCGCACGCTATCCGCACGTCACCTCGGCCCTGGCCGAGCTGCGCGGCATCACCATGTCCTATGACAGCGAGCGCCGCAACGCGCCCGAAGGGGGTGTCAACGCCGACGTGATCGCGCTCAGCCAGCGCTTTGCGATGCTGATGGCGGAATACCAGCAGTCGATCGAGGATGGCATCATCACCATCAACGAGGCCAAGCGGCTCCTGCGCGAGACCCTGGCGCTGCAGCATGTGCTTCTGGACATGAAGCTGCACCTGGAAGAAGAGACCAATCACAACTGACGCGACCTGCGGGGACGGTTCCTGACCGGTGTCCGCGCGGATGCGGGTATCGAGGGGGACCCCATGGATCTGCACATTGCCCTGGCCCTGGTGGCGGCAACCCTGCTGCTGGTGGCCATTCCCGGCCCGAACGTGGCCCTGATCGTCGCCAATACCCTGGCGCGCGGCTTTTGTGCCGGGCGGTTACCGTTCTGGGCACAACGCTGGGGGTTGCCTTGCAGCTGTCGGTGGTGGTGCTGGGGCTGAGCGTGCTGCTGGAACTGGCCGCTTGGGCCTTTGCCGGGCTGCGCTGGGCCGGGGTCGTCTATCTGCTGTATCTGGCGATGCAGTCCTGGCGTCAAGGCGTAGGTCGGCTGGAGGATGTCTCGGCCAGCCGCAGGCCCCTGGCGGCGCTGTTCCGTCAGGGCGCGTTGCTGGCATTGATCAATCCCAAGACCCTGCTGTTCAACGCGGCTTTCCTGCCGCAGTTTGCGCAGGCGGAGGCGGGGACCGCCTCTCTGCTGATCGCCGCTTCGCTGTACCTGGTCGTGCTGATGTTGGGTGATCTGCTTTGGGCGGCCCTGGCCCACCATGCGCGGCCCGCGCTCCTTCGCCTTGGCCGCTTGCGCCACAGGTTGACGGCTGTGCTGTTTGCAGGTGCCGGGATCGGCCTCGCGCTTGCCCGCACGGACCGTTAGGACCGCTACCCACCAGGATCCCCCCAGGCCGCCGCCGCAATCGTCGTGATTGAATCTCAAACCGAAGTGCCTCAGTTCGCCGACACCGTGACCATCCGGTCACGCTCAGCGACGGGCCGGGTGGCGTTGGTTGACCAATGGTTAAGTTTGGTTAACGTGACCCGGCTGCTTTATTAACGGGATGGGATTCCATGAACTACGCATTTGCTGCGGTCCTCGGGGCCGCTATGGGAACGATTGTGGCTACCGGGGCCTTTGCCGAGGATGACATGGCCGGGACCGATCACCCTTGGTCGGGCCTTTATGCTGGCGTGCACGCCGGGCTCGGGTTTGCCTCCTTTGACGGGATCTTTGACGGCGCCGACTCGGTTGACCGCCAGGATGACCTGGGCGCCACCGGGTTCATGGGGCTGCCCTTCGGCGGGCAGGTCGGTTACGACTTTGCGGTCAATGGGTTGGTTCTTGGCGTTGTAGGTGATTTCGGCACTGTTCTGGGCTCGGGCGATACCGCAAGCGCGACCAATGATGGCGTATTGGAAACGAGCTACAACTGGGTGGCCTCGGCACGTGCCCGGGTTGGCAAGCCGATGGGTGATTTCATGCCCTATGTTACTGTCGGCATCGCACGCGCGTCGGTCACTGTCAGTCACGAGTTCATTCTGTTCGATGACCCCAGTCTGAACGGGAGCAAGAACATCACCGACAGCGGCACTGTCTTTGGCGCCGGGATCGAGTGGGTGCTGAAGGACAATGTGACTCTGGGCGCCGAGGCGCTTGTCTATGATTTCAACGTCAGCGATGACCTGGTTGACCTCGGGAATGATCGGGATTTCGGTGATGGGATGACCGCCATGGACCTGGTTCAGGCGCGGGTCGCGTTGAATTTCCGTTTCTGACGGCGTCAAGGCCTGATCCAAGAGGGCCAGGCTCGCCTCCGAGATCTTTTCATGGCCTGGAGTTGGGCGAGTTCTCTACCCCACGAGCACCGCGACCCAAGCAACCCCAGCCGCAATCGCGGTGACTGCGACGGTGGCTGAGGCCAGGTCCTTGGCCCGCCGCGCCAGGTCGTGTTCGGCGGTCGAGATGTAATCCACCGTGCGTTCCACCGCCGTGTTCATCAGCTCGGCCGCCAGCACCAGGATGCCCAGCGCCAGGATCAGCGCGCGTTCGCCGCCCGTCAGGTCGATCACCATCGCCAGGCCTGCCGAGATCACATTGGCCACCACCCATTGCATGATGGATTTCTCGTTGTGCCAGCAGTCCAGCCAGCCGCGCCAGGACCAGATGCAGCGCCATTTGAACCGGGTCCATTCGCGGTGGATCGTATTACGCAGCGCCATTCAGCCCCTCCGCGTTCGCCATGTAGTGATCAACCGCATCCTGCACCCGGCGAAACCGGTCGCCGCCCAGCTTGGTGCCGCCGAACCAGCGGGTGACGACGACGATATGGCCCTCCAGCCCCTGGCGTTCCAGCATGCGCAGGATCACCATGCCTGCGCCCGCCTCGCCATCATCGCCCTTGGTCGGGCCGTCATCGGGCAGGATCGCGGCCCAGGTATTGTGCGTCGCCTTGGCATAACGCTTGTCGCGGCAGAGCACCTTCAGGAAGGCCTTGACCTCGGCACGCGAGGCAACCGGCCCACCGGAGACCGCATATTTCGACCCGCGGTCGGTCAGGAAGTGTTCGAACTGCTGCATTTGGCCTCCGTTCGGAGGACTTAAAGCGTTTCGAGAAGAAGTTGCAACAGAGGATGGTTTCGGAGGGGCGTCTGTGTAATGTCGCGCGGTTTTGGTCCGGACAGGTGAATTGTTGAGGGTCGATCTAAGTAGCATTTCCCCAAACTCAGTCTCATACGCTGAGCAAGACTGGCGCAATGGCTGCTCGGCGGACAAACTGTGCTTTCGCTGCAAACGCTCCAAAGTCGGCTTTCGTCCGAGCGAGACCGTGCAATAGCCGCAGAGGGGTAACTAATTTGCAGGCGATCCGATAGGAGGAACCGCGTAGCAGGATCATCCACCAATAAACACATCTCCAGAGCCGCTTTCGACGGTCCCGCCGCCGTCAATGGCATCGCCGACGCGTCCAGCAGGCTTTCCGTTGATGAACACACCGCCAGATCCAACCGCCAGCGCCGCCCGTGCGGAGGATGCTTGGGCTTTGAGTGCGGCGCAAAAGCGTCCCTCACGCGCAAAGCCGGTTTCCCATTGATACCGACATCACCGCTGCCTTCTGTGGCTGGTGTCGGCGGGAACCCATTGTGTTCAGACCCGGTGTCGCCTTCTCGTCCCGCCGCTAGCATAATGTGCTCTCCAAAATTTTGTTTCTGCTCTACGCACGGGGTTTCAGACGCTATCGGCACATTCCGTTGCCAAGGGCAATTCCATCGGCTCGGAAAATCAAGTACTACGAAACAAAAAGAACCCGATCACCATGAGCACAATTCCAACTGCAACCATGATATATATCTCCGCCACGAAAGAACCGAGCACAATCATCAGGCCAATCCCTGTGAGCAGTTGACCGAGTATGTCTGAAACGAGCCCCAAAACAAAGCGAATGAACTTCATTAGCTTCGCCCTCCGCTCGAGCCAAAATCGAGCAATGCCTGAATGAACTCGCGATACAGCACGAAGTCATCGCCGAGCGCATCCATAAATTCTGCGTTTTCCGTAAGTGTTTGCGCTACCCGAAAAAGTGAAACATACGTGTCACTGTCGATAGAGTGGTCTGCATCGCCTGTAATCCAAGAAATGAATATCTCTATGATGCCGAAATTAGAAGGGTGGTTAATAGAAGCGTGAATGGCTGATCCCCACATAAGCATGATCGTATTAGTCCATGCGACTCCGCGCATCTCGAGACTACCACCGCCCCGTCGTCTGATCCGTGACTTCATCCAGCGCGTAAAAAATTGTCCTGAAGCATAGCGCCCGACGATCTGTGCGCGCCGTGCCTCATCGGGAACCGCGCGATCAATTGCATCGTTGAACAAGTTCCGGTCCGCCTCCGACAGGTGATCACGTGCCAAATTTTGCGCCGTTTCATTGGTCAGCAGCCGCCAAAGCAGGCCTCGGAAAATCAGATAGTAAATAACACGAACCCCTGCACCAAGGACGCCGAGAATGCGATCACGGTGATAAAAGCAGTTCTGCTGCACATGAGGGCCATAAAAACCGGCGTGTCCCACGACCCAATGGATACAGAGCGTGTAATCGAAGGGCCACGAATAGGCCCCCTCTGCTGTACCACCGACGATAGCCTGAAAGCGCTCCCAAGCCGTTTGCGGATTTTTATTCGCCGCAGCTACTAGAAAATCAGGGTCTCCTGCATCGATCTCGATCTGAAGCGCTTCGTCGTCTGCTTGCCCTCCGCCGAGGACAATTTCTCCATTATATGCAATTCCATCTTGGGGCATATCGTCCTCAATTTAAATCTATGCGACTAGACAAAACCTCAAAAGTCGCTTTCGCCTTTGTTGCCATGGCCTTAGTGAAAATTGTGATCCGATCTTTGAAGGACTGGTTTAGCGTGATCCCGCTCATTTGGACACGTCCGTCAGCATGCAGCGTGATGCGTGCCTTTCCACAAATTAATTCTAGCTTCCTTGCCGCCTGGATGACGCGCTTAGAGCCAGCGCTTTCGGTATGGTTCTTGGCCACAGCAACGTCGAGATGTGTACCTACATCAAGAGACATGTCTTTCGACATTTGTTGATCCCAACGCCCACCAACCGAGAACAACACGTTGCGATCAATCATTGAACTGCTGGACCCTTCAACGCGAAGCGCATAATTACCTTCCCCGCGCTCAGCACGCCCGCGTTCACCGTAATTCACGCCAGCCGCTGGGATGCCTTGCCAATGATCTTCAATCGCGTGAGGCACAATGTCGTCTAGGTAGCTCCGGCCAATACTCAGCGTCATATTGCCACCTACAACATCATCGCTGTTATTTTCGACCTCCGCAGCGCGGTTGTGGCCCACACTTTGTACCCAGTTGTTGTCGATACGTTCTGTGTGATTGTGCAGGATTTTTTCGTTCCGGTCTTTCTGGGCATGCACGAATATTTCTTCTCGCCCCTTTTCATCCTCAAACCGCAGTTCATTGAACCCGCGCCCTTTGTGTGTATCGGTTTTGAAGGTCGACCGTGTCTTATACTTTGGCAGCTCATATGGCGGTTTGTTTTTACCGTTATAGACACAGCCGGTGACAATGGGTTTGTCCGGATCTCCCCGCAGGTGTTCGACGATGACTTCCATGCCGATGCGGGGGATGACCATGCCACCCCAGCCTTGGCTCGCCCAGTTCTGGCTCACGCGCACCCGCATGGTATGCGCCTTTTCGCAGTCCCAGTGGAAGCGCACCAGAATGCGGCCGTGTTCGTCGCAATCGATCTCGCCGTCGCCCACCACTACGGCTGTCTCCGGCCCCTGCACACGCGAGCCGGTGGTGCGGCGCTCGGGGCGAAAGGGAGCGGCTTCCGGCAGCAGCACGTAAGCGCCGTCATAAGGCGCCTCATCGCCGCCCCCATCACCCGAGCCATAGGCCTGTGCCCGGAAGCGGTGGCTGGCCTTGAGGCAAACGAATGTCTCACCCGTCGCGCCCGGCACATCATCGCCTGCCAAAGTCACCCGCCAGCCCGCACCCAGGGACACCGCGTCGCCCTCAGCGTGGTGGCGCAGAGCCTGGCCGCGCTCTTCCTCCAGGCGCCGGTCCGCCACGCCGCGCCCCTCGCCCTGGGTCAGGTAGTCGCCGGGCCAGTCGTAGCTCTCGATATCGCTGCTGGGGTGGGCGGCCTCGCTGAGTTGCTCGGTCTCCTGCGCGGCATTGGGAATCTTGAAGTTGTACTCGGTCAGCCGCACCGCTCCGGTTGTGATGCGCTGCGACGGGGACCAGCTGCGGAAATGCTCCTCTTCGTGGCGGTGATAGCCCGCGACACCGTAATAGGGCCGAGACAGGCCCGGCACCTGCGGCAGGCTGAAGGCCGCATCGCTCAGCAGCATCGTGTGTGAACCCGCCTCATGCCGCCAGGACCAGGTGATGCCGTGGCGCTCCAGCTGGCGGCGCACAAAATCCGCGTCAGACTCGCCGTATTGCACGGTGTATTCCAGCACCGGATAATCGTCAGAGACCTGCACCTCCAGATGCGGATGTCCGAGGCCTGCATAGGCGCTGAGCACTTCCTGAACGATTTCAATCACGGTTTTGCTGTGGAAAATCCGAATGTTGCGCCTAAGGCCCGCCACATGCAGCCAAGGACGCAGCAGCAGATCATAGCGGAACCCGTTCTCAAACGCGCCGCGCTGGCGGGCCTCGCAGACGGTCCCGTCAAAGGCGCGGGTTCCCTGCCCATGATTAATCTCCACCGTTGCATGCGTACCCAGAAGAGCGGTCAGATCCAGCCCGTCCTCGGCCGCCAGCGCCTCAACGCGCCATTCAAAATCCCCTGACAGCTCCTCGCTGCCATCCATGCGCAGCAGCACCAGACTGTCCGCGCCAAGCACGGTCGACAGGCGGCCCTGCCGGTCCTGCTGAGAAAAATGCGTGTTCATAAATCCACAAAACAACCAATGCGGGAAGTGTTTACGCGGTTTGCGGCGGACCTGCAAGGCGGCAGCGAACTGGAAGGAGCGTTTCCTGACAGAGGGTTGATCTAGCCGGGGCAGTGCTCATCAGCAGCACTATCAGCGGGAAAGATCCAGCAAGCTGACATTCATGACGCATGCGGCATTCGGCAAAATGGGCTCAAAGCCGTCACTCATCGCTCGCTGCACGTTTTCCACGTCTTGGGCGTTGGGTCAGTTCACGACCTGCGGGTCAAAGCCCGGGGATGTTCGCCGCTGGCGCCGGAGGCAGGGCAAGCGCCCCCGCCTCAGCCGTACTCCCGCAGGTTTTCCAAGAGCGCCTTGTTGCGGCAGATGCCCGGCGCGTGGGTGGCGCCGTCATTACGCTGCTCCATCCACAGCTCGCAGCCCTCGGGGTCGGGGCAGTCCATGCAGCGCACCACCGCGCCGTCGAGCTGCTGGAAGGTGAGCCGGGCGCGCTCCATCTCGCGGCGCAGGTCCAGGCCCAGGGTGTCGGCCATGCGGTCGACAAGGTTGGCGTGATGGTCATATCCGGATTTCAGCGGCATGGCGGCGGTCCCCCTCTGGTTTTCTCAAGAAAACGTCGAATCAGGGGGCTCCGCCTTGATCCCGGTCAAGTGGCACAGGGGCGCTACATACCCGCCACGGCACGGCGCACGGTCTGCAGGCGCTGGGCGTTGGGCGGGTGGGTGCCCAGGTACTTGTGCCCCGGATCGCGCATGCGCCGGAAATATTGCGACCCGGTGATGGCATCATAGCCCGCGATTTCAGTGATCACCGCGCCCAGGGCGTCGGCCTCCAGCTCGAACTCCTTGGAAAAGCCGCTGATCGCAATGAGCCCGCCCAAGGCGGCGGCCTGTTGGGTTTCTTCTTCGCTCGCACCGGCCACATGGGCGGCCACTTCGCCCGCGATCCAACCCGCGATCAGCGCCTCGGTCTTGACCGGCAGATGGCCGCGAATGTGATGGGCGGCCTCGTGCCCCATGATGAAGGCGATCTCGTGATCGTTGCGCAGTTCGGCCAGGAGTTTGCGGGTAAAGGCAATGGTTGGCTGGCCGCGCCGGTTCTCGCCCTGATAGGCGTTTGCCGGCGCTTCGGGGTGGGTTTCCACGAAGATCTGGTAGTCGCATTTGCTGCGCGGGGCGCGGGCGCGGCACTCGCGTTCAATCACCGGTTCCATGCGCGCGGCGATGGTGGCATAACGCGCGATCGAGGCATCGCCCGGGAACATGCGCATCGCCACCTCCGGGCTGAAACGCGTCTCCTGCGGGGCCAGCTGCCCACCTCCACCCTGGGTCTCGGGCGTACAGGCGGCCAGGATCAGGCCGATCAGCGCAACGGCAAGGCGGTGCATGGGAAACCTCCGACTGACAATGCCCTGACCATAGGCGCGCTTCTTCGGGCTTTCCAGAGGCCAACTGCCCCGCTAGGCTGACGATATGTTTACCATCGAACACGATTTTGACGCCACCGTGGTCACCCTGGTCGACGAGCGCCGCGAGTTCCTGCGCGAGGATGTGGTGATCAACGCCTTCGACGACTGCGTGACCATCGAACAATGGGAACCGCAGGAGGATCGGGTGCACAAGATCACCCTTTCAATCAGCCAGCTGAAGGACCTCGCCGTGGCGCTGGACCTGCCCGAGGGGATCTACCAACGTGCGCGTCCGGGCGAGATATCGGAAGAGGGTGGGCAGGGCGGCCAATCCGACTGATGGAAAACTATTAAATAGTTTTCACCTGCGGGGCGGTGGCCGTGCTTCGCACGGGGCCGCGGGACCTTACTCCACTCGGAACACCTTGTCCCGACTGGTCGCGCCCCGCACCAGCACCAGCCGGGTTTTCGCCACCCCCAGCGCCTGAGCCAGCAGTTTCACCACCGCCTGATTGGCCTTGCCGCCTTCCGGCACCGTGGTGACCAGCACCCGCAGCCCGTCAGGCCCGTCCTCGACCAGATTGCGCGACGCTTTCGGCGTGACGCGCAAGGCGATTTCGGCGCCCGGTTGGGCCAGGTGGGCAAGCGATCCTTTCTTCATGCCCGCCACCATCCGCGATTGCGCTTTCCGGGGCAAGGCGCGACACTGTTCCCCTTAGGGGGAGGTGCGTATGACCACAGGATTTTTCTGGGACGAGAAATGCTTCTGGCATTCCGGCGGCAATTACGCAGGCACGGTGCCGGTGGGCGGGTTGGTACAGCCGCTCGCGGCCGGTGGGCTGCCGGAAAACCCCGAGACCAAGCGGCGGTTGAAGAACCTGATGGATGTGACCGGCCTGTCGGGAGAGCTGGACATGCTGACCGCCCCGGTCGCCTCGCTGGAAACCCTCGCCCTGGTGCATCCCGCGACCTATCTCAGCGACTTCAAGGCGGCGTCCGACAATGGCGGTGGCGAGCTGGGCCTGCGCACCCCCTTCGGCCAGGGCGGTTATGAGATCGCGGCACTGTCCGCGGGGCTTTCCGTCGCCGCGCTCGATGCGGTGCTGCGTGGCGATCTGACCAACGCTTACGCGCTCTCGCGCCCGCCCGGTCACCACTGTCTGCCGGATTTCCCGAACGGCTTCTGCCTGCTCGCCAACCTCGCCATCGCCATTCGGGCCGGCCGCGCGGCCGATCTGGTGCGCCGGGTCGCCGTCATCGACTGGGACGTGCATCACGGCAACGGGACCGAGGCGGTCTTTCTTTCCGATCCTGACACGCTGACCATTTCTCTCCACCAGGACCGCAACTATCCGCTCGACACCGGCGAGGCGGAGCAGCGCGGCGAAGGCGCGGGCGAGGGCGCGAACATGAACATCCCGCTGCCCCCCGGCGCGGGCCATGCGACCTATATCGAAGCGATGGAGCGGTTGGTGATCCCCGCCGTGCGCGCCTTCGAGCCCGAGGTCATCGTGGTGGCCTGCGGCTATGACGCCGTCGCGCTGGACCCGCTGAGCCGCATGTTGGCCACCGCCGACACCTTCCGCCAGATGACCCGCATGACCCTGGATTTGGCCGCCGAGATCTGCAAGGGCCGCGTGATGATGACCCATGAGGGCGGCTACTCCGAAGTCTGTGTGCCCTTCTGCGGCCATGCGGTGTTGGAGGAAATGTCCGGGTCGCCGATCACCGCCCCCGATCCCCTGGCCGAGACCTTTGCCGCCCGCCAGCCCTCCACCCGCATGCAGGGGATCTATTCCGGCTATCTCGGCGAGCTGGTGGAGTTTTTCGGCCTGTCCGGTTGACGTGGGCCGGTTCAGGTCCGACATGAAAGCGGACATTCGGAGGACCCCATGCCCGCACCCAATCAAGCCGCACTCGATTTCCTGCTGACCCGGCGCTCGCGCCCTGCCAAGACCCTGACCGCCCCGGCACCTTCACGGGACGAGTTGATGCCGCTGCTTGAGGCCGCCGCGCGCACGCCGGATCACGGCAAACTGGAACCCTGGCGTTTCATCGTGCTTGAGAAAGCCGCGCTGACCCGTCTGGCCGGTCTGGTTGGTCCGCGTGCCGAGGCGCTGGGCATTCCCGAGGACAAGGTGGCCAAGGCGCATTCCCAGTTTGCCGATGCGGACCTGGCGGTCGCCGTGATCTCGGCCCCTGTGGACAGCGAGAAAGTGCCGCAGATCGAACAGGTGTATTCGGCTGGTGCTGCCTGTCTGGCGCTGCTGAATGCCGCTCTGGCGGCCGGTTGGGGGGCGAACTGGCTGTCTGGCTGGCCCAGCCATGACCGCACCTTTGTCACCGAAGCCCTGGGCTTGGCCGAGCACGAAAGCGTCGCCGGTTTCATCCATATCGGCACCGAGACCTGCGCCCCGCCCGAACGCCCCCGCCCGGATCTGGACGCGAAAACCAGCTGGGTGGCCGACTGATGCTGGGCGATTTCTTCACCGCGCTGGGCCAGATGGGCGATGCACGTTTTCGCCGCGTGCTGCTTCTGGGTCTTGGCCTGACCATCGGGCTGCTTGCTGCCGTGACCGTGGGCCTGTTCTGGCTGGCTGGCTGGTTGGTGCCCGACACGTTCTCGCTGCCTTGGGTGGGCGAGGTCGGCGGCATCGACACCGTCGCCAGCTGGCTGATGGTCGTCTTGATGCTGGTCCTGTCGGTCGTGCTGATGGTGCCGGTGGCGGCGGCCTTTACCGGCATCTTCCTCGACGACGTCGCCGCCGCGGTTGAGGATATGCACTACCCCCAGCTTCCCCCCATAGGCTCGGTCCCCCTGGGCGAGACGATCCGCGACAGCATCGGATTTTTCGGTGTGGTGGTCGGCGTGAACCTGATCGCACTTGTGCTGTTCTTCTTCGTGGGGCCCTTGGCACCGATGCTGTTCTGGGCGGTGAACGGGTATCTTCTGGGGCGTGAATACTTCCAGATGGCCGCCATCCGCCGCCTGGGCCGCGAAGGCGCCAACCGCCTGCGCGCACGCCATTCCGGGCAGATCTGGCTGGCAGGCACGCTCATGGCGGTGCCCCTGGCGGTGCCGCTTCTGAACCTGCTGATCCCGGTGATTGGTGCGGCCACCTTTACCCATATGTTCCACCGCCTGAACGCCAAGTCCTAAGCCCGGGAACAGGCAACGCGCGCTGGCCCCCTCCCGACGTGGGCGGGGCCAGTGGATTGCTGCCAATGCAACGGTTTGTTCTGCAGCCCGGGCAGCTCCCGAAGTGACATGAAGCGACGACGGCCCGACATGTGCAAGACCCAGACCATCAATCTGATCGAATCGGAGTACCTTGCCGAAGGCAATACGCGCCGGGTCTATCTTCACCCGGATCGGGATGACGTGATCATCAAGATCGCCAAGCCCAACAACATGCCCTGGCTGAAACGCTACGTGCGCCCCCTGAACCGTCGGTTCGGCCCCCTGCGCAACGAATACCGCGAGTATGAAGCCTATTTCGCCTATGTCTCCCAACGTGGCGATCTGCCGCCCTTCCTGCCGGTGCTCAAGGGCTTCGTGAAGACCAACCTGGGGGTTGGCCTGATGTCCGAGAAAATCTCGGATGAACAGGGCGGCCTGGCCCCAGCCTGCGCGATTACGTTACCCGGAACGGGCTGTCGCCGCAGGTCAAGGAGCTGATCCACGAGTTGGTCGATGATCTTCTGGAGCACCACTACGTGGTCAACGATCTGACTGCCAAGAATGTGGTGATCGGCCGCAACAGCGCGGGCGTCTTCCGGGTCTATGCGGTGGATGGCGGATGGGATCAGACCCTGATCCGGCTGCGGACCTATTCGCGCACTGCCTTTGACCGCTGGTTGCAGGGGCGGCTGGCGCGCATGCTGAGCGATCTGGAAAGGTTCGAGGCCGCCGGTCAAGCCTGACGACCCGGACCTGCTGCGCATGGCCCGGGTGGCCTCGGCCCCAGGGCTGGCCTGTCAGAGCGGCTCGGCAGGCGCCTCGTAGCGATTAAACCAGTCCAGGTCCTCGACCGTGATCCAGCCCGACAGGATGATGCCCGCAATGATGATCCACAAGACCGTCGCGATCCCCGTGACGATCAGCATCGTGCGTTTCACACGGAAATTGGCCGGGGCGCCCGCGTGGGTCCCCGGCACCACCTCGCCCTCGTCGCCCTGGGTGCGCAGGCGCACCGGCAGGGTCACGAACATGGTCATGAACCAGATCACGGCATAAAGCACGATGGCGGCGGTGATGGACATGGCTCAGACCTGCTCCAGCTCGACCAGGGTGCCGTTGAAATCCTTCGGATGCAGGAACAGGACCGGCTTGCCATGGGCGCCGATCTTGGGCTCGCCGGTGCCCAGCACCCGGGCGCCTTCCGCCTTCAGCTTGTCACGCGCGGCCAGGATGTCCTCGACCTCGTAACAGATGTGGTGAATGCCGCCCGAGGGGTTCTTTTCCAGGAACCCGGCAATCGGGCTGTTGTCGCCCAGCGGGTAGAGCAGCTCGATCTTGGTGTTGGGCAGGGTGATGAAGACGACGGTGACGCCGTGATCGGGTTCGTCCTGCGGCGCGCCCACATCGGCCCCCAGGGTGCCCGCATATTGGGCGGAGGCGGCCTCCAGGTCCGGCACGGCAATGGCCACGTGGTTCAGGCGTCCGATCATCTTCTGTCTCCTCTTTCTCCGTTGGCCCGCTTATGCCGCGTGGGTGCCCCTGGGGCAAGCCGTGACCCTACGTTGAAAACCCGTTGAATGGCCCGCAGGCGGCGTTAACGCCGTATTAGGTAAATGCATGTTCACTCCTTTGGCAGAAAGGAGACATGACATGAGCGATGATCTTGAACGCTATGTCCTGAGCCGTCCGCCCACCGCCGATAGGCCGCTCCAGGGCATGACCGTGCTGGTGGTCGAAGACAGCCGTTTTGCAAGCGAGGCGATCCGCCTTCTGTGTTTGCGCTCCGGCGCCCGGATCAGGCGGGCCGACAGCCTGGCCGCCGCGCACCGCCATCTGGCGGTCTACCGCCCCTCGATCATCATCGTGGACATGGGCCTGCCGGACGGCTCCGGTGCCGATCTGATCCATGAACTTTCCAGCGCCCAGCCCCGTGTGCCGGTGCTGCTGGGGATCAGCGGTGATATGGATGGTGAGGCGCTGGCGCTGGAGGCCGGTGCCGATGGCTTCCTGCCCAAGCCATTGGAGAGTCTGGCACAATTCCAGCAATCCGTACTGGCGCATCTACCCGCAGGCGAGGGGCCGACCGGTCCGCGCAAACTGCCCAGTGAGGTGGTTCACCCGGATATGCTGGCCTATCAGGATGACCTGACCCATATCGCCGAAGTGATCAGCGAAGCCCCCGACGGGCAGACGCTGGACTACATTGCACAGTTCCTGTCGGGCGTGGCCATGTGCGCTCATGACGATAGCCTGGAAGCGGCTGCCGTGAGCCTCGCCAATTCCCGCGCGAAGGGGCGGGGCACCGGTTCCGATGTCGCGCGGGTTGCGGGTATCGTGCAGGAACGGCTGGATCGCCGCGCCTCGATCTGACCCCTCTGCGGGGCGCGCGAATCGCCCCGCACATGTGGCGCAGGCTCCACCGGATTTCCCCGCGTTTTCCCCACTGCCTGCGCAATTTCGCCCCAATCACGCTCAAGACTGACCCCAAGCCCGCAGAATTTGTGCGGGACGTATGTGTAACGTAACTTTGGGAGGTGTCTTGATGATCTCGATTTCGACGCTCAAGCGATTTTTGGCGGAACAGGATGGCAATGCGGTGATTGACTGGACCGTCTTGCTGGCGGGCTCCGTGATGATGGCCCTTGCGGTCGTGATGACCATTACCGACAATGTCGACAGCATTACCGAGGACACCTCGGACCGGATGGAAAGCATCGAGGTCAACCCGACCGGCAGCGCCTGATCCCCCTGGATCAGCGCAACAGTCGCGCCCCTTCCGACAGGTCGATGCCCGGAAACACCCGGGTTTCCAGCTCTGCCTGGGACAGGCCGAACAGGCCCGACAGCACCGTGCCCGCATGGGCGCGGATATCACTTGTCGGCAACAGGTCGCGCCGGTCGTAAAGTTCCGCTTCGCCCAAGCCCGGCCAGTCCCCGTGCACCTGACCGCCCCGAACCGCACCGCCTGCCAGGATCATCGCACCGCCGGTGCCGTGATCGGTCCCGCGCGACCCGTTCTGCCGCGCCGTGCGCCCGAACTCCGTCATCGCCATCACGGCTGTCCGCTCCCACAGCGGCCCCAACCCCTCGCGCAGGGTCAAAAGCGCGCCCGCCAACGCCTTCAGCGGGGCTTGGATAGCGCCTGCCTGGTTGTTATGCGTGTCCCACCCCGTCAGCGAAAAGGCGGCAATGCGACTGTCGCCCCGCAGCTGCTCGGCTGCGAAAGCCGCCAGCTTCCGCGCGCCGATGCCCCGCCCAGAGGCACGCATTGACGCCTCCATGCTGCCCATCATATCCGCCTGCTCCACCAGGCCATCGGCGGGCAGGGCGCCGTCGGTCAGCATGATCGCCTCGTCCAGTGCGGCATTGAACAGCGGGTGGTCGTGATACATGCGCCCCAAGAGACGCTGGGCCTGCGGGGTCAGAAGCAGGCCGGAGCCCGGTGACCATGACGACACCGGGGCCTCGCCGTGCATGACCAGCATCTCGCCCTGGCCGACAGCAAATCCGGTGCGCGATGTTGCGCCCGGCAGCAACGCCAAAACCCGGTTCAGCCAGCCATCGCGAATGCGCCCATCCGGCGCGATCCCGGCCTCCAGCAGGTCCTGCCCGTCGAAATGGCTGCGCTTGTCCCGATAGGGGGTCGAGGTCGCATGCACCGCGCCCAGCTCCCCCGCCTGCCACAGAGGCATCAGATCGACGAGCGTCGGATGCAGGCCGAAGAACCCGTCCAGCGGCAGGGTATCTGCGTCCAGATCCGGGCGCAGCGCCGCGAAACCAGGATCGCCCACCGGGCGCAACACATCCAGCCCGTCCATTGCACCGCGCAGGATGATCACCACCAGGCGATTGTCCCCGGGGGCTGCGGCGAGTGTTACGGGCGTGACCAGCGGGCTGGCGGCCAGGCAGCAGCCCATCGTCGTCAACATCTTGCGGCGGGTCAGGGTCATGCCGGCCTCCTCCTCCTCAACGCATCTGGAAGGCGGGGGAGGCCAGGACCAGCCCGACGCCTTCCCATTTCGTCTGTGCCGCGCGGGCGGCAAATTTCGTCTCCGCATCCAGGCGTGATCCCAGCGCCTGGCGGGCCAGATCGCGCGGGTCGGGCAGGGCGGGGCGCAGCAGCGCGGGCACGGTCATCGCCCATTGCAGCCGCGCCGCCAACCCCTGAGGGGTGATCCAATAGCTGGGCTGTTCGGGCCAGCCATCCGGCCCGGCGGGCTGCTCCCACCGCTGCCCCATCAGCGCCATTGGCTGCAGTGCGCCTTGGCGTATCTGCTTGGGGTCCGCCCCCGCGATTTCGTCCGGAGCCACCCCCAGCGCGCGCAGACTGGCCGAGATGAACTCGATCGGTTGGCGTGCCTTTCGCGCGCGCGGGGCCCAGGCGGCGGGGTGCTCCAACAGCGCAGCATAAACGGCTGTCAGATCGCCGTCGGAGTCGCGATAGCGCGCCGCCAGATGCGCCACCAGGCCTTCATCCGGGGTATCGCTGATGAAATGCACTGCCAGTTTGCGTGCCAGGTGGCGGGCGGTGTCGGGATGGGCGGCGATGTCCTCCAGCGCCGCATGCACGTCCTCGATCCGCGGTTTGGCCCCGCCATAGCGCCTGCCCAGGATGACCTCGGCCCCCGGCGTGCCACGCCCGGGACGATAGACCACCTGCATCTCCTTGCTGAACGCATAGCCCGCCAGGAGCTTGGCCAGTTCCCGCACGTCGCGCTGGTCATATGCCCCGCCGACGCCCAGCGTATGCAGCTCCAGGATCTCGCGCGCCAGGTTCTCGTTCAGCCCACGGCCCGAGCGTTCGGCGGCGCGGCTGCCTTCCCCGACCGAGGCGAACTGATCCAGGTAGGCCAGCATCATGGGGTGTTCCACGGCCGCGCGCAGCATGTCGGCAAAGCGCCCGGTCAGGTGCGGGCGAATGGCATCCTGAGTAAAGGTCGCCCCCAGCGCCCGGGCATCGGCGCGTTTGCCGACCACGGTGAAATGATCGGCCCAGAACAGCTCCAACCGTTCGGCAAACCCCACCGGGGCGGCCACGTGGCGAGCCAGGCGTGCGGCGAACCAGGTCAGCCCGCGTTCGCCCATCTGACGCCGATGGGCGCGCAGGGCCTCGTCAGCGCCCGCCTTGCCCTCCTGCTTGTCGTGCCGCAACCGGCGGGCCGTGCGCAGATCATCCAATTGACTGTCGAACCCGGGGATCCGGTGGGGGCTCGCACCCTCCGTCGCGACGCTTGCCAGCAGCGCGCCGGGTCCATCCACCAACTGCGCGCCCGGCCCAAGCCCGGTGCCGAAACGTATCGCCGCAATGTCTGGGTCGAAACGCAAAGGCGCCTCCCACGCATCGGATGCAAATCACACCCATGATACGCGGAAGGCGCCCGTTTCCGTCGCGAAAATCGCGAGGTTTGCTTATTCCTGCGGAATGACGCGCAGGTTGAGCTCGCGCAGCTGTTCGTTCAGCGGCTCGCTGGGGGCGTTCATCATCAGGTCTTCGGCGCGCTGGTTCATCGGGAACATCATGACTTCGCGGATGTTTTCCTGATCGGCCAGCAGCATGACGATGCGGTCGACACCGGCAGCACAGCCACCGTGCGGCGGGGCGCCGTATTGGAAGGCGTTGACCATGCCGCCAAAGCGCTTCTTCACCTCGTCTTCGCCGTAGCCGGCGATTTCGAAGGCCTTGAACATGATCTCCGGCTTGTGGTTCCGGATCGCGCCCGAGACCAGCTCATAGCCGTTGCAGGCCAGGTCATACTGGAACCCGGTGGCCGACAGCGGGTCGGTCTCCAGGATGTCCATGCCGCCCTGGGGCATCGAGAACGGGTTGTGGTCGAAATCGACCTCGCCGGTTTCCTCGTCCTTCTGGAAGATCGGGAAATCGACGATCCAGGCAAAGGCGAACCGGTCCTGGTCGGTCAGGCCGAGTTCGTTGCCGATGACGGTCCGGGCGCGGCCCGCGACACCTTCAAACGCCTTGGGCTTGCCGCCCAGGAAGAAGGCCGCGTCACCCAGGCCCAGGCCCAGTTGCTGACGAATGGCTTCGGTGCGCTGGGGGCCGATGTTCTTGGCCAGCGGGCCGGCGGCTTCCATGCCACCTTCGACCTCGCCGGATTTCAGCTTGGCCTGGGCCTCCTTGACGGTAATGCCCAGCTCCTGCGCCACCGCATCGGCGGTCTTTTCGCGCCAGAAGATGTAACCCATGCCCGGCAGGCCCTCGCCCTGGGCAAACTTGTTCATCCGGTCGCAGAACTTGCGCCCGCCGCCACCGGGGGCGGGGATGGCGCGCACTTCGGTGCCGTCCTGCTCCAGCAGTTTGGCGAAGATGGCAAAGCCCGAGCCGCGGAAGTGCTCCGACACCACCTGCATCTTGATCGGGTTGCGCAGGTCGGGCTTGTCGGTGCCATACCACAGCGCGCTGTCGGCGTAGGAGATCTGCTCCCACTCCTGGTCCACCTTGCGGCCGCCGCCGAACTCTTCGAAGACGCCGCGCAGCACCGGTTGGATCGTGTCGAACACGTCCTGCTGGGTGACAAAGCTCATCTCCATGTCGAGCTGGTAGAAGTCGGTCGGCGAGCGGTCCGCGCGCGGGTCTTCGTCACGGAAGCACGGCGCAATCTGGAAATACTTGTCGAAGCCTGCGACCATCATCAGCTGTTTGAACTGCTGCGGGGCCTGGGGCAGGGCGTAGAACTTGCCGGGATGAAGCCGCGAGGGCACCAGGAAGTCACGCGCGCCTTCGGGGCTCGATGCCGTGATGATCGGCGTCTGGTACTCGCGGAAGCCCTGATCCCACATGCGCTTGCGCATCGACATGACCACGTCCGAGCGCAGCTTCATGTTCTCCTGCATGACCTCGCGGCGCAGGTCCAGGAAGCGGTATTTCAGGCGGGTTTCTTCCGGGTATTCCTGGTCGCCGAACACCATCAGCGGCAGTTCACCGGCGGCGCCCAGCACCTCCAGGTCACGCACGAAAACCTCGACCTCGCCGGTCGGGATCTTGTCGTTGACCAGCTCCGGGTCACGCGCCTTCACATTGCCGTCGATGCGGATGCACCATTCCGAACGCACCTTTTCCATCTCGGCAAACACCGGGCTGTCCGGGTCGCACAGCACCTGGGTAATGCCGTAATGGTCGCGCAGGTCGATGAACAGGATGCCGCCGTGGTCACGAACACGGTGGACCCAGCCCGACAGGCGAACGGTTTCGCCCACGTTGGATTTGTTCAGATCGGCGCAGGTATGGCTGCGAAAGGCGTGCATGGTCGGCTCCCGATTGGGGGTAAAAGAAGTCACGCGCCGATACACCCGCCTTGGCGGACAAAGTCAAGGCAATAGCGAAATCCTGACCGGTTGGTCAGCTTGTCACCAGTGATTTTTCCGCTAATCTGGCAGCATTGCGTTAGTGGATACGAAAAAAATGTGGATTACGCTTCTGGACCGCGTGTTGCGGAATGTCTTTCGTATGGGGCAGCTGACGGTGACCTGGCCCGACGGGCGGGTCAGTCGTTATGGCGGTGCGCCGGGGCCGTCGGTGGCCGTGTCCGTGCTGGACCCGCATCTGCCGCGACGCTTGGTTATGACGCCCGAGCTGGCTCTGGGCGAAGGCTATCTGGAAGGCGGGTTGACCGTCGCACAGGATGATCTGATGGGATTTCTGACCCTGGCCGCGCGCAATTCGCGGGCGCATGGGCGCGGGCGCTGGGCGGCGGCGGCATCGGGTGCGCGGACGGGGCTTCGGCGGTTGGCGCAGCGCAGCCCGCTGCATGTGGCGCGGCGCAATGTGGCGCATCACTATGACCTGTCGACCCGGCTGTATGAGCTGTTCCTGTGTGACGACCTGCAATACACCTGTGCCTATTTCGCCGACCCGGGGATGAGCCTGGAACAGGCCCAGGCGGCCAAGAAGGCGCATATCGCCGCCAAGCTGCGGCTTCGGCCTGGCATGCGGGTGCTGGATGTTGGGTGCGGCTGGGGCGGCACCGCGCTCAGCCTGGCCCGCGATCACGGGGTGCATGTGACCGCCGTGACCCTGTCCGAGGTACAGCTGGACTATGCCCGGGCGCGGGCCGAGGCGGCGGGTGTGGCCGACCGGATCGACTTTCGCCTGATGGACTACCGCGACCTGCGTGAACAGTTCGACCGCATTGTCGTCGTGGGCATGATGGAACATGTCGGCCAGCCGCAATACGGCGCCTTCATGGAACAGTTGCATGACTGTCTGAGCGCGGATGGCATCGCGCTTGTGCATACGATCGGTCGCGCCACGCCGCCCGGGCGGACCAGCCCCTTCATCCACAAATACATCTTTCCGGGCGGCTATATCCCCGCCATGTCCGAGGTCATGACCGAGGTTGAGCGTGCCGGGCTGGTGGCCTGCGATGTCGAGGTCTGGCGCGGCCACTACGAACGCACCCTGGCCGAATGGCGCGCCCGGTTCGAAGAGAACCTCGACCAGATACGCGCGCTTTATGACGAGGAATTCTGCCGCATGTGGCGTTACTATCTTTCCGCCGCCGAGGTCAGCAAACGCGAGTTGGGTCTGGGGGTGTTCCAGTTCCAGCTGGCCAGGCATGCGGGTGCGGTGCCGATGACGCGGGAGTATCTCTACCGGGTCGACAATGTGCCCGAGGTCAGAATGGCCGGGTAACGTTGCCCGAATAGAAATAGATCCCCATGCCGGTGGCGAAGATCACCACGCCCGCGATGGAATGCAGCGCCACCGCCATCGGGAAACTGCGACGCACCTCATAGGCATGGGCAAAGATCAGCCCGCCCGCGAAGGTCATCGCGGCGACGATCCAGCTCCAATACATCAGATGCGCCAGCGAGAAGAGCGCGGCCCGTCCATCCGGCAGGATCGGGCCGTAGCGGCGAAAGAACAGCGGGCGAAAGACCAGCTCCTGCGGCAGCGCCGAGACCACCGGGTAGAACAGCGCGATTGCCAGCATCATCAGCGGGCGTTCCCGCAGGATATTGAACAGCTGTCCGGGTGCGGTCAGCACCATCAACCCCAGGCAAAGGACCACCATGCCCGCGCCGAACAGAACCACCTGTCGCGTGTTGACCGGCCCCGCCCGCAGCTCGCGCCAGTGAAAGGCGCGGGTGAATTGCAAAAGGACGATGCCCACCAGGGTCACGGCAAACAGCGCCGGAAACATCGCCGTGGCGGGCAGCAGGGCAGCGATGGCGACGGGCGCCAGCACGAAAAGCAGCAGAAACTCGAACCACAGAACCTGTCTGGTCATTGCCAATCCTTCACCCGATCCGCCCGGCGGCCCCTAATCCATCCAAGAGGCCCTAATCCACCCACGTAACGAATTTCCAACAGCGACCCGCGTGAACGGCATGTCCGGGGTCAGAACCGCCTCGCGGACCTGGCCCGCATCCAACAGCTCCGCACGCAAGACGCCCGGCAACAGGCCCGAGGTGATGGGAGGGGTCAGCCACTCCCCGTCAACTTCGGCAAAGACAGAGGTAATCGTGCCCTCGCAGATCTCTCCGCGCGTATTGAGGAACACCAGCTCGTCCACCCCGTCGGGCAGCGTGGCCCGTGCCTGGTCATAGAGCGTGCGGCGGGTGGTCTTGTGGCGCAGGAAATCGTCACCGGGGTCCAGCTGGGCTTCGGCCAATCCCAACACCCAATCCCGCGGTGCCGCCCCCAAAGGCGCGGTGGTCAACCCGAACCGGCCGTCCGGGTCCAGCGTCAGTCGGCAACGCTGCGCCTCCCCGTCGACATCCACCAGTGCCCCACGCGCCGCCGCTCCGTCAAAGGCAATCCCGAACGCCTGCGCCGAATACGCCATACGCGCAAGATGCCGATCGAGCCGCCGAAACCCTTCCCCGGGGTGATACCCGAAGGTCTCGATCAGGGCGAAGCCGGGGTCATCCGGCGGGCAAAGCGTGCTTTCCACAGGGCTTCCTCGTATTCCGATGCGGCGGTGCTGTCCCAGACGACCCCGCCGCCCACGTTCATCACCGCGCGGCCATCTTCGACCATCAGCGTGCGAATGGCCACGTTGAAGCTCGACGCCCCGTCCGGCGCGGCCCAGCCGATCGTGCCGCAATAGATCTCACGCGGATCGGGCTCCAGGTCGTTCAGGATTTCCATCGCCCGGATCTTCGGCGCGCCGGTGATCGACCCGCAAGGAAAGAGCGCGGAGAAAATCTCGGCCAACCCGGCCCCATCCCGCAGCTTCGCCCGCACAAGCGAGGTCATCTGATGCACGGTTGCATAGCTTTCTACCGCAAACAGCTCCGGCACATGCACCGACCCGGGTTCAGCCACCCGGCTGATGTCATTGCGCAGCAGGTCGACGATCATCAGGTTCTCGGCCAGGTTCTTTTCATCCGTTGTAAGGAAGTCCCGCCGCGCGGCGTCTTCCACCGGATCGTCGGCGCGCGGCTGCGTACCCTTCATCGGCCGCGTCTCGATCACACCATCCGCCGAGGTGCGAAAGAACAGCTCCGGCGAGCGGCTGACGATATCGGGCAGCCCCTCCTGCAGCACCAGCGCCCCATGGCCGACCGGCTGCCCCTGCGCCAGCGCCCCGTGCAGCGCCTCGGCCCCGCCGCGCAGGTCCAGCTGCATGGGAAAGGTCAGGTTCGCCTGATAAATGTCGCCGGCCCCGATGAACTCATGCACCACCTCGAAGGCCGCTTTGTACTGCTCTTCGCTCCAGGTTGGGCGCGGCGGCGACAGCCCGACCGGGGCAGGCGCGACCTCCCCCTGGCACGGCGCGCGGAACAGGCCGAATTGCAGCAAGGGCAGACGCCGTGCTTCCGGCATCAGATGGGAAAGCTTCGGCTCCAGCGCATAGCCCAGCTCGTAACTGGCATAACCCGCGACCCAGAACCCGTCCGACCGCGCCTGATCCAAAGCGGCCAGCGCGCCCGGCACTTCCCCAGGCGTCACCGCCCGCACGACCCGTTCGGGCCGGTCGAACCATGTCCCGCCCCCCAAGGGGCCCTGATCGAAGAAAAGGCGCACAACTCACCCCGTTTGTCTGAGGAATCCCCTATACTCCCGCCAGCAGCGGGGAGACAGGGGAAATGCGGCATTTGACGTCGCCTTTCCGATCCCCCTTGCACCTTTCTGCGCGGTGCCTATAACGCAGGACAATTTGGGCGCCGCCGCGCCACTGACTCGCAACCCGGGGGACGAGAGCCATGCCGAAAAGAACCGATATCAACTCCATCATGATCATCGGCGCAGGGCCCATCATCATTGGCCAGGCCTGCGAATTCGACTATTCCGGCGCCCAGGCCTGCAAGGCGCTGCGCGAGGAAGGCTACCGCGTCATCCTGGTGAACTCCAACCCGGCGACGATCATGACCGACCCGGGCCTGGCCGACGCCACCTATATCGAACCCATTACCGCCGAGATGGTCGCCAAGATCATCGAGATCGAAAAGCCCGACGCGCTGCTGCCGACCATGGGCGGTCAAACGGGCCTCAACACCGCGCTCGAGCTCGATGACCTGGGCGTTCTGGCCGAACACAATGTCGAGCTGATCGGCGCCAAGCGCGACGCCATCGAAATGGCCGAGGACCGCAAGCTCTTCCGCGAGGCGATGGACCGTCTGGGCATCGAAAACCCCAAGGCCACCATCGCCAACAACATGGACGAATGCCTGGCGGCGCTTGATGAAGTGGGCCTGCCCGCCATCATCCGCCCCGCCTTTACCCTGGGCGGCACCGGCGGCGGCGTGGCCTACAACCGCGAAGAATATGAACATTTCTGCCGCACGGGCCTCGATGCCAGCCCCGTCAACCAGATCCTGATCGACGAAAGCCTTCTGGGCTGGAAGGAATACGAGATGGAGGTGGTGCGCGACACCGCCGACAACGCCATCATCGTCTGCTCGATCGAAAACGTGGATCCGATGGGCGTGCACACCGGTGACTCGATCACCGTCGCCCCCGCGCTGACGCTGACCGACAAGGAATACCAGCTGATGCGCACCCACTCGATCAACGTGCTGCGCGAAATCGGGGTGGAGACCGGCGGCTCCAACGTGCAATGGGCGGTGAACCCGGAAGACGGCCGCATGGTCGTGATCGAGATGAACCCGCGCGTGTCGCGCTCCTCGGCGCTGGCCTCCAAGGCCACCGGCTTCCCGATCGCCAAGATCGCCGCGAAACTGGCCGTCGGCTACACGCTCGATGAACTGGACAACGACATCACCAAGGTGACCCCGGCCAGCTTCGAGCCGACCATCGACTATGTCGTAACGAAAATTCCGAAATTCGCGTTCGAGAAATTCCCCGGCTCGGAACCCTACCTCACCACCGCGATGAAATCCGTGGGCGAGGCCATGTCGATCGGCCGCACCATTCACGAATCGATGCAGAAGGCGCTGGCCTCGATGGAATCCGGCCTGACCGGGTTCGACGAGGTGGAAATCGAAGGCGCGCCCGAAAAGGCCGCCGTGATCAACGCGATCTCGAAACAGACGCCCGACCGTCTGCGCACCATCGCCCAGGCGATGCGCCACGGGCTGACCAATGACGAGATCTTCGCGATCACCAGCTTCGACCCCTGGTTCCTGGACCGTATCCGCGAAATCGTGGACGCCGAGGAAGCCGTGAAGGCCAACGGCCTGCCGACCGACGAAAAGGGCCTGCGCGCGCTGAAGATGCTGGGCTTTACCGACGCCCGTCTGGCCATTCTGACCGGCCAGTCGGAAACCGAGGTCCGCAAGGCCCGCCGCGCCGTCGGCGTGAACGCGGTGTTCAAGCGCATCGACACCTGCGCCGCCGAATTCGAAGCGCAGACGCCCTACATGTACTCGACCTACGAAGCCCCGATGATGGGCGAGGTCGAATGCGAGGCGCGCCCGTCCGACCGCAAGAAGGTCGTCATCCTCGGCGGTGGCCCGAACCGCA
Source organism: Aliiroseovarius sp. (assembly GCF_965228805.1). Classification (NCBI taxonomy): domain Bacteria; kingdom Pseudomonadati; phylum Pseudomonadota; class Alphaproteobacteria; order Rhodobacterales; family Paracoccaceae; genus Aliiroseovarius; species Aliiroseovarius sp. The sequence goes on along the minus strand of NZ_CBDDIE010000003.1, from coordinate 761,673 downwards.
TCGGCCAGGGCATCGAGTTCGACTACTGCTGCTGTCACGCCTGTTTCGCGCTGACCGACGCGGGCTATGAAACCATCATGGTCAACTGCAACCCGGAGACCGTGTCGACCGACTATGACACCTCCGACCGCCTGTATTTCGAGCCGCTGACCTTCGAACACGTGATGGAAATCCTGCGCGTGGAACAGGAAAACGGCACCCTGCACGGCGTCATCGTGCAGTTCGGCGGCCAGACCCCGCTGAAACTCGCCAACGCGCTGGAGGCCGAGGGCATCCCGATCCTGGGCACCACCCCGGACGCCATCGACCTGGCCGAGGACCGCGAGCGGTTCCAGGCGCTGGTGAACGAGCTGGAGCTGAAGCAGCCGAAGAACGGCATCGCCTCCACCGATGCCCAAGCCCTTGAGATCGCCGGGGAAATCGGCTTCCCGCTGGTCATCCGCCCGTCCTACGTCCTGGGCGGCCGCGCGATGGAGATCGTGCGCGACATGGCCCAGCTGGAACGCTACATTGCCGAGGCCGTGGTCGTGTCGGGCGACAGCCCGGTTCTGCTCGACAGCTACCTGTCCGGCGCCGTCGAACTGGACGTCGACGCGCTCTGCGACGGTGAAAACGTGCATATCGCCGGCATCATGCAGCATATCGAAGAGGCCGGCGTGCACTCCGGCGACAGCGCCTGCTCGCTGCCGCCCTATTCGCTGTCCGACGAGCTGATCGACGAGATCAAGCGCCAGGCCCACGCGCTGGCCATCGCGCTCAATGTCGTGGGCCTGATGAACGTGCAGTTCGCGGTGAAGGATGACGAGATCTACCTGATCGAAGTGAACCCCCGCGCCTCGCGCACCGTGCCCTTCGTCGCCAAGGCCGTGAACAGCCCGATCGCCTCCATCGCCGCCCGCGTCATGGCCGGTGAGCCGCTGACCAACTTCGACCTCGTCGACCCGCAGATCGACGGTTTCGCGGTCAAGGAAGCCGTGCTGCCGTTTGCCCGTTTCCCGGGCGTCGACACGCTGCTTGGCCCGGAAATGCGCTCGACCGGCGAGGTCATGGGGTCCGATAGCGACTTCCACCGCGCCTTCCTCAAGGCCCAGATGGGCGCCGGTGCCGAGCTCCCGACCGAGGGCAAGGTGTTCCTGTCGATCAAGGATGACGACAAGACCGTCAAGCTGGTCGAAACCGCCCGCGCGCTGACCGAGCTGGGCTTCTCCATCCTTGCCACCAGCGGCACCGCCGCCTTCCTGTCCGACAACGGCATCGCGTCCGAGGGCGTGAACAAGGCCTACGAGGGCGGCCGCACCATCGTCGACGTGATGAAGGATGGCGAAGTGGCCCTGGTCATGAACACCACCGAGGGCACCCAGGCGGTGAACGACTCGCGCTCCATGCGCAACGTCGCGCTGATGGACAAGATCCCCTACTTCACCACCCTCGCCGCCGCCCACGCCGCCGCCTTCGCGATGAAGAGCCGCGAAACCGGCCGCGTCGGCGTGCGCTCGCTGCAGAAGAAGGCGGAGCTGGCGTAAGTCACGCAGCCTTTGACGAGACCCGAAGCGACCGTCCTACTGGGCGGTCGCTTTGTTTTAGAACGGCGCTCCGGGGAGGGTCAAACGACCTACTCATCAAGGCACAACTGGTTTCCTTTGTAGCTTTGAATACAAATGACCGTTCGCCATTAAGTGGTAGAATAGCCGTGTGAGTTATTTGGGGAATTAGGAGCCTAGTTTGATGAAGAGTATTTTGACTTCTGGTGTGCAAGTGGCGGCGTTCGTCCATAGCGGCAAGTCTGGTACAAAGGCCAATGATGATATTTGGTACCATCTTCGCACTGTCGACAAATTTGTTTACCACTACACGACTGCCTCTTCCTTCCAGAAAATCTTCGACACACGGACCCTCCGATTTTCAACTTTTCGGAGGATGAATGACCCCAGAGAGACTAAGGACTTTCCGTTTTCCTTTTCATTTGATGATGAGCGCAACGAAGAGCTGCACCAGCTCAAAGCTGACCTCGCTCAATGTGCCAAGACCTCTTGGTGCCTTGATCCTCCCCCACTGAAGTGGTCCGCCCCTATAGTTAGGAAACGGAGGATCAAAGATGGGAATTAAACGCCACAAACCGGTGATCCTCCCCCACTGAAGTGGTCCGCCCCTATAGTTAGGAAACGGAGGATCAAAGATGGGAATTAAACGCCACAAACCGGAAGAGATTGTCACGAAGTTGCGGCAGGTTGAGGTGCTATGCGGCCAAGGGATGCCGCGAGTTGATGCGATCCGCCAGGTGCAGATAACCGAGCAGACGTTTTACCGCTGGCGTAAGCAATATGGCGGTATGGGAACCGACCAACTGAAAGAACTCAAACGGCTCCAGAAAGAGAATGATCGCTTGCGCCGGGCCGTGTCCGACCTGACGCTGGACAAGCTGATCCTATCGGAGGCCGCACGGGGAAACTACTGAGCCCTTCGCGTCGCCGCGCCTGCGTTGAGCATGTGCGAAGCCAGTTTCACATCTCAGAGCGTCGCGCTTGTCGTGTCTTGGGACAGCATCGATCCACACAAAGACGGATGCCTGTTGGGCGTGCTGACGAAGATCGCCTGGTGGCCGACATGATCGCGCTGACGCGCCAGTATGGTCGCTATGGTTATCGCCGGATCGCCGCTTTGCTGAGAGATGCAGGCTGGCTGGTGAACGACAAGCGTGTCGAACGTCTGTGGCGACGCGAGGGGCTCAAAGTACCGATGAAGCAACCCAAAAAAGGGCGGCTCTGGCTGAATGACGGTTCTTGCGTCCGGCTGCGACCGAAGTATCGCAATCATGTCTGGAGCTATGACTTCGTTCATCATCGAACGGATGATGGAAAGGTGTTTCGCACCCTCAACATCTTGGATGAATATAGTCGGGAATGTCTGGCGATCCGTGTGCAGCGGAAGTTGAACTCGACCGAGGTCATCGACGCGCTGACGGACCTGTTCATCCTGCGTGGTGTCCCTGCTTTCATTCGCTCCGATAACGGCCCTGAGTTTATCGCACAGTCTGTCCGGGACTGGATTGCAGCCGTCGGAGCCAAGACCGCTTACATTGAACCGGGATCACCATGGGAGAATGGATACTGTGAAAGCTTCAATGCCCGGTTCCGCGACGAGCTGCTCAATGGTGAAGTCTTCTACAGCTTACGGGAGGCGCAAATCCTGATTGAACAATGGAGGAAGCACTACAACACCAAACGGCCACATAGTGCCTTGGGCTACCGCCCACCGGCCCCGGAAACCATCGTCCCGATGGAACCCAGGCCAATCATGCACTAACATTCAGACTGGACCACTTAGGTGGGGCTGATCAGGGGTTAGATGATGCCCAAGCCAACTTTCACCGCGGGTACTGCAAACCTCGAATGTGGGCGCAGTACGGAGAAGGGCACAAGGGTGTTTGCCTTGTTTTTGATCGGCGAAGGCTAGTCGCGAGCCTTGGAGACCTTGCGAGAGAGCAAAATCGACAGTTCTTCTATGGTGACGTTAATTACGCTGACATTCCGAGCAGCATTCTTCGAAAAGGCGCCGACCCTTACTCGATTGATCTCGACTTGGCGGAAAGGCTTGGGGTTTCGACCTTTGTTCGGCAGCACACCGTGAGGTATTGGCGAGAGCTGTATTTTCTCAAACATAGAGATTGGCAAACGGAGAACGAATATAGGGTGATGCTCTCTAACCGAGATGAAGACTATGTGTTTGTTAGTATTTTGGGCTCATTGGTTGGAGTCGCCTTTGGTGAAGAGTTTGGTTTCGATGCGAGCAATAAATATGCGGAGGAGTTTGAGAGAAACGGGATAAGAGGGTGCCTATTGCACTGGAAGGGGCACCAGCCAGAACCCCACCCTTTGATGTCTTCTAATGGTTGGGTTTTCTAACCCAACCGCCCCCACAAATCATACTCCCCCGCCTCATCCACTTCAACGCGAACGATCTCACCCACGGATAGCCCCTCCGTCCCCTCGTCGATGAACAGGTTCCCGTCGATTTCCGGCGCATCTGCTTTGGTCCGGCAGGTCGCAATCCCGTCCGCGTCGATGTCATCCACGATCACGTCCATCACCTGGCCAACCTTCGCCGCCAGCTTGGCCTCGGAAATCGCCTGGGCCTTCTCCATGAACCGCTCCCAGCGCTCCTGTTTGACCTCGGCGGGCACGTGGTCGGGCAGGGCGTTTGACCGCGCGCCGTCGACGTTTTCGTATTGGAAGCAGCCGACGCGATCCAGCTGCGCCTCGTCCATCCAGTCGAGCAGCACCTGAAACTCCGCCTCGGTCTCGCCCGGGTAGCCGACGATGAAGGTGGAGCGCAGGGTGATATCCGGGCAGTCGCGCCGCCAGGCGGCAATTTCGTCCAGCGTCTTGGCCGCCGCCGCCGGCCGCGCCATGCGTTTCAGCACCCCGGGGTCGGCATGTTGGAACGGGATATCCAGATAGGGCAGGATCAGCCCCTCCGCCATCAGCGGGATCAGCTGGCGCACATGAGGGTAGGGGTAGACGTAGTGCATGCGCACCCAGGCCCCCAGTGAGCCCAGATCCCGCGCCAGATCGGTGATATGCGCGCGATGGCCACGATCCTCCGCGTGCCGGATATCGACGCCGTAGGCCGAGGTATCCTGCGAAATGACCAGCAGCTCCTGCACCCCGGCCTCCACCAGCTTCTCCGCCTCCCGCATCACCGCGTGCGCGGGCCGCGAGGCCAGCTTGCCGCGCATGTCCGGGATGATGCAGAACTTGCAGGCGTGATTGCAGCCTTCCGAGATCTTCAGGTAGCTGTAATGGCGCGGGGTCAGCTTGACGCCGGTCGACGGCAGCAGGTCCACGAACGGGTCGGGGTCCGGCGGCACCGCGTCATGGATCGCGTCCAGAACCTGTTCATATTGATGCGGGCCGGTGACGGCCAGCACGCTGGGGTGCGTGCCGCGAATGTAATCCTCTTCCGCGCCCAGACATCCGGTGACGATGACGCGCCCGTTCTCGACCAGAGCTTCGCCAATGGCCTCTAGGCTCTCCGCCTTGGCGCTGTCCAGGAAGCCGCAGGTGTTCACCACCACCGCATCCGCGCCGGAGTAATCCGGGCTGATCGCATAGCCCTCTGCGCGCAGCCGGGTCAGGATGCGCTCGCTGTCCACCAGGGCCTTGGGGCAACCCAGCGAGACCATGCCGATCTTCGGCTGTCCCGGGCGCGCGGTGTCCTGGATCCGCGCGGGCGGCGCGAGGTCTGGGCGGAGGTTCGGCGGGTTCGTACTCATGGCCGGGGGGTATAGAGGGTCCGGGCCAGGCAGGGAAGGGTTGAATGCAGCCCCGCCCGGCGTAGGGTGGGCGCATTGAAGGAGTGATTTCGATGGACGACCCCGCCCGCAAGCTGACCCCGGCGAATGAGAACCCCTGGTATGTGCTGATGACGCTTTACGGGGAGCAGGAGGGGGACGAGATTGATTGGGGCCTGCATGAAAAGAACCGCAGGGCGTGGAATGCTTGGGCGGGGCAGGTGTTGAATGACGAGCAAAGGCAAGAAGCGGCAGGGGCGGTAGGCATCAAGGTCGGCGAATTATGGCCTGCAACGGGGGGCTTTCTCAACGTTGGCCAGATATATGAGAAGAGGAAAAAGGCCTTGGCTTCAAAGGGGTTTGACCTTCCCGCCATTCCCAAAGTCGAAAGCGCGGTTGACCTTTCCAATACGGAGTTCTCGGAAGCTGTGGTTCTTGACAAGTTCGTGTTCACACATGAAGTTTCATTCGAAGACTCTAGATTCGCTAAGGCAGCAAACTTCCACCTTGCTTGCTTTGATCGCACGGCCAAATTCAATGCCACAGAATTTCATGGTGGCGTCTCCTTCAGACGCACTCGCTTCAAAGCTTCTGCGTTATTTCGTGATTTAATGGCTTTGCATTGGGCCTTTTTTACTAAGGCCTCATTTCTTGGAGATAGTACATTCTTTCGAGCAAAGCTTTCTGGTGAGGTCTCATTCAAAGATTCTACCTTTTCGCGAGAAGCATCGTTCTACGGATCAACATTTCTCAATGGAGCAACGTTTCTAAGGACCACTTTTTGCGGATCGGTCGACTTCGACTATTCATCGTTCGAACACCTGGCAGCCTTTTATGGCGCATCGTTTAGCGGTTTTGCCTACTTCGGGGAGGCAACATTTGGGGAGTTCGAGGCTTGTGAAGTGCTTTTCTCTGAAAGCCAATTCGAGAAACCCACCACCTTCCGCAACGCCCATTTCTCCAGCCACTACCCCGATTTCTCCGGTGCGGTTCTTCACGACAAGACCACCTTCTCCGCTCGCGATGACCTCTGGCCCTCCGGCCCACAAGACGACCCCGAACAGGCCCGGGCCTCCTGCGCCGTGATCCGCCATGCGCTGGGCAAGCAGGGGTTGCCGGAGGAGGAGCATTTCTTCTTCCGGCGCGAGATGGGGTTTGCCGGACAGATCGGGCCGTGGTGGCAGCGGTTGCCGTATCGGTTGTTTGGCGCCGTGTCCGGCTATGGCCATTCCATCGAGTTGCCGCTGCGCTGGTTGATGCTGACCTTCGGGCTGCCCTTCGGCATCTACCTGGCCGCGCTGCAGGAGGGACCGCTCGGCGCCGATGATGCGTTCCGCGCCTTGGGGCTGTGTTTCTCCAACACGTTCCGGTTCTTCGGGTTTCAACGGCTCTATTTCGGCGAGTTCCTGCAAAGCGCGGATCAGCTGATCGCCGGGCTGGCCTCGGCACAGACGGTGTTCGGCTACACCTTTCTCTTCTTCCTCGGCCTCGGCCTGCGCACGCGGTTCCGCCTGCGCTAACAAAAAACCCGCCTCCAAATGGGGCGGGCTCCTCGTTGTCTCTCGGGCTGGCCTTACCGCTTGCGGTCGCGGCGCGAGCTCATGGGTTGGAAGGCGACGCCGACATGGGCCTCGCAATAGGGTTTGCCCTGTTGCACGGGCAACCCGCAGAACCAGAAATCGTCGGTCGCCGGGTCGCCGATCGGCCATTTGCAGGTGCGTTCGGTCAGCTGCATCAGGGTCAGCTTCTTCGCGCCCTTCTCGATCTCGTTGACCTTGGCCAGGGCCTCGGGGCTGATCTCGTTGGCCGAGGGCTGCGGCGGCAGCGGCTGGCCAGCGGGGATGATCGCCTTGCGTGCGGGCGCGGCCGGTTTGGCGGCCGGTTCCGGGCTGGCCTCGGCGGCGGGCGCGGGCTCCGGTGCTTTCTTCGGTGCGGCCGGTTTCTTCGGCGCGGCCTTGGGCTTGGGCGCGGCTTTCGCGGCCTCCGGCTTGTCCTTTGCGGGCGCCTTGCTGGCCCCACCACCCGAACGGTTGGACAGGCCCAGGCGGTGCACCTTGCCGATCACCGCATTGCGGGTCACGCCGCCCAGCTCTTTCGCGATGACGGAGGCCGACTGGCCCTCGCCCCACATCTTCTTCAGAATTTCGACGCGCTCATCGGTCCAGGACATATGGTTTCCCTCGGCATCCGGTCCAGATGGCCCGGTCATTCAACATGGGCGCATACGGCCCGGTCATTCAACAGGCGCCTATCCTAATCATCCCGGCGGCGGATACAACCTCTTTGCTTTGCGCTTTAAGCATTGCGGGTTTCGCGCCAGACCAGCACCAGTGCAGCGGCGACGATGATCGCCGCACCCATCAGGCTGGTGGGCACAGGAATGACGCCGAAGACGGCGAAATCGTAAAGACCGGCAAAGACCAGCGTGGCGTAGCTGAAGGGCACGGCAAACGAGGCATCGGCCCGTTTCATCGACTGGATGAACAGGCTCTGCGCTCCTGCCATCATCAGGCCAAGTGCGGCCAGCGCGGCCCATTGTTCCGGGCTGGGCCAGCGAAACACGAAACTCACCGCCACCGTCGCAACCGTCAGTCCGATCGCATTGTTGATCAGCAGGATTTGCAGCGGCCTTTCGCGCCCGGAGAGGCGCTTGATCAGGATGATCTCGACCCCCAGCACCAGCGCCGAGGCCAGCGCCAGCAAGGCGCCAGGTTGGAACGTGCCCGCGCCCGGGCGGATCAGCACCACCGCGCCCAGCACCGCCAGCCCGGCAGCGCCCCAGCGCCAGGGCCCCACACGTTCGCCCAGCAGGGGGATCGCCAGCACCATGGCAAAGACCGGGTTCAGGAAGGAGATCGCCGTGGCATCCGCCATCGGGATGAAGCTGACGGCGGCAAACATCAGGGTCACGCCGCTCCACCCGGCGATGGACCGCGCGGCATGGCTGCGCAGGTCGGGCTGCGCGATCCTGAGCCGCGTCACCGCCGCCACGCTGCCAATGGCCAGAAAGGCGAACAGGAACCGCCCGTGGCTGATCTGCAAGGGATGCAATGGATCGCCCAGGCTGTCCCCGCCCAGCAGCTTCGCCATCAGGGTCGTGCCCGCGATCAGCAGGGTTGCGGTCAGCATGAAGGCGGCCGAGGCGGCGGGGTTCTGTCCCGGGACCTGAACGGAGGTGTTGCGCGTTTCCATCCGCTACCGCTAACGCCCCCGCGCGCGATTGAAAAGTCTGGACAGCCAGCCCCGCGCGCCCTATGAGGCCCCCATGATCAAACGCCTGCATATCACTGCCGACCGACGCCGACGCACCCGCGCCTGACGTCCGTTTCCGTTTGATCTTGTGCCAAAGCGGCACACCCACCCCGAAAATGTTGACACGAGCCTGCCGATCCGGCACCCAAAGGCTTCTTTCTACGTGGAGTTTCCCATGATGCCGTCGCTTCTGCCGACCTACAACCGTGCAAACCTGGCTTTCGAACAAGGCGAAGGCAGCTGGCTGATCGAACGCGGTGGCGACCGATACCTGGATCTGGGTGCGGGCATTGCCGTGAACGCGCTGGGCCACGCGAACCCCGCCCTGGTGGCGGCCCTGACCGAACAGGCCGGCAAGCTCTGGCATGTCTCGAACCTCTACCAGATCCCCGGCCAGCAGGCGCTGGCCGACCGGCTGGTCGAGGCGACCTTTGCCGACACCGTCTTCTTCACCAACTCGGGCACCGAGGCCTGCGAGCTCTCCGTGAAGATGGCGCGCAAGTATTGGCACGACAAGGGCAACCCCGAACGGGTCGAGATCATCGGCTTTCATGACAGCTTCCATGGCCGGTCCTCCGCAGGCATCGCCGCCGCCGGTGGCGCCAAGCTGGTGACCGGCTTCGGCCCGCTGCTGCCCGGGTTCAAGCACCTTCAGCTGGGCGACATGGAGGCGCTGGCGCAAGCCGTCACCGACCAGACCGCCGCGATCATCCTCGAACCCGTGCAGGGCGAGGGCGGTATCATTCCGGTACCCGACGAGACCCTGCGCGCCATCCGCGCCCTGTGTGACGACACCGGCCCCCTGCTGATCTATGACGAGGTGCAATGCGGCATGGGCCGCACCGGTCGCCTGTTCGCCCATGAATATTCCGGTGCCACGCCCGACATCATGATGGTCGCCAAGGGCATCGGCGGCGGCTTCCCCCTGGGCGCGGTGCTGGCGACCGAGGATGCGGCCAGCGGCATGGTCGCGGGCACGCACGGGACGACATACGGCGGCAACCCGCTGGCCTGCGCCGTCGGCAATAAGGTGATGGAGATCGTCGCAGACGAGGCTTTCCTGGCCGAGGTGAACCGCAAGTCGGGCCTCCTGCGCCAGAAACTCGAAGGGCTGATCGCCGCCCACCCGGAGGTGTTCGAAGAGGTGCGCGGCCAGGGCCTCATGCTGGGCCTCAAATGCAAGGCGACCAACGTGGACGTGGTCACTGCGGGCTATGACGCCCATGTGCTGACCGTGCCCGGTGGCGACAATGTCGTGCGCCTGCTGCCGCCCCTCACCATTACCGATGATGAGATTTCCGAGGCCGTCACGCGCCTCGACGAAGCCGCCAAAGCCGTGGAGGCAAAGCTATGAACCACTTTCTGGACATTCACAAAACCGACCCCGCCGAGCTGAAGGGCATCATCGCCCAGGCCCGCGCCATGAAGGACGCGCGCATGGGCCGCCCCAAGGGCACCCCGGATGACGACCAGCCGCTGGCTGGCCAGATGGTCGCGCTGATTTTCGAAAAACCCTCGACCCGGACGCGGGTCAGCTTCGACATGGGGGTGCGCCAGATGGGCGGCCAGACCATGGTGCTGTCCGGCGCCGAGATGCAGCTGGGCCATGGCGAGTCGATCGCCGACACCGCCCGCGTGCTGTCGCGTTATGTCGATATGATCATGATCCGCACGTTTGAGGAAGCCGCCCTGCTGGAGCTTGCCGAAAATGCCACCGTGCCGGTGATCAACGGGCTGACCAACCGCTCGCATCCCTGCCAGATCATGGCCGACATCCAGACTTACGAGGAACACCGCGGGCCTATTGCTGGCAAGAAGGTGGTCTGGACCGGCGACGGCAACAATGTCTGCGCGTCCTTCATCCACGCCGCCGGGCAGTTCGGCTTTGATGTGACCTTTACCGGCCCCGCGCCGCTGGATCCGGAAGCCGAGTTCGTGAATGACGCCCGCGCCAAGGGTGCCAGGATCGAGATTGAACGCGACCCGCTGAAGGCGGTCGAGGGCGCGGACCTGGTGGTCACCGACACCTGGATCTCGATGCATGATGCCCAATCGGCCCGCGAACGCCGCCACAACCTGCTGCGCCCCTATCAGGTCAACGACCACCTGATGGCCGCCGCCAAACCCGACGCGCTGTTCATGCACTGCCTGCCCGCACACCGCGAAGAGGAAGTCACCAATTCGGTCATGGATGGCCCCCGGTCGGTGATCTTCGACGAGGCCGAAAACCGCCTGCACGCGCAGAAGGCGGTGATGCGCTGGTGCCTGGGGGTGTAAACCCCTCCGGGTTGCGCCCCGGCCCCTGCGCGGCTTCGCCGCTTGTGCCCGGGTCGCGGCAGGCTCGCTGCGCTCGCCTGGGATACGGGTGACCTAAGACCATAGGCTGCCACGCGGCCGCAAGCGATTACGCGCCACGCTTTCAGCGCAGAATAGAAGACCCCGCCCCTTTCGGGACGGGGCGGTCAGAAGAGATCCTTCTGAGCCTTTCACCTTTCACGGTCATCGGCGTCCCCGCCTGTACCGCACGTTAAGGTTAATGGGCCATTCCTTTCATCTTTCTTAAAATATCCCCGCCGGAGGCACATAATCGGAGCGAAGCGACACGCCGGGCACCGGCGTACCACCGCTGCGGCTGCGGCTCTTCGAGGGTTCAGCGATTTTATTGCCTTCGGCGAGGATACTTTTGGAAAGATGAAAAGGCCAAGCGATGCGAGGCCTCGCCCCGACATCGTTGCCTCTTGATGGGGGGAGCGGCAAAGAAAAAGGGGGCCGCATGGCCCCCTTAGCGTTCGCAGGTGGTGGGGCGCTTACCCCACGATCGCGTTCAGCACGTAGAAGATCATCGCCGACATGATCGCGGCGGCGGGCACGGTGATGACCCAGGCCGCGACGATGGTCATGAAATGCGAGCGGCGCACCAGTTTGCGACGGCGGCGTTCCTCGGGCGCGATGCGTTTTTCCGCCGGGCGTTTGGCGGCGGAGGCGCGCAGGCGTTTCTCCATATGCCATTCGCGGTAGAAACCGACGCCGAATACCCCGCCCACGGCGATATGGGTCGAGCTGACCGGCAGGCCCAGCCACGATGCCACGATCACCGTGATGGCCGCCGACAGCGCTACGCAATAGGCGCGCATCGGGTTCAGCTTGGTGATCTGGCTGCCGACCATGCGAATGAGTTTCGGGCCGAACAGCACCAGGCCGAAGGAAATGCCGAAGGCGCCGATCACCATGACCCAGGTCGGGATCGACACCTTGGCGGCGAAATCGCCGAACTGTTCGGCATGTACGATGGCCGCCAGGGGCCCGACCGCGTTGGCCACGTCATTGGCGCCATGGGCAAAGGAGAGGAGCGCCGCCGAAAAGATCAGCGGCAGGCCGAACAGGGCCTTCAGCGACTTGGTGCGGTTCTCCAACCCCTCGGCCTGTTTGGCGATGAGCGGCGCGGTGACCACATAGGCGATCGCGCCCACGGCGGCGCCGATCATCAGCGCGGTGCCCAGGTCGATCTTGACGATGCGCTTCAGACCCTTGATCGACAGGTAGGCGCCGAAGGCGGCGGCCATGATGCCGATCAGCACCGGCACCCAGCGTTTGGCGGCGGCGATCTTGTCCTCTTGATAGACGATGCGCGCCTTGATGAAGGCCAGGAAGGCGGCGGCGATGATGCCGCCCAGCACCGGCGAGATCACCCAGCTGGCGGCGATCTTTCCCATCGTCGGCCAGTTCACCGCGGCAAAACCGGCCGCCGCGATACCCGCGCCCATCACGCCACCCACGACCGAATGGGTGGTGGACACCGGCGCGCCGACCCAGGTCGCCAGGTTCACCCACAGGGCCGAGCTGATCAGCGCCGCCATCATCGCCCAGATGAAGATGCGCCCCTGCGCCATGCCGGCCGGGTCGATGATCCCCTTCGAGATGGTCGAGACCACGTCGCCCCCTGCCAGCAGCGCGCCCATGCTCTCGAACAGGGCCGCGATGACGATGGCGCCGCCCATGGTCAGCGCATTCGCGCCCACCGCCGGGCCCATGTTGTTGGCCACGTCATTGGCGCCGATGTTGATCGCCATATAGGCACCGAAGGCGGCGGCCATGACCACCACAAAAGACGTCGGGGTCTGGCCGAAGAACACGCCTGCGGCCAAGGCCGCGATCACGATGAAGGCCAGCGCGACCCCCATGCCCACCAGCGGGCGCGAGACATATTGCGTCGCGTATTCAAACTGGCTGATCCGGTTCAGATCCTTGTCCAGCGTGCGCCACTGGTTGCCGCCGCCGTTCGAACTGTTGCCCTCGCTCATGGCCCCTCATCCCTCGCTTGGCCGCATCTGTTACAAAACCGACGCAAAACCGTTACATTCGGGGCGCACCGCTAGCCTGTCGCGGCCTGTTTGGCAACGATTCAGTGCAGGCGCAGCATGGGCTGCGACATTAATCCAACTGATCGGGGGGAAGTTCGCTCAGAAGGCGCGCAGAAGCTGCTGCAGCTCGCGCTCGCGGACCATTTCGGCGGCCTTGCGGGCGGGCACCCATTTGCGGCGGCGCTGGTCGGATTCGGGGAACTGATCGGCCAGCCGCTTGACCTTGATCGGATAGACCGTGGCCGAGACAGGGGCCACGCCACCGGTGTCCAGCTCCTTGTCATAGCGGAACTCGCCCAGCGGTTCCTCGTCCAGCTTGCCCTTTTCGACGCCGGCCTCTTCCCAGGCTTCCTGCATTGCCGCTTCGGGGGCTTCCAACCCGTCGATCGGCCAGCCCTTGGGCAGGATCCAGCGCCCGGTCCCGCGCGAGGTGACCAACAGCACTTCCTTCTCCGCCCCTTCGCCACGCCAGCACAGCGCCGCGACCTGAACCCGGTCGGGACGTTTGAACATGGGCCGAATGACCTCGGACCAGGCCTTTTCGAACAGAGTGGACATGTGAACCGCCTGTACTGAACTTTTCTTATTGAACGGGTTACTTATGGCAAATGCTGCGGCGAATCAAGGTGCACACGTGTGCGGTGAGGTCACGGTGTGTTTACGAAGGCACGCCCATCGGGCGCGTCGCGGCCGCGCCTCACCGCTTCCGCGGCTTCGCCCGGAGCGTCGGGTCCGCCTCCAGCGGGTCTTCGGGCCAGGGATGTTTCGGATAACGCCCGCGCATGTCCTTGCGCACATCGGCATAGGAACTGGCCCAGAACCCGGGCAGGTCCATGGTTGTCTGCACCGGTTTCTGCCCGGGGTTCAGCAGGGTGATGCGCAGGGGGGTGTGGCCGACCTTGGGATGGGTGGCCACGCCGAACATCTCCTGCAGGCGCACCTCGATCGAGGGATGTTCGCCCGCGTAATCAATCGGCACCTTGCGGTCCATCGGGGTCACGAAATGTGCAGGCGCCTCGGCGTCCAACCGGCTCATCTGTCCCCAGTCCAGCATCGCGCGCAGGGCATTCAGGATGTCGAAGCGTTTCCAGTCCTCGGCGCTTTTGACCTTGCCCAGATGCGGCAGCAGCCAGTCGTCCAGGGTGTCCATCAACGCGGCCTCGGACATGTCCGGCATCCCGTCGACCAGCGCCACCCGGGCCAGGAAGCGTGTCGCGGCATCGGACGGCCGCAGCCCCAGATCGCGCACGCCGTCGAGCATGGCGCGGGCCACCGCCTCCCCTGGCGCGTCCTTCCAGATGCGGTCGTCCAGAACCAGCGCGCCAAAGACCTCCTGGCGGCGCGCAATCACCCGACGCTCGCGTTTCGACCAATGGCAGCGATCCTCCCAGCGGATCTGATCGCCATGCACCTCGCGCAACTCGGCTTCCGTGATCGCCACCGCCTGGCGCACCTTTGCCTCGCGCGGGTTGCCGTCCGTGTCTGTCACCACGATCAGCCGGGTCGCGGCCAGCGTATCCTCCGGGTCCAAAACGGCCCCCTTGCCGCCGGACAACACATAGCGCGGGTCATCCCCCGGACGGCGCAGGCCCACCCGGTCGGGATAGGCAAGCGCGGCCATTTGCGCTGGGCTGAGGGAGGTCTCGCCCGTTACCATGCGCGCCAGCCGCTTGGCCTCCGCCCGCGTCCGTTCGATCACGCCGCGGTTGGCTTGCCACGGGCGGCGATCGGCAAACCTGCGCGGGTCGTTCAAGGCCTCCAGCCGCAGCGACAGGTCCACCGGGGCCGAAAAGGGCAGGGGATCGCGCTCCGCCAGCAGGGCCGCCAGCCCCGCAGCCCCCTTGCCCGCCACGGTCACCATATGCCCCAAACGCGGATGCAGCGGCAGGCGGGCGAGCTGGCGGCCATGCTCGGTGATCTTGCCACCCTTCAACGCCCCCAACTGGGTCAGCAACGCCTGCGCCTCGCCCAAGACACCCGCATTTGGTGGGGTCAGAAAGGCCAGGTCCGAACCGTCCGCCGATCCCCAGAGCGCCAGTTCCAGCGCCAGGCCCGTCAGGTCGGCCGCTTCGATCTCGGCGGGCGGGAAGGGCGGCAAGCCGCCCTCTTCGCCCTTGGTCCAGAGCCGATAACAGGTGCCCTCGGCCACCCGCCCCGCGCGGCCCCGGCGCTGTTCCGCCTCGGCCTTCGACACCCGTTCCGTCACCAGCCGCGACATGCCGGACCCCGCATCGAACCGTGCCCGCCGCGCGCGGCCCGCGTCCACCACCACGCGAATGTCCTGAATGGTCAGCGAGGTTTCGGCAATCGCCGTTGCCAACACCACCTTGCGGCCCGTCTGAGCGGGCGCAATCGCCGCGCGCTGATCCTTGAAGGGCATAGCGCCGTATAGCGGCCGGATCTGGCAGTCAGCAGGCAGGCGCAGCGCGGCAGCCACCCGCCGGATTTCGCCTTCGCCGGGTAGAAACACCAGCACACCGCCCTCGGTTTCGCGGGCGGCCTGTTCCACCAACCCGGCCACAGCCCCTTCAAACCGCACTTTCTTGTCGACAGGTCGCTCCAGCCAGCGCGTGCTAACCCGATAGGCCCGGCCTTCGGAACTGACCACCGGCGCGTCCTCCAGCAACCGCGCGACTGGCTGGGCGTCGAGCGTTGCGGACATGACCACCAGCAGCAGGTCCTCGCGCAGGGCCTGCACCGCCTCCCAGGTCAGGGCCAGCCCCAGGTCAGCATTCAGGGAGCGTTCGTGAAACTCGTCGAAGATCACCGCGCCGACGCCATCGAGCGACGGGTCCGACTGCAACATGCGGGTCAGGATACCCTCGGTCACCACCTCGATCCGGGTCGCCTTCGACACTTTGGCCTCGCCACGAATGCGGTAGCCGACAGTTTGCCCGGCAGCCTCGCCCAGGCTCTCCGACATGCGCTCGGCAGCCGCCCGCGCGGCCAGGCGGCGCGGCTCCAACATCAGGATGCGCCCGGCGCACAGCCCCGCGTCCAGCAGGGCCAGAGGCACCACCGTGGTCTTGCCCGCCCCCGGCGGCGCCATCAGCACCGCGCGACCGTCCGCGCGCAGGGCGTCCAACAAGGGGGGCAGGGCGTCATCAATGGGCAGGCCGGTCTTCATGGCCTCTTATGGGCGCAGGATCAAAGCGGACGCAAGATCGCTTTGCCATGCAGCGTGTGTACCTTGAGTTGGTGAAACCGCAGCAGATCACCGACCCGCCGATAGGTCGCCTCGACCGGGAAGGCACGCCGCTGGGCCAGTTCCTCGGCCGTATAGCCCGCCCCGCGCCGCACCTCGCCCACGCAGGTCACCGTCGTGGCGCTTTCGCCCGCCGGGCGCAGGGTGACCCGCAGCTCGCGGGTGCCATCGAAGGTCCGTGCCTCCAGCGCGCAGCCCAGGGCGACCGGGCGGTCGCGCAGCCCCAGCCAGAAGGCGCTCATCAGATCGAGCCGCCCGTCCCCCGCCGCGAAACTCAAATCGGCGGAAGAGACCCGCCGCCCGGTGTCCATCTCCTCGTGATAGCTGCGCGGCGACAGCCAGGGCCCGTTCACCCGACCTGTGGCCTGCATGTCGAACCGCACCCGCGCCAGCAGGCCCGCCACCCCGGTGGTGCGAAACCGCGCCGCCAGCGCATAGTCGCGCGTCCCTTCGCGTGTCTCCAGCTGCATCTGCCCGACCCGCACCCCGAACATCGACACCGCGTAACGATGACTGTCGGCGAACGCAGGCGTGGCCAGCAGGACAAAAACCAAAACGAATCGCATCTTCCCGGTCCCCCACCCACAGGATAGGCCATTTCCCTGCCATTCCCCGATGACAAGCGCTTGACGCTATGCCCGCAGCCCGGGCAAAACAGCGCGAACGAACGAGGAGGGCGGCATGGACATCCAGGACCTGGCAGGGCGCATTCAGAACGGCGAGCGGCGCGCGCTGGCCCGGGCCATTACCCTGGTGGAAAGCGGCCGGAGCGATCACCGCGCCCAGGCAGGCGAGCTTCTGGAGGCGCTGAAACCCGCTGGCCGCCAGGCCCTGCGCATCGGCCTCTCCGGCACGCCCGGCGTGGGCAAATCCACCTTCATCGAGGCCTTCGGCATGCACCTCATCGCGCAAGGCCTGCGCGTCGCGGTGCTGGCGGTCGATCCCTCCTCGGCACGCTCCGGCGGCTCGATCCTGGGCGACAAGACCCGGATGGAAAGCCTGTCGCGTGAAAGGAATGCCTTCATCCGCCCCTCGCCCTCGCAGGCGCAGATGGGTGGCGTCGCGCGGCGCACGCGGGAGGCGGTGGCGCTGTGCGAGGCGGCCGGCTTCGACGTGGTGCTGATCGAGACCGTCGGCGTGGGCCAGTCGGAAACCGTGGTGGCGGAAATGTCCGACCTGTTCCTGTTGCTGATTGCGCCTGCCGGTGGTGACGAGCTGCAGGGCGTCAAACGCGGCATCATGGAGATCGCCGACCTGATCCTGGTGAACAAGGCCGATGGCGCGCTGAAGGACACGGCGACGCGCACCTGCGCCGATTATGCGGGCGCCCTGCGCCTGCTGCGCAAACGTCCCCAAGACCCGGAAGGGTTTCCAAAGGCCCTGACCGTCTCGGCGGTGACCGAAGACGGGTTGGAGAAAGCCTGGGGCGAGATGCAGGCGCTGAGCGACTGGCGCCGCGAGAACGGTCATTGGGACAGGCGCCGCGCGGACCAGGCCCGCCACTGGTTCGAGGAAGAGGTGCGCCTGCGCCTGCTCGCTGCCCTC
This sequence comes from Aliiroseovarius sp., assembly GCF_965228805.1. NCBI lineage: Bacteria > Pseudomonadati > Pseudomonadota > Alphaproteobacteria > Rhodobacterales > Paracoccaceae > Aliiroseovarius > Aliiroseovarius sp. The sequence goes on along the minus strand of NZ_CBDDIE010000003.1, from coordinate 744,020 downwards.
GACAAGCCCGCCGCCCGCGCGGCGCTGAGCAGCCTGGGCCAGGATGTGGCAGGTGGGCAAATGTCGCCCTCCCACGCCGCCGAACAGATGCTCGACCTGCTGGGAACATCGCAAGCCGGATAAACGGCCCGGCTCCCACCCTGGACGGCGCCCGCCCGGGGCGGCCCGCGTGGCAACCCACCCCGCCGGGCCTTGTTGCCCTTTGGCCAGCGCCGCGCCATGCTGCGCCCATGTTGATCCGCCCGCTTGAGCCCACCCGTGACCTTCAAACTGTGACCGATTTCTACGCCGAGGCGCCGGACTATTGGCGTATGCTCGACGGTGTGGACCCCGGCCCGGAGAAGGCGCATGCGTTCTTTACCGACATCCCGCCGGGCTGCGACCCTGCCACCTCGCATCACCTGGGCCTGTTTCTGGAGGGTCGCCTGTCCGGCCTCGCGGATCTCTCGTTCGGCTTTCCCGACCCGGGCGACGCCTATATGGGCCTGATGCTGCTGGGCCCCTGGGCGCGTGGGGGCGGGCACGGTGCGCGGTTCCTGTCCCATGTCGAAGGGCTTGCCCGCGCCCAGGGGGCGACCCGGCTCTTGCTTGCGGTGGCCGAACGCAACCCGCGCGGCGGCGCCTTCTGGAGGCGCGAAGGGTTTACCGACACCGGGCGCAGTGGCCTGTCTGGCGCCGGGCCGTCGCCCCAGGTTCTGCACCGGCTGGTCAAACCGCTCTGACAGGCCCGCCAAAATGGGCCCCCGCTACCCGCTCTCTTTCATCTTTCCAAAAATATCCCGGGGGAACGCGCCCTGGCGCGTGGGGGCTGGCCCCCAGCAACCTGAACGTCCGGAAACCCGGACTTTGACAAGCGCTAACAACTGCGCTACCCATTTTCCCGTGAACATGCAGGAGATCCGTTGGATGTATCAATTCAGGACCCCATACCGCGACTGATCGCCAGTCCAGGTCGGTGACCTGATGGGCTGCGCGTCAGCCCCGTCCCACGTGTTTCCCCCCACTATTCCAGCGCATGGAGCGCCCACATGTTCCGTTATTTCGAAAACCTCGTGAATCCCTTCGCCCCCCATGCGGGCGACACCCCGCCCGCCACGCTCTGGGCCTTCCTGCGCACGCAGCTGGCCCCGTATAAACGCCTGATGATCTGGATGGCGCTCAGCGGCGTCGTTGTCGCGGTGATGGAGACGGGGATCATCTTCTACTCCGGCCGCGTGATCGACCTGATGGGCGGATCGACCCCTGGTTCCTTCTGGTCCGACCACGGGATGGAACTGGCCCTGGCCGCCGCGTTCATCCTGTTCCTCAGGCCCTTCATGATCGGTTTGAACCACCTGCTGCTGGAACAGACCCTGGCCGGTAACCTGCAGGAACAGGTGCGTTGGCGCGCGCATAAGCACCTGCTGGGCCAGTCGCTGGGCTTTTTCCAGAACGACTTCGCCGGTCGGCTCTCGAACCGCGTCATGCAGCTGGGCCCGGCGGTCGAGGATTCGGCCTATATGTCCTTCGAGGCGCTCTGGTACGCGATCACCTATGTGCTCTCGGCCATGGTCATCCTGGGCCAGCTTGATATTCGCCTGGCGATCCCGCTGGCGCTCTGGCTCGTGCTCTACGTGGCCTATGTGCGCTATGTCGCCCGCCGCGTCGCGGTCGCGTCCGAGAAATGGTCGGACGCGCGTTCGCTGGTCACCGGCCGGGTCGTGGACGCCTATGCCAATATCGAAAGCGTGAAGCTCTTTGCCCAGGGGCAGGGCGAGGAACGCTATGTGCTCTCCGCCCTGAAACGCCTGCGCCTCAGATTCCAGCGCTTCCTGCGGCTGATGACCGAGCTGTCCATCGGGCTGAACCTGATCAACGGTCTGCTGATCACCGGCGTGCTTGGCCCGGCGATCTGGCTCTGGACCCGCGATATCGTCTCGTTGGGCGAGGTCGCCGCGGCCTCCGCGCTGGTCTTGCGCCTCAATGGCATGTCCGGCTGGATCATGTGGGTGACCATTCGCCTGTTCGAACATGCGGGCGTCATTCGCGAGGGGCTGCGCTCCATCGCCGTGCCGCATGAGCTGACCGACGCCCCGGATGCGGGTGAGTTGGAGGTCAGCCATGGCGCGATCCGGTTCGACGATATCAGCCACCATTACGGCAAGGGTGCCGGTGGGCTGGACCATGTCACCATCGACATCCCTGCGGGGCAGAAGGTCGGCCTGGTGGGCCGTTCAGGTGCCGGTAAATCCTCGCTGGTGAACCTGCTCCTGCGTTTCCGCGACGCCGAAGCGGGCCGCATTCTGATCGACGGTCAGGACGTGGGGCAGGTCACCCAGGACAGCTTGCGCGGTGCCATCGGCATGGTGACCCAGGACAGTTCCCTGCTGCACCGCTCCGTGCGCGCGAACATCCTCTATGGCCGCCCCGCCGCCACCCAGGCACAGATGGAGGCCGCAGCCGAACGGGCCGAAGCGCAGGAGTTCATTGCCACGCTCGAAGACCCGCAGGGCCGCAAGGGCTACAACGCCCATGTGGGTGAACGCGGCGTGAAACTGTCCGGCGGGCAGCGCCAGCGCATCGCGATTGCCCGGGTCATGCTGAAGGACGCGCCGATCCTGGTGCTGGACGAGGCCACATCCGCGCTCGACAGCGAGGTCGAGGCGGCGATCCAGAAGACGCTTTACGGCATGATGCAGGGCAAGACGGTCATCGCCATTGCCCACCGCCTGTCGACCATTGCCCAGATGGACCGCATCATCGTGCTGGATCAGGGCCGGGTGGTCGAGGATGGCTCGCATGACGAGCTGCTGGCGGCAGACGGCACCTATGCCGGGCTCTGGGCGCGCCAGTCGGGCGGTTTCCTGGCCGAGGACTGAGGCCGCAAAAAGAAACAGGCGGGGGCGGGGAAACCGCCCCCATTAACCTTCTGTTCAGCATTCTCGGCAAAAGATGAGGAAACGGGCGGGGGCCCGAATCTTCACCGCGTCGGGGAGGCGCTGACAGATGCCACAGGACATGCAGAACATCGGTCTTTCCGCCAGCCGCTGGGCGGACAGTGGCGGCCCGACCATTCGTCCGGAATGTCGCTACCCGGATCCGCGCGCCGCTGGCAGCGGTTGGCTGTCAGGGATCTGGTCACGGCTCCGCAGCCTGATCTCTTTCTAAACCCCGGCTTTTCCTCAACCGGGCCTTGATTTGGCCCGAAAGACTCACGCAGACTGCGCCCATTCACGTCCAGAAGGGTGCCTTTGTGATTTTCGATCGTTACCTGTGTCTCGCCGCCATTCTCGCGGCCATCCTGATCTTTCCCAGCCACGAGGTCATGGCCGTCGTCGCCATCCTTGCCCTGCTTGTGCTGCTGCCCCTGATGGCAATCTTCGTCGTCGCGATCCTTTGGCAGGAACTTGTGCGTCTGTTTGGCGGCGTGGCCCGACGCAAGCTCATCTGGCTGCGCTGGAACAAGAGCTTTTCCTTCGAATTCAACGCGGCGGGAAAACGCGACACGGCGATCAAGGCGCTCGCGAAGCATTATGGCCTGACCACCGATGTCTTTGCCGAGGACCAGAAGGCGCCCCAGCGCCGTCTGCTGGCCGATGCCTGGCGGATCAACGCGCTCTCGCCGCCGGTTTGGCAAGCGCCGCTCGGCGCCTCTGACCTGGCCGCCCATGTGGCCCGTGTGGCCGGGCTGGATGTCGAGGATGCCCATGCGCTCGAAGGCCGCTTTCGTGGTCTGTCCCCGCAGGAGGCGCAGCCGGGCTGGTACTTGCGCCTGCGCTGGGCGCGCAACTGGTTGCTGTCCTGGCTGACGGGTCGGCCGCGCGATCATCAGGCGCTGGCCGAGGTCTATCGCCTGCTGATCTCCTCCAGCCCGCACGCCCGGCTGGAAACCGTGCGCTTTCTGAACGGGGTAATGTTTCAAAAACGCCTGGACGCGGGCCTGTCGCCGATTGCCTTCGGGACCGACGCTTCGCGCCAGCTGCCGCCTTCGGTGCAGCGTGACCTGGTGGTGATGCACCGGCTGATGAGCGGCCGCGCGACGCTCTCGCAACTGCAGTTCACCGATCCCAGCCGCCTGAAACAGCTACGCAAGGTGGCGGCACTGCTTGACCACCTGCCGCCCATGCCCGCCCACCTGGCCGACCCGGACCAGGCCGCCGCCGATCAGGCCCGCCGGGACGCGGAACAGAAGGCCGCCGAGGCCGCCCGCCCGCCGGAACCTCAGGGCCCACCCAGCCCCACCAAGCTGCGCGAAAAACTGGAAGAGGGCGCGACAAGCGCCATCTACCTGCGCCGCGCATGGCCGCTTACAGGCGAGGGTGCCCAGGACTGGCCCGAGGTGAACAGCCACCTCGGCGGTCGGCCCAGCCTGCCCCCCGGCACGCCCTGGCCGCGCAATGGCCAGACCGGCCAGCCCCTGCATTTCCTGGCCCAGGTCGACTGCGCCGAACTGCCCCGGGTCGAGACGGATACGCCCCTGCCCGAGGACGGCACGCTGCTGTTCTTCGCTGGCCTGGATGAGGAAATGGTCTGGGAAGGCCCCAACGACCCCGGCGCCGGGACCGAGGGCGATGATTTCACCCGCGTGCTTTATGTGCCCGCCGAACAGGCAGCGGGGCAGGGCACCCCGGAACCGGACGACCTGCCCGACATCGGCCACGCCCCGGGGCAAAGCAGCGGCGGCCATGCCGATCCCGGTGTGCGCAGTCATCCCGCCTGGCCCATTACCGCCCATGCCATGCGCGCCTATCCGATCGAGGAATACGGCATTGAAGTGGACATGGCCCGGGCCCTGCACGAGGCGCAGATGCGCATCCATCTGCCCGAACCCACGCCTTCCACCCCGGGGCAGCTGATCGAAAGCGAAGTGCTGCGCGACGAGGCGGGGCAAGCGCTTGCGGATGGCAAGGGTGGATTGGTCACGCAGTTCCGCCTTTGCGAGGCGCTGGCGAAGGATCCGGCCTTTCCCTGGCTCGGCGATGTGCCCCAGGAGCTTTATGACATCCTCTCGGCACGGGTTCTGAAACACCTGGCCGGCGCGCATCGCATGGTGGACTTCTACCGCAAGGATCAGGGGAGCTCGCGTACGCCGGAGCAGCGCGAGGCGCTGATTAGCAAGCAGCTCAACCTGGTGCGCAAACTGTCGGCGGAACTGACCGCGCTTGAGGAGGCGGCGCCGATGCTCACCGCCACGCCCCACGGTGCGCCGGTGCCGCCCGACCAGGCCCGCGCCTTTGTCGACTGGCTGATGGGACCGGCACATGCGTTTTCGCCTTGGCACGGGTCCAATGTCGCCGCGCCCTTGACCAAGGCCATCGCCCGGCTTTGCCAGAGCGCAGCTTCGGATCCCGCGTTGCGGGCCAGGTTGCCCGAGGCGGTAATTGACCTGGTGGGCGAGGGTCTGAACCCGGGCTCCACCGTGCCCGAACACATCATGCTGGGCCACGCCCAGGCCAAGACCAACCCGACACCGGGCACCGGCGTGCGCCTTCTGGTGCTGGACAGCGACGACGGCGTGGACTTCATGTTCTGCGATGTCGGCGTGGTCGAATTCTGGATCGACCCCGAAGACCTCGCCGCGCGCGACTTTTCCCGCGCCCATGGCGTGACGGCAGGGGGGTAGGGCGCGCCAGCCCAATTTTCTTCAGAAGAAAATTGCCAAGAAAATTCTGAATTTTCTTGTTCCGCGTTGCCATGGTCGCCCCGCAGCTCATTGACCACCCCGCCCGGACCTGCCAAAAGCCCGTCAAAGCACGGATTCCATCCGCCGACTCACTTGACGGGGTCGGTCAACAGGTCTAAAGACCCCGGACGGAATTCGGGGCGCTGCCATTGCGGCGCCCGTTTGTGTTGACCGGCTTGACGTGGGCCCTTGATCTGGGACCGCCTGCGAAAACGGCCTGAAGAGCAAGGAAGAGAACCATGTCGCGCCGCTGCGAACTGACCGGTAAGGGCCCGATGACGGGCAACAACGTGAGCCACGCCAAGAACCGCACCCGCCGTCGGTTCCTGCCCAACCTGAACGATGTGACCCTGCAGTCCGAAGCGCTGGGTCGTGCCTTCAAACTGCGCATCTCGGCTCACGCCCTGCGCTCGGTTGACCACCGTGGTGGTCTGGACGCCTTCCTGGCCAAAGCCAAGGACGCGGACCTGTCGGCCAACGCGCTGAAAATCAAGAAAGACATCGCCAAGGCTCAGGCCGCCGCCTGATCGCTTGCGCGACGCTGAATGAGCCGCCCCGGCACCAGTCGTGGGCGGCTTTTCGCATGTCTGGGCGCCGGGTGTTTCGGCGTGGCGATTTGTCCCTTGCAAAGCCAGCGCTGGACGCATAGCCCTAGGGCATGATCCGTGCGTTGTTCGCATATTTCCTGGCCCTCGCCCTGACGGTCACCGGTTTCTCCTTCGCCCAGGCGCGGGGGACAAATCCCGATTTCGGGATGGAAATGGTGATCTGTTCCGGTGTCGGCCTGACGACGATCACCATTGGCCCCGATGGCCAACCCGTGGAAAAATCCCATGTCTGCCCCGACGCTGCGTCCTATGTCGTGGCCGACTTCTCGATGCCGGTGATGGAGCTGCCTGAGCGCCGCCTGATCGCCCGCATCACGCCCGTGACCGCGAATTCGTCACTCGCGCAGCACGAGCTTTCTCCCTCTGCCCGGGGGCCGCCGGCCCGCGTCTGATCCCTTCTCAGACCCCAGAGCGCCTGCGTGAACTCAGGCTCTTGGTGTGCCTGACGGCCTTTCAGACCCAGAACATCCGGACAGACAGGAGAAAGAAACATGTCCCTGACCAAAACCCTTGGTGTGGCGGTTGCCACCCTGACCTTCGCCCTGCCTGCTTTCGCCGAAAGCAAGATCATGATCGAAGACGCCTATGCCCGCGCCGCCGGTGCGAATGCCATGGCAGGCGCCGCCTTCATGCAGATCATGAACATGGGCGACGAGGGCGACCGCCTGATCGGTGCCAAGTCCGACATCGCCAAACGTGTCGAACTGCACACGCATATCGAAAACGCCGAGGGCGTGATGCAGATGGTCGAGGTCGAGGAAGGCTTTCCCGTCGCTGCCGGCAGCACCCATATGCTGCAACGCGGGGGCGATCATGTCATGTTCATGGGTCTGAACGACACGCTCGAGCACGGATCGAATGTCACTGTCACCCTGGTCTTCGAGAAGGCTGGCGAGATGGTGGTCGAGATCCCCGTTGATCTGGAGCGCAAGCCGATGCACGGCATGGGCCATGGTGCGATGGACCACGGGTCGAACAACTAAGCACAGGATTCGGGTTTCGGGTGGGTGCTTTTTTGCGTCCTGCGTCTGTCCGAGCCGCCTGAATGAAGCGTTTCGCAAGGGTGGACGTTTCAGCATCGAACGTTGATCCGACTTGATCCGAAATGCTTCAGGGGTTCGTCACCCCGAGAACCCGCGCCGGGACCGGCGTGGGTTTCTTTGTGTCCACCGTTGCCGAAAGGGCTGCGCGTGCCGCGCAGGCGCGATGTCTCGCCGGGCCCTCGGCCCGGCTCGGGCTGTTACATGCGGCGAGGTCTTGCGCCTCAGCTACCGGTCACTCGGCGGCCAGCACCTCATCGACCCAGGCGGGAACGGTTTCCGTGGCCGGGCCCAGCCGCGCCTCGTCGAATTGACCCGCGACCGAGCTGGGCTCCAGGTTCAGCTCCAGCGTGCGTGCGCCCGCGCCCCGCGCCTCGCTGACGAACCCCGCAGCCGGGTAGACATTGCCGCTGGTGCCGATCGCCACGAACAGAAGGGCCTGGGCCAGCGCGCGGTAGATCTCGTCCATGTGGTAGGGCATTTCGCCGAACCAGACGATATCGGGCCGGGTTTCCGGCAGGCGGCAGCTGGGGCAGGGGGCCAGCGGGTCCATCACCTCTGGCGCGGGCCAGCGGGTGTTGCAACTGTGGCAGAGCGCCCCGGACAGCGCGCCATGCATGTGCAGCACCTCCGCCGCGCCGCCGCGTTCATGCAGATCATCCACGTTCTGGGTCACGATGGTGACCTTGTGGCGGCTTTCGCGCTGCAGGCGACCCAGGGCCTCATGGGCAGCATTGGGGGCAGCGTTCAGGCAGTTCTCGCGCCGGGCGTTGTAGAAGTCATGCACCAGGCGCGGATTGCGCGAGAAGCCTTCCGGCGTGCAGACGTCATTGAGGTCATATTGCGTCCACAGCCCGTCCTCGTCGCGAAAGGTGCCCAGCCCGCTTTCCGCCGAGATGCCAGCGCCGGTCAGGATCAGAATATCGGTCATTGCAGTGCCTCCGCCGCCAGGTGCAGGGCGGTGTTCAGGTCCGGTGGCAAGGCCATGCCGACCAGGCTGCGGCTGCGTTCCGGTGTGAACAGGCGGGCGGTGGTTTCACCGTTTCGGTGGTCGAACAGCACCGCGCGGGTAAAGCAGGCGCCATTGTCCAAGAGGAACAGGAAGAGTTTTTCGCGCGGTGCCGATGTAGCAGAGGTCACGGGGCCGAAGGCAAAGCCCACCACGCGCCCCTCGTCATGGGGCCAGAGCCCGATCGGACGGGGCTCCTGCGCGCCGGGGGTCAGGGCTGCGGCACGGGTCGGGTCGAGGCAGCTTGGTGCGTCCGGCACATGGGGTGCGCCTTGGGCGGGCAGGAGGGAAAGAAGCAGAAGTGCAAGGCAGGGTCGTTCGAGTCGCATGGATCAATTCACTCTCTATTAACCCGGTTAATCAACCCCTCCCTATGGGCAGGTCCGCTTGACACATTGCATTCTGCAAGGGCAGGCTTGGGTATGGTTCTGACGCGCGCACCCGAGCCGATGCCGCCAGATGTCCACCGGCGTCTGGACGAGACCGGGTTGCGCCCCGCCTATGACGACCGTCCCCCTTATCAGCGCAATGACTACCTGGGCTGGATCAACCGTGCCAAGCGCCCTTGTGAACTCAAGTTAGGTTGCGACATTTCTTGTTATCCAAGTTTTCTCAGTTCTTCGGTGAATGCTTCTGTTGGCGTTCGCCACCCAAGACATTTCCTTGGTGTTCCGTTCAGGCGGTCACAAATCGCCTTCATGTCGCGATTTGAGAGCGCCGCGATCGGGGTATCGCGCGGCAAATACCTTCGAGCCCGTTTGTTCAGGTTCTCAACCGAGCCTTTTTGCCATGGGGCCTGCGGATCACAGAACCAGGCGCTCGTTCCAATTCCTGATTCCAGCTTTCGCCATCCCGAGAACTCAATTCCGCGATCAAAAGTAATAGACTGGCGCGCGATCTGGGGCAGGGGTTCCATTACGTTCATGAGTTTCGCCATGAAGTGTTTCGAACTGCGATCATTGTTGCGGAACAAGACTGCAAAGCGGGTCTTCCGTTCGACCAACGATGCGACGTTTGCTTTCCCGTGCTCTTGCCGGAAAATCATAAGATCACCTTCCCATTCCCCAAAAGTTGAACGTTCTTTTATGTACTCAGGCCTGTTGTGGATCGATCTTTCAAGCGGGAACATCATGCCGCGAGGTGTGCGAGAATAGCGCGGTTTTCGCTTCTTCCGCCGTTCTGGAAGGTAACGTGCCAACGCCTGTGATTGACCGTCTGGGCTGTAGACATAGGCGTAAATCGTCTCATGACTGACGGTCGTTGCATGACCTTCAAGCTTTAGACGACCTGCAATCTGTTCCGGTGACCAACCTTCTTGGAGCCGTCCTATCACAGCTTCCCGGAGTTCAGGAATACGCACCAGTTTGCGACGTCTTGCACGGCGATCAGCCGCCGATTTCTGGGCAAGCATCCCGTAGTAGCCATTGAGCTGAGGCAACTCTTCATCCTTGAAGAAATTGCGTTTGATCTCACGATAGACAGTCGCACGGTGGCGATTGATCTGGCGCGCAATCTCGGCGACTTTTACCTTCCTATGCAAAAGGTCCTCGATTTTGCGCCGTTCGGCTAGATTTAGCTCGGTTCGTTTCATAAACTGTTCTCCTGACTTTCCAGTAGGATAGAGGAAAAGTCGCTTCCCAGTTTAGAATGTGCCCCTGCGACGCGGGAAAAGCGCATAACACAGATGCTCGACGAACTTGCGGGTGGCACCCATTACATGAAGATGCTCTGGCGCCAGCCGCTGGGCTGAGCGGCAATAGACGGTTCCGATCCACCCGGATTGGCGCTACACCCGGGGTATGACCACGCGCATTCTCTTCGTCTGTCTCGGCAATATCTGCCGTTCCCCCACCGCCGAGGGTGTCTTTGCGACGCTCGCCGCCGATCTCGACGTGATGCTGGACAGCGCCGGTACGTCCGACTGGCATGTGGGGGAGCCGCCTTACGGCCCGATGCAGAAGGCCGCCCGGGCGCGGGGCTATGACCTGTCCAACCTGCGCGCCCGGCAGTTCGTGGCGGCGGATTTCGACCGGTTCGACCTGATCATCGGCATGGATGCGGACAACCTCGCGCGCATCGAAGCTTTGCGCCCCGCGGGCAATGACACCCCCGTCGCCGTCTTTACCGACTACGCGCCCGAGGCAGGTTGCGACCATGTGCCCGATCCCTATTACACGCGCGATTTCGACCAGACGCTGGATCTGGTCGAACAGGCATCACAGGGGTTGATCGCGGAACTGGACCGCTAGGCGTCAGCTGCAATAGGTGCCGACCGCCTCGCCGAACTGCTTGTATTTCTGCCAGAACCGCTCGTCCGAGTTGCGGTCGGACTGACGCAGCACCTGGGTCAGGTGCGGGTCTTCGAAGTATTCCGCCACGCGCTTGCGCTCCGAGCGGTTCAGCATCGCCTCGGCCACGTCCTGCACGCAGCCGCACAGCTGCCGCGTCGCCGCCGCGCGATCCGCCTGCAGACAGGCGCGTTCGATCTTGCCGGCGGCCAATGCGCCGGAGGATGTCATGAGGGTGGAGGCGGCCATCAGGCCCGCCCCAAGGATCAGGTGCTTCATCATTCTGCCTCTGTTTTGCCAGGTGGTCCCGGTCGCTATTGCCGCGAACCTAGCAGAATCACGCGCTTTTCTCAATTGCTCGAATGGTCACGGGGCAAAACCGGCCAGCAGATGCCGAAGCCTCAGACCGAGGTCACCTCAACCGCCCCCGCCAATCGCGCCACATCGCCCGGCAGGCACAGCGCGGTGGCATCCGACATTACCGCCGCCGAGGCCGCCGCGACCCCATCCGCCAGCGCCGTCTCCCAGGTCGCCCCGCGCGACAGCGCAAGCGTAAAGGCGCCAACAAAACTGTCCCCCGCCCCCACCTTGCTTTTCACCCGCACCGGCGGGGTCTGCGCGTGCCAGCAATGCCCGTCCTGCGCCAGCAGAGAGCCCTTTTCCCCCAGCGCCAGCACGACCACCTCGGCCACACCACGCGTCACCAGCCCATGGGCAAACTCCGCCACATCGCCGATTTCCGGCAGCGCCCGCCCGGCCAGATCTTCGCTTTCGGCCCCATCCAGCCGCAGCACATGCTGCCGTGCAGACCCCACACCCAGCAGCGCCCGCAAAGGCGCGCCTGAAGTGTCCAGCACCAGCTTCGCGCCTGCCTCTTCCACGGCCGCTGCCAGTTGCGTGGGGAAATGCACCGGCACCCCCGGCGGCTGGCTGCCCGACAGCACGACGTAGCCGCCCTTGGGCGCGTTGTCCGCAATCGCCTCAAGCGCCCGATGCGCCTCCTCCGGTGTCCAGCGCGGCCCGGGCATGACGAACCGGTATTGCTCCCCCGTCGCGGCATCCGTCACCGCCAGCGACAGCCGCGTTTCGCCCTCGATATGAAACGGCACCGCCTCGACGCCTTCCTCGGCCAACAGCCCGGCAAACTGCTGCCCGCGATAGCCCGCCAGCGCGACAAAGGCCTTGGCATGCCCGCCCAACAGCCGAATGGCCCGCGCCACATTCGTGCCGCCCCCGCCCGGATCCAGATCCGGCAAAACGCAGCGCAGCTTGTCTTCGGGGCGTACATGATCAACCGAGGACGACATGTCCAAAGCAGGGTTCAGCGTGACGGTGAGAATATCGGACATGGCGGCCTCACGGGGTTTCGTTAGCGCAAACATATGCGCCGCCCAGAGCCCCGACAATGATCCAAGTCAAGTCACCAGCTCAGCGCCGGATATCGAACCCGGATAGCCCGGGTTCGGCCGCAACTTCCTCCGCCTGAACATCCTGAACCCGCGCAGCACCAGGCCCCTGCCACATGTGGGTCAACAGCTCATCCACCCGCGCCTTGTCGCCCTCCAGATGCGCCAGGACCGAGCCATCATCCCGGTTCCTCACCCAACCCGTCAGCCCCAGCTTCTCCGCCGCCGCCTGCGTCCAGGCACGATAGGCAACGCCCTGCACACGGCCAGTGATACGCGCTTGCACGATCTTCTGCATGGGGCGGGTCCTCTCAGTGAAGCCTCCCCCAATCCTGCCCCGTATGGGGGGAGGTTGGCACCGGTTGGGGGGGCCTGAGGGGAGTTTACCACCGCAAACGCGGTCCGACTCGGGAAGAGATATTCCCGTTTTCAGGTGGTTCCGCCGGGCGGGGTAATTAGAAGCCAAGCAGCTTCAACAAGGCTCCGATCACCTTGTCAAATAGCGGCAAGAGTACCGAAAACCAAACTGCCAGCCCGGCGTGTTCCGCAGACTTGTCGCGCGCGGTTTCGGCGGCCTTCGCTGCCCAAGAAGCCAACTCTTCGCGAACCCGCGTCAACACGCTGATCTTGCCTTTGATGCTCTCTTTCGAGGCCTTCTCAAGCTGGTCATCTGCCGCCAGTTCCATCAACACGCTGCCCAGAATCCGGTGATCCTCATCAGTCAACGGCAGGCACTCAACCTCTTCCGGCGGCCGATTGTGCCCCATACCCGGCGACGCGGCGCCCAGCCGCGTGACCTCGTCCCGCAACGCCCGCGCGGCTTCCTGCGCCTCGAAGCCCGCCCGGATATGTTCGATTTTCTCGGCAATATGCTCCGGCCCCAACGCCCAATCCGCATCCGGGATCAGAGCCACCCGGCGTTGCAACTCCCAATCGAGCGGCTTGCCGTCGAGAAAGCCTTGGTACCACTCGCGCCAGAAGGACCAGAGGGGAGCGGAGGATAGAAAGTTTACCAACGGCCCATGATTGCACTCGGCAAATTCCGGAAGCTCTTTGCCGGAGAGGCTCTCGCGTGAAATACTTCGTTCGAATATTGAACGTTGGGAGTGGTTGGTGAGGCCTCTTTCGACGGCGTGCGAAATTTGCACCATGACAGCTCTATCTTCGACCGTCTTCTGCGGGGAGAGCTTGGAGAAATGCGCAAGGGTCATTGCTAGAGCATCGCCTAGGCCATAGAAGCCTTCGGTTCCTAGTCGATCGAGTGTATCGACACGTCGGCTGAGGTCTGAAGTCGTGGTCAAATACCCTCCAAAATTGCTTTGCAGAAATTGTGCAGCGAGCAGCGAGATGTCGGAATCAAAGCTCTCAAGTGTCTCTTGAGGTGCGCGCGTTTGGCGCAGGCATACGTCCAGCGAGAAAAGTCCGCGAAGAAGTGAAAGCACAGCGATTGGTGCAAGCTCAATACTCGCGGAAGTCTGTGCGGTTAAGCTGCCTGTGACAAGGGAACCTCCCTCGGTTGGAAGGCTGATAGGGGCGGTTGTTTCCTCAGACATTTCTCGGATTGGGCCGGTTAGGCCAAAGCCGAATAAAAGAAGGTTGAAAATTCCTTCTACGTTAGTCGTACCCATTTTCTTCTCACAACGATAAGCTTTGGGATGGGTTACTCGGGCTTCCCACCTTGACCAACCCCAAAATCCCGCTAATACCCCACTCATGACAGACCTCAAACATATCCGCAATTTCTCGATCGTCGCACATATCGACCACGGGAAGTCCACGCTCGCCGACCGCCTGATCCAGGAGACCGGGACCGTCAAGGAACGGGACATGCAGGCGCAGCTGCTCGACAGCATGGATATCGAGCGTGAGCGTGGCATTACCATCAAGGCCAACACGGTGCGCATCGAATACACGGCGGATGATGGCGAGGATTACGTCCTGAACCTGATCGACACCCCCGGCCACGTCGACTTCGCCTATGAGGTCAGCCGCTCGATGCGCGCGGTCGAGGGCTCGCTGCTGGTCGTCGACTCGACGCAAGGGGTCGAGGCGCAGACGCTCGCGAATGTCTACCAGGCCATCGACGCGGATCATGAGATCGTGCCGGTCCTGAACAAGATCGACCTGCCCGCCTCCGACTGCGACCGCGTGGCCGAACAGATCGAGGATGTGATTGGCATCGACGCCACCGGCGCGATCCAGGTCTCGGCCAAGACCGGCCAGGGCATCCACGAAACGCTCGAGGCCATCGTCACCGAACTGCCAGCGCCCCAGGGCAATGCCGACGCGCCGCTGAAAGCCATGCTGGTTGACAGCTGGTACGACGCCTACTTGGGCGTCATCGTCCTGATCCGCGTGATCGACGGCAAGCTGAAGAAGGGCGAGCGCATCCGCATGCTCTCGACCAACGCCGTCTACCCGGTGGACCGCGTCGGTGTCTTCACGCCTGAGATGAAGCCCGTCGACGTGCTGGGCCCGGGTGAGATCGGCTTCCTCACCGCCTCGATCAAACAGGTCCGCGACACCCGCGTCGGCGACACGATCACCCATGAACGCAAGGGCACCGAGGACGCGCTACCCGGCTTCAAACCGGCCCAACCGGTGGTCTTCTGCGGCCTCTTCCCGGTGGACAACGCGGAATTCGAGGACCTACGCGACTCGATCGAAAAACTCGCCCTGAACGACGCCAGCTTCTCCTTCGAAATGGAAACCTCCGCCGCCCTCGGCTTCGGCTTCCGCTGCGGCTTCCTCGGCCTCCTCCACCTCGAAGTCATCCGCGACCGCATCGAACGCGAATATAATATCGAGCTGATCACCACCGCGCCCTCGGTCATCTACCACGTCTACATGAAAGACGGCTCGATGATCGAGCTGCACAACCCCGCCGACATGCCCGACCCCTCGACCATCGACCACATGGAAGAGCCGCGCATCAAGGCCACCATCCTGGTGCCCGACGACTACCTCGGCGACGTCCTGAAACTCTGCCAGGACCGCCGCGGCATCCAGCTGGACCTGACCTACGCGGGCTCGCGCGCCATGGTCGTCTATGACCTGCCGCTGAACGAGGTCGTCTTCGACTTCTACGACCGCCTGAAATCGGTCACCAAGGGCTATGCTTCCTTCGACTACCAGATGGAGGGCTACCGCGAGGACAACCTGGTCAAGATGTCGATCCTGGTGAACGACGAACCGGTCGACGCACTGTCAACCATGGTCCACCGCGACCGCGCCGAACTGCGCGGCCGCGCCATGTGCGAGAAACTCAAGGACCTGATCCCGCGCCACATGTTCAAGATCCCGATCCAGGCGGCCATCGGCGGCAAGGTGATTGCCCGCGAGACCCTGTCCGCCCTGCGCAAGGACGTGACCGCCAAATGCTACGGCGGCGACGCCACGCGGAAAAAGAAACTGCTGGAGAAGCAGAAGGCCGGTAAAAAGAAGATGCGCCAGTTTGGCAAGGTGGATATTCCGCAAGAGGCCTTTATTAGCGCACTCAAAATGGACAGCTAACAGCTGGCCATTTTCGAGTGCGAGTGCGCGGCAGCGCGTTGTAAAGCAGCGTGCGTCCATAGAGTATTTCAAGCGGGTCGCGAATGTTTCGCCAACTTTGGATGCAGCAGTTTCTCCTCAAGGTTCGCATTTTCTGCGGTTCCTTGAGAGCGCTCTCGAAAACACGTGAAGTTTTGGAGAGTCGAACTGCTATTCTTGTGATGCATTCACTGGAGAGTGTTAGAAAGTTCACTCTAAAATGCGCGACGAGTTATTGACTCCTTAGTATTTTGCGTATTTATCTGCATTCGGAGGTTCGGCTCACGGGTGTTCCCCTGACGCAGGTCAGATCGGAATGCAGCGCGATGCATTACCTCCTTTTTTTTAGCCGAATTTCTTGCGACCCACATATGGGTCGGGAACGTAGACGATGCCAAAAATCTGGTGGGTTTTTCCGTTATTTACGCTTTGACCTTTGTGTTGCAAGTCCCCGCAGAAGCCAGCAAACTCGGCATGAATATCGTCCCGTTTGGCGCCCTTGAAATTCCACTCAGGGCGCCGAAATCCCCAGTTGATACAGTAAAGGCACAAGTCTGCTGCTTGTACTCCCGGTGCAAGTTCCGAGTCTACAAACATGGGTGAAGGCACAATCCACCTTGCGCGCTGTTTCCCATTCCGTGTGCATTTGTAGTAGTCATGTAGGCGTCGGATATACCGCTTGTCATTTTGCTTCTCTGTTTGGTCCATTACAAACAGCCCGTTTTCTTGTTGAGCCTCTAGAAACCAATAGAACCTCTCTTGCATGAAGATTTGATCTTTGCGCAAGAAGTCGGAGTAAGCGTAGTCCGCGGGCGGCTTAATTCCACGAGGAATTATGCCTGCGAATATCCGCGCTTCATGCTGTTTTAGCGCTCTAAAAGTGGAGTGAGCCATCAACTTGCACGCTTGCCCATAGGCTGTAAAATCGCGTTTAGAGGGGGCCGCTTTCTGCTGGCTTTTTGTTACGAACCGATTGACGCCATTGTGGCGCTCTTTTTCACTAAGTGTCGCTTCTTGGTTTGCCCACTCGCACCGTTTGTTTTCTAGGAGTTTGCTGCCCTTGAGCTCTAGGCCGCGGTCTGAAAGCTGAAACCCAAAGGCCGCTACTTCGGCCTTTTGCATAGCTTGAATAAATGGCCAAACTTTAGATGCGTGGATCGCGACACCACCCCGAACCTCAAGGGGCATATTTTTGTGATCATGACCGCTCTCGTCCATGAATAGTAGCCAACTCAATGCGATCGCCTCTAATAGGTAACACTGCTTGGCAGACCATAACGAGGTGGTAGGGGGTGTGCAAACTTAGCCTCGTGACAATCCATGTACGCACCAACCTGATGCACGTTGCGGCGTGTCAGCTTCCAAACCACCCCCACCACCCCCGCTTCCGCTCCACCGTCTCCCCCGCACCGGACCGATCCCCGTCCGCCTCCGTCCCCTCTTCCCACGGGGCGGGCATGCCTCTCTTCCACCCGGTCTTCTGCACCCAGGCCGCGCCCATGGGGCGGCCGGTCTTGGGGTTGATCGGGCCGAACAGGTCGATGTCCTCATCCGCCCAGATCCGTTTGACCTGGTTCATCGACACGATCGCCGCGACGGTTCTGCCGTGGCGGGTGACAAGCACGAAATCGCGTTCGGCAATCGCCGTGTCCAGCGCGTGGGTCAGGCGGGCGCGCAGGTGGGATGTGGGGATGATCAGCGGCATGGCGGGGCCTTTAAAGTTGTTAAAACCGGGGGCTGCGACCCTTTAAAGAGTTGCAAGTTTGCCCCTCAGCGTCGTTAAAGACATTAAAGAACCCGCAACCCCACCGAACGGAGCCCCCCATGGTCCGCCTCGCCCTTCTGTTCCAAGGCATCATCGGATCCACCCTCGCCAGCGTGCTGGTCGTCGTCGCCTTGGTGAATGGCGTCACCGGTCTCTGGCCGCTGTTGGGCCTTGCAGCATTGGGTCTTTTGCTGGGTTTCCCCGTCGCCCTGGTCATTGCAAAGCGAATGATGGGCGGGGACTGACATAGATCAAAGATATATCCGGCAATTGTAATATCCCTGTCCCGACGCGCAGTTCGGACAAGGAGTTCCACATGTTCCGTTTGGCCCTGATTCTCTATGCCATGATCGGTACCTCGCTGGCCGGCATCCTGATGGTTGCCGCTCTGACCGCGGGGTATGATACCACGCAACCCGTTGTTATATCGGCGCTTATCGGCTTCGTCATCGGCGCGCCGGCGGCCTGGATGGTGGCCAAGGCGATCAGCTGAGCGCTGTTTTTGCCTGACCCAAATAACGGTTGAAAGGGGCCGCTCTCCACGGGTATTCCTGCGGGGCAGCGGCCCCTTAGCTCAACTGGATAGAGCAGCTGACTTCTAATCAGCAGGTTGAGGGTTCGAGTCCTTCAGGGGTCGCCAGTGATTTCAACGACTTAATTGGTGTAGAGTGTCGTGGTGATCCTCCCCCACTGAAGTGGTCCGCCCCTATAGTTAGGAAACGGAGGATCAAAGATGGGAATTAAACGCCACAAACCGGAAGAGATTGTCACGAAGTTGCGGCAGGTTGAGGTGCTATGCGGCCAAGGGATGCCGCGAGTTGATGCGATCCGCCAGGTGCAGATAACCGAGCAGACGTTTTACCGCTGGCGTAAGCAATATGGCGGTATGGGAACCGACCAACTGAAAGAACTCAAACGGCTCCAGAAAGAGAATGATCGCTTGCGCCGGGCCGTGTCCGACCTGACGCTGGACAAGCTGATCCTATCGGAGGCCGCACGGGGAAACTACTGAGCCCTTCGCGTCGCCGCGCCTGCGTTGAGCATGTGCGAAGCCAGTTTCACATCTCAGAGCGTCGCGCTTGTCGTGTCTTGGGACAGCATCGATCCACACAAAGACGGATGCCTGTTGGGCGTGCTGACGAAGATCGCCTGGTGGCCGACATGATCGCGCTGACGCGCCAGTATGGTCGCTATGGTTATCGCCGGATCGCCGCTTTGCTGAGAGATGCAGGCTGGCTGGTGAACGACAAGCGTGTCGAACGTCTGTGGCGACGCGAGGGGCTCAAAGTACCGATGAAGCAACCCAAAAAAGGGCGGCTCTGGCTGAATGACGGTTCTTGCGTCCGGCTGCGACCGAAGTATCGCAATCATGTCTGGAGCTATGACTTCGTTCATCATCGAACGGATGATGGAAAGGTGTTTCGCACCCTCAACATCTTGGATGAATATAGTCGGGAATGTCTGGCGATCCGTGTGCAGCGGAAGTTGAACTCGACCGAGGTCATCGACGCGCTGACGGACCTGTTCATCCTGCGTGGTGTCCCTGCTTTCATTCGCTCCGATAACGGCCCTGAGTTTATCGCACAGTCTGTCCGGGACTGGATTGCAGCCGTCGGAGCCAAGACCGCTTACATTGAACCGGGATCACCATGGGAGAATGGATACTGTGAAAGCTTCAATGCCCGGTTCCGCGACGAGCTGCTCAATGGTGAAGTCTTCTACAGCTTACGGGAGGCGCAAATCCTGATTGAACAATGGAGGAAGCACTACAACACCAAACGGCCACATAGTGCCTTGGGCTACCGCCCACCGGCCCCGGAAACCATCGTCCCGATGGAACCCAGGCCAATCATGCACTAACATTCAGACTGGACCACTTAGGTGGGGCTGATCAGTGGGCTTTGATGCCGGTACATGCCTGGCACACACCGTGATCGATTTCACAGCTATTCCGCTGTATTCGCCGCCCCCAGATTGGATCAACTCACTCGGCGTGCCCTCGGGTGCGGGGAACCGTCAAGCGCCGCAAACCGCGTCAATGTCTTCTATCAAACGAGTGCGCTCTGACCTGCCTCCGGAGATGATCCAGAAAAAGGCTGACCCTGCGGGGTTGGAAAGCCTTTTCCGGGTAGATGGCAAAGATGCCGACCTGAGAGAATTGCCCCGTGAGGTTTATTGGTTGAAGTTGCCCGGCAGCCACCAGATCCGCCACCATTACTTCTGGCAGCAGCCCGATCCCCATCCCTCGCTCCAATGCCTCGCGGCATATTCTGGCAGGGTGATTGCTGCCCCCAAGCTCATGAGGAAAACGATAGCGACTGTCGAAAACGGCTTGGAGTTCATTGTGCTTTCTCCTTCCCAATACACAGGCATCCTCTGCCAACTA
The DNA here is from genome assembly GCF_965228805.1 of Aliiroseovarius sp. NCBI lineage: Bacteria > Pseudomonadati > Pseudomonadota > Alphaproteobacteria > Rhodobacterales > Paracoccaceae > Aliiroseovarius > Aliiroseovarius sp. Next base: position 724,325 of record NZ_CBDDIE010000003.1, on the reverse strand, counting down.
GGGGGGGCAAGCGGACTTCTCCATTTTTCTGTGGGAAAACGTCGCAGCAACTGCCGGTTCGAAACGGTCCTTCACGTCGTCTTTCGTTCCCTCACATCAAGCCGTCATGCTGCCTACGAGAATAGAGTTGGCAAATTGTGTGGCCGTTGCAATGGTTGAACGTCGTATTTCTACTTCACGAGTTTCCCGCCGTCGGGGCCAAGACCGAGACGCAAAAAAGGATCGACAAGCTCCAGGTCGTAGATCTCAGAGAAAACAAAATAGTCCGGTGCTTGAGGTCCAACGTGTGGGGCTGTTCTTTCTGGCGCTACAGGTGTCGGATCAGGTGCGGACCCGAAGGAAGTTCTTGAGGACGGGAAGGCGGCTTTGGGGGCGCCTGCACCACTTGTAGCTTTTTCGGATCATGCACAGTCATTGGACACCCCTATTTGTCTGGGCACATTTTGGTGGGGTCGGCTTGAAAAGGGTTTTGGTGACGGCGACTCTAAGCGACCATTGGTTTCAAAGGGCAAGCAGGGCGCTGAACGAGAGTAAATTGCCGCAAATTGCTGCGGTCATTGCGAACGCAATTGAGCATTCACGACTGTGCGTAAGTGCACTTGGGTCGCATCGACTATCCAGCATGACCGGAACTAAGCTACTGAGAAACTGAATTTAGGGGAAATGTAATGAAGTTTGTGAAACTAGCGATAATGGCCTTGCTGGGAGGTGTCGGACAAGCGGCTGCAGACCCAATTACCGAAGCCAGTTTCGTGACGGGGCTTAGTGTTTGCTTGAATTTCGGCAACGACGCCTGGTTCGCGGCCGACCGTCTCGAAGGTGCTGGTTGGCATGGGCAATATGATGACTACTATCAAGCCAAAATCTATACGAGCCCGGACGGCTCGGCTTGGGTCATTCCGCCGGGTGAAGGAGACGGGTTCCCTGCGTGGTGCACGGTGTTCAGCAGTTCTGTTGGACCAGACTATGCAGAGTTTGCTGTACGCTCGGTCCTTGCCAGCATCGACCTGGGATTTTCAGAATATGACAATGAAGGGTGTTATGGGTTCCACACCGCGTTGAGGCAGCAGATATTGGTGTACTCTGACGGGCAAGACGACTTCTGCAATGACCCTACCAGTGCTCGGGTCAATGTTATTTGGCATTCAGACCCCGTTGCAGGGCAATGATTTCGGCCCCTTAGGCGGAACACACAACCACTCCAGGGCTAACACCAGTGCCTGTTTCAGAGAGTCCTAAGGCTCTACCAGGACTCTCGCCGACTGCGCAAAATAAGATGGTAGGTTGTCTTGCCAACGTCCGGTTGGCGATGCCGCAGGGCGTGGCGGATCGCGTCAAAGTCCAACAGCCAGTCGATCCGGCGCAAAAGGTGGCCCTGGGGGACATGATCCTCGATCCGAAACCGATAGAACAGGTTCTCCTGCGTCTCCAGCAGTCCCATCATCGCCCGATCCTCCCCGCCGATAAGGCAAGTGAATCAGTGATTTGTGGGTGGATCAAGGGATTGGGCACCGATAGCATGCAGGTAAATGATTGAGACAGAACTTTAGGTGACTGCTATGCGACGTGTTGGCGCTTTGATCTTCCCAGGTTTTGAACTGCTCGATCTGTTCGGGCCGCTTGAGATGTTCGGGTTGCTCAAAGATGACTTTGACCTCCAACTGGTCGCAGAGACCTCTGAACCCGTTGCAAGCAATCAGCAGGTGCGCGCCAATCCGGACGTGACGTTCAAAGATGCAGATCGCTTTGATGTCCTGTTCGTTCCTGGAGGCATGGGAACACGCCGAGAGGTGAGCAACATGGCTCTCTTGGATTGGATCAGGACCGTATCGGAACCGGCGGAGTATGTCCTGAGTGTGTGTACCGGCAGTTTACTTCTCGCCGGTGCGGGAGTTCTGGACGGGCGGCGCGCAACGACGAATAAAGCCGCATTCACCAAAATTGCGGATCAATATCCGAAGGTCGATTGGGTGAAGCAAGCTCGATGGGTGGAGGACGATAAATTCATCACCTCGTCCGGTGTCTCAGCCGGGATGGATATGGCTTTGAGCGCAATCGCTTTGATGCACGACCATGAGACTGCCGAAAAGGTCGCAACATGGAGCGAGTATGACTGGCACCAAGACAAACATTGGGACCCGTTCGCAAAGAAACATGGCCTCGTCTAATCAGGCCGAGTTTTTCACCAGTATCGACCGTTTTTGACCGGGCACGCTTTGCAAGAAGGGGAACTTGGTACGGCGGCGGTGAATGCCCCATTTCCCATGCGCACGCGACTGGCCTGACATTTTCATCCCGCCGAAAGGGCTACGTGCGGCAAGGCCTGCGCCGTTGATGTGAACCATGCCAGCCTGAAGTGATCGTTGCATGTGTTCCTGCCGGGACGGGTCATGGGTTTGCACGTATGCCGCAAGGCCTTAGGGCGTATCATTTGCAATCTCAATTGCCTCTTGCTCGGTTTCAAATGGCATAATGCAGAGCGCCGGTCCGAGAATCTCTTCCCGTGCGATGCTCATGTCATTGTTGACCTCCGCGAAAACGGTAGGGCGCACGAAATACCCAACACTGAGCCCCTCAGGACGACCTGTGCCGCCAGCAACCAGCCGCGCTTCTGATGTACCTTTTGCGATAAATCCCTGTACTTTCTCAAACTGGGCCGCGGACGCCAAAGGGCCAAGGTGAGAGCCTTCCAAACTCGGCGCATTGACGGATTTCTTGTCAGCCAGTTCCACGGTGTGATCAGCGCGCAACCCCCGACTGGGTCCCTTAAACACTCAGTGGGGGTTAACCCATCCGCAATGGTCTCGGACAATTCGCAATGCTGCACAAAGCATGAATGTCCGGTCTGGTGAAGCTGCACCGCAGCGCTTGGCCAAGACGCGCAGGGCAGGTAAGGACCGTTCCCGTTGAGATTGCGAAGCGCTCTGGGCGGTTGAAGGACACTCTCTGCGAATGTTGCACATGTCTGCATTCCGCGTGACAGCAACACACCTGTCTACTGTCCCGATGAGCCCGGCGCCCTTTCATTCACCCTGTCTTCCGTCGCGGTCAATCCGAACTGTCGCCGGTAGGCCCGGGCAAAGCTTTCCGGATTGTCGAAACCGCAGGCAGCCGAGATGTCGCTGACGCGCAGGCTGGAGTTGCGCAGGAGGTTGCGCGCCTCCGACAGGCGCAGCCCGCGGTAGTAGGTCGCGGGGCTGGCCTTCAGATAGTGTTTGAACAGCCGCCCAAGGGTCCAGACCGGCACGCCGACCCGACTGGCGATTTCGGTGATCGGCAGGGGCTGATCCAGGGTGGCCAGCATCAGGTCCACCGCCCGGGCCAGGTTGCGGTCCAGCCGCGCAAGCGAGGTATCGGTCAACAGTTTCTGCTGCGGCCCGTCATGGCCGGTGGGCCGGTAGGTCAGGATCTCGGCCACACGCTTTGCCAGGTCCTGCCCGTTGAACCGCGCGATCAGGCCCAACGTCATGTCGAAGGTCGCCACCCCTCCCGCGCTGGAGCAGCGTTGGCCCGACAGGTTGAACAGGCGGTCAACGAACATTTCCTCGGCGAACTGTTCACGAAAGCCGCGTAGGGCTTCGAAATGCACGGCGGCGGGCACGCGCGACAGCAGCCCGGCCTCGGCAAAGATCAGCGCGCCGGTGTCGACACAGCCCATGACGGCCCCTGCCCGGGCGCGCCGTTTCAGCCAGCTCAGCAGGGCGGGCACGAGCGAGGATTCGGGCCGGTAGGAGGACAGCAACAGGACCACGTCGGATGGGCTGTCATCCAGGGGCTCGGTGTCGACCTGCATGCCGCTGGAGCTCACCATCGGCCCGCCCCCGATCGACAGGAAACGCCAGCGCCACAGGTGTTCGACGCTTTCCCGGTTGGCCACGCGAAGCGGTTCCGTGACCAGGGTCAGGGACAGGATGGGAAAGGTCTCGGTCAGCACGATATCAACGGTGGGCAGGGCGGTTGCCTCCTGGTTTTGCAAGATACTGTCAAGAAGTTGCGAATTGAGGTCAAGGTGAATTGCGATTTGCGCGCTACCGTTTCGGGAAACGGAGGACACCGCATGACAGATCTGCCCTGGACACCGGATTTCGACAGCTGGCCCATCACCCATGGCGCGATGGCGACGACGCATACCGGGGACGTGCTCAGCGTGACCTGGTCGGATGGGGCGACCAGCCAGTATCACGCGCTGCTCTTGCGCGAAAACAGCGCAGATCCCGCGACGATCCACCCCAAGGCGCGCGAGATGTGCCTGTCGCCCTGTGCGATCCCGCCAGAGCTGGAGATCTGCGCGGCCGGGGTCGAGGACAACGGCGCCATCTGGGTGCGCTTCAGCGATGCGACCCGCAGCGCCTTTCACCCCGGCTGGCTGCGTGGCATCGCCTGGTTCGGTGAAGAGCAGCCGCCCGCGCCGGTCCTGTGGCGCGGCGAGGACCAGCCCGAACCGCCCAGTTTCGACGGGCCCGAGGCGCTGAGTGACCCGGCCGTGTTCCTGCAATGGTTGGAGGCGCTGCGCGATTACGGCGTGGCGCGGCTGCGCGGCCTGCCGCAGGAAGACGGTCTGCTGGAGCGGATCGTCACGCGCATCGGCCCGGTGCGCGAAAGCAACTTCGGTCGCCAGTACACGCTGGAGATCAAGGATGATCCCGACAGCCAGGCCTTTACATCGGACATGCTGTTGCAGCATATCGACCTGCCCACGCGCGAGACCCCGCACGGGTTGCAGTTCCTGTACACGCGCGACAACACAACCACGGGCGGCGAAGGGCTCTATGCGGATGCCTACCGGATCGCCGAGGACATGCGGCTGGAAGAGCCTGCGCATTTCCATTCGCTGGTCACGGATGTCTGGGAATACAGCAATCGCGCGCGCGGGTCGGATTATCGTGGCTGGGGACCGGTGGTGGAAACGGACCCGGCGGGGCACATCACCGGAATCCGCTACAACACTTTCCTGCGCGCACCGCTGAAGGCGCCGGTCCATGTGCAGCGCCGGGCCTACAAGGCCTATCGCGCCTTCTGTGCCCGCGCCCAGGATGCCCGCTACCTGATGGCCTTCCGCTATGCCCCCGGAGACCTTCTGGCCTTTGACAACCGCCGTGCCCTGCATGGGCGGGCCGGTTACGAGGCCAAGGGTGGCACGCGGTTCATCGAAGGCATCTATGCCGACCGCGACGACCTTCAGTCACGCATTCGTACCCTGAGACGGCAGATGCGTGCCGAAGCCGAGGCAGGTGCCGGGGTCGGGGCATGAGCCGGGCGGACCGGCTGCGCAGGCTTCTGGCACCGCAGCGGGTGGCTTGGATCGGCGGTGGCGGCATCGCCCCGGCCATCGCCAACATGCGGGCCAACGGCTTTGCCGGTGCGGCACTGGCGGTCAACCCGAAACGGGCCGAGATCGGCGGCCTGCCCTGTGTCGCCTCGGTGAACGATCTGCCCTGGGTGCCGGACCTCGCGGTGCTGGTGATCCCGAAAGAGGCCGTGGTCGACATGGTCGCGGCCCTGTCGCGCATCGGCTGTGGCGGTGTGATCTGCATCACCTCGGGCTTTTCCGAAAGCGCCGATGGGGCCGCGCGCGAGGCGTCCCTGATCGCCGCGGCGGGCGAGATGCCGGTGATCGGGCCGAACTGTCCGGGGGTGGCCAACTTCCTGGATGGCGGCGCCTTCATGATGGACCATTTCGGACATCATGCGCCGGAAAGGGGAGTCGCCGTGATCTCCAACGGCGGGGCCTACCTGTCTGACCTGGGCTGTGCCGACCGCGCGCAGCCCATCGCCTATCTGATCGGACTGGGCAACCAGGCGATGGTCGACGTGGCCGACATGCTGGACGTGGTGCTGGACGACGAACGCGTCACCGCCGTGAACATCTATTTCGAAGCGCTGCCCGATGCCGCAGCGCTGAGCCGGGCGGCAGCCAAGGCGGCGCGCAGGGGCATTCCCGTCGTGGCGATCAAGGGGGGGCGGTCCGCGGCTGGCATGCGCGCGGCGCAGTCGCACACGGCCTCGCTGGCTGGCGATGCGGTGATTGCCTCGGCCCTGTTCCGGCGTTTCGGCTGGATCGAGGTCGACACCCCGTCCGAGGCAATCGAAACCCTGAAGATGCTGAGCTTCACACAGGTGCCGAAGGGTGCAAGGACCGGTTTCGTGACCTCGTCGGGCTCCTATGCGGTGCTGGGTGGGGACATGGCGGAACGGCTGGGGCTGCGCATGGAGCCGCCCTCGCAGGGCACCGCCCCGGCAATCGACGCGGCCCTGCCGCCCTATGTGGGCCCGGCCAACCCTCTGGACATCTCGGACGCGCATGGCTGGGCGCGAGAGGAACAGCTGCCGATCTACCAGGCCTTTGCGCGGGATGATTACGACCTGTTTGTGCAGGTGATGTGCTATCCGCCCGAAGGGGGCTGGGACATGTCGACCTGGGACGCGACCACCGCAGCCATGGCTGAGGCCGCCGGGGGCCGCCCCGTCGCCTTCGTCAACACCCTGGCTGAAGCTCTGCCGCCCCAAGCCCGCGCGCGCATGATTGCCGCTGGCATGGCGCCGTTGCAAGGGTTGGAGGACGGGCTGCGCGCGGTATCCCATGCGGCGGCCTATGGGGCGCGGCGGGACACATTGGACCCCAACGCCATGATCCTGAACACAGAAGACAGTGCCCGGCCTGGCGGGCAAGGCCGGACATTGAGCGAAGCCGAGGCCAAGGCGCGCCTGGCCCGGGCCGGTCTGGACGTGCCACGCCAACGGGTGGTGGCGGGAACAGGGGCAGGGGGCTTGCCCGACCTCCCCGGACCGGTGGCGTTGAAGGCCCTGGTGCCTGGGCTATTGCACAAGACCGAGGCAGGCGCCGTGGCGCTGGATATATCGTCGGCGGACCTGCCCGGCGCGATCTCCGCAATGGCGGACCGGCTGGAGGCGCAGGACCTGACACCTGCGGGTTTCCTGGTCGAAGAGATGATCCCAGCCCCTGTGGCCGAATTGCTGGTCGGCTTGCGTCGGGTCGAGGGGATCGGCCTGGTCCTGACCCTGGCCGTGGGCGGTGTCGCGGTCGAGCTGATGGGCGACAGCGCCACCCTGATCCTGCCCGCCCCGCGCGGCGAGGTCGAAACCGCCCTGCGCGGACTGAAACTCGCGCCGCTTCTGACCGGCTATCGCGGTCGCCCCGCCGTGCCAATGGACAGGGTACTCGACGCGATCGAGGCCCTGGCCGCCCATGTCCGCAGCTATCCGGACATCACCGAGCTTGAAATCAACCCCCTGCTTCTGACCGAAACCCGCGCCGTCGTCGCCGACGCGGTGCTGACCCTGAAAGGCTGACCCATGACCACCTATGACCACCTGATCTACGAGGTCGATGCCGACCATATCTGCTGGCTGACCCTGAACCGGCCGGAGAAGCTGAACGCGATGAACCTGAAGCTGATCGGCGAGCTGCAGGCAGGGCTGGAGCGCGCCGATGCGGATGACGATGTGAACGTGATTGTCATCCAGGGGGCCGGGCGCGGTTTCTGCGCGGGCCATGACCTGGACGAGGATGCGGAAGAGGACCGCAGCTCGATCTATGAGTACCGGGCCCACTATTTTAAACAGTTCGATGAGTTCACCACCCCCTGGCGCGTGACCAAGCCGGTGATCGCCAGCGTGAACTCCATCGCCATCGGCAAGGGGTTCGAGCTGAGCCTCTTCTGTGATATCACCATCGCCAGCGATGACACGCGCATCGGCTACAACGAGGTGCGTTACGGTATCTCGGGCCACTGCATGTTCCTGCCCTGGCTGGTGAACATGAAGACCGCCAAGGACCTGCTGCTGACCGGGCGCGAGCTGACCGCCGCCGAGGCCAAGGAGATGGGGCTGATCACCGAGGTCGTGCCGCTGGCCGAGCTGAAGGAGGCCACGCACAGGAAAGCCCTTCTGATGGCGCGGATGCCGCGTGAGATGCAGCGCATGCACAAGATGTATCTGAACCGGGTCTACGAGATGCAGGGGCTGAAGACGGCCACGGATTATTACCTGGAACAGGTCGCGATCATGGGCGCCCAGCCGGTGCCGGAATACGAGGCGTTTTCCCGTTCCACCATCGAAAAGGGTCTGAAAGCCACGTTGGCCGAAGCCAACGCGCGCTATGAAGGATTGGACTGACGTCCACAGGTGCGTTGGTCCGCGCGTCGGGTCCTGCGTTCGAGCATCTGGCCGATGGGTTCGAAAGCGCCCGCACGGTGGGGCATGCGGCACGAGGTACGCGGACGCTCGCGGTGCCCGAACTTGCTTACCACTTGCTGCTCGTCAAGCATCTGCCGTCCTTTCAACGGCTTTACCCGGAGATCCAGGTGGAGATTTCCCTGACGGACGCACTGTCGGACATCCTGCAGGAGGAGCTGCACGCAGGGTTCCGACTGGGCGGATTGGCGGCGCCCGACATGATTTCCTTCAGCCTGACCGATCCCTTGAGCACCGCGGTGGTGGCCAACCCGTCCTACCTGAACGAACACGGCAGGCCGTAACTTCGCACGGACCTGCTGTCGCATAATTGCCTGCGCTACCGGTTCCAGAGTTCCGGCCAACTGGCCCCCTGGACCTTCTCCGGCACCGATGGTGTCTACCCGGTGGATGCGCCCGGCAGTCTGGTGGTAAATTCCCTACCGGTCACGATCGAAATGGCCGCCGAGGGGCTGGGCCTTGCCTATTCCTTCCGCACCTACTGCGAGGCTGCGCTGATCAGCGGCAGGGGCAAAGGGGGCCTGACCGACCACAGGAAAACCATGCCGGGCATCAATATCTACGTTCCCAAGGATACCGCGCCCATGTGCCGCTGCGCCTACTCATGCAGCACCTCAAACGGGGCAGAATCATGGACTGACACAGCCGTTGCCGTGAGCAGACAGATCTGCCCGGCGGAACACCGGGGCCATCGAGTAGATTTCCTTGTACCGCGAGCGTTACTGCGACTCCGAGGTTGGCGCCACAAGTCGAGTTCAACTGGCCGTTCAGGGTGCGGTCGAAATCGGCGTCCCCCATTGTGGCCAGTGCGGCCATGACGCCGTCGCCCGCCACGCTGATGATCGCATCCAGCGTGGCGGTCTTTGCAAACAGCGCGCGCAGGCTGGCCGGGTCGGGCATGTCGACATGTAATTCGCGCGACTTGCGCGAGGTTGCGATCAGGTCTTGGGCGGTTGACAGGGCGTGCGCGACCGCGCGACCGATCATGCCGGGCGCTCCGACAAGAAGGATCTTCCTAGGGGCGCTCCGATGTGTTGGGCGTGTGCTCGAAGGTTGTTGCAAAGGTTTTCAACGGCGCCTCTTTGGCGCTGCCCAGAAGCGGCGGGCCGTGCGAGGGCAACAGATGCCGGAAGTTCAGCGCCGCTCGGTTTAACGCATCCACCGCGCACTTGGTAATTCTTACTGCTCCGCTTATTTCATCTCCTGCTGGCACACACGTGGCACATGCGGACCTTGCAATCCCATGCAACAGGGTGAAGCTCGAACCCGCATATTCTACTTATAAAACATGGAGATATGATACGCCATGCAAGGCTGTGCGGCGTGGGTGAAATAGCACGCCGACAGGTTTCTAATCAGCAGGTTGAGGGGTCGAGCCCTCCAGGGATCGCCAGTTCACCACGAACGCAAAAGCCTCAAAGCTCAGCGGGCCAGGGTAATCGCAGTTGGATCCAGCCCTGCCGCACCGGCCACTTTCGCGACCTGGAAATCGCCCAAATAGATATCCGCACCCAAGCCATCGGGCCAGGCGACCACGCGCAGCTCGGCGTCGATGTCGTCTCGCAATACATCGTGAACAACCAACTGATCCTCACCTGGGTTGAAGTCGGTGATGGTGACAGGGTCGGGATAGGAACTGCTGGCGGTGAGCGAGTACGTGTCCGCTCCGGCCCCGCCCGTCAGCGTGCCTGCGTAGGCGGACAGGGTGTCATCCCCGTCCCCGCCAAGGGCGATATCGTCGGATCCCGAGCGCCAGCCAAGCTCGATCGTGTCATTGCCAGCCCCGCCGTCGAGGCGCCCCGTGCCCTCGATGATGTCATTGCCTTCGCCGCCGATCAGGTGGCCGTTGCCATCAATCGTGTCATTCCCGGCACCACCGTCGACCACATTGTAGGTCCAGGAGGAGGTGCGCAGGTCGTCATCCTGATCACCGCCGGTGATCGGCGTCGGGTTCGTGCCCAGGATACTCAGGTCCAGACGCACGGCCGCCGGGTCCAGCCCCGCCGCGCCAGTGACCTTGGCAATCAGAATGCCATTCACATAGATATCGGCCCCCGCGCCATCTTCCCAATCGACAACCTGCACCTGGGTGGAGAACGCGCCGAGGTCCCGCACGTCCCACACATCGGAGAACTCCAGCACATCCACGGCCGGGTCGAAATCGGTGATCTCGACTGGACCGCTGTCCGGCCAGGGCATGTAGACGTCGAACGTATCGGCGCCTTCGCCGCCGGTCATCACCAGGCCATGTCCGCCGGAAAGCCTGTCATCCCCGTCCCCACCATCCAGGATGGAGCCCTCGCCGCGCGCATAGAGGTCATCATCGCCCGCCCCCCCCGTCCAACATGCTGGAACCGGTGCCCTTGCTGACAAGAAGGTCATTGCCGTCCCCGCCCAGCATGAGGTCCTGACCATTGCCGCCAATCAGGGTGTCATCGCCTTCGCCGCCGTCCAGCAGGTCGTCACCGTCGGATCCGCTGAGACGGTCGTCGCCGTTGCCGCCCTCAAGCGTGTCATGGCCCGCGCCGCCGTAAAGGGTGTCATCCCCGCCCGTGCCGACCAAGGTTTCGTTCCACGGCAGGTCGGGGACCCCCAGGACAACCGTATCGGGGTCCAGCCCGGCAGCGCCTGTGACCTTGGCCACCAGCGTATCCCCCAGGTAGACGTCGGCGCCTGTGCCATCCGGCCAGTCCTCGACCCGCACGGCGCCGGGGTCGGGCAGGGCACGTGGCGTGTCAATGAACAGTGTATCCTCCGCCGGGTCGAAATCATGGATTTCGGGGACCTGCGGGCTGCCTTCGTGGTCCAGCACGAATGTATCCGCGCCGCTGCCGCCATAGGCCACGACGCTGTCTTCCGGCAGGTCATCCGAGTTCAGGATCAGCATGTCATCCCCGGCGCCGCCACGCAGGGTATTGACCTGGCCGTCCTCCTTGGTGTTGCCCCGATAGCTGTCATCCAGAGCCAGCACATCCGCGCCGTCACCACCATCGAGCTCGCCGCTGCCCACAAGCAGGTCGTTCCCGGTTCCACCATTCAGAATCCCAACGCCAGAAAGGTGGTCGTCGCCCGAGCCTCCATTCATGGTGGCCTCACCATACAAGCGGTCGTCGCCTGCGTCGCCATTCAAAGTTGAGCCGAAACTTCTGGTATACAGCGTGTCGTCGCCATCCCCACCGTTCAGGATATTGGCGTCACTGTCGGAGTCGAGGATGGTGTCGTTTCCACCCCCGCCGTAAACTACGTCATTGCCCTTGTCGCCATCCATCCGGTCATCGCCGTCGCCGCCGTGGAGCGTGTCGTCATCCTCTCCGCCGCGCAGGTCGTCGTTTCCCTCGCCGCCATAAAGGGTGTCTTCGCCCTGACCACCCGTCACTATATCATTGCCTGCGTCGCCGAATACGGTGTCGTCGCCCCGGTACCCCCGCACCACGTCGTTACCGCCCCCGCCATGGACCGTGTCATCGCCGCTGCCGCCGCTTAGATCGTCCCGCCCGTCGCCACCGTCGATCACGTTGTTGCCGCCGGCCCTTCGATCAGGTCATCGCCATTGCCACCCTCAAGGATATCGTGACCGCTTGCGCCGTTGATCGTGTCATTCCCATCGCCCCCCCCGCAGGTGGTCCGCAGCCTCCGAACCTTCCATCGTGTCGTTGCCGCTTGTGCCGTCCTCGGGCTCCGGGGCGGAAGAAGAGGACCCGTCTAGAAGAAAGGCCAGACCGGCCAAGGGAAACAGCAGGAGCAGAAGCGATGACATGAAAATACCAGGGGTGAGATTAAACCATGACGCGAAGATGTGAGGTTAACAAACGTCCGTCAAGGGCGCACCATGCGGCATAGTGCGCTGTTTCTCTGCTGGAAAATACTGTTCAGGATACCGAAACAGTTACGCTTGCCGGATCCATGCCGGCCCCGCCCGTAACCTTTGCCACCAGCACATCGGCCAGGTACACATCCGCGCCGGTTCCGTCAGGCCAATCCACCACCGAAATCTCCAGCGGGCCGGTGTAGTCGTCCGGGTTCAGGCTTCCGTCAATCGCGAGGCTGTCCTCGGCCGGGTTGAAATCGGTGATTGTGGCATGGGTCAGGTGCGGGTCGTATTGCGCGTCCACGACCAGGGTGAAGCTGTCCTGCCCGGAGCCCCCGGTCAGCGTGTCGTTGCCCTGGCTGATGATCTGGTCCCAACCGGCGCCGCCATCCACCGTGCTCCCAGCCTGCAGGTCCGCCAGGTTGCCCTTGCCCGCGGTCGAGATCACGTCGTTGCCCGCGCCACCGCGAATGGTGTTGGTGCCGCGCGAGTCGATGATAGTGTCCGCGCCGCCGTCACCGTTCAACTCGTCATCGCCAGCCCCACCGGCCAGCGTGTCGGCCCCGTCCCCGCCGCTGAGGAAGTCATCGCCTGCCTCGCCGACCAGGTCGTCATTGCCGTCCTGCCCGAACAGGCGGTCATTCCCTTCGCCACCGAATACGGTGTCATTGCCGTCATTGCCGCCCAGCACATCGTCGCCCAACCCGCCCGAGAGCGTGTCATTGCCCTCGTTACCCGAGAGGTTGTCATTGCCGGTGCCGCCATCCAGTTGGTCATTGCCGGAGCCACCGCGCAGGAAGTCATTGCCGCCGCCGCCGTCCAGCCGGTCATCGCCCTCGTCGCCGAACATGGTGTCATTCGCGTCGTCATCGCCGCCGTAGAGCTGGTCATTGCCTTCCCCGCCGTGCAGCCGGTCCTCACCCGCGCCGCCGTCCAGCCGGTCGTCGCCGTCGCCGCCCTGGAGTTCATCAAAGAAATCGCCGCCGTTCAGGATGTCGTTGCCCGCGCCGCCCAGAAGCGTGTCGCGGTCCGCTCCGCCGTTCAGCGTGTCATTGCCTTCGCCGCCCTCAAGCGTATCCCAGCCTTCGCCGCCGGTCAGGGTGTCGTCCCCGTCACCACCCTTCATGGTGTCATCCCCGGTGCCGCCATCGGCCACGTCATCACCACTGCCCGCGATCAACGTGTCATTGCCGTCGTTCAGGTCGTAGATACCGGGGTCGGTTTCGGTGGCATGGTCGAAACTGTCGTCGTCGGCGGTGCCGTCATATTCCTGCGGTTCCGGTTCGGGCTCGGGCTCCGGTTCCACGTCGTCAGACCCGCCGATAAGGGCGAGGCCGAACAGGGCGGGAAGAAGCAGGGCCAAGAACTCCATGACGAACAAACCTTTCAACGCGTTACGCGGCCGCGTCACAGCGCGCCCGGTTCACCCTCACTCAACCATGAAGGTAGGCCGAGGGTCGGGCCGGGGCAAGGAATTTGAAGGGCCGAAGCAGGGCGCGCGCCCAACTGTCGCGCCAAAGGGTTAACGCGGGTGGGCGGATTGGTCGGATTTGTGGCACCAATGGGGCGATGCCAGGCGGGATTGTCACGAATCCCAGAACGTGACATCCGACGGATCGAGCCCCTGGGCACCCGTGACCTCGGCCACGATTCGTCCATCCACCAGGATGTTGGCCCCGGTTCCGTCCTCCCAGTCCTCGACCGTGACCACGTGGTCACCGGCGTCGTCCTTCACCATCAGAACATCTTCGTCCGGCGAGAAGTCTGTGATCTTCACGGCAGCCTCGGGGGCAGCGTTGACCTGGAAGAAGTCGTTGCCCTCACCACCGGTCAGGGTGCCGCCGAAATTGGAGGCCGATAGGATGTCGTTCCCCGCCCCACCGATGCCGGTGTCACCCGCCCAGCCGATCCGGATAAAATCGTCCCCATCCCCGCCATCGACGAGGCTTGCCTGCTCATCGTCATGGCTGTTGATCCGTATGATGTCATCCCCCGCACCACCGTAGATCTGGTTGCTACCTCCGGCGTCGTAAATCTCGTCATCGCCTTCTCCACCGAACAGCTTGTCATCGCCCAAGCCGGCTGTAAGGATATCGTCGCCATCTCCGCCATCCAGCAGGTTATCATGGCTGCCGCCATTAAGTTGGTCCGCGCCATCGCCACCGTATAGCTCGTCGTTCCCGTTGCCGCCGCGCATGATGTCGTTCCCGCCACCACCGATCATGGTGTCGTTGCCATATTCGCCGAACATCCAGTCGCTGGCATCGCCGCCATCCAGCGTGTCATTGCCGTCGCCACCATAGAGATAATCGCGATCCGCACCGCCATAGAGCGTGTCATGGCCTTCGTCGCCGTGAAGGTCGTCATTGCCCTCGCCGCCGTGGATCGTGTCGTGCTGCGCCCCGCCATGAAGCTCGTCATTGCCCCAGCTGCCGTGCAGAGTGTCGCTACCCAGACCGCCGTGGATCGTGTCGTGGCCGCTGCCGCCCAACAGCAGGTCCGCGCCTCGCCCCCCGTCGATCGTATCGCCGCCGCGGCCCCCGTCGATCCTGTCGTCGCCATTGCCGCCTTCCAGGGTATCGGCTCCATCGGTGCCGTCGATTTGCTCGCCATCCGGACCATCGTCGGAAAAGGCGGTCAGGGCGATGCCGACGCCCAGCAGGGCGGGCAGAAGAAACAGGAGCGACATGGCGGCTCTCCAAAGCTAAAATCAACTTATAGTTAAGTTGAAATGAGCGAGTCTGGAAGCGGAAAATGCCCGTGTTTCCGGTCAGGAGACATCGGTTGCCCACCTGCTGGGATTGTTGTCATTCCGTGGCCGGTGCGCCGCCCTGGAAGTCGTTCTCGTCCACGTAATCGCAAGGCGCTTCCTGCATCTCCAGGTGCAGCCCTTCGCCGGTAAAGGGATGGGCGCGCGCCAAGTCCTCGTCGACCTCGATACCCAGGCCCGGCGCGGTGGGGGCGATGATGAACCCGTCCTCCCAGGTGATCGATTGCTTGATCAGCGCCAGGTGGAAATCGCCGCCCTTCTGGATGGTTTCGGCCATCAAGAGGTTGGGGATATTCGCGGCCAGTTGGATGTTCGCGGCCCATTCGATGGGGCCTGCGTAAAGATGTGGGGCCATCTGGGCATTGTAGACCTCGGCCAGGGCGGCGATCTTCTTGGTTTCCAGAATGCCGCCGGACCGTCCCAGCGCCGGTTGCAGGATCGTTGCCGCCCCCTGGCGCAGGACCTCGGCGAACTCGGCCTTGGTGGTCAGACGTTCGCCGGTCGCCACGGGGATCGAGGTGGCAGCGGCGACCTTGGCCATTTCGGGGATATTGTCGGGCGGAATTGGCTCTTCAAACCAAAGCGGCGAATGGGGTTCCAACGCCTGCGCCAGCCGGATTGCCCCGCCGGTCGAGAACTGCCCATGGGTGCCGAACAGCAGGTCCGCGCGGTCGCCCACCGCTTCGCGGATCGCCTTGCAGAAGGCCGCCGAGCGGGAAATGTCGCGCATCGCCGGCATATGCCCGCCGCGCGCCGTGTAGGGTCCGGCGGGGTCGAATTTCACCGCCGTGAACCCGTTCGCCACCATCTGCGCCGCGCATTCGGCGGCGAGATCGGGCGAGGTCCAGAAGTCGCTCATCGACTGGTGGGGCAGGGGGTAGAGATAGGTGTACGACCGGATGCGTTCATTCATCAGCCCACCCATCAGCGCATAGACCGGCCGGTCATGCGCCTTGCCCAGGATGTCCCAGCAGGCGATTTCAAGCCCCGAAAAGGCGCCCATGACGGTGAGGTCGGGGCGCTGGGTAAAGCCGGAGCTGTAAGCGCGGCGGAACATCAGCTCGATGTTCTCCGGGTTCTCGCCCTGCATGTGGCGTTCGAAGACGTCCGTGATGACCGCCCGCATGGCCTCGGGCCCGACCGAGGCGGCATAGACCTCACCCCAGCCCGTGATCCCGCAGGCGGTCGTGAGTTTCACGAAGATCCAGTAGCGGCCACCCCAGCCCGGAGCGGGCGGGGCTGTGACGATTATGTCGAGGTCCTGGAGCTTCATGAGCGGTCCTTTCTACATGTCCTTCACCATGTCTGCCCGAAGCGGGCAGCTCAGGTAAACTCCGAATTCTTTGCCGATGTCGGCGCTGACGCGGGCGTGCACGGCGCCCTGGCGATCCAGGAAGCGTTGGCTGTCCTCGACCGGAAAGATGCCCTCGTGCCAGATGCCGGGGTGGATGTAGAGCCCGCGTGTGCCGTCGCACCAGAAAGCCACGACCTTGTCGGGCGTCAGGTTGTCGCCGGGCAGCGCCGCAGGCACGATGAAGGGCTTGTTGTCCAGCGGCCAGAACATCTGCCCGCCGTCCGGGTGGTAGTTCATGTGCCACAGCAGAACCTGGTCGCGGGGCGCGGTCTGGCGGTCGGTTTGCGCTGTCTGCGGGTCGGCGGACCAGCCCAGAACATAGTGGCCCTTCACCGCCTCGTTCTCGCCGTAGAGCACATCGCCCTGCCAGTCACATTTGAACGTGCCCTCGACCCAGCCACCTTCGTCCCCGGTGCCCTCGTCGATCGGCCGCCAGCCCTGTTGCGGCCAGCGGGTGATCTCGATCTCGAACCCGTCTGGGTCATCGACCAGACAACCGTAGCCTTTCACGCTTTCCTCGGTCGCGCGGATCAACGGGACCTCGTGCCAGGGCAGGGAAGGCTTCGAGGACGCCTCGAAAATATACTCCGGCGCGCTTATGATGACCCCATGTGCTTGTCGACCATGCGCTGCACCATGGGTGCGAAATGGGCGAAATCCGGGGTTTCCATGTCTGCGCGCTTGCCCGCCTCGTCCAGGTAACGCACGGCGATGATCTCCTTGAGGTTGGGGTTCTGTTCGAACTCAGCCACCTCCTCGGCACTCATCGGCCCGCCCTGCAGCTCCAGCGTATGCACGGAAGCGGGGGAGAGGCGCTTGAAATACTCGGGCTTGGTGGCGCAGAGGTAGCGTTTCGCCGCCACGTGGTATTTCACGCAATCGGTAATGACCGGCGGGAAGAACGGGGCCAGCACCTCCTCCCCCGCGTCCTCGTGGTGGCGATCTTCGGTGTCATCCGGGTGGTAGGTGCCGAATTCCGAGGTGAAATGCCCGATGTCATGCAGAAGGGCGCCGACGATGATTTCCTCGGACTGGCCGTTCTGTTCGGCGATGGTGGCGCCTTGCAGCATGTGTTCGGCCATGGTGACGGGCTCGCCCAGGTATTCCTCGCCGCCGCGACGGGCGAAGATATCGCCGATGAAGGCGACGATGTTGCTGGCGTTCAGCTGGCTGAAATCCGGTTTCATTGCTCCGCCTCCAAGGCTGCGAGGGTCGACAGAACCCCGTCCATGTCGGAATAGCACCCCTGAAGCCAACGCGAGCCCTCGCCCGAATAGCCCTTGCGCGCGTGCAATACGCGGGTGTTGTCAAAGACGATCGCCTCGCCCGGTTCCATCTTGAAGGTCACCTCCATCGCCTCATCGTCGATGATGTCCGACAGGCGGCGGAAGGCGCGGTAATAAGTCTCCATCTTGTCAAACGGTACGTCGGTCAGCGGGGCCCAGGACCGCGAGTTGAAGCGGATCGCCTTGAGGATGCCCTCGGGCGACAGCTCGATCATCGGGCGGTGCGAATGCAGGGCGACGTCGGCGCTGCCGGTATAGGCAAAGCGGGCGGAATGACCGGCCAGCGCGGCGAAACCTTCGGGATCTTCCGCCAACAGGCGCTGGGCGCAGGCAAACCCGTCGACCAGCATGTTCTCGCCCCCTTCGGCGGAGTTATCGAGGCAGGACAGCACCTGCACGGACGGCACCGGGTCGCGGTAGGGGTTGTCGGTGTGGGCCTGCAGCCCCAGGCCGGTGTAGGCGAGGTTCACCGGGTTCACCTCGGTCCGGACCTCGAAATTGCGGCCGTAGTTGGTCTCGCGCACGAAGCCGAAGAGGGCGACGAGGTCGAAGAGCTCACCGGGTTTCGCGTCCATGCCGGTGACCTTGGCGAAACCGTACCTGCGCATATGGGTCAGCCAGGCGCGCAGGGCGGATTTGTCTGCCTTCATCTCGGGGTAGGAGCCGCTGGGGATATTGGCCATCAGCTCGGAGGCCCAGGCGGTGGCGCCTTCGGGCACGCGGGCGAGCGTCTGGTCCTGCGCGCGGTCATAGGCGTTGGCTTCAAGCCAATCGACGGGGAAAGTCACCGTCTTGCCCTCGGGGGCGAAGGTGACGTCCACGGTTTCGCCATTTGCCTCGGCGGACGAAATCGACAGGTCCGCCGGAATGTCGGCCATGGTGATCAGCCGCTGCTTGTTGCCGGGATCGCGGGTTTCCGCATCCAGCGCGTTGTCACGCAGCCAGATCGCGTGAAAACGGATGTCGCCGGAGGGGCCGGACAGGGTGAGCACATCGCCCGTGGGCGTGAGGGATACCTGGGTCATGTTCGCGTGTTTCCTTGGTGGAACTGATTGTCTCGACAGTGTGCCAAGGGGCGTCCATAAACTCCAATAAGGCTATCACCACCTGAGGGGCGGATTTGGTAATGCAAAATGTGGGCTTCGATCAGTTGCCGCTGGAATGGATCCGGGCGTTCGAGACGGCGGCGCGGTTGGGGTCGTTTACCGCCGCTGCTACGGAAACCGGCCTGACCCAATCCGCCATCAGCCAGCGCATTGCCCATCTGGAGAAACGCCTGGGCGCGCGGCTGTTTACCCGCGAGGCGCGACGCATAACCCTGACCGCGGAGGGCGAGGCCTGGCTGCCCCATGTGCAGGCGGCGCTCTCCGGGCTGCGCGACAGTTCCGAAGCGCTCTTCGGTGTGGCGCGCAACCGCCTGACCCTGTCCGCTAGCGCCTCGATCATCGAGCTTTGGCTGGTGCCGCGCCTCGCCCGCCTGACCGCCGAGACCGGCGCGCAGGTCAAGCTGCGCACCATGGTGGTGGCCAGTGACGAGGCCAAGGACGACACGGCGATCCGGGTGATTTATGGCAGCGGGGATTGGCCGGTGGCCTATAAACGCCCGCTCTACGATGAGGAGTTCGCCCTGGTCGCCACGCCCGAGTTGCTGGCCCAAGGACCGGTTGCCAGCCTGCCGCGCCTGGCGGTGGCCGGTCCGCGCCCCGGCTGGGGGCAATGGTGCGAGCAGACCGGGATGGCCACCACGCCGCTGCCCGAGCTGCGGTTCGATACGTTTTCCCTGGGGCTGGCGGCGGCGCGGGCCGGGTTGGGCGTTCTGATCGCCTCGCTGCCGCTGATCGCCGAGGATCTGGCGCGCGGCACGCTGGTGCGCGCCACCGACCATGTCTTGCCCCATCATGAGACCTATTGGCTGCTTGCGGCCCGTGAACGTATGTCGCGGCGGCAATGGGAGCGGCTGGGCGATTGCCTGACCGTTCCGCATGGGGTCAGTCGAACTGGATGACATCACGCCGGGCCGTGTCCTCGAAGGCACGCAATGGGCCGAACACATGGCACGGAGTAGGTGGATGGGTCTGCATGTCATGTCCCTGTTTTCCCCAACGATGGGAGGACAAACAGTCCCCGGCAAGTGTGTTTTCGACAGGGATGTCGCGATCAGGCCAGGTCCGTCACTGTATCTGCGAGCGCTTCCGGGCAGGCGAAGAAAGGGGAATGGCCGCAGTGGAGGTCACGAGTGCTGTCCCAATCCGCGCTCATCGTGACCTGGTAGTTCGGCGGGATGGTGGCGTCGCGCGTGCAGCGAATGTAGCTGCTGGGCACGGTGTGGCTGCCGGTAACGGCCGTGTTCGCGGGCAGGGTCGGTTCGCGGCATAGGTTGGCGCGGGCCAGGGGCAGCACCTCGGGACAGTCCTGATAAAGCAGGTCCTGGATGCGGTCGGGCTTGAAGGTGAACCAGGAGCCGTCCTCGGCAATGTCCAGCGCGCCGTCCAGGGGTTGATAGGGCCCCGCGCGGCGCATCTCGACCAGGGTTTTGCCGGGGGCGGGGACATAGGCGCAGAGGTAGATCAGGCGGCGGATCTTTTCCGGTGCCAGGCAGGCGGCCTGGGTGATCGGAAAGCCGCCCATGGAGTGGCCGATCAGGGTCACGGGCCCGCCGCCCATCGTGTCGATCGCGTCGAGGATCGCCTGAGCGTAACCCATCAGCGTCGCCTCGGCGAGGGGGGTGGTGTCGTCACCGTGGCAGGGCAGGTCGATGGCGCGGGCGCGGTGGCCGCGTGCCTCCAGTGCCGGGATCAGATCGCGCCAGCACCAGGCGCCGTGAGCCGATCCGTGCACCAGCAGGGTGTCAGGCACGGTTTCAGACATGGGCGATGTCGTGCAGGAACTCCGACACCAGCGCGCCGTAGACCTCGGGCGCTTCGATGGGTGACATGTGGCCGGTGTTCCGGATCAGCTCGAACCGGGCGCCCTTGATCAGGCCAGCCGTCTCGCGCACGAGGTCGGCGGGGGTTGATCCATCCTCGGTCCCCGCCGTGACCAGGGTGGGCAGGGTCAGGTTCGAGGTGCTTTCGTAAAGGTCGGTCTCGGAAATCGCGGCGCAGCAGCCCAGGTAGCCCTCGAGCGGCGTGGCGCGCATCCGGGCGCGGGCCTCGTCGACCAGCTCCGGTGCGTCGCGGCGGGTCCGACGGGAGAACCAGCGCTCCATGTTCGGTTCCACCACCGCCTCGATCCCGCCCTTGCGGATGGCGTCCATGCGCTCGTCCCAGACAGCGGGCGTGGCGATCTTGGCCGCCGTCGATGACAGCACCATGGCGCGCACCAGGTCGAGCCGTTCCGCTGCCACACCCTGGGCGATCATGCCGCCGATCGACAGGCCCAGGAACACGCAACCCTTGACCTCCAACCGGTCCAGCGCCCGGGATGCGTCCGCCACCAGGTCACCCATTGGATAGGGGCCGTCCGGGCAGGGCGATTGCCCGTGGCCGCGCATGTCCAGCGTGATGACGCGCAGGCCCTCGGGCAGATGGGGCAGCAGACCGTCCCAGGCGCGCAGGGAAGACCCCAGCGCATGGGCCAGCACCAGCGCAGGCGCGTCTTCGGGCCCGTGGCTTTCGGTGTGCAGTTTCAGGCTGCCTGGGTCGGGCGGAATGATGAACATGGCTCTTCTCCTATCCGCTCTCTTCGAAGATTCCGGTCAGTCCCGCAACCGGAAATGTGCCATGATCTGGCCGTGGTCCGAGGCGAGCTTGTTATAGGGCGCCTCGGGGTGGGAGCCATCGGTGATATGGTCGTTCAGCACCGAGAAATAGGTCATCTCGGCCACCCGGTCCGCATTGTCCGGGTGGAAATGACGGCTGAGCAGGATCTGGTCGATGGACTCGTAGACCCCGCCGAAGCTGGAGGTATAGACCATGTCGCGCAGGCTTTTACGCACGAAGAGCTTCTCGGCCGAATGAAGCCGCACGCTTTCGACTGCTTCGGTGATCGCCTTGGACTGATCCGCCGAATAGCGGTCATTCTTGGCCTCGGCATCGTGGCGTAGCATCCAGGCGTAGTTCTTGAAGGGCACCTCGCCGCAGATAATCTCGGAACTCACCGCGTGTTCGCCATCGTTGAAATCGCCAAGCGCGACCACCGGGTTTCCCTGGCGGATCTCGTCAACGATGAGCTTGCGCAGCACCCAGGCCTCGGCCATGCGCCGCACGGCGGACCGCAGGGAGCCAAGCGCGCGGCCGACCGGGTCATAGCGGGTCAGGTCCTCTTCGGGTGCGAACTCGGCGCCCTTCGGGGTGATGAACTCGCCCAGCTTGGATTTCAGGTGGCAATTGAACAGGGTCACGACCTGGCCACCCACGGGGATGCGCACCTTGAGGATCGGGCGCGACAGGCGGGTCAGCGTGTAGGAGCCCGCGTCCCCGTCGAGCCCGCGCAGCGCCGGGAAGGGAATGGTCAAGGGCTCGGGCAGGTCCTGGATCACCTCCGGTTCGCCGACGAAGCCCAGCCGCGACAGCACCGCCAGGCCGGGGCGCCGTTCCCCCGGCCCGCCGTCGGCCACGTTCGGGGCAAAGGCCAGGGCGGCATTGTCCCAGGGCTCCACTGCCAGTTTGCGGAAGATGACCTTGCGGTGATAGCGCTTGCCCTCGTCCGGGATGGTCGCCTTGTTATGGGCATGCGCGCGGCGACTGGCTTCGGCGACCACATCTTTGAGCGCTTCTTCTTCAAAGAGCTCCTGAAACCCCACCACATCGGCGTCGAGCGTCAAGAGCTGGTCGGCCATCCAGTCTTTCTTCCACGCGTATTCCTCAGGCGTGTATTCCTGGAACCGGTAGTATTCCTTGTCCGGGCCGATCAGGTTCTTGACGTTGAAACTGGCAATCGTGAACTCGGTCATATGGGCCTCCTGATCCGGTGTGCGGCTATTGTGTGTTGGGGAGTGTGACAAGGCAATGATGGATCCACACCAAACCACCCTGGACGCGGTTGTTCGGGTGAATGGCAGCGTGTAGCGTAAGTGCCGCCGAACCGCTCGATGTATTGCCAACGAGAAAGATACGCGCTTTGCAGAGAAGACAATACGGAAAGAAGGAAGTGATCCGGGCAACGGGCATTAGCGTCATTATCTGGTTGGCTGCGGTTGCCTGTGTTTACTTCCAACCCGATTTCGTTGTCGGGTCACGGTTTGCGTGGGTAATATACTTTGCGGCTTATACTGGCCCAATCCTTTTCCCTGCGGCAATCTGGTTCGACTATTGGCGTGCCAACTGGGATGATCGGCAGCAGAGCTGACAGACCCCTCGCACGCAGGGCTTCGGTTTGCCGCTTTGGTAGTTCAAGTGACTGCGCGCGTGGTATTCATGCAAATCTTTCAAGCGCCTGGGCAAAGACCTGGGCGTCGACATTGCCACCGGAGGTGACCACGGTGACCGCGTCGCCCGCAACCTGGTCCCGGTGGAACAGGGCGGCGGCCAGCGCAACGGCGCCGCCGGGTTCGATCACCAGTTTCAGCCGGGTAAAGGCGAGCGCCATGGCGCGCAGGCAGTCGTCTTCGCTGACCACCAGGCCGGGGCCGCAATAGAGGTCGATGACGGGCCAGGTCAGGTCACCCGGCTGGGGGGTAATGATCGCGTCGCAGAGCGAACCCGACAGGCGGGTATTGCGCTGGATCGCCCCGGCGGCTTGCGAGCGGGCAACATCGTCGAAACCTTCGGGCTCCACCGGGCGCACGCGCATGCCGGGCGCGTCAGAGGCGAGCGCCAGCGCGATGCCAGAGGTCAGCCCGCCGCCGCCGCAGGGCACCAGCACGTCACCGTCGGCGTAGCCGTGTTCGGCGGCTTGGGCGGCGATTTCCAACCCGACGGTGCCTTGGCCCGCGATGACCTGCGGCTCGTCGAAGGGTTTGACCAGGGTCAGGCCGCGATCCCCGGCCAGCTGCGCGCCGATTTTGTCGCGGTCTTCGTTCGCACGGTCATAAAGCACCACCTCGGCCCCCAGGGCGCGGGTGTTGTCGATCTTCAGTTTCGGCGCGTCTGACGGCATGACGATCACCGCCGCTACCCCGTGTTCGGCGGCGGCCAGGGCCACGCCCTGGGCGTGGTTGCCGGAGGAAAAGGCGATGACGCCGCGTGACCGGGTCGCATCATCCAGCGCGGCAATCGCATTGCGCGCGCCGCGGTATTTGAAACTGCCGGTATGTTGCAGGCATTCGGGTTTGACGAAGAGGCGCCGCCCGGCGATCTCGTCCAGGAAGGGCGAGGACAGCAGAGGCGTGACCCGGGCATGGCCGCGCAGGCGTCCCTGGGCTGTGCGGATCATCTCGATGTTCATCGCATCTCTCCCAGCCAGGCCTGGATCACCGAAAGCGCCTCGGGTTCATCCAGGAAGGGCACGTGGCCGCGCCCGGGTACGCGGGCGTAACCCATGCCGGGGTGGCGGCGGCGCATCTCGGCCACGGTGGCATCGGACAGAAGATCCGAATTGGCGCCGTGCACCAGCGCCGTGGGCAGGCCATTGAGCGCGTCAAAGAGCGGCCAGAGATCGGGCACGGGCTGGGCGCCCGCCTCGATCACCGCATCGCGCAGGGCGGGGTCGTAGCGGTTCTTGAGCCGGCCCGCATCTTCGCGGAACAGGTGATGCACCTCTGCCCGCCAGCGCTCCAGCGGCACGCCGTCGAAGCCGGTCATGAACTTGGCGCGGGCCTGGGCTGCGTCCTCGAAGGTGCGTGCGGCGGGCTCGCGCCCCAAGTAGCCCATGATCGTCTCGAGCCCATCCGGGTCGATCACCGGGCCGATGTCGTTGAGGCAGACACCGATCAGCCGGTCGCGTACCGTTGCGGCGAGCCCCATGGCAATCAGCCCTCCGCGTGAGGTGCCGAGGATGGCGGCGCGCTGCAACCCGAGGTGATCCATCAGGTGCAAGACATCCATCGCCTCGACCTGGATCGTGTAGGACTGGTAGGGCGCCCAGTCGCTATGGCCGCGCCCGCGATAATCCGGGCGGATCAGGCGCACGCCTTCCAGATGGGGCGCCACGAAGTTGAAATCGTCGCCATTGCGGGTCAGCCCGGCCAGCGCGATGACCGGCAGGCCTTCGCCCTCGTCGCGATAGGCGAGCGTCAGTCCGTCGGTGGATTGGAAGGTCTTCATGCGATGCCTTTCGCGATATCGGGAATGCCGGTTAGGTCGGTGAGGATATGTGCGGGGCGGTGGTCCAGCCGGTCGATGGGCAATCCGGCGCGGTTGACCCAGGCGGTGGTGAAGCCGAAACCGGTGGCGCCTGCCGCGTCCCAGCCGTTCGAGCTGACAAAGAGCACTTGATCCGGGGCGCAGCCGAACCGGTTGGGCACCAGCTGATAGACCTCGTCGGCGGGCTTGAAGATGCCGACGCTTTCGACTGACAGGCAGTCGTCCAGCAGTTTGGCCAGCCCCGCTGAGGTGACGGCGCCTGCCAGCATGTCGGGTGAGCCGTTCGACAGGATTGCGGTGTTGAACCCCGCGTCCTTCAATGCGGCAAGCATGGCGGGGACCTCGGGGTAGGCGGAGAGCTCCCAATAGAGTTGCAGCAGGCGTTCGCGCAGGGTGGGGTCGGAGAGGCCCTGCGTCTCCAACGCCCAATCGAGCCCGTTCTGGGTGACGGTCCAGAAATCCGTGTGCTCGCCGGTTATGGCGCGCAGCCAGGTGTATTCGAGCTGCTTGGCGCGCCAGTCGGCGGCGAGTTTGGGCCAGCATTCGGCCAGGGCCGCGTTGCCCGGTTCCTGGGCGGCTTCGCGCGCGGCGGCCGTCACGTCGAAGAGCGTGCCATAGGCGTCGAAAATGCAGGTGGTAATTGTCATGCGCGGGTCTCCCTCTCGGGGCGGAGGGTGGCACAGGTTAACCTACGGGGAAAGGGGGTAGAAATGCGCCCGGCCCGCCGCATCGACGAAGCACCCATCCACCCGCCCCGCTCCGCCGATGCGGCGGGCCAGGCGCGGAGGTGGGTCAGGAGAGCGGGATCAGCTTGATCACCCACCAGCCGCCCAGGAAGAAGGCGGCAAGGGAGGCGAACCACGCGGTGGCGGCGACGCGCCATTGGCGGGGCGACAGCCCCGGGCGCGGGTCGCCATCAGTGCGGTTGGTGATCAGGGCGAAACCGCCCACCAGCGCCAGCAGGGTCAACAGCACCGATTGCACAGTCATGGCGAACCCCAGCAGCGCCGCGGCCATGGCGGCGGCGGCCAGCGGGCCGAAGCGCGGGGCGCGGGCCTGCACCAGAAGACGCACGCAGCGGCCCCCGTCCAGTGGCCAGATCGGCAGGAGGTTCACGAAGTTGAGCGCGCCGGTGGCCAGAGCGAATTGCAGGAAGAGCTCGGCAGCGAGCGGGCTGGAAGAGGAAAGTGCCGGGGCGAGCGCAAAGCTCAGCACCATCGGGGCGAGCGATACGCCGGGGCCCATCAGGGCGATGAAGAAGGCATCGGCGTCGGTGGTTGGTTGTTGGTCGGAGATGCGCGCGCCGTTCCAGAAGGGTATCAGGCGGAACCGCGCGTCATGGTGGCCGACCAGACGATGGGCGATGACATGGCCGAATTCATGCAACAGGAAGGCGAGCAACAGGGCGAAGCTGAACAGCGGGTCCATGACCACGGCGATGGCCACGAAACAGGTGAAGCCCAGCACCACGCCCGCGCCGTTGAACCCCTGAAGCACCAGGGGCGGGCCGTCCACCAGCGCCGGGCGCACCATCAGAACGGTGGCCAGCATCAGCGTGCCTGCCAGGATCAGGAATGTCATGGCGCCTTTCCCCCATGGGTCGATCCGGATGGATTAACCCCGTGTTTACCCAGGTTCTTCCGGCATGGCGCGGATCGGGGATTCGGGCAAGGGCTTGTTGGGAACCAGACTGTTGACGCTTGGGCAATGTGGGGGGCATTGGGGGCTGTGACAACAGTCGGTGCCTTCGGTGCGGCGAAGTGCTTGGAGCAAGAAAATTGGCTAGGGGACTGCGGACCTGTGCGTGGGGCCAAGGACCACGCCGCGACCGTCGTCGATCCAGCAAGCCGCATGGCTGTCATCTTGCTACTGCACGCCGCGATCATATCCCGCAAGAGAAACCGCCGCGCCCAGGATGAAGGCGCGGCGGGTCCGCAGGCGTGGAAGCTGTTTTACAGGTTGTCGGATTGCGGCATGCCCAGCACGTGGTAGCCGCTGTCGACGGTAATGATCTCGCCGGAGGTGCAGGCGCCGTAATCGGACGCCAGGTAGACCGCCGTGCCGCCGATGGCTTCCAACGTGGCATTGGTACGCAGGGGGGCGTTCGCTTCCGTATGGCGGAAGGTTTTACGCGCGCCGCCGATGGCGGCCCCGGCAAGGGTTTTCATCGGACCAGGCGAAATCGCGTTCACGCGGATCCCATCGGGGCCCAGGTCATTGGCGAGGTAGCGCACAGAGCTTTCCAGCGCCGCCTTGGCCACGCCCATGACGTTGTAATAGGGCGTCACCCGGTTCGAGCCGCCATAGGTCATGGTCATGATCGTGCCGCCTTCGGTCATCATCGGCGCGATGCGGCGGGCGACCTCGATCAGCGAGTAACACGAAATATCCAGCGAGTTCTTGAAGTTCTCACGGCTGGTATCAACGAAGCGACCGGTCAGCTCGTTCTTGTCGCTATAAGCGATCGCATGGACCAGGAAATCGACCCGGTCCCAGTGGCTGGCCAGATCGGCGAAGCCCGCGTCCAGTGCCGCGTCATCGGTTACGTCCATGTCGACCAGGATCGACGAGCCCACGCTTTCGGCCAGCGGCCTCACCCGCTGCCCGAAGGCATCGCCCTGGTAGGAGAACGCCAGTTCCGCGCCCTCGTTCGCCATCGCCTGGGCAATGCCCCAGGCAATCGAGCGATTGTTCGCGACGCCCATGATCAGGCCGCGCTTTCCTTCCATCAAACCTGCCATACCGCTTACCCCTTGTACTTGCTCAGAATCATCGACCCGTTGGTGCCGCCGAAGCCGAAACTGTTGGTCATGACACTGTCCAGCCCTGCGTTTTCAACCAGTTCGGTTGCAATCTCTTCCGGCTTCAGCGCCGGGTCCAATTCCTCGACATTGATCGAGGGGGTGATGAAATCATCCTTCAGCATCAACAGGCAATAGACAGCTTCCTGCGCGCCGGTGGCGCCCTGGCTGTGGCCGGTCATGGATTTGGTCGAGCTGATCGGGGGCGTGCTGCCCTCGCCAAACACGCGGCGCACCGCTTCCACTTCGCCCACGTCGCCGACCGGTGTCGAGGTGCCGTGCGCGTTGATATAGCTGACGGTGCGGTCTTTGGGCAGGGTCTGCAGCGCCAGGCGCATGGCGCGTTCGCCGCCTTCGCCCGAGGGGGCGACCATGTCGGCGCCGTCCGAGGTGGCGCCATAACCGGTGACCTCGGCATAGATGGTCGCGCCACGGGCCAGGGCGTGTTCCAGGTCCTCCAGCACCACGATGGCGCCGCCGCCGCCGATCACGAACCCGTCGCGGTTGGCGTCAAAGGCGCGCGAGGCTTTCTCGGGCGTGTCATTGTACTTGGACGACATCGCGCCCATCGCGTCGAACAGGCAGGAGAGGGTCCAGTCCAGCTCCTCGCCGCCGCCTGCGAACATGATGTCCTGCTTGCCCATCATGATCTGCTCCGCCGCATTGCCGATACAGTGCAGCGAGGTCGAACAGGCCGAGGTGATCGAATAGTTGATGCCCTTGATCTGATAGGCGGTGGCCAGGTTGGCGCTGATGGTCGAGCCCATGCATTTCGGCACGGCAAAGGGGCCAATGCGCTTGGTCGCGCCGGATTTCAGCGCGGTCTGATGCGCCGAGAACATGGCCGAGGTTGAAGGACCACCGGAGCCAGCAACCAGCCCGGTGCGCGGGTTGATCACCTGATCCTCGCTGAGGCCTGCGTCTTCAATGGCCTGGCCCATCGCGATATAGGCATAGGCCGCGCCCGGCCCCATGAAGCGCAGCGTGCGCTTGTCCACATGCTGGGTAATGTCGATATCCGGCTTGCCCGCGATCTGGCTGCGGAACCCGTGTTCCATCATGTCCTCGTTCGCAGTGATCCCGGATTTCCCGGCTTTCAGAGAGGCCAGAACCTCTTCCGCATTGTTCCCAATAGCCGAGACGATCCCCAGCCCGGTTACGACGACACGACGCATGCGCGGTCTCCTTTAGATAAGCTTAAGACTGTGTAGGACAGGCGCGGGGTGGGGGCAAGGCGGGGAAGTTGGAAGGTGCCATTCCCTTTCCGTTTGCCGTGCTTTGGAAAGCTAAGGTGTGCGCACTGGCGCATTCAGTTCGAGTTATTTCGGCTTGGTTCGCATGCCACCGCCAACGCCGATCATGACGATGCCAAAGGCCAGGAAGTAGGGCGTGAAGTCTGTAAACTTCGCGAACCAACCAAGGACAACAAGTAGGACGCCGAATGTGATGGTGGCGTAGGCGATCAGGTTCTTCATTGGATTTGCTTTCGTTCAATTGTCGGTCAAAGAGTGGTTTCTGAATGCGATAACGTCGTGAAATGGGGCGGTAGCCCATGGCTCTGATGGTCTTGGGCTACTCCTTGGAGGCCTGCGCCCGCTGCTTGGCCTCGAATTGTTCCCAGACATGAATGCGGCCCTTTTGTCGGGCATCGGCCAACCACATTTTCTTGCGAGCGTTTGCGACTTCCAGGTGGCGATATTTTCCGCCTGAGAACTTCGGCCAATCAATCGCCAACCCGGCCTTGACCATCTCAGCGGATAGGTCGCGCCCGTCTTCCAAGTAACACTTGGCGACGGTGCGGCCATGGTCGTCCGTGTCGGTGATTTCTGCGCGGACATCTTTCCCCTTACACAGGGCAACAAGCTCCCATTTGGCCTTTTTACCGTAGGGGTGGTTCATTTCCGGGGCGTCAATGCCGAACAGCCGGATCTGGGTCTTCTGAATCTTGATGGTGTCACCATCCACGACAAATGCGCGACCGACCAGCTGTGGTTTGCTTGGTGTGGGTTTGGCACGCTTCGCATTGAAGGGATCTGGTTGCCGGGTTGATGGTCTTAGATCGGGAGTTTCAGGCGGTCGCGGCGGCCGCTGATAGGGTTTTTGAAGATTGATCCCAACGTAAAGGATCAGTGCGACAATCAGGAACCCTATCAGCAACTCGATAAACATAACCTAAGGCCTTGTTTGTGCCTTTCTGTACCAATCTCAGCTCTCGCTGAGCGCCACTTTCATGTCCTTGACCTCGTAGATCACCTCGCCGTCCGCCTCGACGATGCCGTCAGCGACGCCCATGGTCAGGCGGCGGGTTTGCACGGCCTTGGTGAAGTCGATCTTGTAGGTCAGCATCTTGCGGTCGGGGCGCACCATGCCCTTCAGTTTCACTTCGCCCACGCCCAGCGCATAGCCGCGGCCGGTCCAGCCGCGCCAGCCCAGGTTGAAGCCGGTCAGCTGCCACAGGCCGTCCAGACCCAGGCAGCCGGGCATGATCGGGTTGCCGGGGAAGTGGCAGTCGAAGAACCACAGGTCGGGGGTGATGTCGAACTCGGCCAGCACGTGGCCCTTGCCGTGGGCACCACCGTCAGCGGAAATATCGGTGATGCGGTCCATCATCAGCATGGGCGGTTCCGGCAGCTGCGCATTGCCGGGGCCGAACAGCTCCCCGCGTGCGCATTTCAGAAGATCGTCCCGGTCGAAGCTCGTCGGATAGTCCGCCATTCGGTGCTGCCCCATATCTTGTGTTGTGTCCCTTGCTCCCCGTCTATCACCGGGGTGAATGCGGGTGCAAGGGCTGGCGGGTCAAGCGGACAAGGTGTTTCGCGCGCCTCTCTTGCCTGAATGGGGCAATATGTCCTATATAATGCGGCAGGCTAGCGAATGGGATTCCACTTATGACCAGCGATGCGATGACAATTGGGGCGGAATGGCTGTCGGGCGCAGGGTTGCGACCGACGCGACAACGTTTGGCCCTGGCGTCTTTGCTGGTGGGCGATGGTCAGCATCGTCACGTGACGGCCGAGAGCCTCTATGACGCCACCCGTGACGCGGGCGAGAAGGTCTCGCTGGCCACGGTCTACAACACGCTACGCTCGTTCTCGGATGCGGGCCTGTTGCGCGAGATCACGGTGAATGGCGCGAAGAGCTATTTCGACACCAATGTCTCCAACCACCCGCATTTCTTTTGGGAAGACACCGAGGAGCTGATGGATGCCCCGGCGGAAGACCTGAAGATCGCCGCCTTGCCGGACGCGCCGCAGGGGGCGGAAGTGTCGAAGGTGGATGTGGTGATCCGGCTGCGCCGGGTCTGAGATCAGGACAATCCGCTGTGACGCGCCCGTGGGAGACCGCGGGCGTTTTTTTGTTTGTGGTGGGTGTTGCCAGGCGGTCTGCGCTGACGCGCAGGCTTGATGTCTCGGTCCCTGCGGGGGCAGGGCCCTCGGGTGGACGTGTGGGGCTGCCGTTGTGTCTGGTTGCCCGCATGTCCGTGCTGGACATGCGAAGGCCGCGCGAAGCGCGGCCACCGACATCAAAATTCTTCGAAGAATTTTCGCGGACCGCGAGCCGGAGCCTCAGCCCCGATGCGCCCCATCGGCCAGGGACTTCACGAAGGCCAACACTTCAGCCACCGGCTTGCCCGCCGCGATCTGGCTGACGATGGCGGAGCCCACGACGGTGCCGTCTGCCACCCCGGCAATCGCCTCGGCCTTCTCGGGCGTGTTCACGCCGAAGCCGACGATGACGGGAATGTCGGTCGCGGCCTTGATGCGCGCCACTTCCGGCGCCACATCCGCCGCCGAGGCTTCGGCCGCGCCGGTGATCCCGGTGATCGAGACGTAATAGACGAACCCGGACGTGTTCTGCAGCACCTTGGGCAGGCGCTTGTCATCGGTGGTGGGGGTCGCCAGGCGGATGAAGTTCAACCCGGCGGCCTGGGCGGGGATGCACAGCTCCTCATCCTCTTCCGGCGGCAGGTCGACGACGATCAGCCCGTCGATCCCGGCGGCCTTGGCGTCGGCCAGGAACTGGTCCACCCCGCGGTTGTAGATCGGGTTGTAATAGCCCATCAGCACGATCGGCGTGGTGTCGTCGCCCTTGCGGAACTCGGCCGCCATATCCAGCGTCTTCTGCAGGGTCATGCCGCCTTCCAGCGCGCGCTGCCCGGCCAACTGGATGGTCGGGCCGTCCGCCATCGGGTCGGTAAAGGGTAGCCCCAACTCGATGATATCCACCCCGGCGGCAGGCAGGCCCTTCATCACCTCCAGCGAGGTCGCCTCGTCGGTGTCGCCCGCCATGATATAGCTGACGAAGGCCTTCTTGCCTGCGGCTTTCAGGGCAGCGAACTTGTCGTCAATGCGAGTCATCGGGGCGTCCTTCTGAGTGTATCCGTCCCGATGTGCCCAAAGCGGGCGGGAAAATCAATCCCGCTCGACCTCTGCGGTTACCAAGTCGGGCGAAAGGTCATGACTTGAACCCGCTGCCTCCCAAAAGCGCCCCACCAAAAGGCAGAGCCGGTCAACATGCCGAAGACAAGCCCGAGGTTAGGGCCGAACCATTGGAAATCGGTCAGCGCCCAGAAGATGGGGGCGCAGATCAGAGTGCTGACCAACGGCGCAATCCACCAAGGCACCCTCTTGCGAAATGCCGCAAGCGGCAGCCAGATCAGCACTATCAGCCCTGTGATCCAGATCGAAAGATAGCCACCGAACAGCAGGTATACGACCAGCTCTTCCCAGAGGTGCTCAAGCGGTCTGTGCCAGCCGTCGTAGACGAGCCCCAAGAGGGTGTATGGCAGCATGCCAATCAGAAAGGCGACCAGTGCGCCACGAAGAATGAAAGCGAACTGAACCAAGGACGAACACCTTTTTCCCGGCAGGTTATGCCTATGAACGACAGTGTCAAGCCGGGTCGGTTGCCGGGTCGCTCATGTAATCCGCGCCATAGACATTGACCATCCAGGGCACGCCGAACTTGTCGCGGCAGATGCCGAAGCCGGGCGACCAGAAGGTCTCTGCAAAGGGCATGATGACCTCGCCGCCCTCGCTGAGCCCGGCAAAGACCCGGGCGGCCTCGTCGAAATCGGTCCAGCCGGTCTGAATATGCACGGAGGCGGGCGGCACGAAATCCGGCCCCGCATTGTCCGAGCCCATGATCTTGCGATCCCCCACGCGCAACTCGCCATGCATGACCTTGTCCAGCATCTCGGGCGGCATCTTGTCGGCCCCGGGCATCTCGGTGAACCGTTGCAGCACGGTCACCTCGCCGCCCAGCACCTTGGCGTAATGGGCAAAGGCTTCTTCGAGGTTGCCGTTGAAGGTCAGGTACGGGTTCAAATCCATTGTCTCAATCTCCTGGGGTAAAGTCATTCTGGGGCGACATCCGTCATGATCATCCAACGGATGCCGAACTTGTCTGTCAACAACCCGAAAAGCGGCGTCCAGAACATCGGCGTCAGCGGCATGCGCACATCCGCCCCGTCGGCAAGGGCGGCCCAGACACGCTGGGTCTCGGCCTCGTCGGGCAGGGCCAGGGTGACGTAAGAGCCGTCCATCGCCCGCATCTCGTCAAACGGGTCATCGGCGCCATAGATCCAGCCCTCGTCGATGGCAAGCGCACAGTGCATCACCGCATCATCCGGCGCGCCGGGCATCTTGGCGCGGTCCGCGTCCGGCATGTCGGAGAAGGTCATGATTTCGGGTGTGGAGCCGAAGAGTTCGCCGTAATAGGTCATTGCGGCGCGGCATTGGCCCTTGAAGAAGAGGTAGGCAATCGGTTGCATGGCTTTGTCCTCCCTTCGGGCAGTCTACCACGCTTGCGCAAAACCGCCCAAACCCATATGCACGGGCGCGACAAACATCAGGAGGCCGTCATGGGTTTCAAAATGGGTATCGTGGGTTTGCCGAACGTCGGCAAATCGACCCTCTTCAACGCGCTGACCAAGACGGCCGCTGCGCAGGCCGCGAACTTTCCCTTCTGCACGATCGAGCCCAACGTGGGCGAGGTCGCGGTGCCGGACGGGCGGTTGGACAAGCTGGCCGCCATCGCCAAGTCGAAGGAGATCATTCCGACCCGCATGACCTTCGTCGATATCGCGGGCCTGGTAAAGGGGGCATCCAAGGGCGAAGGGCTGGGCAACCAGTTCCTGGCCAACATCCGCGAGGTGGACGCCATCGCCCACGTGCTGCGCTGTTTCGATGACGGCGACGTCACCCATGTCGAAGGCCGCGTGAACCCGGTCGAGGATGCCGAAGTGATCGAGACCGAGCTGATGCTGGCCGATATGGAATCGATCGAAAAGCGCCTGCAGAACATCGTGCGCAAGGTGCGTGGCGGCGACAAGGAGGCGGTCCAGCAGGAACGCCTGATGAAGGCCGCGATGGAGGCGCTGGAGAACGGCCAGCCCGCCCGCACGGTCGAGGTCGACGATGAAGACCGCAAGGCCTGGAACATGCTCCAACTGCTGACCACCAAGAAGATCCTCTATGTCTGCAACGTTGACGAGGGGGATGCGGCCAAGGGCAACAAGTATTCCGACGCGGTCGCAAAAATGGCCGAGGAGCAGGGCGCGGCGTCCGTGGTGATCTCGGCCAAGATCGAGGAAGAGATTTCCCAGCTCGACGCCGATGACATGGAGATGTTCCTGGAAGAGCTCGGCCTGGAAGAGGCGGGCCTGGATCGTCTGATCCGCGCGGGCTACGAGCTTCTGCACCTGGAGACCTACTTTACCGTCGGCCCGAAAGAGGCCCGGGCCTGGACCATCCGCGAAGGCACCCTGGCGCCCCAGGCTGCCGGCGTCATCCACGGTGATTTCGAACGCGGTTTCATCCGCGCCGAGACGATCGCCTATGACGATTACATCACCTGCAATGGCGAAGGCGGCGCCAAGGAGGCGGGCAAGATGCGCGCCGAGGGCAAAAGCTACATGGTCAAGGACGGGGACGTGCTGCACTTCCTGTTCAACGCCTGATCATGCTGCGGCGTTGGCGCGCATCCCGCGGCCAGCGCCGCCAGCAGCAGCCGGTTTTGCCGAACCCTTCGGTCTGGTCCAACCGCCCCCTCGGTGTGACACCCGAAGAGATCGCGGCCAACCTCACCGAAGAGTTGCGCGAGTTGCGCCCGGACTTGCCTCCTCTGCGACTGGAGTTGGACCCGAGCCTACCGTTCTTCGATCTGATGCTGCGCCGCGACGGCGATGCGGTGCGGATGCGGGCTGGTGCTCGCCCGGGTGACCGGGTTCCGACAAATTTCATTCAGGGGCGGGCAGCGGCCCCGATCTGGTGGCTGCTGAATGCCTCCGAGTCGGTCGAAACCCTGTCGATCTCTCTTTCTGATGGTGACCAGCCCAGCCTGGCCGATTATGCCTTTTCGGCCTTCGATCCGGCGCGAGGCTTACTGCCGGACAGCTATTTCTTTCGCCGCCGTGGCTATCTGCGCATGCGCCACCACGCGCTCGCGAAAGCCGTGCCCTGGAACGAACGAGAAGAAGGCGTGATCTGGCGCGGCAGCGTGAACGGCCAGGGGCTCTACAGCCTCCTGCCCGAGATGGTGGACCACCCCGGCGTCAAACAACGCCTGCGCCTGGCGCTGAAAGCCCGCGATCTGGACGGCATCGATATGCGTTTCGTCGTGGGCGAGGGCACCGACCGCGCGGCACTGGAGGCGGCGGGCCTGCTCGGCGACCGCGTGCCTCCTGGTGGCTGGAGAAGGCGCAAGTTCGCCCTGGACGTGGATGGTTATTCCAACGCCTGGAGCAACCTCATTGAGCGTTTCCACCTGGGATGCTGCGTGCTGAAAGTCGACAGCGAATACGGCTTCCGCCAATGGTATTATGACCGTTTGGTCCCGTTCGAGACCCACGTGCCAGTCAAGGCGGACCTGTCGGACCTCGAAGAAAAACTCGACTGGATCCGCGCGAACGATGTCCAATGCCGGAACATCGCCGCAAACGGCCAAGCGCTTGCGCGGTCACTTGATTTCGAGAGCCAGACGCGATGGGCAGGAGAGACGATCACGCAGAGATGGGCAGGTTAGCCAAATCGTCTCTGCGACATCCGTTGAAGCTCTCATGCGGGTGTGTGGCCTCCGTCGTGGCAGCCAGAGCCTTCTGGCGGCGACCGATATCCCAGGACGGCGCCTGGCGCTCATCGTGATGCGTCTGCATTTTGGGATTGCCGTCACGCTGGCTTAAGAAAGGCACGGGGCAGGGGTTTTCGCTCTTGCCCCCACCGATCCATCCCGCTAAACGGGTCGGCGGAGACGTGGCCGAGTGGTCGAAGGCACACCCCTGCTAAGGGTGCAGACGGGAAACCGTCTCGAGGGTTCGAATCCCTTCGTCTCCGCCATCAATTTTTCGGTGCATATAACTCAGCAAAAGTAAATACTTGCGGCACGGCTGTTCTAGCCGTCATCCTATGTTTTCCGTCGCTGCGCTCTGGCTTCTGGATGCTTGGTGAGCCTCTGTCCGATCTCAGTCAGTTGGCCGGGTGAGGCTGTTTCGATGCCGCTCATGCGGCGCGGTTGCCGTTCGGACGGGTTTGGTTTGCTGCCGACTGGCGGCCCCCAGAGATTTTTGATCGTCAGGCTGCAGTTGTTTCGCCGGGTTGTTTGCCCAGGATGATCATGCTCAGCAGGTCATCATCAGTCACCTTGTCGATATCGACAGTACCGACCAGGCGCCCGTTTTTCATTACGGAAGCACGATCGCACAGCTCCATCACCTGGTGCACATCATGGTCAATCAGGAAAATGCCTATCCCTTCTGCCTTCAACTGCTGGATCAGTTCGGCGACCATCTGGGTCTCATGCGGGCCGAGGGCGGCAGTAGGTTCGTCCATGATCAGGATGCGGGCGTTGAAATAGACCGCACGGGCAATGGCCACCGATTGCCGCTGCCCTCCGGACAGGGCGGACACCGGCGCGCTGAATTTCTCGAAGTTCGGGTTCAGACGGCCCATGATCTTGCGGCATTCGGCCTCCATCCGGGCATCATCAACTAGTCCCAGTGACGTGATCAGCTCGCGCCCCAGGAACAGGTTCGAGGCCGCATCCAGATTGTCCGCCAGCGCCAGGGTCTGGTAGATCGTTTCGATATTATGGGAGCGCGCATCGCGCGGGTTGTTGATCGAGACCCTTTTGCCGTTCACGAAGATTTCGCCCCCGTCTGGGCGGTATGCGCCAGACAGCATCTTGATCAGGGTCGACTTGCCCGCACCGTTGTGGCCCAGAAGGCCGACAACCTCGCCCGGGTGCAGGTCGACCGATACATGGTCGACTGCCTTGATCCCGCCGAACGAAATCGACATGTCGCGCATTTCTACCAAGGGTGTCGTCATGTCGTGTCTCCCGTGCGCTTGCGATAGACGATGTCGATCCAGACTGCGACGACAAGGACCGCGCCGACGACGATGTTCTGAAACGGCGCGTCCACACCGACCATGGCCATGCCGCTTTGCAGGCTCTGCATGATCAGCGCGCCCAGGATGGCGCCGTAGATCGTGCCCATGCCACCAGCCAAGGCGGTGCCGCCGATCACGGCGGCGGCGATCACGCGCAGCTCGTCCAGCGTGCCGATATCGTTCGAGTGGTTGGTCAGGCGGGCCGACGCAACGACGGCGCTGAGCGCGCAGAGAAAGCCCATCAGCGCAAACACCTTAAGGGTCAGCATGCGCGTGTTGATCCCCGACAGTTCGGCTGCATCGGGATTGCCGCCGGTGGCGAAGATATAGCGGCCCAGTCGGGTGCGTTTGGCCAGCACGGTCATCGCGATGGCCACCGCGATCAGCAGGAAGACGGAGATTGGCAGGCCGTAGGCAGCGGTGAAGCCCTCGGGCATAACCTCGCCGCGCGCCTCGAACATGCGCTGCAGGCGGCGGGTGGGGATGTTGTAGCTGTTCAGCGTCCAGATGAAGCCCAGGATGGCCGAAGCGATTATCCCGGCCATGGTGAACTCGGCCCAGAGCGGCTTGACCGGGAAATCGTGGCTGATCTTGTTGCGGCGCGATGATGCGAGCCCCCACAGGGCAGCTACCACGGCCAACCCGCCGACCACCCAGGATAGGGTTGTGCCCAAGGTGCCATTGATCCCGCCGAAGCGGATGAAGGTGCTGTCCAACGGGCCGATGGTCTGTCCGCTGGTCAGATACCAGGCCACGTTGCGCCAGACCAGAAGCCCGCCCAGTGTCACGATGAAGGCAGGAATGGTCAGGTATCCGACAAGCCAGCCGTGAAAGGCGCCGATGATCGTGCCTGCGGTCAAGCCGATCAGGATCGTGATCCAGGGCGTCAGGCTGTGGTCCAACCCCAGGCCCAGCCATTTGGGCAGAACCAGCGTCTGGGTCATCGCCATGATCGCCGAGCAGGTCGCCAGAAGCGCGCCCACCGACAGGTCGATATGGCGGGTGACGATCACGAAGACCATCCCGGTGGCCATGATCGCCACGCTGACGGTCTGGATCGTCAGGTTGAAGATGTTGCGCGGGGTCAGAAATCGCCCGTCCGTCAACAGGTCGAAACCGATGCACAACAGGACGAATGCGCCGATCATGCCCAACAGGCGGGTGTCCAGCTCAAGCATCTGAAAGATGTTGCGACGGGGTTGGGCGGTGA
Organism: Aliiroseovarius sp.; assembly: GCF_965228805.1. Taxonomy (NCBI): domain Bacteria; kingdom Pseudomonadati; phylum Pseudomonadota; class Alphaproteobacteria; order Rhodobacterales; family Paracoccaceae; genus Aliiroseovarius; species Aliiroseovarius sp. Next base: position 686,309 of record NZ_CBDDIE010000003.1, on the reverse strand, counting down.
CGGAGGCGTGGGACGTGTCACTCATGCCATTTTCCTGGGTCAGAGGGCGGTCGCCCCATGATAGCACAGGGCGACCGGGTTTCGTGAGTGTGGGTCAGTTGCAGGGGGCCGGTCCGCCGGACACGCCCTGACACAGGGCCTCCTGGCTGATCCAACCGGCGTCCACCACGACCGAGAGGTTCCCGGCGGTGATCGGGACCGGGGCCAGGAACTTGGCGGTCATTTCGGTGCCCGCCGGGCTGGTCCAGGCGCCTGCTCCGTCAATGGAGTCCATCATGGCTCCACCCGCCAGGGCCACCGCGATCTCGCCCGCAGCGCGGCCCAGTTCGCGCGCATCTTTCCAGACGCTGACGGTCTGATGCCCCTTGGCCACACGGTTCAGCGCGGCGTGGTCGCCATCCTGGCCGGACACCGGAATGCCTTCCATGCCCTGCGCCGTCAGCGCGGCGACGACGCCACCGGCGGTGCCGTCATTCGAGGCGACCACGGCGTCGACGCCGTTGTCGGTGGCGGTCAGGATCTGCTCCATGTTGCGCTGTGCATTCGCAGGCAGCCAGCCGTCCGTATAGGCCTCGCCGACGATCTCGATATCGCCCGCATCAATGGCGGCCTGGATGATCTCCTGTTGTCCGCCGCGCAGGAAATCCGCGTTCGGGTCGGTGGGGGAGCCCTTGATCATCACGTAGCGCCCAGTGGGTTGGGCCGCGAACACGGCGCGGGCCTGCATGCGACCGACTTCGACGTTGTCGAAGGTTAGGTAGAAGGCGCGCGGGTCCTCGATCAGGCGGTCATAGCCAACGACCGGAATGCCCTCATCCGCAGCAGCCTGAACCGCCGGGCCAATGGCCTGGGTGTCCTGCGCCAGGATGATCAACGCGTCCACGCCCTGGGCAATCAGGCTTTCCACATCCGACAGCTGTTTTGCCGACGAGCTTTGCGCATCCGCCGAGACATATGTTGCACCGGCCGCGTCCAAGGCCGCTTTGATCGCCGCCTCATCCGTCTTCCATCGTTCTTCCTGAAAATTCGACCAGCTTACACCGACCGTCACTTCGGCCGTCGCCATCGTGGCCAGCGCGGCCCCGAATACTGCGGCCGTGAGCCCTGTAATCTTTTTCATGATGTCCTCCCAAACATGTCCTCGTGCCGCTCCGTTCAGTCGGATTCGCGGCTGACATCTCAAATCGTAGCATTATTTATTTTAGTCATCCAAATAAATAATGTCCTTCCCTGGAAAGCGTGCTACACAGGCATGGCTTGCACGCGCGGCTAAAAAATAGCTATGCGGGGATGGGCGCATTGGGTGGAGAAGACAACGTGGCACCGAGTGACAAGTCGACAAATGGAGCCGACCAGCGCGAGTCGGGCCGCGCCCAGGTGTTGGGCGTAATCCGCAAGGTCGGCCAGGTCGCCCGCATTGATATCGCCCAGGAAATCGGAGTCAGCCCGGCGACGGTCACGGCGCTGACCTCGGAGTTGCTGGCCGCTGGCCTGATCGAGGAAATCGCCCCTGAAGCGGTGCCCGGCAAACCCACAGGCCGTGGACGCCCCCGCGTGGCGCTGCGCCTGCGCGGCGCGGCTCATCTGATTGCCGGGATCAAGGTCGCGCACAGCTCCTTGTCGGTGGCCCTGGTCGATTTTCAGGGCAAGACCCTTCACGAACACACGGCACCGATGCCCGACCCCAAGCTCAATGCTCAGGCGTTGGTCCAGATCATCCGCGATACGCTGATCAAGGCCCTTGCCGGTATCGACAAGACGCTGAGCGACCTTTCAGGGGTCGGTCTGGGTGTGGCGGGTGTGATCGATGCGCCGAACGGGTTCGTGCATTGGTCACCGACACTGACCCAGCGCAATGTACAACTGCGCAACATGCTGCAACAGGCAATCGACCTGCCGATTTTCATCGACAATGACGCAAATCTGGTCGCCAAGGCCGAACAGCTGTTCGGTGAGGGGCGGGGGGTCAAGGACTTCATCGTGGTGACAGTTGAGCATGGCGTTGGCATGGGCATCGTGATCGACGGGCAGATCTATCGCGGCACCCGCGGATGTGGCGCCGAATTCGGTCATACCAAGGTGCATCTGGACGGTGCCCTGTGCCGCTGTGGGCAACGCGGGTGTCTGGAGGCGTATGTTGCCGACTACGCCCTGTTGCGCGAGGCGCAGCTGGCTGTGCCGCCGCCCGGTGAGGGTGTTGAAACTCAACTGGCCCAGTTGTCCATGGCGGCCAAAGCCGGTGACAGTACCGCTCAGTCGATTTTCGACCGTGCAGGGCGGATGTTTGCGCTGGGGCTGGCCAATATCGTGAATATTTTCGACCCCAAGCTGATCATCCTGTCCGGCGAACGCATGCAGTTCGATTACCTCTATGCCGATCAGGTGATCGCCGACATGAAATCCATGGTGGTGCAGGTCGACAGCCCCCCGCCCGAGGTGCGCATCCACAAGTGGGGCGACCTGATGTGGGCGCGCGGCGCGGCGGCCTATGGGATCGAGGGGGTCACCGATCTGGCCGTGCGGGCGATGTCCAATGCTTAGGGCCGGGCTTATCGCCCTTTTGCCCGGCATGTCCCTGGCCAACCCCCAATTTGCCCCTGTTCAGGTGGAGGATCACGTCTATTCAGGCGGATGGGAGCATTTCGTGGGCGGCGGCGTGGCCGCGTTCGATTGTGACGATGACGGGTTTACCGACCTCTTCGCCGCCGGTGGTGCGGCCCCTTCGGCGCTCTATCGCAACCGGGGCAGCGTGCGGATCGGCTTTGACAAGGACACGCCCGAAGCGCTGGCCCTGACCGGTGTCACCGGGGCCTATCCGCTGGATATCGACGGTGATGGCTGGCTGGATCTGGCGGTGCTGCGTGTCGGGCCGAACCTGCTGCTGCGCGGTGGACCGGATTGCAGCTTCGCCCCGTTCCAGATGGAGTTTGCCAGCGAAGACCGCTGGACCACGGCCTTCTCGGCGACCTGGGAGGGCGATACTCTGCCCACTCTCGCTTTCGGCAACTATGTGGATCGCAGCGACCCCGAGGGACCGTTCGAGGCCTGCGACGTGAACATACTCTACCGTCCGGTCGCGGGGCGGTATGTGGGCACCACGCTTACCCCCGGCTTCTGCGCACTGTCGGCGCTGTTTTCTGATTGGGGGCGCCAGGGCCGAGCGGACCTTCGTTTGAGCAACGACAGGCATTACTTTGTGCGCGGCGGCGCCGAACAGATGTGGGCGATGGAGGAGACTGCGCGGCTTTATATGCGCGAAGAGGGCTGGCAGACACACAGCCTCTGGGGCATGGGGATTGCCAGTCGGGATGTCACGGGGGATGGTCTGCCCGAGGTCTATCTGTCCTCGATGGGTGATCAGAGGCTCCAGATGCTGGTGCCCGAGGCCGGTGGACCACATTTCCGCGACGTTCCTTTCAATTGGGGCACCACCGCCCATCGCCCGCATCTGGGCGATGATGGACGCCCCTCGACCGGCTGGCATATTGCCTTTGGCGATGTACAGAACGACGGGTTGGACGATGTGTTCATCGCAAAGGGCAATGTCGAACAGATGCCTTCGAACGCGCTGGAAGACCCGAACTCTTTGCTGGTCGCCGGGCCGGGTGGTTTCACGGAAGCGTCTGTTCAGGCGGGCGTGGCTTCGACAGCGCGCGCACGAGGGGCGGCGTTGACCGATCTGAACAACGATGGGCTGTTGGACCTTGTGGTGATGAACCGCCGCGCGCCGATGGAGATTTGGCAGAACGTGACACAGGACGCCGGTCATTGGTTGCAGGTGAAGCTGCTGCAACCGGGTCCGAACCGCCATGCCATTGGCGCCTGGATCGAGTTGCGCAGCGACGACCGCGTTCAGACCCGCGAGCTGACCGTGGGCGGCGGCCATGCCGGGGGAACCCATGCCTGGGAGCATTTCGGGTTGGGCCCTGCGAGGCAGGCCGAACTGCGTGCGATCTGGCCTGATGGCGCTGTGTCCGACTGGCAGGTACTCAAGGCTGATCAGCTGAGCGTCCTGCGGCGCCAAGGCTCCTCATTCGTCATTGATCCACGTTAAGTCCGCTGGGCACGGTTTCTGGCACGCCCAGCCGCCCGGTTGCGCTGGTCGGATCGGTCAGCGCGCCGAGGAAGGCGAGCAGGGCATCGACCTGTGCATCGGACAGCGTCATCGGCGCCAGCTCGTTCGCCGCAGCAATCGCCGCCAGTTCCTCGGCATCGGTCAGAACCGCCATGTCCCCGGCTGTCGCCCCAGCAAATTCCGGTAGAAGGACCTGGGTTGGGTCATAGGTTCTGAGCGCGGCAACCGGGTCCAGGTGATGGCGCACCACGGCCTCAAGCGTCGCGTAGGCTCCGGAATGTCCATAGGGCGCGGTCAGCGCGACGTTGCGCAGGCTGGGGGTGCGGAAGCGATAGGCATCTTCAGCCCGCCCGGTCACCCTGATCCGGCCCGTGTCGCGGCTGTGGGTTTCGAACCGCTCCGCCTTGCCCGGTCCGATCTGCGGCATGGCGATGGCGTGAAACCCGTGGTCGGTCTGAAACGGGCCAGAGTGGCAGCTGTCGCAACCGGCGGGACCATAAAACAGCTCCATCCCGGCCAGCGCCGCGCCGGAAAGCGGCTCGGCCCCATCCAGATGCCGGTCGAACGGGCTGTCCGTCGCACGCCATTCCGCAGCGATGAACTCGGCCATTGCATTGGCGATGTCGGTGAAGCGGATCGGCCGACCTCCGATGACCGCGTCGAAACGGTAGCGATACTCGGGGATCGCCGCGACCTTGCGCGCGATCAGATCCCAGGCCCCGCCGTCATGGGCCAGCATACCCAGGCGCACGGCCTGGCTGATTTCGTTCTCACTGTAGTGGCCCGCCATTTCATCGGCCGAGAGCACGGGGAACATCGTCTGAGCCGCCAGGACGCCGGTGAATCCGCCGACCATCTCCTGACCGAGGGGGGTGCGAATGCCGCCTGGTTTGGTGGCATCCGCTTCCAGGCGGCCGTCATGAAACAGGCTGGTGAACTCCAGCGCACCCAGGTTGAACAGGGCGGGTGCGTTGCGGGGAATGCGCTGTTCGGGCAGGTTCGTCGGGTCAATCGCCCGCTCGATCCCCAGACCGGTCGCCCCATCCCCCAGCCCAAGGCTCAAACCGTCCGAAGTGCCCAGCCTGGGGTGGTGGCAGGTCGCGCAGGAGACGCTGTTGCTGCCTGACAGTATCGGATCGAAAAACAAAAGCCGCCCCAGCGCGACCGTTTCGGGGGACGTCGGCATGAAATCGGCATCTGTGACCGGATGGGGCAGGGGACCGGCCATGGCCAGCCCTGACCAGAGACCCAGGATCCACCCGACCAGCCGCATTTACACGAACCTGTTGATCAGGTTCTCGAGGTATTCCTGCTTACCCGAGACGGGCTGCGGGCTCAGCTCATTGCCTTCGACCAGAACCAGCAGGTCTTCCAGGCTGCGCTGCCCGGACAGAATGGCCTTGGGTTCAGCTCCATTCCAGCCGGAGTACCGGTTTTCAACGAAGGCGTCATAGGTGCCGTCCTCGATCAGGGCCGCCGCCGCCTTCAGTCCGCGCGCGCAGGTGTCCATGCCACCGATATGAGCGATCAGCAAATCCTCGGCATCGAGCGATTGGCGCCGCAGCTTGGCGTCGAAATTGGTTCCGCCTCGACCGAACCCGCCGCCTTTCAGGATGTGATAATAGGCCAGCGCCACTTCGGGCACATTGTTGGGAAACTGATCCGTGTCCCAGCCGGATTGGTAGTCGTTCCGGTTCATGTCGATCGAGCCAAAGATGCCCAAGGCCTGTGCCGTGGCGATTTCATGCTCGAAAGAGTGTCCGGCCAGGATTGCATGCCCCTGTTCGATGTTGACCGTAACCTCGCCTTCCAGCCCATGGCGTTTCAGGAAACCGTAAACGGTGGCCACATCGAAGTCATACTGGTGTTTCGACGGCTCCTGCGGCTTGGGTTCGACCATGATCTGACCCGGAAAGCCGATCTTGTGCTTGTATTCGACCACCATGTTCAGCATGCGCCCCATCTGTGCATCCTCGCGGGCCAGGTCGGTGTTCAGCAGTGTCTCGTAGCCTTCGCGCCCACCCCAGAGCACATAGTTCTCGCCGCCCAGCCTGTGGGTCGCGTCCATGCAGGTCTTGATGGTGGCCCCGGCATAGGCAAACACCTCGGGGTCCGGGTTGGTGGCGGCGCCTGCCATGTAACGGCGGTGTGTGAACAGGTTGGCCGTGCCCCAGAGCAGCTTGACCCCGGTGCTGGCCTGTTTCTCGCCAAAATAATCGCAGATATCGTTCAGCGCGCGGGTGTTATCGGCGAAGCTGCCCAGTTCCGGGCGTACATCGGCGTCATGAAAGCAATAATACGGGACGCCGAGCGCCGTGAACATTTCGAATGCCACATCGGCCTTGAGGCGTGCAAGCGCCATGGTGTCGGCCGGGAACCAGGGCCGTTCGAAAGTCTGCCCCCCAAAAGGGTCCCCACCTGGCCAAGCAAAGCTGTGCCAATAGGCGGCGGCAAAGCGCAGGTGGTCTTCCATCCGCTTGCCGAGGATCAGCTCGTCCTTGTCATAGTGGCGAAAGGCCAGTGGGTTGGTGCTGTCGGGTCCCTCAAAGGGGATGTGGTCGACGGGAAAGTATCCGGTGCTCATGTGATCGCCTTTATCGCGGGGTAAAGCGTGCGGAACCGGGCATAGGCGCCTTCATAGGCGTCGCGCAGATCGGCACGTGGGTGAATGGTTCGGGAGATGGCCGGGCGGGCCATGATCTGATCAGGTGCTGCGCCCGTGTGACCGGCCATCGCCAGGCGGGCCGCGCCCAGGGCGGCGCCGAAATCGCCCGCTTCGGGCAGGTCAAGTGGCAGGTCCAGCACCGTGGCGATCAGTTCGAGCCAATAGGGGGAGTTCGCCCCGCCCCCGATGGCCAGCACACGTTCAAGCTCGGTTCCGGTGGATTTCAGTGCTTCAAGATTGTCTCGCAGTGCGAAGGCAACCCCCTCCATCACCGCACGGGTCATGGCGGTGCGGTCGCTGTCCATGCCAAGGCCCAGAAAGGCCGCACGAATTCCGGCGTCATTGTGCGGCGTGCGCTCGCCGGACAGGTAGGGCAGGAAGAACAGTGCGCCGGGCTGGTCGAGCGTCTCGGGCAACAGGCCAGCCAGCGCGGCCGGTGTCGCGCCGGTCTGCGCCGCCAGCCAGTTCAGGCAGTCGGTCGCGGCCAGGATCACGCCCATCTGGTACCAGGTGTCCGGGATCGCATGGCAGAAACTGTGCACCGCGCTGTCAGGTCGGGGGGCAAAGCTGGACTTGGCCGCCAGCAGGACGCCTGAAGTGCCAAGCGACACGAACCCATCCCCTTCGCCAAAACAGCCGACCCCGCAGGCGGCTGCGGCGTTGTCCCCGCCGCCGCCGACGACGGTTACGCCGGGCGAAACGCCCCATTCTGCCGCCAGGCTGCTGCGCAGCTGTCCCGAGGGTGCCGACCCTTCCACCAGGCGCGGCATCTGATCGGGCCGCATGCCGCTTTGTGCCAGCAACGGCGCGGACCAGTCGCGCGCGCCGACGTCCAGCCAGGAGGTGCCCGCTGCATCGGACATGTCCGACACGTGCTCGCCCGTCAGCCACAGGCGCAGGTGATCCTTGGGCAGAAGGACCTTTGCGACCCGCTCGAAAAGAGCAGGCTCATTGTCGCGCACCCAGGTGAGTTTCGGTGCGGTAAAGCCTGGAAAGACGATATTGCCAGACAGGTGCCGGAAGTCGGGCAAGCCGTCCAGATGTGCGGCCTGTGCCGCGGCGCGGGTGTCGTTCCACAACATGCAGGGGCGCAGTACCCGGTCGGCCTTGTCCAGCAGGGTGGCGCCATGCATCTGGCCCGACAGGCCGATGGCCTTCAGCCCGGAGAACGCGTCGGGGTGGTCACGTTTCAGCTCCGCCACGGCGGCCGCGCAGGCGGTGATCCAGTCCGCCGGATCCTGTTCGCTCCACCCCGGATGGGGGTGAGAGACAGGATAGCTGCGGTCTGCGGATCCAACCGGCACGCCATTGCCGTCGATCAGCAAGGCCCGCAACCCGGACGTCCCCAGATCAAGACCCAGATACATGTTTCCCCCAAGTTCGGTTATTATTTTAGATACTAAAAATAATGAAGTGAATCGGGAAACCTGTCAACGTGCGAGTTGATTTCGTGGGAACCTGCGCAAGTCAGACCGGCGGGTCTGGCGGTGCGGCATTTGGGGGCGCCTTGGCCCGGCGTCGAGGGAAAACGTCGCCCCGGATACATCCAAATGCAGGGTGTAGAAGCGGAGGTCAGTTGCGGCGGGTGCGTGCCTGTGAGGGGGGCATTCCATGCAATCGGCGAAAGGCGGTGGCGAAGTTCTCTGGACTGGCGTAGCCCGCCATCCGCGCGGCCTGTGACACGGAGGCCTGGTTCGCGGCCAGGGCGGCGCGTGCCTCTTCCAACCGGACTCGGCGCACATAGGCCAGTGCCGAACAGCCGTGTCGGGCACGAAACAGGCGGCGCATGGTCGACTGGCTGACACCACCGACATGCGCGAGATCTGCCAGGGTCGGCATTGGTCCCGGGGCCCGCGCAATATCTTCCATCCGGGTCAACTGGCCCATTTCGCGGCGGCTCAGCGATGTGTCTCCCCCTCGGCCCAGAGCCTTTTCGAAACTGCCTGCTACCAGACCCAGCGCCGCTGCCTCCGCCTGTAGGCGTGCAATGGGATCGTCAAAGCCTGCCTGGCTCGCCAGCCTTTCCATGGCGGCGACCTCCTGCGGTGTGGCCACTGCCTCGAACCGGCCAAACACGTCAGCCGTGTCATCCGCCACCTTTACGAAGCTCAAGTCGTTTTCGTCCAACCACTCATGCGACATCAGGATGCTGATCTTGCGCACATAGTCGCCCGGGGCAGAACTGCGCCGGAACTCGGCCGGGTGACGCACCGAAGTCAGAACGATCCGCACCGGCTGTCCCTCGCTATGGCCAAGCCCCAGGTCCTTGCCGTCCAGGCTGGCTTCGGCCCGGCCTTCGAGGAAACAGTGAAGCACCACCCCCGGCGCCCGTTCGACCCGCGTGTGGAAATCGCGCCGGGACCGCGCGTTCAGCGTGTGCAGGCCGAAGCCTTCGCGAAGTTGCAGTGCGGTCAGGGTTCCGTCGAACAGCCGATCTTTCGGCAGGTCTGATGTCTGGAACCAATCCTCCCGTGTGTTTCGCGTCGCAGGTGAAAAAGGCCCGCCGCCCCGTTTGCCATGCTGTTCCATGTGTGCCGATCCCCTGCAGACGATGCCCCGATCCGCTTGCCGGTTCGTCAATTTGGCTGTTGCGCAAAGCATTCTGGATGGTGCGCAAAGATCACTGGCTGGCAGGGTGCTCGTGCATTTTCTAGATATCCTACAATAAAAGTCAACTATTGGGGGACCCCATGACGCACTCTCGAACGCGCCTGATCCTGCTGGCCAGCACGGTGCTTGCCGGCCCCGCAATCGCGCAGGATACCGACGTTACGCTTTTGGATGAACTTCGGATCGAGGCCCCGGGTGCCCAGGGCCTGCTGGGCAATGCCGAAATCACCGAGGACGAGATCGAGGCCCGCAACCCTGCCTCGATGCAAGATGTCTTCGTCGGTGAAAGCGCGATCACCAGCAGCGGTGGCGCGGCGATCGGGCAGAAGGTCTTTGTCAACGGGATCGAGGAAAGCCTGCTGTCGGTCACCATCGATGGCGCGCGGCAGAACAAATCCGCCTTCCACCATACCGGCAACATCCTGCTGGATCCGTCTCTGTTGAAATCGGTCGAGGTGAGTTCCGGTCTGGCCCCCGCAGATGCGGGCTCTGGCGCGATGGCGGGCTCGATCGCCTATGAGACCAAGGACGCGCGCGACCTGCTGGAGGTCGGCGAAACCATGGGCGGCCTGCTGACCGTCGCGGCGGGCACCAACGGGCGCGACGCGCGTGGCACGCTGAGCGTTTTCGGCGAGAACGCCGGGTTCGAATACCTGCTGAGCGGCACTCGCGTGATCGGATCGGATTACGAGGATGGTGATGGCGTCACCGTTCCGGGAACCGAGCCGGAACTGTCCAGCTACCTTGCGAAGCTGGCCTTTACCACCGAAGAGGGCAACCGTCTGAGCTTCTCGGCCTCGCAGACCGAGGACACCGGGATGCGCGCGGCACAGCAGAACTTCTTCGGCGATTACTTCATCCGTCCGGATTTCTTCGGCGTGGTGACCGGGCCAACCGTGTTGATGGAGGGCTTGTCGCGGCGCACCTCCTATACGCTGACCTATGCGGACGATACCCCGGGTGGGATATTCGCGCCGACCGCACAGATCGCCTATAATGAACAGAAGGTCGACGTAATCGGCACCTGGGGCGTCAACAAGAGCTTGAGCGGCTTCTTCAAGAACGAGTTTGAACTGGGCAATGGCACGGTGACCGCCGGGGTCGATTTCTTTGATGAATCTGCCGAAGGCTATTACAACGAAGCGGTTGGGCCTGACACTTTCATGGGCAAGGAAAGCCACCGTGGCTTCGGTCTCTTCGCCCAGGCGCGCCAGGATCTGGGTGACCGGGTGTCGGTGTCCTATGGCGCGCGCTTCGATGTGCAGGACTTTACTGGCGCAGATGGGTCGGAGTTCAGCGATAATGGGATCAGCCTGAATGCTGCGGCCGATTTCATTCTGACGGACACGCTGACGCTGACCGCCGGTATCGCCTCGACCTGGGGTGGCTATGAACTGGGTGAAGCGGCGCTGATCAACTACAACAGCTCCTGGGCCTATGCCGGGCTGACCACCTCGCGTGCCGAAAGCGCCCGGGTCGGTCTGCGCTATGAAAACGGTGGCTGGGATATCAGCGGGGCCGTGTTCCAGACCCATGCCAGGGATCTGAGCGCGATCCTGCCTGCGTTCCCGGTCTACGACCGTGCGGCCACCACTGACATCAAGACCACCGGTTTTGATGGTTCCATCGGCTATGATTGGGGCAACGGCATGGCCCGCCTGAACTACACCTATGCCGATGTTACCGAAAACGGCGATCCGATCAGCGGCACGCGTTATTACTTCGGGCGTCCGATGGGGCATATCATCGGGTTGGAGGCGGCTTGGCAGGCCACGGATAGCCTTCGTATTGGTGGCAGCGGGCAGGTCGCCTTCAAACACACCGATGTGGCGACGGGCGAAGCACCGCTGGATGGCTACGAGGTGTTCAACCTCTATGCCGAGTTCATTCCAGCGAATATCGACGACCTGAAGATCCGGCTGGATGTCGACAACCTGTTCGACAGTACCTACGTGGCGCGAGGCGCTGATATCTCGTCGCGGGCAATCGACCTGACCGAACCTGGCCGTACCATCGAGCTGACCGCCACCTGGCGCTTCTGACGAAGGTTCCCAGTGCCAGCGAAGCGCCCGGCGGCTGCCGGGCGCATTCGTGTTTCCGAACGGAGCGGCAACCCGGAAGCGGGATGATCTTGCCCATGCTGCACGTCTCTTCGTGATAAATGTGATCTTGCGCGGCTGAGATAGCTGCGGTTTCCTCTGAAATCACAGGGCCTTGCGCCCGCAGCAGTACGGGGGAGCGTTTCATGGTGGCATCGGCGCATTTTGTTGCGGAGCTGGTTGCACGGATCGAGGGGCTGGGCTGTGCCCTGTGGCTGGATGGTGGCTGGGGCGTGGACGCTCTTCTGGGAGAACAGACACGGCCCCATGGGGATGTCGATATCGTGGTTGAGGCGTGCGACCTGAACCGCATTCGCGATGCGCTGAGCGACCGGGGCTTCACCCTGGCGCAGCGGGAAGACACCCGCCCCTGGAATTTTGTGCTTGCGGATGCCCACGATCAACAGATCGACTTTCACGTCATAACCTTCGACAGCGATGGCAACGGGATCTATGGGCCACCGGCGAACGGGCAGGCCTACCCGGCCGAGGCTTTCGCCGGTCGAGGCCGGGTCGCAGCGCAGCCGGTAAGCTGCATGTCCGTGACCTTTCAACTCGCGAACCGAAGCGGGTACGAGTTGCGTGACAAGGATCACCACGATCTGGCCCGGCTGCGGGCGCGGTTCGGTGGGGTGGAAAGTTAGCCCATGAAACTCATGTGTCACCACGGCCCGGGCAGCCAGTCCAGCAGAGGGGGCGGTTTAGCACGCCTGATCCGGGCTCAACCGGACAACGACTGGATCAGTTGCGGCCCGCTGCCCCGCGGTATCACTGCGCGGCGGAGAGAAGCCAATCGTGCACCACCTGGACCGATCGTCGTGCCGTGCGCCCGTGATCGAGCATCTCGACCACATAGCCGTGGGTCGGGGTGATGTCCTCGCCGAAGAGGCGGGCGATGCGCCCCTCGGCCAGGTCCGCTTCGACCAGGGGCAACCAGCCCAGAATGGCACCCTGACCTTCGATGGCGCCGCGGATCAGCACATTGGCGTCTTCGAAGATCGGGCCACGCAGGGTCTCGGGCGGCTCGACGCCCATGGCCATGAGCCAGTCGCGCCAGCCCCAGTGGTCGCGCTGATGCAGGATCGGGCTGTGCAGCACATCCTCCGGCGCGTTGAACGGCCCTTGGCGGGCGATGAATTCGGGGCTGGCCACGGCGACCGGTTGCAGTTCCAACAGCACCGGAGTTCCGCGTGGCACCTCTGTCAGGCGGGTCCAGCGGATGACGATATCGGCGTCACCCCGGGCCAGTTGCTGCGGCATGTAGGTGGGTAGGACTTCCAAGTCGATGCCGGGATGGGCGCTCCAGAAATCGCTGATGCGCGGCATCAGCCAGCGGGCGGTCATGATCGGTCCGACCGCCAGGCGCACGCTGCGTTGCGGTTTGGCCTGAAACGAGTCCACCGCCTCCTGCAATAATCCGAAGGCCGTGGTGGTGGCCTGGGCCAGGCGCTTGCCATCCTCGGTCAGGGTGACATTGCGCCCGACCCGGTCGAATAGGGACGCCTGCAGCACCTCCTCCAACCCGCGAATGTGATGGCTGATCGCCGTGGCGCTGACCGACAGCGCTTCGGCGGCGGCACGAAAGCTGCCCAGCCGGGCGGCGGCATCGAAGGCACGCAGGGCAGAGAGGGAGGGGAGCATGGATATCCTTTGTCAAGTTTGACTCATCTGTTGCTGAGCAGGCTGCTTTTGTAAAGCCCTGCGGTTCGTGGTCTCCTCCACGCATCACATAGACGCGCGTGGGAAAAATGTCGGACACACAACGCAGACGGGGCCGCAGAAGCCGCCTGGCCGAACCGGTCATAGTTGAGGAAAACCCACCGGTCTGGCCGGGGGTGGAAGCCGGGCGGTTCAAGCCGCTTTCGGAGCCAGAGGTCGCGTTGATCGAGGAAAGCGCCCTGTCTTTGCTGGAAACGCTCGGCCTGAGCCAAGCGACGCAATCGATGATCGACAAGGTCACGGCCGCCGGGGGATCGCTGGATACCGAGGGCCGGTTGCTGTTTCCGCGCGACCTGGTGCACTGGGCCATCGAGGGCGCGAGCCGAGGTTTTACCCTCTGCGGGCAGGACCCGGCCAATGACCTGAAGATCGACAAGGCGCGGGTGCACATGTCCAGTGGCGGGGCGGCGCCCGGCGTGTTCGATCTGGAGACACATGCCTATCGCGACTCGACCGTGCAGGACCTCTATGACGCTGCGCGCATCGTTGACCGGATGGAGAACATTCACCACTTCAGCCGCTCGGTCGTTGCGCGGGATATCGAGGACCCGGCGGTGATGGACCTGAACACCGCGTACGCCTGCCTGGCGGGCACGTCGAAACACGTTTCGATCTCAATCACCGAACCCGAGAATGTGGCGGCGGTGGCGGAGCTTTGTTACCGTATCGCCGGGGGAGAAGCGGCGTTTCGTGCGCGGCCCTTCCTCACGGTGATGGTCTGCCACGTGGTGCCGCCGATGCGCTTTGCGACCGAAGCCCTGGACGTGCTGGAGGCGGCGATCCTGGCGGGGTTCCCGGTGCAGCTGATCAGCGCGGGGCAGGCGGGGGCCACCAGTCCCGCGACCATCGCCGGTTCGCTGGTGCAGGCGGTGGCGGAAACCCTGGCCGGGTTGGTCTTTGCCCGGCTGGTTGACGCCGATGTCAAAGCCATCTTTGCCCCGAAACCCCTGGTCGCCGATCTGCGCACCGGCGCGATGTGCGGCGGGGGCGGCGAACAGGCAATCCTGATGGCGGGCGCGGCCCAGATGGGGCGGCATTGGGACCTGCCCACCAGCTCGATCGCCGGGATCACCGATGCCAAGCGGCTGGATGCGCAGTATGGGGCCGAGAAAACACTGGCAGTAGCCATGGCGGCCCATGCGGGCTCGAACATCGTCACCCAGGCGGCTGGCATGATGTCGAGCCTTCTGGCGGTCAGTCACGCGGCCTATGTCAGCGACAATGACCTGTTGGGCAACATCCTGCGCACCATTCGTGGGGTGGAGGCCACGCCCGAAACCATCGCTGCCGAGGTGATCGCCGGGGTCTGTCGCGGCGAAGGCCATTACCTGGGCGAGGAACATACGCTCGGGCGGATGAAATCGGATTACTTCTACCCGGATCTGGGCGACCGCCGCACCCCGCGCGAATGGGAAGAGGACGGTGGCAAGCGGGTCGGCGACCTGGCCCGCGACAAGGCGCGCGAGATCCTGGGGGAACACCATCCGGGCCATGTTCCGGATGGCTTGGACAAGGCCCTGCGCGCGGAGTTCGACATACGCCTGACCCGCACGCAGATGGGGCGCGGGTAATGTCCGGCTTGCCTGAGGCCTGTTTGTGGATTGACGGCGCTGACCACCCCGGTCGGGGGGCGGCGCGTTGCCTGGTCGACCCCGCGATCGAGGCGCCGCTATCCCCGTTCCGGGAAGCTGATGCGGATCAGGTGGCACAGGCTGTTGCGACGGCTTCGGCGGCTCTGCCGCGTTGGGCGGATACCCTGCCAAGGGATCGCGCGGCGGTGCTGTTTCGCCTTGCCGACCTGATCACCCAAGACGCCGACCGCCTGGCCCGGATCGAGGCGGTGAATGTGGGCAAACCCCTGTCCCAGGCGTGCCGGGACGTGGGGCGGGCGGCGGATTACTTTCGTTTCTACGCAGGCGCCTGCGACAAGCTGAATGGCGAGACGATCCCGCTTGGCCCCGACCAGACGGCGCTGACCGTGGCCGAGCCCGTGGGGGTCACGGCGCATATCCTGCCCTGGAACTACCCGATCTCGACCCTGGCGCGCGGCGTGGCCCCGGCGCTGGCGGCAGGGGCGACGGCGGTGGCGAAACCGTCAGAGCTCACCCCCTTCTCCGCCGTTGAACTGGCCCGGCTTGCCACCCAGGCGGGGCTGCCGGACGGGGCTTTCAACGTGGTGCTGGGCGGCGGCGAGACCGGCGCGGCGCTGGCCGGGCAAGAGGGCGTGGCCCATGTGACATTCACTGGCTCCACCGCGACCGGGCGCAAGGTGATGCAGGCGGCCTCGACCCCGGTGGCGGGGGTGACGCTGGAGCTGGGTGGCAAATCCCCGGTGATCGTGCTGGAGGATGCGGACCTGGATGCCGCCGCCGTCGGTGTCTTGCGCGGGATCTTCTTCAATGCGGGCCAGGTTTGTGCCGCCGGGTCGCGCTTGATCTGCGCCCGGGGCGTGCATGACGCGCTGATTGCGAAACTGGCCGAGAAGGCGCGCGCGATGCGCCTGGGCAACCCTCTGGACGACCCGGACATGGGGCCGTTGGTCTCGGCCGCGCAACTGGCGCGGGTCGAAGGCTTCGTGGAACGGGCCAAGGCGCAGGGGTTCACCTGCGCGCTGGGTGGGCAGCGGGTTGACCGGCCCGGGTTCTTCTACCCGCCCACGATCTTTACCGACATCCCGCCCGAGGCCGAGATTGCGCGCGAAGAGGTTTTTGGTCCGGTGCTGATCACCCACCTTTGTGACGGGGCCGAAGATGCGCTGCGCATCGCCAATGACAACCCTTACGGTCTGGTCGCCGGAGTCTATACCCGCAGCCATGACACCGCCCTGTGGCTGGCGCGCCGCCTTGAGGTCGGGCAGGTCTTCGTCAACGGCTTCCTGTCGGGTGGCGACACGGTGCCTTTCGGCGGCGTGAAACACTCCGGCATCGGGCGGGAAAAGGGGCTGGCGGGGCTCTCTGCCTACCTCGCGCCGAAATCCATCATCCTCAACCACGCGGGGCCGACATGAGCCAGACGAACGCCGATTGGGCCGCCCGCGCGCGCGCCGTCATGCCCGGTGGGGTCAGCCACGAGCTGCGTTACCGTGCACCATACCCGGCCTATTTCACCCGCGCCCAGGGGGCCGAGAAATGGGATGCCGACGGCAAGCGCTACATAGATTTCAAACTGGGCGCGGCGAGCCAGCTGCTGGGCCATGCCCACCCGGAGATCGTCGAGGCGGTGGCCCGGCAGATGGGGCAGATGCCCTACACCGGCGACTGCCACCCGCTGGAGGTCGAATGGGCCGAATGGCTCTGCCGCCTGTTTCCCTCCGCCGAACGGGTGCGGTTCACCGGGTCGGGCACCGAAGCCACCATGCTGGCCCTGCGCCTGGGCCGTGCGCATTCGGGCCGCGACAAGGTCCTGCGCATCGACGGGCATTTCCACGGCTGGCATGACATGTTGCTGAAGGGCGCCAAACCCGGCGCCAATACCGCGCCCTCGCTGGGGGTGCCGCAGGTGGTCAGCGACCTGACGGTTGTGGCTCCGCCCTCGGTCGAGGCGATCGCGCAGATACTGGCAGACGACCCGCAGATCGGCACGGTGTTTGTCGAGGCGTCGGGCGCCAATTATGGCTCTGTCCCGCTGCCGGAGGGCTTTCTGGAAGCGATCCGCGCGCTCACTGCGGACACCGGGCATGTGCTGATCTTTGACGAGGTGATCACCGGTCTGCGCTGGTCCCCTGGCGGACGTCAGGCGCGCGACAATGTGGTGCCGGACCTGACCACGCTGGCCAAGGTCGTGACCGGCGGCTTGCCCGGCGGCGCGGTGGTTGGCCGCTCTGACATCATGGAGCTTCTGTCCCCTGCCCAGACCCGCGACGGGTTGTCCCCGCCGGTCAGCCACAAGGGCACGTTCAACGCCGCGCCGATGGTGGCCGCGGGCGCCGTCAAGGCGATGGAGATCCTGTCGACCGGCGGCGTGCAGGCCCATGCCGATGCCATGGCCGCCCGGCTGCGCGACGGGTTCAATGCCACGTTCAAACGCCACGGGGTCACCGCGCTGGCCTATGGCGACAGCTCCACCTGTCACCTTTTCTTCGGCGGCACCTCGATCGACGGGCTGGATGCCGCCGCCATCCGCCGCACCCCGCCTGCGCTGGTGAACGCCCTGCGCGATGGGCTTCTGGAACGCGGCGTGGACTTCATGTCCTTCACCTCCTGCGTCACCGGCCTGCCGCACACGCCCGCCCTGATCGACGAGGCCGTCGACCTGTTCGACGATGCCATTTCCGCGCTCATCCGTGATGGAGTTCTGACATGAGCCTGCCTTCCCAAGCCCGCACCGTCGTGATCGGCGGCGGCGTTATCGGCTGTTCCATCGCCTATCACCTGGCCCGCGAGGGGCGGAAGGATATCGTGGTGCTGGAGCGGTCGAAACTGACCTCAGGCACCACCTGGCACGCCGCCGGGCTGGTGCGCCGCCTGCGCCCCTCGGCGACGCTGACCAAGCTGATCAACTACTCGATCGACCTTTATGGCGAGCTGGAGCGCGAGACCGGCCAGGCCACCGGCTGGATCCAGACCGGCAGCCTGACACTCGCCACCAATGAAGACCGGCTGACCAATATCAAACGCCAGGTCAGCTTGGGGCGCGCCTTCGGGCTAGAGGCCGAGGTGGTCGATGCAAAGCGCGCCAAGGAACTGTGGCCGCTCATTGAAGTGGACGACGTGATCGGCGCGGTCTGGTCGCCAGCGGACGGGCGGGTGAACCCCTCGGACGTGGCGCTGGCCCTGTCCAAGGGCGCCCGCGCGCGCGGTGTTCAGATCTTTGAAGACACCCGCGTCACGGGGCTGCAAAAGAAGGGCGGGCGCATTTCCGGCGTCGAGGTCGGCGACCATGTGATCGAAGCCGACGAGGTGGTGATTGCGTGCGGCCTCTGGTCCCGCGAGGTGGCGGAAATGGCGGGCGCGCATATGCCGCTCTATGCCTGTGAGCATTTCTATATCCTGACGAAACCGCTGCCCGAGGTGCAGGCGCTGGGCAAGGGCGCGCATCTGCCGACGCTGAATGATCAGGACGCCTTCCTCTATGCGCGCGACGATGTCGAAGGGCTGCTGGTCGGCTCGTTCGAACCTCACGCCAAGGGGATTTCCACCCGCGACCTGCCTGCCGATTTCAGCTTCGACCTGCTGGACGAGGATTGGGATCACTTCATGCCGATGATGGAAAACGCCCTGCGTCGCATCCCGGCCTTGGAGCAGGCCGAGGTGCGCATGCTGCTGAACGGGCCGGAGAGTTTCACGCTCGACAGCCAGTTCATGCTGGGCGAAAGCCCCGAGGTGCCGGGCCTGTTCCTGATGGGCGGGATGAACTCGACCGGCATTGCGCTGGCCGGTGGGGCTGGCAAGGCGATGGCGGAATGGATCATCACGGGCGAACCGACGATGGAGCTGAATGAAGCCGACATTCGCCGCTTCTCGCCGGAAATGAATGTGCTGGGCGCGTTGGAGGCGCGTATCCCCGAGGTCCTGGGCCGCCATTATGACAACCCCTATCCGGGCCGCTCGATGGAGACCGCGCGCGGCCAGCGCCGTTCCCCGATCCATGCCGGGCTGGTGGCGGCAGGCGCGCGGTTTGAAAGCCGTGGCGGCTGGGAACGCGCGGTGCATTTTGGCGGCGAGGCGGCGCATCTGCCGCTGAGCTTCGGGGTGCCCGCCTGGCGTGATCAGGTCGGGGCGGAGGTCGCGGCTTGCCGAAATGGCGCGGCGATCCTGGACCAATCGGCCTTTGGCAAGATCATGGTGCAGGGGCCAGACGCTTGCACCTTCCTGAACCGGCTCTGCGCTGCCCAGATGGACATCGCGCAGGGGCGCATCGCTTATAGCCAGATCCTGAATGCGCGCGGCGGGGTGGAAAGCGACGTCACCGTGCAGCGCCATGGGCCGGACGCCTATCTGGTCATTTGCGGCGCGGGCGAGGTTGTGCGCGACCTCAAGCGCATGCGCGAGACGCGGGGCGATCTGCGCGTGGAATTCACCGATGTCACAAGCGGTTACGCGGTGATCGGCCTTGCGGGTGCCAAGGCGCGAGAGGTGCTGCAAGCGACTACGAACGCCCCCGTGCCCGATCTGAAACGCTTCCACTTTGCCCCTATCGAGGTGGGGCTGGCGCGTGGTTGGGCCGGGCGGCTCAGCTTTACCGGCGAGGAAGGCTATGAGCTCTATATCCCCGCCGACATGGCCATGGCCGCGCATGAGGCGCTGGTCGCGGCAGGGGCCAGCCACGCCGGGCTTTATGCATCTGGATCGCTGCGCATCGAAAGCGGGTTTCGTGCCTTTGGGCATGAGCTTACCCCCGGCACCACGCCGATGGAGGCGGGCCTCGGCGCCTTCTGCGCGATGGGCACCGGCTTTGTCGGCGAGGAGGCCCTGCGCGATCACAACCCGACTCGCCGGATCGTTACCCTGCTGTTTGACACCCCCGAGGCCCTGCCGATCCACGATGAACCGATCTATGCGGGCGGTAAGGTCATCGGCCAGGTCACTTCTGCCGCCTGGAGCTATCGGTACGCGCGCTCCGTCGCGCTGGCGATAATCGACCTGCCGCCGGGTGGCGACCTGCCCGAAAAGGTCGAGGTTGAAATCGCCTGCACCCGCTATCCCGCCACCGCCAGTTTGAAACCCGCCAAGGAGGCGTTTTGATGTCCGACACCATTCGCAGCACGCAGGTTGCCATCATCGGCGGCGGCATCATGGGCGTGGCCACCCAGTTTCAGCTGGCCGAAAACGGCTGGACCGACACGATCCTGTTCGAAAAGGCCGAGCTTACCAGCGGGTCGACCTGGCACGCCGCCGGACAGATCGCTCATGCGGTCGGTTCGCGCATCGCGGGCTGGATCAACAAGACCTCGATCGAGACCTACAAGCGGGTTGAGGCCGAGACGGGCCAAAGCATCGGTTGGCATGAGGTCGGTGGCTTCCGCATTGCCACCACGGATGACGAGGTCGACTGGATGAAGTCGATCATGGGGGTCGGCAAACTGCTCGATCTGCCGATGGATCTGGTCGGGCCGGAAGAGGTCGCGCGGGTCAATCCCTTCTACAAGGTGGATGATGTGAAGGCTGCGGTGCGCACCTTCGAAGACGGCCATATCGACCCCTCTGGCGTGACCATGGCCCTGGCCGCCGCCACCCGCGCGCGCGGGGCAAAACTCGAACGGCACAACCGGGTGATCGGAGCGAGCCGCAAGGGTGATATGTGGCTCCTGCGCACCGAAAAGGGCGATGTTTTGGCCGAGCACGTGGTGATCGCGGCCGGGTCTTACGCGAACCAGGTTGGCGAGTGGTTCGGGCTGAAGATCCCCTCCGTCTCTTGCCTGCACCACTACCTGGTCACCGACACCGTGCCCGAGTTTGAAGGCCGCCCGGAACTGCCTGTCATGCGCGACAATGCCTATGGCGGCTATATCCGGCAGGAACAGCGGTCGGGCCTGATTGGGATCTACGAGGGGCATGTTTGCCCAACGGTTTGGGAGATGCCGGACGGTGCGCCCTGGGCCGCCGAAAACGAGCTGTTCGAAGCGGATTATGACAGTATTGGCGATTTCCTGATGGTCGCCTTCGACAAGATGCCGATCCTGGCCGATCTGGGCATCAAACGCGTGGTGCGCGGCGCGATTACCCATACGCCGGATGGCGGCATGCTGGTCGGGCCGTCGGGCGCACCGAATGTCTGGCTGTCCTGCGGGTCTTCGATCGGGCTGGCCTGGGGCGGTGGCGCCGGCAAGGTGCTGGCTGATTGGATGGTACATGGCGAGACGGAGGTGAATACAAGGTCGATGGACCCGCGCCGCTATGGCGATTTCTCGACCGATCACTACATTGTCGAACGCACCAAGGACGAGTTCATGCGCCGCCATGACACGCCCTGTCCCGGCAAACAGTTCCACAGCCTGCGCCCGCTCAACCGCCATCCGCTTTATGACAGGCTCGCCGCGAAGGGCGCCGTGTTCGGCGAGGTCGCGGGATGGGAGCGCCCGCGCTATTTCGGTGAGGTTGGCGAGGTCGAGAAGATCGGCTGGGGGCATCAGGGCTGGCACGACAATGCCACCCGCGAGGCCAAGGCCACGCGGGAGGCGGCCGGCGTGATCGACCTCTGCGCCTTCGCTCAGTTCGAGATCACCGGCAAGGACGCAGGCGCGCTGCTGAACCGGTTGTCGGCCAATACAATCCCGCAGGAGGACGGGCGGATCTCGCTGAACCACCTGCTGACAGAAAAGGGCAAGTTCGAGACTGAAATCACCATATGGCGCATCGCGGAAGACCGATATTTCACCGGCTCTGCCATCGCCCGTGCCAACCCGGACTTCGACTGGATCAGGAGCCACACCCGGGCGGGAGAGGATGTCCAGATTGTGAACCGCTCCGCCGATTGGGGGATGCTGGCGCTGTCCGGGCCCAACAGCCGCAGAATCCTTGCAAGCCTAACAGATGCGGATCTTTCCAACGCTTCTTTCCCCTGGCTGTCAGGGCAGGAAATCGAAGTGGCAGGCGTCACATGCTATGCGCTTCGTGTTGCCTTTACCGGCGAGCTGGGCTGGGAGCTGCACATGCCGCTGGAACATGCCGCGCAGGTTTACGATGCCTTGTTTGAAACCGGCGCCGAGCATGGGCTGACGGACCTTGGCTCTTACGCCTTCAATGGTTTGCGCATGGAAAAGGCCTATCGCGCATCCGGCGAGCTGACCACGGATGTTGGCCCCTACGATGTCGGGCTGGAACGCTTCGTGCGTGCAAAAGACCGAGATTTCCTTGGCCGTGACGCGCTGCTGGAGGCCAATCCCGGCTGGGAGCTGTTCTACGCCGAACTGCACAGCGAGGACATCGACATCCACGGCGGTGAGCCGGTGCTTCAGGATGGTCAGCCCGTCGGTCTCACCACTTCCGGTGGCTATGGGTACACGGTCGGCAAGAGCCTTGGCTGGCTGTTTGTCCGCAAGGGCACGCCCAAGACCGGGCTTCAGGTGCAGCTTCTGAACCAGACCTACGACGTGACGGTGCAGGACGACGCCGTCTTTGACCCGCAGAACCTGCGTCCGCGGGCGGATGCATGACCGTGGCCGGGCCGCGAAGAACCGGGGCGAAGGTGATTGCCCTCACCCCTGCCCGGTCCTCGGCCGCAACATTGGGCAAAACGGCTGACGGCTGCTTTGCTGGAGAGAACACCGGGGCGGCGCTTTACCGCCCGCAGAAACGAACCGCCAAGGGTGCGATCCTCCGCCCGGTCCGGCGGACCCTGTAAGGAGGGAAACATGACCGATCAGATCACCGGCGGCGAGGCCGCCTACCGCGTGCTGAAAGCCAATGGCATCAACACAGTCTTCGGCCTCCTGGGTGGCTCGATGTTGGAGCTTTACGACGCCATGTATCAGGGTGGCGACATCGCCTATGTCGGCGCCCGCGATGAACGGGCGGCGGGGCACATGGCGGATGCCTGGGCACGCATGACCGGCAAGCCCGGAGTGGTGCTGGGGGCGCAGGCCGGGCCGGGCGTGGTCAATATCGTCACCGCCGTGGCCGAGGCGCAGCTGGCCTATTCGCCGATGGTGGTCATCGCGGGGGCCATCACCCGTGCCGATCAGTGCAAGGACACCTTCCAGGAGGTCGACCAGGTCGCCCTGTTTGCGCCGATCTCGAAACGTTCGGTCATGGTGACGGACCCCTCGCGCCTGGCCCCGATGCTGGAGGACGCCATCCGCCTGGCCAACACCGGGCGGCGCGGGCCGGTGGTGCTGCATGTGCCGCGTGACCTCTTCGCCGCCGAGGTTCCTGCCAGTGATCCGGCACCGGTGAACATCGCCCGCCCAGGGCCTGCCGCCCCGGACGCCATCGACGCCATCGCAGCCATGCTCGCAGAGGCGGAGCGCCCGGTGATCTTTGCCGGTGGCGGGTTCAAATGGGGCCAGGGGCGGGATGCCTTGACGGCGCTTGCCGAGGCACTGGAGGTGCCCGTCGTGGCCTCCACCGGCCATGCGGATGTGATGCGTCATGGTCATCCCTGGTTCGCAGGCCAAGCCGGGCCGCGCGGCAACCGGGTGGCCTCGCGCCTGACCAAGGAGGCCGACGTGATGGTCGTGCTGGGCGCGCGGCTGGGGTTCAACTCGACCTTCCATTCGAACGACTACGTGGGGGCGGATACGCGCATCGCCCATGTGGATGTCGATGGTGCGGCGGTCGGGCGCTATTTCCCCGCCGAGATTGCGGCGCAGGGCGACGCCCGCCTGACCGCTGAGGCGCTGGTCTCTGCCCCCAAACCCGCCTGCGACGCCTGGCGGGATGCCTTCCGCGCGGATATGGCAAGCTTGACCGCTGAACGGGCCGAGGAGGCCGCGATCGACACCCTGCCGATGCACCCTCGCCGCGCATTGGCTGAAATCCGTGAGACGCTGCCCGAGGACGCCATCGTCACGCTGGACACCGGAAATACCTGCCTGCAGGCCGCCGACCGGCTGGCTCACTACGCGCCGATGAGCCTGATCACCCCGCTCGATTTCGGCCTCGTAGGCTTCGGTCTGGCCGCCGCCATCGGTGCCAAGGCCGCCGCGCCCGAGCGCCCGGTGGTGGCCGTGATGGGCGACGGCGCCGTGGGCTATACGATGATCGAGATCCAGACCGCCGTCTCGCACCGTCTGCCCATTGTCATCGTTGTGCTGGATAACCAGGCTTGGGGGGCCGAGAAGGCCTATCAGCAGGAGTTCTATGGGGGGCGTCTTCTGGGCGCTGAAATCACCTCGCCACGCTACGACAAGTTTGCCGAGCTCTGTGGTGGCAAGGGGATCTGGGTCGACGGACCCGGCGATTTGGGCCCGGCCCTGACCGAGGCGCTGGCCAGCGGCGAAACCACGGTGATCCAGGGGCGCATCGACCCGGCGGCTTTGATGACCTTGCGCAAGGATCTGTTCAAGGCGCCGGAGGAGGACTGATCAGCCTTCTGCCAACTCGTGCGCCCAGGGCGGGTTGGCCCCGGCGCGCGAGACGGTGATGGCGGCGACCTTCGCGCCATGGGACAGGGCGGCTTCGACCTCGTCCGAGGTCAGATCGCGCAGCGCTTCCTTGGATAGGCGGCCAAGTTCAGAGAGTTTGGCCAGCACGCCCGCGTTGAACGTGTCCCCCGCGCCGACCGTGTCCACGACCTGAGCCTTCTGTGCGGGCACGGTGACCTGAGTGCCGTCTGCGAGCAGCCCCGTGGCGCCCGCGCTGCCGCGGGTGACGATCACGAGGCTGGCGCCCTGACCGCTGAGACCGGCGGCCTTCTGCATCACCGGCTCTGGGCCGGGGATCAGCCAATCCAGATCCTCGTCCGACAGTTTCACGATGTCGCTGGCCGCGATCATCGCCTTCAGCCGTGCGCGATAGGTGGGCTCGTCCTGGATGAAGCCGGGGCGAATGTTCGGGTCGATCATCACCGCGCGTGTGTCGCCCTCGCAGGCCAGCAGCGCGGCATAGGCGTCCGCCCCCGGCTCGCAGGCGAGGCTGATGCCGCCGAAGTAGAGCGCCGAAATGCTGTCTGGAAGGGCGGGCAGGTCCGCAGGCGTCAGCATACGCCCTGCGGAGTTCTCGTCGAAGAAAGCATAGCGCGCTTGGCCGTTGGTCAGCTGGACGAAGGCCAGGGTGGTGGGGCGGTCGGAGCGGATCACATGGGTCGCATCCACATGGCTGTCGGCCAGCGCCCTTGTCAGCTGTGCGCCGAACATGTCGGTCGAGAGACCGGTGAGCAGCCCTGCCTCCACCCCCAGCCGCCCCAACGCGACGGCAGTGTTGAACACCGCGCCGCCTGGGTGCGGCACGAAGCCGTCCGGGCCGGATGTGGTCGGGGTCGGGATCATGTCGATCAGCGCTTCGCCGCAGCACAGGATCATGGGGTCATCCTCCGGGATAAACGGTGCGGTCCACGAGGAACCGATGGGACAGGGGCAGGCTGGCCGCGCCCAGGGCGCGGGCGTCGGGACCGATCGCGCCCGCCCGCAGGCGCGGGGTTTCGATGCCGGGCAGCGGGTGGGCGTCCAGCTGGGCCTGGGTCCGCATGACAAGATCGGCGCGCAGGTCCTCGGGCAGCCAGCCGTCCAGGACCACGCAGTCCACGTCGACCACACAGGTGGCGGCGGCCAGGGCCTGGGCCAGGCCGGTTGCGGCGCCGTCCAGCCACAGCTCCACCACGCGCGGAGGCAGGGTCCAGCGCGTTGGCGTTGCCGGAATTGCGGTGCCATGCGGTGTCAGAAGCTGCTCCAAGGTGACCAGCGAGGCCATGTCGATCAGCTGGGTAAACGGCCCGCCCGGGCTGCCCACCGGCATGGAGCCGAGCGCGGCCGCATTGCCGCGGCGTCCGGTTTGCAGGCATCCGTCCAGCACCAGTCCGCCGCCGATGAAATGCCCGATGAAGACATACAGAAAGTCGCGTGGCAGGTCGGCCGTGCCAAAGATCAGCTCGGCGCCACAGGCGGCGCTGGCGTCGTTCAGGATGTGCACCGGGTAGGGCAGGTCGCTCAGCTCGGTCGCAAGGTCGCGGTGACGCCAGTCCGACATCGCCGTGGTCTCAGGCCAGTCCCAAAGGTGGCCCGGCAGGGCGATGCCCAGTCCGGCGATGCGCGCCTGTGGCAGGGGCGCGGTCAGGTCGCTCGTCGCGCTGCGGGCAAATGCCAGCACCTCGTCGGGCGCTGGCGTCGTGACCGGTTCTTGCCGCCGGTCGACGATTTCTCCGAGGAAGTCCACCAAAACCAGCTCCAACCGGCGGCGCCCCACGCTCAGACCCAGGAAATAGGCTCCGTCGGCCGCCAGCTCCATCGGGATCGATGGTTGACCGATGCGACCTCGCTGCGGTTTTCCCCGGGACAGCAGGCCGTCACCCTCCAGCGCCTTGATGATCACAGAGACACTTTGCGCCGAAAGGCCGG
Organism: Aliiroseovarius sp.; assembly: GCF_965228805.1. NCBI lineage: Bacteria > Pseudomonadati > Pseudomonadota > Alphaproteobacteria > Rhodobacterales > Paracoccaceae > Aliiroseovarius > Aliiroseovarius sp. Next base: position 660,210 of record NZ_CBDDIE010000003.1, on the reverse strand, counting down.
TCTGACGCGCAATTTCGGCCTTGGGCAGCGGGCCGAGGCGGCGGATCAGGCCAAGGATCAGCCGCTCGTTATGGGCGCGGGTGCCCGGATGGGTCGCGCCCTTGGGTGGCGTGGGTGTCTGAACAGGTGGCATAGGCGCAGGTTTGACCGGTGCGAGCGCTGGGGTCAAGATTAAATCACAAAGGTTGATTTAGTGACTGGAACGCCTGAATCCATCCCTTTGGGCGCGGGGCGGCTCAAGTGTTCAGGCGGCGCAGCAGATAGACATCCATGATCCAACCATGATCCTCGCGCGCCTCGGCGCGGGTGGACAGAATCCGGTCGCGGACTTCGGACAGGGGGCCAGCGATGCGGATCTCGTTTGCCATGCCCGCATAGGCGCTCCACCAGATTTGAAACCCATCGCCGTCCAGTACCTCGAAGGCGCCGCCCTGGTCGAGCATGACGACCAGCGTTTCGGCCCCCTCGGGCCAGCCATGATCGCGCAGTTGGCGCCCAGTGGTCACTGTGACCGGCCCGCCGACGGTGTTCAGCGGGATGGCGTGACCGGCGGTCAGGGCCTGGATCGACGTGATGCCGGGAATGACCTCCAGCGCGATCTCCATTCGTCCGGTTAGGCGGTCGGCGATGCGCAGGGTGCTGTCATACAGCGACGGATCGCCCCAGACCAGAAACCCCACACGCCCGCCTTCGGGCAGGCCCGCCAGAATTTCCGCCTGCCAGCAATCGGCAATGGCGTCATGCCAGTCATTCACGCGGGTGTGGTAGTCCGCGGTGGCCGGATCGCGCACGGGCAAGGTGAACTCGCGGCCGGGCACCGGGCGGGTCAGCACAGCGGCGCAGATTTCGCGCCGTAGCTGGGCCAGATCGTCCTTCTTCGCTCCTTTCAGCGGGATCAGGATCAGATCGCAGGCGTTCAGTGCCTCGATCGCCTCCAGCGTCAGGTGCTTGGGGTTGCCCGCGCCGATGCCGATCAGAGAGAGGGTGTGCATGGTGGCCTCCGTGTCATTCGTCACACCCCTGCGCGGCCAGGGGGCCGTAGAGGATCAGCGCCGGGGCGGTGGAGGCGATGTCCGGTTCCGTTTCCGACAGGCTGGAGACCGTGTGGCGACTGAGGCGCTGGTCGGGGGTCGAAACTGCTTCGGCCAGCAGCACCGGTGTGTCGCCAGGCAACCCCGCCGCCATCAGCCGCGCGGCCAGTTTTGGAAAGGTGCGCCGCCCCATGTAGACCACGGTGGTGGCAGTGGGATCGGCAAGGGCCGCCATATTCAGATCCTCGGGCAGGGCGCCTGCCACGTCATGTCCGGTGACATATTGCACCCGACGCGCGGTCAGGCGGCGGGTCAGCGGGATTTCGGCGGCTGCGGCGGCGGCGCTGGCGGCGGTGACGCCAGGTATGACCTCACAAGGGATACCAGCGGCACGCACGGCAACCAGTTCCTCTTCGAGGCGCCCAAAAATGCCGCTGTCACCGGATTTCAGTCGCACCACGCGCGCGCCGGTCCTGGCATGGTCAACCAGAAGGCGGCTGACGTGATCCTGTCGGGGTGAGGGGCGGCCTGCGCGTTTGCCGACGCCGATCAGATCGGCCTCGGGCGGGACCAGATCCAGGATTGGCCCGGCCGAGAGGTCGTCGAACAGCACCACCTCGGCCGTCTCCAGCCTTTTCACGGCCTTGACGGTCAGAAGCTCCGGGTCACCCGGGCCGGAGGAGACGAAGGAAATGAAGCCGGTCACGCGCTTGCGCCTCCGATCAGGTGAAAGAACGTTCCGGTGGCGTGGCCGCGCCGCGATCCGGTCTCGGGCACCTCGTCGCCATTGGCATCCAGCACGCGGGCAAGCGGTGCGTCAGGCTGGGACAGAATGGTCGAATAGTGGAACTCATGCCCACGCAGACGTGCGCCTTCGGTCAGGCCGGGCAGGGGCGATTGCAGCTGTGCCAGGCGATAGCCCAGGTGCATCTTGCGTTTCTCATAGCTGGTTTCCAGGCCCAGAATGCCTGCCATCTGATGGCGCGTGCCTTCCTTGTCGACCAGCCCTTCGCCCATCGCCATATAGCCCCCGCATTCGCCATGCACGGGCCGGGTTTCGGCGAATTTCTGCAGCCCCGTGCGGAAGGTCTCGGCAGCGGCCAGCTTGCCTGCGTGCAGCTCCGGATAGCCGCCGGGCAGCCAGCAGATATCGGCGCCGTCGTCCGGGGCCTCATCCGCCAGAGGCGAGAAGAAAGAGACCTCGGCACCTTGGTTGCGCCAGCCTTCCAGCAGGTGCGGGTAAACGAAGCTGAACGCCGCGTCGCGGGCAAGCGCAATGCGCTGGCCGGGCGGCGGGGGCAGGATGCCGTGGCCCTCGGGACGCTGTGTGTCGCCAGCGGCTGCGATCAGCACGTCCAGATCCATGTGTTCGGCGATGAAGTCGCCTGCCGCATCCAGCAACGCCATAAGCTTGGGCTGTTCCTCCGCCTGGACCAGGCCCAGGTGGCGTTCCGGCAGCTCGACCGCGCCGCGCCGGGGCAGGGCGCCCAACACGGGCACGCCAACCTGATCCATGCCCAGTCGCAACAGCATCTCGTGACGCGGGCTGGCGACCTTGTTCAGCACCACGCCGGCCAGCGGCACATCGGGGCGCATCATCTTGAACCCCAGCGCCGAGGCGGCAGCAGATTGTGCCTGGCCCGACACGTCCAGCATCAGGACCACCGGCCAGCCCATGCGCGCGGCAATGTCGGCGCTGGCGCCATTGGCGGTCTCACCGGGGTGAGCGACACCGTCGAACAGACCCATCGAGCCTTCGGCCAGGGCCAGGTCGGCGCCTGCCGCCTGATCCACCATCTGCCCCAACATGCCCGGCCCCATCGCCCAGCTGTCCAGGTTGAACGACGCGCGCCCTGCGGCTGCCTTGTGAAAGCCCGGGTCGATATAGTCCGGGCCGCTCTTGAACGGCTGTACGGTCACGCCACGCTTGGTCAGCGCGTTCAGCAGCCCCAGCATCAACGTGGTCTTGCCGGTGCCCGAGGCGGGCGCCGAAATCATCAGGCCGGAAGGCAGCATCATTCCGCCCCTTCCGGGAAGCGCGGCGCGGTGCCAACGGGGCGGAAACGGCGGTCATAATCGCCTGCGTAGAGGCAGCTTTCGTCAAACCCTTCGGCGGCCAGGGCCGGACCCACCAGGATCAGCGCGGTGCGGCCACGTTCGCCGCCCGTTGCCTCGATCACGCTGCCCAGGGTGGCACGAATGATTTTTTGATCGGGCCAGGAGGCGCGCCAGACCACGGCGACCGGGCAATCGGCGCCATAGGCGGGCGTCAGGCGGGCGACCACATCATCCAGAATGTGCACGGACAGGTGGATTGCCAGCGTTGCACCGGTGACGGCGAAGTTCTCCAGCGTTTCGCCATCGGGCATCGACGAGGCGCGGCCCGAGGTGCGGGTCAGCACCAGAGATTGAGCAACGCCGGGCAGGGTCAGCTCGGTCCCCAATGCAGCGGCGGAGGCGGCGAAGGCGGGCACGCCGGGCGTGACGTCATAGGGAATGTCGGCGGCGCGCAGGCGGCGCAGCTGTTCACCCATGGCGGACCAGCAGGACAGGTCGCCGGAATGCAGGCGGGCGACATCGTGTCCGGCGGCGTGGGCGGTTTCGATCTCGGCAATGATCTCGTCCAGCGACAGGGGCGCGGTGTTGACGATCTTGGCGCCCGGCGGGCAGTGGGACAGCAGCGCTTCGGGCACCAGCGAACCCGCGTAGAGGCAGACCGGGCAGGCGGCGATCAGGTCGCGCCCGCGCAGGGTGATCAGGTCGGCGGCGCCGGGGCCTGCTCCGATGAAATGGACGGTCATGGGGTGGATCCTTCTGCGATGGCGACGGTGACACGGCCACAGGGGCCGATCACGCGCGGATGGGTCAGGCGGGCGTTGGGGCCGGCGGCGACCAGGGCACAGGCCTCGGCCAGGCTGCCGGTCGCGAAACGCGCCTTGATACGGGGGGAACAGGTGAGCGTTCGCGTGCCCGCGATCTGGTCCTCGGTGAGGGGGGTCAGGGGCAGGTTAAGGGTGTTGGCCAGAGCGGTGAGCGGGCCGCCCGATTTGCCGTCGAGGCTGGCCAGGGCGTCAGGAGTTACGCCGGTCAGGGCCAGAGCGGCCTCCAGATCGGCAGGGGTGGCCCCGCTGCGATATCCGATGCCCGCGACGATCATCGGGTCACGCTCCATTGTACTTGCGGGCGGCTTGGTGACCAGCCCTGCATGCGGCCCAGGGGCGTGGCCTCGGCCAGGTCGATGCGCAAGAGCTGGCCGCCGTGCTGGGCGTGCCACCCGGTCAGCAGGCTCTGGCTTTCGATTGTCACCGCATTTGCGACCAGCCGGGTGCCGGGAAGGATGCCTTGCCAAATCGCCTTCAGCATTGCCTCGTCCACCCCGCCGCCGATGAAGACGGCATCGGGGCGCGGTAAGTCCGTCAGCGCCTCGGGGGCTTTGCCGTGGACAACCTCCAACCGCCGCACCAGGCCAAAGCGCTGGGCGTTCTCGAGGATGTTTTGGCAACGATCCGCGCGCGGTTCGATGGCGGAGGAGGTGCAGCCCGGCGCGGCCATCGCCCATTCGACCGAGACCGAGCCGGAGCCCGCCCCCACGTCCCACAAGTGCTCGCCCGCGCGCGGGGCAAGGGCGGCGAGGGTCAGGGCGCGCATGGGCGATTTGGTGATCTGTCCATCATGGGCGAAGATTTCGATATCGCGTCCGGGCGTGGCAGAAAGACCCTTTTCGCCCTCCACGCTGATGGCGGTGACGACCGGCGCTTGAATGTCGGTCAGGTCGAACCCGTTTGCTTGGCTGTGACGGATCTGTTCGCGTGGACCACCCAGCGCCTCCATCACGGTTACGGCGCTGGGGCCGAACCCCTGATCGGTCAGCCACGCCGCCAGTTCCGGAACTGCGGCCCCATCGCGTAGGGTGCACAGCACGTGGGCTCCGGGGCTGAGCTGCGGGCGCAGCTCTTCGAACGGGGCGGCGTGCAGGGCGATCTGGGTGACTTCCTCCAGCCGCCAGCCCATGCGCGCGGCGGCCAGGGATAGGCACGATGGAGCAGGCAGGCAGTGCCAGTCGTCGGGGGTGAGGTGCCGGGCCAAAGTGCCGCCAACTCCATGCCAGAACGGGTCGCCCGAGGCCAGCACCACGACCTGCTGCCCGCGACACTCCAGCACCGGGGCGACCGAAAAGGGCAGAGGCCAGGGCTGTCCGCGGGTGTCGACGCCCACCAGCTCCAGATGGCGCGGGCCGCCGAAGATCACCTCGGCCGCGTCCAACGCTTTGCGACTTGCATTCGACAGCCCGTCAAGGCCATCTTCGCCGACACCGATGATGGTCAACCAGGGTGCTTTGCGGGAGTCAGCCATGGGAAAGATCCTTGTTCTGGGCGGCACCAGCGAAGCCTCGGCCCTGGCGCGCGCTCTGGCGGACCGGGGGGACGAGGCGCTGTTTTCCTACGCCGGGCGCACGCTGTCCCCCGTCGCGCAGCCCCTGCCCACGCGGGTCGGTGGCTTTGGCGGCGTTGACGGTCTGTCGGCATTCCTGAAGGCCGAAGGGATCACGGGGGTCGTGGATGCAACCCACCCGTTCGCCGCGCAGATGAGCCGCAATGCGGTTGCGGCCTGCGCCCAAGCGGGCGTGCCGCTGGCCGGGTTCGAACGCGCGCCCTGGCAGGCGGCAGAGGGTGACAACTGGCGTGCCGTGCCCGATCTTGAGGGCGCGGTGGCCGCGCTGCCGGACGTCCCCGCGCGTGTGTTCCTGGCAATTGGAAAACAGAACCTCGGTGTCTTTGCCGTCAAGCCCCAGCACCACTACCTCTTGCGCCTCGTGGACCCGCCCGAAGGCGCGCTGGCCCTGCCCAATGCGCGGGCGGTGATTGCCCGCGGACCCTTTGATGTCGCCGGGGACACGGCGCTGTTGAAAGACCATCGCGTCGACCTCATCGTCGCGAAGAACGCGGGCGGTACGGGCGCGCGGGCCAAGCTGGACGCGGCCCGCGTGCTGGGCTTGCCGGTCGTCCTGATCGACCGGCCCCGGGTGCCCGCTCGCACCGTACTGTCGCGTATGGATGAGGTCCTGCATTGGCTCGATCACTCCATCGGCACCGAACGCGGCGTGTAGACATGGCGCCCCACGCGCCGAGTATCGCGATTGCCGACGATGACGACGGTGCGCATGTCGGCCATCTCCTCGGTGGCGTCTGACAGTGGCACGGTGCGCAGTTCCTGGCCCGGTTTGGTCACGTCGCGGGCGAAGGAAATCAGGCAGTCCCCGCCGCATTCTTCCCGCAGGATCTCCAACGCCTGGCCAAACTGATGCGGACGGGATTTCGAGCGCGGGTTGTAAAAGGCCATGGCAAACCCGGCCTGGGCGGCGAGGCGCAGGCGTTTCTCAATCAGCGTCCAGGGTTTCAGGTTGTCGCTGAGGTTGATCGCACAGAAATCATGGCCCAGCGGCGCCCCCAGCTGCGCGGCGGCGGCCAGCATGGCGGTGATGCCGGGCAGAATGCGGATGTCGAGGTCCAACCAGTCGGCAGGCCCGGCCTCCAGCGCTTCGAACAGGGCCGAGGCCATGGCAAAGACGCCCGGATCGCCGGAGGAGACGACGACAACCCGCTTGCCCTCGGCGGCCATCTGCAGCGCATGTGTGGCGCGGTCCAGTTCGACCCGGTTGTCGCTTTCATGTAGGGTCAGGCCCGGTCGGGGCGCAACTCGGCGCACATAGGGGATATAGCCGACCACGTCCGTGGCCTCGGCCAGGACCGTGCGCACCTCGTCGGTGACGAGGGTGTCATTGCCGGGGCCCAGCCCCGCAACCTGAACCCATCCTGAGTTCGGGCCGCTCATGGCCGCCGCCCCTGGCCATGCACCATGACGATCGAGAAATAGGGCACCTGTTCCGGCGCCTCGGTCAGTTTCTGAACGGTCTGGTTTGCCATTGTTCCGCGTTCAACCAGCCAGGCGTCTTCCATCCGGCCCGCGGCGACCAGGGCGCGTTTCAGTTTGGGCAGGTTGCGCCCGACTTTCATCACCACCAGGGCGTCGGTGTTGGCAACACGGGCGGTCAGCTCGTCCTCGGGCAGGGTGGCCATGGCGATGGTCAGCACGTCATCGCCCCAGGTGATCGGTAGGCCCGTGGCGGTCCAGCAACCGGACATGCCGGTAATGCCGGGCACCACCTCGACCTCGGCCCGGCCCTGCAGACGGATGTGCAGGTGCATGAAGGAGCCGTAGAAGAATGGGTCGCCTTCGCACAGCACGATCACATCGCCGTTGCGGGTCTGCTCCGCCAGCCGCTCGGCCCAGTCTTCGTAGAATTCGGACAGGAGGCGGTTGTATTCGGGATCGGTGAAGGGGATTTCGGTGGTGACGGGATATTCCATCGGCAGTTCCACCGCGTCGGGGTTCAAGAGCCCCTCGACGATCTTGCGTGCCCGGCCGGTGGCACCTTTCTTGCGAAAGAAGGCCACGTGGCTGGCGGCGGCCAGCAGTCGGTGCGATTTGACGCTCATCAGTTCCGGATCGCCGGGGCCGAGGCCCACGCAGATTACCTTGCCTTTGTTCGGGCCCATGGTCATTCCTTCCAGCTGGCAAGCGCGTTGACGGCTGCCACAGTGATGGCGGAGCCACCCAGGCGGCCCTTGACGATCATCGAGGGCACCGGGAGATCCTCCATCAACGCGTCCTTCGATTCCGCCGCGCCGACAAAGCCCACCGGGCAGCCGATGATGGCGGCGGGGCGCGGACACGCCGGGTCCTCGAGCATGTTCAGCAGGTGGAAAAGCGCGGTGGGCGCGTTGCCGATGGCGACAACTGCGCCGTCCAGTTTCGGACGCCACAACTCCAGCGCGGCGGCTGAACGCGTGTTGGACATCTCCTTCGCCAGCTCCGGTACTTTTGGATCGCGCAGGGTGCAGATCACCTCGTTATCCGCGGGCAGGCGCGGGCGGGTGATGCCTTCGCTGACCATATAGGCGTCGCAGAGGATCGGGGCGCCTGCGGCCAGAGCGGCGCGCGCGGTCTTGGCCATGCCGGGGGAAAACCGCACGTGTTCTTCCAGCCCGACCATGCCGGCGGCGTGGATCATGCGCACGGTCACGCTCTCCTCGTCGCGGTCAAAGCGGGCCAGGTCGGCCTCGGCACGGATTGTGGCGAAGCTTTCGGCATAGATTGCCGCGCCGTTGGTTTCATAGGTATGAGGCATTCAGAGGTCTTTCGTCAGGAGCTCGGTCAGGGACAGGTCGCGGATCTCGGGGCTATCCGAAGCGCGACCGTCGCGGATCAGGTCGAACCGCCCCTCGGAGGTGGCGGTCAGGGTGATGGCACAGGGGGCGGGATGGGCACAACCCTTGGCGCAACCCGAAATGTGAAGCGGGCGCGTCGTGTTCGGTGCCAGGGTCCGGGCGATGTGGCGGGTGGCGGACAGGGCCTGGTGACAGCCGGGCGCGCCGGTGCAGGTGCTGATGTTGAGGCGCGGATCGCCGGGATCGGTGATCAGGTATGGCAGGGTTGGCAGGCGGTCCGCCCCTTCGATCAGCAGCGCGCGCCAGGGGGTCAGACGGATCGCCCCCACTGTGGCCAACTCCGCCAGCGTTTCAGCGCGCATCTGACCGAACTCCAGCGCCACCAGCGCGCCGGTTGCGGTCTGACCGGGTGTGGGGCGCGGGGCAGTCGGCAGAGGCGGTATCTCTGCACTGTCAGGCGCGCCGATCCGGGCGATATGGGCCTTCATGCGGCCCCGCCCGTCGCGCACGCCACCGGTGCCCAGGAACCAGCGGGCCAGCATCAGGGCGGCCTCGGCGGCGGTGTCGCGGGTGACAATAAGCCCCGTCATGGCCCCATCGGCACGCAAGATCAAACCGGCGTCTGCCCGTTCGATACGGATGTCGCAGGACGTGTGGGTCAAAAGAGGCGCGGGCCCGCAATCCACCGCAAAGCCGAACTTGCCGGGCAGGTCGGGCGCGTCTTCACGGGCCAGGGCTTCTGTCAGGGTGTGGGCGATGTGATGCGTGTCGTCGCCTTCGGTCCAGAAGGGCTGCACGATCACATTGCGGCGGGTCTCGGTCGCGATGTTGCGGTCGATCAGGCCCAGATCGCGCAAGCCCTCGATCAGCGGCGCGTGGGTCGCCTCGCTGACCCCGCGCAGTTGCAGGTTGGCGCGGGCGGACAGGTCGATGATGCCACTGCCGTATTGCTCCGACAGGGCGGCGATGCCGCGCGACTGCGCGGCGGACAGCCGCCCCAACGGTGTGCGCACCCTTACCACCAGCCCGTCGCCCGACTCCATCGGACGCAACGCGCCGGGGCACCACCCGAAGACTTGCGGCTTGGAACGCGCTGCATTCATGACAGCCCCTCCAACTCGAACAGGATCGAGTTTCGACGGCTCTGCCAGAGCCCGGCGGCATTCAGCGCAGCGAAACGGTCGCGCATCGCGGCCAACGCTTCGGGGTTGGCGTCTTCCAGGAAGGCGACCAGATCGTCGCGCCCCAGGGTGGCATCGAAATAGAGGTCAAACAGATGGGCGGGCACGACGCCTGCGAGTTGGGCAAAAGCGGCCATGTGATCGAGCGTCGCGGCAATTTCTGCCCCGCCTCGGAACCCATGTTCCATCATGCTGGTCGCCCAGTCGGGGTTGGCCGCACGGGCCCGGGTGACACGGGCGATTTCCTCGGTCAGGGTGCGGGCGCGGGGTTGGTCAGGCCGGGTGGCGTCGAGGTGATAAAGCGCCGGTTGCGCGTGGCCCAGACGCGCCATGGCGGCGGCAAAGCCAGCCTCATGAGCGGCATAGTCCGAGGCAACCAGCACGTCGGTTTCCGGCAGGTCCTGCAGGTGCACGAAACTGTCCGCACTCGACAGCCGCGCTTCAAGAGCTTCACGTGCCGGGGTCACCGCGCCGCTGGCGTCGATCGCGTGCGAAGACGCGGCCAGCCAGGCTTCGCCCGCCGCCGTGCGGGCCTCGTCGGTGTAGTCGTCCAAGAGAGTGGTCATGCCCACCCCATAGCTGCCCGGTCGCGGGCCGAAGACGCGGGGCGTGGCGGTCTTGTAGGGGTTGTCGGCAGGCGCCTCGTCGCGATCCGCCAGTTTCGCGGCGGCCAGTTCGAACATCTGCGCGAGACCCGGGAAGACGTCGCGGAAGAGGCCGGAAACGCGCAGAGTCACGTCGATGCGTGGACGGTTCAGAAGCGCGAGCGGAATGACCTCGAACCCGCTGACGCGTTCGCTGCCATCGTCCCATTGCGGGGCAAGGCCGGCCAGATGCAGCGCCATGGCGAACTCCTCGCCGGCGGTGCGCATGGTGGCCGAGCCCCATAGGTCGACCACAAGGCCACGTGGCCAATCGCCGTGATCCTGCAGGTGTTTGCGCAGCAGTTCCTCGGCCAGTTTCACGCCCTGTGCGTGGGCGGCGCGCGAGGGCACCGCGCGGGGGTCGGTGGTGAACAGATTGCGTCCGGTCGGCAGCACATCCGCGCGGCCCCGCCAGGGCGAGCCGGAGGGGCCGGGGGCGACGAAAGCTCCGTTCAGAGCGGTCAGCACACCGGCGATTTCTGCAGCACCATGGTCGCCCGCGCCGAAGATGTGCAGCCCCTCGCCATATTGGCTTTCCTTCAGGTCGCAGACAAAACGGTCGATCCGGGTGATCGCCTCGGCGGCGGAGGCTTCGTCGGGAATGCCCAGGTCGGCCTCGACCCCGCGACCTTGCGCCTCGGCGCGGATGTCGGCGATCAGCCGGTCACGGCGGGCCGGGTCCAGCCCGTCTGCGGTGGAGTATTCATCCAGCAGGTGTTCAAGGCGTCCCAGCCCCTCGGGCAGCTGCGTCTGTGCCAGCGGTGGCGGCAGGTGGCCAAGTGTCAGCGCGCCGATGCGGCGTTTGGCCTGGGCGGCCTCGCCGGGGTCGTTGACGATGAACGGATAGATCACCGGGGTCGCGCCTATCAGCGCCTCGGGCCAGCAGGCGCCCGAGAGGGCCACGGATTTGCCCGGCAGCCATTCCAATGTGCCATGGGCGCCCATGTGGATGAGTGCATCCATACGGTTGCGTATCCAGAGATAGAAGGCGACGTACCCGTGGCGCGGGGTGCGCGACAGGTCGTGGTAATCGTCGTCTCGGGCGGCCACTTCGCCGCGTTCCGGTTGCAGGGCGATCACGGCCTTGCCCGCCTGGATGGCGGCGAAATGAAAGGCACCGTCCTGATAGGCGGGGTCATTCTCCGGCGCGCCCCAGGCGGTGAAGAGGTCTTCGCGCAGGTTCTCCGGCAAGGTCTCCAGAGCGGCCTTGTAGGCCTCCAGCGGCCAGCTCTGCCTTTCCACGCCCAGCCGTGCGCCCAAGTCGGATTCCGGGGTGATGTCATAGCCCGCGTCGGCAAGCGACTTGCAGAGCCCCTCGACCGATGCCAGCGCGTCAAGTCCCACCGCGTGGGCCAGATTGTAGCCTTTGCCGGGGTAGGTGGAGAGCACAACGGCGAGTTGCTTGTCAGCATTCGCCAGCGTGGACAGGTGGTGATGCGCCACGACCTTGTCGGCAATCGCGGCCACCCGCTCGGCATCGGCGCGGTGGGCGAAGCGGCTGTATTCCAACGCCTCGTCGCGTTTGGTGGGCTGTTTGAAACTGGTGACCCCGGCAAACAACCGCCCGTCGACTTCCGGCAGCACCACATGCATGGCCAGATCGGCGGGCGAGAGGCCGCGTTCTGCCTCGTCCCAATCCTTGCGTCGCGACGTCGATAGTGCGACCTGGAAGACCGGGCAGCCGGTGGAGCTCAAGGGCGAGGTGGCGCCATCTGCGCCCTGCGCCGAAAAGGCAGTGGCGTTGACTATGGCCGCGGGGGTGAGCCGTGCGACCTGATCCGCGATCCAGGGCGCATGGGTGCCCTTGAGTGTGGGCGCGAAGAGGCCGATGGCGTCGAAACCACGTGCCTCCAGCGCGCTAATCAGCGCGTCCACCGGATCGGTGTCCGCCGAGGTCAGGTAGGAGCGATAGAAGGTGACGAGGGCAAGCGGTTTGTCGCCCGGCTCCGGCGCGGGCACGACGCCCTGGCCCGGGTGATAGAACCCAGCCTCGGGCACGGTCTTGGCGCCGCGCACGGGGCCCGCGTAGAGCCCGGCGGCGAGCGACAATTGCGCCAGCGCGGCCTGGGCGGCCACGGCGCCGCCTGCCTCGCAGAGCTGCTGCAAACGGCGCAGGGTCGAGGTGGGCAGGGTCGAAAGCTCGTCCAGACGCGGGTCGGGGCGGCCATCGGCAGGCAGGATGGCCAGAGCGATCCCCCGCCGCCGTGCCATGTCTTGAAGCGTCGCCAGCCCATAGGCCCAGTAGCTTTCCCCGCCGATCAGCCGAACCAGGATGGCCTTGGCGCCCACCAGGGTCTGTTCAGCGTAAGTGTCGACCGACAGGGGATGTTTCAGCGCCACCAGGTTGGCGAGACGCAGTGAAGGCAAGTTGCCATCCGCCCCCCCATTCGCCCTGTGCCATCCTGCCGCGAAAGCCCCCAGGTCACTGTCCGAGAAGGACAGCACGACCAGCTCCGCAGGGCTCTGACCGAGGTCCTGCGGGGTGTCGCTCTGATCGAGCCCGTGGCTTTCGCGGAAGACGACGTGCATCGGTGCTTAGGCCTCCAGCACAGAACGAATGGCGGCTTCGTTGATGTCGTGATGTTCGGCAATGACCACCAGCTGGGTGCGACGTTCCTGCGCCCCCCAAGGCTGGTCGAATTGCGCGCGGACCCGCGCGCCGACCGCCTGCACCAACATGCGCATCGGCTTGCCTTCGACGGCGACATAGCCCTTCACGCGCAGGATCTTCTGCTCGCGGGCCAGACGTTCGATATTGCCTTGCAGCGTTTCGGGATTGGCGACCTCGCCCAGGTCGATGACGATCGAGTCGAAATCGTCATGTTCGTGGTCGTGATGGCCGTCATGGTGGCTGGGACGCGCGTCGAGGTCATCTTCGGCGGCGGCTTCCAGCCCCAGCACGACACGCGGGTCGACCACGCCTTCGCTCATCGGGATGATCGGCAGCTCGCGCGGGGCTTCGGCCTCAATCACGGCACGGGCCTTGGCGAGGCCCTCTTCGCCCGCCAGGTCGGCTTTGGACAGAAGCACGATATCGGCGCAGGAGACCTGATCCTCGAACACCTCGGACAGGGGCGTTTCGTGGTCCAGGCTATCATCGGCCTCGCGCTGGGCCTGAACGGCATCAAGGTCGGGGGCGAATTGGCCCGAGGCGACGGCCTCGGCATCGGCCAGCGCGATCACGCCGTCCACGGTGATGCGCGACTTGATTGCGGGCCAGTCGAAGGCTTTCAGGAGCGGTTTCGGCAGCGCCAGGCCCGAGGTCTCGATCAGGATGTGATCGGGTTTTTCCGGCAGGGCCATCAGGGCTTCGATCGTGGGGATGAAATCATCGGCCACGGTGCAGCAGATGCAGCCGTTGGCCAGCTCCATGATGTTGTTTTCCGGGCAGTTCTCATCCGCGCAGCTCTTCAGGATGTCGCCATCCACGCCGGCGGTGCCGAATTCATTGACCAGAACCGCCAGGCGCTTGCCTTGGTTGTGGGTCATCAGGTGACGGATCAGCGTGGTCTTGCCGGAGCCGAGGAAGCCGGTGATCACGGTGACGGGGGTTTTCGACAGGTTGCTCATTCGGCGGCCTCCTTGGTGGATTTCTGCGGGGCTTGTGGGGGAATGCGGGCAATGGATTGCTTGCGGAAGATCTCGGGCCGTTCACGCCAGGGCACGACACCGTCGGTGGTGGCGGCATAGGCGGTCACGCCTTCAACGATGGCGGGTACATGGGTGTCCGGGTCCATGTCGCCGTAGATGTAGGTCCAGCGTTCAGCCCCGCCTTCGATCACCATGGAACAGCCGCGCGAGCAGGCGGACAGGCATTCGACAGGGCGGATGCGGACATGGTCGGGCAGGGCGCCGGATAGAGCATCATGCAGACGGGCCCCGGGGCGAGGGCCTTCGGCGTCAGTGGGGGCACCGGCGCGGCAGGTGGTGCAGACGGTGACGGTGACCTTGGCGTCAATTTCGGCCATGTCGTCCATTGTGCCTTCCCTTTCCAATCTGTGGCGAAAGGGGGCAGGCCAGCCAGGGAACCGGTCCGAGACCGCTGTTCCGACAAGCCGGTCGCGATACACCCCGTTCGCCCGTTACGTACAGTGCTGGCAGGTCTCCCGGCTTGCAGAGTTCGAAACGTGTGGACCCCGGGGGGTGTTGTTCCGATGGCCACCCACCTTCCCGACCCTGTGGGGCCAGTGGTCGGGTGACCTCTCTGTTCACGGTCGCGGGGGCGGCTGCGCCTCGGCCTGTGGTGGCCTGTCGCATTCCCTCTTCGCCTGCCTTACGACAGGAACCAGCTAGGCCAGATGTGGCCAAGTGCTTATTGTTGTCAAGCATCAAGGGGGTCGGATTGCTGCAGGAAAACGACATGTCGGGGCGTTACTGGCCGGGCCGGGGGGCTTTGGCCGCGAGTTACCGGATCATGTTCCCGTTGACGGCGATCTGGGCGGCGTTGTCGGTGGCAATCTGGCATGTCCTGCCGACGAGCCTGGACCAGGTTGCCGATCCCTATCTGTGGCATGTGCATGAGATGACATTCGGATTTGGCGCGGCGGCCCTGTTGGGGTACCTGCCATCGGCCTGCAGCAGCTGGACCGGGCGGGCGCCTGTGTCGGGTGCTGCGGTGGCTCTTCTGGCTGGGCTGTGGGGTGTGGCGCGCCTGTCTATGCTGATCTCGGACATGCTGCCTCTTGCCTGGCTCGCCAGTGCGAATGCCGCAGTGTTCTGGGCGCTGGCCCTGGTGCTGGCGCGTGAGGGGATTCGCGGCGCAACCGCCAAGATCTGGGCTTATGTCGGTTTTCTTTGTCTGGCCGGAGGCGCCTCTGGCACGGTGCTGGTCGGGTCAGTGCTGGGGGGCGGTTTCGACGCGGCGCCTCTGCTGGCGCCTCTGCTGTTTGCCGCCCTGCTGGTGGTGGTCGGCGGGCGTATGGTCTTCGGCTTTCTGAAGTCCGATGCCAGCCGACGCGGTCGGGCGGCCGGGAGGGACCTGCCGTTGCTTGGGTGGATCGGTGCCGCGGCGCTGGGGCTGGCAGCGGCTTTGCTGATCTGGGGCCGAGACGAACTGGCAGGGTTTGCGTTGTTGACCGCTGCCCTGTCCCAGGCCGTGCGCCTGCCCACATGGTCGCTTGGCCGGGCCCATAGGGAGCCCCTGTTGCTCATGTTGGCGCTTGGGTTCCTCTGGCTGCCACTGGGGTTGGGGCTGTGGGGCACGGCCCTGATCGGGGTGGACCTGGTCGCGTCCCCCAACGCGATCCATGCTATGATCATGGGGGCCATGTCATCGTTGATCATGGCTGTCGCCGCCCGCCCGGTGGCCCGGCGTGGCGCGCTGGGGCTGGAGGCCCGCCCCTGGATGCTGCCCGCCTTCGGGTGCCTTCAGGCGGCCATTGTGATGCGGGTGGCAGGTTGGCAGGACGCGGCCGTCCTGGCCTGGAGCTTGGCTTGGCTGCTGTTCTTGGCAGGTCTGCTTACCCGCTGTCACGATCCGGTGCCGCGCCCGATTTTCAGCGGATCGCGTCGGTGAAAGCCGCGCGATTGGTCGGTGGCAGCATTGACAGTGTGCGCGCGCTGCGCTTCTACTCCGTTTCCGACCAGACAGGACACGAGGCCGCCCATGACCGACGATAACGCCCGCCACGCTGCAAAGATGGCCAAGAAAAAGGCCGCACGCGACCGCATGATGGAAACCAAGACCGGCGAGAAGGGGTTGGTGATCGTGCACACTGGTCCCGGCAAGGGCAAGTCGAGCTCGGGCTTCGGCATGATCCTGCGCTGTATCGCCCACGGCATGCCCTCGGCGGTGGTGCAGTTCATCAAGGGCGGCTGGCAGACCGGTGAACGGACCCTGATCGAAGAAAATTTCTCGGACCTTTGCCAGTTCCATGCGATGGGCGAGGGTTTTACCTGGGAGACCCAGGACAAGTCGCGTGACATTGCCGCCGCCAAGGCCGGGTGGGAAAAGGCCAAGGAGATGATCCTGACGCCTGAGATCCAGATGGTTCTGCTGGACGAGATCAACATCGCGCTGCGGTACGATTATCTGGACATTGCCGAGGTCGTCGCCTTCCTGCGCGACGAGAAACCCGAGATGACCCATGTGATCCTGACCGGGCGCAACGCCAAGGAAGAGCTGATCGAGATCGCCGACCTGGTGACCGAGATGACCATGGTCAAACACCCGTTCCGCGATGGCATCAAGGCGCAGAAGGGCGTGGAGTTCTGATCCACGTCGCCCCGTTTCGTCGCGGGGTCCAGGTCGGCTGCCAGCCCTGGTCTGGAAAGGTGGTTGCGATGGGCAGAGGTCCTTGGCCACCTGCCGGGCCGGCCGGACACGCTGTGCCGAAAGGCTTGCTGGCCCGTGGCTAAGGCACGAGGGGGCGGGCCAAGGCAATTGAGTATGTCGTCGGCCCGCCCGTCCCACAAGTCGGCCCCACAAACGGTGGGCTCCCGCCGCCCGGCTACGCCCCTTCGGGGTCTTGCCGCCCGTTGGGCGTGGCCCGTCTTGCTGACGCAAGCCGGGCAGGGGTGCCTGGACAGGGCCCGTTTTCAGCTTTTGCCGATAGGTGCCTCTGCCCCTGCCTGTGTGCTTTGGCCTTGGCAAGCCCCGGCCAAGCGGGTCTTTTAAAACCAGCCAAGTTCGAGGAGCCGTGATGACACGCCGATATTTCGCCCCCGAAGGCGGGTTGCCGCCGCAGGACCAGATCCTGACCGACCGCGCCATGTTCACCGAGGCCTATGCGGTGATCCCGAAGGGCACGTTCTCGGACATCGTGACCTCGGCCCTGCCGTTCTGGGAAGGCGCGCGGTTCTGGGTTATCGCCCGGCCGCTCTCGGGCTTTGCCGAGACGTTCTCCCATGCCATCGCCGAGCTGGTGCCGGGGGGCGGCAGCGACCGGCCGGAACTGGATCCGGGCGCCGAGGCGGTGATCTTCGTCGTCGATGGCACGGCAGAGCTGCGCATCGGCGATGAAACCCATCAGCTGGCTCCGGGCGGATACGCTTTCCTGCCGCCGAGTGCCGATTGGTCGGTCTGGAACCGAGGCGATGCGCCTGCGCGGTTCCACTGGATCCGCAAGGCCTATGAGGCGGTCGAAGGGCTGGAGGTGCCAGAGGCATTCGTGACCTCGGATGCGGATGTCGACCCCACGCCCATGCCCGACACCGACGGCGCCTGGGCCACAACGCGCTTTGTCGACCCCGAGGACCTGCGCCACGACATGCATGTCAACATAGTCACCTTTCAGCCCGGCGGGGTCATTCCCTTTGCCGAGACCCATGTGATGGAACACGGGCTTTATGTGCTGGAGGGCAAGGCGGTCTATCGCCTGAACCAGGATTGGGTCGAGGTCGAGGCCGGCGACTACATGTGGCTGCGCGCCTTCTGCCCGCAGGCGTGTTATGCCGGTGGGCCGGGGGAGTTTCGGTATCTGCTCTACAAGGATGTGAACAGGCAGATGGTGTTGCCTCGGCGGTGAAGGATACGCCCACGCGACCGTGCTAGTCGCGTGATACCGAGCGAAGCGAGGCCACCGCCGCGCCACCGAAAATTATTCAATAATTTTCACCTGCGGGGCGATGGCCGATTTTCTTGGAAAATCGGAGTGTCGCGCAGTGCGGGGTTGCCGAACGACCGATGGTTTGCTTCTGTTCGGCAGATATAGGCGCGCGGTATTTCACAGTGAACTCCGAAAGATTGAACCATGCGAATTCGAACCCACTTCCTGGCCCTTTTCATTCTCGGTGCCTCGGCCTCAATGGCCAGCGCGCAAAACAGGTATGATGTCTTTGTCGGACAATACATGGCCGCTTCCCTTCTTGCGTCGGAGTGTCAGGGCATTGGTGTGCTCGCACCGGAAGCGGCAGGGAACATCGCCAAATCCGACAACGGATTGCGCAAGCAGAAGGTGTTGCGGATATTGTATTACGGCAAGCCGGTCGGCAGAGCTTGTTGGCAAGGCAGATTGATCCGGACAACAGCGCGCAGCTGTGCCGTTTCGGGCGGAGCGAGCTTGGTGCCGAGGATGCCATTGGGCAGTTCCTGACGGCAAACTGAGCGGATCAGGCGATTGTTCTGGGAACTCACCGCGACGAGCGCCCGACTGGCATATTGGGGGGGCGAGTTTCCCCGCCCCCCCGTTCTTCACCCGTCCTGTTTCCCCGCAAAGGTGCCGGACAGCTCCTCGGTCGCGCGTTCCGGCAGTTCCTGCGGCAGCACCAGGTTCAGCACGATCGCCAACGCCGCGGCGGGCAGAAGGCCCGTGGTCATCAGGATGCGCGCCGTGTCGGGCAGGTGTTGCACCGCGCCGGGCTCCAGTTGCAGGCCCAGGCCGATCGACAGCGAGATCGCGAAGATCACCATGTTGCGCCGGTTCCAGGCCACGTCCGACAGCATCGAGATGCCCGCCGCCACGACCATGCCGAACATGACGATCACGCCGCCGCCCAGCACCTCGATGGGGATGGTGCGGATCAGCGCGCCGACCTTGGGCACCAGCCCGCAGAGGATCAGGAACAGGGCGCCCAGGGTGACGACGTGGCGGCTCATCACGCCGGTCAGCGCAATCAGGCCCACGTTCTGGCTGAAGGACGTGTTCGGAAAGCCCCCGAACAGCCCGGCAATCGCTGTGCCGAACCCGTCGGCATAGGTGGCGCCTGCGATCTCATCCTCCGTGGCTTCGCGGCCTGCGCCGCCCTTGGTGATGCCGGACACGTCGCCCACGGTCTCCACGGCCGAGACGAAGGCCATCAGGGAAAACCCGATGACGGCGGCCAGGCTGAACTCGAACCCGTATTTGAAGGGCTCGGGCAGGGCGAAGGCGGCGGCGCGCGACCAGCTGGTGGCGATGCTCTGGGCTGTGACCGCGTCGGTAAAGACGAGGGCATAGAGATAACCCACGATCAGCCCGATCAGCACCGCCGAGATCGACAGCATGCCCTTGGTGAAGAATTTCAGGCCAAGCGTGACCAGGATCACCACCAGCGCCATCATCCAGTTGCCAAGCGAGCCATATTCCGGCGTGCCGATGGCGGGCACGCCGCCTGCGGCGTACTGGATGCCGACCTTGACCAGCGCCAAGCCGATCATGGTGACCACCAGCCCGGTTACCAGCGGCGGCAGGGCAAAGCGGATGCGACCGATGACCAGGCCCAGGGCCGCGTGGAAAATGCCGCCGATGATCACGCCACCAAAGAGTGCGGCCAGCGCGTCCACGCCCTTGCCCGCCACCAGCGGGATCATGATCGGGATGAAGGCAAAGCTCGTCCCCTGCACGATGGGCAGCTTGGCGCCAATCGGCCCCGGCCCCATGGTTTGCAAGAGCGTCGCGATGCCCGCGAACAGCATCGACATCTGGATCAGGTACAGAAGTTCGGGGAAATCCGGGCTGTTCGAGCCGAAACCGAAGCCCGCCGCCCCCGCGACGATGATCGCTGGTGTGACGTTCGAGACGAACATCGCCAGCACATGCTGGATGCCCAGCGGAATGGCGCGTCCAAGCGCCGGGGTGTAATTCGGATCCGCCAGTTGGGCTGGCGTGCCGATCAGGTTGTCAGACATGTGTGAACCTCCCTTTTCTCACTGTCCTATGGTCCCCGTCCGGCTCTTGTCGGCGGATCGGGCTCAGGTCTGGGTTACGGTGAAACCCTCCTCATATCGGTATTCTTCCAGGTTCGCGCCGGGGCCGATGCGGTCCACGACCGCGAAGAGGCCCGGGGCGGAAAGCGGCGTCAGAACCCCGTGCCAGGTGCCGCGGTGAAAGTTCACCGCCTGGCCGGGGGCGGTCAGAAAGGCGCGGGGTGTGCCGGGTGTGCCGCCTTCGTCCGGGGCGACGATGACCAGGAACGGCGCCTGGGTCATCGGCACGAAACATTGCGAGCCCTCGGGGTGACGCTCGACCAGGTCGAAGTCATAGGGCAGGGCGCGGGGCTGGGCGTTGAAGATCGACACGCCCGCGCGCCCGTCGGTGAAATCGAGCCTGGCGCGGTCGTGGTGACGGCCACACATGCCTTCGTTGATCATCTTGTCGGGGGCGCCGACGGCATCCAGTACGTCGCCGTATGGAGCGAAATCGGCGGCCGTCAGGGGCTGGGCTGTAATCTGGCGGCTCACGGCAGCAGGTCTTTCAACCGATACCAGGCGATACGTTCGACCTGGGCGCAGGCCTCGGAAAACTCGGTGGCGGTGTCATTGCCCAGCCGCCGCCCCATTGCCGCGTGGATAGACGCCTTGTCGTTGTCACGCACCGCGATGATGAAGGGAAAGCCGTGTTTCTCGACATAGGCCGCGTTCATCTCGGTAAACGCCGTGCGTTCCGTGTCCGTCAGCATGTCCAGCCCGGCGCTGGCCTGTTCCGAGGTGCTTTCGGCAGTCAAACGCCCCGCCTGCGCGAGTTTCCCCGCCAGATCCGGGTGGGCGCGCAACACGCCCAGGCGGGCCTCTTCTGAGGCCCGACGGAAGGCACGGCACATGGCATTGTGCAACCCGCCCGCGCTGTCATGGGCCGGGCCGAGTTCGGCGCCAAAGACCCCTTCGGCCACCCAGGGGGAATGCTCGAAGATGCCGCCATAGGCCTCCATGAAGGCCGCGCGCCCCATGTTGGAGGGGCGTGAGCGGTCGACCGGCGGATGGTTTGCGTGCCAATGGCGCGCGATCTCCTCGCGGGTGGCGAACCAGACGCCGTCATGCCCGCGCGCATAGTCCATGAAGCGACGCAGCGCCATGACCCGCCCCGGCCGCCCGACCAGGCGGCAATGCAGCCCCACCGACATCATCTTGGCCGCGCCCGCCTGCCCCTCGGCATAAAGCGCGTCGAACGTGTCCTTCAGATAGGCAAAGAACTGATCGCCCGCGTTGAACCCCTGTGGCGTGGCAAAGCGCATGTCGTTGCAGTCGAGCGTATAGGGCACCACCAGCTGATGCCCGCCGTCATGCGCGTGCCAATAGGGCAGGTCGTCGGCATAGCTGTCGGCCACGTAAAGAAACCCGCCCTCTTCACTGACCAGGTCCACGGTGTTCACGGAGCAGCGTCCGGTGTACCAGCCCAGCGGGCGGCTGCCCGTCACTTCGGTATGCAGCGCGATGGCCTCTTGCAGGTGGGCGCGCTCGTCCTCCGGCGAAAAATCCTTGTATTCTATCCACTTGAGCCCGTGAGAGGCAATCTCCCACCCGGCCTCCTGCATGGCCGCGACCTGCTCCGGACTGCGCGCCAAGGCGGTGGCGACGCCGTAGACCGTGGCGGGGATCTCCATTTCGCCAAACAGCCGATGCAGCCGCCAGAACCCGGCCCGCGCGCCGTATTCATAGATCGATTCCATGTTCCAATGCCGCTGGCCCTGCCAGGGGGCGGCGCCGACGATCTCGGACAGGAAGGCCTCGGACGCCGCATCCCCATGCAGCACGCAGTTTTCGCCGCCCTCTTCGTAATTCACCACGAATTGCACCGCGATCTTCGCCCCGCCGGGCCACTTCGGGTCCGGGGGCGTCGCACCGTAGCCACGCATGTCTCGGGGGTATCGGGTCACGCTTTGCTCCTTGTTCCGGGAAGGCTATCGCATCATCATCTTGCGGACCTTCAAGAAAATCCTGAAGGATTATTCGCAAATGCCCGGGGCGCGTGCAGCCCCTTTCTGCGGCAGAACCGATGAAAAGAGGAGGCGCCCATGCCCGGATTTCTGACCACCCATGTGCTGGACACCGCGCGGGGCTGCCCCGCCGAGGGGATCAAGATCCTGCTTTATCGTGTCAGCGGCAACTCGCATCGCAAGATCGCCGAGGCGGTGACCAATGCGGACGGGCGCACCGATGTGCCGATCCTGCCGGAGGGCGACTTCAAGCCCGGAACCTACGAGCTGATCTTCTTTGCGGGGGATTATCTGCGCGCCACCGGCCAGGCGGGGGCGGAGCCACTGTTTCTGGACCAGGTGCCGATCCGCTTCGGCATGTCCGAAGACGACCACTACCACGTGCCGTTGCTGCTGTCGCCCTACGGCTATTCCACCTATCGCGGCTCGTAACTGGCCGAGACCAGCGGGCGTAGACGCTCGGCCATGAACTCGATGAACAACCGGGTCTTCGGGTCCTGTCGCTTGAGGTGCGTGTAGAGGCAGGCCAGTTGCACGGGCACGGGCGGCTCCGCCTCCAGCACCGGGACCAGGCGGCCATCTTCGAGGTGTTCGGCGACCTCGAAGACCGGCTTCAATACGATGCCTTGCCCTTCCAGTGCCCAGCCGGTCAGCACGTCGCCATCGTCGCTTTCCAGGGGGCCGGTGACGGGTACGCGGCGTGGGCCGTCGGGGCCGGTCAGCAGCCACTGGAATTCGGGCGCGCCGGGGTAGCGCAGGTTCAGACAGTCCTGGGTGCCATCGGTCAGTTCGGCGGCCGCGCGCGGCAGGCCTCGTTTCGCGATGTATTCCGGCGCGGCGCAGAGGATGCGCGGGCAATCGGCGATCTTCTTCATGCGCAGGGCGCTATCCTCGGGCAGGCCCAGGAAGAACTCGACATCGATGCCTTCTGCGGACAGGTCCAGCTTGCGGTCCGACAGGCGCAGGCGAATGTTGATCAGCGGATATTTCCGTTTGAATTCAGGGATCAAGGGGGCGAGTAGCCTCCGTCCCAACCCCAGGGGTGCGGCGACCAGAAGCGTGCCGCGCGGCTGGTTCGTCACCTGGGTGATCTCGGCCTCGGCCTCGTCGATCGCCTGTACGATCCGGCAGGCGCCGCGATAGAAGATCTCGCCCTGTTCGGTTGGGGTCAGCGACCGCGTGGTGCGTTGGAACAGGCGCACGTTCAGGTGTTCCTCAAGCTGCGCAATCCGGGCCGAGGCCACAGCCGCCGAAATTCGCTGATCACGCGCGGCGGCGGACATGGAGCCCAGTTCATGGACTCTTATGAAAGTCCGGATATTGTCGAGGTAGGCCATGATTAATTGTTTGGCTTTGTTTGAAAGAGTTGCGATCTTTTCAGGAATACATGTGAAATGCGCCGTTTGCTAGCTTGGTCCGGTTCGAAGGAGACACGCGAATGATCGAATTTGCCTTTTTCTGGGATTGGGCGTCCTTTGCGGTGCGCTGGCTGCATGTGATCACGGCGATTGCCTGGATTGGCTCGTCCTTCTATTTCATCGCGTTGGACCTGGGGCTGCGCCCCTCGACCGACCGCCGTTCGGGCATTACCGGCGAGGAATGGCAGGTTCACGGCGGCGGGTTCTATTTCATCCAGAAATACGGGGTTGCTCCCAACCGCATGCCGCACGACCTGACCTGGTTCAAATGGGAAAGCTATTCGACCTGGCTGTCGGGCGCGGCCCTGCTGGCGCTGGTCTACTGGGGCGGGGCGGAGCTGTACCTGATCGACGCATCCAAGGTGGAATTTGCCCCGTGGCAGGCGATTGCGATCTCGGCGGGCTCGCTGACCATCGGCTGGATCGTGTACAACACCCTGTGCAAATCGGGCTTGGCGGAGAACCCGACGCTGTTGATGGTGTTGCTGTTTGCGCTGCTGGTGGCGATGGGCTGGGGCTACAATCAGATCTTCACGGGCCGTGCGGTGATGCTGCACCTGGGCGCCTTCACTGCGACGATCATGACCGCGAATGTCTTTTTCATCATCATGCCGAACCAGCGCATCGTGGTGAAGGACTTGCAATCAGGGCGCACGCCGGACGGGAAGTACGGCAAGATTGCCAAGCTCAGATCGACCCACAACAACTACCTGACCCTGCCGGTGGTGTTCCTGATGCTGTCGAACCACGCGCCGCAGGCCTTTGCGACGCAGTACAACTGGCTGATCGCGGCGCTGGTCTTCCTGATGGGGGTCACGATCCGCCATTTCTTCAACACACATCATGCGCGCAAGGGGAACCTGTGGTGGACCTGGGCGGTGACGGCGGCGCTGTTTGCGGCCATCGTGTATCTCTCGTCGGTGGGCACGCCGGAATATGAAGACCTGGAGGCGGCTGAAGCGCGGCCCTTTACCCCGGCGGAACAGGTCTTTGCGGGCCTGCCGGAGTTCGAAGAGGTGACATACCTCGTGCAGGGCCGTTGTTCGATGTGCCATGCGCGCGAGCCGGGATATGACGGCATTCATACCGCGCCCAAGGGCATCCTACTGGAAACCCCGCAGGAAATCGCGGGCGCGGCGCATCAGATCTGGATGCAATCGGCACGCACCAGCGCCATGCCGCCTGCGAATGTCAGCTGGATGGAGCCCGGGGAACGGGCGCTGATCGATGCCTGGTATCGGGCGGGCAAGGGCTGATCTTTGTCGTGAACTGACAGGTTCCTGCCGCGTGCAAGCGTGTTTGCATGGGGCGCGGGGGGCAGGCTGGCCCGAGGAGGCCCGCCATGACCGCACCCCACCCCCCGTGCACGATCCTGATCGTCGAAAGCAACTCGCCCGAGATCACCGCCGGACGGCTGGCGGCCACGCCCTTTGTCGAGACTCTGGCGGCGCTGGACCCGCGTATCGGCACCCGGATCGTCGCCCCCTATGAGGCGCCGTTGGAGGAAGTCGAGGGTGTCGATGGCATTATCTTTACCGGCTCAGGCGTAAATTGGTCTGTGGATGCGCCCGAGGCCGCGCCCTTACGCGATGCGATGGAGCTGGCCCTGGGTGCGGGCGCTCCGATCTGGGGATCCTGCAACGGGCTACAGCTGGCCGCCCTGGTGCTGGGCGGTGCCGTTGGGGCCTCGCCCAAGGGCCAGGAGCTGGGCTTGGCGCGGGATATGACCCTGACCGACGCGGGCGCGGGTCATGCGATGATGGCGGGCCGCGCGGCGGGGTTCGCGGCGCCCTGCCTGCATCGCGACGAAGTGCAGCGTCTGCCGGAGGGTGCGCAGCTTTTGGCCGGCAACGATCATTCCCCGGTCCAGGCGATGGTCTATGAGCAGGGCGGTGTGCGGTTCTGGGGCACGCAGTATCACCCTGAGATGTCGCCGCGGTCGGTGGCGGATGGGCTGCGTGGCTATGGGCTGTTTCAGGATCGGCTGGCGGACCTCGAGGCCTTGGAACAGGCAGAGGAGGACGCGGATGCGGCCCGGCGGCTGGGCAGCTCGCCCGCGGAATTGGCGCCCCCCAACCGGGCGCGTGAACTGGCCAACTGGCTGGACTTCGTACGCAACTGAAAAGGGGCCCCGCGGGGCCCCTTTGTCGCCTTAGGCCGGAGTTGGTTCGGTCTTGGCTTTCTTTGCCAGGGCGCGCCGTTCGGACCTGGCAAAGAACAGATGATACAGCACCGGCGCCGCCACCAGGGTCAAGATCGAGGCGAAGGCCAGACCGCCCATGATCGTCACTGCCATCGAGCGGAAGAAGGCGTCGCCCAGCAGGGGTGCCATGCCGAGGATCGTGGTCACGGCGGCCAGGAACACCGGACGCAAACGCGACACCGACGCTTTCACCACGGCCTCGGTCAGCGGCAGGCCCTCTTCGCATACCAGGTCGATCTCCTCGACCAGGACAATGCCGTTCTTGATCAGCATGCCCGACAGCGACAGCATCCCCAGGAGCGCGGTGAAGGTAAAGGGCAGGTCGGTGCCAAGCAGGCCCAGGACCACACCGTTCACGCTCATCGGCACCAGGAGCCAGATGATGATCGGCTGTTTCAGTGCGTTGAACAGCAGGATCGAGATCAGCACCATGATCAACAGTGACACCGGCAACTGCTTGCCCAGGCTTTCGTTCGCGTCCGACGAGCTCTCATGCTCACCACCCCATTCCATGCGGTAGCCGACGGGCAGGTCCATCGCCTCGACCGCCGCCTGTACCTCGGAGAAGACCGAAGCGGCGGTCATATCGGCGGGCACGTCCGCCCCGACCGAGATGGTCGACAGGCGGTTGCGACGATGCACCAAGGTGTCCTGCACCTCGTAGGTGAACCCTTCGATCAGCTGCTCCATCGGGATCTGTTCGCCGGTCAGGGCCGAATAGCCCTGCTGATCCATCAGGTTGCCGCCGTTCTGCGGGCGCCGGATGATGATCGGGATAAGGCGCTCGTTTTCGCGGAATGTGCCGCCCCGGAACCCGTCGGTCGAAAACTCGAGGATCTGGGCCACGTCATCCCGGGTCACGCCCGCGCGCTGGGCGCGTTGGGTGGAATAGATCGGTTTGACCACCAGTTCGCGTTCCCGCCAGTTGGTGCGCAGGTCCAGCACGTTGGGCGAAGCCGCGGCCATTACCTGCTGCGCCTTGGCGGCCAGCTCGCGCAGCACGTCCGGATCCGACCCGGAGAACCGCACCTGGATCGGATCGCCGCCACCGGGGCCGAAGACCAGCCGCTTGGTGCGGAACTCGCCTTCGGGGAAGGCGGCGCGGCCGAATTCCTCCAGGTCTGCCTGCAGCGCAGGGATGTCGTCACGATGCTCGGTACGGATGATCAGGTGTCCGTAGGAGGGGTTCGGCCGTTCACTTTCATAGGTCAGCATGAAGCGCGTTGCGCCCTGGCCCACGAAACTGGCGACCGACACCACGTCCTCGCGTTCTGCCAGCCAGGTCTCGAACAGTTTCAGGTGGTCCGACGTGGTGTGGATCGAGGTGCCCTGTGGCAGCTTGTAATGCACGAAGAAGAGCGGTGTGTTCGAGTTCGGGAAGAACTGCTGCTTCATCAGCCCGAAGCCCGCGTAACAGGCTACGGTGATGCCGATGAGCATCAGTACGACCAGCAAGCGCGCCCGCAGTGCCAGGCGCAGGCTGCCCTTGTAGATGCGGAAGAAGAACCCGCCATAGGCGTCCTCGCCATCCTTCAGGTTGCCCTGCTTGAACAGGTAATGGCCCAGCAGAGGGGTAACGGTGATGGCCAGCACCCAGGATAGCAGAAGCGAAATGCCGATCACGGCGAAGAGCGAGAACAGGAACTCGCCGGTCGCATCCGGGGACAGACCGATGCCCGCAAAGGCCATGATGCCGATCACCGTGGCGCCCAGCAGGGGGATCTGCGTCTTGGCGGCGGCGTCATCGGCGGCGTCCTTGGACTTTCGCCCATGGATCATGGCGATCTGCATCCCCTCGGCAACCACGATGGCATTGTCCACCAGCATGCCCATTGCGATGATCAATGCGCCCAGCGAGATACGTTCCATCTCGATCGAAAACAGCCACATGAACAGGAGCGTGCCCACGACGGTGAGCAACAGCGTCGCCCCGATCACCACACCCGCGCGCCAGCCCATGAACAGAGCCAGCACGATCACCACGATGGCGACCGAGGTGGCGAGGTTCACCAGGAAGTCATTCGAGGCTTGCTCGACCACCAGGTGCTGCTGATAGATCGGCAGAAGTTCAACCCCCACGGGGATATCTGCGGACAGTTCGGCCAGGCGAGCGTCGACCCGATGGCCGACCTCGACGATGTTTTCGGTCGACAGGCCCGCGATGCCCAGGGTAAAGGCTTCGACTCCGTTGAAACGGATCAGGGTGCTGGGATCTTCGATCCGGCCACGTGACACTGCGGCCAGGTCGACCAGGTTCAGGATGTTGCCGTTCACGCCAACCGAAAGCCCGGCGATGGCGTCCACCGTGTCCGACCCGTCCGGGGTCAGGATCGCGATCTCGCGCCCGTCGCGGTCGACGCTGCCTGCCGGTGCCACGCTGTCGGCGGTGGCAATCGCATCGGCGACCGCCTGAACCGACACGCCCAGGTTGGCGACCAGAGTCGGGTTCGGTTCGACAAAGATCGCCTCATCCGGCAGGCCGGAGATTTCTACGTCGGCCACCCCGTCCACCGCCAGAAGTTCGCGGCGCAGGAAGGTGGCGAGATCGTGTTTCTCGGCGTCGGTAAAGCCTTCGGCGGTGACCGCATAGAACAGGCCGAACACGTCGCCGAACCCGTCGTTGACCACCGGTGCCTGCACGCCTGAGGGCAGGTGGGCGGCGGCATCGTTCACCTTGTTGCGCAGGTCGGTCCAGATGGCGGGCAACTCATCGCCGTCAAAGGTGCTCTGCACCTCGACGGTGATCTGCGAGAAGCCGGGACGGTTGATCGAGGTGATCCGGTCCAGCTCGCCCATCTTCTGGATGGCGCTTTCCAGCGGTTCGGAGACCTCGGTCGCGACTTCCTGGGCGGTGGCGCCCGGGTAGATTGTCGTCACGACAGCGGATTTGATGGTGAAGGCGGGATCTTCGAGCCTGCCCAGGTTGAAGAAGCCATAGATGCCGCCCAAAAGGCAGGTCAGCATGATCAGCCACGTGTAAAGCGGCTTTTCGATCGAGGCGCGTGCGATATTGACCATCTGTCGGGCCCCTTACTTGGCAAAGCCGTTAAAGCGGCGCACCGCCTGGCCGTCTTGCAGGGCGGCGACGCCGGTGGCGACGATCTCTTCTCCGCCCGACAGGCCCTCGACCACGGTAAAGCCGCCCAGGTTGTTCACCTCGACCTTAACCGGGTGCTGCACGACGGTGCCTTCCTCGGGCGTCGCGCCGGGTTCGTAAAGCATGACCGCCAGATCGCCGTCACTGCCCACCGGCAGCAAGGCCGTGGCGGGCAGGGTGATCGCCTGCCCATGTGAGAACAGCGAGACCGAGATTTCGACAGAACTGCCCGGCAGGACCTCCAGCCCTTCGGCGGGCTCCATACCCAGGGTGAAGCGGAAGCTCTGCCCGGCCTCCGAGGCTTCGGCATCAAATTCACGCACCGTCATCGGGTACTGCTGTTCAGGTTGGGCCGGGAAACGGGCCAGAATGGCAAAGGCGTCATCCTCGCCCGATTGCTGGAACAGAACCTCGGGCACGTCGATCTCGACCCGGATCTCGGACATGTCATGCAGACGCACGACCGGAGCCCCGGCGGCAACGGTATTGTATTCTTCGGTGTGGCGCAGGGCGACCATGCCGTCGAAGGGTGCCAGAAGCATGGCGTGTTCGATGTTGTATTCGGCCTGGCGCAGGGCGACTTCCGCCAGCAGCTTGGTGGTCTCAGCATCGTCGATGGTGACCTGGCTGACGGTGTTGCCCGCCAGCTTGCTGAGGCGTTCCAGCGTCCGGTCAGCCTGCTCAAGTTGCAGCCGCGCCTGTTCGAACTGCAGCTGGAACAGCTCCATGTCGAGCGAGGCGATCAGCTCGTCACGGTCGACGAACTGGCCCTCGATCACGCCGAAATCGGTAATCTCGCCGCCGACCTGAAAGGCGAGGTCGACGCTTTGGCGTGCAACCACCCGGCCAAAGAAATGACGGGTCGGTAGAGCGGTGCCGGCTTCAACCTCCATCAGCTTTGCGGGTTTGGGGGCGGCGGGGGCTGGCGCGGCGTCTTCCTGGGCGAAGGCGGGCAGGGTGGCGGCGATCAGCAGGGCAAATGCGCGAGGCAGGATTTTCATTCGGGCGCTCCTTTTTGAAGCATGTTTTTCATGATGTTCTGGCGCATCTTGTCTCCGATGTCGGCCAGCGTATGGATGTCGTCGTCATTCAGGCCGGTCACGTCGCGAAACAAGCTGCCAGCCTGCGCCAGCATGTCGGTGCGAAAGGCGGTGCCTTCGTCCGTCAGGCGCAACAGCCAGGCACGGCGGTCGCTGGGGTCACGTTCACGCATCACCAACCCGCGGGTTTCCAGAGCGTCGGCAATGGCCGTCAAGGAACTGGGCAGCTGGTTCATGACCTGCGCCAGATCCCCCATGCGGCGGGGTTGATCAAGCTTGACCAGAAGGTGGCGCTGGTTGTCCGGCATGTCGTCACCGCAGGGGCCGTCCATCTCGTCGAAACAGGACTGCATGCGGGTAAAGGTGGCAAAGACGCCCATCATGGCCCGAACTTCGGCGGTCACATCGGGGTCATTGCCGGGATCCAGCAGAATGGTCGAATCGCAGGTGGCCATGGCATGTCCTCTTTGGGTTGCTCCGATATAGTTCGTAAAATGAAGCATTCAAGAAAAGAATGGTCAAGAAATGCAAATTGCCCCGCGACCGGACAGGTCACGGGGCAATTCGGTTTCCTTTGGGAGCCGGGCTACATATCTTGCAGGTGGTCGAATTCCGACTTGAAGCTGCCCACCCCCATGGTGGCCGAGCGCAGCTCCATGATCAGATCGCCCATCTCGGCGGCGGGCATGTGGCATTGCACCTCCTGCCAGCCGGGCCAACCGTCGCGAGTGTCGAAACCCAGGATATGGCCGCGCCGCCCGGACACGATCTTCTGCACGCCCGCGATGAATTGGTCGGGCACTTGGAAGGTTACCGCGTTGATCGGCTCCAACTGCACCGGTTTGGCATCGGCCAGTGCCTCGCGCATCGCCTGGGCACCGGCCTTGCGGAAGGCCATTTCCGAGCTATCGACGCTGTGCGACTTGCCGTCGGTCAGGGTGACCGAGACATCGACCACCGGGTAGCCCTTCGGCCCCTTGGCCAGCGCGTCGTTCACGCCGTTTTCCACCGCCGGGAAGTACTGGCGCGGAACGGACCCGCCGTGGATCGTCTCGGCAAAGCTGTTGCCCTCGCCGCGCCCGACTGGAGTGATCTTGATCGCGACCTCGCCGAACTCGCCATGGCCGCCGGACTGTTTCTTGTGGCGCACACGCTTCTCGGCAGGCTTGCGGATCGTCTCGCGATAGCTGACCTCGGGCGCCTCGCTGTCGACCTTCAGCCCCGCGCGGTTTTCCAACCGCTCCATGCACAGGCGCAGGTGCATGTCGCCCTGGCCTTCCAGCACCTGCACCCCGTTCACCGCGTCAAAGCGCAGGGACAGCGAGCGGTCCTCGTCCATGAGTTTCTTGAGGTTGTCCGAGATTTTCACGTCATCCGACCGGCTGGCGGCCTTGATCGCCTTGGCATAAGCGGCAGGCAGGGGCGGGCGCTCGCAAGGGGTGCGTCCGTCATTGGTCAGCGTATCGCCGGTCACCGCGCTGTCCAGCTTGGTCAGCCCCACTACGGCGCCTGCCGGGACCTCATTCACCGCGCTCAACTTCTGACCGAAGACGTTGTTGATGCCCGCAGGCCGCGCGCCATCCAGCGTGTCACCGGCCTTGAGCGTGCCGGTCATCACCCGTGCAAGCGACAGCTTGCCCGCATGTCCCGCCTGCAGCGTCTTGAAGACCTTCACGCGCGTCTCGTCACCCTCCAGCCCCTGGCGGGCCACCGTGGCGGACACATCCGGCGCGTCATGGCGCAAGGATTTCATCAGCCGGTGCACCCCGTGGTTCTGCGTGGCCGAGCCGAAGAAGACGGGAACCACCAGGTCTTCCGCCAGCTCCTTGGCCATGTCGTCATAGACTTCACCCGTGGTGGGCGTGACGTCTTCCAGCAGCTTCTCAAGCAGCCCGTCGTCGAAGTCGGCAAGGCTTTCCAGCATTTCGGTGCGCGCCTCTTCCTCTCGATCCTTCACCGCCTCGGGCAGCTTGATCAGGGTCGAGGGCTTGCCTTCCTCCCACTTGAAGGCGCGTTCGGACACCAGGTCGACATAGCCGGTCACCTTGCCATCCTCGTGGATCGGTACCTCCCGCAGCACCAGCGGTTTCGAGGACACCGCCTGGAACGCTTCCATCAATTCGCGCGCCGAGGCATCGTGCCGGTCGAACTTGTTGATGAAGATCACATGGGGGATCTCGGCTTCCTCAAGCGCCTTCAGATGGGCGGCGAAGGTCACGGCCTTATCGGGTTCGGGTTCCACCACGACCACGGCCACGTCGGCCACATCCATCGCATCGCGCATCTCCTGCCCCAGCTCGACCGAGCCGGGCACGTCGATGAAGCTCCAGTCTTCGCCCAGGTACTGCGCCTGCGCCACGTTCATTTCGGTCGACATGCCATGGGCCAGCGCCTCGGGCGAATGGTCAGCCATGGTAAAGGCGCTCTGCCCACCGGCGTGAGGTTGCAGGGCCCCCGCCTCGACCAGCAGGGCCTCGAAAAGCGAGGTCTTGCCGGAAAGGTAGGGGCCGCAGATGAGTGCAGTACGGGGGCTGTGTGAAGACGATGCCATGGGGTTCCCTTTCCTGTCTGGCTGATTCGCCACGGGGGAAGGGCCCCGGCGAACCGGTAATGAGGCAAGGCTAAGGCCTTGAAAGGACGGGCGCGTTGATTTGTATCAGGTGCCAAGGGGCATATTAGCACAAAAGCGCAGGCGGCTTGACGGGTGGACATCGCCCCCGGCCCGGCTCCCACCCTTTGCGGCGTTACGCCCAGCCCGGCCCGGATGCCACCCCACCCCGCCGCGCCGGGGGCGATACCCGTGCGGCCAGACGCCAGCCGGGCCCGGCCCGCAGGCGCCAGCCGAGGACCGGGGCCTGGTTATGCGCCGCGCCTTGGCGCGGCTCCGCTGTTTCACGTCGCACAGCCCCTGTGCGCCCCTGCTGACACCCCCTGTCACCAGCCCCCCTTGCCCTCGGCCCCGTTTGCGCTACCCTGCGCAGCTTGTGAAAACGGTGCATTCGCGAGGCGACTTCATGGCAGCCATCCTGTCCATTTCCGATCTGACCAAGACCTATGAGGGCGGCTTTGAAGCGCTGAAGGGCGTGTCGCTGGACATCGAGGAAGGTGAGATCCTGGCGCTGCTGGGCCCAAATGGCGCGGGCAAGACGACGATGATCTCGATCATCTGCGGCATCACCATGCCGAGCTCGGGCAAGATCACCGTGGGCGGGCATGACATCCAGGACGAGTTTCGCGCAGCGCGCCGCATGATCGGCCTGGTGCCGCAGGAGATCGCGCTGGAACCGTTCGAGACGGTGCTGAACACCGTAACCTTCTCGCGCGGGCTCTTCGGCAAACCGCGCGACCCGGCCGCGATCGAACGCATCCTGCGCCAGCTCAGCCTCTGGGACAAACGCAACGAGCGCATCCGCGCGCTGTCGGGCGGCATGAAACGCCGCGTGTTGATCGCCAAGGCGCTGTCACATGACCCGCGCATCCTGTTCCTGGACGAACCCACCGCCGGCGTGGATGTCGAGCTGCGCAAGGACATGTGGGAGATCGTCGAGACCCTGCGCCAGGATGGCGTCACCATCATCCTGACCACCCATTACATCGAAGAGGCCGAGGCCATCGCCGACCGGATCGGCGTGATCAACAATGGCGAACTGCTGTTGGTCGAGGAAAAGGATGCCCTGATGCGCCGCATGGGCCAGAAACAGCTGCGCCTGGACCTGTCCGAGCCGCTGACAGGCATTCCCGACTGCCTGTCCCACCACCCGCTGGAGCTGACCGAAGCCGGTGGGTTGATCTACCATTTCGACAGCGGGGCCGACCGCACCGGCATTACTCGCCTGTTGTCGGACGTCGCCGCGGCGGGTCTGAAGATGATCGACCTCGACACCTCGCAAAGCTCTTTGGAGGAGATCTTCGTGACCCTCGTGACGGAGGACGCCCAATGAACTGGAACGCCATCGCCGCCATCTATCGCTTTGAATTGTCGCGCACCTTCCGCACGATTGCGCAGAGCATCATCTCGCCGGTGCTGTCCACCTCGCTCTACTTCATCGTCTTCGGTGCGGCCATCGGCTCGCGCATCGACCAGGTTGAAGGCGTCAGCTACGGCGCCTTCATCGTGCCCGGGCTGATCATGCTGACCGTGCTGACGCAGAGCGTGACCAATGCGGCCTTCGGCATCTACATGCCGAAGTTCCTGGGCTCGATCTATGAACTCCTGTCCGCGCCGGTGAACTTCATCGAGGTGGTGATCGGTTATGTCGGCGCGGCGGCGACGAAGGCGCTGATGATCGGTCTGATCATCCTGGTGACCTCGACGATCTTTGTCGACCTGACGATCCAGCACCCGGTCTGGATGCTGGGCTTCCTCGTGCTCACCTGTATCAACTTTGCGCTCTTGGGCTTCATCATCGGCATCTGGGCCAACACGTTCGAACAGCTGCAACTGGTGCCGATGCTGATCATCACGCCCCTGGCCTTCCTGGGTGGCACGTTCTATTCGATCTCGATGCTGCCGGAGCTCTGGCAGAAGGTGACCCTGTTCAACCCGGTGGTCTACCTGGTGTCCGGCTTCCGCTGGGCGTTTTTCGGCCAGGCGGATGTGGCGGTGGGCTGGTCCTTGCTGGCGGTTCTGGCCTTTACCTGCGCCTGTCTGGGCGCGATCTGGTGGATTTTCCGCACCGGCTGGAAGATCCGAACCTGACGTAACGGTCACAACCCCGCACTCATTCGCGCCCCGCTCTTGTTCCCGGCGGGGCGGGCCTCTATGTCGGGGCCATGAAACGCTGGATCCCTTTCATGAAATCCGCCCCGACGGTCGCGGTCATTCGCCTGCAGGGCGTGATCGCGTCTGGTGCGCGTGGGCAACTCAATGACGCAGCGCTTGCCCCGGCCATTGAACGCGCCTTTCGCAGGGGTAAGCCGGACGCCGTGGCGCTGGTGATCAACTCCCCCGGCGGAAGCCCGGCACAGTCGAGCCTGATCGCCGCCCGTATCCGGCGCCTGTCCGAGGAAAAATCCATTCCCGTCATCGGCTTCGTCGAGGACGTGGCGGCTTCGGGCGGCTATTGGCTGGCCTGTGCGGCGGATGAGATTTTCGTGGACGAAAGCTCGATCCTAGGCTCGATCGGCGTGATCTCGGCAGGCTTCGGCTTTCCGCAGGCGCTGGAGAAGCTGGGTGTCGAACGCCGTGTGCATACGGCCGGCAAATCGAAAAGCATGATGGACCCGTTCCGCCCGGAAAACCCCGAGGACGTCGAGCGGCTGAAAGCGCTGCAGGAGCAGATCCATCAAAGCTTCATCCGCCATGTGAAGACCCGTCGCGGCGGCAAACTGCCGGATGGCGAGGACCTGTTCACCGGAGACGTCTGGATCGGTCAGGGGGCTGTGGACAACGGGCTGGCCGACGGGGTCGGTCACCTGGTGCCGGTGATGAAGACCCGTTTCGGCAAGGATGTGCGTTTCCGCATGTATGGCCAGCGTCGTGGTCTGGCCAGCCGACTGGGCCTGTCGATTGCCGAAGAGGCCCTGACCACCATCGAGGACCGCGCCGGTTTCGCGCGGTTTGGCCTCTGACATGCTGTTCAAGGCGGTTTCGATCTTCCTGGCCTTCATGGCGGTGCTTGCGATGTTCGGCAAGTTGCGTTTTCCGGGCCAGAAACGTATCGAGGCGATGAAATGCCCCCGTTGCGGACGCTACCGCATCGGGAAATCCAGCTGCGACTGCCAGGGAAAGGGCTGACGACTTGGATCTGATCTATGCGGGCCTTGGCCTGGTGATTCTGCTCTTGGCCGGCGACAGCCTGGTGCGCGGTGCGGTGAACATGTCGCTGCGCCTGGGCGTGCCCGCGCTGATCGTGTCCCTGACCATCGTCGCCTTCGGCACCTCGGCGCCGGAGTTGCTGATTTCCATTCAGGCGATCCACGAAGGGGTGGCGGGGCTGGCCATGGGCAACGTGGTCGGCTCGAACACCGCGAATATCCTTCTGGTGCTGGGTGTTCCTGCGCTGATTTCCGGTCTGTCGACCGGCGATTGCGACACGCGCAAGAGCTACATCCAAATGATGGGGGCGTCGTTCCTGTTTCTATTCCTCGCCTTCAATGGTGTGATCACCTGGGTGCAGGGGCTGGTGCTGCTGGCGGCGCTCGGTTTGATGCTCAGCTCGGCCTTCCGGGTGGCGCTGGCCCACCGGCGCGCCGTGGTCGCAGGGATCGAGGAAGAGACCGAGGAAGACACCGAGGTCGAAGGCGCCGATCCCGATATGCCCTGGTGGAAGGTTGGCCTGTTCCTGCTTCTGGGCCTCATCGGCCTGCCCCTGGGCGCCGATCTGCTCGTCGATGCCTCGACCAATATTGCGCGTCATTTCGGCGTGTCCGAGACGGTGATCGGACTTACGCTGGTGGCGCTGGGCACTTCGCTGCCGGAACTGGCCACCACTGTAATGGCCGCGCTGCGCAACCAGGCCGAGGTGGCGATGGGCAATGTGATTGGGTCGAACATGTTCAACCTGCTGGCCATTATCGGTGTCGCCAGCCTGGTGGGCCCGATCCCGGTCGAACCCGGTATCCTGCAATTCGATATCTGGGTCATGCTGGGGGCCTCGCTGCTGCTGTTCCCCTTCGTCTTCATGAAATGGCACATGGGCCGAGGTTGGGGCATCGCCCTGTCGGTGCTATATGTCGTCTATGTTCTGATGGTTCTGAAAGGCTGACCCATGCGAGCCTTGGTGACAGGAGCGGGCGCGCGGCTGGGCCGGGCTATGGCGCTGGAGCTGGCGCGCCACGGCTACGATGTGGCGGTGCATTACGCAACATCGGCGGACGGCGCCGAGGAGACCGCCCGACAGGTGCGTGACCTTGGGTGCGCCGCTTGTACCCTTCAAGGCGATTTGCTGAACGCTGCGGATGTCGACCGCCTGGTGCCCGAGGCCATGCGCGCCCTGGGCGGGCCGCTGACGGTGCTGGTGAACAACGCCTCGGTTTTCGAGTATGACCGGCTGGACACCGCG
Organism: Aliiroseovarius sp.; assembly: GCF_965228805.1. Taxonomy (NCBI): domain Bacteria; kingdom Pseudomonadati; phylum Pseudomonadota; class Alphaproteobacteria; order Rhodobacterales; family Paracoccaceae; genus Aliiroseovarius; species Aliiroseovarius sp. Next base: position 623,792 of record NZ_CBDDIE010000003.1, on the reverse strand, counting down.
ACGGCCGAAAGCTGGGACCGCCACATCAATTCGAACCTGCGCGCACCCTTCTTCCTGACCCAGGCCTTCGCCGACCAGGCACCCGAGGCTGGGGTGGACGCGCGCGGCGAACCGATTGCCACCGGGCTGGTGGTCAACATGCTCGACCAGCGGGTCAAGAAGCTCACGCCCGAGTTTGCCACCTATACAATCGCCAAGATGGGCCTTTGGGCGCTGACCCAGACGGCGGCTCAGGCGCTGGCCCCGCGCATCCGCGTCAATGCCATCGCGCCGGGTCCGACCATGATCGGATCGCGCCAGTCAGAGAGCCATTTTGCACGTCAGCGGGCGAACACCGTACTGGGCCGCGGCTCAAACCCCGAGGACATTACCGCAGCTCTGTCCTACCTGTTGCACGCTCCGGGTGTAACGGGGCAGTTGCTGGCCACCGATGGCGGGCAACATCTGGGGTGGAAAACTCCCGATATCCTCGGATTCGACTGACCGATCACCCCACCAATTCGGGGGACCCTGCGGCAACTTGTACACCTGTTCAGTTCGGAATAATTTGGCTGCCGAATTTTCGCAATGTTTTCATGAGTTTACAAATAATTAGTAAAACTTCCGTTTAAAATCAACAGCTTGATTTGGTGCCTAAAAATTAGGCAATTCGATGAACGAGGCCGAAAACAAGGAAGAATCCGCGCTGGGCAAATGCTATCCTCAGAGTTATCCACAGAAGCTGTGGGCATGTTTTTACTTGAAACGAAGCAGGGGCCGTTGCAGCCCGAAGAGAGAATCGCACGGGAGCCAAAATGAGCCACGACAACGATAGCGCGAACACGTCACCGACCCCGAAGGGGCACGCGGTGATTGCCGACTATCTGAAGCGGCTTGATGGCTCGCCCGGGGTCTACCGCATGCTGGATGAGCAAGGGCGGGTGCTCTATGTCGGCAAGGCGCGCAGCCTGAAGAAACGTGTGGCGAATTATGCCAAGCCCACCGGGCATACGGCGCGGATCGCGCGGATGATCAGCCAGACCGCCTCCATGATGTTCCTCACTACGCGGACAGAGACAGAGGCGCTGCTGCTTGAACAGAACCTGATCAAGCAGCTCAAGCCGCATTTCAACGTGCTCCTGCGCGACGATAAGAGCTTTCCGAATATCCTGGTCACGGGGCACGCGTTTCCACAGATCAAGAAGCACCGCGGCGCGAAGAAGGAGAAGGGGGCCTATTACGGGCCCTTCGCCAGCGCCGATGCGGTGAATCGCACGCTCAATCAGTTGCAGAAGGTGTTCCTGCTGCGCAACTGCACGGACGCGATGTTCGAAAGCCGCACGCGCCCCTGTCTGCTCTATCAGATCAAGCGCTGTGCGGGGCCTTGTGTGGATCGGGTCAGCGCGGAGGACTACGGCGCGCTGGTCACCGATGCGACAAACTTCCTGACCGGCCGTTCGACCAAGGTGCAGGAGCATCTGGCGGCCGAAATGCAGGCGGCCTCCGAGGCGATGGAGTTCGAACGTGCCGCCGTCTTGCGCGACCGGATCAAGGCGCTGACCCAGGTGCAGCAGGCCCAGGGGATCAACCCGCGCGGGGTCTCCGAGGCGGATGTGATTGCCCTGCACATGGAGGGCGGCCAGGCCTGCGTGCAGATCTTCTTCATCCGGGCCAATCAGAACTGGGGCAACCGCGATTTCTATCCACGTACGGGGGCGGGTGCCGGGCCGGGTGAGGTGCTGCAGGCTTTCGTCGGGCAGTTTTACGACCAGAAGGATCCACCGAAGCTGATCCTGCTCTCGGACCCTCTGGATGACCATGACCTGATGGCGGAGGCCCTGTCCGAGAAGGCCGGGCGCAAGGTCGAGCTGGCGGTGCCTCTGCGCGGAGAGAAAAGCGAACTGGTCGCGGGCGCCCAACGCAATGCGCGCGAAAGCCTGGGGCGCAAAATGGCTGAAACCGCGACCCAGACCCGCCTGCTGGCCGGGCTGGCCGAGGCCTTTGATCTGGACGAGCCGCCCAAGCGGATCGAGGTCTATGACAACTCGCATATCCAGGGCACCAACGCCGTCGGCGGCATGATCGTCGCCGGGCCCGAGGGGTTCGAGAAAAGCCAGTACCGCAAGTTCAACATCAAGGGCGAGGACCTGGTGCCGGGCGACGACTTCGGCATGATGAAAGAGGTGCTGACCCGCCGCTTCAAGCGACTGTTGAAGGAAGACCCCGACCGCGAACAGGGGCATTGGCCGGACCTTCTGTTGATCGATGGCGGTGCGGGGCAGGTCAGTGCCGTGGCCGAGATCATGGAGGACCTGGGGGTCGAGGACATCGCCATGGTCGGTGTGGCCAAGGGCGTGGATCGCGACCACGGGAAAGAGGAGTTCCACCGTCGCGGGGAACGGCCCTTCGCGCTGAAACGCAATGACCCGGTGCTCTACTTCGTCCAGCGCATGCGCGACGAGGCGCATCGCTTTGCCATCGGCACCCACCGCGCCAAGCGCGCCAAGTCCAACATGGCCAACCCGCTGGACGAGGTGCCCGGCGTGGGGGCGGCCCGCAAACGGGCGCTCTTGTCCCATTTCGGATCGGCCAAGGCGGTGACCCGGGCGGGGCTTGAGGATCTGAAGGCGGTGGACGGGGTCTCGGCGGCGCTGGCGCAGAAGATCTATGACCATTTTCGGGAGGGGTGAGGGAAGGCCGGGAGGGCCGTGACCGCATCTTCGCCTGTGCGCAATGGACGTTGCGTGTGAGGCCCGACAACACCTTCCCCTCCCCGCACCAACAGGCTATGGATCAACACATGAGATGGACCCTGCCCAATATCCTGACCGTCGCCCGGCTGGTCGCCGCGCCTCTGGTCCCCATCATGTTTCTCTATTTCGCCCGCCCCTGGGCCGATTGGTACGCGATGATCCTGTTCATCGTGGCCTCGATCACCGACTATCTGGATGGCTATCTGGCCCGCGCCTGGAAACTTGAAAGCCTGTTCGGTGCGGCGATGGACCCGATTGCCGACAAGGCAATGGTTCTGATAGCCCTGCTGGTGATCAACGGCTATGCCGGGGTCACGCCCTGGATTCTGTTGCCCTCGGCCCTGATCATCTACCGCGAGGTCTTCGTATCGGGCCTGCGCGAGACGCTGGGCGATAAGGCGCGTGCGCTGAAGGTCACGAACCTGGCCAAGTGGAAGACCACGGTGCAGATGGTGGCGATTGCAGTGCTGTTTTCGACCGGGATCTTCGAACATTCCTTCTATGACCGGATCCACGGCATGGATGACACCATGATCCTGGATGTGCTGGAAGGTCGCGTTGCCGACGAGTCCGGGCTGCGGTACTTCCAGACCGCTTGGACATGGTCGACCTGGATTGGCGTGACCCTCCTGTGGATCGCCGGCGTGCTGACCGTGATTACCGGCTGGGACTATTTCCGCAAGGCCATGCCCTTCCTGCGAGAGGAGAATGCAGATGCTTGATGTCATGTATTTCGCCTGGGTGCGCGAACGTATCGGCGAGCCGCGCGAACGGGTCGAAACCCAGGCTGCCACGGTGAGCGAGCTTGTCGAAGAGCTGCGCGCGCGTGAAGACCGCTATGCCGTTGCCTTTCAGGATCTGTCCGCCCTGCGCGTGGCGCTGGACCAGGAGCTCTCCGATTTCGACGCGCCGCTCGACGGGGTGCGCGAGGTCGCCTTCTTCCCGCCGATGACCGGGGGATAAGATGACGGTTCGGGTGCAAAGCGAGGATTTCGATCTTTCCGCCGAACTGGCAGGCTTCGCCAAGGGCCGCACCGACGTGGGCGCCCAGGTCAGCTTTACCGGCATCGTGCGCGATGTCGAAGGCGGGCTCGACCGGATGGAGATCGAGCACTACCCGGGCATGACCCAGAAGGCGATCGCCGCCATGGTTGACAAGGCCACGGCGCGCTGGGATCTGGCCGACTGTATCGTGATCCACCGTCATGGGCCGCTGAAGCCCGGCGAGCAGATCATGATGGTCGCCACGGCCGCGCCCCACCGTGTGGCGGCGTTCGAGGCGGCCGAATACCTGATGGACTACCTCAAGTCCCGTGCGCCCTTCTGGAAGAAGGAATTCGGCGCGGACGGGTCGTCCTGGGTCGAGGCCAAGGACGAAGACGAAGACGCGCTTTCCCGCTGGGAGTGAAGGGAAAGCCCCGCCATGCCCCGCGCAGGTGCGGCTCCATCCCGCCCACCCCCGCCACGCCTCCACGGGCCATGGCGGGTCTGTTCTTTACCTTGCTGCAAATATCTCGGGGGAGAGTGACAAGGCCTGAAAGGTCTTGTCACGTGGGGGCAGAGCCCCCGCGCGCCTTTACGACGCAAAGAGGCTACACCGCTGTCGTCCTCCGCAAGCTACGCGGCTCTCGCGGGCAAAGCCCACTGCCGCCGCTCCGCCCTTCTTGCGTCAGCAAGAAGGGCTCGGCCCAACTTCTGACAAGCCGTAGGCGCGGGCAGAAGGCGGGAGCACCCCGCCCGCCGCAGGCGCTGACCCCGTCAGCCCTGGTTCATCCGTTCGATATAGGCGCGCAGTTCTTCGGCCTCGTGGCGGGCGTCGCGCAGACCGTCCATGGCGGCGCGCAGTTCGGCTTCGGTCTGGTGCATCTGGTTGGACAGCTCGCTTTCGCGTTGCTGCATGTAGGTGATCGCTTGATCGCGGGTCTCTTCCGCCTCGTGCAGTGCCTGGGCCATGCGGTCGATCTCGCCCATCTCGCTGCCCGACACCTTGGTGAAGCGGTGGATCAGCCAATGGGCGAACCACCCCATGGTGAAGGCCACGAAGAGGATGATGGCTGTGACGATGATGAATTCGGTCTTGCTCATTGGGTCTCATCCTCTTGCGTGTCGGTCGGTGCGTCACTTGGCGCGTCGGCCGTGTCCTCGACGGCTGCCGGATCCGCAGCCTCTTCGGTCGGTTCTTCAGGTGCGTCCTCTGCGGGATCATCGCCAGAAGCATCCTCTGCTGCATCCCCCGCATCTTCCCCTGTCGCGGCCTGTGTCTCTCCGCCAAGCGCCGTCTCATCCTCAGCCGGCGCCTCCCCGCCTTCTGCCTCATCCTCCGGTTCCTCAGGGACGATCAGGTGGAACTCGATCCGGCGGTTGGCTTCGCGCCCCTCTTCGGTGCCGTTGTCGGCGATCGGGTCAGCTTCGCCATAGCCATGGGCGACCAGATTTTCGGTCAAGACGCGGCGCGCCAGCAGGGCGTTCAGCACCGCCTGGGCGCGGCTCTGCGACAGGGCCTGGTTCATGCTTTCACGCCCCTGGCTGTCGGTGTATCCCGCGATTTCCATCGGCACGTCGGTGCAGTCTTCCATCACGTCGACGATGGCGTCGATCACCTCGCGCGCAGCGGCATCAATGTCCGAGCTGCTGGGGGCGAAGGTAATCTTCGTCTCGGCCAGGATCGCATTGATGCTGCCCACGCATTCTTCGGGCGAGGGGCCTGCCGCTTCCGGGTCCAGCGTTTCGACATATTCCACGTTCACCCGGAAATCCTGCGCCTCGCCCAGCCGTTCCGACAGGATGCGGGACGCAGCGGCGCTGGCCTCGGGATCGCCGGTCTTGCCGCGCAGGTCCACGACCTCCGGCTGAACCACCACGGCGCCATTGTCGAGATACCCCAGCACCTCCAGCGCGACCAGAACACGGCGTGACCAACCGCGCGGCAGCTCCTCGTCGAGCCGGGTTGCCGCATAGACATTGTCCACCCCGAAACGGGCGCGCGCATAGCTTTCGGCGGCGGCGCGCTGGGCCTCGTCCGACAGGCGGCCGCGCAGTTGCACCAGGCCTTCCGGGCTGCGGGTGGCGACGAATTCAGGCGGGCCGTCCTCGCCCTCGCCAGTGCCGTCGATCTTGACCGGTTCGGGCAGAACCGCGTGCAGAGAGAAGAGCTCGGGCAGGTCGGCTTCCAGTTCGGCGGCGATCTTGTCGAAGACCTCCTGCGGTGTGGTATCGGGGGCGATCAGGGTAATGTCAGCGTCCGAAAAAGTCAGCGAGCCGCCGCCAAGCGTGTCGACGGCTTCGATCCCGCGCGCCACGGCCTGCGGCCATTCGGGCGAGGGCACGCCCAGGCCCAGGGTGCAGCTGGCCTGACCCTCCATTCCCGCCACGGCGGCCGCAGCCAGGATCATCTCGCGCCCCTGTTCAGTGTGGGCCGAACAGGCGTCGAACCTTGCAGCGCCTTCTTCGATCAGGAACCGCAAAGTAAAGGGGGTAATCACCGGGCGCGGCGCCGAAATATCCAGGGCCAGGGCCAGCCCGCCGGGCTTATCGCCGGCCAGGTCCGTCTCCCAGCGGCGTTTCTGCACCGCGCTGTCGGAAATTGCGGTGATCGCCACGCGCTGCGCATCGACCGAGATTTTCGAACGTGGCAAGATCGCCAGCGCGTCGATGGCAAACTCGAGCGCCTCGTTCCAGCGCGACGGCACCGGGTAATCGGCTGTCTCCAGAAGGTCGGTCACATTGGTGTCCCCGGCGATCCCGCGAATGCGCCGCATCAGCGCCGGGCGGTCGGTTTCTGCCGGTATGAGGCCAATCAGGGAAATGCCCGCATCATTGCGCAGGATTTCGACCGAAAAGCGCGGGGGGGTAATGGCCGCGGCGGCGACCACGTCCATCTGGTCGATCAGCCGTCCCGCATCCACACGAGTGCCTGCGATCGACAGGGCGCGGAACCGGTCCCCTTCCGAGGGTGCGATGCCGGACAGGAACACCTGTAGCCCGTCTGTTTCGACCTCCACCCATTCATGGCCCTGCAGGACCAACGCATCTTCAACCACCTCCTGTGAGACGCGTTCGATCACGCCGATGGAAATCCAGGCTGCCAGCACGGAAATCAGTGCGGCCAGAAGGAACAGTCCGGGGGCAAGAATGAAGCGGGAAAGGCGCATGGGTGTCGAGTTTCTTCCTGTCGTTGACCCGGTTCTAGAGCGTTTCTGCGCTGGACTGAATCGCTAATTGCCCCAATGGGCGGAAACTTGTCACCTGTTCACATGTCGCAGGGGCGATTTCGGCGGAATATGCCCTGTCGAAGGCTCAGGCCAGCACCGCGGCGGCCAGGGCAATCACTGGAATCAGGCCCGCGTTGCGGTTCGAGCGGAACAGGTGCATGCAAACCTTCCAGTCGTCGATGTCCAGCATGCGCATCTGCCAGGCTAGGTGCCAGCCGATGAACCAGGCGCCACCCAGGGCCAGCACCAGGATCAGCATGTCGTTCAGCGGCAGCAGGGCGAGGATGAAGGCCAGCGCCATCAGCACCACGGTCAGGATCAGAAAGGCGCGCAGCCAAGGCAGGGGCCGGTCGCCAAACAGGCGTGCCGTGGATTTCACCCCGATCAACGCGTCATCCTCGGTGTCCTGATAGGCGTAGATCGTGTCGTAGAACAGCGTCCAGGCCATGCCCGCCAGGTACAGCGCCACGGCAGGGGCGCCAAGGCTTCCGGTATGCGCGGTCCAGGCCAGTAGCGCGCCCCAGTTGAAGGCGATGCCCAGGAACACCTGTGGCCACCAGGTAAAGCGCTTGGCGAAGGGGTAGATCAGAACGGGGATCGCCGAGGCAAAGCCCAACAGGATGGCGGCCGCGTTGAAGGTCATGAGGATGCCCAGTGAAATCAGCGCCTGAAGCCCCATCCAGACCATCGCACCGCGCACCGTGACCTGCCCCGACGGGATCGGGCGCGACCGCGTGCGTTCGACCGCCGCGTCAAAGTCCCGGTCGGTAATGTCGTTCCAGGTACAGCCCGCGCCGCGCATCAGCCAGGCGCCCATGGCGCAGCCCAGCATGATCCAGGCGTCAAACCAACCAAACCGCCCGGTCGAGGCCGAGGCCAGCAGCAGCCCCCACCAGCAGGGCAGCAGCAGAAGCCAGGTGCCGATTGGCCGGTCCGCGCGCGAAAGGCGCAGATAGGGGCGCGACCATTCGGGCGCCAGGTGGTCCACCCAATTGCCCGTCACGGCATCGGAAACCTGGCCCTTTGGCTCTGGTGTCTGCGGCGATTGGGTCATAGGTTTCCCTCATGAAACAGGCAAAGATCAGGCTCTATGTAGAGCACCCCTTGGGTCCGGGGCAATCGGTTCCTCTGAACAAGGATCAGGCGCATTACCTGTTCGGCGTGATGCGGCTGACGGTGGGGGACGCGGTGGCGCTGTTCAACGGGCGCGATGGCGAATTCGTGGCCGAGGTGGCGGAGGCGGGCAAGCGCAGGGGCACACTGCTCTGTGTCGCGCAAACGAAGCCCCTGCAGATGCCCCCGGACCTCTGGCTCTGCTTTGCGCCGATCAAGAAGGCGCGCACCGATTTCATCGTCGAAAAGGCGGCTGAGATGGGGGCCGCGCGCATTCAACCCATGCAGACAGAGTTCACCAACTCCGAGCGTATCCGTCGCGATCGCCTGCAGGCCCATGCGGTGGAGGCCGCCGAGCAATGTGGCGGCACCTTTGTGCCTGAGGTGGCTGACCTCACCCGCCTGGACCGTCTGCTGGCCGACTGGCCCGAGGATCGCCAGATCATGTTCTGTGACGAGGCCCTGGTCGGTGCCGCCGAAGCCCTGGGCGCCGTGGAGGGCGACAAATGGGCCATCCTGATCGGGCCCGAAGGCGGGTTTTCCCCACGCGAGCGGGAACGTCTGCATGCCATGGAGAATGCCCACGCAGTCAGCCTCGGTCCGCGCATCCTGCGCGCCGATACCGCTGCCGTGGCCGCGATGACCGTCTGGCAGCAGCACCTGGGGGATTGGGGGTGACGGCATCCCCCCCTCCGGCGCGTATTCACGCGATCCTGGCCCGTGAGGCGCCCGTCGCCGTGGTGTTTCGCCGGGGGCCGTCGAAGCAGGTGCAGATGCTGACTTGGGACCTGACAACCGACAAGATCACGCCGGGCCAATGGCTCAAACACCGCGTCTATGCCGAGGGTGCCGACCTGTCCCCGGATGGGCGGCACCTGGTCTATACAGCGGCCAGCCACAACCCGCGCCATGGTGTCGGAAATGGCTATGTCGCGATCTCCAAGCCACCGTTCTTTACCGCTCTTGCGCTCTATCCGCTGACTTGGCTGGATGGCGAAGGCGGTGTGTTCCTGGACAATCGTCGCGTCTGGATTGCAGCGTCACGCAAGGCGCGTGGAGGGGAGGGTTTGTTGCGGTCCAATGGGTTGGATCGTGTCTCGCGGCTCTCAGGCGCGCTTGCGCCTAACGGTGGTCATGACATGCCTGGCCTGCGCCGTGATGGTTGGGACTTGGCCGACTTTCTTAATGACCGGCAGTATGGCCCGCTGGCTGCGCGCGTCTGGACCTGGGAAAGGCCGGTCGCTCGGGGATGGGCTCTGCGCCGCACGATCACCCACGCATTTTGCGAACGCCGAGCGGGGCTGAACGGCAATTGGCACTGGCAGGCGCATGAATTGTATGGGCCGGACGGAAGCACGGACCTAAACACGGAATGGGCCGATACCTGGCAGGGTGAGGTGCTCTTTGCCCGCGACGGTTGCCTCTACCGCATGACACCCGGAGATGCGCCGCACCTGGTCGCCGACCTCACCCCCAATACCTTCCGTCCGATCCGTGCACCCTACGAGGGTGTGTCCCTGCCGCGCCCCTCCCGCAAACGCTGGCATCCGCTGGAGGTCACCCGATGATCCGTCCCGCCCGCGCAGGCGATGAGCCTGCCATCGAGGCCTTCCTGGCCCGCCATGCCGAAACCAGCATGTTCCTGCGTTCAAACCTCGCGCAGTTTGGCCTGTTCGATGAGGACGCCTCCAATGCGACCCGCTTCTGGCTGGCGGGTGATGGGCAGATCGAGGCCGTCTTCGGCCTGTCGAATGCGGGTTTCGTGATGACCCAGGCGCCACAGGCCTCCGCCGCGTTGTGGCAGGCCTTCGCAGATCAGGTCACCGGCCGAACGCTGGCCGGGATCACAGGTGAGACCGCTCAGGTCGCCGCCGCAAAACGCGCGCTGGGGGTGATGGATGCGGCCTATGGCATGGACGAACCGCAGCCGCTCTACCGCCTCGCATTGGAGGACTTGCCGCCGCGGAATGGCCCCGGCGTGATCCGCGCTCCGGTCGAGGCGGACCGCGACCTGCTTATGCGTTGGATGCGGGGCTATGCGGCGGAACTTCACATGACCTCGCCCGCACGGCTGGATCTCGAAGCGCAGGAGCGAACGGATCGCGCGCTTGCTGGCGGCGATGTGCGCCTGCTGGACCTGGATGGTGCCCCCGTCGCCATGACTGCCATCAACGCGCGGCTGCCGGACATGGTGCAGATCGGCGGCGTCTACACGCCGCCCGAGCTGCGTGGGCGGGGGCTTGCGCGCGCGGTGGTGGCGCGACACATGGCCGAGGAACATGCGCGCGGTGTGGCCATGGCGATCCTGTTCGCCAGCGGCCCTGCCGCCTGCCGCGCCTATGAGGCGATCGGGTTTCGGCGCATCGGCACCTATGCGCTGTCGCTCCTCAAGGAACCGGTTGTGATGGGGGACGAATGAGCCAATACGGCAAGAACCTGGCCGACGCCCTTGACGAGGCCCGCGAGATCCGCCGCATCTGTGACAAGCGCTTCGGCAAAGGGCGCGCGGAGCTTGACGAGCTGGTGCGTTCGAATGCGCGTGGCATCGTCTTCTATGGCCGGTTTCGTGGACAGGAGGCGGTGTTCAAGCTGATGCGTGATCCGACCGCCGAAAGTGTCGCGCCGTTGCACGGGGTGCGCGAGATCCTGGAGCGATATGAGGCCGCCTTCGCGGGGCTGCCCTTTCATGTGAACCCTTTCCTGGGTGCGGTGCCTTGGAAGGGGCTGATCATCCTGGGGCGGGTACCGGGGCACGCGGTGGCCGAAATTTTCGAGGAGGGCGATGCAGAGCGTGGGAGGCAGGCGACCCGAGCGCTTTGCGGCTGGCTGGACGCCGCCCGCGTGCTGGGTGATGAGGTTGTCGAGTTCAACCCGGGGTTCCTGCTGGGCGAGGCCGCGCGGTTCGATCTGGACCCGCTGCCCGAGGCTGATGCCCGCCTCCTGCGCGCCAACCTGGCTGCTCTAGAGGGTTACGGACGCGCCATCCAGGGGCAGCCCATGCGCCGGTCGGTCGGACATTCCGATTGCCATTCGGGCAATTTCCACCTGACCGATGAAGGCGCGCTCTGGGCGTTCGATCTGCAGGATACCGCGCGGATGCCCCTTGCCCGCATGGCCGCCAAGTTCATTGGTCTGAAACTGTGGAAACTGGACTCCGAAGGGCCATATGACGGGGGGGCGCTGGCCTCTGACATGCAGATCCTGCGCGAGCACCTGCCCCTGGCGTCGGGTGAGGGTGAGGGGCCGCTCAGGTTCTTTCTGGGGTATGAAATCTTGAACGGTTTTGTCCGCAACGCCCGCCGAAAATGGAGCCCGACGAACCGGCAGGCGTGTCTGGAAGCGATGTTGTCGGGGTTGACCCGCAAGGAGGGGATATGAGCTTTGTCCGACCTGAGGCCCGTGCGGCCGTGACCCGTTGGCGCGAGGCCATCGCGGGCGGTGCGGTGCTGGCGTTGGGCCTGTGGTGGGCGCTGACCTCATTGGGGTTGATCCGCTGGGCCGGTGTGGCGCTGGTGCTGGTCGGTGCCGCTCTGGCCTGGGCAGGCGCGCAACGGGCGCGGTTTCGCGGTGGGCATGGTGGCTTGGGCGTGGTGCATGTGGATGAACGCCAGGTAACATACCTTGCGCCGGTGGGCGGCGGCTTTGCTTCGCTTGATGCCATTGTGCAGGTTGAGGTCGCCCCGGACCTCGCCGGGTTGCCGGTCTGGCGGTTTACGTCGCCGGGAGAGGTGCTGACGATCCCGCTGAACGCCGAGGGCACCGACGCGCTGTTCGAAGCGCTCGCCGCCCTGCCGGGTGTCGACATGCAGGCGGCGATCCGCGCCACCTCCGGTCGGCCGGATGCGCCGGTGGTGATCTGGCAGGCGCCACGGGTCAAGCTGCAGTAAGACGTAGCGGCGCGCGCCCGGATTTGCGCGCTGCAAATCCGAAAACCGAGCGAAGCGAGGCCCCCCTCCAGCAAAATTATTCAAATAATTTTCGGTGGCGCGGCACCTCTCGCAGGCAGAGCCCGCTGTCGGTTGCCGGATGGCCGCGGCTGCGCCCCGGCGCGCTCTGCCGGATCAGGCGGCTTTCCGGATAAACCTGTCGTGAACGGACAAGACCCGTGGTGCAAGTCGCATTGACACTGCTCCGCACTTGCCCCACGACTGTGGGCTGAATTGAGGGACAGCAGCGGAGGCCACCATGTCCATCCCCCAGAGCGGCGGCGGGCCGATCACCCATCACGACCAGCTGGCCCAGTTCCTGGCCGATGGCTGCAAGCCGCGTGAAGCATGGAAGATCGGCACCGAGCATGAGAAGTTCGGCTATTGCAAGGATACGCTGAAACCTCTGCCCTATGACGGGCCACGCTCGATCCTGAAAATGCTGGAAGGGCTGCGCGACCGGTATAACTGGGAGCCGCTGGAAGAGGGCGGCAAGCTCATTGGCCTCAAACGTGACGGGGCAAATATCAGCCTGGAACCTGGCGGGCAGTTCGAGCTGTCGGGCGCGCCTTTGGACAACATCCACCAGACCTGCGACGAGGTGAACGAGCATCTGCGCGAGGTGCATGAGATCGCGGATGAGATCGGCGCGCGGTTCATCGGCCTTGGCGCGGCGCCGGAATGGACCCATGAACAGATGCCGGTCATGCCCAAGGGGCGTTATGCGCTGATGACCGATTACATGGATCGCGTCGGCACCCATGGCAAACAGATGATGTATCGCACCTGCACCGTGCAGGTGAACCTGGACTTCGCCTCAGAGGCGGACATGGTGCAGAAGTTCCGGGTCGGCTTGGCGCTTCAGCCGGTTGCAACGGCGCTGTTTGCGAACTCGCCCTTCTTCGAGGGCAAGCCCAATGGCCACAAGTCCTGGCGCTCGCGCATCTGGCGCGACCTGGACGGCGCGCGGACCGGCATGCTGCCCTTCGTCTTCGAAGACGGCATGGGGTTTGAACGCTATGTGCAATATGCGCTCGATGTGCCGATGTATTTCGTCTACCGCGACGGCAAGTATATCAACGCGCTGGGCATGTCCTTCCGCGACTTCATGGACGGCAAGCTGCCCGCGCTGCCCGGCGAGACTCCGACGCTGAGCGATTGGGCCGATCACCTGACCACCGCTTTCCCCGAAGCCCGCATCAAACAGTATATGGAAATGCGCGGCGCCGATGGCGGCCCCTGGCGCAGGCTCTGCGCGCTGCCGGCCTTCTGGGTCGGGCTGATGTATGATCAAGGCGCATTGGATGCGGCCTGGGAACTGGTCAAGGGGCTGGATGCCGAGACTCGTGAAGAGCTGCGCGTGGCGGCCTCAGTCGACGGTCTGCAGGGCGAGGCGAATGGCGTCAGGCTGCAGGACCTGGCCAAGGGCGCGCTGGAAATCTCGCAGGCCGGCCTGAAGGCCCGCGCCCGCCCGGGTATCGGCGGCATGGTTCCGGACGAGCGCCATTTCCTCAACGCGCTGGAGGACAGTATCGAAGCAGGCAAGGTACCTGCCGACGAGTTGCTGGAACATTATCACGGCGACTGGAATGGCGATCTGAGCCGCATCTACGCCGATTTCAGCTACTGACGGTCAGAATCTTCACCGAAAAGGCCCGGTGCGTATTGCCCGGGCCTTTCTGCTTTCAGGTCAATCGTTTGACACGTTCGGGATTGATGACGGCGTGTAAGCCTCGTCGAAATTCGCGCCGCCTCCACCGTGGCCTGCGCCCCCCAGCGGGTCTTCCCCGAACCGGTTCGAACCGCTCGTGCCCCGTGTCGCATACCAGACGATCAGAACGATAATGCCAATGATCGGCACCAGGATCAGCCACCACCACCAGCCGGAGCGGTCGGTGTCATGCAACCGGCGTACCGCCACCGAGATCGACGGCAGGAAGACAGCCAGGCTGAACAGGCTGGACAGGATCGCCACGTCCGATTGAGCCTCGAAGCTGCCGGGCCCGGTTGTCACCGTGCCGAACAGCACGGAATCGACGATGGTCAGGATGATGCTGCAAACGGTCGTAAACAGTGCAAACCACCAGAACTCCGAACGCTGGGCGCGGCCAGAGAAGGTAACGTATTTCGAGAAACAGGTCTTGACGGCTGTCATGAAGTCCATGGGTCACTCCCCTTTTTGAAACAGGTTCTTGGCTGCCCTCGTTTCGGTGGGGCGGCTGGGGGCAGGGTGACGTTAAGAACGGCGGAAATCAACTCCGGGTTTCCGGACCGGTGACGTCCTGGGATGTGGGGCTACTTGCGGCCGATGCGCGGCTCTTCTCCGGCCAGGATGCGGATGATGTTGGCTTTATGGCGAATGAGGATCAGCGCGGCGAGGGCGATGCAGAGCAGGGCGGCCCGCTCTGCGCCCAGAACCACGGCCCAGAGCGGGGTCAGAACTGCGGCGGTCAGGGCGGCCAGCGAGGAAATGCGGAACAGGGCTGCGGTGGCCAGCCAGGTCGCGCAGGCGGCCAGGCCCACGGGCCAGGCCAACGCCAGCAGCGTGCCCAGCCAGGTCGCCACGCCCTTGCCGCCCTTGAAACCAAGAAATACGGGAAAACAATGACCCAGGAAGGCCGCGAAACCCGCGATCTGGGCTGCGTCCTCTCCCACCAGGGCGCGGGCGATCAGCACCGCAGCGCCCCCTTTGCCCGCGTCACAGACCAAGGTCAGGAAGGCGGCGAGCTTGTTGCCCGTGCGCAGCACATTGGTGGCGCCGATATTTCCCGACCCGATCTGGCGCAGGTCGCCAAGCCCGAAGATACGTGCCCAAACGATGCCGAAGGGGATCGAGCCCAGCAGATAGCCGACCAGGGCAATTGCGGCCAGCAGGGGCAGGGCGGAGGTGATTTCGGGCATTGTCGGGCTCCTGTGGGTTGGCGACAGGAATGGGCCCGAAGGGCGCGCAGGTCAAGGGGCGTGATCTGGCGGAGTGCCTTCGGCACGCTTGATATCTCGGCTGCGCCTCGGGGTTTGGGGCTCTGCCCCCTGCCACGCCTGACGGCGCGGCATTCCCCCGAGATATTTTTGGCAAGATAAAGAGGGGAGGTCAGCCGAAAACGCGGGAGCCCGTGACCCAGGTGCCCAGGACGCGGCCTTCCATGCGAGCGCCGTCGAAGGGCGTGTTCTTGGACTTCGAGTTGAGCGCGAACCGGTCCAGAACGAAGGGCGCGTCCGGGTCGAACAGCACCAGGTCGGCAGGCGCCCCTTCGGCCAGGCGGCCACCGGGCAGGCCCAGACGGCTCGCTGGGTTCAGCGACATGGCGCGCCAGAGCGTGGGCAGGTCGATCAGGTCGGCGTGCACCAGGCGCATGGCGGCGGGCAGAAGGGTTTCCAGGGCCACGGCGCCGGAAGCGGCCTCTTCGAAGGGCAGGCGTTTGCTTTCCTCGTCCTGCGGCGTGTGCATGGAGCAGACCACGTCGATCAGGCCGGAGGCCACGGCCTCGACCATGGCCAGGCGGTCATCTTCGCTGCGCAGCGGCGGTTTGAGTTTAAAGAAGGTGCGATAATCGCCCACGTCCAGCTCGTTCAGGGTCAGGTGGTGGATGTTGACCCCGGCGGTGACATCCAACCCGGCGGCTTTGGCGCGTTCCAGCACTGGCAGGGCCGTGGCTGAGGACAGGCTGTCGGCGTGATAGGACGCACCCGTCATTTCGACCAGCGCCAGATCGCGTTCCAGCCCCATGCGTTCCGCCATCGGCGACACGGCAGGCAGGCCGCGCAGAGAGGCAAACTTGCCGGAGGTCACGGCGGCCCCGTCCGACAAGGTCGGGTCCTGCGGGTGGGCCACGACCAGTGCGCCCAGAGACTTGGCATAGGTCATGGCGCGGGCAAAGGTCTTGGGGTTCTGGATCACATGGTCGCAGTCGGTAAAGGCTACCGCGCCTGCGTCCTGCAAGAAACCGACCTCGACCATCTCACGCCCTTCGCGGCCTTTGGTCAGGGCGGCCATGGAGTGTACGTTCACCGGCGCAGTCTGGCCTGCGCGGCGGGTGACGAACTCCAGCGTTTCGGGCGTGTCCACGGCTGGGGTGGTGTCGGGGCGAATGACCATGGTGGTGACGCCGCCGGCCGCCGCCGCCGCGCCTGCTGTGCGGAAGCTTTCCTTGTGGCGCTCGCCCGGTTCGCCGATCTTCACGCCCATGTCGACGATCCCGGGGGCAAGGCATTTGCCGTTGCAGTCGATCACGTCGCCTTGTTCGGCCCCGTTCAACGCGGTGATCACGCCGCCCTCGATGGTCAGGCTGCCGATCTCATCCGTGCCGGTTTCCGGGTTGATCAGGCGGGCGTTGGTGAAGGTGGTGATCATGGTCGTGGTCATGGGCGCGTCCTTCGCAGCAGCATCTTGCGTTGCGCGCCTGTTTGCCATGGTTTGCGTCGGGCGGGAAGGGTCTATGGTGCCTCAGATTTTCCGGCTGATGGCCTGTTGCAACCGATCATGGTCCTCCGGGGAGAGGGACAGCTCCACCGTGAAGGTCTTCTTTGCGCTCGGGTAGCCGGTCAAGGAGAGCCGACCCAGGATATAACGGGTGGTAATCTCTTGCCACGGTGCGAAGCGTGAGCGTTTGCCGGGCATGAGCCAATGTGCATCCCGATCGGTCAGGTGCAGGGCTCCGGCCGCCTTGGTGTTCCCTCCCCGCGCCGGAGCGGAAAGAACACCACCTAGGATTAGGGAGATCCCGCTGAACGCAGCCAGGCTGGGCTGGAAGGGGGGTACAAATGCGCCGAACAGAAAAAGCACATGGATCAGTGATGCGATCAGAGCGGATCTAACCAGCCATCGGTCCCGGATCCAGGGGATCAGATGAACGCTGAGAGCCACCGTCGGCAGGATGAGCAGCAGGAAGGTTTCCCGTGGTGCCCCTTCTAAGGCCGAGGAAAGCCGACCGGTTTCGAGCAGTTGCATCGACGCGAGCAAGGCGAATAGCGCGACATTCAACAGGTGCCAACCGCGTTCATTGGTGGGTGACACAGGCAACTCCCGCCGCCACAGAACCGCCTCGCCCGGCTGCATCAGCTCACTTTGCATCACTGCGTGCCTCCTGAATCTTGCGCAGGTGGCGGTAGACCGCGTCGCCGTCCGCAATACGTTCAAACCCCACAGGTACGCTATAGCGGCGGCCCTTGTTGCCGCGCCGGACCTCGCTGGCGAAGGTGATCGTGGCCAGCGGGCCGGGGCTGAACTCAAGCGGGGTTGCGCCGTCGATCGGATAGCTTTGCAGCTTGCGCCCCCTCAATGGCATGTCGGTGGCGATGAAGGCGCGGCGGTCGGTCAGCGTGTACCAGGTGTGGCGGCGGCGGTAGGCGTCCCAGAAGATCGCGCCGAAGCTGATCGCGATGCCCGCGCTGAAGTGGATCAGCCCGAACATCCAGAAAACCCCACCCGCCTGGCTGGCCATCACCATCCAGAACAGCGCAAAACCTGCAAAGAACAGGCCGAAGATGAATTGGAACGCCTTTTCGATGCGAAACACGACGCGGGGATCGGGGCGGCCTTGCCAAAGCACTGTCTCGCCCTCGTCCAGGATGCCTTCCCAGCCGGTCGGTGTCGGGCTGTTCGAGGTTGAATGTCCTGCGGTCATAAATCGGACCCTTTCAAATATGTTGGCATTCCACCGCGTCCCTGCGCACCCTGTCAAGCGATTGGGCCTGGCGCAGGGCGGCCAGAACGGTGGTGGGATCCGCCAGGCGCAGGAAGCCTACGGGTTCGCTGCGCATGTGGCCGCCATCCCAGACCTCGCGGGAGGCGAAATGGATTGCCGCGACGTCCGGTCCCTCGATCAGATGCAGAGGCATGTCAGAGGTGATGTCCCAGCTGTCGCTGTTGACCCAGCCGGTGCCACCCAGCGGTGCGCGCGAAATGATCGCGCGGTGGGTGGTGACGGTGTAAAGCATGGTGCGGTTCATGCGGATGGCCCGGATCACCCACCAGCCTGCCAGGCCAAGGGCCACGCCCGAACCCGCGCCCAGAACCCCGCGCGTGGTTGCGTCCGGAACAAGGGCAAAGATGGCAATGATCAGCGCCAGGGGCAGGGACAGAACACCGACCACGGTCCAGATGCTCCGGTTCAGCCCGGGCAGGCGGGGCAGGGCCGGGCGGCCTTGCCATAGGATATCCTCGCCCGGATCCAGAAGCGCGGCCCAGGCGTCCGGGTCCTCCAGCGTCAGCCGGGTGATATGGCCGGATTGGGTCATCGCTTGGGCCCTTGAAAGCGCTTGTGCAGATACCGCACGATAGGAATGCCAGTCCAGACCGACCAGAATGTGAGTACGCTCAACAGGGCGACGGCCCATTCTGTCGCTCGTTCGGGGTGGGACTGAGTTGCAATGATCACCGCAAGAAAGGCACAGACATATCCTGCCACCGCCAGCAATATCGCGGTGACGGGAAGGTCGTTCAAGAAGTTCTCAAAGTCAAAAAGAAAACGGTGCATTCGGGAACTACCAAGCGAAATCTGCAGCGGGGCCCGCCAAGCCACTCCTTTTAAGCGGCGGCCGCGGCGCGCTCGATCTCGGCCTTGGTGCGGGCGGTGTCTTCCTGGTATTTCAGGAGGTACTTGTCGCCGGTGCGGGTGACCACCTGGGCGGCCGAGAAGATCGTGTTCACCTTGTCCACATTCGTCAGGCTGATCGAGCGCTCGCCGGGGCCGATCAGGCGGCGGTCGGTCAGGTGCCAGGTGAACCCGAGCTGTTCCTTCGCGACGTAGAAGCCGCGCACAGCAATGGCGCCCACCGCGCCCACGACGCCGGTCCAGGCGTGCGGATTGCCCATGTAGACCAGCACTCCCGACATCAGCACCGAGCCGAGCGCGGCCAGCATCACGTGTTCCTTGATATAGGTCGTGCGATTGCCGCTGAAGGAGGCAAGGAGCGTCTCTCCCGGCTCCAGGTTGGGGGTGTCGGTCATGGTGAGGCCTCGTTTGTATACCGGTTCCAGATAGGCGAAAGCGGCGGGCGGATCAAATCCCGCGGCGCGCTTGTGGCCTCGGGTCGCAGGGTCAGGCCGGGCGGGCTTGGTCGATTTCTGCGGCCAGGGCCTGCGGATCGGACAAATCGGTCAGGTGGATGGGCAGGTGGCCCGGCCCGGAGGTCGGGTGCAGGGTCAGGCCGTGCGGGGTGATCTCGACCCGGTCGAGGGCGTCGAGCGGCAGGGTCAGGCTGCCCGCAGCCACATCCTCCATCCCCGCGATCCGGGCGGCGGGGCCGGTGGGCGGTGCCCAGATGCCGACGCGTTGGTCGGTGAGGAAATAGAAATCCCGCTCGCGGGCACGGCGGGCAATGCCCTGGGCGACCAGCTGGCTGGGTACGATCAGGATGGGCACCAGGATCAGGCCTGGCTGGCGGGTGAAAAGCAGGATCACCACGGCCAGGACGGCGGACAGGGCTGCTCCCCAGGCCACGCGCCTGAGCTGGCGACGGATCAGAAGCGACATCTCGACCCGCCCGGTCCAGAGCAGGGTTTCGTCGGTGTCGAGGAAGTGGTCGGGCAGTTGGGGCATGGGCGTGTCCAGTGTCGGGGAACGCGCATGATAGGTCCATCGGGGATGGAGGCAACCGGCTCATTGAGATTGCCCGGACCTGCGCGCAGCGCTGGCTACGGCCCAACCGGGGGCAAAGCCCCCTTGTCCAGCGCACGGGTGAAAATTATTTAACAATTCTGGATAGTTGCTGGTGATGCGGCCGTCCCGGCGGCGGCTCCCGCCCTTGATGGGGCAGCTCCTGTTGCGGGCCAGGTGCCACCCCCCCGCCCCCCGCCCCCGCCGGGACGGGTCGGGCGTCACCCGATCAGCCTCTCGCCATTGGCCCAGACCGCCTGCACCGCGCGGTCGTCACCCATCATGATGGTGGGGAAGATGGCCTCCCACAGGCTTTCGGCCCGTGCCGCGCGCTGGGCGATGGCCGGGGTGGATTTGAGGTCGATCACCACCAGGTCCGCCTCCATGCCCGGGGCGATTGTGCCGATGCGATCCTCCATCCGGATTGCCCGGGCCGAGCCTGCGGTTGCCAGCCACCACAGCTGCGCCGGATGCAGCGAGGCACCGCGCAGGTGGGCGACCTCATAGGCGGCGGCCATGGTGCGCAGCATGGAAAAGCTCGATCCGCCGCCGGTGTCCGTGGCCAGGCCGATGCGCTGGCCCTGGGCCATCAGCCCTTCCATGTCGAAAAGCCCCGAGCCGATGAAGGTGTTCGAAGTCGGGCAGTGGATCAGGCTCGCGTCCAGCTCCTTCAGCCGGTCGCGTTCACGGTCGGTCAGGTGGATCGCGTGGCCCATCAGCGCGCCGGGGCCCGCGAGGCCGAACTGCTCGTAGACATCCAGATAATCGCGCGCCTGCGGGAACAGGTCGGCCACCCAAGCGATTTCCTCGTGTTGTTCGCTGATATGGGTCTGCATCAGGCAGTCCGGGTGTTCCTGCCAGAGTGCGCCGAGGGCGGAGAGCTGTTCGGGCGTCGAAGTCGGCGCAAAACGTGGCGTGATCACGTATCCCGCCCGGCCCCGCCCATGCCAATGCTCCAACAACCGCTTGCTGTCGTCATGGGCCGATTGCGCGGTGTCGCGCAGCCCGTCGGGGGCGTTGCGATCCATGCAGGTCTTGCCGCCCAGCACACGCAGGCCCCGTCGGGCGGCTTCGGAGAAATAGGCGTCTACGCTTTCAGGATGGATGGTGCAGTAGCTGACCGTGGTGGTGGTGCCGTTCGCCGTCACCAGATCGAAATAGGTCTTGGCGATCTCGGCCGCATGAGCGGGGTCGGCAAAGCTGATCTCCTCGGGGAACGTATAGGTGTTCAGCCAGTCGATCAGCCGTTTGCCCCAGCTCGCGATGATGGCGGTTTGCGGGTAATGCACATGGGTGTCGATAAAGCCCGCGCTGATCAGGGCGTCACCGTAATCCGTGACCTCGGCGCCCGGATGGGCTGCGCGCAGGTCGTCCGCCGGGCCAATGGCCACGATCTTTCCCGCCTCCACGGCCACCGCGCCGTGCCGCTCGTGGCGCACCACCTCGTCGATCGGCGCATGGAACGGATCGCCCGTGAATGTCAGCACCTGGCCCAGGATCAGCTTCATGTCGCGCCTTTCAGTCAAACCGGCACCCAGCCTAGGCGGGCAAAATCCGCCGCGCAATATCTTTGACCGGTTCCAATCCGCGCGCGCCTGCCCTATGGTCCGGCCCAACACCAAGGAGGGCGCCATGCTTGATGAAAACATGACCGATGACCTCCTGGAAGAAGGTGACTACGAACTCGACAACGACGTGTTTCAGCCGGTTTTGGCCGCGCTGAAGGCAGGCGACGCCATTGGCCTGGCTGACGTTCTGGACCCGCTCCACCCCGCTGACATCGCCGACCTCATGGAGCAGCTCGACCCGCGCCAGCGGACCGAGATGGTGCAGCTCTATGGCATCGAGATGGACGGCGAGATCCTGTCGGAACTCGACGAAAGCATCCGCGAGGAAATCGTCGCCGAAATGTCGCCCGAGGTCCTGGCCGAGGCGGTGCGTGACCTGGAAACCGACGATGTCGTCGACTTGATCGAGGACCTGGACGAGCCGCAGACCGAGG
The DNA here is from genome assembly GCF_965228805.1 of Aliiroseovarius sp. NCBI lineage: Bacteria > Pseudomonadati > Pseudomonadota > Alphaproteobacteria > Rhodobacterales > Paracoccaceae > Aliiroseovarius > Aliiroseovarius sp. The sequence continues at coordinate 602,210 of NZ_CBDDIE010000003.1, read as the reverse complement.
CGGTGCTTGACGCGCTGGACGACGATGACCGGGTGGTGGTCGAACAGTCGCTGTCCTATCCCGAGGACTCCGCGGGTCGTCTGATGCAGCGCGAGCTGGTGGTGGCGCCTGAACACTGGGATGTGGGCCAGGCGATCGACTACATGCGGTCCGAGGACGACCTGCCGGAGCAGTTCTACCACGTGATCCTGATCGACCCGCGCATGCGGCCGACGGGCTATGTCACGCTGGGCCGGATCATGGGCAGCCCGCGCGAGGTGCCGCTGAAGGATCTGACCGAGGACAGTTTCCGCACCATTCCCGTGCTGCAGGACGAGGGTGAGGTCGCCTATGCGTTCAACCAGTATCACCTGATCTCGGCCCCCGTTGTCGATTCAAACGACCGGCTGGTCGGTGTGATCACCATTGACGACGCCATGGCGATCCTTGACGAGGAACACGAGGAAGATATCCTGCGTCTGGCCGGTGTGGGCGAGGAAAGCTCGCTTGCGGACCGGGTGATCAGCACAACGAAACGGCGTTTCCCCTGGCTGGCGGTAAACCTGGTGACCTCGATCCTGGCCTCGCTGGTGATTGCCCAGTTTGATGAGGTGATCGCGCAGTTCGTGGCGCTGGCGGTCTTGATGCCGATCGTCGCCTCAATGGGCGGCAATGCGGGCACGCAGTCGCTGACCGTCGCGGTGCGCGCGCTGGCGACGAAAGACCTGACCTCCGCCAACCTCTGGCGGGTGATACGACGCGAAGTGCTGGTGGGCGTGGTCAACGGGGTGATCTTCGCCGTGGTGATGGGTGTGGTCGGCGTGATCTGGTTCGGCACGCCTTTGCTAGGCGTGGTGATCGGTGTCGCGATGGTGATCAACCTGGTCGTGGCCGGGCTGGCAGGCGTGGTCATTCCCGTCGTATTGGAACGCCTGGATATCGACCCGGCGCTGGCCTCGGGGGCGTTCGTGACCACGGTGACCGATGTGGTCGGGTTCTTTGCCTTCCTGGGCCTGGCCGCCATCATGCTGTTGTGAGGCGTAGATGACTGACTTGACCGACGTGAAGGCCGCGGCCCGCAAGGCCGCCTTTGCCCGCCGCAAACAGGCGCATTCCCCCGCCGCCGCCCAGGCCGGTGTGGCCCATCTGATCGAGGCGCTGATGCCCTTCAAGGGCAAGGTGATTGCGGGCTACATGCCGATCCGCACGGAAATCACACCTCTGCCCGCGATGGCGGCGCTGTCGGCCTGGTCCACCATCGTCATCCCGGTGATCGAGGGCGCGGGCATGCCCCTGAAATTCGCCAAGTGGACCCCGGATTGCGAGATGGTCGAAGGGGCCTTCGGCGCCCATGTGCCCGCGGTCAAGGAATACCTGGAGCCCGAAGTGGTCGTGGTGCCGCTTGTGGCCTTCGATGCGCGGGGCAACCGCCTGGGCTATGGCGGAGGGTTCTACGACCGTACCCTGGAAGGTCTGCGCGCCAAGCATGCGACCCCGGCTTTCGGCTACGCCTATGCGGCGCAGCAGGCCGAGGGGCTGCCGATCGAACCCACCGATCAGCCGCTGGACGGGATCGTGACCGAACAGGGTGTGACCTTCTTCTGAAGGCCCAGCGGGTGCGGATCCCCGGATTTTTCGAAAAATCCGGTCCGGAAAATTCGAATTTTCCGGGAACAGTTGCCTGCGTCCCCGCACGGCGCCCCTTGCCCTCGCCTGCAACTGCGCCTAGGGCTTAGGGCCATGAAAATACTCTTTCTTGGTGATGTCATGGGCCGCGCCGGACGGCGGGCCGTTTCCGAACGACTGAAAAAGCTGCGCGAGGAATGGCGGCTGGATTTTGTCGTGGTGAATGCGGAGAACGCGACCTCGGGGGCGGGGCTGACCGCCGCCCATGCGAAGGCCATTCTTGAGGCCGGAGCCGATGTGATCACCCTGGGCGACCATGCGTTCGATCAACGCGAGATGCTGACCTTCTGCGAACAGGAAAAACGCATCATCCGCCCGTTGAACTTCGCCAAGGGCGCGCCGGGCTCGGGCGCGCGCATCTTCAAGGATGCGCGTGGACGGCAGATCCTGGTGACCCAGGTGTTGGGCAATGTCTTCATGAAACGTGCCTTTGACGATCCGTTTTCCGCCGTGGATCAGGTGCTGCGCGCCAACCCCCTGGGTGGCAATGCCCAGGCGATCCTTGTCGATGTGCATTGCGAGGCGACGTCTGAGAAGATGGCGCTGGGCCGCTGGTGCGACGGGCGCGCTTCGGTCGTGGTCGGCACCCACACGCACGTGCCCACGGGCGATGCGATGATCCTGGGCAAGGGCACGGCCTATCTGACCGATGCGGGCATGTGCGGCGATTACAACTCGGTGATCGGCATGGAGGCCGAGGAACCGATGCGCCGCTTTGTCACCGGCATGGTCAAGGGGCGCTTTACGCCAGCGAATGGCGAGGCGACCCTGTCCGGCCTCTACGTGGAGACCGACGACCGCACCGGCCTGGCCACCCGGGTCGAGATGGTGCGCATCGGCGGCCGCTTGCAGGACGCCCGGCCGTGAAACACCGCGCCGGTCTGATCGGGTTCCTGCTTTTGCTGGGCACCGGATGGGGCCTGACCGGTGTGACCGCCAAGATCGCGATCGAGGGCGGGCATCGTCATTTCGGCATCATCTTCTGGCAGATGGTGATCGTGGCCGTGGTGCTGGGCACGCTGACCCTGCTGCGCGGCAAACGCCCGGGTTTTGCCCCGCGCCACCTGGCGGTCTACCTGTTCATCGCGCTCACCGGCACCGTCCTGCCCAACACCGCAGGCTACATCGCGCTGGAGCGTCTGCCCGCAGGGGTTCAGGCGATCACCATCGCCGCCGTGCCGCTGTTTGCCTTTCCCATGGCGCTGATCCTGCGCAACGAGCGGTTCAGTGCCCTGCGTCTGGCCGGTCTGGGTGTTGGCCTGGCCGGGGTTGCCCTGCTGGTGGCGCCAGAAACTTCCCTGCCGCCCGGGGTGGCTATCTGGGTGCCGCTCGCCATGGTTGCGCCGCTGATGTATGCGATCGAGGGTAATGTGGTCGCGAAATGGGGCACGGCGGGGTTGGATCCGATCCAGGCGTTGTTCGGTGCGTCGGTGCTTGGCGCCTGCATGGCGCTGCCTCTGGCCCTGTCCACCGGCGCATATGTTTCGTTGAGCCTACCCTGGGATAAACCCGACGTTGCGCTGATCGCCGGATCGTTTGCCCACGCGCTGGTCTATTCCGGCTATGTCTGGCTGGTGCAGCGCGCCGGGCCGAGCTTCGCCGCGCAGGTCAGCTACCTCGTGACCGGTTGCGGTGTGCTCTGGGCCATGGCGCTGCTGGGCGAGAGCTATTCCGGCTGGGTCTGGGCCGCTTTGGGCCTGATGATGCTGGGGCTTTTCCTTGTCCAGCCGCGCGAAAGCCGCTTGCCCGAGGCCCCTAAGCCCGCGTAAGTTCCCTGAAAACAAGGGCAGGGGGCCATCCATGGGCATAATCGAGCTGAGCCAGACCGGACAGGCCATCCTGGCCTTGACGGTCGTCGCGGTCATGTTCGTCCTATTCCTGCGCGAGACCTTCCCGACCGAGGTGGTGGCGATTGCCGGCGTGGCGCTGATGCTGATCTTCGGTGTGCTGCCCTATGACGACGCGCTGATGGTGCTGTCCAACCCGGCGCCCTGGACCATTGCGGCGATGTTCATCGTCATGGGGGCGCTGGTGCGCACCGGCGCGCTGGACTGGTTCACCAAATCGGCGGAAAGCCAGGCGGCGGTGCGTCCGATGGTGGCGGTGGGCACGCTGATGGGTTTCGTGATCATCAGCTCGGCGGTGGTGTCGAACACGCCCGTGGTTGTGGTGATGATCCCGGTCTTCGTCCAACTGGCGCGCAAACTGGGCACTTCGGCTTCGAAACTGCTGATCCCGCTGAGTTACGCCGCCATCCTGGGGGGCACGCTTACGCTGATCGGCACCTCGACCAACCTGCTGGTCGACGGTGTCGCCCGCGCCCATGACATGAAACCCTTCTCGATCTTCGAGGTCACGCCGCTGGGCCTGATCCTGGTCGCATGGGGCATGCTGTACCTCTATTTCATCGGCCCGCGCCTGCTGCCCGACCGCGACAGCATGGCGACGCTCCTGTCGGATCGCAGCCGCAAGAAATTCTTCACCGAGGCGGTGATCCCGCCGGAATCGAACCTGATCGGCCGCGAGGTTACCGGTGTGCAGCTGTTCAAACGCGAGGGCGTGCGGCTGATCGACGTCATCCGCGGCGATACCTCGCTGCGCCGTAACCTCAAGGGGGTCGAGCTGCAGGTCGGTGACCGTGTGGTACTGCGCACCGCTATGACCGAACTCTTGAGCCTGCAACGCAACAAGAGCCTCAAGCGCGTCGACCAGGTCTCGGCGGTCGAGACAACGACAGTCGAAACCCTGATCTCTCCCGGCTGCAAGATGGTTGGCAAGTCGCTGGGCCAGCTGCGCCTGCGCCGCCGCTACGGTGTCTATCCGTTGGCCGTGCATCGCAAGAACCAGAATATCGGGCGGCAGCTGGATGACCTGGTGGTGCGGGTCGGCGATACGCTGCTTCTGGAAGGCGCGCCGGAGGATATCCAGCGCCTGGCCAGCGACATGGACCTGGTGGACGTGACCAAACCCTCGGCCCGAGAGTTCCGACGCAGCCATGCACCGATTGCCATTGCGGCCCTGATCGGCATCGTGGCCCTGGCCGGTCTGGGTGTCGCGCCGATCTTCTACCTCGCCGTGCTGGCGGTGGCCGCCGTTCTGGTCACTCGTTGCATCGACGCGGACGAGGCATTTGGTTTTGTCGATGGGCGTTTGTTGGCGCTGATCTTCGCCATGCTCGCCATTGGTGCCGCCCTTGAGGCCTCAGGCGCGGTCAAGCTGATTGCCGAGGGGCTGGCCCCGGTCCTGGGCAGGCTGCCGCCCTTCCTGATCGTCTGGGCGATCTACCTGCTGACCTCGGTGCTGACCGAGCTGGTCTCAAACAACGCCGTGGCCGTGGTGGTGACCCCGATTGCCATCGGGCTTGCACAGGCGTTGGGCATTGATGCGCGCCCCTTGGTGGTCGCGGTGATGGTTGCCGCCTCAGCCAGTTTTGCGACGCCCATCGGATACCAGACCAATATGCTTGTCTACGGGCCGGGCGGATACCGCTTTACTGATTTCATGAAGATCGGCATTCCCTTGAACCTGTCGGTGGGTCTCTTGGCCTCGGCGCTGATCCCGCTGATCTGGCCGCTGTGATCCCATGCGGGTGCTGCGCGGACATTGGCAGCTGATGGTGCTGGGCGTGGTGGTGGCCGCGCTCTGGACCACGCCGGTGCTGGTGCCGTTGAAAATCCTCGTGGTGTTTCTGCACGAACTCAGCCACGCGCTGGCCGCCTGGCTGACCGGCGGCTCGGTCGAGGGCATGACCCTTTCCCCCATGCAGGGCGGCACCACAACGACGCGGGGCGGCAACCTGTTTGCGATCATCTCGGCGGGTTATCTGGGCTCGTTGCTGTTGGGCGTGGTCTTGTTCCTGCTGGCCCTGCGCAGCGACTTGGATCGCTGGGTCATGGGGGTACTGGGCGGCGTTCTGGTCGCCGTCGCGGTGGCCTATATGCGCGAACCCTTCGCATTGATCTTCTGCCTGGGGGCCGGTGTGGTCATGCTGGGCATTGCGCATTTCCTGCCGCATGAGGTCAGCGATCTGGCGCTCAGGTTGATCGGGTTGACCTCGATGCTCTACGCGCCGCTGGATATCCTCGACGACACGTTGCGCCGGACCCATGTGGAAAGCGACGCGGTGATGCTGGCGCGCGAGTTCGGCGGCACGTCGCAGTTCTGGGGCGGGCTGTGGCTGGTGATCAGCCTGATCGTCGTGGCGCTCTGCCTGCGTTTCGGCGCCGGGCGCGACAGCAATCTGCACCTGCCGATGTTTCGCCGCAAGCCGCGCCCCTCGGGACGGCCCCACGCGCGTGACCGTCGGCCGCGTTAGAGCGGCCAGAACACCAGGATTGCCGGGATCGACACGGCGACCACGAGGATCTCCAGCGGCAGGCCCATACGCCAGTAGTCGCCAAAGCGATAGCCGCCCGGTCCCAGGATCAGCGTATTGTTCTTGTGTCCGATCGGGGTGAGGAAGGCGCAGGAGGCCGCGACGGCCACGGCCATCAGGAACGGGTCCGGGTTCTTGCCCAGAGCCTGCGCCATCTGAATGCCGACCGGGGCCGCGACAATGGTCGTGGCGGTGTTGTTCAAGACATCCGACAGGGTCATGGTCACGATCATCAGGACGGTCAGTACCGCCCAGGCGGGCAGGCCCTCGGTTATCCCGACAAGGGTGCCCGCGATCAGCTCGGTGCCCCCCGACGTTTCCAAGGCCGCGCCCAGCGGGATCATACTGCCCAATAGGACCACCACGGGCCATTCGATATGGGTGTAGAGCTCCGACAGGGGCACGATCTTCGTCAGCACATAGCCCACCACAACCAACCCTAGCGCCACCGGCAGATAGACCAGCCCGATGCTGGCTGCCGCGACCGCTGCCGCGAACATGGCAATGGCCCACCAGACCTTCTGGTCCTGCGTTACCGCCAATCCCCGTTCGGCCAACGGCAGGCAGCCCAGCCACTCGGTCACATCCGCCTCGGCTCCGGCTGGCACCAGAAGCAGCAGGATGTCCCCCGGTCGCACCACCGTCTTGCGCACCTGTTTCGAGATCCGTTTGCCCCCGCGAGAAATCCCCATCAGCACAGATCGCTGCCGCCAGTTGAGCCCGATGGCCTGTGCGGTCTTGCCGTTAATGCGGGCGGTCTCGGGCACCACGACCTCGATCTTCGACAGGCCCGCGCCCTCTGCGGTCAGCTTGTCCTGCCGACCGGCCTCGGCGAAATCCAGGCTCAGCGCCGCGCGGAATTCGTCCAACGCCTCGGGGCGTGCCTCCAGCACCAGCGCATCCTGTGCAAGCAACTCGGTGTTTCGCTGCGTGCCATAACGACGCTTGCCGTCCCGCACGACGCCCAGGATGGCGACATCGTTCTTGGCGGCCTCGTCATCCAGCTCCTTGACCCGTTTGCCGATCAGCTTGGAGCCTTCGGGGATGGTCAGCTCGGCGATGTACTGGCCATGATCGCCCATCGGATCGCCACCGTTTTGCGCGGCCTCGGGCTGCGGGATCAGGCGCCAGCCGATCAGGGCCACGAAAATCAGCCCGGCAATCGCCGTGACCCCACCGACGGGGGCGAAATCGAACATGCGAAAGGGCTCGCCCAGGGCGTCACCGCGGATCGAGGCGATGATGATATTGGGCGGCGTGCCGATCAGCGTGACCATGCCGCCCAGGATGGTGGCGAAGGAAAGCGGCATCAGGCTCAGCCCCGGCGCCCGCCCCGCCTTGCGTGCGGTCTGCATGTCGACGGGCATCAGCAGCGCCAGGGCCGCCACATTGTTCATGAAGGCCGACAGCACGCCGCCAATTGCGCCCATCAGGGCGATATGTGCGCCCAGGCTGCGGGAGGCATCCACCAGGGTGCGGGTGATCAGGAACACCGCGCCGGAGCGTACCAGCCCCGCCGAGACCACCAGCACCAGCGCAACCACCAAGGTTGCCGGATGACCGAACCCGTCGAATGCGTGTTTGGAGTCCACCACGCCCAGCACCACCGCCAGCATGAGGGCTGCAAAGGCGACAAGGTCGTAGCGGTATTTTCCCCACAGAAGCAGGCCGAACACGGCCCCGAACAGGCTGAAAAGAATGATCTGGTCACTGGTCATGGCTTATGGATAGCGCGCGGTGCTGCCCGGGTCATCCCCAATCCGCCCCCGGACCGGCTCCCACCCTGTCCGCTGTTGCGCCAACCGCGATGTTACGCTTTCCCACCCCGCCGGTCCGGGGGCTGCGCTCTTTCATTTTTCTCGAAGTATCCCGGGGGGTCTGGGGGGCTGGCCCCCCAGCCACGCCCAACCCCTGACAAGCCGAAGGCGCGGGCAGGGGGCGGGAGCACCACCGATCAGGCGAACAGAACCGGCAACAGGGAGGCCACCAACAGCCCGGCCATGGTCCAGTTGAACAGGGTCAGCCGCCGCTGGTTTGTCAACACGCGCTTGATCTCCTGCCCCAGCACGGTCCAGCTCGACACGCAGGGCAGGTTGATCAGCCCGAAGACCAGCGCCACCATGCCCACCGCCCAGAGGCTGCGATCCGGCGCATAGGCGGTGATCGAGGTCAGCGCCATGATCCAGGCCTTGGGATTGACCCATTGAAACGCCGCCGCTTGCAGGAAGGTGATCGGTCGCGCACCGCTGTCCCCGCGCCCGGGTTCGCCCGCATGGGCGATCTTCCAGGCCAGCCAGCACAGATAGGCGAGCGAGGCCCATTTCAGCACCTCATGCGCCACCGGCCAGCGATCGAACACCTGCATCAGCCCGGCGCCCACCAGCAGCACCATGACCGTGAACCCGATCCCGACCCCCAACATATGCGGTACCGTGCGGCGAAAGCCGAAGTTGGCGCCCGACGCCATCAGCATCAAGTTATTCGGCCCCGGCGTGATCGACGAGACGAAGGCGAAGGAGCACAGGGCAAGGATGAGTTCGATTGACATGGACACAATCTTTGCGCAACTTCTGCGCAATAGGGCTGCAAAATGGGGTGCGTGGCGGATTTCTGCGCAATGATCGATGAATATGGATGATCTGAATCGCCGAATATTGCGTGAGCTCACGCATAATGCGCGCCTGCCCAACACCGAATTGGCCGAGCGCGTCGGCCTCTCCCCCTCCGCCTGCCTGCGCCGGGTGCAGGAGCTGGAACGCCAGGGCGTGATCACCGGCTACCGCGCCACACTGAGCCCCGAGGCGATGGGCATCGGCTTTACCGCCTATGTCACCGTGGGCCTCAACGACCACACCAAACAGGGTCAGGAGGCGTTTGAGCGCGCCGTCGCGCTCTATGACGAGGTGCGCGAGTGCCACAACATCACCGGCACCGTCGAATATCTGCTGCGGGTCGAGGCCGAGGACCTGATCGCCTACAAACGCTTTCACACCGACAAGCTGGGCACCCTGCCGCAGGTGCGCCAGTTGGTCACCCATGTGGTCATGGGATCGCCGAAGGACGATCGGGCGTAAAGCGGATGCGGTAGGCTCCAGCGCCGCTCTCAGACCATCACGCTTTCCGGCCCTGTCGCCTCGCGCAGGTTGCGCGCCAGCAGGTCCATTGCCGCCATGCGCACAGCGACGCCCATTTCGACCTGCTCCTGGATGACGGATCGGTTGATGTCATCGGCGATGGTGCCGTCGATCTCGACCCCGCGGTTCATCGGGCCCGGGTGCATGACGATGGCGTCGTTTTTCGCATGGGCCAGCTTGGCCGCATCCAGACCATAGCGGTGGTAATATTCACGTTCCGAGGGGATGAAGCCGCCATCCATGCGTTCGCGTTGAAGGCGCAGCATCATGACCACGTCGGCGCCCTTCAGGCCCTCTTCCATGTCGTGATAGACCTCGACGCCGAACTGGTCGATCTGGCTGGGCATCAGGGTCGGCGGGCCGACCAGGCGCACGCGGTTTTCCATCTTGCCCAAGAGGATCAGGTTCGACCGGGCAACGCGGCTGTGCGCAATATCGCCGCAGATGGCGATGGTCAGCCGGTGCAGACGCCCCTTCTCGCGACGGATCGTCAGCGCGTCCAGCAGCGCCTGGGTCGGGTGTTCATGCTTGCCGTCGCCCGCGTTCAGCACCGCGCAGTTGACCTTTTCCGCCAGCAGGTTCACCGCGCCGGAATGCGGGTGACGCACCACCAGAAGGTCCGGATGCATTGCGTTCAACGTCAGCGCGGTATCAATCAGCGTCTCGCCCTTTTTGATGGATGACGCCTGCATCGCCATATTCATCACATCGGCCCCGAGGCGCTTGCCGGCGATCTCGAACGAGGCCTGGGTGCGGGTCGAGTTCTCGAAGAACATGTTGATCTGCGTGAGCCCCTTCAGCGCCTTCGACCGTTTCACCGTCTGCCGGTTCAGGTCAACATAGCGGTCGGCCAGGTCCAGGACGGTGGTGATCTCGGTCGGGTGCAGGGGTTCGATGCCCAGAAGATGGCGCTGGCGGAATGTCATGGGGGCCTCCGGATGGGTCTTGGGTAGCGGGTATAGGCCGGGCGGGGGGCTTCGTCCATAGGGGGCAGCGCAGCGTTTGCGCCTGTGCGCCCGCACCCGTAAGTTGGGCGCATGGAATCGGCACAGGATACGGCCATCGACTGGCACGTGGCGCGCGCAGCGCTGGAGTGGCAGCTCGAGATGGGGGTGAGCGAGTTTATCGGTGAGGAGCCGGTGGATCGCTATGCCGTCGAGCCGCCCGCGCCGAAACCGGCCGCCGTGGCGCAGAAACCGGCCAAGCCGGTCATGCCCAAGAAGATCGAGGAACCCCGCGTCGACCACGTCGCGCTGGCCAAGCAGATGGCGGCCGGGGCCTCGGATCTGGACGGGCTGCGCGCTCAGCTGGGGGCTTTCGAGGGCTGCGACCTGAAGAAGGGTGCGCGCAACCTGGTCTTTGCCGATGGCAACCCGGCGGCGCGGATCATGGTGATCGGCGAGGCGCCGGGGCGCGATGAGGACCGCGAGGGCAAGCCCTTCGTCGGCCGGGCCGGTCAGCTGCTGGACAGGATGTTCGACGCGATCGGCATGGGGCGCGGGGCGACCCTGTCGAAAGATGCGCTCTATATCACCGATGTCCTGCCTTGGCGCCCGCCGCAGAACCGTGATCCGAACCCGGATGAGGTGGCGATGCTCATGCCCTTCGTGCAGCGCCATGTTGAACTGGTTGCGCCGGACGTCCTGGTCCTGATGGGCAACCATGCCTGCCAGGCGGTTCTGGGCAAGCGCGGCATCACCCGTCTGCGTGGCCAGTGGGAAGAGGCTTTGGGCCGCCCGGTCATGCCAATGTTCCACCCGGCCTATCTGTTGCGTAATCCGCATGCAAAACGCGAAGCCTGGGCGGACCTGTTGGAACTGCAAGCCAAGCTACGCGAGTTGTGAAGCCGATGAACGATGAGAATGCTGCTCCGGCTGAACGGTCCGAGCCGACGCTGACCCTTGCGGTCTTGGGGATCCTGGTCGCGGCGGTGGTGAGCATTTTTCAATCTGACGGAATGCCGTCACTGACGGACAGCCTGCTGGGGATCACCCTGGCGGCTGTCGCCCGGGCCTACAATCGCGCCATCCCGCGCGCACCGGCGGAAAGCTTGGCCTATGCCATGGTCGTTGGGGCGGCGGTCTACCTGATGGTCGCGGGAGTGTTCCACGTCTTCACGACCGATACATTCCGGGGCTCAATCGATGCGTTTTTTCCTGATGATTACTGGGCTGCGACGGTTTGGATACTGGTTGCAGCGATTTGCTTCATAGATAGGGTGGAGTTCGACCGTAGCTGATAGGAGCGCAGCCCATGTCCCGCATCGACACCACCAAGGAATTTATCCCGGTCCGTATTGCGGTCCTGACCGTGTCGGACACGCGCGGGCTGGACCAGGATCGGTCGGGCGACACGCTGGTCGGGCGGATCGAAGGGGCGGGGCATGTGTTGGCCGACCGCAAGATCATCCGCGACGAGCGGGCCCAGATTGCCGATCAGCTGCGCGCCTGGTCGCTGGACCCGGAAATTGATGTGATTATCTCGACCGGCGGCACCGGGCTGACGGGGCGAGATGTGAGTGTCGAAGCCCATCGCGACGTCTATGAGAAAGAGATCGAGGCCTTCGGCACTGTCTTTACCATCGTCTCGATGAACAAGATCGGCACCTCTGCGGTTCAAAGTCGCGCGACCGGGGGCGTGGCCAATGGCACCTATCTTTTCGCGCTGCCTGGCTCGACCGGTGCCTGCAAGGATGCCTGGGATGAAATCCTGCAATATCAACTGGATTACCGCCATCTGCCCTGCAATTTCGTCGAGATTTTTCCACGACTGGACGAACACAAGCGACGGAAATGACGCGCCCGCCCGTAAAGAGCTTGTGACGCCCGCCCGCTTGCGTCCCACGCTTGCGCGGGGCAAGTTGGATTCAGGTAGGAAAAAACGAGGCATTTCATGCGCTTTCTCACCCGCAGCCTGACCGGGCTGTTGCTTGTTGCGCTGACGATCGGGCTTTTGGCCTGGGCCGGGCGCGTGGGTTATGATGCGGTTCAGACCCGCCTGGCGCAGGACAGCACGCCGCGCCCGGCGCGCGAACGGGTGTTCGGCGTCAATGTCATTACCGTCGAACCTGGGCGGATCACGCCCACCCTATCAGCCTTTGGTGAACTGCGTTCCCGCCGGGTGCTGGAGTTGCGTGCGGCCTCAGGCGGCACCTTGGTCGACCTGGCCGAAGGGTTTGAAGAGGGCGGGACCGTGACCGCCGGTGAGTTGTTGGCCCGCATCGATCCGACCGACTTCGAAAGCGCCCTGGTGATTGCCCGGGCCGACGCCTCCCAGGCCGAGGCTGACCTGGCCGATGCCGAACAGGCGCTGATCCTGGCGGGCGATGATCTGGCCAATGCCTCCCGTCAGGCGGGGCTGCGTGCAGCTGCCGTGACCCGCCAGAAGGACTTGGTGGCGCGCGGTGTGGGCACCGAAGCTGCCGTCGAAACCGCCGAACTGGCAGCCGCCGCCGCCGATCAGGCGGTTCTGTCACGACGTCAGGCCCAGGCCACGGCGGAGCTGAAACGTGTCTCGGCCCAAACGGCTTTGGAACGGGCGCGGGTCAATCTCTCCGATGCAGAACGCAATCTGGCTGACACGGAAATCCGCGCCGAGTTCTCGGGCACCCTGTCCGACGTGACCGTGGTGCGCGGGCGCCTGGTACAATCGAACGAGCAATTGGCGCAGTTGATCGACCCGGACGCGCTGGAGGTCAGCTTCCGCCTGTCCACCGCGCAATATGCTCGGCTGCTGGATGAAAACGGCCATCTCAGCCGCACGCCGGTCCGTGTGACGATGGATGTGGCCGGGGTGGATCTGGTTGCCACCGGCGTGATCGACCGCGAAAGCGCGGTGGTGGGCGAAGGCCTGACCGGGCGGCTTCTGTTCGCGCGTTTGGACGCTGCCGCCGGGTTCCGGCCGGGTGATTTCGTCACGGTTTCGGTTGAGGAACCGCCGCTGGAACGTGTCGCGCTGCTGCCCGCCTCCGCCGTGGACGCGGCGGGCACCGTGTTGGTGCTGGGCGATGGCGAGCGGCTGGAACTGGCCGAGGTTGAGTTGCTGCGACGTCAGGGAGATGACGTGCTGGTACGTGCGCGGGGGCTTGCTGGACGCGAAGTGGTGGCGGATCGCAACCCGCTGTTGGGCGAAGGTATTCGCGTGCGCCCGATCCGCGCCGATGCGATGGTGCCTGATGCGCCGGAGACCGTGCGCCTGGACGACGCCCGCCGCGCGGCGCTGGTGGCTTTTGTCGAGGCCAACCAGCGCATGCCCGAGGATGTGAAGGCGCGGCTGCTCAAGACGCTCGAACAGGACGAGGTTCCGCTGCAGACCGTCGAGCGGCTGGAAACCCGCATGGGGGGCTGATCCATGTTCTCCGCCACCGGGATCCTCAGCTATTTCACCCGTCATGCCACCGTGGCCAACCTGCTCTTGATCGTGATGATCGCGGCGGGGCTGGTCACTTACCCGAACATGCGCGCGCAGTTCTTCCCGGATTCGGTAGTTGAAAGCGTGACCGTGAACGTGATCTGGGACGGCGCCGGGGCCGAGGATGTGGACGCGGCCATCGTTCAGGTGATGGAACCGTCCCTGCTGGCGGTCGAAGGGGTGGAAAGCAGCTCGTCGCGTTCGCGTGAAGGCTCGGCCAATATCTACCTGGAGTTTGAAGAAGGCTGGGACATGGCCCGTGCCGCCGACGATGTTCAGGCGGCGGTCGATACGATCTCGGACCTGCCCGAGGATGCCGAGGACGCCACCGTGCGTCGCGGCGCCTGGCGCGATACGGTCACCGATGTGGCCATTACCGGCCCGGTCGGTGTCGACCAGCTGGGCCGTTTCGCCGACGAGTTTACCGTGCGCCTGTTCAACGAGGGCGTGACGCGCACCTCCATCGCCGGGGTCGTGGCGCCCGAGACCATTGTCGAGGTCCCCTCGCTGTCCCTGGTGCGCCATGACGTGACCATGGCCCAGATCGCCGCCGCCATCGCTGAAGAGGCGGACGCGGACCCGGCGGGAAATGTCGCGTCGGGTGCGGCCCGCGTGCGCACCGGCGTGGCCAAACGCTCGCCCGATGAAATCGCCGCCATTGTCCTGCGCTCGAACGCGGATGGCTCGAACCTGACCGTTGGTGATGTGGCGCAGGTGCGGGTCGAGGGTATCGACCGCGCGCGCGCCTATTTCGTCGGTGATGACCCAGCGATGATCATCAACGTGGCGCGCTCGGCCCAGGGTGATGCGGTCGAGATGCAGGAGGTGGTCGAAGAGGTCGCCGCCGAGATGCAGCTGTCCCTCCCCCAAGGCGTTGCGATCCAGATGTTCCGCACCCGGTCCGAGGTCATTACCTCTCGCCTCGAGATGCTCACCCGCAACGGCTTGCAGGGGTTGGGGTTGGTGGTGCTTCTGCTGTTCCTGTTCCTCAACGCCCGCATCGCCTTCTGGGTGGCGGCGGGCATTCCGGTGGCGATGCTGACCGCGATTGCGTTGATGTACATGGCCGGGCTGACCATCAACATGATCAGCCTGTTCGCGTTGATCATTACCCTTGGCATCGTGGTGGATGATGCCATCGTGGTGGGCGAACATGCCGATTTTCGATCTCGCCACCTGGGCGAAGGGCCCGTCGAGGCCGCCGAGAATGCCGCGAAACGCATGTTCCCGCCGGTCTTTTCCTCGACCCTGACCACGGTGATCGCCTTCTTCGGGTTGATGGCCATCGGCGGGCGGTTCGGCAATACCATTGGCGCCATTCCCTTTACGGTGATCGTGGTGCTGATTGCCTCGCTTGTGGAATGCTTCCTGATCCTGCCCAACCACATGGCTCATGCGCTGACCCATACGGCCAAGCAGCATTGGTACGACTGGCCTTCGCGGCAGGTGAACAAGGGGTTCCGCCTGGTGCGTGAACACTTGTTCCGCCGGTTGATGCGGCTGGTGGTCTGGGCGCGATACCCGGTGCTGGCCGCGGCTGTTCTGGTGCTGGTGTCCTCCGCCGCTTATTACATCCGCGGCGACATTCCCTTCCGCTTCTTCAATGCGCCTGAGCAGGGCGTTGTGTCCGCCAATTTCGCAATGGTCGAAGGCGCCACGCGCGAGGATACGATCGCGCAAATGAAGCTGGTGCAGCAGGCGGTCGAAACCATCGGTGGCGAGTTCGAGGCCGAATATGGCGTGCACCCGGCGGATTTCGTGATCTCCGGCGTGGGCGGCGGGCAGGGGCGTGGCCTGTCGGGCGTCGACACGAAGGACACGGACCTTCTGGGCTCGATCTCCATCGAGATGGTGGATGCCGACCTGCGCCCCTACACCAGCTTCGACTTCGTCGGTCGCTTGCAGGACGCAGTGCCGCGCCATCCTATGCTGGAGATTCTGGCCTTTCGTGGCGCCCGTTTCGGGCCGGGAGGGGATGCCCTGGATGTCGAGCTTTACGGGGCTGAGGCCGAAGTTCTGAAAGCCGCCGCCGAGGGGTTGAAGGAAGCCCTGACCCAATTCCCCGAAGTGAGCGCGGTCGAAGATACGCTTGCCTATGACAAGGAAGAGCTGGTGCTGGAGCTGACGCCGCAGGGCCAAGCGCTGGGCTTTACCATCGACGCGCTGGGCCGGGTCATCCGCAACCGACTGGGCGGGATCGAGGCAGCGACCTACCCGGAAGGCACGCGATCCGCCGCCATTCGCGTCGAGCTGCCCGAGGGCGAGCTGTCTGCGGATTTCCTGGAGGCCGCGCAGATGCGCACCACGGCGGGCGAATACGTGGCGCTGGGTGACATTGTCACGGTGATTTCGCGCACAGGCTTTTCCACCGTGCAGCGCGAGAATGGCATTCGCCTTGTTGGTGTGAACGGCGATATCGACGAGGGCGATGCGGCCCGGGCCGAAGAGATCACCTTGGCCTTGTCGAACGACATCCTGCCCGAGATCGCCGGTCGCTTCGGCGTGGAATACCGTCTGGGCGGGTTGGCCGAACAAGAAAGTGAGTTCCTGAACGAGGCGCGCACAGGCCTGATCATGAGCCTGTTGGGCATCTACCTGGTGCTGGCTTGGATATTCTCCAGCTGGACGCGGCCCTTGGTGGTCATGTCGATCATTCCCTTCGGCCTCATTGGCGCGATCTGGGGACATCTGCATTGGGATGTGCCCTTGAGCCTATTCTCGGTGATCGGCCTGATCGGCATGACCGGGATCATCATCAACGACTCCATCGTGTTGGTGGGCACGATTGACGAATATGCCAAGGAACGCGGCCTGTTCCCCGCCATCATCGACGGCACCGTGGACCGGCTGCGCCCGGTGCTTCTGACCACGCTGACCACGGTGCTGGGGCTGATGCCGCTGCTCTACGAAGGCTCGCGCCAGGCGGAGTTCCTGAAACCGACCGTCATTACCCTGACCTACGGTCTGGCCTTCGGCATGATTCTGGTCCTGCTGGTCGTGCCTGCGCTGATCGCGGTGCAGAGCGACCTTGGCCGCATGACCCGCGCCCTGCGCCGCGCACCGCGCGCGCGCCGCGCGCGTGGGCTGCAAGCAGGGCTGGCGCTGGTGGCGTTGGGACTGGCCGGTGTCTTTTCTGCCACCTTGGGCCCCGCGGTGGTCAGCGGTGCAGACATGGCTGCAGCCTTCGGAATGTTCGCGCTTGGCGCGCTGGCGGTCGTGACCGGCGGCGGCGTGATCCTGGGGCTGACCCTGTGGCTCACCACCCGCCCCCGCCGCGGCTCCCACCCTGGATAGGGCAGGTCTTGAGGGACGTGTCGTGGCATCCCACCCCGCCGCGTCGGGGGCGGGTGTCTTAGGCTACAACCCGAAACTCCCATAAGGATAGAAGGTGACCAGGTCGCCCTCGGCAATCTCGCGACCCTCATCGCCGAACTCCACCAACCCATCCGCCCAGGCCAAGCCGGAGATCAGGCCGGAGCCTTCGGAGCGAAACGCCTCGACCCTGCCATCTGCCCCCATGCGCGCACGGATGAACTCTCGGCGGCCGGGTTTCTTGCGTTTGTTAAAAGCGGCGGGCATCTGGTAGCCCTGCGGCTTCAGCCAGCCGCCGCCTGCCAGCACCGACAGCGACGGGCGCGCAAAGATCAGTGAGGTGACGAGGGCCGCCACCGGATTGCCGGGCAGGCCGAAGACCGGCACGCCTTTCCATAGCGCGAGTGCCAAGGGGCGGCCCGGTTTGATCGCGATGCGCCAGGTGGTCAGCTGCCCTTCGCCGGACAAGAGCGCTGAGACATGGTCTTCTTCGCCCGCGGACGCTCCGCCGGAGGTCAGCACCACATCGACACTCTGGGCGGCCATGTCCAAGGCGTCGCGGACCGCGCCCCGATCGTCCGGCGCATGGCCCAGGTCGACCGCCTCGTGGCCCCAGCGAGCGGCCAGGGCCAGCAACATGGGCCGGTTGGCATCGAAGGTGTGGGCGGGGTTGTCTGAGCTGCCGGGCGCGACGATTTCGTCTCCGGTCGACAGGACACCGACCCGCAAGCGGCGGTGCACCTGCACCCGCGCCACGCCCACGGCTGAGAGCAATGCAATCTCGGGCGCGCCGATGCGCGCGCCCTTCGCCAAGGCCACTGTGCCCGCCTCCACATCCTCGCCCGCGCGGCGGGTGTTGGCGCCTTTCCTGGCCCCGGCGGCGAAACCCACGTGGCCGTCCGACAGGGTCACGTCCTCCTGCAACACCACCGTGTCCACGCCCGGCGGCACCAGCGCGCCGGTCAGGATGCGCACCGCGTGGCCCGGGGGCACGGTGCCGGGGAAGGGCGATCCGGCGGCCGAGCGGCCTTCCACCAGCGGCAGCACAGGGTCGCCTGCGGGCAGGCCGTCATGGGCAAAGCCATATCCGTCCACCGCCGAGTTCGCGCCGGGCGGGTTCGACCGTTGAGCCCGTGCATCGGCGGCCAGCACCCTGCCGGAGGCATCGCCTACGGCGACCTCTTCCACGCCGACCACCGGGGAAAGCCCGTCGCGCAGCATGGCGAGCGCCTCATCAACCGGGGTCCAGTCGACGCCCGGGGGCAGGGCGAAACAGTCGTTCTTGAGCTTTGGTGGCGTGACCTCGGGGGCGCTGCGGGCGGTCAGCCCGGTTTCTTGCAGGATGAATTCGGCAATGGCTGCGGTGTCGTCCAGGTCGATGATCGGCTGGGTCAGGCCGGTCACGGGCTCGTCGCTGGCCACGGCCTTCACCGTGTCATTGATCCGCGCAATCAGGTCGGTGCCCGTGGCGGCGCGGTGGGCTTCGATCTTGGGATGCGCCTCGCGTTTGAACCCTTCGACCAGGGCAATATCGCAGGGCCCCAATCGTGTCAGCAACTCGGGCAGTGAGGGCTTGGCCTCGCCGCGCAACTCATGCATCTGCGCGACCCGCGCGTCGCTGGCCAGCACCACCTCGCGCGCGCCGGCCTGGCGGTGGCGCCAGCTGTCGGTGCCCTTGTGATCCACATCCGCCGAATGGTGGCTGTTCTTGATCGTCGAGACGGTAAAGCCCCGCGCGGTCAGGTGTTCGACAAGCCGCACCACCAGCCCCGTCTTGCCGGAGTTCTTCCAGCCGATGACGCCGAACACCTTCATGAGGCGGCTCCTTTACGCAGGGTTTCGGCCCGGGCCAGATCCTCGGGCGTGTTGACGTTGAAGAACGGGTCGAAGGGCTGATCGGACCAGACAGCTTGGGCTGCGCCATGGGCCTGGGTAAAGGCGACGACCTTGCGGGTGCCCGCAGCGAGCGCTGCGCGCAAGTCGTCGCGCAGGGCGACAGACCAGAGGCCGAAGGTTGGCTGGCGCATGGGGCCGCGTTCGGCGTCGTGGGTGGCGGCCAGCGCAATGGGCGCGCTGGCGTCTTCAGCCGCCAACATCAGGCGCGGGACGAGGTCGCAGGGAAAGAAGGGCGTGTCACCGGCGGCGGTGACGATCCAGTCCGCACCTTGGGCTGCGGCCCAGTCCAGCCCGGCCAGCACACCCGCCAACGGGCCCGCGAAGCCTTCGATACTGTCGGCAATGACCGGCAGGGCGCCATCGAACCGCGTAGGGTCCCCGTTCGCGTTCAAGGCAATGCCCGCCACCTGTGGCTCCAGCCGGTCCACGACCGAGGACAAGAGCGTGCCCCCGCCCAACGGCAAAAGCGCCTTGTCCCCGCCGCCCATACGTGTGGCAAGGCCGCCTGCGAGGATGATGCCCAAGGGTTGGCGCGTCGGTCGGGTCATGCTTCTTCCTTTCGGCGGGTATCCGGAAAATTCGAATTTTCCGGTCCGTTTTCTTCGAAGAAAACGGCTGTCGTCACGCGACTCATCCCTCGCCCCCCTTGCGGCGGTGTTTCTTCTCCTCGCGCGGGGCGTGGGCCGGGTCCATGTCGCGGATCAGGCGGTCTTCGCCAGACAGGCAGGTAAAGCGTTGGCCCTTCATGCGGCCGATCAGGGTCAAGCCGACCTCCTGCGCGATCTCGACGCCCCAGGCGGTGAAACCGGAACGCGACGCCAGCGTCGGGATGCCCATCTGTGCGGTCTTGATCACCATCTCGGAGGTCAGCCGCCCGGTGGTGTAGAGGATCTTGTCCGCCGGATCGACGCCTTCGGCCAACATCCAGCCCGCCACCTTGTCGACCGCGTTGTGGCGGCCCACGTCCTCCATGTAGACCAGCGGGCACGCGCCTTGGCACAGCACGGTGCCGTGGATCGCGCCTGCCTCCAGGTACAGGGACGGGGTGCGGTTGATCTTGTGGGCAAGCGCATAGAGCCAGCTGGAGCGCACCGGGGTGGCGGGCAGGGTCAGGCCTTCGAGCCCCTCCATCATGTCGCCGAACACCGTGCCGACCGCGCAGCCGGAGGTGCGGGTCTTTTTCTCGAGCTTTTCCTCGTAGGTGGTCTGCGAGGCCGTGCGCACGACGACCGTGTCGATATCCTCGTCATATTCCACGCCCACCACGTCATCGGCACCCGACAACATGCCCTGGTTCTTCAGGAAGCCAAGCGCCAGGTAATCCGGGTAATCGCCGATCGTCATCGCCGTCACGATTTCACGCGAATTCAGGAAGATGGTCAGCGGGCGTTCCTCGACCACCGCGATTTCGACCGGTTGGCCGTGTTCATCATGGCCCGCCACACGCCGGGTCAGGCGGGCGGCGGTGGGATCGGGGGCGATCAGGTAGTCGCGAGCCGGATCGGAGCCTTGATTGGTGGCGCTATCAATGGTCAATTGCATCTCCGCGGATTTGCCCCTAGGGGTTGAGAGGCAATCTAGGGGGCTGGCATGGCAAGGTCCAACGGGAAATCCATCTACCTGCAGGGGGTGCGCGATGGCGCGCCCTTCATTCTGGTGGTGGTGCCCTTTGCGCTGCTCTTTGGCGTGGTGGCTACCGAGGCCGGGCTGAACCTGGCCGAGGTCATGGGCTTTTCCGTGCTGGTGATCGCGGGCGCGGCGCAGTTCACCGCACTGCAGCTGATGGTCGAGGAGGCGCCCACCGTGATCGTCATCGCCACGGCCTTGGCGGTGAACCTGCGCATGGCGATGTATTCGGCCTCGCTGACGCCCTATCTGGGCCGGGCGAAGGTCTGGCAGCGCGCCTGTGTCGCCTATCTTCTGGTCGATCAGTCCTATGCGCTGAGCCACCTGAAATACGAGAACGAACCCGCGCTGACCTTGTCCGAGCGGTTGCGCTATTTCTTTGGCGTCATCACGCCGGTGGCGCCGGGGTGGTATGCCGCCAGTTTCGTGGGAGCCGTGGCAGGTGGGGCGATCCCGCCGGAATTCGCGCTGGATTTCGCGGTGCCGATCACCTTCCTGGCGATGATCGCGCCCGCCCTGCGTACGCTCGCTCATGTGGCGGCGGCGGTGGTGTCGGTCCTGGGCACGCTGGCGCTGTTCTGGCTGCCCTACGGCACCGGGTTGCTGGTGTCCGCTGTCCTGGCCATGATGGTCGGCGCGCAGGTCGAACTGTGGATGGGGAGGCGCACATGACCTGGTCGCCCGCCTATGTCTGGTTCATCATTGCTGCCCTGGGTCTGGGCACCGTGCTTTTACGCTTCAGCTTCCTTGGTTTGATCGGAGACCGCCCCCTGCCCGAATGGGTGTTGCGTCACCTGCGCTATACTGCAGTGGCGGTTCTGCCGGGGATTGTCGCGCCTCTGGTCCTTTGGCCCGAGGCCACCGGTGGCGCGCCCGAGCCTGCGCGCCTGAGCGCCGCGGCGGTGACCTTGGCCGTTGGGTACATGACCAAGAACGTTCTGGCCGCCATCCTGGGCGGGGCGGTCACGCTTTACGGGATGCTCTGGCTGCTGGGATAAAAAAACGGGCCGTATGGCCCGTTTTGATCCGCGTTTCAGTGGCGGTTACTGCTCCGCCGCATCCGCCTGCCAAATCTCGGCCTCGACCCCATCCAGCCGCGCAATGCCGCGTGCCAGGATATAGCCGTTCTCATCCGGGTCGTCGTCATATGTCACGGTTTCGACCACACCGGGCAGTTGGCCGAAGGCCTTCATCGGACGTTTCGGGAAGGCGCTCTGCGGGATGGATTCAAAGCCGGGCAGCTGCCGCAGGATCGCAGTGACCGAGGTCGAACACATCGCCTTGGCGACAGGCCCGTTTTCCTGCACCAGGCGCAGGGCCATCTCGGCGACCTCGGGGCTGACCACGATGTCCTGGCGCACCACGTTATAGGTCACGCGGGCGTGGTAATCGACATAGAAGTCCACCGCCGCATCGGTGATGCCGAAATGCACGTCATGGCGTTCGGGCAGATAGGGGTGGTTCCAGGTGCCCGCCGGATCGAACAGAACACGCTGCGAGCCGGAAACCATCAGCCCGGAATGCGCCCCGGCCCCGGAGCGATTCGAGATTACCGTGAACAGCGTGAGCGTCGGCGGACCATCGTCCTGATAGCGCACAGCCTCGACCTGTTCGTCGGGTGCCCAGACATTGTCCGCCCCGCAGGCGCCCAGGCCCCCGATTGCGGCCACAAGGGCCAGAAAAGTCAGAATGCGTCGCATGGTATCGGCCTCGCCCGATCAGAAAGGAACTGATGCCCTTTTACGCGCCGACGATGGCAAGGAAAACCAGGAACACCAGAATCGCGATTACCGAACGCGTGGTGAACTTGACGAAGCCCTCATAGGTCTTTTCCTGCACCTTGGTGTCCATTGTGCCGATCTTGTGCTCTGCCATGTTGCGTGTCCCGTAGTTTGGTCGTTCAAATTGGTCCCGACCTGATTAGACGATTTGCCTGCCCCTGTCATCCCAAGATGCGCGCTATTGTCGCAGGGTGTGGAGGATGGGCAAGGGTCAGCTGTCGTTCTTTTCCAGGTCCTTGGCCAGGCGGAAGCCGATGCGGTTGGGTTCCGGTGCCTCGGGCTGTTTCGGCAGGGCGCGCAGCAGGACGGACAGCTGGCTGACATGCTGGATCAGCTGCGTTTTCGCGCCACCCATATCGGTGCCGTAGAAGGTCACGATATCGGGGTCGAAGAAGCCGATGCCTTCGATGCGCAGCACGCCCGCGTCGCCGCCGGTAAAGCCCATCGCGATTTCGTGCTCGTTGTCCAGCTGTTCTTCGAAGTTCTGGATATAGAGAATCAGCCGTTCATAGGCCCATTCGGCGGGGCTTTTTGCCTCGACCGGCGTGTCGGCCACCGCCTCGGGCAACGGTTTCTGCTCCGCTGTGGGCGGGGCCCATTCGTCGCACATTGCCGCGTCCGATTTCGGTCCGTTCTTCGGCAGCGGTTTGCCTTCAGTCGTCATTCGTCTCCACCTTTTGCCAGAGCCACGCGCCGTCCTCACGGCGCACCCGCGTCACGCGGCCGGTCTGGTAGAGGTGGTTCAGATGCCCCACGGCTTCAACCAGGGCCAACCCGTATTCGCCCTCGCCGATGGTGCGCTTGAACAGTGGCGGAAAGCAATCCCCGGCGGTGTGTGGCTGGGTCAAAAACGCTTCGAGCCGCTTCAAAGCTCCGTGATGGTTGTCGATCAGCTGGCGCATCCGCGTGGGCAGGCCGGTAAAGGGCAGCTTGTGGCCGGGCAGGACCAGATGGGTGTCGCAGGCATAGTGGCTGAGCCGATCACAGGCTTCCAGCCAGTCGCCGACCGGGTCGGCCTCGGGTTCGGTGGCATAGACGCCCAGGTTGGGGCTGATTGTGGCCAACAGCTGGTCGCCGCCGATCACCAACTGCCCGTCGCGTGACCAGAGCGTCGCGTGTTCCGGCGCATGCCCGTTGCCGATGCGCACGTCCCAGTCGCGGCCGCCGAAGGTAATGACCGAGCCTTCCTTGATGCGTTTGAACCCCAGGGGCATGTCGGCGACGATATCGGCGTAGTTGAAGGGACGCTCCTTGAGCCGCTTTTCATAAACCGACTTGTCCATGCCCGCCGCGCGCCAATAGGCCAGCGTCTCGTCGACCGGTTCCATCTGTTCGTCCAGCAGCAACATGCGCGCAAACAGCCAGGCGGTGCGGGTGGTGATCAGCTCGGCGCCGTGGTCCTTCTGGAACCAACCGGCCAGGCCCACGTGATCGGGGTGGTGGTGGGTGACGATGACCCGGGCAACGGGTTTCCCACCCAGGGGACCGTCCAGAAGTTTCTGCCAGATCGTGCGGCTTCGACGTGAATCGAACCCCGTGTCCACGATGGTCCAGCCGTCGTCATCGGCGAAGGCAAAGACATTCACATGATCCAGCGCCATGGGCAGCGGCAGGCGCATCCAGAGCACGCCCTCGGCCACTTCCACCGCTTCCCCTTCGCCCGGGATGTCCGGGAAGGGAAAGGTCAGCGGAGCGCTCAAGACGCCAGGTCCTCGACCGACAACGCATAGAGCCCGGCAGCCCCCGCCTGGGCCTGGGCCATGAGGCCAACATGTTCCGGCAGCAGGCGCTTGATGTGGAAGCGTGCCAGTTCCGTTCGGGGACCCTTGCCCCCTTCGGCAATCGCCGCCTTCAGGTGCAGATGCGCGCCCAGCACGCGGGCCCAGCCCATCAGGAAGGGCACGGCACCGGCGAACCGGTCCTGCATGTCCTCCTGCGCGACCATCCATTCGGTGGTCTCGCGCAGGGTTTCGGCGGCGGACCAGACGGCCTCGGTCATGTTGGGGAACTGCGCGCGGGCCTGTTCGGCCTGGGTCTCGATCTCCTCCAGCAGGCGGAAGGCGGCCTCGCCCCCGTCCATCAGCTTGCGGCCGACAAGGTCCATCGCCTGGATGCCGTTGGTGCCCTCGTAGATGGCGGTCACGCGCACGTCGCGCAGGTATTGGGCCGCACCGGTTTCCTCGATGAAACCCATGCCGCCGTGCACCTGGATGCCCATCTGGCTGACATTGATTCCGGTTTCGGTGCCATAGGCCTTGCAGATCGGCGTCAGGAAGGCGGCGCGGGATTTCCAGTCGGCATCACCCGTCGCGCGGCCCATGTCCAGCGCGACGGCGACAGACAGGGCAATGGAACGCGCGGCGAAAAGCTCGGCCTTCATCGTGGTCAGCATGCGGCGCACATCGGCAAAGTCGATGATCATGCCGGTGCCGTCCGTGATCGGGGTCCGGCCCTGCTTGCGCTCCTGCGCGTATTCCAGCGCCTTCTGATAGGCACCTTCCCCGGCGCCCAGACCCTGCACACCCACACCCAGGCGGGCGTTGTTCATCATGGTGAACATGGCGGCCATGCCCTTGTGCGGCTCACCGATCATCCAGCCGCGCGCGCCTTCGAAGCTCATCACCGCAGTGGGCGAGCCATGAAGGCCCATCTTGTGCTCCAGGCTGACCACACGCAGGGAGTTCGCCTCGCCCGGGTTGCCGTCGGCGTCGGGAATGTATTTCGGCACCAGGAAAAGCGAGATCCCCTTCGTGCCCGGCACCCCGTCAGGCAAGCGCGCCAGCACCAGGTGGCAGACGTTTTCGGTTATGTCGTTGTCACCCCAGGAGATGAAGATCTTCTGACCCGTCACCGCATAGGTGCCGTCGCCATTGTCCTCGGCCTTCGAAGACAGTGCGCCGACGTCCGAGCCCGCCTGCGGTTCGGTCAGGTTCATCGTACCGGCCCATTCGCCGGTGATCAGCTTGGGCAGGTAGAGTGCCTTCAGCTCGTCCGAAGCGTGATGCTCCAGCGCCTCGATCTGGCCCTGGGTCATCAGCGGGCAGAGTTGCAGCGACAGGGCGGCCGCCGACATCATGTCATTCACCGCCGTCTGCAGGGTCAGGGGCAGGCCCATGCCGCCGAACTCGGGGTCTGCCGCCATGCCGATCCAGCCCCCTTCCGCGATGGCCTGGTAGGCGCCCGCGAACCCGGGCGAGGTGCGCACGACACCGTTTTCCAACACCGCAGGCGTCAGGTCGCCGTCGCGGTTCACCGGGGCCATGACCTCTTCGCACATCTTGCCCGCCTCGGTCAGGATCGCCGACACCATGTCCGGGGTCGCTTCGGCAAAAAGCTCAGTGCCAGCGACCTGGTCGAACCCGACCACATTGTCGAAGATGAAGCGGAAATCATCGGTATTGGCGCGATAGGGCATGGGCGGGTCCTTCTTGGCAATCGTGGCGGGGGCCGTTAGGTGTCCCTTACCCAAGGTCTGCAACGCGACAAAGGAAAACGCGGCGTCATGGCGAGCGAGAATGTTGAAACCGAGCTGTTGAGGGCGGATGCGGACGGCATCGCCCGCGCCGGTGCGCTGCTGGCCGGTGGCGCGTTGGTCAGCTTCCCGACCGAGACGGTTTATGGCCTGGGTGCGAACGCAACGGATGACACGGCAGTCGCCCGCATTTTCGACGCCAAGGGACGCCCGCATTTCAACCCGCTGATCGTGCATGTGCCGAGCGTGGAAGCAGCGCGTGGGATTGCCGAGTTCGATGATGTGGCAGACCGTCTGGCCTCGGCCTTCTGGCCGGGCCCGCTGACTTTGGTGCTGCCCCTAAAAGTGGGATCGGTTTCGCCGCTGGTGTCGGCTGGGCTGGAGACGGTGGCGGTGCGTGTGCCGACTCATCCGCTGGCGGTTGCCGTGCTGGAAGCCGCCGGCGTGCCGGTGGCCGCGCCCTCAGCCAACCCGTCGGGCCGGATCAGCCCGACCGAAGCGGCCCATGTGATGGACGGTCTTGCGGGCCGGATCGAGGCGGTGATTGATGGCGGCGCCTGTGACGTGGGCCTGGAAAGTACCATTGTCGGGCTATCTCCAGCGCCCACGCTGCTGCGCCCTGGCGGATTGCCCACTGAGGCGCTGGAGGCCTGCCTGGGTGGGCCATTGCCGGTCCATGCCAGCGAGGACGTGGTCGCCCCCGGCCAGCTTGCATCGCACTACGCCCCCGACGCGCCGATGCGCCTGAACGTGGTCGAACCGCGCTCGGACGAACGCCTCTTGGGCTTCGGCCATGTGGAATGCGATCTGAACCTGTCGGAGGCGGGGGATCTGGTCGAGGCAGCCGCGAACCTCTTCCACCATCTGCATGCGTTGGACGCGGGCGGGGAGATGCCGATCGCCGTCTCGCCGATCCCACAGCACGGGCTGGGCCGCGCGATCAATGACCGGCTGAGACGGGCGGCGGCGCCGCGCGGCTGACGCACGTCATTTCCATGAGAGTTTGGGATTTCTGCGCCGTTACGACCCGCAGCCGAGCACATCCACGCCGCGCCCTTCAGCCAGCACCGTGAAGCGTAGGGCGGAGCGGTCGAGCACCATGGGAGTGCCCGGCGGCGGGACCAGGTCTGCGCGGGCGGTCAGGATGGCGCCGCTGCGGGTGACATCGGCTTCCGAGACCCAGATTTCCGGGTTCGGTGTTTCCATCACCACGACTTCCTCGCCGCCTTGGCGGGGCAGGGTGAGGTGGGCGGTGACCTCCAGCCCGTCCGCGCTGGGCGTGACCTCGCAGCGCACGGAGCCGAGGCCCGCTTCGGCCGCCGTGTCCGGGCGTTGCTCCATCGCGCGGGAGATCCGTGCGTCCGGGGCGCCGGGGGTGGGCAGTTCGACTTTCAGGCGGGTCTGCATCGGCATGCAGACGTCGCGACAGACGCCCAGGGTCAGGCGCGCCTTCAGGGTCACGGGCGCAGACGGATCGCGCGGGGTGATCTGGATCGGCAGCACCAGCTCATGCTGATAGCCGATGGTACGCATGCCGTTCTGTTCGAAAACCTCGGGCACCGGCCACTGATAGCTGACCGCACCCAGGTTCTTCGATCCCGACCAGTCGATGCTGGGCGGAATGCCCGCGTCCCCCGGTGCGCGCCAGTAGGTTTTCCAACCTACGCCCAGTTCGACATGCAGAGCGGCCATGTGGGTGCCATCTGCTTCGCGCCAGCCGGACAGGATCTCGACCCGCGCGGCCTCGTCCGGGTCGTAGTGATCCCCGGCCAGGGCGGTTGGGACAGCCAGGCCGAAGGCCGCGCCCAGAAGGGCCGCGGTCAGGGAAAGGGCGCGGGGTGTGATGCGGTTCGAACTGCTCATGCCCTGATACATAATGTTTCGGCCGGGGATGGGAAATCAAATCTGCTTCACGCGCGCGCGATCCGCCGCCTCCATCTGCCTGTTCCCCTTGTCTTTCCCGGGCCCGGCCCCCATGCTGATGATATGGAAAGCACGACCGAAACCCCCAATGACCTGTCCGGCCAGCTGCTGATCGCGATGCCGGGTATGGGTGATCCCCGATTCGAGAAATCGGTGGTGTTCCTCTGCGCCCATTCCGCTGAGGGGGCGATGGGGTTGATCGTGAACAAGCCGACGTCGGATCTGGCGCTGGACGATCTGCTGGACCAGCTCGATATTGACAAGGGCGAAGGCAGCAGGGGCATTGGTGTGTTCTTCGGCGGCCCGGTAGAGACCGGGCGCGGTTTCGTCTTGCACAGCCGGGACTATCACGGTTCGCCCTCGACCCTGCAGGTGGACGAGGCGTTCTCGATGACGGCCACCCGCGACATCCTGGAGGATATCGCCCGCGGCCTCGGCCCGGCGCAGAGCCTGGCCGCGTTGGGCTATGCCGGTTGGGCGCCAGGGCAGTTGGAGGGCGAGTTGCAGCAAAACGCTTGGCTGACCGTCGATGCGGATGAGGCGATCGTCTTTTCCGCCGATATCGGCGGGAAATGGTCGGCGGCGCTGGCAAAGCTGGGCATCGACCCGCTGCTTTTGTCCGCCGAGGGCGGACGCGCCTGATCCCGGCCCGGCACGGGCTCCCACCCAAACTGATGTTTCACCTGTGGTTGGCGCAGTGGCCTCCCACCCCGCCCGTGCCGGGCCGCGCTCAGACTTGTGGCCGGGGTGACAGGTGAATGCCCGCAATCGTACAGCGAACCGATCCGCCCGCCATTTCGATGGTGGGGATATCTAGCGGCACCAGGGTTGCGCTTGCTTCGATCCGGGCTTTCTGGTCGCCAGTCAGCGCGTTCAGGGCCGTGCTGGACAGGGCCAGGATGCGCCCCGCAGCCCCCTGCAATTCGATGGCATTGCCCGCAAAGGCGGCGATCTGCGCATCCGTCAAGTCGATCACGTCACGGCCCGACAGCTCCAGCCGCTGGCGCACTTCCGCCCGGCGGGCGGGGTCGGTGATCATGCCCAGCCCGATCAGCGCGAACTCGGTGCCGATGCACATCAGCACATTGGTGTGGTAGACCGGCACACCGCCCGCATCCGCCGCGGCAAAGGCCATGGGTTCATAGTTGAAATGGGTGCAGAACCGCTCCAACGCGATAGGGCTGGTGCGGTGGCTTTCGACCGCGTAAGCGACCCGATCTATGTGATCCAGCACCATCGCGCCGGTGCCCTCCAGGAACAGCCCATCCGCTTCCAGCCCGGAATAGTCGATGATGTCCTGCACCCGGTAGGCGCGTTTCAACATCTCGATCACATCCGTGCGGCGTTCGGCGCGGCGGTTTTCCGGCTTCATCGGATAGATCGCCACATGCCCGCCCGCGTGGGTCGAGAACCAGTTGTTCGGGAACACGCTGTCAGGCGTGTCGCGGGTTTGATCCTCGAACAGGTGCACACGCACGCCGTGGGCGCGCAGCACCTCGGCGGCGCGGGTGATCTCCGCATGGGCCGCGGCCGCATCTGCCGGATGGTCGGCCTGGAAAGCATTGTCCGCCGCTGTCTGGGTGTTCACGGTGAAATGGTGCGGGCGGATCATCACCGCCGCCCCGGGCGCCTGCACCGAGAGGGCGCGAAGCATCATGCGTCCGCCCCCGCGCGACTCACCATGCCGAACAGATCACGCGGATCATCGGGGTCGGCCAGCATGTCGAGCTGTTGGTAAAGCCCGGTGCCTTCCAGCTGATCACGCACGTACCGCAGGGCCGAGAAGTCCTCGATGGCAAAGCCGACCCCGTCGAACAGGGTAATCTGGCGCGCGTCCGTGCGCCCCGGTTTGGCGCCGGTCAGCACCTCCCAGATTTCGGTGACTTCGAAGTCTTCTGCCACCTGCTGGATCTCGCCCTCGATCCGGGTCTGGGGCGTGTATTCCACGAAAACGTCCGAGCGGTGCAGGATGTCCTTGTGCAGTTCCGTCTTGCCCGGGCAGTCGCCGCCGATCGCGTTGATATGCACACCCGCGCCCACCATGTTGTCGGTCAGGATCGTGGCATATTGCTTGTCGGCGGTGCAGGTGGTGATGACCTGGGCGCCTTCCATGGCCTCTTCGGGTGTGGTGCAGGAGACGACGTTCATCTTGCCCGCAAGGTTCGCCGCCGCCTTGGCGGTCGCCGCCGGGTCGATGTCATACATGCGCACGGTGTCGATGCCGCAGATCGCCTTCAGCGCCAACGCCTGGAATTCCGACTGCGCGCCATTGCCGATCATCGCCATGGAGGTCGCACCCTTGGGGGCCAGGGTTTTCGTGGCCAGCGCCGAGGTCGCCGCCGTGCGCAGCGCGGTCAGCACGGTCATTTCCGACAGCAGCACCGGATAGCCCGTG
This sequence comes from Aliiroseovarius sp., assembly GCF_965228805.1. Taxonomy (NCBI): domain Bacteria; kingdom Pseudomonadati; phylum Pseudomonadota; class Alphaproteobacteria; order Rhodobacterales; family Paracoccaceae; genus Aliiroseovarius; species Aliiroseovarius sp. The sequence goes on along the minus strand of NZ_CBDDIE010000003.1, from coordinate 572,221 downwards.
TAGACATCCGCCAAGAGCCCGAAGGCGGTCACGGTCTGCAACCCCTCCTTGGTGTTCTTCGGGTGGCCGTTCACATATTTGAACCCGTAGACCTCCCCATCCGAGGTCGGCATCAGCTCGATCACCCCTTCGCGCGAATGACTGGCCACGCGCGGGGTTTTGTCGAAAGCCTCCCAGCGGCGGAAATCCTGTTCGAGGTAGTCGCAGATGCCCGCAATCACGGTCTCGACGCCCAGGCGGTTCACCAGATGCATCATGTTCTCGACCGAGACGAAGGGAACAAAGGCGAGTTCGGAAGGTAGCGGGGCGGGCATATGGGGTCTCCTGTTCAGCGTACCCCAGTGTTGCACTGCGCAATTTGCGCAGAAATACCCAAGTTGATTGAGAAATATTGTGAGATCGTGCAATTTGCGCAGGAAGGATGGGCAATATGACAGAAGCAAAACATGTCTTTGACGATCTCGACCGCCAGCTGATCGCGCTTCTGCGGGTGGATGGGCGGGCGGCGGTGTCGACCTTGGCCGGGGCGCTGGGCGTGTCACGCACCACGGTGCAGAACCGCATGGATCGGCTGCTGAACTCAGGAGCGCTGCTGGGCTTTACCGTGCGGGTGCGGGAGGATCACGCGGATGACACGATCCGCGCGGTGATGATGATCGAGGTGATCGGCAAGTCCACCAGCCAGGTGATCCGCCACCTGCGCGGCCTGCCAGAATTGCATCAGCTGCATACGACCAATGGCAAATGGGATCTGGTGGCCGAACTGCGCACCTCGTCGCTGGAGGCTTTCGACCGGGTGCTGCGCGAGGTGCGCATGGTGGACGGGATTTCGAACAGCGAAACCAGCCTGCTGCTTAGTTCCGTATAAGATCAGGCTCCGTCTTGCAGCTTCTCGATCCAGGGTCTGCGGTTGGCTTCGACCTGGGCAATGAAGTCGGCCTGATCTGCACGAAACCTTTCGGCGAATTCCTGGTTCTTCGAGGTGCCAAGCTTGGTGTGCCGACTTGTGCCTGTGAGGTTTGGCAGGTCCTCCACGCCAAGTTTCGACCCGATCAGCCGGGCGATCCGGTTCGGGCCCAGTGCCATCATCTGCTCATAACTCAGCCGCACCGGGTTCAAGCCAAACTTGGCGAACATCCCTTCGGTTTCCTGTTCCAGGGCCGCGATATGCTTGAGCCAATGACGGATCCGCTTGGCACTATAGTCGAAGCTTGCCTCTGCGTCTTGTCGCTGTTGCGCAGATGCTATGGTGGAATGGCTGACCTGGGTTGTGACCATTTTGGCCAGGGAAACGGCCTGGGCAACGATATCGCGCCGGATCAGCCAGAAATGCGGTCCGGCCCCGAATTGGCTCACGAACCCATCCTGACGGGCGAACATCCGGTTCAGTTGGTACAACGTCAACTCGAAGCCGTTGACCCCCTCGGTGACCCGAAACCGCTTCGCGGCCTCGGTATAGTCGGCCAGGTTGTCTGTCTGGGCGGACGAGGCCAGGTTAAACAGATGGTTCGGATTGAAGAGTTCGATTGGTTTGCCCAGTCGACCGGTCTGGAACAGCACATCCGTCAACCAGGACGAGCCGGATCTCGGGGTAAAGAAGATCACGTAATTGGTTTGCGCCGGAGCGTGGGAAAAGGGTGATCGGGGTCCGCGCCCGGTGATCTCGACTCGTGAAAAGATCTTGTCTGCCTTGCGGGTTGCTTTGGGCAGGGTCGTCCGGGTTCCCGAGCGGGCTTTACGTGGAAGTAGGGTGCTTTGCAGTCGGCGGAGAAGGGGCTGCACATGCATGGGAGCCGTCAGTCGAATGTGCCCGTCACCCGGCCCAGCAGCATGAAGGCGCGGGCGGTGCGGGTTTCGGCCATGGCGGCAATGTCCTGGTCGCTTGCGCCTTTCTCGAAGGCGGAAAAGACCTGGTCGAACTTGCGCAGGAAGTGGTGGGCGGCGTCGCGGAAGATCGGATCCTTGCGCATCCGGCCTGCGGTCAGCGCCAGCGACGAGCGGTCGCGCACTCCGCCCAACGAGGCGATGGCCCGGCCACGTTCGCCGTCCGCGAACTTGCGCCAGACCTCCGGGCGGGCCATGTCCGGGCGCAGGTCGTCCATGTAGATCCCGTCCTGGCTCATCAGGGTCAGCACGTCCTGCGCGGCCTGTACCAACCCGGCCACCTGGCGGTCTTGAAGTGCGCGGCGCAGAGCGCGGAACCCTTCCGCGTCCTCGGCGTTTTCGGGGAAATGCATGGCGCGGATGAAATCGCCCATCGGCAGCGGCTGCGACAGGGCTTCGGCGGGGGTGCCCAGAGGCAGGGCAACCTGGTCACCCGCATCCTCGGTCGACACATCGCTGGCAATTGCCGAGCCGGTCGAGACCTGCGGCGCTTCGCCGGGCCGGATCGAGGTAAAGGTCGCAATCGCGCTTTCTGTCTGTTTCTGCGCGTGGGCGATCTCGTCCAGCTTGCGTTCCACCTGGCTTGGCTTCACGCCGCCAGATTGCTGCTGTTGCAGATAGGTGTGGCGCATCGCGTCGATGGCCGCCTGCAGGCGTGCGCTTTCTTCGCGCATAATCCGGGCCGAGCGGGTGGCGGCTGCGGCGACCCAGATGATCGCCACCGGCATGAAGATCGCCAATGCCGTCATCACCAGGCGCAGCGGGTCGGCCTGCAGGCCCGAGGCGTCCGACCCGTCTCCACCGCCCATCACCAGAAAGAAGACGACGCAGCCGACCAGCCAGACCGCCGACAGGGCCAGGGCGATCATCTCGCTCGTGCCCGGCACGCGGCGCTGACCCTGCTGGCCGTAGACGCCCAGCTCGATCGGCGTGTCCTGTTTTCCGTCGCTCATTCCTGGCCTCTCATGGCACCGGTCTTGTTGGTCCGACCCGCCCGGAAGGCGGGATCAGACCCAGTTGATCTCGAGGATCTCGTAGGCCTTCTCGCCGCCCGGCGTGCGCACTTCGACACTGTCGCCTTCTTCCTTGCCGATCAGGGCACGGGCCAGCGGCGACTTGATGTTCAGCTTGCCGGCCTCGATGTCAGCCTCGGGTTCGCCGACGATCTGATAGGTCTTTTCCTCGTCCGTATCCTCATCCACCAGCTTGACGGTGGCGCCGAACTTGATCGTGCCCGACAGCGAGGTGGGATCGATCACTTCGGCCAGCGACAGGATGCCTTCGAGCTCCTTCACGCGACCCTCGATGAAGCTCTGCTTTTCGCGGGCGGCATGGTATTCGGCATTCTCCGAAAGATCGCCATGTTCGCGCGCCTCGGCGATCGCCTTGATCACCGCCGGTCGTTCGACCGATTTCAGCTGCTTCAACTCGTCATTCAGCGCGTTATTTCCCGCGCGGGTCATCGGTATCTTGTCCATGAAGGCCCTGGCTCTTTTCGGCTCGTTTCGGTGTCGCCCCCGAGTATCCATCGCCCGGAGGGAAAAATGCAACAGCTAGTGTTAAATGCCGGGCGCATGGGCAAAGTCAATAGGCCCCGCCGCCATTCGCGAATAGCCTTGCGCGCGAGCAGAGGACGGGCGCGAAAAACCGCCCGCGAAAACCGAAAAGAAACAGAAACGGGATACAGGCATCCGCATGTTGGGCTACCTGAAACTCGGCCTGGCCTATTTGGCCCTGGCCATCGTGATCGTCTTTCTGACACGGGCCGCGCCGGTTGATGCGCTTCTGGCGGTCTGGACCACGGCCGTGGCCCAGGCGCCGGGCATGACCCAGGTTGCGGCGGGGCTTCTGGGGCTGTCGATGGTGCATTCGGTGCTGCGTCGCCCGGAAGGCGCGCGTCAGATCGTCATTGCGGTGATTGCCGCGCTGATTGGCACGCTCGCCTTTCACAGCGCCTTCGGCCTGATCAAGACCTCGATGCCCTATATCATTCCCTTCTGGGCCGACCCGATGTTTGCCGAGCTGGACCGGCTTATGCATTTCGGGATCGACCCCTGGCGGCTGAGCCATGACCTGGGCGCGCTTCTGCCGATGGAGGCAATCCTGCCCGCCTACCTGTCAGTCTGGGCCTTTCCGGCGCTTTGCGTGCCGGTGTTCCTGGCCGCCTTCGACAAGGACGCGCGGCGGGTGCGCCGGTTCATGGTGCTCTATGTCCTGGCCTGGGCCTTGGTCGGCAATGTGCTGGCCTTGGTTTTCAACTCCGCCGGGCCGATTTTCTATGACCGCCTGCTGGAGGCCGACCGCTTTGCCGAAATGATCGCGGTCCTAAAGGCCAGCCCGCTGGCCGACACCAATATCCCGACCATCCAGCAGAACCTCTGGATCGTCTATGTCGAGAAGGGTCAGGCCTTCGGTTCGGGGATTTCTGCTTTTCCCAGCGTGCATGTGTCCGTGGCCATGGTCACCGGGCTCTATGCGATCGAACGCTCGCGATGGACCGCGCCCTTCGGTGTGCTCTTCGTGGTGGTGATCCAGTTTCTGTCGGTCTACACCGGCTATCACTATGCAGTGGATGGCTATGTATCGATCCTGGTGATGGCGGGGCTGTGGCACTGGCTGCGCCGCCGCGATGCCCGCACGGTCGTCGTTCCGGCCTGAGCGGGGCGATTCCGTTTTCAACGCCTGAACGCTCCCACCTGAAACGCCCTGTCAGCGCAAACATGTCGCAAAAAGCGACGCTGGACGTCGCGGAACACGTCCCAGAGGTCGTGCAGTGATTGACCCTTTCGGGGGCAGCGGATAACGAAGTTGCGAGAGCCAAGGATCAAAGGAAAGATCATGAGCGAGATCGAACGTGAAAGCATGGAATACGATGTGGTCATCGTGGGCGCTGGCCCCGCGGGCCTGTCGGCAGCCATCCGTCTGAAGCAGCTGGACGAAGACCTGCAGGTCGTTGTCCTTGAGAAGGGCTCGGAGGTGGGCGCGCATATCCTGTCGGGTGCCGTGCTGGACACCTGTGGCTTGGACGAGCTGATCCCGGATTGGAAGGAAAAGGGCGCGCCGATCAAGACCGAGGTGAAGAAGGACAACTTCTACATGCTCGGCGCCGCGGGCCACGTCCGTATCCCGAACTGGCCGATGCCGCCGCTGATGAACAACCACGGCAAGTACATCGTCTCGATGGCGAATGTCTGCCGCTGGATGGCCGAACAGGCCGAGGAACTGGGCGTCGAGATATTCCCCGGCATGGCCGCATCCGAACTGGTCTATGGCGACAATGGTGAAGTCAAAGGCGTGGTCGCCGGTGTGTTCGGGCTGGAGCCCGACGGGTCGATCGGCGAAGGCACCGAGCCGGGCATGGAACTGCACGGCAAATACGTCTTCATCTCGGAAGGCGTGCGCGGCTCGCTCGCGAAAGAGATCATCGCCAAATACGACCTTCAGGCTGGCCGTGACGTGCAGAAGTTCGGCATCGGCATGAAGGAAATCTGGGAGATCGACCCGGCCAAGCACGAAGAAGGCACCGTGACCCACACGATGGGCTGGCCTCTCGGTGGCAATGCCGGGGGCGGGTCGTTCCTCTATCACCTGGAGAACAACCAGATCTTCATCGGCTTCGTGGTGCACCTGAACTACAAGAACCCGCACCTGTACCCGTACATGGAATTCCAGCGCTTCAAGCACCACCCCGAGATCGCCAAGCTGTTGGAAGGCGGTAAGCGCGTGGCCTATGGCGCGCGGGCCATTTCCGAAGGTGGTTACCAGTCGATGCCCAAGGCCAGCTTCCCGGGCGGGGCGTTGCTGGGCTGTTCCGTGGGCCTGGTGAACGTGCCGCGTATCAAGGGCAACCACAACGCCATGCTGTCGGGCATTGCGGCCGCCGAGGCCGCCGCGAAGGCAATCAAGGCCGAGCGTTCCGGTGACGACCTGGTCGAATACGAACAGGAACTGCGCACCGGCAAGGTCGCCAAGGACCTGATCAAGGTGCGCAACGTCAAACCGATGTGGTCCAAGTGGGGTCTGCTGCCTTCGCTGGTGCTGGGCGGTTTCGACATGTGGTTCCAGACCCTGACCGGCGGCTTCTCGCTGTTCGGCACGCTGAAACACGGCAAGAACGATGCGCAGTCGACCGAACCGGCGGAGAAACACAAGGAAATTGATTATCCGAAGCCGGACGGCAAGATCAGCTTCGACCGGCTGACCAACGTCTCCTTCGCGGCGACCAACCACGAGGAAAGCCAGCCCTGCCATCTGAAGCTGGCGGATGAGAGCCTGCCGATCTCGGTCAACCTGCCCAAGTTCGCGGAACCCGCGCAGCGCTACTGCCCGGCCGGGGTCTATGAAGTGGTCGAGGATGAAGACGGCGCGCGTTTCGTGGTGAACTTCCAGAACTGCGTGCACTGCAAGACCTGCGACATCAAGGATCCCAGCCAGAACATCACCTGGACGGTCCCGCAGGGCGGCGACGGGCCGAACTATCCGAACATGTAAGAGGATGGGCTTGCGCGCGGATATTCTGGCGTTTGCCCACTCACATACAGGATCAAAAAAAGAATGCGCCGGGCAGGATGACCTGCTCGGCGTTTTCGGTTTGGACGGGGATGATGCGTCCGAGTTTCTTGAGGACTATGCCGCGCGCTTTGGCGTGGATCTTGCCCCCATGCGGTGGGAATTCCATTACAATGCCGATGAACCGCCCTATGGGCGCCGAGTGCTGCCGGTCGGGGGGGACGGGAACGTCATTCCCTGGCAGCCGATCACCCTTGATGATCTTGTGACGGCCGCCGAAGCTGGCCGCTGGGTGTGGGACTATCCCGAACACCAGTTGCGATACGCGTCCCAAGCGTGGATCCCGGTCAGGTTCCTTGTGGTCTTGGTTTCAGCATACCTTGCTTGGGATTGGTTTTGGTCAGGGTGATCGCCATGCCTTCCCAATTCGTGCCGGTGCCCCACGCAAATTCCCGCGAGCTTTCGGCCTCTCGCATTGCGCCCGGCCCCGAGGGCGCATAGGTTTTCCCGGAACCCAATTAAAACGAGGCTCCCTTGCCGCTTTCCCGCATCTCCTCCCGCCCGCTCACGGCCCTTGCGCTTGTCCTGTCGACCCTGGCCCCTGCGGCCCTGCAGGCGGATGGCTCTGCCGGGGCCTACCTGGCCACGCGGTCCGCGGACATGCATGGCGATTTCAGCGCCGTGGTCGAATTCGGCACCCGCGCCCTCGCGCGTGACCCGTCGAATGTCGAGATCATGCAGGGCCTTCTGGTGGCGCAGATCGGGCTGGGCGACATCGACACCGGCGTACCCGTTGCGCGGCGTCTGATCCAGCTGGATCCGGGTAACCAGATTGCCGGTCTGGTGCTGCTTTCCGGGGCCATGCAGGCGGAAAACTGGGCGCTGGTGATCGAGACGCTTGAGGGCGGGGTCAGCGTTGGCGGATTGATGGATCAGATGATCCTCGCCTGGGCACATATGGGGGCAGGGCGCATGAGCCAGTCCCTGACGCTGCTGGATGAGCTGGCCGAAGACCCCGGTTCTCGCGCCTTTGCCTTGTATCACAAGGCGATGGCGCTCGCCCTGGTTGGTGACTTCGAGACCGCTGCCGAGATCCTGGCCAATGAAGAAGGCGCATTGCAGCGCAATCAGCGCGGCGTCATGGGCTATGCGCAAATCCTCAGCCAGTTGGATCGCCAGGACGAGGCCATTGCGCTGATCGACCGCATGTTCCCGGGCTTCATCCATGAGGATCTGGTCGCTCTACGCGCCCAGCTGGAACAGGGCGGGGCGGTGCCCTTCACCTCCCTGACCCGTCCGGGTGACGGCATTGCCCGTGTGTTCTTCACTGTGGCCGATACGCTCGCAGCCGAGGCCGATCCGCAGATCGTCCTGCTCTATTCCCGTGTGGCCGAGTATCTGGACCCGGAGCTCTACGAGGCGACGATCCTGTCAGCGCAGCTGCTGGAGGTCATGGAGCGCTATGAACTGGCGGTGACCACCTATGGCCGCATCTCGCCCGATTTCTATGCCTATCCCGAAGCCGCGCTGGGCCGCGCCGACGCCCTGCGCCGGTTGGAGCGGGTCGAAGAGGCCATCGGCGAGCTGAACGCTCTTGCCAAGGCCTATCCTGACCTGGCTCCGGTGCAAGTGGCTCTGGGCGATACGCTCAGGTTCGAGGACCGGTTCGAGGAAGCCGTCGCGGCCTATGACGCAGCAATTGCCCTTTATGGCTCGGAGCCGCCCAACCACCGCTGGGGCGTCTTCTTTGCCCGTGCGATCAGCCACGAACGGCTGAAACAATGGCCGCAGGCCGAGGCCGATTTCCGCAAGGCGCTGGAGCTCAATCCGGGCCAGGCCTCGGTGCTGAACTACCTGGGCTATTCCTTTGTCGAAAAACGCATAAATCTCGATGAGGCGCTGGACATGATCGAACAGGCGGTCGCCGCCGAACCGCGTTCTGGCTATATCGTCGACAGTCTGGGTTGGGTCTATTTCCGCCTGGGCCGTTACGAGGAAGCGGTCGAGCAGATGGAACGCGCGGTGGAGCTGATGCCGGTCGATCCGGTGGTCAACGACCACCTGGGCGACACCTATTGGGCCGTTGGGCGCAAGCGCGAGGCCGAATTCCAATGGTCCCGCGCCCTGTCCTTCATCACCGAGGACAGCGACCTGGAAGAGATCAAGCCCGATCGTATCCGCCGCAAGCTCGAGGTTGGGCTTGATGTGGTGCTGGAAGAGGAGGGGGCCGATCCCCTGCATGCGTCCGAGTAAACGCGCATGAGCATTCTCAAGGCCTTTGCCCCCGCCAAGGTAAACCTGACCCTGCATGTGACCGGGCAGCGGGCGGATGGCTATCATCTGCTCGACAGCCTGGTGGCCTTCGCCGATGTGGGCGACCGGGTGACTGTCATGCCGGCCGACAGCCTGTCGTTGGAGGTCACCGGGCCGATGGCCGACGGGGTGCCGACGGATGGGTCGAACCTGGTCATGAAAGCGGCGGACCTGTTTGGCGTGCCGGTGCGTATGGTTCTGTCGAAACACCTGCCAGCGGCGGCGGGGATCGGTGGCGGCAGTTCGGATGCGGCGGCGACGGTCCTGGCAATTGCCGATCTGCTGGAAGAAAAGCGCCTGCCGGATGTCTCCGTGCTGGGCGCGGATGTGCGGGTCTGCCTGCTGCGTCAGGCCGCGCGCATGTCGGGGATCGGCGAGGTGGTCGAACCGGTGGCAGGTCTGCCGGTGCTGCACGCGGTGTTGGTGAACCCGGGCGTGGATGTGCCCACGCCGACCGTGTTCAAGGCGCTGGAGCAGAAGAAGAACGCGCCCATGCCCAAACGTCTACCGCGCTGGAAGGACGCCGCCTCGCTGACCGATTGGCTCGCGACCCAGCGCAATGATCTGGAGGCGCCTGCCATTGCCCAGGCGCCGGTGATTGCCGAAGTGCTGGAGGCTTTGGACGGCTGCGAGGGCGCCACGCTCTCCCGCATGTCCGGTTCGGGTGCGACCTGTTTCGGCTTGTTCCCCACAACCGAGAAGGCCGCTCAGGCGGCAGAGCAGCTTGCGCAAACCCATCCGGGTTGGTGGGTGCAGGCGACAAAACTCAGCTGAAGTGGGTCAGTTCACCCGCGCCACCACATAGTCGGCAATATCCGTCAGCATCTGGCGGATATCCCCCTCGGGCAGTTGCGCCATGGCGGCCTTGGCCTTCTCGGCCCAGGCCAGCGCCTCCTGGCGGGTCTCTTCCAGCGCATTGTGCTTGTTCAGAAGCGCCAGCGCGGTCTCAAGGTCGCCCTCTTCCTGACGGCCCTTCTCGATCGTGCGGGTCCAGAAGGCGCGCTCTTCAGCATCCGCCTTGGCCACGGCCTTGATCACCGGCAGGGTCAGCTTGCGCTCGCGGAAGTCGTCGCCGATGTTCTTGCCGGTCGCGTCGCCGCCCCAGTAGTCCAGCAGGTCATCGACGATCTGGAAGGAAATCCCCAGCGCGTCGCCGTAGTCGAACAGAGCCTTCACATGGGCCTCGCCCGCACCGGCAATGACCCCACCCACTTCGGTTGCCGCCGAGAACAGCGCGGCGGTCTTGCCGCGCACGACCTGCAGATAGATGGCTTCATCCGTGGCCAGGTCCTGTGCGGCGGTCAACTGCAGCACCTCGCCTTCCGCGATTGTCGCCGAGGCGTTGGACAGGATGCGCAGCACCTCCAGCGAGCCGGTTTCGGTCATCAGCTGGAACGAGCGCGAGAACAGGTAGTCGCCGACCAACACGCTGGACTTGTTGTCCCAGAGCAGGTTGGCGGTCGGCCGCCCACGTCGCTGCGCACTTTCATCGACCACGTCGTCATGCAACAGGGTGGCGGTGTGGATGAACTCGACGGTGGCGGCCAGGTGCACGTGATAGGGGCCCTCGTAGCCACACATGCGCGCAGCGGCCAGGGTCAGCATCGGGCGCAGGCGCTTTCCGCCAGCCTCGACCAGATGCGCGGTGACCTCGGGAATGCGGGGGGCATGTTTCGATGCCATACGGGCGCGAATCAGTTCATTGACCGAATTCATGTCCTCGGCCAAATGTTTGCCCAGACGCTCATGCGGCTTGGTTGCGGCTTCGTCCAGCATCTTCACGTTCCCGTCACCCCGACCCGCCCTGGGGTCCTGTGTCTCGACAAACCCGGGGGTTTGCCCTTAAGTATCTGATCATGAAAGAGCTTCTGCGCACAACCAACCCGACGTTGATCCCCTACGCAACCGCCCTTCTTGCGGGCGAAGGTATAGACTGCTTTGCCATGGACGTCCATATGAGCACGCTTGAGGGATCAATAGGAATTTTACCTCGTCGCCTTATGGTCCGGGATCAGGACCTGTTTCGAGCCCGCGCGATCCTGCGGGACAATGACGTTGAACTGGAGGGTTAGTATGGGTTTTGCACGTGACGCGGTGACCGCGGACAAGTTTCTGGGCGGGGACGTTATGCTGTTCCAACCCCGCAATGGGTACCGCGCGGGGGTGGATCCCGTGTTTCTGGCCGCCTCAATCGCTGCGCATGAGGGTGAAAGCATCCTGGAGCTCGGCTGCGGCGTTGGCGCTGCTGCCCTGTGCCTGGGGCGCCGCGTTCCGGGGCTGCGCATCGTCGGCGTCGAACGGATGGAGGAATATGCCGACCTCTGTGACAAGAACGCGTTTGAAAACTCGATTCCGATGGATGTGCATCACTGCGACTTGACGCAGTTGCCTGATGCGGTGAAGGAAGAGAGCTTTGATCACGTCATCATGAACCCGCCCTATCACCTGCGCGATCGTGGCACCGTGGCGCCCGATCCGATCCGTGAGGCTGCCTTGGTCGAGGATACGCCGCTGCGTGACTGGGTTGATGTCGCGACCAAGCGTCTGAAGCACAAGGGTTTCCTGACCATGATCCAGAAGGCCGAGCGGTTGCCGGAAATCCTGGGCGCGATGGATGATCGCCTGGGGTCGGTGCTGGTCAAACCGCTCTGCCCGCGCGAAGGGCGTGCGGCGGTTCTGGTTTTGGTTCAGGCCCGCAAGGGCGGGCGCGGGGCGTTCCGCCTGGCCACACCGCTGATCCTGCATGACGGGGCTGAGCATGTGGGCGACGCGGAAAGCTACCGCCCCGAAGTCAGCGCGATCCTGCGCGACGGGGCGGCATTCCCGCTCTGGTAAACCTCCAGCAGTCCAGCTCTGCTCACCGCCCGGTGTCTGCTCCCGGCACGCATGCCGCGTGCGCGGGATCGCAACCGTGGCAAGAGAGCATAGCAGAACCCACACGGGAGTGGGTGGCGGAAGGTGCGACGTAATCGCCTCAATCTCTTTGCAACAGGCGCGTGACAAAGCTTTGAAAGTATGCTGCACTCGGTGGGCAAAACAGTCAGAGGAGATACGCCCATGAGCATGAGTTCGCATCTGGAAGAACTTCGGAAGAAACACGAACTCCTCTCTGAAAAGGTCGAAGAGGTGCAACGCGCGCCGGGATCGAGCGACCAGGAAATCAGCGAGCTGAAGAAGCAGAAACTCAAGCTCAAGGAAGAGATCGAGCGCCTGTCGACCGCCACCGCGTGACATGCGCAAAGGGGTGCCCTCGGCGCCCCGCTCACACCTTGGCGCTGGCCCGTGCGCTTGCATTCGCGGCCAGCGCAGCGCCCCCGGTGATCAATACCGCCGCAACCAGAAGGGGCCAGGTGGCTTGGGCCACACCGGCCAGGATCAAGGCCAGGGTCGACAGCAGAGGCGCTGCATAGGACGCCACGCCCAACAGTTGGATGTCGCCCCGTTTCACCCCCACATCCCAGACATAGAAAGCCAGCCCGACCGGGCCGAGCCCCAGTCCGAACACGGACGCCCAGCCGAGCGCGCCGACAGGCGCGACCGTCTCCTCCAGCGCCAGATGCGCGGCCCCTGACAGCACCGCGGTGGCCAGACAGAATACCGCGACCGAGGCGGTGGGGGTGTCGCCCAACCGGCGTGACAACACCGAATAGCCCGACCAGGTCAGCGCGCAGAGCGCGGCCAGGGCAAAGCCAGGCAGGGCGGAGCCATCGAACCCGGTCGCGCCACCCAGCACGATCAGCGCCGCGCCCGCAAAGCTGATTAATGCGCCCAACACATGGCCGCCGCGCAGGTGTTCTCCTGGCAAAAGTCCGGAAAACAGCACGATCAGCAGCGGCCAGAGATAGGCGATCAGCCCGGCTTCGGCTGCGGGGGCCATGCGCAGGGCCGAGAAATATAAGAAGTGATAGCCGAACAGCCCGGCTGTGCCGAAGGCATAGACGCGCCAGGAAATGCTACGCAGCACCCCGAATCCGCCCGTCATGCCGGTCCAGACCAACCCGATTATGCCGCCGATGGCAAAGCACATAGCGTTCAGCTGAAAGGGCGGCACCGGCGCGGACCCCACGGTGAACAGCGCCAGAAGTGCCCAGAGCAGCACGGCGACAAAGCCGATTCCAGTGGCCTGCCTGCGCGTCATGTGGCTGCGACGTCCGCGACCGGAACAAAGCTCAATGCGTCCGAGACATGGGCGGTTTTTTCCAGCTCGCTCAGCACCCAATCGCGAAAGGCCTTGATCTGGGGCCGGTCCTCGGCGCCCTTCTGGCACAGGAACCGGAATCGGGCCTGGCTGAGCAGCGCGATCTTGTAGGGCGCGACCAGCGTGCCCTCATGCAGGGCGCGCACCACCATCGCACGGCGGCCCAGTACCACGCCCGCCCCCGCAATGGCCGCATCCACCGCGTGGTCGGCTTGCGAGAATCGCGGGCCGTGTTCAGGTGCGAAATCCATGCCGACAGCGCGAAACCAGGTCGGCCAGTCGCAGGCCGGTTTCAGGAAGTCGATCGACTCGTCGAACAGGATGGGGGCGTCGCGCAGGCTTTCGGGGGTCGGATATTGGCGTGCCATTTCCGGGGTCATCACCGGCGTCATCCATTCCCGGCGCAGAGGCAGGGAATACAGCCCGCTGTCATCACCGCGGCCGAACCGGATCGCCACGTCTACCTCATCCCGGGTGAAATCCATCATACGCAGGCTGGCCGAGAAGCGCAGGTCGATATCCGGGTGGGCGCGGGCGAAATCGTAAAGTCGCGGGGCCAGCCATTTCGCGGTAAAGGCGGGGCCCGCTGTCACCGTCAGGGTGCGGTTGTCCTGCAGGCGCAGTGCGGCGCGCCAGGCGGTGGTCAGGGTCTCGAACCCGTCCTTGACGCCGGGGGCCAGAACCCGCCCGGCTTCGGTCAGTTCCACCGCACGATTGAGCCGATGAAACACCGGCGTGCCCAGATGCTGTTCCAGCGACTTGATCTGAAAGGACAGGGCGGCGGGGGTCACGTTCAACTCGGCCGCGGCCTCCTGAAACGACATGTGGCGGGCGGCGGCGTCAAAGGCGCGCAGGGCTGTGAGAGGGGGCAGGCGGTCAGACATGTCAGACAAGTATCACTTAACTGATTGGCTGTGAAGTCTCGTTTGTTTCTTTAGTGAGAGAGGCCCATGTTTAGGACAGTTCAGGAATGCTTGATAAAAGGAGAGCGCTGATGTTGGAAGCTGCAACCACCCCCGCCATGACGGCGATCTACGCCCGGGCCCATTACGAACGCGCCATGGCCGTGCGGGCCGCCTGGAACTGGCTGTTCCACCGCAAGGGCTGACAGGTCGCCGACGAAAAAGGGCCGGTCTTCGTGACCGGCCCTTCGGTTTTTCCAGAGGTGACAGTCTTACACGAAGAACTGCGCACCGTTGGCCGAGATGGTCGAGCCGTTGATGAACTCGCTGTCGTCAGCGGCCAGGAAGGCCACGCAACGGGCGATTTCCTCGGGTTCGCCCAGACGACCGGCCGGGATCTGACCGATGATCGCTTCGCGCACCTTCTCCGGCACGGCCATGACCATTTCGGTGCCGATATAGCCCGGGCAGATGGCATTGGCGGTGATGCCGAAACGCGCGCCTTCCTGGGCCAGAGATTTCACGATGCCCAGGTCGCCTGCCTTGGTGGCGGCATAGTTGACCTGGCCGAACTGGCCCTTCTGACCGTTGATCGAGCTGATCACGATGACACGGCCGAACTTGCGTTCACGCATGCCGGGCCAGATCGGGTGCACGGTGTTGAACACGCCGGTCAGGTTGGTGTCGATCACCTGCTGCCACTGGTCCTTGGTCATCTTGTGGAAGGGCGCGTCGCGGGTGATGCCCGCGTTGGCGACGACCACGTCGATCGGGCCCAGGTCGGCCTCGACCTTGGCGATGCCTTCGGCCGAGCTGTCATAGTCGCCGACATTCCACTTGTAGGTCTTGATGCCGGTCTCTTCGGTGAACTTGGCGGCGGCCTCGTCGTTCCCGGCATAGGTGGCGGCGACCTCGTAGCCGTCAGCCTTCAGTTTCTTGGAAATCGCAGCACCGATGCCGCGCGAGCCCCCGGTGACGAGTGCAACTTTAGCCATATGTCCCTCCAATTTGGCGAATCTCTTCCTCGGTAACTTGATTACTCAGAGAATTGCATGCGCGCAACATTATTGCGCAAACATTTTGCCGCGACGCAGCGTTTTTTACTTAACTGATACAAAAAAGGGCGCCGCAGCGCCCTTTTTCATGGCGTTTCCCAACCCTTACGGGCGCTCCAGGCACATTGCGACGCCCATGCCGCCACCGATGCAGAGCGTGGCCAGGCCCTTCTTGGCGTCCGAGCGCTTCATCTCGAACAGCAGGGTGTTCAGGATGCGGCAGCCCGAGGCGCCGATCGGGTGACCGATGGCGATCGCGCCGCCGTTCACGTTTACCTTGGCCGGATCCCAGTCCATGTCCTTGTTCACCGCGCAGGCCTGGGCCGCGAAGGCTTCGTTGGCCTCGACCAGGTCCAGGTCAGCGGCGTTCCAGCCGGCCTTGTCCAGCGCCTTGCGGCTTGCATGGATCGGGCCGACGCCCATGATCGACGGGTCCAGCCCGGCGGTGGCGTAGGAGGCGATGCGGGCCAGAGGCTCCAGGCCACGTTTCTCGGCTTCCTCGGCCGACATCAGCAGCACGGCGGCGGCGCCGTCGTTGATGCCCGAGGCGTTCGCGGCGGTCACGGTGCCGCCGTCACGCACGAAGGCGGGGCGCAGTTTCTGCATCGCTTCCATGGTGGCGCCGTGGCGGATGTATTCGTCCTGATCGACGATGATGTCGCCCTTGCGGGTCTTCACGGTGAAGGGCACGATCTCGTCGGCGAACTTGCCAGCTTTCTGAGCGGCTTCGGCCTTGTTCTGCGAGGCAACGGCGAATTCATCCTGCATGTCGCGGGTGATCTGCCACTGTTCGGCAACGTTCTCGGCGGTCTGCCCCATGTGGTAGCCGTTGAAAGCGTCCCACAACCCGTCCTTGATCATCGTGTCGATGAATTTCATGTCGCCCATCTTGTAGCCTGCGCGCAGGTGCGCGACGTGGGGGCTCAGCGACATGTTTTCCTGGCCGCCGGCGGCAACGATGCCCGCATCACCCAGCTGGATGTGCTGCGCGGCCAGCGCGACGGTGCGCAGGCCCGAACCGCAGACCTGGTTGATCGCCCAGGCGGCGCTTTCCTGCGGCAGCCCGGCGTTGATGTGCGCCTGGCGGGCCGGGTTCTGGCCTTGGCCTGCTTGCAGCACCTGGCCGAGGATGGTTTCGGAAACCTCTGCCTTGTCGATGCCGGCGCGCTCTACGATCGCCTCCAGCACGGCGGCGCCCAGGTCATGGGCCGGGGTGTTGGCGAACGAGCCCGAGAAGCTGCCAACGGCAGTCCGGGCGGCGGAAACGATAACGACATTGGTCATGATGTGGTCCTCTACCTCGTGTCAGTGACGTTGCGGTCACAGTACGGGTGCCCCCTGAACAGGAACAGCCCGAATCCTCCTTCCGCGGCATTCCGTCAGGATGGGCATATGCTGCGTTGCAGAAAAAATCAACCCGCGCTTGCGCGGGCTGACGGATTTGAAGGGAAAGGCGACGGTATTCAACCCTGCGCCCCCGTTTGGACGGGGCGTTCGCGCGTCGCTTGATGCGCCGGATCAGGCGTGGGCGCGCTGGTCTTCCTGTTTCCACCAGGGGCGTATGGTCGGTGCGCCGAAGAAATAGCCCTGCATGCAATCCACCCCGATCGAGGCCAGGAATTCTGCATCCTCCAGCGTCTCGACGCTTTCGGCCACGGTGAACATGTCGAAATGGCGTGCCACCGACAGAAGCGCCTGGGTCAGCACCTGGTTGTCCGGGCTCGAGTGGATGTCCTTGATGAACTCGCCGTCGATCTTGAGGATGTCGAAATAGAAATCCTTGAGATAGCGGAAGGCGGTATAGCCCGAGCCGAAATCATCCAGGGCGAAGGAGATGCCGCGCGACTGCAGATCGGCCATGAAGACCTGGACCAGGTCCGGCATGACAATCGCGGTGCGTTCGGTGATCTCGAGGATCAACCGCTCGCCGATCAGCGGGTCATGCGCCAGCCAGTGTTTCATCGTCTCGTTCCAGCGCGGATAGCCGATGGAACGGGCCGACATGTTGATCGACAGGCGCAAGCTGGGCTCATCCGCCAGGGACATCAGCCCCTTTTCCAGCGCCAGCGTATCCAGAACTCGACCGATTTCCTGGTTTTCGACCACGTCGATGAAATCCTTCGCGGGGATCACCCGGCCGCTGTCGTCCAGCACGCGGATCAGCCCTTCGTAGAAAGCCACCTGTTCGGGGCGGGCCGCCTGGACCACGGGCTGGTAGGCCAGTTCGATCTGTTTGGCGCCGACGGCCTTGCGCACCATCTCCAGCGTGTCCTTGTCACGTTGGTTGATCGCGTGATCGAGCGGGCTGCTCCAGACCGCTTCGGGATCGCCTGCCCCCATCTTCATGTGCTCGCTCATCCGACATCTCTCCAATTCAGGTTGGGACATCATGGCGCCTCATCTGCTAAAAACCTGTAAAAGACGGGATTTGCCCTTATTTTTAACGGTTTTGGGCGCGTTCGGTTAAGGGCTTGAAAACAGGGAAAAAGATGGAACGGTGCGGTTGGTGCGGCGAAGATGCGCTGTATTGCGAATATCATGACACTGAATGGGGCGTGCCGGAACGGGACGGAAGGGCCCTGTGGGAGAAGCTGATTCTCGACGGGTTCCAGGCCGGGCTCAGCTGGATCACCATCCTGCGCAAGCGGGAGGCCTTTCGCGCCGCGTTCCAGGGGTTCGAGCCCGAAATCATCGCAACCTGGGGCGAGGCTGAGGTCGCCCGACTGCTGGCCGATCCCGGTATCGTGCGCCATCGCGGCAAGATCGAGGCGACCATCGGCAACGCGCAAGCCTACCTGGATCTGGGCGGGGCCGATGCCTTTCGCGACATGATCTGGGCCTATGTGGATGGGCAGCCGATCCAGAACGCTTTTGCCACCCTGGCAGAGGTGCCTGCCCAGACGGCTTTGTCGCAGCAGGTGTCCAGGGATTTGAAGAGGGCAGGGTTCCGTTTCTGCGGTCCAACCATCGTTTATGCCTGGATGCAGGCCTGCGGTCTGGTGAACGACCACTTGGTGAACTGTCCCCGGCATCAGGCCGTGAAGGGGCTCTAACCCCTTCCTGATCTTCGCATTTACCTTCCCGCCTGTCGCCGAAATCGTGTTGCCCGACCGGCGGCGATTGGGGCGCTTTGCCACGGGGCAAACCAATTCATTGCCTACGCCGAAAGTCTCTGGTAAGAAAACTTGACCAATTTTCCGAGAGGGAGTCGCCCATGCCCGTGATCACCGAGATCGAAGACCTCAAGCGCATCTACAAGCGCCGGGTGCCGAAGATGTTCTATGACTATGCCGAAAGCGGCAGCTGGACCGAGCAGACCTTTCGCGAGAACAGCTCGGATTTCGACCAGCTCTACTTCCGCCAGCGGGTGGCGGTGGACATGGACGGCCGTTCGACCGCGACGCAGATGATCGGGCAGGACGTGTCGATGCCGGTGGCGCTGGCCCCGGTCGGGCTCACCGGCATGCAGGATGCGGATGGCGAGATCAAGGCCGCCCGTGCGGCCGAGAAGTTCGGCGTGCCCTTTACCCTCTCGACCATGTCGATCTGTTCGATCGAGGATGTGGCCGAGCACACGACCAAGCCCTTCTGGTTCCAGGTCTATACGCTGAAGGATGACGATTTCATGCAGCGGCTGTTCGACCGGGCCAAGGCGGCGGGCTGCGATACGGTGGTGATCACGGTCGACCTGCAGATGCTGGGTCAGCGGCACAAGGACCTGAAGAACGGCCTGTCCGCCCCGCCGAAACTGACCATTCCCACCATGCTGAACCTGGCGACCAAGTGGCGCTGGGGCCTGGGCATGCTGGGCACCAAGCGGCGCTTCTTCGGCAATATCGTCGGCCATGCGGACGGGGTCGAGGATCCGTCGTCGCTCGCCACCTGGACCGCCGAGGCCTTCGATCCCTCGCTCGACTGGGACCGCATTCGCCAGTTCCGCAAGATGTGGGACGGTAAGCTGATCATCAAGGGCATCATGGAGGCGGTGGATGCGCGCGAGGCGCTGAACGTCGGCGCCGACGCGATCATCGTGTCGAACCATGGCGGGCGGCAGCTTGATGGCGCGCTGAGTTCCATCCGCGCCCTGCCTGAGATCATGGATGCCGTCGGCGACAAGATCGAAGTGCATCTGGACAGCGGCATTCGCTCGGGCCAGGACGTGCTGAAGGCCGTCGCGATGGGGGCCAAGGGCACCTATATCGGCCGTGCCTTCGTCTACGGTCTGGGTGCGATGGGTGAGGCCGGCGTGACCAAGACGTTGGAGGTGATCCAGAAGGAGCTGGAGATCTCCATGGCCTTCTGCGGTCACACGGATATCAACACCGTGGACCGCTCGATCCTGCGCATTCCGAAAGGGTTCGTGGGCGACTGGCAAGATTGAGGGGCGCGGCGCTTCGAGAGTGATTCACCTGGAGCCGCGCAGCGTCATGCTGAAAGCATGCCACAGGCATGACGCGCCCGACCCTCCCCACGGGAGGGCGCATTGCGACGTATCAAACCTAACCGAAGTTGACTTTGGTGCGGGCGGCTTGGATCAAACTCAGGCAGCGAAGGCGCCCACCCAGGGTCGGGCGCGTCGCCGCTGCTCACCGCGCTCTATACCCGCTCCGACCGCCTGAGCATCAGGCTCAGCAGGGGTACCGCGGTCAGCACGGCCGCGATGAACAGGAATGAAATGCGCAGGCTGGTCGCCTCGGCGATGAAGCCGACGATCGGCGGGCCCACGAAGAAGCCGAAATAGCCCACCACCGCGGCGCGGGAGATGGCGCGGGCGCGCATCTCGTCCGCCACGCGCGCACCGACCATGGCAAAGGCCATCGGTGCAATGACCGAGACACCCAACCCCAGCACGCCGAAGCCCAGGTAGGCCACCCAAGGTGCTGGCGCAAGCGCGGCCAGAACCGAGCCCGCCGCCGACAGCAGCGAGGCCAGCACCACCACCGTGGCCGGGCGCCAGCGTGCGGCCACCAGTTGCCCGCCAAATCGGCCAAAGCCCATGGTCAGGCCCAGCACAGCGGGGCCAAGCGCGCCCTCGGCCGCGCCACCATGCAGGGTGCGTTCGATATGCAGCGCCGACCAACCCTCGACCGCGTTTTCCGACATGAAACCGGCAAAGATGATTGCCCCGCCCCAGAACACGGCGGGGGGCAGGCGGCCGGGGGCAGGGGTGACCTCGTGGGCCGACTCTTCGATGCGTGACTGCAGGGCGCCCCAGGCCAGGGCCAGCACCACCAGGAATAGCCCGCCGAACACTTGCGCAGGTGTTGCGCCAGCCTCCCGCGCAAAGCCGGTCACCAGCGCCGAACCCGCATAGGCAAAGGAAAACATCGCGTGGTTGAGGTTCATCAGCGACTGGCCCGAGCGCGCCTCGATCAGGGACAGCCGTGCATTCATCACCACGTCCAACAGGCCCGAGGCCGCACCGGCAAAAATCATCAGACCGCCGAACCAGAGGATCGAGCTGACATGCATCGGTGCCTGGAAGCTCAGCCCCAACAGCACCGCTGCCACGGCCATGGCCACCCGTCCGAACCGCGCGTCAAAGACGGGTGCCAACCACATCGCCGTCACCGCCCCGGTGGCCGAGGCCAACAAGACCCAGCCGAACTGCGCATCCGAGGCGCCGATTCCTGCCTTCAGCACCGGGGCAAAGGCGGCGAAGGCACCCCAGAAAATGCCCTCGGCGGCAAAGGCGGGCAGGGTGCGACGGGACAAACGAAGGGCGGTTGCTATGCTCATATGCCAAGCGCTGGCACGGGGTTTTCTCCAAAGCAAGTTTCAAAGTTGACAGCACTGTTAAGCCCGCTAGTTTCGCGTATAGGTGGAGGTTCCCATGAAACAGGTGACAGACAGCGCCAAGATCGAACTGGTGTTGGCGGCTACGGATGCGCAGGGCTTTAAGGCAGTTGAGAAACGTGTCGGTGTGTTCTGCCCGTTCGAGGCCATCGGCATGGTACATCAGGAGATCCGGCACTCCACTTTCCTGGCCTATTGCCTGGATCCCAAGAATCCGCATGGGTTCGGTGACCGGTTGTTGCGGGAGTTTCTCCGATTGGTGGTCGCGGTCGCGCCTGATGAATCTCCCAATGCGTTGGATCTGTCACGTTTGCAGTTTGACCGCGCCGAGATCCTGCGTGAATGGCGGCGTATTGATCTGCTGATCCGCATCCCCACCCTGCACGGAAAAGCAAATGAGCTGATCATCGCGGTGGAGCAGAAAATTCATGCGGTCGAGGGAAAAGGGCAGTTGGAGCGCTATCGCACTCTGTTGAACGAAAGCTTCCCGGGCGCAGATATTCGCCTGATCTTCCTTCCCAAGGACGAGACGATGCCGCAGGGAGATGAGGTGGAATACTGGGGGCTCTTATCCCTGAAAACGGTGGTGGACAAGCTGGCGCCGGTCGTGCGCGGGGAACTTTGCGATGTTTCTGGAGCCGAGCTTTTTGCCCAATACGTGGCCATGTTGAGGAGGCATATCATGCCCGACACCGAGCTTGAACGCACCATTCGCCAGCTGTGGCGTGACCACGGTGCAGCCCTTGAGTTGTTGATGGAGTATCGGCCGGACCTGGAGCGTGAGGTCATTGAAGCGCTGGAGGCGGATTCTGACAAGCTCACGGTCTCTCTGCCCGACAGAAAAGGCACCTTGGCTTTCAGTAAAGACGATAGCGCGGGGCGTTTCCTGCGCTTTTGTGTCGATACATGGGATGACAAGCCGCACATGCGCGCAGGGGATGGAACTTGGGCAAAGTCAAAACGCCTGTTGATGATCGAGTTGCAGGTACAGAACCAGACGGCTCTTACCAAGTTGGTCCTTGGTCCCGGTGACACAGCGGCCCGGCAAGCCCTGTTCGATGTGCTGTCGGCCGCGGGATCGGGCATCAAGGTCGGGGGCAGAAAAAATTTCCTCTCGGCGAAGTGGAAGATATTCGCCTCGAAACAGCTTCTTTCCAAGACAAGCTTTTCAAACCACAATCAGGATGGGAAGGCCCCCTCGGAAATCGCCGAGAAGATTGCGATGGAATTCGCCAGATACTGGGAAAGGCACTTGCCAAAGGTGCAGAAAGCACTGGAAGACGCTTGGGGTGTTGTCGGCCAACAAACCTCTTCCCATCCACCCGATTCCCGGCTATAGGCAGCGCTTCACGCGGGGTTACAGCCTTGGAGGAGCCCCGCCCAAACTGAAGGATATATACCAATGGCTCGTGAGATTCCGAATCTTGAAGCTACGGTGCGTGCGGGGACGGGCAAGGGCGCCGCTCGCCAGGCGCGTCGTGACGGCCTCGTTCCCGGCATCGTTTATGGTGGCGAGGGCGAACCCCAGGCCATCAACCTGAAATACAACGACCTGTTCAAGAAGCTGAAAGCTGGTCGTTTCCTGTCGACCCTGTGGAACCTGAAGGTCGAAGGTCAGGAAGATGTGCGCGTGATCTGCCGCGGCGTGCAGCGTGACGTGGTCAAGGACCTGCCGACCCACGTGGACCTGATGCGCCTGAAGCGTACCAGCAAGGTGAACCTGTTCATCCACGTCGAGTTCATCAACGAAGAAGAAGCCCCCGGCATCAAGAAGGGCGGCGTTCTGACCGTGGTGCGTTCGGAAGTCGAACTGCGCGTGACCGCCGGCGACATCCCGGAAAAGATCGTCTGCGACCTGACCGGCCGCGAAGTGGGCGACGTGATCCACATCTCGGACATCCCGCTGCCGGAAGGCGCCAAGCCGACCATCGACCGCGACTTCGTCGTGGCCAACATCTCGGCGCCCAGCTCGCTGCGTTCGTCGGATGATGAAGAAGGCGAAAACGGCGAAGAGGCCGTCGAAGAGGCCGCCGCCGAAGAATAATCTTCACGGACAGTGGAGTGATGGAAAGCGGGGCCCTCGGGTCCCGTTTTTTGTTGCAACCCGCCACCCGGCCCGGGCTCCCACCCTGGCAGACCGGGCGCATGGGGAGGGACCTGTGGCCACCCACCCCGCCCGGACCGGGCAGCGCAGCCAGCCGGGTGCAACCGTGCAACCGGGCACCTGCCGCGCGCGTAGTGCGCGGCCCCCCTGCATCAATTCTTTTGCAAAAGAATTCCCTGGCGCGGGCGTCACTCCGGGGCCGGAAGAACACGTTGCAATGTCACCACCTCGCCGCGTGTGCCCCATGGCATGTAGGTGAAGCCCGCCCGGCTCAGTGCATCGAACATCGCCTTGACCTTGGTGGGGCCGTATTGGCGGGTGTGGATTTCCATGATCAACAGACGCACGCAGGCGGGCCAGTCGCGCTCGCAGAGTTCGAGTTCGGCGCCTTCCACGTCCATCACCACCACCGTCGGCTGCACCTCCTCCAGCAGGTCGGTCAGGCGCAGGGCTGGCACCTCGACCACATTGTCACCGGTCGCCTCGCCCGCCAGGGACGAGGCCCAGAACGCCTCGCTGACCCGGAACCGCACGGTTTCACCGGCGTAGCGATCGGCGACAACCGCGCCGTGGCGCAGGTCCACGTCGCGCGCACCATTGCTGTCGAGGTTCTTGCGCAGCACGTCCAGCATGGCGGGGCTCGCCTCGACGCTGACCACGTTCTCGCCGCCGATGCGCTGGGCGGACAGGATCGACAGATAACCCGCCCCCGCGCCCAGCTCCAGCACCCGGTCGCCGCGCTCCAGGTGGCGTTTCAGCGCGGATTTCTCGTTCCATTCGTAATGCCCGCTTTCCAGGCCGCGGATCAGGGGCGGGGTCAGGCAATGGCCGGGCACGCGCAGCTTGATCCCGTCGATATTGAAACTCGCCACGTTGCTTTCCTCTGCTCTTGCCTCTCCTGCCCCCGAACCATTACGCTGCGTGCGCGAAAAGTCCATGGAGCGCGCGTATGAAACTCTTTGTCGGCCTCGGCAATCCCGGTCCCAAATATGCGGGAAACCGTCACAATATCGGCTTCATGGCGCTGGATCGCATTGCCGAGGATCACGGCTTTGCCCCCTGGCGCGGCAAGTTCCAGGGATCGATGACCGAGGGACGGCTGGGGCGTGAGAAGGTGCTGCTGCTGAAGCCCGAGACCTTCATGAACCTCTCCGGCCAATCGGTGGGTGAGGCGATGCGCTTCTACAAGCTGACCCCGGACGACGTGACCGTGTTTCATGACGAGCTGGACCTCGCGCCGGGCAAGGTGCGGCTGAAACAGGGTGGGGGGCATGCCGGGCACAATGGGCTGCGTTCGATCCACCAGCATATCGGCGCGGACTATGCGCGGGTGCGGCTGGGCATTGGTCATCCGGGGCACAAGGACGCCGTGTCCGGTTACGTTCTGCGCGATTTCGCCAAGGCGGAGCAGGAGTGGCTCGACGACCTGATGCGCGGGATCTCGGACGGGGCGCCGCATCTGGCGGATGGGGATGGGGGCAAGTTCTCCAACGCCATCGGCCTGCGCATGACCCCGCCGCGCGAGAAGGCTGCCGAGAAGAAGGCGCAGCCGAAACCGGAACCTGAGAAAAGCGCCGAGGACACCCGGTCCCCGCTGCAAAAGCTGATGGACAAGTTCTCTTGAGCTTGCGGGCGGCGCTGGCCGAGCAGGCGATGAACAACGAGGCGCTGGGCTCGCCTTTCACCGCCCGTGTGCTGCGCCTGCTGGCGGACCGCATCCAGCCCGGCACGCCCCTGACCGATCGCATGTTCGCCTGGCAGGGCGACATCGGCCCCTATGGTGACAGCCTGCCTCTGCGCCTGTTGGGTGGGTTGCACGCGCTGGTCCTGACGGGGGAGACCCCCGGGCTGGTGGCCGCCTATCCGCCGCATGAGGTGGACGATGTTACGCTCGCGGCCGCGCTGGATCATGCGTTGGCCCATCATCAGGACACTCTGAACCACTGGCTCGACAACCCGCCGCAGACCAACGAAATCCGTCGCGCCGCCGCCCTGATCACCGGCGGGGCCTGGCTGGCAGAACGCTTCGACCTGCCTGTGGTGATGAGCGAGCTGGGCGCATCCGGCGGGTTGAACCTGGCCTGGGATCAATACGCGCTGGACACGCCCGCCGGGCGGATCGGGCCCGCAGACGCCCCGGTGCGCCTGACCCCGGAGTGGCGCGGAAACCCGCCCCCCACCGGGCGGCTGAACATTACCGACCGGCGGGGCGTGGACTTGAAACCGATGGATGTGCGCCGGAACGAAGACGCCCTGCGCCTCATGTCCTACCTCTGGGCCGACCAGGTCGACCGGCTGGAGCGCACCCGCGCCGCCCTGCCGCTGATTGGCGATTGGGTGGATCAGGGCGACGCGGCGGCCTGGCTGGAAGATCGCCTGACCGGGAATACCTCCGATCAGCTGCAGCTGATCTACCACACCGTTGCCTGGCAGTACTTCCCCGCCGAGACCCAGGCCCGTTGTCTTGCCGCGATGGAGGCCGCCGGAGACCGTGGCCCTGTCGCCCGCCTGTCCATGGAGGCCGACGACCAGCGCGGACAGGGGGCGGCGATCACCGTGACGCTCTGGCCCGGACGCAAGGTCATCCCCTTGGGTCGGGTGGATTTTCATGGACGCTGGGTGGATTGGCGGGCAAGCTGAGCCGTAAATTCGGGAGGTTTCATGCGTACATTCGGCAAGGCTCTGGGCCGACTTCTTCTGCTTTTCGTATTGGCCGCTGTCACGGTCGGGGTCTGGAAGCGTGAACAGCTGACACGGCTGATGGCGGTGAACTCGCTTTTTGCCGAGGAAAAGATCACCGGCAACTTCTCGAACATGAACACGATGTTCCTGACCCGCCCCATGACGCGCGGCGACGGCGAGGTCAGCCTGCTGCCGGTTGGCGCTGAAATGACCTTGCCCGATGGGGCAGAGACCTGGATCGACGACCGTTCAGTTAATGCGCTGGTGGTGCTGAAGGACGGCGAAATCCGCTTCGAGGACTACTATAACGGCACAACCCCCGAAGACCTGCGCATCAGCTGGTCGGTGGCGAAAAGCTGGCTCTCGGCGCTCTTCGGCATCGTCGTGGATGAGGGCGCGATCGACAGCCTCGATGACCCGGTCACCAAATACGTGCCGGAACTGGCGGGCACCGCCTATGACGGCGCCACGGTGCGCAACGTGTTGAACATGGCCTCCGGCGTGACATTTGACGAGGATTACCTGGATTTCTGGAGCGACATCAACAAGATGGGCCGCGTCCTGGCGCTGGGTGGGTCGATGGATGGCTTCGCGGCGGGGCTTGATGAAACCTTCGTGGCGCCCGGCAAACAGTGGCAATATGTCTCCATTGACACCCACGTGATCGGCATGGTGATCCGGGGCGCGACCGGCCGCTCCGTGCCCGAGCTGATGGAAGAAAAGATCATCCGACCGATGGGGTTGGAGGCCGCGCCCTACTATGTCACCGACGGCTACGGCGTGGCCTTCGTTCTGGGCGGGCTGAACCTGCGCACGCGCGACTATGCGCGGTTCGGGCAGATGTTCCTGGATGGCGGGCGCTGGAACGGCCAGCAGATCGTGCCCGAGGATTGGGTCACCGCCTCGACCACTCCCAGCGCGCCGACCGCGCCGGGCAAGCTGCAATATGGCTACCAATGGTGGGTGCCCAAGGATGCGCGCGAGGGCGAGTTCTTCGGCATCGGTGTCTACGGCCAATATGTCTATGTCGACCGGCCACGCGGGGTGGTGATTGCGATGAACTCTTCGGATAGGCTGTTCAAGGAAAGCGGTGTGACGGACGGCAATATCGCCATGTTCCGCCGCATCGCGGAGGCGCTGGAGGGGGCAGAGGGATGAGACCGGAACCGGACAAGCCGATCAACGTGCTGGGTGGTGAGCTGATCGAATGCGGCCGTGACCCGGTGACCGGCTATTTCCGCGACGGCTTCTGCAACACCTGTGACGCGGACATGGGCAATCACACGGTCTGCGCGATCATGACGGACGAGTTCCTGGCGTTTTCGAAATATGTCGGCAACGACCTGACCACCCCGCGCCCCGAGTTTGGCTTCGAGGGGCTGATGGCAGGCGATCACTGGTGCCTCTGCGCAGCGCGGTTCCTGCAGGCCCATGACGAGGGCTGCGCGCCACGCGTCGTGCTGCAAGCCACCCATGGCCGCGCTCTGGAAGTGGTCTCGCTGGAGGTGCTGAGGCTCTACGCCGCCTGAGCGGCCGATGGACCGGCGATTGACCCGGGCTGCCACGCTACGCTAGACCCGGGCCAAGCCACGCGGATGCACCGCCAGCCACCCCCCGATAATCCGACAGGAGATAATCATGAGCTTCATTGCCATGAACCGGTTCAAGGTGCGCCTGGACCTGCAGGACGAATTCGTCGCCATCTGGCAGAACCGCGAAAGCAAGCTCCGTGAGCTGAAGGGCTTTCGCGAGTTTCGCATGTTGAAAGGGCCAGAGGGCGACGGTTATCGGCTCTATTCCAGCCATGTGGTCTGGGACAGCCGTGAGGATTTCGAGGCCTGGACCACGTCGGAACAGTTCCGCGCCTCGCATTCCAGCGAAGGCAAGCGCAAGAGCAGCGGCGAAAGCCCGATCATGGGCCACCCGCAGTTCGAAGGCTTTGAAGTGATCCTGCACGAAAGCTGAGGGTGAAGCGGCTTTGCCGTTCCCCGCGAGATGGTCTGTCCGGCGTCCCGGGCGGGCCTTTCCTTTGTGGGGCGTGTGCGGAGTCAAGCGGCCCTCCGCAGGGAAGGGCGTGCCGGGGAACGATCAGAAGTCGTCATCGCTGTCGTCTTCGTCCTCGTCGTCGTCGTCCTCCTCCTCCTCATCTTCATCGTCGTCCTCTTCCTCGTCGACGGCCTCGACCTCTTCCTTGACCACGTTTCCGTCCTTGTCATAGGTGCGCTCGGTCTCGACGCCATCGACCACCTCCTCTTCCTTGCGCAGATTTCCGTCGGTGTCATAGACCTGCTCGATCTCGCCCGTGGTGCCGGTGGCTTCGACCTTGATGCGTCCGATCCCGCGCTTGACCTCGATATGGGTGTAGCCGCGCTCGACCAGACCGTCGACGATGTCCTGAACGACCGGGTCCTGTTGCGCAAGCGCGGTGGACGAGAGCAGGGCGGCGGTGGCGGTCATCACCAGGAAGGGTTTCAATCTCATGGAACTGTCCTTTCAATACAGGGCCGGGAGCGGCCGGTGGGGGGACAGCATCACGATTTCCAGATATTGGCCATCTGGCGCGGGTTTATGACGGCAACACGGCACGGGCGTTTATCCGGATAAACGGAAGTTTAGGGCGGAAATTTGTTTGTATTCAATTCTTTACCTCAATTGAGGTGCAAATTCTTCCTGTGCCGAAAAACGCCGAAACAGCTTCGAGAATTTGACCGAGCCCACGTAGGTGAACGCAAATGGCCCGCCCGGTTTCCCGGACGGGCCGTGCCTTAGTCGCTCAGCCGGACCAGGTCCGACATGAGCCCCTGGGCGCCGTTGTGGATCGTCAGGCGATCCACGTTGCCCGCGATGCCTTCCAGCGCCTCAAGCTCTTTCAGCCGCAGCATGACGGGGTTGTCCGCCATCAGTTTCGCGGTGTTCAAAAGCGCCCGCGTGGCGTTGGTTTCCTCGCGGCGGCGGATGACGCTGGCCTCGGCCTGTTTCTCGGCCTCGACCACCGCGTTCAGGATGTCGCGCATCTCGCCGGGCAGGATCACGTCCTTCAACGCGACCTCTCCCAGCTCGATCCCGATTGCGGCCATCTCGGCGCGCAGACGGGTCAGCTGGTCGGGCTCGACCACCGCTTTCTCGGCCAACAGCCGGTCCAGCGTCAGCGCCCCCACGGTCTTGCGCAGGGCAAGCTGCAGGGCGCGGTGCAGGGCTTCCTCGAAGTCCTTTACCGCCGTGGTCGCGACCTCGGCATCCGTCACGCGGAAGCCCGCGGTCAGGTTCAGGCGCAGGGTCACGCGGTCGCGGGTCAGGACCTCCTGGCCGACAACCTCGTGGCTGCGGTGGCGCAGGTCGACCTGACGAACCTCGACCCGGCGGCCAACCCGCCAGAAGGCGTGACGCCCGGCGGCAAGCTGCCCCTTGGCGATCCCATCGACGCTGAGCATGCCGACATGGCCCTCGGCCACATCCGCAAGGCTGAACTCGCCGGTCAGACCCGCGCGCACGAGGCGACGCATCAGGGTCGTGCCGACCGACAGGGTGTCACCGACCGGGTGGCGTTCGACCTCCCAGGGGCCCGCATCGGTCCAGAACACCTCGCGGGTGTCGGGCAGCAAAACGCGGATCGGGCGGCCGTCACGCAGGATCACCGCGACCTCTTCCGGGGTGGTCTCCACCTCGGTCAGATGGGCGCGGGCCAGGTCCGCACGGGTGCGGAACAGAGCGTGCTCCAGATTGGAGGTGAAACGCAGCGCGTTCAGATCATGCCGTTCGGTGCTCAGGCCACGCTTCCGCATCCGGTGCTCGCCCGGACCCAGGATGGCCTCGAACTGGCCGTGGCGCAGGGCCAGGACACGTTCGGTTTCGGTGACAGTGAGCCGGGTAAGGCCCAGGATTTCTTCGAACATACGCATCATCTTCACTCCATCTCGTATTGCTCTATCGTCGTCGCAATCTGCGAACTCCTTTTGATTTCAGAGGGTTGCGCCCGGGATGGGCGGCAGGTGTTGGCCCCGTTTGGAGCAGGAAGGGAACCGGGGCCCGTCCGCGCCATGGTCGTGAGCGGGAGGCGCGGCGAGAGGGGCGCGACCGGGTGGCGGGGTTCGAGGCGTGCGCCCCTGACCTGGCCGCCCGGTGGCGGGACCGTCATCCGCCCCTCCGGCTCAGGGCCAGAGCAGCGCGGGGCCGGTGTCGCGCACCCCGAGGGGTGTTTGACGCGGGCCCGCCCTGCTGGACGAACCCCGGAACCCGAAAAAGGAACCGCTTGGAAGGCGGTCCGGCACCTAAAGCCGGTGGCGTTACGCCATGGGGAGTCGAACCCCGGTGGTTTCCCACTTTCCATGTGATGGCGGGAGTCGAACCCGCGACAGTCAGATTAACAGTCTGATGCTCTACCCGTTGAGCTACATCGTGGTCCCGGCCTGCTTTCCGGCCCTGGCATACGGGGAGGCAGCGCCGCCCGCACCGGGTGAGGGGCGACCTCATCCCGCTAGGGTCCGTTCCGCTTGGATCGGGAGGTCAGTGATAGCGATACCAATATGGGTCGCTCAATCACCGGGTGAGTCCGATCAAAACCCTTGTGATCTTGGCGCAACAATATTGCGCCACTTTGAAAGAAAATTTCGCGAAGATGGGGTGGGGTTTGGCAGATGGCGTACCGTAGCCGGTGTGATCTTTGCAGAAATTCACCGATTTTTCGGGTGGGAGCGGCCCGTCCGGCGCGCCGCTCCCACCCTAATTCGCGTAGCATTCGGGGCGAACGGCGTGGTCTCCCACCCCGCGGCACCCCGGACGGGATCAGCCGACCGAGACGACCTCGAAGTCGAAGATCAGGGTCTTGCCGGCCAGGAAATGGTTGGCGTCCATGGTCACGGTCTCGTCGGTGACCTTGGCGACGGTCACCGGCATGGCACGGCCATCGGGGCTGCGCATCTGCAGCTGGGTGCCGATTTCCAGCGGGATCTCGGCGGGGATTTCACCGCGCGGGATTTCCAGCAGGCCTTCGGGGTCATGTTCGCCATAGGCGTCAGCAGCAGGGATCGAGACCTTCTTCTTCTCGCCCACGGCCATGCCGGGCAGCTCGCGGTCCAGGCCCACGATGACCATGCCCGAGCCCACGGTGAATTCCAGCGGATCGCGGCCTTCGGAACTGTCGAAGACCGATCCGTCTTCCAGGCTGCCGGTATAATGGATGCGCACCTTGTCGCCCGATTTTACTTCGGTCATGGGATACCTCGTCTGTCTTGGAATGAATGAACGAGGCCGGTCCTGCCGGGTGCTCGTATGGACTCAAGCAGGATAGGGGCCAGGGCGGGGATGTAAACCGGTTAGTTGGGGCGGCGCTTGCCGAGTGACTAACCGGTCAGAACCACTGCCCCGGTTCCATCAGTCCCAGGTCCAGGAGCTGCTGCGAGGACCAGTCGAACTCGGTCGAGTTGTGCCATTTGAACGTGTGGATGTCGAAGGTCGACCCAGCGTTCGATTTCAGCGCCTTGGCGGTACGGAAGCTGACGATGGCAGTGGTGACATTGTGGTGCCAGGGGCAGGAATAGGTGTTGTATTCTTCGTCATTGAACGTGTGGTCCGGGCGAAGGCGCAGCCCTTTGCGGGCGCGAAACAGCGAGATGCGGTCGATCTTGCGGCGGTGTTTGGGGATGTGTTCCTCGAACCGCCAGCGCAGCCCGCCGAAGAAATCGAGCTGGCGTTCCTTCGGGTGGCCTTTCTCATCCGGCCGCCCCAGCGCGTAATAGCCGGACTTGTCCAGCCAGGCGTTCTCCAGCGACACCGCGTCCGGGTAGCGGTCCAGGTCGTCGGCATAGAGGTCCACCACGTAAGTCAGCACCGCGTCGCGCCGTTCTTCGGTGTGGAAGGTCAGCATCTCGCTGACATTCCGCGTCTCGCAGAACGGGTGGAACAGGTATTCGGCGTTGTAGCAGTAATAGAGCCACAGCCCCTCGGCCGCCTCGATCATCGCGTTGACCGCGTCGGGCAGAGCATTTTCGCGCGACATGTCGTAACGGATGCGGTGGATCGTGTCGGTCAGATCCACGGGCAGGCTCAATTCATCGGGGGCAAACAGCAGCACCTGAGCAAAGCCCGCCAACTGGTGGTGGCGAATGGTCGTGTCGACTTCGACCAGGTCCTCGGCAAAGATCATCGCAACCGGACCCTTGGCCAGGGCGGATTTGCCGTCGCGCAGGAACTCTTTCAGACCGGTATGATACATGCGTGCACTCCCACCTCTGCCAACGTGCTTTTTGTGGCAGACCCGTGGTTAAAATTCCATGAAACTCAAGGGGTTTGCAAGTGGCTTGCGGAAGGGGAAGGCAGGCGCGCGGCCGAGGGGCTGTGGCCCCGACGGGCCAGGTAGGCGCGGGCGAAGCTGGCCGGGGTGGCAAAGCCGCAGGCGAGCGCGATCTGGCCCACAGGCAGGGTGGTGTTGGTCAGCAGCTCGTCCGCATGACGCAGGCGCAGGGCCATGTAATGGTCGCGCGGTAGGCAGCCCAGGTGGCGCAGGCAGCGGGCGCGCAGGACTTTCGGGCTGACCCCGCAGCGCGTGGCGATTTCGGTCAGCGACAGCGGTTCGGCCAGGCTCTGCCCCATCACCGCATGCATGCGCGCCAGTACAGGATCGGCGGGCGTCCGGGCGCGCTGTGGCTCGCCCCCGGGACGGATGCGCCCATGGCCCATCGCCTCGGCGGTGGCCCGGGCCAGGGCGGGGGAGGTCACGGCCTCGATCCAGGCCAGCATGGCATCCGCCGTCGCCGTGCCGCCCGCAGCGGTCAGGCGTTTTGCATCCAGGCAGTAGAGCTCCGGGCTGACCTCGATCTCCGGATAGGCCTCGCGAAAAGCCCCCTCGGCCTCCGCATGCAGTACCGCGCGGTGCCCGGCCAGCAAGCCAAGCCGCGCCAGTACCATCGTGCCGGTGTCCAGCCCGCCCAACATGCCGCTGCGGGCCCGCCGGGTCAGCCAGGCCGACAGGGACGGGGTGAGTGCGGCCAGCGGTTCATAGCCCGCACAGATCAGCGTCAGGTCGGCGGGCGCGTCCCAATCCCCGTCTGGCGTGACCAAGGCCCCGTTCGAGGCTGCAACCGGCCCACGTGTGGCGCTGAGCGTCTGCCAGGAAAACAGCTCCCGCCCCGCGCATTTGTTGGCGATGCGCAGGGTCTCGGTCGCCAGCACCCAGGCCAGCATCTGAAACCGGGGCATGAGCAGGAAAGTCACGTGCATGGGAAGTTACGGGATGGATTCGGGCAGTTCGAGGATAGAGCAGCCCAAGTGCCCCCGCTAGCCTGAACCGGTCAACACGGAGGACGCGCGATGACTGTCATGACCCCGACGCCCCAGGGCGGGCGGCCTGAGAACTGCTCGGACGCCGAATGGGAGGCCCGCTGCGAGCTGGCGGCGATCTACAATGCGCTGGTGAAATACCGGCTGACCGACCTGACCAACCAGTGGCATGCGATCCGCGTGCCGGGCGAGGAGGCGCTGATCACCCACCACTATGGCTGGATGCATGAGGAGGTCACGGCCTCCAACCTGATCAAGGTCGGCTTCGACCGCGTGAACCACAACCCGGAGAACGGCGAACCGAACCCCTCGGCGACCGAAATCGGCAAGCTCTTCTTCGAGGCCGAGCCAGACAAACACGTGATCATGCACATCCACACCAAGGCGATCATGGGCGTCAGCGCCCAGGCCGAGGGGGTTGGGCCGTACAGCCAGGCCTATCTGATGATCGGCGGCGGCGATGTGCTGGGCTACACCGATTACGAGTTCGAATGCACCGACGACTTTCTGGCGGGGCTGCTGGCGGCGGGCCGGGGCAAGAAGGCGGTGGTCGAAGCCTGGCACGGTGCTTTCGTCTTCGGCTCCACCGCGGGAGAGTGTTTCTTCCGCTCCTTCTACCTCGACCAGGCCTGTGCGGTGCAGCTGGAGGTGCAGAAATCGGCGGCGGGCGGGGCGACCATTCGTACCATTCCCGAGGCAGAGCAAGCCCGCCACCTGGCCGACATGGAGGCAAGCGACTGGTACGGCTACGAGGGCGCGTTGGAATGGCACGCGATCCGGCGGCGGCTGGATGTCGAGGCCCCGCATTACACAAGCTGACGGGGAACCGTTTACTTCCGCTTAGGGAGGCTCTGGCATGGTGAGGCCAACGGAGCTGACCTGCGAGGTATGGACCAATGGAACTGCAACACTTCCTGGCGGCCTGGGATGAGCCCATGCGCGACGCGGGGCAAGACGTGTACACCATCGTTGCGGGTGATCTGAAACAGATTGCCCGTGACCACCTGGCCCGGGTGGAGAGCGAAGAACCCCATCACATCCGCAATGCTGCGCTTGAGCGGGAATTGACCGCGATGCAGAAGGTGCTGACCGGCGAGATGGACGCGGCCTATGTCGCTCATCGTCAGGCCCAGGTATCGGGGTTGGCGGCCAAGGGGGTGACACAGGTCGAGGCGACGCTGCTCTACCGCGACTATCACGGGGCGATCATGGAAAGCCTTGTGCGACGCAGCTCTTGGTATCTGGGGCTACAGCCGGAGCAATCCCAGGCCTTTCTGTTGGCACTCAATTGCGAGAATGCAGTGATGGTCGAAGCTTACCTTGCGCTTGAAAACGCCCGTCAGGAGGAGGCGCGCGAGGCTCTGATCGACGGGCTTGCGCAGTCGATCGGCCAAGTGGTCAGCGCGGCGGGGGATGGCGATCTGTCCGCGAGGGTCGAAACCCGGTTCGAGGATCCACGGCTGGACGCCGTGGCGCAGCATCTGGATGCCTTCATCACCGTGGTCGAACAGGTGGTGGATGAAAGCTCGCAGGCGGTGCGGGCCCTGGCCGCGGGCGATCTGTCCGCGCGGGTGGATGGTGAGGGCGGCGGCGCATTCGCCGAAATGCGCGAGAGCCTGAACCTGTCCATGGGGCGCTTTGCCCATATGGTATCCGACATCGCGGCGGCGGCGGGGGAGTTCCAGACCTCTGCTGTCGAACTGGGACAGCGCGCGCGCGACATGCAGGCGGGCGCGGGACCCCAGGCGGCGCGGCTGGGCAAGGTCGACGGCGACATGCGCGCCCTGTCCGAGACATTGGAGGCGACGATGACCCGTGCCTCCGGCCTGTCCGCGCGGATCGAGGAGGCGGGGCAGGTCGAAGCGGCCGCCCGGCGCGACATGTCGGCCATGCAGGACAGCATCGCCGGTGTCGCCGATGGGTTCGACGAGATATCCAAGCTTATGCAGGTGATCGACGACATCGCGATGCAGACCTCGCTTCTATCGCTCAACGCCTCGGTCGAGGCCGCGCGCGCGGGCGAGGCCGGATCGGGTTTCGCCGTGGTCGCCAGCGAAGTGCGCAAGCTTGCCGAACATGTGACCGAGGCCGCCAGCCAGGTGCGCCAGCTGACCGGCGCCAATGCCGCGCGGGTGACGGAGAGCGCCGAACAGGCGCGCTCGGCGCACGGTTCGGTCGAAGCGCTGGTGGAGATCGTCAGCGAGCTGTCCCGGGCGTTGGGCACGATTGCCGAGGAGGCGGGCGGTCAGCACCGGTCGGTCGGCGCGTTGGAGCAGCTGCTGTCCGGCGTGGCCGCCACCGCGCGTGAGGTCAGCGGCATTTCCGCCCGCGTCGAGGAAACCGCCGGGCGTCTCGAACAGGTGGCGGGTGAGCTGCGTCAGGGCGTGGCGATCTTCGACACCACCCCCGCCAGCGTACTGGCCGCCGAATAGGCGGCTGTAACACCGGTTCGGCAGACATTGCAGACAGGCGGGGCTTGCTGTAGAACCGCCGCCTGATCCAAGCCGGGAATCCGTCACATGTCCGATCCGAAGAAACTCTTCATCCGTACCTATGGCTGCCAGATGAACGTCTATGACAGCGAACGCATGGCCGAAGCGCTGGGCGCGGACGGGTATGAGCAGACGGACAGCCCCGATGACGCGGACATGATCCTCTTGAACACCTGCCACATTCGCGAAAAGGCGGCCGAAAAGGTCTATTCGGAACTGGGCCGCTACAAGGGGCTGAAAGCCGAGAAACCGGACCTGAAGATCGGCGTTGCCGGTTGCGTGGCCCAGGCCGAGGGCGAAGAGATCATGCGCCGTCAGCCCATGGTCGACCTGGTGGTCGGCCCGCAGACCTATCACCGCCTGCCCTCGATGATGGAGCAGGTGAAGAAGGGCGAAAAGGCGCTGGATACGGATTTTCCCGAAGAGGACAAGTTCGAGCACCTGCCCAAACGCCCGCTGCCGCAGCGCAACCCGACCGCGTTTTTGACCGTGCAGGAGGGCTGCGACAAGTTCTGCGCCTTCTGTGTCGTGCCCTATACCCGCGGTGCCGAGGTCAGCCGCCCGGTCGAACGCATCCTGCGCGAAGCGAACGAGCTGGTCGAACGTGGCGTGCGCGAGATTACTCTCTTGGGCCAGAACGTGAATGGCTACCACGGCCAGGGCCCGGATGGGGATTGGTCTCTGGCGAAACTGATTTGGGCGCTGAATGATGTCGACGGGCTGGAGCGTATCCGCTTCACCACCTCGCACCCCAACGACATGGACGACGCGCTGATCGAGGCGCATGGCGACTGCAAGAAACTGATGCCCTACCTGCATCTGCCGGTGCAGTCGGGCTCGGATTTCATCCTGAAACGCATGAACCGCTCACATACGGCTGACAGCTATCTGCGCCTGATCGAACGCATTCGGGCCGCCCGGCCCGACATCCTGATCTCGGGTGATTTCATCGTTGGCTTCCCGGAAGAAAGCGATGCGGATTTCCAGGCCACGATGGACCTGATCCGTGAGGTGCAATACGGTCAGGCGTTTTCCTTCAAATACTCGACCCGCCCCGGCACGCCTGCCGCCGAACGCGCGCAGGTGGATGACGCGGTGGCCAGTCAACGGCTTTACGAGTTGCAGGCGCTGATCACCGAGCAGCAGCGTGCAGTGCAGGATGCGATGGTCGGCCAGGAGGTCGGTGTGCTGTTTGAAAAGCCGGGCCGACTGGACGGTCAGATGGTCGGCAAGTCCGATCATCTGCATGCGGTCTACGTGCAGGCCCCGAACGTGCAGAAGGGCGACCTGCGCCGGGTGCGCATCACCGAAAGCGGGCCGAATTCGCTGGGCGGCGAGCTGGTCGACTGACTGTCCGGTCGGGCCGATTCCGCCCCGGTAGGCTCTTGCGGAGAGCGAAATCGCCCTGCCGCCTCAACCTCATGAGATTTCGGGGAAACTGTTCCGGCTTGGGGAAACAATACCAGCTTCGCCTTGGTATCGTTAACCAATTAGCCACAATATCTGGTAAAACTTTCTTCCAATACGCACGAAACTTGCTAAAGTTGTCCACACATCGTGACAAAGCTGACCCGAGGCATATGGCCCCCGGGAATTAGATCAGATGGGGGATAGTGGTGAAGAGAATTGGCAAAGTAATGTCCGGCGCGATGGCTGTTGCAGCCCTGTCGCTGGGATTGGCGGCTCCGGCCCAGGCGCAGAGTTCGCCTCCGCCGACCGCGGGCACTGTGAACTGGGGCCTCTGGGTGGACTATGATGGCTGCATGCATTGGTGGGCTGACGGCGGGCTGGAAGGCTACATGCTGGACCGCGTTGACCCGGAAACCGGCCGCCCGGTCTGCCTGGAAAAGAATGTCTGTCTGACCGAAAACACCGATACGTTGTTCGCGACCGACAGCCACCGGCTGACCGCTTCGGGCAAAGCGCGGTTGGAGAATTTCTTCCGCAATGCCGGCGCCTTCGGCTACGCCATCTACGGCCATACCGACAGCCGTGCCTCGGATGAATACAACATGCGCCTGTCGCAGCGCCGTGCGCGGTCGGTCGCCAAGGTGGCCCGTTCCGTCGGCGCCGTGGTCGAGCGCGAGATCGGC
Source organism: Aliiroseovarius sp. (assembly GCF_965228805.1). Classification (NCBI taxonomy): domain Bacteria; kingdom Pseudomonadati; phylum Pseudomonadota; class Alphaproteobacteria; order Rhodobacterales; family Paracoccaceae; genus Aliiroseovarius; species Aliiroseovarius sp. Next base: position 534,918 of record NZ_CBDDIE010000003.1, on the reverse strand, counting down.
TATGGCGAACGCCGCCCGGTCGCGCCCAATGACAGCGCCGCCAACATGCAGAAGAACCGCCGCGTCGAGGTGGTGTGCTACACGTGGGATGACAAATGATGAAGCGTATTCTTCCCTTTGCCCTGATCGGTGCCTCCCTGACCCTGTCGGCCTGTGTCGAAGGTCAGGGCCTGCAGGCCTATAATGGCAACCCGAACTCGGTCATTGCCACCAATCAGGACCGTGGCCGGGACGCGGCCAATATCGCCGACGGCCAGGCCGCGATCGTCTATGATCCCGATGGCTGCCAGGGCTGGATGATCGACGATGGTGTCGAAGGCTATGCTGGGCGTCGGTTCGATCCGAAATCGGGCCTGCCGGTTTGCGATGACAATCACGCACCGGGCACGGTGGTGGGCGATTACCAGTCGGACAACCCCGGCATTCGCGATTACGTCCCGGACAATGGCAGCTGAGTGGCCACCCGCTCACATATCGCCAGGAACAGCGGCCGCCGGGGTTTCCGGCGGCCGTTCTTGTATCAATCCCGTGAAGTTTTGTTTTGCGGGCTTGCGCACCCCGTGTGGGCTTGGCACCATCAGGATGAAACCACCCTCTGGAACGGAGAAAGATTTGGGCATTGACGCTCTGACCCCGCCGACATCGGATACGCCACCTGAACATGTGCATGAAACCCTGATGGAGTTTCCCGACAACCGGCTTCTGATCGACCTTTGCGGTGAGTTCGACCGCAACCTTGCCCAGATCGAACATCAGCTCTCGGTCCAGATCATCCGCCGCGGCAACCAGCTGGCCGTGATCGGCGAAGGCGAGGCGCGCGGCCAGGCGGCGGCAGTGCTGCAGGCACTTTACCAGCGGCTGGAAACCGGCAAGGTGATCGAGGCAGGCGACATTGATGGCGAAATCCGCATGGGCGGATCCGAGGCGAACACCGGCGCGCGGGATGGCGACCAGATGGAGCTGTTCAAGGGCGGTCGGGTCGAGATCAAGACGCGCAAGAAACTGATCGAACCGCGCACCGAGGCGCAAAAGGCCTATGTGCAGAGCCTTTTCAAGAACGAGCTGGCCTTTGGCATCGGCCCGGCGGGCACCGGCAAGACCTACCTGGCGGTGGCCGTGGGGGTGAACATGTTCATCGGCGGCCACGTGGACCGGATCATCCTCAGCCGCCCCGCCGTGGAGGCCGGTGAGAAGCTGGGCTATCTGCCCGGTGACATGAAGGACAAGGTCGATCCTTATATGCAGCCGCTGTATGATGCGCTGAATGATTTCCTGCCGGGCAAGCAGGTGGCGAAGCTCATTGAAGAAAAACGCATCGAGATCGCGCCGCTCGCCTTCATGCGCGGGCGCACCCTGTCCAACGCCTTTGTGGTGCTCGATGAGGCGCAGAACGCGACCACGATGCAGATGAAGATGTTCTTGACCCGTCTGGGCGAGGGGAGCCGCATGGTCATTACTGGCGACCGCAGCCAGGTCGACCTGCCGCGCGGCGTGCAATCCGGTCTGCGCGATGCCGAGGGGCTCTTGAAGGGTATCGACCAGATTGCCTTCAACTACTTTACCGCCAAGGACGTGGTGCGTCATCCGCTTGTAGCCAGGATCATCGAGGCCTATGACGCGGCGGATATCGCCAAACAGGCGTGACCCGACGGTGTGGCTGCGCCACGCTTGATTGGTGGAATGGGGGGCTAGCCCCCCAAACCCCCCAGGATATTTCCGGAAAGATGAAAGCATGACTGTCGATCTGGTTCTGGAAGATGCGCGCTGGGACGGGCTGGAGGCTCTGGCCGCGCGGGCCTGTGGTGCCGTGATGGCGCACCTGGGCTATGGCGAGGAGTGGGACGTGTCCTTGCTGGCCTGTGACGATGCGCGCATTGCCGAGTTGAATGGGGAATTTCGTGACAAGGGCAAGGCGACCAACGTGCTCTCCTGGCCGTCGGAGGAACGCGGGGCAGAGGCGCCGGGGGAGGCGCCAGAACGGGCCGAACCCGACTTTCCGGGGGAACCGCTGGAGCTGGGGGACATCGCAATTGCCTACGAGACCTGTGCGCGGGAGGCCGCCGAACAGGGTAAGGCATTCGACATCCATGTGACCCATTTGCTGGTCCATGGCACCCTGCATCTGTTGGGTTATGACCACATTAACGACAAAGATGCAGGGTTGATGGAAGGTTTGGAGGTGGAAATCCTTGGCAATCTGGGGATTTCGAACCCATATGAAGGTTAGTGGGCGCAATTCCGCGCCGGTGGAAAGGAAAGATGGGCGACAGTATCGAGGGATCGTCTGCGGCGGCGCGGGGCGCGCCGGTTCAGGATGACGACAGTCAGCACGGCTTTTTCAGCCGGATCATCGGGGCGCTCAGCCCCTCGGACGCGGGCGAGGAGGTGCCGGAGGCGCCGGAGCCCGCCCATGTGACGCCCGCACCGGGCATGATGAACCTGCGACGCATGCGGGTCGAGGATGTCGCGGTGCCCAAGGCCGAGATTGTTTCGGCCCCCGTGGAGATCGAAAAGGACGAGTTGGTGGAGCTGTTTCGCGACAGCGGCCTGACCCGTCTGCCGGTGTTCGAGGGCACTTTGGACAGTCCCTGCGGCTTCGTCCACCTGAAGGATTTCGCGCTGGGCCACGGGTTCAACGGTTCCGGCGCCGAATATGACCTGCGCGGGTTGCTGCGTCCGTTGCAATACGTGCCGCCCTCCATGCCGATCGGGGTTCTGCTGCAGAAGATGCAGGCAGAACGTATCCACATGGCCTTGGTGATCGACGAATATGGCGGCGTGGACGGGCTGGTGACCATCGAGGACCTGATCGAACAGGTCATTGGTGAGATCGAGGATGAGCACGACCTTGAGGAAGGTGCGCTCTGGGTGGCCGAGAAACCCGGCTGCTACCTGGCCGAGGCCAAGGCGCCGCTGGAGGAGTTCGAGGCCGAAATCGGTATGCGCCTGCATGGGATGGATGAGGATGACGAGGAGGTCGACACCCTGGGCGGGTTGGTCTTCCTGCTGTCCGGGCACGTGCCCGCGCGGGGCGAGATGATCCCCCATCCCGAAGGTGTGGAGTTCGAGGTGGTCGATGCCGATCCGCGTCGGATCAAGCGATTGCGCGTAAGGTTGCACGGTGGCGTGGCGACCGAAGGGTAACCTGAGGCCTGAGCGCGGCGTGCTCTGGGCGGGGCTGGCCGGGGCCGCGGCGGCGCTGGGCCAGGCACCGTTCGGGCTGTGGCCCGCGACGGTTCTGGGGCTGGCAGTCGGCGTTTGGCTGATCAGCCGCGCCGAAGGCTGGCGCATGGCTGCCGGTCGTGGCTGGGCGCTGGGGGCGGGCTATTTCGCGCTTACGCTGATCTGGATCGTGCAGCCCTTTTTTGTAGACCCCTGGCGCCACGGCTGGATGGCGCCCTTTGCCATTGTGTTGATGGCGGGGGGGCTTGCGCTGTTCTGGGGCGTGGCTTCGGGTCTGTCCGCGCGGTTCGGCCGCTGGTCCTGGCCTTTCCTCATGAGCGCCGCGGAACTGCTGCGCGGCTGGCTGTTCACCGGCTTTCCCTGGGGCGAGCCGGGCCTGGTGTGGATCGACACGCCGGTTGCGCAGAGCGCGGCCTTTATCGGAGCGGCGGGGCTGACCTTCCTGACTTTCGGCCTTGCGATGGCGCTGGCAACCCGACGACTGGCGGCTGGTTTGGCCATCGCCGCGCTGGGTTTGGCCTGGCTGGGTGGCAGCCTGCGTGAGGTGCCGGTGAGCAATACCGACATCGTCCTGCGCCTGGTGCAGCCCAATGCTGCCCAGCACCTCAAGTGGGATCCCGATCACGCGTTGGAATTTGTCGAACGGCAGATCGCGTATTCCGCCGCCCCGGCGGAGCGGCGCCCCGATCTGGTGATCTGGCCCGAAACCGCGCTGCCCTATCTGCTGCGCCATGCTGATCCGGTGTTGCGCCGCGCTGCAGAGGCGGCGCAGGCCCCGGTGGTGCTGGGCATCCAGCGCGCCGAGGCGGGTCGCTATTACAACTCCATGGCTGTCATCGGTGCGGATGGTGCGCTGCAGGATGTTTATGACAAGGCGCATCTGGTGCCCTTTGGCGAGTACATCCCCGGCGGCAATGTCTTGGCGACGGTGGGCATCACCGCCTTTGCCTCGCAGCGCGGCTATGGCTATTCGCCCGGCCCGGGTGCGCGGCTTCTTGACCTTGGCGACGCAGGCACGGCCCTGCCGCTGATCTGTTATGAGGCGATCTTTGCCCGCGACCTGCGCGCGGTCTCCGAACGGGCGGGCTGGATCCTGCAGATCACCAATGACGCCTGGTTCGGCACGTTTTCGGGGCCGCAGCAGCACCTGGCCCAGGCGCGTATGCGCGCGGTGGAGATGGGGCTGCCCTTCGTGCGCGCCGCCAATACCGGGATCAGCGCGGTGATCGCGCCGGATGGGCGCGTGTTGGCCTCTTTGGGGTTGGGACGGGCTGGTCATATTGACGCAGCCCTGCCTGCGGCCCTGCCTGAAACGATCTATTCGCGCTGGGGTAACCTGCCGTTAATCCTGCTGCTGCTATGCGGCGGTCTGGGGTTCATCCTCCGGCGGCAACGAAATGTGATTGACGCTGGCGCAGGGCGGATGTAACGCGAACGGATCACACCCGTCACAACGGCTTCCTGGCGTGGCGGGGCATGGTTAATGGAGCACTTCACATGACACGACAGAACTATGTATTCACTTCGGAGAGCGTATCCGAGGGACACCCGGACAAGGTTTGCGACCGCATTTCCGATGCGGTGCTGGACGCCTTCCTGGCTGAGGATCCCCAGGCGCGCGTGGCCTGTGAAACCTTTGCCACGACCGATCGGGTCGTGATCGGCGGCGAGGTCCGCGGACCCGCCAGCGTCATTCAGCGCGTCGAGGAAATCGCGCGCGCCTGCGTCAAGGACATCGGGTACGAGCAGAAGGGCTTTCACTGGGCCAACATGACCGTGGACAACTTCCTGCACGCGCAATCGGCCGATATCGCCCAGGGCGTGGACGGGGGCGAGAACAAGGACGAAGGCGCTGGCGACCAGGGTATCATGTTCGGCTACGCCACCACCGAGACCGAGGCGCTGATGCCCGCGCCCATTCTGTACAGCCACGCGATCCTGCAACGTCTGGCCGAGGTCCGCAAGAACGGTATCGAATCCGCCCTGGGCCCGGATGCCAAGAGCCAGCTGAGCCTGCGTTACGAGAACGGCAAACCGGTTGAAGCGACCTCGATCGTGCTGTCGACCCAACACCTGGACGAGAGCCTGTCCAGCGATGACGTGCGCGCCATCGTCGAGCCTTACATTCGCGAGATTCTGCCCGACAGCTGGATCAACGGCGGCACTGAATGGCACGTGAACCCGACCGGCAAGTTCGTGATCGGCGGGCCGGACGGCGACGCGGGCCTGACCGGGCGCAAGATCATCGTCGACACCTATGGCGGCGCGGCACCGCATGGCGGCGGGGCGTTTTCGGGCAAGGATCCGACCAAGGTGGACCGTTCCGCAGCCTATGCCGCGCGCTACCTGGCCAAGAACGTCGTGGCCGCCGGCATGGCCGAGCGTTGCACGCTGCAGCTCAGCTACGCCATTGGCGTTTCGCGCCCGCTGTCGATCTATGTCGACACCCACGGCACCGGCCAGGTGCATGAGGCCGAGATCGAGAAAGCCGTCGACAGCGTCATGGACCTGACCCCGCGCGGCATTCGTGAGCATCTGGGCATGAACAAGCCGATCTTCCAGCGCACCGCGGCCTACGGCCACTTCGGTCGCGCGCCGGAGGCCGATGGCGGCTTCTCCTGGGAGCGCACCGACCTGGTCGAGGCGCTGAAGAAAGCAGTCTGACCGGTTTCGGGCACTGTCAAATTGAGAGGGGCGGCCATTTGGCCGCCCCTCGCTTTATCTCTCGCCCCCGCCTGCGCGGGGCCTCGGCTCAGGCTGCCGCCGTGACGCCCCGCCGCCGGGCCTTGAGGTTGTCCAGCGCGTAGGCACCGCCCCCCAGCGAGACCAGCATCAACATGCCGCCGGCGATGCTGACGTTCTTCATGAAATTGATCATCTCGCCCTGTGCCTGCATGCCGTCCAGGCCGAAGGAGGGGATGACATGGAACAGCACGCCCGAGATCAGGCTGAACCCCGCCAGCGCAAAGGCGGTCAGGCAGTTCTGCCATCCCAGCGCCAGGGCGATGCCACCGCCCAGCTCGGTAAGGATGACAAGCGGCAGAAGCGCGCCGGGCACGCCCATCATTTCCATGTAGCCCTGGGTGCCGACATATCCGGTGATCTTCTGTGCGCCAGCCATGATGAAGATGAAGGCCAGCAGAAGGCGCCCGGTCGGGGCGGCGAGGTTTTGCAGGTTGGTCATGTGTCTTTGTCCTGAGATCTGTTTGTTCGGGCGCCCTCGTTCGACGGCGTTGAGGGCAAGATATTTTTGTGTGTAAAAATGGGAACTCATCAGGATTTGACAGACATTCCGCAGAAATGCACAGAACGCCTGATCAACCCGCGCCGCCTGCCGCCGCCTATTGACCCGCGCGTCCCAGCATTGCATAGGCCCTGCCATGACTGACGAACGCCCGAAAAACCATCCCTCCGGCGCGCCCTGGCGCAATTTCTATGGTCGCTTCAAGGCCAAGGGGCTGCGTGACAGCCAGCAGGCCTATCTGGACGAGGACCTGGCGGCGCTGTCGCCCGGCGCGGTGGGCTGGGAGGAAAACCCCGACCGCATCCCGATCGACCTGCCCGGTCTGTTCGGCGACAAGCCGGTGTGGCTGGAGGTCGGCTTTGGCGGCGGCGAGCACATGGTGCACCAGGCCGCCCAGAACCGGGATGTCGGCATCATCGGCTGCGAGCCCTTCATCAACGGCGTCGCCATGCTCCTGGGCAAGCTGCGCAAGGCCGAGGTCGACAATGTGGCCGTGCACCCGGGCGATGCGCGCGACATGTTCGACGTGCTGCCGGATGAAAGCATCTCGAAAGCCTTCCTGCTCTACCCCGATCCCTGGCCCAAGAAGCGCCACCACCGCCGTCGCTTCGTCACGCCCGAACACCTGGAGCCGCTGCACCGCGTGCTGAAGCCGGGTGCCGAGTTCCGCGTCGCCACCGACATTCCCGACTATGTGCGCCAGACCTTGGAAGAGGTGCCCAGGGCCGGGTTCGAATGGCTGGCCGAGGGGCCGGAGGATTGGCGCAAGCCCTGGGGTGACTGGATCTCCACGCGTTATGAGCAGAAGGCGCTGCGCGAAGGGCGCACACCCCATTACCTCACCTTCCGTCGCATCTGAGAAAATTGGCGTCGCGGGGCTGGTTTGGCGTCCATGTGTGCGCAAAGCGTTTCGGGATCAACTCCGGCACGGAGGTGATGTCGAAGCGCACGCAACCTTGATAGGGTGGAAACGTTTCACGAAAACCAGCACTTTCGATTCATCGTGAAACGTTTTATCAGCCCTGTAACTACAGGAGGAACCCCATGTCCGGACACGGCCCCGCCATTCCCATGACCTCGCGCCCCTGCGGCCCCCTGAAGGGCGAGGCCCATGTGCCCGGCGACAAGTCGATCTCGCACCGCAGCCTGATCCTGGGCGCGCTGTCCGTCGGCGAAACCCGGATCGAAGGCCTGCTGGAAGGTGAAGACGTTCTGGCCACCGCCGAAGCGATGCGTGCTTTCGGTGCCGAGGTCGAGCATCTGGGCCCGGGCGAATGGCGCGTTAATGGCGTAGGCGTCGGCGGCTTTGCCGAGCCCGAGGACGTGATCGACTGCGGCAATGCGGGCACCGGCGTGCGCCTGATCATGGGGACCATGGCCACCACCGGCATTACCGCGACCTTTACCGGCGACGCCTCGCTACGCTCGCGCCCGATGGGCCGGGTGACCGATCCGATGGAACTCTTCGGCGCGCAATCCGTGGGCCGCGAGGGTGGCCGCCTGCCGATGACCGTGGTGGGCGCCGCCGACCCGGTGCCGGTGCGCTACGTGGTGCCGATGCCATCGGCGCAGGTGAAATCCGCCGTGCTGCTCGCCGGTCTGAACGCCCCCGGCCAGACCGTGGTGATCGAGAAGGAAGCGACCCGCGACCATACCGAACGCATGCTGGCGGGTTTCGGCGCCGAGATCACGGTCGAAGACACCGATGAGGGCCGCGTCATTACGCTGACCGGCCAGCCCGAGCTGAAACCGCAGGACATCGTCGTGCCGCGCGACCCGTCCTCCGCCGCCTTCCCGGTCTGCGCCGCGCTGATCGTGCCCGGCTCGGACGTGCTGGTGCCGAATATCGGCCTCAACCCGACCCGCGCGGGCCTGTTCGACACGCTGCGCGACATGGGCGCGGACCTGACCTATGAGAACATGCGCGAAGAGGGCGGCGAACCGGTCGCCGACCTGCGCGCGAAATACAGCCCGAACATGCAGGGCATCGAGGTGCCGCCGGAGCGTGCGGCCTCGATGATCGACGAATACCCGGTGCTGTCCGTGGTGGCGGCGAACGCCCAGGGCCAGACCGTCATGCGCGGCGTGAAGGAGCTGCGCGTCAAGGAAAGCGACCGGATCGAGGCGATGGCCTCCGGTCTGCGCGCCAACGGTGTCACCGTCGAGGATGGCGATGACTGGTGGATCGTCACCGGCCTGGGCGCGGGAAACGTGCCCGGCGGCGGCACGGCGGCCAGCCACCTGGACCACCGCATCGCGATGAGCTTCATGTGTCTGGGCATGGCGTCGCAGAAGCCGGTCAGCGTCGATGACGGCGGGCCGATCGCGACGTCCTTCCCGATCTTCGAGCCGCTGATGGCCGGGCTCGGCGCGCAGCTGGTGCGGTCCAACGCATGACCTTGCGCCGTGCCTTCTGGGTGGTCTTCGCCCTGATGGCGGCGACCTACCTTGCAATGGCTGTCGGGACTATTCCCAAGCTGATCGTCGATTGCACCCTTCCGTTCGACATCCGCTTCAAACCCTATGACGTGGTGGGGGCGGAGCCTTACCTGAAAGCGCTGGGGGCGGAGGGGCGCAGGTTCTACGCCGAAGTACAGCATGCGCTGGACCGGGTGTTCCTGGGGCTGTTGGCGGTGACACTCATCCTGGCCTATCACCTGCTGTTTCCGCGCGGATTGGCCTGGCTACTTACACCGCTTCCCCTGGTGACTGCGACATTCGATTGGCTTGAAAACGCAGCGGTTTCGGTGATGCTGCGGGGGGAGCCGCATCACGTCACCGAAGCCATGACGGCAGCGGCCTGGGGCTGGACCAGGTTAAAATTCGTCGCAATGGGGCTGACCTTGGCCATCCTGGCAGCCGGGCTGTGGCGCAGGCGATTGAAGCGGAGGGCAGCATGACATTCACAGTAGCCATCGACGGGCCGGCGGCGGCGGGCAAGGGTACGATCTCCAAGGCCGTGGCGGCGCATTTCGGCTTTGCCCATCTGGACACGGGGCTTCTGTATCGCGCGGTCGGGGCCAAGGTGCTGAGCGGGGCCGACCCGGTCGCGGCGGCGCGTGGTCTGACCCCCGCTGATCTGGGCGGCAAGCTGCGCACGCCCGAGGTCGCTCAGGCCGCCAGCCGCGTGGCCGTCATCCCCGACGTGCGCGCGGCCCTGGTGGAGTTTCAACGCAATTTCGCCGCCCGCGACGGCGGCGCGGTGCTGGACGGGCGCGACATTGGCACGGTGATCTGCCCGGATGCGCCGGTGAAACTCTTCGTCACCGCCTCGGCCGAGGTGCGCGCCGAACGGCGGTTCCTGGAGCTGACCGGCAAGGGCCACAACACCACGCTGGCCCAGGTGCTTCAAGACGTGGTCGCCCGCGACAAGCGCGACAGTGAACGCGAAGAGGCGCCGCTGAAACCTGCCGAGGATGCGGTGACGATCGACACTTCTGGTATGTCGATTGACGAGGCTGTCGCGGCGGCTGTGGCGGCCGTGGAGGCGCGACGGTGAACTTGTTGCGCAACATCCTTTGGGTGTTTGCGCTCTTTCTGCCGCAAGTTGCGACGGCGCACTCGCCCTATATTGACCAGCGATGGTCCTGCGGGTTGGACGGCGGGTTTCGCGTGACGTTTCTTTACGGAGACGGGATCATCGGCCCTGACCCACGCGCCTTGATCGTGCTCGATGCCCAGGGGCTTCTATGGGCCTATGAAAACGTCTCCTATCAAACGGTCCCGTTTGAGGCAGACGGTTGTTCGGTTCTGGACGTGGAGACGGGCGAGGTTGTCACCCCGCATCCGCCGTCATTTGCCAAGGGTGCGCGGATCGTTGGGGATGCTCCGGAGGTTCGCGAAGCGCGGTGGGCCTTTGAACCCCCATCGCACCACGCCTGGGGCATGATGCGCAGGGACGAAGGGCGAAGAAGTACTTTGTCGCTGATTTGGGTGCAGCTGCGCTACCAACCTGCCGTGGCTTTGATTCTTGCAGGCCTGGCTGCGTTTATCCTGTTTGTTGCAGGTTTCCTGAGCTTCGGTGTCGGCGCAACTTGGCCAGTTTGGATCCGCCTGTTGTTGGGTATTTGCGCGGTGGGTTCCGCAGGTGTGCTTTGCCTTTTTCTCTTTGCGATCCTTGCCTTTGCGGGGGCGCCTGTCGCGCTCACTCTCAGCAGCCTGGTGTTCGGTGGGGTGTTTGGGTTCGGAGCGGCAGGCGCACTTGGCCTTCGAAGACGGCGCGCTTAACCCGCCACTGCCCCCGCGTTCATCTCGCGCAGTTTGCGGCCCAGGTCGCGGCTCAGCGCCGCTTCGACGCTGGCCCAGATTTCGGGCTCGTCGCGTTTCAGGTCGCGCAGCTTGATGGCCGGGATCATCCAATACCGCGCGGGGGTGGTCAGGGTCACGGTGGCGCTGGCGGCGGTGCCTTCCAGCAGGGACATCTCGCCCACGAAGCTGCCCGCGTGCACGTGGCCCAGCTCCTGGGCGTCGCAGATCACGTCGGCTTCGCCCTCGGCCAGCCAGGTCAGGAACAGCACCGGTTTGCCCTGCTCGGTCAGTGCGGCGCCCGGTTTGCCGCTGGCCCAGATCCCCTCGGACAGCAGCCGCCGCGCATCCTGGGGTTTCAACCCGTGCAGGGCGGTGTCGAGCAGCGCCCGCTCCTCTTCGGTAAAGCCCACGTCCCGCCCGGCGCGCCAGCGCAGGGCGAGCATCACCAGCACGGTGATCAGCAGTACCCCCTGCCACAAAAGGTTCGCGGGATCGGCCAGCCAGAAGAAGTCATAGGTGATCGCCAGAATGGCCGAGGCGGCCACCATCACCCTGAGCTTCCACATCGAGCGCATGGTCATCGCCAGGACCAGCATCAGGAAGGACAGGTGCCCGACCAGGTCGGGGGCGGAGAACTGGTAGTCCATCGAACGCTCCGTGGTTGAACTGGGCTCACTATAGGCAGGCGGACGGGATTCGGGAAAGCGGTGCCTTGCCACCCTGTGCCCCACGACCCGAATCCCCTTGTCTTGTTGGGCAAAACCGTCTACACGCGCCCTGTCGACAAGGCGAAAACGCCGCGATACAGGGAAAATCGAGCAGGGTCGGGTTCACCGGCCCTCTTTGTTTTGCGTCTGGCTTGTCGGCCAAATGAAACCTGAAAGACCTGCGGAGACAACCGCATGGCCCGAATAGCGACTATGAAGGAAACTGAACTGTATGTGCGCTAAAGCAACCATGGAGGAATTCGAAGCCCTCCTTAACGAAAGCTTCGAAATGGACACCCCGACCGAAGGGTCGGTTGTCAAAGGCAAGATCATCGCCATCGAGGCCGGTCAAGCCATCATCGACGTCGGCTACAAGATGGAAGGCCGCGTGGATGTCAAGGAATTCGCAAATCCCGGTGAAGCGCCCGAGATCGCCGTTGGCGACGAGGTCGAAGTCTACCTGCGCGCCGCCGAGAACGCCCGTGGCGAAGCCGTCATCTCGCGTGAGATGGCCCGCCGCGAAGAAGCCTGGGACCGCCTGGAAAAAGCCTATGCCGACGAGCAGCGCGTCGAAGGCGCGATCTTCGGTCGCGTCAAGGGCGGCTTCACTGTCGACCTGGGCGGTGCCGTGGCCTTCCTGCCCGGCTCGCAGGTTGACGTGCGCCCCGTGCGTGACGCGGGCCCGCTGATGGGTCTGAAGCAGCCGTTCCAGATCCTGAAAATGGACCGTCGCCGTGGCAACATCGTTGTCTCGCGCCGCGCCATCCTGGAAGAAAGCCGCGCCGAACAGCGCGCCGAGGTCATCGGCAAGCTGGCCGAAGGCATGGCCGTGGACGGTGTCGTCAAGAACATCACCGAATATGGTGCCTTCGTGGACCTGGGCGGTGTCGACGGCCTGCTGCACGTCACCGACATGGCCTGGCGCCGTGTGAACCACCCGTCGGAAATCCTGTCGATCGGCGAGACCATCAAGGTTCAGGTCATCAAGATCAACAAGGAAACCCACCGCATCTCGCTGGGCATGAAGCAGCTGCAGGACGATCCGTGGGATCTGGTTGCCGCCAAGTACCCGCTGGAATCGGTGCACACCGGTCGCGTCACGAACATCACCGACTACGGTGCGTTCGTCGAGCTGGAAGCCGGCGTCGAAGGTCTGGTCCACGTGTCCGAAATGTCCTGGACCAAGAAGAACGTGCACCCCGGCAAGATCGTGTCGACCTCGCAGGAAGTCGAAGTCATGGTGCTGGAAATCGACAGCGCCAAGCGCCGCGTGTCGCTGGGTCTCAAGCAGACCATGCGCAACCCGTGGGAAGTCTTCGCCGAGACCCACCCGGAAGGCACCGAGGTCGAGGGCGAGGTCAAGAACATCACCGAATTCGGTCTGTTCATCGGCCTCGACGGCGAGATCGACGGCATGGTTCACCTGTCCGACATCTCCTGGGACCAGCGTGGCGAAGAAGCCATCCAGGAATACAAGAAGGGCGACGTGGTTCAGGCCGTGGTCTCCGAAGTGGACACCGACAAGGAGCGTATCTCGCTGTCGATCAAAGCCCTGGGCGGTGACAAGTTCGCCGAAGCCGTGGGCGGCGTGAAGCGTGGTTCGATCATCACCGTCGAAGTGACCGCGATCGAAGACGGTGGCGTTGAGGTGGAATACGAAGGCATGAAATCCTTCATCCGCCGTTCGGACCTGTCGCGCGACCGTGCCGAGCAGCGCCCGGAGCGCTTCGGCGTGGGCGACAAGGTCGACGTGCGCGTCACCAATGTCGACAACAAGACCCGTCGTCTGGGCCTGTCGATCAAGGCCCGCGAGATCGCCGAAGAGAAAGAGGCCGTTGAACAGTACGGTTCCTCGGACTCGGGCGCCTCGCTCGGCGATATCCTGGGCGCGGCTCTGAAGGGCGACAACTAAAACGGTTCGGGGAGCCTGCTTGCAGGTTTCCCGAAGCGCCACGACACGTGCTGACGGGCGTAGTGTTTTAAGTCTCCTTCACCGCTCAGGTGACAAGATCAACGGCCCCGTGCACTGCGCGCGGGGCCGTTTTTTTATGCCGAATCAAAGGCTGCGCCTAATCGGCGCGGCGCGGGCACGGGGACGGCATCACCGCCGTCTCCGGCGATAACTCGCCCATTTGCGCAGAAAAAACAGCATATTGGGCGCAAAAAATCCGAACTTTCCCATACGCCACAGTTTCACGGTGGAAAATATGTCCCTATAGTTGATGGGAACGGCGCACTGCCCAAAAGGCGCCGAAACAGGTCGAATGGGGGGAATGGGATGATCCGGTCGGAACTGATCCAGAAGATCGCGGACGAGAATCCGCATCTCTATCAGCGTGACGTCGAGCGCATCGTGAACACGATTTTCGAAGAAATCATCGAAGCGATGGCCCGCGGGGATCGGGTCGAGCTGCGCGGATTTGGCGCCTTTTCAGTCAAGAAGCGGGATGCTCGTATCGGGCGCAACCCGCGTACCGGCGAGTCGGTCCAGGTCGAGGAAAAGCACGTGCCTTTCTTCAAGACCGGCAAGCTTCTGCGGGATCGTCTGAACGGCAAGTCGTAAGAGGCTCTCATGCGTTACATTCGCTATGCGTTCCTGGCCGCCTTGGCGGTCTGTCTGGTCACGGTCGCCATGGCCAATCGCGGCGCGGTGACGCTGCACCTGCTGCCCGAGGGGCTGACCGGCTTCCTGGGTTTCTCATGGTCGGTGACGCTGCCGCTCTTCATCATCATTTTCGGTGCGATCATCTCGGGCGTGCTGATCGGTTTCGTCTGGGAGTGGCTGCGCGAACACAAGCACCGGGCCGAAGGGGCGCGGGCCAAGCGCTCGGTCGCCAAGCTGGAGCGTGAGGTCAAGACGATCAAGACGCCCGAAAGCAAGACCGGCGACGATGTTCTGGCCTTGCTTGAGGAAGCGCGGTAAACACCGCCCATGGCGGAGATTTCGGTCAAGATCTGCGGGCTCAAGCGGCCCGAGCAAGTGGCGGCGGCGGCCGAGGCTGGCGCGCGCTATATCGGCTTCAACTTCTTTCCGAAAAGCCCGCGTTACGTGACGCCCGCCGAGGCGGGCGCGCTGATGCTCGATGTACCCGTGGGCGTGGCCAAGGTCGCCCTGGTGGTGAACGCCCCGGATGATCAGATCGCACGCATTCTGGATGCCACCACCACCGACATGATCCAGCTGCATGGCGCCGAAAGCCCCGAACGGGTGGCCGAGGTCAAGGACCGCTTCGGCCTGCCCGTGATCAAGGCGATCGGCATTGCGGAAGCCGCAGACGTGGTGCAGATCGACCTCTACGCCCCGGTGGCCGATCAGCTCTTGATCGACGCCAAGGCGCCCAAGGGCGCCGTGCTGCCGGGTGGCAACGGCCTGGCCTTTGACTGGACGCTCGTGGCGCGCAAATACTGGCCCTGCCCATGGCTGCTGGCCGGAGGGCTCAATCCTGACAACGTGGCCGAGGCGATCAAACGCACCGGCGCGCGCCAGGTTGACGTGAGTTCCGGCGTGGAAAGCGCCCCGGGCGAAAAGGATGCGGGCCTGGTCGCACGGTTCGTGACGGCGGCCACGGGCGCAAAATGACGCGCACGCTCTTTCTGCACCTGGGCATGAACAAGACCGGGTCAACCACGATCCAGAACGGCCTGTCCGGCGTACAGAACGACCGCGTGCGCTATTTTTCGCTTGGCATGCCGAACCACACGCCTGCGATGATCCAGCTGTTCGGCGAGGAACAGCAGCGGGAAAACTACTTTGCCGGGGGAAAGCCCGTGCGCCCGCAAATCACGCGCAAGGACCTGGACCACGAACTTGGTCGCGACCGGCGCGATGTGGTGATCTCGGGCGAAGGGTTCCCGCAGATGCTGCCCCCTGAGAAAGTGACCGACCTGCTCTGCGCGATGTCGCCGCATTTCGACCAGGTCCAGGCGCTCGCCTATATCCGGCCTCCCCGCAGCTATATGCGGTCGCAGGCGCAGCAACGGGTCAAGGTCGGCTTCACGCAATTTTCGGGCGCCGCCCTTTGGCCCGGCTACGGCAAGCGGTTTGAAAAATGGGAAAAGGCCCTCGGGGCAGACCATATGACCCTGATTCCCTTCGAACGGGACAGGTTGGAGGGGCAGGACGTGTTGACGGATTTCGCGCGTCGCGTCGGCTTCGACCCTGCCGACCTGCCCGCGGGAAAGGAGCTGAACCCCTCCATTTCTGCGGAAGCCTTCGCAACGCTCTTTGAATGGCGGTGTCGCCAGGAAGAACGCGGCGAACCGCGCGAGCATGGCCGAAGGCGCGCCTTTCCGCATGCGATTGCGAAGTTCGGGTCGACACGGTTTGATCTGGGCGAGGAGGTCGTCAGCCCGGCGCTCGTCGAGAATGCCTCCGACATTGCCTGGGTCGAAGCGCGCATGGGGCGGAAGTTCGCGCCGGAAATCCCGCCGCAAGGGGCCGTGGTCTTTGAAACCGTTCAGGACATCCTGGACTTCTCCACGAGCGTCCGGGCGGATTTCACGAACTGGGCCAGGCGGTTGCCCCGGTTTTCGCATGGCCGCAAGCAGATGAAGCGCCTTCTCGAAGGGCTTGCATGACTGCACCTATACTCATTCCTAACGTTGGAGCCGGAACATCATGCTGAGACTTGCTCTCATCTGCCTGGTTGCTCTTCTTGTCGCAGCCTTTGTCACCAAGCCTTCCGACGCAGATGTGGACCGGCTGCTGCGCGAGCGTCTTGCGGCCCAGATCGAGGACGGCGCCGGGATTGATCCGACAAACAGCGGCGGGCAGCTCCTTCTGGGCCTGTGCAAGTCGAACCGCGCGGCCTGCGTGGACCTGTTGCGCCAGTTCGTCAGCCTCGATGTCGAGGATGAGCTCTTCTACACCCGCATCGAAGCCCGGTGGCCCGGCCGCGACACCGTCACCTGCATCGGCGCCCTGACCCGCGTGGCCTGTCCCGCTTTTCTGCAAGACTGACTTGCCCCCCGGCCCCCGGCCCATTATCCCCGTTCTGACCAGCAGGAGGCCCCAATGGCGAACGATCTTTTCAATTCCTTCATGAACGGCCCGGATGAGAAAGGCCGTTTCGGCGATTTCGGTGGTCGGTTCGTGTCCGAAACCCTGATGCCGCTGATCCTGGATCTCGAGGCGGAATACGAGAAGGCCAAGACCGACGACACGTTCTGGGCCGAGATGGATGACCTCTGGACCCATTACGTGGGCCGCCCCTCGCCGCTTTATTATGCCGAGGGGCTGACCAAGCACCTGGGCGGGGCCAAGATCTACCTGAAACGCGACGAGCTGAACCACACCGGCGCGCACAAGATCAACAATGTGCTGGGGCAGATCCTTCTGGCCCGCCGCATGGGCAAGACCCGCATCATTGCCGAGACCGGCGCGGGTCAGCACGGTGTGGCCACCGCCACGGTCTGCGCCAAGTTCGGTCTGAAATGCATCGTCTACATGGGCGCCCATGATGTCGAGCGTCAGGCGCCCAACGTGTTCCGCATGAAGCTGCTGGGCGCCGAGGTCATTCCGGTGACCTCCGGGCGCGGCACGCTGAAGGACGCGATGAACGACGCGTTGCGCGACTGGGTGACGAACGTGCGCGACACGTTCTACTGCATCGGCACGGTGGCGGGGCCGCACCCGTACCCGGCCATGGTGCGCGATTTTCAGGCGATCATCGGCAAGGAAGCCAAGGCGCAGATGCTGGCGGCCGAGGATCGGCTGCCCGACACGGTGATCGCCGCGATCGGCGGCGGCTCCAACGCCATGGGCCTGTTCTTCCCGTTCCTCGACGACGAAAGCGTGCGCATCATCGGTGTCGAAGCGGGCGGCAAGGGCGTCGACATGAAGATGGAACACTGCGCCTCGCTCACCGGTGGCCGTCCCGGCGTGCTGCATGGCAACCGCACTTACCTGTTGCAGGACGAGGACGGGCAGATCCTGGAGGGCCACTCGATCTCGGCCGGTCTGGACTACCCGGGCATCGGGCCGGAACATTCCTGGCTGCACGAGATCGGCCGCGCCGAATATGTCGCCATCACCGACACCGAGGCGCTGGAGGCGTTCCAGCTTTGCTGCACGACCGAAGGGATTATCCCGGCGCTGGAGCCCTCCCACGCGCTGGCCCATGTGATGAAGATCGCACCAGAGCTGCCCGCCGATCACATCATCTGCATGAACATGTGTGGACGCGGCGACAAGGACATCTTTACCGTCGCCAAACACCTGGGCGTCGACATGGTGCGCGGCGACTAAGCGCAGACACGGACAGGGCCGGGCGACCGGCCCTTTTCTTTTCAGGTGGACCCATGAACATTACCGCGCTCAAGCACCGCGACTTCCGGCTCTATTTCCTGGGCAATGCCTTTGCCCTGAACGGGCTGTGGATGCAGCGCCTGACGGTAGGGTGGCTGGCCTGGGAAATGACCGGCGCGCCCAGTTTCGTGGGGCTGGTTGCCTTCCTCAGCTTTGCGCCCTCGATGATTACCGGGCCGTTCTTTGGCGTGTTGGTGGATCGGGTGCGGGTCAAGCTGGCGGCCATGGCGACACAGGGATCGATGCTGGTGCTGGCCAGCCTGCTGCTGCTGTACTGGGTCACCGGGGTGATCTCTCCGCTGATCCTGGCACTGATCTCCTTTGCCCATGGCATCGTGGCCTCGGCCCACAATCCGGTGCGCATGTCGCTGGCGCCGCGCCTGGTGCCGCCGCCCGCGGTGCCCTCGGTGGTGGCGCTGGTGGCGATCAACTTCAACATGGCGCGGCTGATCGGCCCGGCGCTGGCGGGCTGGATCATCGCCGGTTGGGGCATCGGTGCGGTGATGGTGTTGCAGGTGATCTGCTATCTGCCGTTCCTTCTGGCCTTGAGCGCGCTCAAGCCCCGCGAAAAGACCCGGCGCGGGGCGAAGCCACCGTTCCTTGAGGCGTTGGGGGATGGCATCCGTCACGCAGCCCGTGTGCCGCATATCCGCCACGCGATCCTCGCCACCGGCATCTTCGCCTTTGTCATTCGCGGCGCGCTCGAAATCCTGCCGGTCGTCGCCGACGGTATCTTTTCGAAAGGCCCCGCCGGTCTGGGTGTGCTGACCGCCTGCGCCGGTGCCGGTGCGCTGGTGGCCGGGTTCATCAAGGCGCTGACGCCTGCGCAGGCTGAAGGAAAACTGCCACGCTGGGCCCTGGCCCTGACGCTGATCGGCATGGGCGCGGTCATGGTGATGGGCCAGTCCGGCAGCTGGGCGCTGACGCTGGCCATTGTCACCGGGCTGGGCTTTGCCAGCTCTGTCTCCGGGATTTCCATGCAGACCACGGTGCAGATGGGGCTGGATGACGACCTGCGTGGCCGGGTGATGAGCCTCTGGGCCATGGTCGGCATCGGTGCCGCGGCGGCCGGGGCAGGGGCCCTGGGCGTGATGGTCGAGCTGATCGGCTTTCCCGCCACGCTTGGTCTGGCGGGTGGGGCCGGGGTTCTGGCGCTGGGCAGCCTGATGCTGCGCCTGCGTTAGTTCAGCGCCTCTAGCAGCGCCACAGACGGCACCCCGGTTTCGCGCAGCCCCCGGCTCGCCTCATAGGCCCGGATCGCCGCGCGGCCTTTCTCGCCAATCACCCCGTCCGGATTGCCCGCATTGAACCCCGCCGCGTTCAGCCGCCGTTGCAGCGCCATGCGCTGGTCCGTGGTCATGCCCCAGGGCCGGTCGGGAAAGCCCGACCGGATCGGCCCGCCGCCCGCAATGCGATCCGACAGGTGGCCGACCCCGATCACATAGCTGTCGGCATAATTGTAGCCCTTCAGCACCTGGAAGTTCTCCCAGATCATGAAGGCAGGACCACGCGGGCCCGCGGGCAGGATGATCCCGCCCTTGCCATGATCCGGCAACGTCCCGCCATCCGCCAGGCGCACGCCCAACCCGGTCCAGTCCTTGCGGCTGCGTTTCAGAACCCGCCCGGTCAGCCCCGGATCGAACCCAGCAGGCAGGGCGACCTCAACACCCCAGGGCTGGCCCTTGCGCCATCCCAAAGCCTTCAGATAGGCCGCCGTCGAGGCCAGCGCATCGCGCGGATCATTCCCCCAGATGTCGCGCGTTCCATCGCCCGTGCCATCCACCGCATGGGCCAGGTAGGTCGAGGGCATGAACTGCGTATGCCCCATCGCGCCTGCGTGGCTGCCGACCATCTGGCCGGGGCTCGCGTGGCCCTTCTGCAGGATCTTCAGCGCGGCAATCAGCTCGTCTTCGAACCGCCCGGCCCGGCGCCCCTCGAAGGCCAGCGTGGCGAGCACCGAGATCACCGGCTGCGATCCGCGAAACCCACCGAAACTGCTTTCCATGCCCCAGATCGCCACCACGACCTCGGCAGGCACGCCGGTACGTTTCTCGATCCGGCCGAGCGTGTCGCCCCATTTGTGCAACGCCCGCTGCCCGCCGGTGATCCGCGCCGACGAGGCCGCCGAGGCCAGGTAGTCCTGCATCGGCTTCGCCACCTCCGCCTGGCGCTGGTCCAGCTCGATTACCTTGGGCAGGTAACGTGCACCGGCCAGCCCCTTGTCCAGGGTCGCCCTCCGGATGCCCGCCGCCCGGGCGCGGGCACGAAACCCGCCCAGCCAGGCGTCGAACCCCGCCTGCGCCCAAAGGGGCGAGGCAACGCCGAAACCGGCGCCCGCCAAAGCCCCCAAAACGACCTGTCGCCTGTCAACTCGCATGCTGCACCCTCGTCACTGAACCATGGATTTGAGGCCAGCATAGGCGCGATGGGTCGACGGGAACAGGGGCCTGCCATGGTTTGAGCAAGCTTCTGCAGGCCGGTCCCCCCCCGTTGCGGTCACGCCCGCTCACGCAAGGCGGAGGGCGTCGCAACATTTCGTTTTTCTGCCGCCAAAAACTTTTTGTGATCGATTTTTTTGCACCTGATTTCCGCTCCTGCGTGTGAGCTTTCCTACACCCCGCAAAACCCCATGTTTTCAGCCCTGCTTGAGCCGCACATAGCCTGTGCAGAAAGGCACAATGCCCTGTCTGACAGGCCTTGTTTTCAAGGGCACAACCGCGTGAGCAATTGCGAGCGCTCCGTGAGTTTGAAACCGGATTTTCCAACCCCAGTTTGTCTGGTGTCGGGCAGACAGCCCAGCAAGAAACACACTCCCACGGGCCCTGTGCCCCCACTCGAAAGGAACACTGAAATGAAACGCATCATCGCCACCTCCGCCCTTGCCCTGGTTACTCTGGCTGGCGCCGCCCAGGCCGCTTCGGTCACCTCCGCCGACCTGCACGCGATCAGCAACTACGTGCCGAACAGCGTTGCCGTCGAGAGCCTCTCGGACACCCAGGTGCGCAAGGTTCTGAACGCCATCCACTCGGGCGACAGCGAAGGTGAGAAACGCCAGATCGTGCGCGCTCTGCTGAAGTGATCGCCGATCAGACCCCACCACGCGCCTCCCTCCCAGGCGCGTGGTGAAATCAAAGGGCCGCTCCGTCACCGGGGCGGCCTTTCGCATTGCGGGAGGTGTGCCTACATCCGTTCAGGCTCGAACCCCGGCGTGCCCGCCTTCTCCGGGTTCCGCTTCACATCCAGTCGTTTCAGCATTTCGGTCGAGCCGCCCCGCCCGTCATGGCGCCACCCCGGCGGGCGCACGGCGTAATTCCAGCGATCCTTCCAGGTGACCCCGGGCTGCCTCCAATCGCGCGCGATCGCGACCCACTCGTGAAAAGCCACGCGGATCGGGTTAAACGTGCCGATATTGTGCACCAGACCATAGTCCACCGGCTCGCTCTCCTGTTCGGGCACGAAAGTGCCGAACATCCTGTCCCAGATGATGAAGACGCCCGCGTAATTGGCGTCCAGGTAGCGTGCATTGCGCCCGTGGTGCACCCGGTGGTGGCTCGGCGTGTTCATCACGGCCTCGAACCAGCGCGGGCATTTGTCGATGGCTTCGGTGTGGATCCAGAACTGATAGATCAGGTTCAGCCCGCCGACAAAGAAGATCATCGCCGGGTGGAACCCCATCAGCACCAGCGGCGCGCGCACCACCATCATCAGGGTAAAGGTGCCGGTCCAGGTCTGCCTGAGCGCCGTGGTCAGGTTGTAATGCTGGCTTGAATGGTGGTTCACATGGCTGGCCCAGACCCAGCGGATACGGTGGCCGAAACGATGCACCCAGTAATAGCGCAGGTCGTCCAGCACGAAACAGAGCGCAATGACCCACCAGGCATGGCCCAGGTCCAGCGGCGTGAGGCGCCAAAGGAACATGAAGAACCCGTAGGTGATGAAGCCCAGGATGATCCCGGCCACCACATTGCCGACGCCCATTGCCAGCGAGGTCATCGCGTCCTTCGACTCGTACCGCCCGCCGCGTTTCTTGACGAAGATCCAGACCATCTCGATCACGATCAGCGCCACAAAACCGGGCACTGCGTAGTTCACCACGTCAGGGTAGCTCATGCGGCCTCCTCGATCATTTGATGCCAGGTCGGGATCTCGTCGGGGGTCAGTTCGACCAGGACCGAGGGCGCGGCGAAATCGTGTAGAACCACGCGCAGCCCCTTGGGATGCGGGCGCGGGACGGCGCCAGCCAGGTCATGGCTCGCGGTGTCCAGCCCCATGGTCCAGATCAGACCCAAGCCGCGCTTGTTGCGCACCAGCGCGGCCTTGCCGCTCTCGGCCACGATGATGTCCAGCGGCGGCGCGGTCGGGTTGTCAGCTGCCCATTCCGCGCGCGCCACGGCCTCGTCCGCAAAGCGCAGCTCCCGGTCGAACCCCATGAAACGCATCATGATCCAGATCGCGGCCAGACCGACCACGACAATGGATGCCAGAACCTCCAACGGCATCGCTCTCCTCCCCTTTGAGGGGAGATATGAGCGGCTTGGCGGCCGCCTCGTCAACGGTGCCGTGAGGTCAGGTGCCCCCGCCGCCCCCGCCGCGGCTCCCACCCTTTGCGCCGTCACGAAGGACGCGGCCGGGTGCCACCCCGCCCCGCCGCGCCGGGGGCGGGGCGCCACATAAATAGTGTGTCTCGCTCTTCATCTTTCCGAAAAAACTCGGGGGAGCCGAAGGCGGGGGCAGAGCCCCCCACGCTTTTCGCCCCGGTGAAAAGCGCTACGCCTTCTCGCGATGGTCAGCACCGCTATTAGGGGCCGCCAGTTTCGCAAAGCGAAACTGGTTACGCAGCTCTCGCGGTGCAAGCACCGCTGCCGCCCTCCGCAAGCTACGCGGCTATCGCGGGCAGAGCCCACTGTCGCCCTCCGCAAGCTACGCGGCTCTCGCGGGCAGAGCCCACTGTCGCCCTCCGCAAGCTACGCGGCTCTCGCGGGCAGAGCCCGCTGTCGCCCTCCGCAAGCTACGCGGCTCTCGCGGGCAGAGCCCGCTGTCGCCCTCCGCAAGCTACGCGGCTCTCGCGGGCAGAGCCCGCTGTCGCCCTCCGCGCGTTTTGCAATGCAAAACGCGCTACGCCCAACGCCTGACAAGCCGCAGGCGCTGGCAGGGGGCGGGAGCACCCCGCTTTCCGGTAGGTTAGCTTTCGGCGGGCGCCACTGCGATCAGTGCGCGCAGGATCGCCTTGGCGCTGTCCGAATCCCATTCGGCGTCGCCGATCATCCGAGCGATCTCTTGCCCGTCGCGATCCAGAACGACGGTGGCGGGCAGGCCGAGCACGCGCATCTCGCGCGCCAACGCCTGGCGTGGATCCAGAAGGATCGGCAGGGCGGTGACCCCGGCCTCGTCAAAGAAGTTTCGGATCGCCGGCAGCTTGTTGCGCCCGGTGGCGATGGTGACGACCTGGAAATCCTCTCCGCCAAGCTCCTGCTGCAACGCGTCCAGCGCGGGCATTTCCTTGCGGCAGGGCGCACACCAAGTCGCCCAGAAGTTCAGCACCACCACCTGGCCCTGGTATTCGGCCAGCGTATGCTCCCCCCCGTCCGCGTCCGTGAACACCACGTCGCTGGCCGGTTTCGGCTCCGACAGAAAGATCAGCTTCTTCATCGACCCTTCGCGCAGGGCTTCGATACTGGCCATATCCGCCATCGCAACATTTGCACCCAGCACCAGCGCCGTATAAAGCAGGGCAGACCGAATGATAGACATGAGACCTCCGAGACCTCGCCATGAATGACACCAAGCAAGCCGCAAACGCCATGTGGGGCGGCCGTTTCGCCGCCGGACCCGACGCGATCATGGAGGCGATCAACGCCTCGATCGGGTTCGACAAGCGCATGGCCAAACAGGACATCGAAGGCTCGCGCGCCCATGCGGCCATGTTGGCCGCCCAGGGCATCATCACTGATAGCGACGCCAAGGCGATCCGGGAAGGGCTGCTCACGGTCTTGTCAGAGATCGAAAGCGGCAATTTCGCCTTCTCCACCGCGCTGGAAGACATCCACATGAATGTCGAGGCGCGGCTGAAAGAGGTGATCGGAGAGCCCGCAGGCCGTTTGCACACAGGGCGTTCGCGCAATGACCAGGTGGCGACGGATTTCAAATTGTGGGTCCGTGACCAGCTCGATGCGGCCATTTCCGGGCTCAACGCGCTGATCCGCGCCCTGTTGTCGCAGGCCGAAGCCGGGGCCGATTGGGTCATGCCCGGCTTTACCCACCTGCAGACCGCCCAGCCCGTCACCTGGGGCCACCACATGATGGCCTATGTCGAAATGTTCGGCCGTGACATGTCGCGGTTCCAGGACGCCCGCAAGCGCATGAATGAATCGCCCCTGGGCGCCGCCGCGCTGGCGGGCACCGGATTCCCGATCGACCGTCACATGACGGCCCAGGCGCTGGGCTTCGACCGCCCCGCCGCCAACAGCCTCGACGCCGTGTCCGACCGCGACTTCGCGCTGGAGTTTCTGGGCGCCGCTTCGATCTGCGCCATGCACCTGTCGCGGTTTGCCGAGGAACTGGTGATCTGGTCCTCGGCCCAGTTCCGCTTCGTCGCCCTGTCGGATCGTTTCTCGACCGGTAGCTCGATCATGCCGCAGAAGAAGAACCCGGACGCCGCCGAGCTGATCCGCGCCAAGGTCGGCCGGATCATGGGCGCCAATGTCGGCCTGATGACCGTGATGAAGGGACTTCCCTTGGCCTATTCCAAGGACATGCAGGAGGACAAGGAACAGGTCTTCGACGCCGCCGATTCGCTGATGCTGGCGCTGGCGGCGATGACTGGCATGGTGTCGGACATGCAGGCCAACACCGAAAGCCTTGAGGCTGCGGCCTCCTCCGGTTTCTCCACCGCCACGGACCTGGCCGACTGGCTGGTGCGCGCGCTGAACATGCCGTTCCGCGACGCCCATCACGTGACCGGATCGCTGGTCGCCATGGCGGAAGGAAAGGGCTGCGACCTGCCCGACCTGAGCCTCGCCGAGATGCAATCGGTACACGGTGCCATCAACGACGAGGTCTTCGGCGTTCTGGGCGTGCACAACTCGGTCGCCTCGCGCACCAGCTACGGCGGCACCGCGCCGTCCGAAGTGCGCAAACAGGTGGCCCGCTGGCAGGAGGCGCTGAAATGATCCGAGCCGCCCTGATCCTCTCCTTCCTGGCACTCGCCGCCTGCGGCGCGGATGGTGAACCGATCCCGCCCACCGCAGAAGCGGGCCAATAACATGTCGCCGTTGAGGGTCGCCTATCTGCTTCTGGCCCTCGTCGGTGCCCTCTTGCCGGGGATGCACCTGCTGGACCATTTCGCAACGGCGGGCTGGTCCATCGCCGGGTTGATCGAGGCCTGGCAGGTGAATGCGGCAGGCAAGGCGGCGGCCTGGGATCTGTTGATTTCCGGCGTCGCGCTGACCCTGTGGATCGTCGTCGAAACCTGGGTACGCAAGAACTGGTCCGCGCTCTGGGCCATCCCCGCGACCCTGTTGGTCGGGGTGAGCTGCGGGCTGCCGCTCTATCTGTTTCTCAGGACGCGGCCGGTTTGACGCTTATCACGCGTTAGCGAAGATGACTGTTGGGCACGGCCGCAGGCCGGGCCACGCCCGACCCTCCCCACGGGAGGGCGTTTTTTCGACAATTCAACAAACACTGACGTTTGAGCTTCTTACGTCGGCTCGCACGACAAAACCGTTCCTAAACGCCCACCCAGGGTCGGGCGTGGCCCTTATCGTTTGTTGTGGGCCAATCGGCCTGCTATAGCGCCTTGAACCACAAGACGACAAAGGCCCGGCCCCATGGACCATTTCCTCTATCGCGACGGCATCCTGCATGCCGAGGATGTTGCGCTGACCGATATCGCTGCCCAGGTCGGCACGCCCTTCTATGTCTATTCCACCGCCACGTTGCAGCGCCATTTCGGCCTGTTTACCGAGGCGCTCAGCGGTATGGATCACCTGGTCTGTTTCGCGGTCAAATCGAACTCCAACCTCGCCGTCTTGAAACTGCTGGGCGAGATGGGCGCGGGCATGGACGTGGTGTCGGGCGGCGAATACCGCCGCGCCATTGCCGCCGGTGTGCCGGGCGACCGCATCGTCTTTTCCGGCGTCGGCAAGACCCGCGAGGAGATGCGCCTGGTGCTGACCCAGGGCATTCGCCAGTTCAACCTGGAAAGCGAGCCCGAGATGCGCGCCCTCTCCGAGGTCGCCACCGAGCTGGGCGTTACCGCCCCCGTCACCGTGCGCGTGAACCCGGATGTGGACGCCAAGACCCACGCCAAGATCGCCACCGGCAAGAGCGAGAACAAGTTCGGCATCCCGATCTCCCGCGCCCGCGAGGTCTATGCCGAGATCGCTCGCCTGCCGGGCCTCGATGCGGTCGGCATCGACGTGCATATCGGCAGCCAACTGACCGATCTGGAGCCCTTCCGCCAGGCCTATCTGAAGGTCGCGGACCTGACCCGGCAGCTTCGCGCCGACGGGCATGACATTCGCCGCTTGGACCTGGGTGGCGGGCTTGGCATCCCCTACGAGCGTTCGAATGACGCGCCGCCGCTGCCGATCGAATACGGTCAGGTGATCCGCGAGACCGTGGGCGATCTGGGCTGCGAGATCGAGATCGAACCGGGCCGTCTGATTTCCGGCAATGCCGGGATCATGGTCACCGGCGTGATCTATGTGAAGGAAGGCGAAGGGCGCGATTTCCTCATTGTTGACAGTGCGATGAACGATCTTGTGCGCCCGGCCATGTACGAGGCGCATCACGATATCGTACCGGTCACCGAACCCGAACCGGGTGTGGAACAGGCGCGCTATGACATCGTCGGCCCAATTTGTGAGACCGGCGATACCTTCGCCAAGGCGCGCGACATGGCGCCGCTGAAGGCGGGCGATCTGGTCGCTTTCCGTTCGGCTGGCGCTTACGGCGCGGTCATGGCGTCGGAATACAACTCCCGCCCGCTCATTCCCGAAGTGCTTGTGATGGGGGATCAATTCGCCGTCATTCGCGAACGTCCCACCTATGAAGAGATGTTGGAACGCGATACCATCCCCGCATGGTTGTAACCTTCTGACGGAGGCACATGTCGCGTCCCACCCTGCCAGCTGACGCCACCCGGCGTCTGCGATGGCCCCTGCGCCTGACGGCGGCGGGGATGGTGGTGGAACGTCTGTGGCGGGCCTTCTGGCCCTTGGTCACGGTGTTTCTGGGCGGGCTGGCCGTGCTGGGCTCCGGCCTGCTGAACAGCCTCATTCCCCCCTTCTGGACGGCGCTTGCAGTCGGTCTTGCCGCGCTTGTCGCCTTTGCCTGGGGTGTGCGCCGATTTGCCTGGCCCGCGTGGCCGCAGGTCATGGCGCGGCTCGATGCGACCCTGCCGGGGCAGCCGATTGCCGCCCTTCTGGATGACCAGGCCATTGGCCGCGCGGATGCGGGCTCGCAAGCCGTCTGGGCCGCGCATCAGGCCCGTATGGCGGCGCGACTGGACGGCGCGCGCGCGGTTGAACCGGACCTGCGTGTCGCCGCCGCCGACCCTTATGGTCTGCGTCTTGTCGCCCTTATCGCCGCGATCACGGTGGCCGGGTTCGGCTCCTTCAGCCGCGTCACCGACGTCACCCTGCCCACCGGCCCCGCCGCCCAGGCCGCGCTTCTGGCCAGTTGGGAAGGCTGGATCGAGCCGCCCGCCTATACCGGCAAGCCCAGCCTTTATCTGAACGACCAGCCCGCAGGCCCGCTTGCCGTGCCCACCGGCAGCCGCGTCACCCTGCGCCTTTATGGTCAACAGGGTGTGCTGGGCGTGACCCAGGACGTGGCCGAAGCGCCGATTGAAGAGGGCATTCCTTTCGAGGTCACCCAGAACGGCGCGCTGGAGGTCACCGGCCCCGGTGGCCGCGCCTGGCGCATCACCGCCATCGGCGACGTGCCCCCCGCCGTGCGCCCCGAGGGCTCGCTGGAACGCGCCCTGGACGGCACGATGAGCCAGGCGTTTGTCGCCACCGACGACTATGGCGTGGTGGCAGGCCGGGCCGAGTTCACGTTGAACATGGAGGCGCTTGACCGTCGACATGGGCTGGCCGTGGACCCGGAGCCGCGCGATCCCATCGTGGTCGACCTGCCCATGCCGTTCCGCGGCGACCGCGCCCTGATCGAAGAGGTGCTGCACGAGAACTTCATGCAGCATCCTTGGGCCGAGATGCCGGTCGCCATGCAGCTGATCGTCGAGGACGCGGCTGGGCAGATGGCGCAGTCTGAGACGCAGGAGATCATCCTGCCCGGCCGTCGTTTCCTGAACCCGCTGGCCCATGCGCTGATCGAACAGCGCCGCGACCTGCTCTGGACCCGCGTGAATGGCCCCCGGGTGGCCCAGGTATTGCGCGCGATTGGCTATAATGCGGATGAGGATATTTTCCCCAGTGTCGGTCACTACCTGAAACTGCGCCTGGCGATCCGGGAGTTGGAGGCCGCCATGGCCCCGGAGCTGACCGGTGAGGCGCGCGACCGTATGGCCCAGGTGCTCTGGGACATGGCCGTGGCGATCGAGGAGGGCAGCCTGGGCGACGCCCTGGCCCGGTTGCAACGGGCGCAGGAACGTCTGGCCGAAGCGATGGAACAGGGCGCTTCGCCCGAGGAACTGGCCGAGCTGATGGACGAGCTGCGCGAGGCGATGCGCGACTACATGAACCAGTTGGCCCAGCAGCAGCCACAGGGCGAACAGCCGCCACCCGGCGACAACATGATGACCATGACGCCGCAGGACTTGGCCGACATGATGGAGCGCATCGAGGAACTGATGCGCCAGGGCCGTATGGACGAGGCGATGGCCGCGCTCGAAATGCTGCGCCAGTTGATGGAGAACATGCAGGTCACCCAGGGCCAGCCCGGCCAGGGGCAAAGCCCCGGTGAACAGGCGATGCAGGGGTTGCAGGACACGCTGCGCAACCAGCAGGGCCTGTCGGACGAGGCCTTCCGCGATCTTCAGGAACAGGGCGGGGCCTCGTCCTCGGCTGGCGAAAGCGCCGAAAACGAAGGGCGCGACGGTGGCCAGGGCCGTGGCCAGGCCCATAGCGGCGAAGGTGGCGAGGGCGAAGGTTCGGACGGCGAGGATGGCCAGCAGGGCAATCTGGCCGAACGCCAGGGCCAGCTGCGTGACCAACTCGACGCACAGCGGCGCGGCTTGCCCGGCGCGGGCACCGAAGAAGGCCAGGCGGCGCGCGACTCGCTGGGTCGGGCCGGGGAGGCGATGGACGGCGCCGAACAGGCCCTGCGCGAGGGCGATATCGGCGAGGCGCTGGATCGCCAGGCCGAGGCGATGGAGGCCATGCGCGAGGGCATGCGCAACCTCGAAGACGCCATGCGCCAGGAACAGGCCGCGCGCCAGGGGCAGCAGGGCACGGCGGCTGGCGAGCCGGGCCAGGAACGCAATGATCCGCTGGGTCGCGAAGCCGGGGCCGGGGGCATGACCTCCGACCAGGGCCCGCTGGCCGAGGGCGAAGACGTCTACCGCCGCGCCCAGGAACTGATGGAAGACATCCGCCGCCGGTCGGGCGAAGGCGACCGCCCGCAGATCGAATTGGACTACCTGAAACGGCTTCTGGATCAGTTTTGATCGCGGCAGGCGGGCCCAAAACTTTTCTGAAAAGTTTTGCAAAATTCTTCAGAAGAATTTTGGTGTCGGCGCTGGCGGGATCTCAACGCAGACAGGACGGGCCAAGCACCGGATCTTCTGTCCAACGCGCGTTCAAGGCGCGCAGTGCCTTGTGGGGGAAATCAGGCCAGGGATGGTGGCGCCCCTGTAGGCGGGCGCGATCCTTTTGGTAGGACGGTTCCCGCAAAAGGACATGTGGTTTCCATAGGGCCATCATCAATTCGGTGATCAGCCGACGCCGTTTGATGTGGGCATCAAGCAGCAGGGGGGGGTCAGCGTGCACGTCGCGCACCACAAGACGCATGATGTGCTGCTGCGGGTCCGGGGAAACGGAAAGACTGTGACGCCCGGGTTCATCTTCCAGCGTGACTTCCTCCGCCCGATTGTCCAGCACCGCCGCCGCCAGATCCAACAGGCACGCAGGGGGCATCCGTGAACAGCGCGCTTATACGCAGGTCGTGAAGGGTCGCCCCGTCAAAGATGCACAGACTGGACCAGCCATGGCGATGCAGGTGGAACGACAGGTGAATGTCGTCGCGGGGTGGTTCGAGAATAGCCATCGGGCTCAGCCCTCGGCTGCCCCCTGCATTTTGCCGATGGCGCTCTGCAGCAGCCCGTCCAGCGCCATGCGTGCCTTGTCGATCAGGGCGACATAGGCCTCCAGATAGGGCTGAAGTGCCGGGACCGCCTCTCCGAGTTGCGGCGCGTAGGCGTAGAGCAGCGCGATCACTGCCGCCAGCACCAGCATCATCAGGAAGCCACGGCGGAACCCGCCGCGTTTGGAAGGCGCCACGGTGGCATCGGGGGGCAGGTTGCCCGGGTCCACGCCGTCGCCATCCAGGGTCGAGCTGATCTCTTCGATATCCGGCAGAAGGTCGCGACGCGCGCCGCTGTCTTCATCCACCTCGTCGGGCATTTCATCCAGGCCGCGCAGCCGGGCCATGCGTTCCTGCACGGTGCGGCGGCGGGCCTCTTCGGGGTCCACGTCTTCCAATCCCAGATCCGGCTGGCTTTCCAGCTGTTCGTGGTCATGGGCACGTTGCTCCATCTCGAACTCGGCTTCCTGGCGCAGGATGTCGCGCACGCCGTCGTCCAGCGCCTGGGGCGTGGGGGCAGGGGCAAGCTCGGGGTCGGGGGTATCCTCCGGTTCCGGACCGTCGTCCTCCGTGGGGGCATCTTCCGGCTCGTGCGCCGGGTCCGCTGCGGCTTCCATGTCCGAAGACGGCCCGGCCTCGGGCGCTGGCTCCGGCATGGGCTCGGCCTCGGCTACCGACGGCACCGTGCCCAGCTCTTCGGCCAGGTCTGCATCCTGATCCGGGGGACCCTGAAACCAGCCATGTCCGCAATTCGAGCATTGCACATCGCGCCCGGTGTCAGGAATGACCCGGTCGTCCACTTCGTACTGCGCCCCGCAATTCGGGCAAACAAGTCGCATCTCTGCCCCCGTTTCTATGCCTCTTTGGCGTGCCTCACCCGCCTTTTGCCCCGCAGTATGGGCGCAAACAGAAGGAAAATCAAACCTTTGCAACGGGCGCATTGAAACAGGCGGAAAGGTGAGGCAAAACAGTCCCAAGACAGCCCGCATGACCCGCAGCAGAGGCCCCCATTGATCGAGCTTGACGACGTTTCCTACGGCTATGGTGGTGGTACGCTGCTGACCGGGCTGAACCTGACCCTGGCGCCCGGGTCGTTCCATTTCCTGACCGGTCCCAGCGGCGCGGGCAAGACCACGCTGATGAAGCTGTGTTATGGCGAGCTGACCGCGACCAAGGGCGTGGTGAACCTGTTCGGCCAGGACGCCCGCGCGATGACCCGCGACGACGTGGCGACGATCCGCCGCCGGGTGGGGGTGGTGCACCAGGATTGCCAGTTCCTGGACCACATGACCCTGGCCGAAAACGTCGCCCTGCCGCTGACCGTCTCGGGCCGTGCGGTGGATGGCGGCGAGCTGACCGAGCTGTTGAAATGGGTGGGGCTTGAGGCCCAGGCGGGCGCCCATCCGCCGGAACTGTCCGGCGGCGAACGACAGCGCGCGGCGCTGGCCCGCGCCGTGATCATGTCGCCCGAGGTGATCCTGGCCGACGAGCCCACCGGCAATGTCGACTGGGAGATGTCGCTGCGCCTTCTGACCCTTCTGGTGGAGCTCAACCGCATGGGCAAGACCGTGCTGATTGCCACCCATGACATGCACCTGATCCGTTCGGCCAAGGCACAGGTGCAGGCGCGGGTGTTGCGTATTTCGGATCAACAATTGCAAGCGGCGGGGGCGGATCTGTGAACAAGCTCCTGTCGAAATCCCTGCATTTCCTGGGCGGTGACGCCCAATCCGACCGCGTCGTGCCGCCCACCGGCTTTACCGCGCGCCTGACCACCTTTGCCGCAGCCGCCATGGCGTTTTTGACCGTCTTTGCCCTGGCCCTGTCGCTGGCCACCGGGCGGCTGGCGGACCGCTGGGGCGCCGAGCTGGGCAAAAGCTCGACCATTCGCGTCTCGGCCCCCGAAGGGCAGATCGACGCGCAGGTTCTGGCGGTGATGGAGGTGCTGGTCACCACCCCCGGCGTCAAGGACGCGCGCCCCCTGTCGGACGAGGAACAGTTCGCCCTGCTGGAACCCTGGTTCGGCCCCGACCTGCCGCTGGATACCTTGCCGATCCCGCGTCTGATCGAGGTGATCGAGGAAGGCGAGGGCTATGACGCCGAGGGCCTGCGCGCCCGTCTCGCGGGCGAGGCCCCGGGCGCGGTACTGGACGACCATAGCCGTTGGCGCGAACCGCTTGTGAATGCGGCCAAACGCCTGCGCGCGCTGGGGCTTCTGTCGATCCTGCTGATCGCGGCCACCACCGGGGTGATGATCACGCTTGCCGCTTCTGCTGCGCTCAACGCCAACGCCCAGGTGATCCGCGTCTTGCGCCTCGTCGGCGCCCGCGACGCCTATATCGCCCGCGCCTTCGTGCGCCGCTATACCCTGCGCGCCCTGGCCGGGGCCGGTGTCGGCACGCTTTTGGGGATGGGCGCGGTCGCCGCGCTGCCCTCGGCGGATGCCGCCGGCGGTTTCCTGACCGGGTTGGGCTTCCAGGGGCTGCACTGGCTCTGGCCGCTCGCCATCCCGCCGCTGGCCGCGCTTGTCGCCTTTGCCGCCACCCGCAACGCCGCCACCACCACCTTGAAGGAGCGCAGCTGATGCGAACCGCCGTGCAATGGGTCTTGTCCCTGATCTTCAATATCCAGATGTACCTGGCCATGGTCGTGCTGGCGCTGGTGTTCACGCCCCTGACGATCTTCGGCCGCCACTGGGCGTTCCGCGCCGTGCACACCTATTGCCGCTACGTGCGTTGGAGCGCGGCCCGCATCGTCGGGCTGCGCAGCGAAATCCGGGGCGAGGTGCCCACCGGCGAGGCCATCATCGCCTCGAAACATCAAAGCTTCTTTGACATCATCATGATCGTCAGCGCGGTGCCCGAGCCGAAGTTCATCATGAAGAAGGAAATCCTCTGGACCCCGATCGTCGGCTATTACGGCAAGGCGCTGGGCTGTATCCCGGTGGATCGCGGCAAGCGCGGCCAGGCGATCAAGAAGATGGTCGCGGATGTGAAATCCGGCGCCTCGGCCTTCGGTCAGCTGATCATCTTTCCCCAGGGCACGCGCGTCGCCGCAGGCGCACAGAAGAAATACAAGATCGGCACCGGCGTGCTCTATTCCGAAACCGGCCGCCCCTGTGTGCCCGCAGCCACCAATGTCGGCGTGTTCTGGAAACGTCACGGCATCATGCGCCACCCGGGCCTGGCAGTGGTCGAGTTCCTGCCCACCATCGAACCGGGCCTGGAAATGGACGCCTTCATGGCCGAGATGGAACAGTCGGTGGAGGTGAACTCCAACCGGTTGATGGAGGAAGCGGGCCTTGACCTATCTGGAAACGCTTGAAGAGCTCGAAGCACTCTACGGAACCCCGGGGGAGGCGAGCCTGGTCAAGGTCGCCCACCAGCTGACGCCCTGCTACCGCCAATGGATCATGGCCAGCCGGTTTTGCGTGCTGACCACCGTGGGGCCGGAAGGCACCGATGGCAGTCCGCGCGGCGATGATGGTCCGGTGGTGTTGGAGCTGGATGACAAGCACCTCGCCCTGCCCGACTGGCGCGGCAACAACCGCATCGACAGCCTGCGCAACATCATTCGCGACCCGCGCGTCTCGCTCATGTTCATGGTGCCGGGATCGAATAACGTGGTGCGGCTGAATGGCGAGGCCCGCCTGAGTGCCGACGATGATCTGCGCAAGCGTTTCGAACGGAACGGCAAGCAGCCCCGCACGGTGATCGTCATCAAGATCGCGGAAATCTACAGCCAATGTGCCCGCGCCGTCATGCGCGCCGATCTCTGGGCGCGCAATGACGCAGACGGCCTGCCGACCGTGGGCGACATGCTGCGCGAAGCCACCTCCGGCAGTTTCGACGGCGAAACATACGACGCCGACTGGCCCGCTCGTGCGGCCAAGTCCATGTGGTGACCATGCAGCGGGTCCTGATGGTGGATGTCGATGGTGTGCTGATCACCGGTCGACCCGAAGACGGCAAATCCTGGGCCACCGACCTGGAAGCCGATCTGGGCGTGCCTCTCGGCCCCTTGCAGGACAGGTTCTTCGCCCCCCACTGGGATGAGATCGTGACGGGTGTGAAACCCTTGCGCCCGACCCTCGACGAAGCCTTGGCCGAGATCAACTCAGGCCTCTCCGTTACCACCTTCCTGGACTACTGGTTCACCCGCGATGCGCGCCGTGACGAGGGGTTGATCAGCGCGCTGCAACGGGCCCGTGCCGACGGGCTGCGGGTGCTGCTCGCCACCAACCAGGAGCCGACGCGCGCGCGGTATCTGTGGGATACCCTGGCCTGTCCGAGGTCGCCGAGGCGCTGCTCTGCTCCGCTGATCTGGGCGTGGCGAAACCGGCACCGGGGTTCTTTGCCGCCGCCATGGCCCACACCGGTGCCCCGGCAGAGGCACATTTTCTGATCGATGATTCAGCCGAGAATGTCACAGGCGCGCGCCGCATGGGCTGGCGAGGTCACGTCTGGTCCGCAGGGGACAGGCTGGAGGACCTGCTTGCGGCAGGGGCCATCTGAGGCGGCGGCGCAGGCCGCCGCCGAGGTATCAAGCGCGCCGAAGGCGCACCATTGGGTCACGCCGGGCGGATTACGCCGCCAGACCCTTCGAGCCCATCTTCAGGAACTTTTCGCGCCGCGCCTTCAACAGCGCATCGCCGTCAGCCTTTTTCATCAGTGCCTTCAGCTCGACTTCCAAGGCGCGGCCCACGGCGGCGATGGTCTCGTTCCGGCCACGCTGCGCGCCGCCCACGGGTTCGGCGATGATCCGGTCGATCACGCCCAGCTCCTTCAGATCCTGTGCGGTCAGGCGCAGCGCCTCGGCGGCCTCGCGCATCTTCTCGGCATCCTTCCACAGGATCGAGGCGCAGCCTTCCGGGCTGATCACCGAATAGATCGAATGTTCCAGCATCATGACGGTGTTGGCGGTGGCCAGCGCCACGGCGCCGCCCGAGCCGCCCTCGCCGATGATCACCGAAATGACCGGGCTCTTCACGTTCAGGCTACGCTCGGTCGCGCGCGCAATCGCCTCGGACTGGCCGCGTTCCTCGGCGCCCTTGCCGGGATAGGCGCCGGGGGTGTCGACCAGGGCCACGATCGGCAGGCCGAAGCGGTCGGCCAGATCCATCAGGCGAATGGCCTTGCGGTAGCCTTCCGGGCGCGCCATGCCGAAGTTGCGTTCGATGCGCGACTTGGTGTCATGGCCCTTTTCCTGGCCCATCACCACCACCGGCACGTCGCCGATCCGGGCCAGGCCGCCCATCACCGCGTGGTCATCGGCAAAGTTCCGGTCGCCGGCCAGCGGGGTATATTCGTCAAACAGCGCCTCGATGTAGTCGCGGCAATGCGGGCGATCCGGGTGACGCGCGACCTGGCATTTGCGCCAGGCGGTCATGTCCGTGTAAAGCTCGCTCAGCAGCGCCTCGGCCTTCTTGTCCAGCGCGGATGCCTCCGCCTCCACATCCATTTCCTCGTTCGCCCGGGCAAGGGCGCGCAGCTCTTCGGCCTTGCCTTCGATCTCGGCCAGGGGTTTTTCGAACTCGAGGTAGTTGGTCATGGGGCACTCCGGCATTTGTCCTGCGCCGATATATGGACCTGACGGCAGGTCAATGCAACTCACCCGTTGTGCTTTGTCGCCTCAAGGACGTAAGGCCCGGTAGCCGCAACTGGTGCGCGATGGCGGACCCTTCGGGTAGCGTTGCAGCTCGATCCCGGCTAGGCCCGCGCCCGTGAGCATCTGGGTGACCTGGGTCGGCCGATAGGCGCGGTGCCCCCAGACCCAGCGCAGAAGCGCGGTGCACCAATGCGGGCGCGAGACCGACAGATAGAGCCGCCCGCCCGGCCGCACCCGGCTGGCCAACCAGGTGACCGCACCCGCCGGGTCGTCCAGATGTTCCACCACATGGGCGCAGAGCACCGCGTCATAGCCCGCCTCGGGCACCGGGGCGCTGCCCAGCCCGCCCCGGATCGCCCGGGCCTCTGACGTCAATGGGGCCAACCGCGTCTGGGCGATCTCCAGCATTTCCGCCACCGGATCCACCAGGTCCAGCCGCTCGGGCGCGGGACGGCCTGCCAGGAAGGCCTCGGCAAAGGCGCCGCTGCCGGTGCCCACGTCCAGCACCCGGTCTGCAGCGGGCGCGCCGCGAAATAGCGCCGCATAGGCCTCCGGGTAGCCCAGTCGGGCCAGCCCCTCCTGCCAGCCCTGGGCGGCTTCGGCGTATTTTCCGATCAGGCTCTGGTTCTTTCCCATGCGCGCAGCCTAGCGGCCTGCGCGCGGTTCGGGCAAGGGCGGCTTGGGCGGGGCGACGGAACCCGCCGCGCCATGCGTACCAGTCCTGTCGCCGTCAAGGAGGTCGCCATGCCCGCTCGTCCCGATCCCGATCCGCACCGCGCCCTCGCTCTGGGAGCAATCATATTGCTGTCCCTGCTGTCCCTGGGGCTCATGGCCACGTCGCAGACCCTCTGGCTTGGCGCCTGACCTGCCCGCACACCCCTCGCCAATTCAGCAAGATTTGTGGCATGTCCAAGGGGCATGACATGAGGGCGATTTGCGACAGGGCGATTTGCGACAGGGCGAATTGGGCAGGCGAATTGGGCAGGGCGAGTTAGGGGAGGCACCATGTCCCACACATATGAAGACCGGCTGATCCGGGTGCTGCATTACATCCACGACCATCCGGATGGTGATCTGTCCCTGGACACTCTGGCCGATGTGGCCGCGATGAGCCGATTTCATTGGCATCGGGTCTACCACGCCATGACCGGCGAGACCTGCGCCCAAACCGTGCGGCGCATGCGCCTGCACCGGGCCGCCGGGCGACTGGTGCGCGAAGACACCCCGGTCGAGCGCATTGCCCACGGCTGCGGCTATGACAACGTCAAGAGCTTTGCCCATGCCTTCCGCTCGACCTATGGCCTGACCCCTGCCGCCTTTCGCAAATCCGGGCGCCTCGATGCGCCCGCCCTGACATTGCGAGAGAAAGGACACCTCATGCATCCCATCGACATCCGTGACATGCCCGCCCGCCAGGTGATCGGCATCCCCCACATCGGCCCCTACATGACCATCGGCAAGGCGTTCGAGGAACTGGGCGCGCGGCTCGCCTCGCGCGGGCTCTTTGCCCAATGCGGCCCGGTGCTGGCGATCTATCGCGACGACCCCTCGGCAGTGCCGGAAGATCAGCTGCGTTCGCTCGCCGGGGCCGAGTGGCGCGGCGCTGACCTGCCCGAGGGTTTCGATCCCGACACCATCCCGGCCAGCCGCGCCGCCGTCATGACCTTCAAGGGCCCCTATGCGCAGATCAAATCGGGCTATGACCAGCTCTATGGCAGCTGGTTGCCGGAGTCGGGCGAAGAGCCCGGCGATGGTCCCTGTTACGAGATCTATCTCAACGACCCGCGCACCACCCCGCCCGAGGAGCTGTTGACCGAAATCTGCCTGCCCCTCGCCCCGCGCTGAGGGTGGCAAGTGAAAACCGCTGGCGGGACGCCCCGCCAGCGGTCATATCTTTGTCGGCGCTGGCGCGGTTACTTGGCGCTTGCCAGCTCGATCAATGCCGCGAACTGCTCCGCTGACAGCACCTCGCGCCAATGGTCGGTGCAGTTCGACCGCATCATGACCATCCTGGTCTCGTTCGCGCCGATCTTCGCGGCCAGGGCCTCGCGGGTCTCGACCGGCGCGCCGTCGATGATCGCCTGGCGCATCTCGGCACGCAGGGCGACGGTTTCGGCCTCCAGCGCCTTGCGATGCGCGGGCATGGAAGCCACCCAGTTCTTCACATCTTCGCGCTGCGCCTCGTACAGGTTCAGCACGTCCATGTTCTTGGCCAGAAGGCCGGTCAGTTGGATGACCGGGCGCGACAGGCCCGAGTTCTGGCCCGTCTTGGCCGGGTTTGACGGGGTCATCTCGGCCAGGGCGGCCCCGCTCAGGCACAGGGCGACGGGCAGGGCGATGGGCAGGGCGAACAGAAAGGGTTTCATGACAGGTTCCTCATGGTTGTGATTTGCGTCCTGAGGTGGGCGTCGTCACGGCCCGCGCCCACTCTGGGGCCGGGACCGGGTGGGGCCATGCGGCCAAGTGACTTGCGACATTCAAGCCGCGCTGATCCGCGCCATCAATTCTTCTGTTTTGACAGGGGCTTGCTCGGGCCCCATGAGGGAGGGCAGAGGAGCCACCGATGGACATTGCCCAAAAGAACCTGTCCGACAACCTGAAGGGCGCGGCCTGGATGGTGGCCGCGATGACCGGGTTTGCGGTCGAGGACATGCTGATCAAGCTGGCCGCCCGGGACATGCCGGTGGGGCAGGTCGTGCTGATCTTCGGCCTGGGTGGCATGGCGGTCTTTGCGGCGCTGACCGCGCGGGCGGGGCAGGGGCTCTGGCACCCGGCGATGGCGTCCCGCGCCATGGCCGCGCGCAGCCTGTCCGAAGTCATTGGGCGGCTTTTCTTTGCGCTGGCCATCACGCTGACGCCGCTCAGCTCCGCTTCGGCAATCCTGCAGGCCACGCCGCTGGTTGTGGCGCTGGGGGCTGTGGTGTTCTTTGGCGAACGGGTCGGCTGGCGGCGCTGGTCGGCGATCTTCATCGGCTTCGGCGGAGTGCTGATGATCCTGCGCCCCGGTCTGGACGGGTTCGAGGCGCTGTCGATCCTGGCCGTGGTGGCCATGTTGGGATTTGCCGGCCGCGACCTGGGCTCGCGCGCGGCGCCCCCGGGCATGTCCAACCTGCAATTGGGCGTGCTGGGCTTTGCCATGCTGGCGATATCCGGCGCGGTGATCCTCGCGGTGTCGGGCGGCGCGGTGATGCCTTCGATCGGCGGCTGGGCGGTGCTGGCCGCGATCATCGCCATCGGTGTCTTTGCCTATAACGCTCTGACCAAGGCGATGCGCACGGGGGAGATCAGCGTGGTCGCGCCGTTCAGGTACTCGCGCCTGATCATCGCCATGGTGCTGGCGGTGGCCGTGTTCGGCGAACGTCCCGACCTCTGGACCCTCGCGGGCAGCGTGGTGATCGTTCTTTCCGGATTGGTCCTGATCAAGCGCAGCTGAGCGGTGTCGCTTGCGCGACGCTTGAAAAGCACCGCCCCGAGAGGGCGGTGCCGTTCGGTGCGTGGGGCGAGGGAAGGCCCCCGGTCAGCTGTTCGCGATCAGCTCGGCCTGGGCGACGATGACCTCGGCCTGTTTGATGCTTGCGATGTCGACCAGGCGGCCCTTGTAGACGGTGGCGCCTTCGCCGTTGGCCTTGGCCTGTTCCATCGCGGCGAGGATCTCGCGCGCCTCGGCCACGGCTTCGTCCGAGGGGGTGAAGACCTCGTTCGCCAGCGCGATCTGCTTCGGGTGGATCGCCCATTTGCCGACCATGCCCAGGGTGGCCGAGCGTTTCGCCTGAGCGATATAGCCCTCGTCATCCGAGAAATCGCCGAACGGCCCGTCGACCGGCAGCACGCCATGGGTGCGGCAGGCGGCGACGATGGCGGCCTGGGCCCAGTGCCAGGGGTCGGACCAGTGCTTTTCGCCCTCGCGCAGCATGTAGTAGTTTTCCTGCGTGCCGCCGATGCCGGTGGTCTGCATGCCCATTGAGGCCGCAAAATCGGCGGCACCCAGCGACATGGCGGCCATGCGCGGGGAGGCGGCGGCGATTTCCTCGACATGGGCGATGCCCGCGGCCGACTCGATGATCACCTCGAAAGTGATCGGCTTCACGCGGCCCTTGGCGCGTTCGATCGCGGTGACCAGGGCGTCGACCGCATAGATATCCTCGGCGCAGCCCACTTTCGGGATCATGATCTGGTCCAGCCGGTCGCCTGCCTGTTCCATCAAGTCGACCACGTCGCGATACCAATAGGGGGTGTCCAGCCCGTTGATGCGCACCGACAGGGTCTTCTTGCCCCAATCCACGGTGTTGATCGCCTCGATCGCATTGGCGCGCGCCATGTCCTTGTCCGACGGCGCGACCGAGTCTTCCAGGTCGATGTTGATCACGTCCGCAGCCGATGCGGCCATCTTGGCAAAGAGTTTCGTGTTCGAGGCCGGGCCAAACAGCTGGCAGCGGTTCGGGCGGGCCGGGGCGGCGGGTTGGATGCGGAAGGACATGGGCTCTCCTTGCAAGAAAATTCCGTTTACGTTGCGTCCTGCGATATTAAATTGCGCGCCCGCCCGCAAGGAAATTCTGCACCCGCAAAGAGAAACGCCGCGTCGCAGAAGATTTCCGCCGGGGTCCGGAAACGACATCGCGTCGGAAACAGAGGCGCAGCCGCGCGCGCCCCGCCGTAGCCGGGAAGGATGAGACGCGCATTTCTGGACAACTGGGCCCTGTTCCTGGGCATGACCTTCCTGATGGTGGCCAACGGTTTGCTGGTCACGCTCCTGACCGTGCGGGGGGCCGGGTTGGGGTTTTCGGACCTGACGATCTCGCTCATGCAGGCCTGTTATCCCGCCGGGGCGCTTCTGGGCACGGCGCTGGCGCC
Source organism: Aliiroseovarius sp. (assembly GCF_965228805.1). NCBI lineage: Bacteria > Pseudomonadati > Pseudomonadota > Alphaproteobacteria > Rhodobacterales > Paracoccaceae > Aliiroseovarius > Aliiroseovarius sp. The sequence continues at coordinate 494,507 of NZ_CBDDIE010000003.1, read as the reverse complement.
GCGGCTGGTCGATCAGGTCGGACACATCCGCGCCTTCTCCGCCCTGGCCTCGCTGGTGTCCATCGCGGCGATCCTGCATCTGCTGACCACGGATGCCTGGGTCTGGGGCGGTATGCGCTTTCTGTCCGGGGTCTGTTACCCGGGTATGTATGTGATCACCGAAAGCTGGTTGAACGCGAAATCCACCAACCGGATCCGCGCGCAGGTGCTGTCGATCTACTATATCATCTGGCAGGCGGGCCCGGCCTTGGGCACGGCCATGGTGGCGCTGCCGGATCCGTCGGGCAATGTGCTGTTCGGTGTGGTATCGATCCTGATCTCGCTGTCGATCGTGCCGTTGCTTCTGTCGAACAACAAGGCGCCCGACTACGAAGTGCCCGACCGTATGCCGGTGCGCAGGCTCTATCGCGTCTCGCCCATGGCGGTGATCGGTATCTTCATCAATGCCATCGGCGTGGTGGCCTGGTTCATCACCCTGCCGCTTTACGGCTTGTCGCTAGGGATGAGTGCCGCGCAGGCCTCGGGGCTGCTGGTGGTGGCGATGCTGTCCGGGGCGGCGGTGCAATACCCGGTCGGCTGGCTGTCGGACCGCACCGACCGGCGGTTGGTGATCCTGGGGCTGAGCGTGCTGTCCGCGCTCGCGAGTCTGTGGATGCTGGTCGATACCTCGCCCGCGCGGGTCACGCTGGGCTTTGCGCTGATCGCGGCGACCAGCCTGCCGATCTATTCGCTTTGCGCGGCGCATGCGAATGACCAGCTGAAACCGGGGCAGGTGGTGGCCGCGGCGGGCGCCATGCTGTTTCTGTTGAATGTGGGCCAGGTGATCGGCACGCTGATCGGCCCGAACCTCCTGTCGCTCTGGGACGGGCGCGGGCTGCCCGCGCTGCTCCTGGTCTGTTCGCTTGCCGTTGCCCTTGTCGCCGTGGCCCGCCGCGTGCGCGAAGAGGCCCCCGAGGACACCGGCACGCTGCAGGCCTGGGGCGGGGGTGTCGCGCCACAACCTGGCGTTTTTCAGGCCGAGGCGTGGGTATCTGACGAAGAATCGCGCGAGGAGTGAAGAATCTTGCGCGTGGCTGGCGATTTGACGAAGAAACTCCCAATCACCTGACAGATTGACGCAGCATTTCGTCGGATCGTGGATCGGCGGCGCCCTATCAATGGGTCAACAGGGCTTACGGACCTACTCACCCACACTACAAGACGACACACCTGGAGGCCGCCATGATCAAGACCCCCTACCTGCTGTTCCTGGGCGATGCGCCCGACCAACTTGCCGCGAAAGTGGCCCAGGGCATCAAGGATTGGCGCCCGGACAATGCCGTCGGCCAGTTCCGCATGGAGGGCTGCAAGGCCGATCTGGGCCTGACCGACATGACACTGGCCGAGGCCAAGGCGGCGGGTGCCAAGACGCTGGTCATTGGCGTGGCGAACCGCGGCGGCGTGATCTCGAAGGAATGGAAAAAGGTGCTGGTCATGGCGCTGGAGGAAGGCTTTGACCTCGCCTCGGGCCTGCACAACCTCTTGCGCGATGAACCCGACCTGGTCGCCGTGGCCGAAGCCACCGGCACCGCGCTGCATGACGTGCGCATCCCTGAGGTCGAATATCCGATTGCCAATGGCAAGAAGCGTACCGGCAAGCGCTGCCTGGCCGTGGGCACCGACTGTTCGGTCGGCAAGATGTACACGGCTCTGTGCATGGACGCCGAGATGCGCAAGCGCGGCATGAAATCGACCTTCCGCGCCACCGGCCAGACCGGCATCCTGATTACCGGCGATGGCGTGCCGCTGGACGCGGTGATTGCCGACTTCATGGCCGGTTCGGTCGAATACCTGACCCCGGACAACGATGATGACCACTGGGATCACATCGAAGGACAGGGCTCGCTGTTCCACGTGTCCTATTCCGGTGTGACCATGGCGCTGATCCACGGCGGCCAGCCCGACGCGCTGATCCTGGCCCATGAACCCACCCGCGAGCACATGCGGGGCCTGCCGGAATATCAGCAGCCCTCGCTGGAAGAGCTGCGCGACACCGCGCTGGCGCTGGCGAAGGTTGCGAACCCGGCCTGTCAGGTTGTGGGCATCTCGGTCAACACGCAGCACATGTCGGACGCGGACGCCAAGGCCTACCTGGCCCAGGTCGAGGCTGACATGGGCCTGCCCGCCACCGACCCGTTCCGCTATGGCGCGGGCAAGCTGGTGGACGCGCTGGCCGCCCTGTGATTTGAAAAGACCGGTGGCTGGGGGGCTAGCCCCCCAGACCCCCCAGGATATTTGTGGAAAGATGAAAGGAGGGGGGAGATGCGGATCACTGTAACCCCCGACACGTTCAAGCTGGCGCAGGTCTTTACCATCTCGCGCGGGTCGCGGACCGAGGCGAAGGTTCTGACCGTGCGGATTTCCGACGGAACGCATGAGGGCTGGGGCGAATGCGTGCCCTACGCGCGCTATGATGAAACGCTGGATTCGGTGACCGAGGAAATCCTCTCGCTGCCCGGTGACGTGACCCGGCAGGCGCTCTATGACCTGCTGCCCGCCGGGGCCGCACGGAACGCGGTGGACTGTGCGCTCTGGGATCTGGAGGCCAAGCGCGCGGGCAAGCGGGTGTGGGAGCTCGCGGGGCTCGAAGCACCGGGGCCGGAGATCACCGCCTATACGCTGTCCCTGGCGGAACCGGCCGAGATGCAGGCGCAGGCGGCGAAGAACGCCCATCGGCCGCTGCTCAAGATCAAGCTCGGCACGCCTGATGACATGCCGCGCCTGGAAGCGGTGCGCGCAGGGGCGCCGAAATCGCGCATTATCATCGACGCGAACGAAGGCTGGTCGGCCGAGGTCTATGCCGACCTCGCCCCGCATCTGGTGCGCCTTGGGGTCAGCCTGGTCGAACAGCCGCTGCCCGCGGGCGAGGATGAGGCCCTGATCGGCATGGACCGCCCGGTGCCCGTCTGCGCCGACGAAAGCGCCCATGATCGCGCCAGCCTGCCCGGGCTGCGCGGCAAGTATGACGTGGTGAACATCAAGCTCGACAAGACCGGCGGGTTGACCGAGGCGCTGGCCTTGAAGGCGGCGGCATTGGCCGAGGGCTATGACGTCATGGTCGGTTGCATGGTCGGCTCGTCGCTGGCAATGGCGCCTGCCACGCTGGTCGCACAAGGGGTGGTGGTGACCGATCTGGACGGGCCGCTGCTGCTCGCTGAAGATCGCGACCGACCGCTGGTCTTCGACGAGGCCGGGGTGCATCCGCCGACCGCGGCGCTCTGGGGTTAATGAGTGCAATCCGAAAAGTGGAAACCGGTTTTCGGATCAAATTGCGCGTTGAATCATGCTCTCCCGGCAATCTGGGTCAGGAATACGCCCGCCGCCATAACCCCGATGCCGCCCGCGCGCGCCCAGGTCAGCGGATGATGGGCCGCGCCGAATAGGCCGAAATGGTCGATGATCGCGGCAGATATCAGCTGGCCGATGAGGACGAAGAACACCGCGTTGCCGACGCCGAATGTGGGTGCGACCCAGGTGATCGTCAGCACGTAAAACGCCACCAGCGTGCCCGCCAAGAACAGGTGCGGGGGCGCCGACAAAGCGCCTTTCAGCGAGGCGCCGGAGACAAGGAACACGACCGAGGTCGTCGCCAGCGCGACCAGAAACAGGATCACCCCGGCGGCCACCGGCGAGCCCAACCGCTGCCCCAGGGCCGCGTTCAAGGCGGCCAGAACCGGAATGCCGATGCCCGCGGCCAGCATGATCAGGGCAGAGTTGGTCGAGGTCATGTCGGTTCCTATCGGCAATCGTTTGGAGTATTCGAGTTGGTCATGTTACCGGGCATTGTTAGCCGCGCAAGGGGGGCGATGAGTTGGGATTGGGAATAACTGTCGGGGTCTTGGCCGACCTGGCCCGGAATGATCCGGCGGCAATCGGCCAGCTGCGCAAAGAACTTGCGGTCACGAATGCCGTTCTGAGCGAAAACGGCCTCCCGGAGCACCAAGAGCCGTCGTCCTGCGACACCTGGAGCGCGGACGGTTATGGCTACTCGGGGCTGCATGGGTTGAGAGCGGTTGCGGGATTGGTCTGGCAGGGTAAGGACGTGCCTCGTGACCGGGTGCTGGACGGGCCAGGTGAAGGGCTGGATCAAGCCTTGTTCGCAGAAATCCTTGCGCACATCTACCCGGCCAGACCATCCCTTCTGCAACGGCTGTTGAGGCGGGGCGCAACACAAGAGCAGCCAACGCCGCCCTTTGCCCATCTCGTCGCGCATTCCGATGCGCAGGGCATCTATGTGCCGATAAGCTTCGAACTGCCCTTGGTGCCAGCACAAATGGACGATGCCTTTGGGTACCTTTGGCCACTTGGGTCCGTGCCTGCCCTGCAGGCCGAACTTACGCAGCTGGCCAAGCTGTTGGATGTGCCGGATGATTTGCTGAGCACGGATGACGCAATGGCTGAGCTGTTGGAACAGGGCGGTCGCCCGGATGGGGGGCTCTGGCAAGCCCAACCGATAGCGACCTACAGTCTTTTGATCCTGCGCGAAGCTTGCGCGCATTCCATGAAAACCGGGGCGGCCATCTGCTTTGGTTGATCGGCACCCGAAACCCGACTATGCCCATGCCCGGGCGTCAATGAGGAAAGGAACCACCATGAGCCGCATCGTTTACGTGAACGGAGAGTACCTGCCGGAAGGGGAGGCGAAGATCTCGATCTTCGACCGCGGCTTCCTGTTTGCCGATGGCGTCTACGAGGTGACCTCGGTGCTGGACGGAAAGCTGATCGATTTCGACGGCCATGCGGTGCGGCTGGAACGTTCGCTGAACGAGCTGGGCATGCCGAATCCGATCTCCAAGGAAGACCTGCTGGAGGTGCACCGCAAGCTGGTCGCCGACAACGGGATCGTTGAGGGTCTGGTCTATCTGCAGATCACCCGTGGCGCGCCTTCGGATCGCGATTTCGTCTTCCCGGATCCCGAGACCACCAAGCCCACCATCGTCCTGTTCACCCAGAACAAACCGGGCCTGGCCGCCAATGTGAACCCGGTCAAAGTGATCAGCGTCGATGACATCCGCTGGGGTCGCCGCGACATCAAGACGGTGCAGCTCTTGTACCCGTCGATGGGCAAGATGATGGCCAAGTCCGCCGGTGCCGATGACGCCTGGCTGGTCGAGGATGGCTATGTGACCGAGGGCACCTCGAACAACGCCTATATCGTCAAGGACGGCAAGATCATCACCCGCGCCCTGTCCAACGACATCCTGCACGGCATTACCCGCGCCGCCGTGCTGCGTTTCGCCAAGGAAGCGCAGATGGAGGTGGTCGAACGCTCCTTCACCATCGAGGAAGCTCAGCAGGCTGATGAGGCCTTCTTTACCTCGGCTTCGGCCTTCGTCATGCCGGTGGTCGAGATCGACGGCGCCCAGCTGGGTGATGGTCAGCCCGGCCCGGTCATGACCCGCCTGCGCGAGATCTATCTGGAAGAAAGCCTGAAAAAGGCGGTCTGACCCCGCCCGTCAGGTCGAAACGGAAACCCCGCGCTGTCCGGCGCGGGGTTTTGTGTTTTCAGGGGCGGTATCTGTAGCGCACGCAATCGCTTTGGGCGTGGTATTCCCCGGCGTAAGGCCAACGCCCGTCGCGGAAATCTTCGGGCAGTTCGAGATGCGGGCAGAGATGATACTCTCTTGAATTCAGCCGCTCGTACCGGATGGGTGTGCCGGAAAAGGGGTCGTGCAAGACATCCAGCGCGGCGCAGTCGTCATGTGCTTCAAGGCTACTGGGAAGGGACTGGTCGTTATCGTTGGCCAGGCATTTCACCAGGCTTCGAACCTCTTCCAGTGCGGTGATGCGGGTCTGGTCGCGCTGTTCGGCCTTGCCACGCGCCGGGCCGCCGGTCAGGGCCAGCCCCGCGACCACGGCGACGACGGCCAGACCGGCAATGGCGCCCGGAAGGATCATGTCACGCGGCATCGTCATCCCTCCCCACCTGGTCGCGGAAATAGACGAAGATCGCGCCTGCCACCGCCGCCAGCACGCCGGACTTCAGCGTGATCTGCAGCGTCAGGTCGCCGTCCAACAGGCGATAGATCAGGTGGACAAGGTCGCCGAGGATGGTCGTGGCCGCGAGGAACATGGCGATATAGCCCAGCCATTTGCGCACCGGCGAGCGGCGCTTGCCCGGCGCGCGGGCCACGTCGCGGCTGACCCGGGTGTGCAGCCACAGAAACAGCGGCGTGGTGACAATGAGGGACGCGATCGAGAACCGCATCATGTCCCGCTCCCAGCCCTGGAACTTGTCGCCCGCCTTGGGCACCAGCACATCGATGGCCTGGAACAAGAGGCTGCCCACATGCCAGGCGGTCCAGCCAAGCGCGCCGAAGAGCAGCAGGTAGAAGAACGCCTCGCGCGCCGAAAGCTGCGGGCGCGGGCGCGGGATCGGTGGAGTAAAGGGGCTGTCGACCCAGGCCGCCAGCGCCTCGTCCACTTCGTTCCCGGCCCAGCCTGCCTCGGTCAGGGCCTGTGAAATCTCGTCACGGGACCGGCCCGCTTTCAATGCTTCGCGGGTAAACTCCGCCAATTGATCCGATGGGCGCATGAAACCCTCCTTTGCATCTGCAATGGGGGCAATATGGGATTTGAACGTTGTTCATTCAAGTCCGTGCGGGCAAATCATTCCCCGCGTGACACCGTGGCGCAGCCGGTGGCCGGGTCGAAGCTACCGCGCCCGTACCATTGGTCGACAACCCGTTCGGGTTTCTCGAAATCAGCGCAAACCTCATAGGTCAGCGCGTCGATCTTGCGATAGCCATAGGGGGTGCCGGTGGCCGGATCGGCCAGGCGCGTGTTGCGGCCGCAGTGTTCGAACGGGGCCAGCGCATCAGGCAGGGCGCCGTCGTTCAGATCGGCGGTGCAATAGACAAAACCCGAGAGGTCGCGCAGGTCCGACATGCGGGTTTTGTCGCCGCCGGTGGCCCGACCCATGCCGTTTTGCGCCATCATGAACGCCACAACAACGACCACGCCCAGCACGATGAGGATATTGCGCGGGGTCATGTCAGCTTTGGTCCTTCAGGACGTTTTCGCGAAAGGCGGTCTCGAATTCGGCCTGCTTATCGGGGCTCGCTTCGGTCTGGTGCTGCGCCTTCCACTCGGAATAGGGCATGCGGTAGAAGGCCTCGCGTCCTTCTTCCTTGTCCATCTCGATGCCACGCTCGTTGGCGGCCTCCTGATACCAGCGCGACAGGCAGTTCCGGCAGAAGCCCGCCAGGTTCATCATGTCGATGTTCTGCACGTCGCGGCGGTCTTCCATCAGGTGCTGCTGCAGGCGGCGGAAGGCGGCGGCTTCGATCTCGATACGGGTCTGGTCGTCCATGTCTGGTCCTCGGGTGTCATCGCGGGGTTGGGCGTATTGGAACGGGTTGCGGCGGTGGGGTCAAGCGCCCGGTCGAGCGGCAGTGAAGACGGAACTTCGCACCGCTGCTCAGCTTTCAATCGTCCAGCACCCGTTTCACATAGGCCGCCGACAGCTCGGACACATCCGCCGACAGGCTGCCCACTTCGGGCAGGTGGCGGTCCAGCACCTCCAACACCAGCGCACTCAGCGCCGCCTTCGTGCCATCATCGCGCCCGGGCAGAAGGGCCAGCTGGGCATGGGCGAAACTCTGCGGCTCGGTGCCGATACGGTGATGTGGGCAGGGCAGGGTGCGGATCTTCAGGCTTTCGGGATGCGGGATCGCCGGATGGGCGGCCAACGCGTCGAACAGCGTGTTACAAAGCGCCTGATCGGCGGGCACGCCCCGGGAATGTACGATGGTCAGATGTGGCATGGTTCGCCCTTTGGTTCGGTTTGGATCATATGGACTTCTGCCTTTGCGGTGTTCCGCGCTTGGAGCGGCGCAGCCGCGACGCGCCTGCGTTGACCCGGCAGGCGAATTCGCCTGCGAATTCTGCCGAGAGGGGGCCCTCCCCACGGGAGGGCGCATTACCGACGTTTCAGCCCGAACAAACCTTCGGGGTGTGGTGAGCGTCTCGCACCGCTTCGCCGTTGCGAAAGCGCCCACCCAGGGTCGGGCGCGCCGCGGCTGCGCCTTGCCGATTGCCCTCACAGCCCCGTCGCGTCCAGCACTTCCTCAAGGATCGGCGCCAGCCGCTTGGCCCAGGCGTATTGCTGCTCGTCCGTTTCGATCAGGTCGTTGCGGATCTCGATCAGCACATTGGCACGCCCCGGCTTGATCGCGTGGCGGTCCACGCTGTCACCGTCCAGATGGCCGCCATAGGGCTCGTTTTCGCCGACGCACAGGTCCGGCTCCGCCTCCAGCCGCCGGATCAGTGGTTTCGCCAGCCGGTCGTCGCGCCCGTAAAGAATGCCGACATGCCAGGGCCGGGGCTGCCGTCCGCGCAGCTGGCGCGTGTAGCTGTGGATCGACAGAAGCACCGTGTCCTCCTGCCGCGCCGCCAGCCGGGCCTGGGCCTGGTGGTAGGGGCGGTAATAGGCGTTCAGGCGGCGTTCACGCTCCTCGGGACCGGCGTTGCGATTGGCCGGAATAATGGTCCCGTCATAAAGCTTCATCAGCACCGTCGGGTCATCCTCGCCCCGGTTCGGGTCGATCACCAGGCGCGAGAAATTGGACAGGATCGCGGGCGCATTCAGCATCTCGGCCAGGGCCAGGGTGACCCCCGCCGCGCCCGGATCAAAGGCGATGTGGCGCGCCATGTCCTCGGGCGGCAGACCCAGGCAGCCACCGTTCACTTCCGCGGGCACCGTATTGGCCGCATGATCGCAGGTCACCAGCCAGCGGGCCGGGCGGTCTTCGCCAAAGACGTGAAAGGGCAGATATGTCATGGTCGTGTTGCACTCCGGGTTCAGACCCATTTATGCGAGCAAAACGGAAAGCGCCAGTTGTCACGTCAGGCGAATTGAGGCATAGAGCAGGTGGCCCACCTAAAATGACGAAACGTAAAGGGGAGAAGTGCGCGATGAGACGCCTTCGCAACGTCAAGATCGTGGCCACGTTGGGCCCGGCATCGAGCGACTATGACAGCATCCGGGCCCTGTTCGAGGCCGGCGCCGACGTGTTCCGCCTGAACATGTCCCACGGCACCCAGGACGAACAGCGCGCCCGCCATGACATCGTGCGTCAGGTCGAAAAGGACATGGGCCGCCCGATTGCCATCCTCGCCGACCTGCAGGGGCCAAAACTGCGCTGCGGCACCTTTGCCGCGGGGGCCGCCGAACTGGACGAGGGCAACCATTTCCGCTTCGATCTGGACGAGACCCCGGGCGAAGGTCACCGGGTCTGCTTGCCCCACCCCGAGATCTTCGCGGCGCTGAAACCCGAGGCTACCCTGCTGGTCAATGACGGCAAGATCCGCCTGCGTGTGCAGGACTGTGGCCCGGATTTCGCCGATTGCATCGTCGAGGTGGGCGGCACGATTTCTGACCGCAAGGGCGTGAACGTGCCCGACGTGGTGCTGCCGCTGGCGGCCCTGTCGGACAAGGACCGCTCGGACCTGGAATTCGCCTGCCAGCTGGGCGTCGATTGGCTGGCGCTGTCCTTTGTGCAGCGCCGCCAGGACATGGACGAGGCGCGCGAACTGGCCCAGGGTCGTGCCGCCGTGCTGGCCAAGATCGAAAAACCCGCCGCCGTCGATGCCTTTGCCGAGATCCTGGCGGCCTCCGACGGGATCATGGTGGCGCGCGGCGACCTTGGCGTCGAGCTGCCGGTGCAGGCGGTGCCGCCGATCCAGAAACGCCTGATCCATGACTGCCGCCGCGCGGGCAAACCGGTGATCGTCGCGACCCAGATGCTGGAAAGCATGATCGAAAGCCCGGTGCCCACCCGCGCCGAGGTCTCGGACGTCGCCAACGCCATCTATGATGGGGCCGATGCGGTGATGCTGTCGGCGGAATCGGCGGCCGGGTCCTACCCGGTCGAGGCCGTGAGCACCATGGACAAGGTCGCGATCGAGGTCGAACACGACCCGACCTACCGCGAGCAGATCGAAGCCAGCCGGGTGGCGAAACGCTCGACCGTGGCGGACGGGATCGTGGCCGCGGCGCGCGAGATCGCGGAAACCACCGACATCAAGGCGATCTGCTGCTTTACCCAATCGGGCACCACCGCAGAACTGACCGCGCGCGAACGCCCCCGCGTGCCGATCATCGCGCTGACCCCGCTGGTTGGGACGGCGCGGCGCCTGTGTCTGTCCTGGGGCACCAACTGCTTTGTCACGGCGGGTGAGGTCGAACGGTTCAAGATGGCCGTGGTCTCGGCCGCGCGGGCCGCGCGGTCTGCCGGTTTCGCCGAAGAGAACGACCAGATCGTCGTCACCGCCGGGGTGCCGTTCAACGTGCCCGGGACGACCAATATCCTCAGGGTTGCACCCTGCGCGGAAAGGTTGATCTTCGCGACGGACCCGGAGTAGAATCATTCCATTCCTTAACCGGATTTTTCCGGATTTCGTGTAAAGGTTTGTGAATGACGAATGACCTGTATCTGGTGATCGGGATCGTGGTGCTTGCGCTGTCGATCCCGTCCGTTCTGGGCGCGCTGCTGGACCACCGCGCGCCCCGTGTGCCCGCGATCATGATCCTGATCGGCGGTGGCCTTGTGGCACTGGCGGTGACCCAGCAGCCGGGTGGCTATACGCTGGAGGATATTCCTAACGCCTTCGTGCGGGTGATCGGCCAGGTCCTGCGCTGATCCGAGCGCAGCGAGGCCACCAGCGTTGGCGAAAATTATTTAAAATAATTTTGACCTGCGGGGCGGTGGCCTCACTACGTTCGGCCTTCGCGACTCCAGCACGGAGCCGCGGGCGCAACCTGCAAGGTTTCTGCCCCGAATCCTCTTGTCACCTTGCCCGATCCCGACTATACGGCCCACTTCAACCGCGCGTCCGGCTCGAGAGGCATGCCGAGTCGCGTCTGTACCGAACCTCAAGAGGAGACGGAAATGCCCAAGATGAAGACCAAATCGAGCTGCAAGAAGCGGTTCAAGGTGACGGCATCGGGCCGCGTGAAGGCCGGTCAGGCCGGCAAGCGCCACGGCATGATCAAACGCACCAACAAATTCATCCGCACTGCCCGCGGCACCACCACGCTGAGCGCCCCCGACGAGAAAATCGTCAAGGGCATGATGCCCTATTCGCGCTAAGCAGGAGGATCAGACATGTCTCGAGTTAAAGGCGGAACCACCACCCACGCCCGTCACAAGAAGGTCGTCAAGGCCGCGAAAGGCTATTACGGCCGTCGCAAGAACACCTTCAAGGTTGCACGTCAGGCCGTCGACAAGGCCAACCAATACGCCACCCGTGACCGCAAGAACCGCAAGCGCAACTTCCGCGCCCTGTGGATCCAGCGCATCAACGCTGCCGTGCGCGCCCATGATGAAAGCCTGACCTACTCGCGCTTCATCAACGGCCTGAACACTGCCGGTATCGAAGTGGACCGCAAGGTCCTGGCCGACCTGGCCGTGCACGAGCCCGAAGCGTTTACCGCCATCGTCGAAAAGGCGAAGGCCGCGCTCGCGTAAGCCCCTCCGGGGAAACGATATAGCGGAGCAATCCCAGGAAAAGTGGATACCGGTTTTCCGGTTCGGGATTGCGACCACTAAAAATGAAGCCGCGGACCTTTACGGGTCTCGCGGCTTCTTGCTTATTTGCGCCCCATTTCGTAGCAGGGGCATGACGTAAACCAAGGGGGTCCAGATGGACGATCTGAGGCAGAAATATATCGACGCGGTGGCCGGTGCCGCAGACGAAAACGCGCTGGAAGATATCCGCGTGCAGGCCGTGGGCAAGAAGGGCGAAGTCGCCCTGAAAATGCGCGAGCTGGGCAAGATGACGCCCGAGGAACGCCAGGTCATGGGCCCCAAGCTCAACGCGCTGAAGGACGAGATCAACTCGGCCATCTCCGCCAAGCGTTCCGCCCTGGCCGATGCGGCGCTGGACGAACGCCTGCGCACCGAATGGCTGGACGTGACCCTGTCGGGTCGCCCCGAACGCCAGGGCTCGATCCACCCGATCAGCCAGGTGACGGAAGAGATCACCGCGATCTTCGCCGACATGGGCTTTTCGGTCGCCGAAGGCCCCCAGATCGAAAGCGACTGGTACAATTTCGACGCGCTGAACATCCCGCCGCACCACCCGGCCCGGCAGGAGTTCGACACGTTCTACATGCACCGTGACGAAGGCGACGACCGCCCGCCCCACGTGCTGCGCACCCACACCTCACCGGTGCAGATCCGCGCGCTGGAGGCCCACGGCGCCCCGATCAGGGTCATCGCCCCGGGCCGCGTCTACCGGTCCGACTACGACCAGACCCACACGCCGATGTTCCACCAGGTCGAGGGGCTGGCGATCGACAAGGACATCTCGATGGCGAACCTGAAATGGTGCCTCGAGGAGTTTTGCCGCGCCTTCTTCGAAGTGGACAATGTCGAGCTGCGCTTCCGCGCCTCGCACTTCCCCTTCACCGAACCCTCCGCCGAGGTCGACCTGCGCTGCTCCTGGGAGGGCGGCCAGTTGAAGGTGGGCGAAGGCGACGACTGGATGGAGATCCTGGGCTCCGGCATGGTCCACCCCAAGGTGCTGCAATCCGCGGGCGTCGATCCCGACAAATGGCAGGGCTTCGCCTTCGGCCTCGGCATCGACCGTCTGGCCATGCTGAAATACGGCATCCCCGACCTGCGCGCCTTCTTCGATTCAGATTTGCGCTGGCTGCGCCACTACGGGTTTGCCTCGCTGGATGTGCCGACGATGCGCGGGGGGCTGTCGCGGTAATGCCCGAGAAAGATTGGCAATACTGGGAAATTAATCGCGGGCGGTTTCTGTGCCCCGAACATGGTGGATTCTGCGATAGCTGCGACGGATACGCAAAGGAATGTCCAATCTGCGCATCGGGGAGTGGGTCTGTCGGGCGAGGCTACTTAGTTAATCCGGTGGATAGGGCTCTTCAGGTTATCAACGGCTTGCAGAAGCGCTCAAAGCGAAACGTCTCGCTTGTTTCTGGGATCACTGGGGGTCTTGCGGGCTTAAGCATCCTCGCCAAGCTAGGCAAAGTTGCTGATAGCGAAAACGCTTTCGGTTTTCTTGGCATTCAGCCCATACCTTGGCTCTACGTTTCCGGATTGGTTCTTCTGATACTCTCCGTCGCGTGCTTCGCGGGCTCAATGAAGCAGATTGATGTCACAAAGGACGACGAGTTCCTCAGTTGTTCTATACAAGAGTTTCAAAGCTACTTGGCGAAAGAAACAGCCAAATTGGAGCATTTGCACCGAATGGCTGGTTTTTCGTTCTCCCTTGCCGCCACAGCACTGGTGCTGTCGCTCTTCGCACCATTGCTACCTTGAGGAAGAAAAGATGAAATTCACACTCTCCTGGCTGAAAGACCACCTCGACACCACCGCATCGGTGGACGAGATCGCCGAGGCGCTGACCGATCTGGGCCTTGAGGTCGAGGACATCATCAACCCCGCCGAGCGGTTGAAGACCTTTACCCTCGCCAAGGTCACCCACGCCGAACAGCACCCCGATGCCGACCGCCTGCGCGTCTGCACCGTGGCCACCAACGAGGGCGACAAGCAGATCGTCTGCGGTGCCCCGAATGCGCGCGAGGGCATTACCGTGGTGCTCGCCAAGCCCGGCGACTATGTGCCCGGCATCGACGTGACCCTGTCGGTGGGCAAGATCCGCGGCGTGGAAAGCCATGGCATGATGGCCTCCGAGCGCGAGCTGGAACTCTCGGACGAGCACAACGGCATCATCGAGCTCCCCTCCGGTGAGATCGGCCAGACCTTCGTCGACTGGCTGGCGGAAAACGATCCGGCCAAGGTCGACCCGGTGATCGACATTGCCATCACCCCCAACCGCCAGGACGCCCTCGGTGTGCGTGGCATCGCGCGCGACCTCGCGGCCCGTGGTCTGGGCACGCTGAAACCCGCGCCTTCCGCTGAGGTCAAAGGCAGCTTCGACAGCCCGATCTCTGTGACCATCGACGAGGACACCCGCGACGACGCCCATGTCTTCATGGGTCGCCTGATCCGTGGCGTGAAGAACGGCCCCAGCCCGCAGTGGCTGCAAGACCGCCTGCGCGCCATCGGGCTGCGTCCGATCTCGGCGCTGGTGGATATCACCAACTTCTTCACCTACGACCAGAACCGCCCGCTGCACGTGTTTGATGCGGACAAGGTCAATGGCAACCTGCGTGTGCACCGCGCCAAGGGTGGCGAGACGCTCGTGGGTCTGGACGAGAAGGAATACACCTTCCCGGCCGGCGCCGTGGTGATCTCGGACGACCATGAAATCGAGTCCATCGCTGGCATCATGGGCGGTCTGCGCACCGGCTGCACGGAAGAGACCACCAACGTCTTCCTCGAAGCCGCCGTCTGGGACGCGATCCAGATCGCCAAGACCGGCCGCGCGCTCAAGATCAACTCGGACGCGCGCTATCGCAACGAACGCGGCATCGACCCGCTGTTCAACGCGCCCGCGATCGAGCTGGCAACCCAGATGATCCTGGACCTCTGCGGTGGTGAAGCCTCGCATGTGGTGACCGCTGGCGAAGTGCCCGATACCTCGCGCGCCTACAAGCTGGACACCGACCGCGTGGTCAGCCTGGTCGGCATGGAAATCCCCGCCGACACCCAACGCAAGACCCTGGAAGCACTGGGTTTTGTCATGGATGGCGACATGGCCCAGGTGCCCAGCTGGCGCCCGGACGTGCAGGGCTCGGCCGACCTGGTCGAGGAGGTCGCGCGCGTGGCGTCCCTGACCAAGCTGGTCGGCAAACCGCTCGCGCGCGTGACCACCGGCGTGCCGAAACCCGTGCTGACCCCGATGCAGAAACGCGAAGGTATCGCGCGCCGCACCGTGGCAGCCCTCGGCTACAACGAATGCGTGACCTACAGCTTCATCGACGCGGACAATGCGGCGGCGTATGGGGGTGTCGAGGCGAACCGTCTGGAGAACCCGATCTCCAGCGAGATGAGCCACATGCGCCCCTCGCTCCTGCCCGGCCTTCTGGCCGCCGCCGCCCGCAACCAGGCGCGCGGCTTCCAGGACCTGGCCCTGTTCGAAGTCGGCCCCGTCTTCCACGGCGCCGAACCCGATGAGCAGGAAACCCTGGTCACCGGCATCCTGGTCGGCCACACCGGGCCCAAGGACCGTTTCGGAACTCGCCGCCCGGTCGACACCTTCGACGCCAAGGCCGATATCGAAGCGGTGCTGTCGGCGCTCGGCGCGCCCGCGAAACTGATGCACCTGCGCGACATGAACGCCTGGTGGCACCCGGGACGCTCGGCCAAGCTCTCGCTCGGCCCGAAGAACGTGCTGGGCGCCTTTGGTGAGCTGCACCCGAAAGCCATCGACGCGGCCGGTGTGAAAGGCCCCGTGGTGGCCTTCGCCGTGCATATCGGCAAGATCCCCTTCCCGAAGAACAAGGGCGCGACCCGCGCCGCCCTGGGCGCCTCGGACCTGCAATCGGTCGAACGCGATTTCGCCTTCGTGGTGGACGCGAATGTCGAGGCGGTGAACCTGGTGAACGCCGCGGCGGGGGCCGACAAGGCGCTGATCGACGAGGTGCGCATCTTCGACGAGTTTATCGGCGGCTCGCTGGGGGAGGGCAAGAAATCCCTCGCCATCACCGTGCGGCTGCAACCGCGCGACAAGACCCTGACCGAGAAGGACATCGAGGCCGTCAGCGCCAAGATCGTGCAGAAGGTCGAGAAAGCCACCGGCGGCAGCCTGCGGGGTTAAGCACATGGCCGGGTGGAAGAAAATTCTGCTCGGCCTGTCCATCCCATGCCTGTTTGGCGTGGGGGTCTGGGGCAATCTTCCAGATGATTTCTGGGAGGACCATTGCCCAGTCCCTGGCGCGCTGGATGTGCCGGTGATCACCGTCGAACAGGCGCGCGCGGTTTGGGGGGAGGCGGCGATCGACTCGCCCGAAACCGTGACGGTGCGCGGCGGGGCCGTCGCGTTCTACACCCCGGCAATTGGCCCGCCATACACCTCTACCTCGTCGCAGGACGTGGCCAGGAAACACTGCGAGAAGTTGGACAAGCTTTCATATGCTGATTGCCGGTACGACGCCGAGGCGACCGGGCGTTTTGGATACCGCGTGGTGTTCGGCGACGTCCCTGGCATGACAGATGAGACGCGGTTCTTTCTCGGAATGATCCTCTTGTCCCAAGCCGACGGTTCGCATCTGTCCCTTTCCACGGACAGCACAGATACATTGAAACGCGCGGAATGCGGGTTGGCGAGATTTGTTCAACGCCAGGCCGACCTCTTCCCCGAAAAATAAGGAAGCACCTCATGACCCTGAGTGTCTATCTTTCCGGCGAGATCCACACCGATTGGCGTGAGCAGATCATCGAAGGCGCCACAGGGCTGGATGTCAGCTTTGCCGCCCCGGTGACGGATCACGATGCCTCGGACGACTGCGGCGTGGCCATCATGGGTGCCGAGGACAACAAGTTCTGGCACGACCACAAGGGGGCGAAGCTCAATGCGATCCGTACCCGGCGGCTGATCGAACAGGCCGATGTGGTCGTGGTGCGCTTTGGCGACAAATACAAGCAGTGGAATGCGGCCTTTGATGCCGGGCAGGCGGCCGCTCTGGGCAAGTCGCTCGTCGTCATGCACGGGGCCGATCACCAGCATGCGCTGAAGGAGGTCGACGCGGCGGCGCTGGCCGTGACCGAAACGCCGGAGCAGGTGGTGCAGATCCTTCGTTACGTGCTGACCGGAGAACTGCCCGGCTGAGCGGGGCCAAATCTTTTTAGAAAAGATTTGCAAAGAATTTTCTGAAAATTCTTTGTCTCGGCAGCCGTTAACGCTGGGTCATCATTCCCAGCGCGACCTTGCCCCGGCTAGGCTCCGCCCATGGAATTCGATTACGTGATCGTGGGCGGCGGCTCCGGCGGCGCGACCCTCGCAGGCCGCCTGTCCGAGGACCCCAAGACCACCGTCTGCCTGCTCGAGGCGGGCGGCAAGGGCGACGGCCTCCTGATCCGCGCGCCCGCCATGGTGGCGGCCATGGTCTCGGGTCGGCCAAAGATCAACAACTGGGCGCTGAAGACCACGCCGCAGCCCGAGCTGAACGGGCGGCGTGGGTTCCAACCGCGCGGCCGCGCCCTGGGCGGGTCTAGCGCCATCAACGCGATGCTCTACGTGCGCGGCCACCGCAAGGATTACGACGAATGGGCCGCGCTGGGGGCGGAGGGCTGGGGCTGGGACGATGTGCTGCCCTATTTCCTGAAGGCCGAGGGCAACGCGCGCGGGGCGGACGGGTTGCACGGCACAGACGGCCCGCTGCAAGTCGGCGATATCTCGGAACCCCATGCGATTTCCCCGGCCTTTGTCGAGGCGGGTAAACAATGCCAGCACCCGGAGAACCATGACTTCAACGGACCCACGCAGGAGGGCGTCGGCCTCTACCAGGTCACCCAGTTCCGTGACGGGCCCAAACGCGGCGAGCGTTGTTCTGCCGCCGCCGCCTATCTGCTGCCGCATCTGAACCGTCCGAACCTGCAGGTGATCACCGGCACCCAGGCCCACCGCGTGCTGTTCGACGGGCCGCGCGCAATTGGCGTCACACATGACAAGGGCGAGGTCCGTGCCCGGCGCGAAGTGATCCTGTCGGCAGGCGCTTTCCAGAGCCCACAACTGCTTATGCTCTCGGGCATCGGCCCCGGGGACCACCTGCGCTCCCACGGGATCGAGGTTCGCCATGACAGCCCCCAGGTCGGCCAGAACCTGCAGGACCACCTGGACCACGTGATCAGCTACCATTCGCTGCGCCCTGATACCGTCGGCCTGACCCCACGCGGCTTCTTCAACATGGCGAAGGCGGGCGTGAGATGGGCGCGCACCGGGCAGGGGCTCTTTGCCACGCCCTTTGCCGAGGGCGCGGGTTTCCTGCGCTCGGACCCGGGCCTCGAGCGGCCGGACCTGCAACTGCATTTCGTCGCCGGTATCGTCGACCAGCACATGCGCAAGCTGCATTTCCGCTTCGGTTATTCCTGCCATGTCTGCGTGCTGCGCCCGCACTCACGCGGCCAGGTCACGCTGAAATCCACCGACCCCAGGGCCACGCCGCGCATCGACCCCGGCTTCCTGTCGGATGGGCGCGACCTCGACCTCCTGGTCAAGGGCGCGCGCATGACCGAGGCAATCATGGAGGCGCCCGCGCTCGCCCCCTGGCGGGGCAAGCGCCTCTATCCCCATGACGGCACGGATGACGCCATCCGCGAGGACATCAGAAACCGCGCCGATACGATCTATCACCCGGTCGGCACCGTGCGCATGGGCGGGTCGGACGCGCCTTGCGACCCACAGGGCCAGGTGCGTGGAGTGGACGGGCTGCGCGTGGTCGACGCCTCCCTGATGCCGCGACTCATCGGCGGAAACACCAACGCACCCACCATCATGATGGCCGAGAAAATCTCTGCTATGATGCGCGCGAACTGAGAACCCGGGCGGGATTTTCCCCTCACCGACCCAAGGCAAAGATGACATCAGGGGGAAGGTGCCAGCGACACGCAGGCAGGACAGTAGGAGTGAGGACACATGCTGCAGGAATTCAAGGACTTCATCGCCAAGGGCAATGTCATGGACATGGCCGTCGGCATCATCATCGGCGCGGCCTTTACTGCGATCGTCAAATCCATGGTCGGCGACCTGATCAACCCCTTCGTGGGGCTGTTCATGGGTGGGGTGGACTTTACCAACCTCTACGTCGTGCTGTCGGGTGACGTGGCCCAGGGCACCAGCCTGGAAGCCGCGCGTGAGGCCGGGGCTGCGATCTTTGCCTATGGCGCCTTCATCATGGCCGTGATCAACTTCCTGATCATCGCCTTCGTCGTGTTCATGCTGGTGCGCTACGTGAACAAGGTGAAAGAAGCCGCGGCCAAGGCCGAGGAAGAGGCGCCCGCCGAGGAGGAACCCGCAGGCCCGACCGAGCTGGAGCTTTTGACCGAGATCCGCGACGCGCTGAAGGCGGCCAAGTAACGAGGCTGGATGAATGGAACGGGCCTGCCTGATGGGGCGGGTCCGTTTTTCTGTGTGGAAGCAGCGGGGCGGCGCCCGACCCTGGGTGGGCGCAGTTTTTCCCTTTATGGGGGCAACCGGCTTGCCACCGACGAACCCTCGGTATTGATTGAAACGTCAGAAAAGCGCCCTCCCGTGGGGAGGGTCGGGCGCCGCCCCGCTGCGCGGTGCGAGGGGACTTCTTCGCGAACGCTCGAAGAGGTTCCACCCGGAACGGATAGTAAGGAAAACAAACATGCAAACCCTCATCGAAACCCTGAACGGCTACGGGCCCTTGGTGCTGGACGCTGTCAAGGCGCTGGCTGTACTTGTCATCGGCTGGATGGTGGCGGGGCTCGTGGCCTCTGCCGTGCGCCGCCGGGTCAATGCCAACGAGCATATCGACAACACCCTGGGCAATTTCGCAGCCTCGATCATCCGCTGGGTGATCCTGTTGATGGTGCTGGTGGCGGTGCTGGGCCTCTTCGGCATCCAGGCGACCAGCCTCGTCGCCGTCATGGGCGCGGCGACGCTGGCGATCGGTATGGCGCTGCAGGGCACGCTGTCGGACCTGGCGGCCGGCTTCATGCTGATCCTGTTTCGCCCCTACAAGCTGGGCCAGTATGTCGACATTGGCGGCACCACCGGCACGGTGGTGGACCTGAACCTGTTCTTCACCGAACTGGCGACGCCTGACAACGTGCAGGTCATCGTGCCCAACGGCCAGGCCTGGGGCGCGATCATCTCGAACTACTCGCATCACGACACCCGCCGCGTCGACCTGACCTTCTGCATCGACTATGGCGATGACGCGGACAAGGCGATGCAGGTGATCCTGGACACGGCCAGTGCCGACGCCCGCGTGCTGACCGACCCGGAACCCTGGGTGCGCGTGACCAACCTGGGCGACAGCTCGGTCGACCTGACCGCGCGGATCTGGTGCGTGGCGGACGATTATTGGGACCTGAAATTCACCCTGACCAAGGCTGTGAAGGAAGCCTTCGATGCCCAGGGCATCTCGATTCCCTACCCGCATCAGGTGGAAATCCGCAAACAGGGCTGACACCCCGGGCGTCACCTTTGGGGGAAGGCGAAAATCTTCCCCCAAAGGCCACTTTTTCGTTTGACACTCTGCGCGCGCGGCAATAAATCAGCCTCCTGTGAATGGCGTGGTAGCTCAGCTGGTTAGAGCACAGCACTCATAATGCTGGGGTCGGCGGTTCAAGTCCGCCCCACGCTACCATTCACCAGATTCGGGCCGGATGGCCTCAGATGACCCCGCCTCTGGCGGGGTTTTCTTTTTTCCACACCCCGCAAAGAAACCGACCCTGACCGAACATCCCCCCCATTTGGGAGGGGGCGATCCGCCGCGCCTTTTCTATCAGATGGGCCGAGGGCGCGCTGGGTTTCCGATTGCCTGACGTGCCTCAAAGCATTTCCATGAGGGGATTGAAATGAAATACCTGACCGGCGCCCTTGCGGCGCTTTTTCTGAGTTCCACCGCCGCCCTGGCCGGGTCGCCCGCACCGGCCCCCGCACCAGAGGTGATTGCCCCCGCGGCCCTGAACAACTGGGCCGGGGTCTATGGCGGGCTCAGCTATACCAGCTCGGACAGCGACCACGTGAACTCCGGTGGCACAACGCCATTCGGCGACGCATCCGGCCCGGGCGCCTTTGTCGGCTACAACTGGCAGCGCGGTAATCTGGTCTTCGGCGGGGAGCTTGCCTACCAGCAGGATCTGGGCGTGCGCGACACCCCCATTCTGGCCGAATATCCCGCCGCCGTCTTGAAAGGCGAGGAGTTCCTGTCCGACGCGATCGACCTGCGCGCGCGGCTTGGCTATGACCTGGGGCGCGTGATGGTCTATGGCCTTCTGGGCTACTCCCAGGTGACCTTCAACATCTCGGACCAAACTCCGTCGCTGGACGGCCCGGTTCTGGGTGCGGGGGCCGCGCTACGGGTCAGCGACCGGGTCTTCGCCGGTGTCGAAGCAACCCGCCATGACCTCAGCGGTGAGGTTTTCGGGCTGCGTTCCACCTACGAGGCGACCACGGTCTCCTTGCGCGTCGGTCTGCAATTCTGATCCATACGGTCAAAAAACGAACAGCGCCCTCTGTCCGCAGGGCGCTGTTTTAACGAGACAAATAATCTCAGGTTGAATTGTTGCTTTGTGAAGTTTCTGTAAATTGATTTGAGTCAAAAACAGCGCAGCGCCGAGTCGGTTAATCACGGGGCCCTAGCCAAGGAGGGTTCCACATGTTGGATTGCACGTCCTGCGCCATTACCGAGTTTCCCCTGTTTGACCGCCTGTCGCCCCCTGTGGCCCGCTGCCTTCTGGCACGCGGGGTCGAACGCCACTATGCCCGGGGTGAGGTGATCTGCCTGCAAAGCGAGCCCGCCCGCACGCTCAAGCTGGTCAGCGACGGCTGGGTCAAGCTCTACCGTGTCACGCCCTCCGGGGACGAGGCGGTGCTGGCGACCCTTGGGCGCGGCAGCAGCTTCGACGAGGTCGCCGCCCTGCGCGGGGGCGGTAGCAAGATGTCGGTCGAGGCGATGAGCGATTGCACGCTTTTGCATTTCGACCTCAATGCGATCTGTTCCTGTGATGGGGCGGATGCCGAGATCTCGGCGGCCGTCCTGGGGGCCGCGTCCGACAAGATGGACGAGCTGATCGACCAGCTCGAAGCCATGAAGGTCAAGACCGGCGTGCAGCGCCTATGTGAATTCCTGCTGGACCACGCGCGACCGGGCGCGCGCACGGCCGCTATGGAGTTGCCTTTCGACAAGGTGGTTCTGGCGGGCAAGCTGGGCATGCAGCCCGAGAGCCTGTCGCGCGCCTTCAAGAAGCTCAAGCACCTGGGGGTGGTGAGCAACCGGCGCCAGGTTCGCATCGAGGATGTGCCGACACTGCGCCGTTTCGTCGATGCCGAGCTGGAAGGGGTCTAACCGGCCCTATCGGGCGAGCGCCTCAAGCGTGACCCGCAACCCCGGTTCCCGGGTCAATCCGCGCCGGTGTTCATAGACGCGCCAGTTCTGCTCCGTGTGTTTGTAGGCGGCCTTGATCTGGCGAAACAGCTGCGCCTTCATCAGCCCGCTTGGCAGCAGGCCCAGATCGTAGTCTCCCAGGTGTTGGTGCAGGAAACCAGTCATCGCGGCGGGTCCCGCCAGCCAGCTGATGCCACGCCCCTGCGGGTTGCGCAGGTTGGCCAGCACATGGTCGAGGAAATCCAGGATGAAGGGATGGCCCGCCGGTGCGCTCAGAAACCCGTTCTGCGCCACGCAATTGGGCAAGCCGGTGGTTGATCCGGCCCAAACGCCGCTGCCTGCCGTCGCCAGGAACCCGTCGATCCCGGCGCCCGGACGGCTGTCCGCATCCGCATAGGTGCCACCCTGCGCGGCCAGGAAATACAGCCGGAACAGGTCCGATTTTATCGCCGGATGCCAGAGGTCCGCATAGGTCTTGGCAGCCTCCGCGCCGAACGCCTCCCGTATGAACGCCTCCGCCCCCGCGTCATCGAACCACAGCTGTGCCGGGTTCACCGCCTGCCAGCTGGCGCGGGCCGAGGTGATCTCGGCGGGCGGGGTGGAGCTGTCCCAGAACTGGACCACCTGCGCCACCGGATTACCCGCCTTCGGAAGCGCCGCCCGGTGGGTCAGAAACACCCGCCAGCCCATTGCCTCGAACCGCTGCAAAGGTGCGGCGTCTTCGTCTCGCGCCAGGTCCGCCAGGGCCTCCGTATTGCCCACAGCGAGCCCCGCCATCACCGCCGCAAACAGAGGCACCCGCTCCGGTCCCACGTGGGCGGCGATCTGCGCCATGGCGGCAAAATCGACCTCAGCGCCCTCGCTCAGCGCCCCGTCCAGCAGCCGCCAGGGCAGGGGGGCAACCTCCACCCCGCGTTCGCCCATGCGGGTCAGGAACCGGTCCATGCGGGGAAACTTCCCCTCGGCCATGAACCCGTCCAGCCGTAATCTCTGATTGAAATTCAACGTCTTGCCCATGGGGATTGCTAACCTGCATTCCTTTCCGGGTCCACCGAAACGAAAAAAACCCGAGGCCGGGGCCTCGGGCAGTCATGTCTCCGGGAGGAGAGGAGTGCGGCGCGCCGAAGGGACAGGCGCGCCGGGAGGAGTTACTTTTTCAAGGCCAGCGCGGGCGAGATCACGTCGATCCCCAGCGCCTTGCCGACTGCATAATAGGTCAGCTCACCGGCATGCACGTTCAGACCGTTCAGCAGATGGGCGTCATCCTCGCAGGCCTGGCGCCAGCCCTTGTCGGCCAGTGACAGCATGAAGGGCAGGGTGGCGTTGCCGAGCGCGAGCGTCGAGGTGCGGGCAACCGCGCCGGGCATGTTGGCGACGCAGTAATGCATGATGCCGTCCACCTCGTAGACCGGGTCGGCATGGGTGGTCGCGCGGGAGGTCTCGAAACAGCCACCCTGGTCGATCGCCACGTCGACCAGCGCCGCACCAGGCTTCATCGTGGACAGCTGTTCGCGGCTGATCAGCTTCGGTGCTTCCGCACCCGGGATCAGCACCGCGCCCACGACCAGGTCGGCGGTCTGGATCAGCTCGGCGGTGGCACCGGCGGTCGAATACTGGTTCTTGAACGTGCCGCCGAAGACGTCATCGAGGTAGCGCAGGCGCGGCAGCGAACGGTCCAGCACGGTGACATCCGCGCCCATGCCCGCGGCGATCTTGGCCGCGTGGGTGCCGACGACACCGCCGCCGATCACCACGACCTTGGCCGGGCCCACACCGGGCACGCCGCCCATCAGCACGCCGCGACCGCCATTGGCCTTCTGCAGCGTCCAGGCGCCCACCTGCGGGGCCAGGCGACCGGCCACTTCGGACATCGGCGCCAGCAGGGGCAACCCGCCGCGATCGTCGGTCACGGTCTCGTACGCAATCGCGGTGCAGCCCGACGCCAGCAGGTCCTTGGTCTGCTCCGGGTCCGGGGCCAGGTGCAGGTAGGTGAACAAGAGCTGCCCTTCGCGCAGCATCTTGCGTTCCACGGCCTGGGGCTCCTTCACCTTCACGATCATCTCGGCCTTGGCGAAGATCTCTTCGGCCGTGCCCAGCACCTCGGCGCCGATGGCGCGGTAGTCGTCATCGGTGAACCCGGCGCCGGCGCCGGCATTGGTCTCGACGATCACCTTGTGGCCGCGGGCGATGGCCTCGCCGGCCGCGTTCGGGGTCAGGCCGACCCGAAATTCCTGGGGTTTGATTTCCTTGGGGCATCCGATCAACATCTGCGCGCTCCGTTCCCTGTTGTTCATAAACTGCCTCAATTTTGAGCAGGGCCGGGCGCAATTGCTTTGAAAACTTCGCATGGCCTGTTAGGTCTTATCGAAGGATTTCCCGCATCCGGGAAGAATTGCGCAAGGAACGTGTGCGGACATGGAGCTCGACAGTATAGATCGTCGCATCTTGGGGGTGTTGCAGAAGGCGGGGCGTATCTCGAATGCCGAACTGTCGGATCGGGTAAACCTGTCACCCTCGGCCTGTCACCGTCGGGTGCAGCGGCTGGAGGCGGAAGGGTTCATCAAGGATTATGTCGCCCTGCTGGACGCGCGCAAGATGGGATGTCCGACGACCGTGTTTGTCGAGATCACCCTGTCGGGCCAGGCCGACGAGGTGTTGGAGGCGTTTGAACGCGAAGTGGCGCGGGTGCCCGATGTGCTGGAATGCCACCTGATGGCGGGCAAGTCGGATTACCTGTTGAAGGTCGTGGCCGAAAACACCGAGGATTTCGCCCGCATCCACCGCCAATACCTGGCCCGCCTGCCCGGCGTGCAGGGCATGCAATCCAGCTTCGCCCTGCGCACCGTGTTCAAGACCACCGCGCTGCCGGTGTGAGGCCGGGGTTGTGATCCGCGACCGGGGGGCTCCCGCCCTCTGCCCGCGCCTTCGGCTTGTCAGAGGTTGGGCGTAGCGCGTTTTGCTGTGCAAAACGCGCGGAGGGCGTCAGCGGTGCAGCGCACCGCGAGAGCCGCGTAGCCTGCGGACACCGACAGCGGGCTTTGCCCGCGAGAGGCCAAGCTCACTTCGTGAGCCTGTGAGGGGCTCTGCCGCATCACGCGGTTTCTCAGAAACCGCTGCCAGCCGACGCGGGCACCTAATGGTGCCCGCTTGCCTCGGCCTTGCGGCCTCACCCCGAGATATTTCTGGCAAGAAAAGAGGGGAAGGCATTTATTGACAAGTATAGTGTCAAGATGACAATCTGCATGTCATGACAAAAGTAGATGATCTTTACGCGGTAACCTGGATGTCCCGCCCGCTGATGCAGGCGGCTGAGGTCCTGGTGGAGCGGGAGTTGCAGGGCTCTGGGCTGACCGTGCGCATGCGGGCGGTGTTGGAGATCCTGGCGCGGGAGGACGGTCTGCCGGTGCCCGAGCTGGCCCGCCAGCTGCATATCCAGCGCCAGTATGTGCAGGTCATGGTGAACGAGGCCCTGGCGGCGGGGCTGGTCGAGAAACGCGACAACCCGCGCCACAAGCGGTCGGTCCTGATTGCCCTGACCCCGGCGGGCGAGACGCAGATCCGCGCTGTCATGACCCGCGAGCAGACGATCATGGCGCGGCTGGCCGAAGGGTTCGAGGCGGATGAACTGGCCGTGGTGCGTCGGGTGATGGGCCGGGTGCTCACAAAGCTGTTGGAGGAGGGCAAGTCATGATCTGGCTGTTGCTCGCTCTGGCCGTTCTGCCGCTTCTGTGGTTGGCGCATGGGGTGTGGCGGATCTCCCGCGTCAGCCGTGGGGCGATGATCCCCCCGCGACCCGGCACCGCCCTGCTGCTGGTCGACCTGCAGGAGGTGTTCTGGGATCACGGCCCCTATGCGGTCGATCAGAAGGCCCTGGCGGAACAGGCCATCTTGGCCGAGGCCGCGCGCGCCCGTGCCGAGAGCTGGCCCATCATCGCCCTGCGCCAGGAATGGTCCGAGCCCGCGACCAAGCTCATCGCACGGCTCTTCATGAAGGGGCAGGCGGTGGCGGGCACACCCGGCCTGGCCCTGGCCGCGCCGTTCCGCGACGCCTCCGATCACGAGTTGGTCAAGCGGGTACAGGACGGGTTCGAGACCGGCGCGCTGGATGCCCTCCCGGCAGAGCTGGACGTCGGGCACATCCGTCTGGTCGGGCTGGACGGGAATTACTGCGTTGCGCGCACGGCCCAGGCGGCGCGGGCGCGCGGCTACACGGTTACCCTGGTCACGGACGGCGTGTTGGCCGAGAACGGCGCCACGTTCGAGCGCACCTCCAAGCAGCTCGCCGATCTGGGGGTGACCGCCGCCTAGGCCGCCCGCGCCGCCAGCGGCTGCTCCTTCACCGGCAGGTGCACGATGGCGGAAAACGCCCCGACCCCCACGCCGATCCACCAGACCATCGTATAGTCTCCGAACGCGTCATACATGCGCCCGCCCAGCCAGACGCCCAGGAAGCTGCCCAGTTGGTGGCTGAAGAAGACAATGCCATAAAGCGTGCCCATGTAACGAAGCCCGTAGATATGCGCGACCAGCCCGCTGGTCAGCGGCACGGTGGCGAGCCATAGGCTGCCCATGGCGATCGAGAAGAGGATCACCGAGGTCGGCGTGATCGGCATCAGGATGAACAGCGCGGCCACCAGCGTGCGCCCGGTATAGATCGCCGCCAGCAGGTATTTCTTGGAAAACCGCTTGCCCAGGTAACCCGCGTAGAGCGTGCCCGCGATATTCGCGAGCCCAATGAGCGAGATCGACACCGCCCCCAACGCCGAGGTGGTCGACACCCCGATCGAGGCCAGCGTGCCTGAGGGGTCGATCGCCCCGCACATCTCGGTCACGAAGGCGGGAAAATGCGCGGTGATGAAGGCCAGTTGATAGCCGCAGGAAAAGAAGCCCAGGAAGATGAGCGTGTAAGAGGGATCGCGGAAGGCCTTCTTCAGAATCGCGCCCAGGCTTTCCTCCAGCTCGGCCTTGGTTGCCACCGTTTCCGTGCGCATCATCGGCAGCAGGAACAGCACCGCCAGGATTGCCACGGCAAACAGGCCGAAGACGTTCTGCCAGGGCATCAGGGTCAGCATCCACTCGGCCAGCGGTGCGCCGAAGACCTGCCCGGCGCTGCCCGCCGCGGTGGCAATCGCCAGCGCCATCGACCGGTTCTCGTCGCTCGCTGCCCGGCCCACCACCGCCAGGATCACGCCAAAGCCGGTGCCCGCAATGCCGAAGCCCACCAGGATCTCCAACGCCTGATGCGCGCCCGGCGTGACGGCATAGCTCGACGCCACCAGCCCGGCGGCATAGATCAGCGCACCCATGATGATCGCCTTGCGGTCGCCGATCTTTTCCGCAATGGCGCCGAAGATCGGCTGGCCGATGCCCCAGGCCAGATTCTGGATCGCGATGGCTAGGCTGAATTCGGCCCGCGCCCAGCCGAATTCTTCCGCGATGGGGATCTGGAACACGCCGAAACTGGCCCGGATCGCGAAGGAGACGAGGATGATGATGCAGCCGGCCATCAGGACCGGCGTGATGAGGGGCGCGCGCGTTTCAGTCATGGGCGCGAGGGTGGCGCAGAATTGGCCGGGCGGTCAAATCATTGTTTCTGATGTGTGGGGTCATGATTTCTTGACGGTGGGGGGAGGCCCATTGCGTACCCGTCAAGATGTGCCGCCCGGAGCGGCGCAGCCGCGACGCGCCTGCATTGACCCGGCAGGCGAGCTCGCTTGCGAACTCTGCCGAGAGGGGGCCCTCCCCACGGGAGGGCGCATTTCTGACGTTTCGATCCGCACCAGCGTTTCGATTGTTGCAATCTGCCTGCCCGGCATGACCGTTCCAAATGCGCCCACCCAGGGTCGGGCGCATCGCGGCTGCTCAGGTCGCGCGAGCCACCCCCTTTTCAACCCCGCCCCACCGGTCTATCCCATCCCCATGAGCACGTTGAACAAGATCTATCACGACCGCGTCCGCGCTGGCGATATTCACGCCGATCCCGCGCAGGAGGCCGTGCTTCCCATGCTGGAAGACATCCGCCACCACCTGGAAACCACCCGCCAGAAGAAACGCGGCATCCTCGGCGGCCTCTTCCACAAGGCGGAAGAAACGCCAATGGGCCTCTACCTCTGGGGCGGGGTCGGGCGCGGCAAGTCCTTCCTGATGGACCTCTTCGTCGACAACATCGCCATCGACGGCAAACGCCGTGTGCATTTCCACGCCTTCATGCAGGAGGTCCACGCAGGCATGCACAAGGCGCGCGAACAGGGGGTGGATGATGCGCTCGCCCCGGTCGCCGCCGAGATCGCAAAGGACGTGCGCCTCTTCGCCTTTGACGAGATGCAGATCACCGACATCACCGACGCGATGATCGTCGGGCGGCTGTTCGAAATGCTGATGGAGGCGGGCGTGGTCATCGTCACCACCTCCAACCGCATCCCCGACGACCTCTACAAGGACGGGCTCAACCGCCAGCTCTTCCTGCCCTTCATCGCCCTGTTGAAGGACCGCATGGTGGTGCATGAGCTGATCAGCCCGAATGACTACCGCCAGAACCGGCTGGAAGGCGAGCAGGTCTACTTCACCCCGCCGAACGCCGAGGCGCGTGCGGCGGTGAACGCGATCTGGGCGGACCTGACCGGCGGTCAGGCGAAACCCCACACCATTACCGTCAAGGGCCGCGACGTCATCCTGCCTGCCTTCCACAATGGCGTGGCGCGGGCGGGGTTTCACGACCTCTGCGGCGCGATGCTGGGCCCGGGCGACTATCTGGCCATTGCCGAAACGGTCAAGGTGCTGATCCTCGATAATATCCCGGCGCTGTCGCGGTCCAACTTCAACGAAGCAAAGCGTTTCGTCACCCTGATCGACGCCCTTTACGAAGCCCGTGTGCGCCTGATCGCCACCGCCGCCTCGCAGCCGGAGATGCTCTATATCGAAGGGGCGGGCAGTTTCGAGTTTGAACGCACCGCCAGCCGCCTGCGCGAGATGCAGGACAAAGACTGGGGGCAAGAGCCCGCATGATCCTGCGCGACCGCCCCCGGTTTCTGGAGCTCTTCCTGATCACTCGCGGCTCGGTCGTGCCGCGCATCGCGCCCAATATCCTCGCCACCGCCGCCTGGGCCGTCGTGATCCTGCTGGCCGACCGCTTCCTCGCTCCGATGCCCCGCCTGTCGCTGACGGCCATGGGCATCTTCGGCCTCGCGCTGTCCCTGTTTCTGGGCTTTCGCAACAACGCCGCCTATGACCGCTGGTGGGAGGCGCGGCGCATTTGGGGCCGCATGGTCTCGGACCTGCGCAGCTTCGGGCAGGAGCTGACGGCGTTTGGCGCCTCTGACGAAGATCGCGCCTATATCCTGTCCCATATCGTCAGTTTCCATCACCTGCACCGCGCCGCCCTGCGCGGCGACAACGTGGCCGAAGACGTGGCCCGCTGGACCCCCGACGCTCCAGCAGACCCTGACGCCGCCCTGCGCCACATCGCCACCCGGCTGGCGGATATGGCCCGCGCGGGCCAGATCGACGGTTTCGGCCAAAAGGCCCTGACCGAACGGCTCGCCGCCTTCGCCACCGCCCAGGCCGCCAATGAGCGCCTGGCAAACACGCCGCTCCCCTTCGTCTATTCCCTGCTGGTCCAGCGCACGACCTGGCTCTACTGCCTGCTCATCCCCTTCGGCCTCCTCGACAGCGCGGGCTGGTTCGAACCGCTGGTCGCCGCCATCGTCGCCTATGTCTTCTTCGGCCTGTCCGAGGTCACCCACGAGCTTGAACAGCCCTTTTCGACCCAGCCAAACGCGATCCCGCTCGCAGCCCTCTGCCGCGTGATGGAGATCTCGGCCAGCCACGCCCTGGGCCGCAAGGCCCCACCGCCGCTCGCCCCCACAGATCATGTGCTCAGCTGACCCCCTTTCATCTTTCCGAAAATATCCTGGGGGTGTCCCGGCCCCGCCGGGACGGGGGCAACGCCCCCAATCCCGAGGCGCAGCCGAGGCATCCAGCGCGGCGAAGCCGCACAATTTGACAACAGCGCAAAAGAAAGGGCCGCCCCGTCGGGCGACCCCCTCCCGCCTCAACTGGCGTGGACGTCAGGCGTCCAGGTTCGGAATGCTCAGCCGCTGGCCCTTGCGGATCAGCTCCGGGCTGGGCAGCAGGCGGCGATTGGCCTCGTAGATCTCGGTGAACAGCGATGCGTCGCCATAGAAACGATGGGCAATCGCGCCCAGGCTGTCGCCATCCTGCACGGTGTAGAAATTCACCTGCACGGTGCGACCGGCTTCCATGATCATGCGCACTTCCACGCCCTGGCCGCCCACGGTGGGGCGCTCTTGCGGCGCCTCTTCACTGGTGGCCGCGACGATGGTGTTGATCAGCGTGGTGGTGTCCACGCCGCCTTCGACGGTGCGCAGCGCATCGGGCACTTCGATCAGCCCCTGGTCCGAGGCCTCGTTCAGCAGCATGTCCAGGTAATCGTCGCCATCCCCGGCCGCCACGGCGCGGGCGATGATCTCTTCCAGGCTCAACTCCTCCTGCGCAGGTGCCCCACCGGTGGCCACGCCCAACCCGGCCAGAACGGACGAGGTCATGGCCCGCATGTCCCCCTCTGCCGACGGGGCCGCGTCCACGGGGGCGGCGGTCTTGACCCCCAGCCCGGCCAGCACGCTGGCGGTCATCGCCGCCATTTCGCCGCCCTCGGCGGGCAGGACCGGGGCTTCGGCCACAGGGGCAGGCACCGACGCAGAGGCAGGCGCGGGGGAAACCGGCGTCGCGCCGGGCATCGGCGCCGACAGGTCGGTCACATCGGTCAGGTCCGCGGGCTCCACCGCAGCCACGCGCGGCGCGTCGTCCCGCCCGCCCTGCAGAAAGATCAACCCGACGATGGCCACCAGGAAAGAGGCAACAAGAATGGCAATACGGTGCATGATCGGGCCTCCTCAGCTGGCCGGGGATTTGGTCGACAGGCCCAGAAGCAGCCACAGCTGCATCCCGCCACGGTAATAACTGATCTTCTCGGCCGGATATCCCGCGTCGAGCAGGCTGCGGATCGCCCGCGGGCTCTGGTCACACCAGGGCCCGTTGCAGAACAGCGTCAGTGCCATTGCGCCCGAGAAATCCCAGACGCCGCCGGTCTCGACCGCGCCCAGCGCTTTCAGGATCTCGTTGCGATAGGGGTTGTTGGGTTCCAGCGTGGCAAAGGGCACGTTCACCGCGCCCGGAATGGTGCCCTTGGCGAACCAGTCCGGCACCCGGCTGTCGATCAGCAATCCCTTGCCGCCTGCCACTTCGTTTTCCAGAAACGAGATCACCTCGACCTCGCCCACGGTCTCGACGCCCGGGGCGGCGGCCATGGGGCTGATGCAGAAGGGCGGGCAGGGGCGCGAGGTCTTGGTGAACTCGCTGTCCAGCCGATGGCCCGTGTCCTGAATGCGTTCGATGCGGATCACCTCTCCGTTGATCTCGATCGTGGCAGCGGCGACATCGGGGGTGATCCCGACCTCCTGCGCCATCGCTTGCGTATGTAACATCGCCAGCGCCAAAATGGCGCCGCTGGCCAGCCGAACCATGGTCTTCCCCCCCGTACTATCCCTGTACCGTCCAGTGCCTGTTCTGCTCGACAGGTCTTGAAAAACACGTGTCACGCGAACGGCAGCTGTTCGCGGATACGCCTACATATTGAAGTAACCTCTTGATTTCGTCAACATTCTGCGCCTCCCCATAGTCCGAATCGGGCCAGGGGGAAAAAAGCGAATCGTTTCCGTGGGTTGATTCGTTTTGCGGTGAATCTCGGCTGCCGGGCAGATAAAAAAAATTGCCGAACCCGGCCCTCAGGCAGGGTTCCAGCTTTGGGAGGTGCAAATCACTTCGCTCGGCGTGCGCGGTGTTCAGCCGTTCCGTTTCAGCACATCGCCCGCCAGGTAGAGCGAGCCGCAGATCAGGATGCGCGCACCTGGGTTGTCGGCGACAAGCTTGCGAATGGCGGCCTCGACCGTCTCGGCGGTGGTGGCGTCCAGACGCACCTGTTGGGCGAAATCCGCCGTCTCTTCCGCCGGGATCGTATTGGGTTCCCCCGGGATCGACACGGCGGTCAGGCTGTCGGCCACACCGGCCAGCGGGCGCATGTAGCCGGTCACGTCCTTGGTGTTCAGCATGCCGCAGATCAGGTGGGTCGGTTTCGGCGGCAGCGCGGCCAGCACCTCGGCCAGCATCTCACCGGCGGCCGGGTTGTGCCCGCCATCGAGCCACAGCTCGGCCTCGCCTGCCGCCTCGACCAGCGGGCCGGTCTTCAGCCGCTGCATGCGGGCGGGCCAGGTGACGTTTTCCATCGCCGCGACACAGGCGTCCTCGCCATACCCCAGTGCGCGCAGGGCGACCACGGCGGCGGCGGCGTTTTCCATCTGGTGCCGGCCGATCAGCGCCGGTTTCGGCAGGTCCAGAAGCCCGGTTTCATCCTGCACCACCAGGCGTCCACGTTCCTCATAGAAATGCCAGTGCTGCCCATGGGCCAGCAGCGGCGCGCCCAGGGCCGCCGCGCGCGCTTCGATCACCTCAAGCGCCTCGTCCGGCTGCGGCCCGACAACGCAAGGCACACCGCGTTTGAGTATTCCCGCCTTCTCGCCCGCGATCTTCGCCAGCGTGTCGCCCAGGAACTGCACATGGTCGATCGAGATCGGCGTAATCACCGTCAGCGCTGGCTCATCCACCACATTGGTGGCATCCAGGCGGCCCCCCAATCCGGTCTCGAGCAGGGTATAGTCCGCAGGCGTTTCGGCAAATGCCAGCAGGGCCGCGACCGTCGTGATCTCGAAATAGGTAATGTTCTCGCCGCCATTGGCTTGATAGCAGCGATCCAGCACCTCGGTCAGCGCGGGCTCAGAGATCAGATCGCCCGCCAGGCGGATGCGTTCGTGAAACCGTGCCAGGTGCGGGCTGGTATAGGCATGCACGGATTTCCCGGCCCCCTCCAGCCCCGCGCGGATCATCGCCTGGGTCGAGCCCTTGCCGTTCGTGCCCGCCAGGTGAATGACCCCGGGCAGGCGGCGTTCGGGATGGTCCAGCGCGGCCAGCAGCCGCCAGACCCGGTCCAGCGTCAGATCAATGATCTTCGGATGCAGCGCCATCATCCGGTCCAGGATGACGTCAGAGGTCGGCGCGCTCACGCCTTTTCGGCCTTCTCGGCCGGGGCCTCAGCCGCTGCGGGGGCCTCTTCGGCAGCCTCCGGCGCGGGCAGGTCGCCCTTTACCGCGGGCGGCTGGCCGGTCAGCATGCGCAGGATCGTCACCAGCTCGTCCTTCATGTCGCGGCGATGGGTGACGCGGTCCAGCATGCCGTGATCCAGCAGGTATTCGGCGCGTTGGAAGCCCTCGGGCAGTTTCTCGCGAATGGTCTGTTCGATCACGCGCGGGCCCGCGAAACAGATCAGCGCATTGGGTTCGGCGATATGCACGTCGCCCAGCATCGCGTAGGAGGCCGTGACGCCGCCGGTGGTCGGGTGGGTCAGAACGACGATGTAAGGAAGGCCCGCTTCCTTCAGCATCTGCACGGCGACCGTGGTGCGCGGCATCTGCATCAGCGACAGGATGCCCTCCTGCATGCGCGCGCCACCAGCGGCGGAAAACAGCACCAGCGGGCGTTTCGTCTGAACGGCACGTTCGGCGGCGGCGATGATCGCGTTGCCCACATACATGCCCATCGACCCGCCCATGAAGCTGAAATCCTGCGCGGCGGCCACGATGGGCGTGCGCCCGATCTCACCTTCCGCCACCAGCATCGCCTCGCGCTCGCCCGTGCCCTTGCGGGCGGTCTTCATGCGGTCGGGGTATTTCTTCTGGTCCTTGAAGCTCAGCGGGTCATCGACCGGCGCGGGCACCTCGACCTCGGTAAAGATGCCGCCATCAAACAGCGCGCCGAACCGCTCACGCGGGGTGATCGCCATGTGATGGTCGCAACTGGTGCAGACGTTCAGGTTCTCGGCCAGTTCCCGGTGAAACAGCATGGTGCCGCATTCGGTGCACTTGGTCCAAAGGTTCTCGGGCACTTCGCGGCGCGAGAAAAGCGAGTTGATCCGGGGGCGGACGTAGTTGGAAATCCAGTTCATCGCCGAGGTCCTTGGTTGATGTTGGGCAACTACCTAAGCCCCGGCGGGGGGATTTGCAATCACGTGCTGCCGGTTCATCCAACGCCACCAGAGCGCAAACAGCAGGACGCTCAGCCCCGTTGCCACCGCAAAGGACCAGGTGATGTAACCGCTCTGCGGCGTCGCATCGACCGCAAACAGCGTGGCGCCGGCCAGATTTCCCTTCACCCCCAACAGCAGCGCCATCATGTTATTGGCGAAATGCAGCCCGGCGGCGGCGCCCAGATTTCCGGTGCGCAGGGTGACCATGCAGGCAATCACACCCACCACCGTCGTGTTGAGCACGTACATATAGGCGTTCACGTCCCAGACATTCGCATCGAAATGCAGCATCCCGAACAGGGCCGAGGGCAGCACCGCGCAGATCCAGAGCGACCGGAACCGCGCCCTGAGCTGCCCCAGAAGGTAGCCGCGAAAGACCAGTTCTTCGGCGAGGCTCTGCATCAGGACCAGCGCCGCAAAGACCGGCAGCCAGGCCAGCCAGCCCGCCAGCGGGCGGACCTGTGTGATTTCCGGAGC
The DNA here is from genome assembly GCF_965228805.1 of Aliiroseovarius sp. Taxonomy (NCBI): domain Bacteria; kingdom Pseudomonadati; phylum Pseudomonadota; class Alphaproteobacteria; order Rhodobacterales; family Paracoccaceae; genus Aliiroseovarius; species Aliiroseovarius sp. Next base: position 459,882 of record NZ_CBDDIE010000003.1, on the reverse strand, counting down.
GCCCGGATACAGCAGCTGTTCCAGCCCGGTAACGATCAGGCTGGCCCCGCCCAACACGCCGATCATGGCGACCCCATAGGCAAAATGGCGCAGGTTCAGCCGCAGGCTGGGGCCGAACAGGCTGCGGTATCTGCGCTTGTGCAAAAGCGGCAGCACCAGGGCCAGGCCGATGTGAAAGCCCAGGAACGGCAGGAACATCATCATCGCCGCGCCCGGCGTGTCCGCCTCGGCCATCTGCAGCCGGGTCAGGCCGAAAAACTTGACCGCCGCAACGATCAGCCCGATGGCGACCAGGGCAAAGACCACCCCCGTCAGCACCAGCCCCAGCAGGGTGCGCCAAAGCTGCGGTCGGCCCAGGGCCGGTTGCCAGAACGGCGGCTGTGTCATTCGAAACTCCTGTGTCTTTTCTGCACCTTGGCGGCAATCTGCGGCGCTGTCCAGCGGCGCCAAGACTTGTTTGGTGCCCCGGGCGCGGCTATGCCCACGGGCAGGGAGACGGGTAGAGTGATTTCCGGATGTAAACTGCGGGCGGCGATTTCAGCCGCCATGATCGGCCTGGGCCTCACGGGCTGCGTGGATGGCGGGTTCCTGTCCTCCATGGGCGGCTCTCACGGGGCGCGCGCGCCGAAATCCATGGCGGTGGCAGGCGGTGCGTTGCGGGTAAAGGGCCCCGAGGGCTATTGCGTCGACGCGGGTGCCAGCCGGGCAGGGGAGGCGGACGGTTTCGTGCTTCTGGGCTCCTGTCGCGCCATCTCGCATCACCCGCGTGACGCCCATCCGGACCGGCCCATGGTCATGACCGTCGCCGTTTCGGCCAAACCGGGTGAAGCCCCCACCGACCTTGCCGCGCTCGAAGCCCATCTGCGGTCCGAGGCCGGGCGCCAGGCGCTCAGCCGCATGGGCGAGGCGAGCACCGTCACCATTACCCGGGCCGAACAGGGCGACGGCGTGCTCTACCTGCGCATCACCGATGACAGCCCCAACCCGATGGGGGCCATGGCCGATGATCACTGGCGCGCTTTCCTGGATCTGCGTGGCACAATGGTCTCGGTCACCGTGACCGCCCTGGCCAGTCAGCCGGTTGATCAGGACAAGGCCCTGATCCAGGCCCAACAGGCCGTTGCCGCCCTGCAAACGGCCAATCCCGAGGCCGGAAAAGGCGCCAGCATCGCCCTGGCCGGGCTGGCAGATCGTTTCCGTGGTGGCAACAATTCCGTCGCGCGGGATGTCGAAATACCTGCCCCCGCTGCCGCCACCCGCCCCGCAGCGCGTTGATTTCGGCAGGGATTTTCCCGCGTATCGCGTGAATTCTTAATTCAATCGCAGGGAAAAACGCTCTAAGACTGGAAACAATCGAATCCTCAATCGGATTTCTGGGCACAGGTACGGGCAAGCCATGGCGAACGGCGTAAACGGCATTCTGGATCGCATCCTGCACAAGCGGGGCATGCGCCGTTGGGGTGCCGTGGCGGATCGCGCGGCCTCGCTGGACCTGGCCTCGCTGCGCCTGCTGCGTGCCCGCGCCCGGGGGCTGCGCCGCCAGCTCGATCGGCTGCTTTACATTGCTGATGGGCGCCTGACCCTGCCGCTGATCGGCTCCAACGCCTTCCAGAAACCGCTGCATTCCGACTGGGGCTGGCGCCCGCAGCTCTGGCGCGGCCCGATCTCGCCCCCTGGCGCTTCGGCGGTCGAGACCAAGGCGATGTTCGGCGACGAAGTCACGCTGTTTCACGACTGCCACATCTCGGAGCTGACCGTGCGCCAGCTGCGCAATACCCGCGAACAGGACCTCGCCCCCTTCGGGCTGCGCATGGATGTGTTCCGCTTCGACGGCTCCTTCCTGTCCCTGGTGATCGACCTGCCGCCGGAGGCCGTGGCGGGGCTGAAACGCAAGCACCTGGTGCGCCTTTCCACCGTGGTCGAGCTGGAAAAACCGCTGGAGATCTTCGCGCGGCTCAACATCAAACACGGGCCCAACACCGAACAGCTGGTGCGCGAACTGCCGCTGCATGAGGATGAGGTCATGGTCGAGTTCGACCTGGCCTATACCAAGATGAACGAAAAACGCGTCGAACGCGCTTGGGTCGATCTGATCTTCGAAAATCCGGAGATGAGCCAGGTCGTGCTGCGCGACGTGACATTCAGCCGCCGCCCCCGTGCGGACGTGTGAGGAGGGGACCATGGCCACCGAACTGACCCTGACCAAGACCCGCATCCAGGCCGGCATCTGGGAAGGTGTGTTGACCGTCGACGGCGATCGCATCCAGCCGCAGGTCGAGGTCAGCCACCAGGCCCAGACCCTCGACGGGGTCGAGGTCTCGGAAGACCCGGAATGGCCCGGCCGCTTCGTGCTGCGCGTCCCGATCCCGCCCGAGGTGCTCTATGACGGGGTGCAGAGCTTTGTCATTTCCGAGACTGTGACCGGCGAGAAACTGGACAGTTTCACCATTGTCACCGGCCAGCCGCTGGAAGATGACGTTCGCGCTGAAATGGCGCTCTTGCGCGAAGAGCTCGACATGCTCAAACGCGCCTTCCGTCGCCATTGTCTGGAGACGACCTGAGCGGCGGATCGGGCAGAGGTCCTGACCTTTAAAGATGTTAAAGTCATGCCCTTTCGAGGGGGTGAAACTTTAAAGTTTGGGGCGGCGGCCCCTTTAAACTTCTTAAACATTCCGCGACGCGACGTTCTTTACGTCAACGTCACCTTCTTGACGCGGCGTTCCGCGTGACAAGCCCCCCGGCCCCGCGCAACATCGCCCGAAGATCAAGGAGGCCGCCATGACCAGCTACCCGAAAATGCTCGCCCCGCTCGACCTGGGCTTTACCACGTTGAAAAACAGGGTCCTGATGGGGTCAATGCACACAGGGCTGGAGGAGCGCGGCGACTGGAATCGCGTGGCCGAATTCTACGCCGCCCGCGCCCGCGGCGGGGCCGGGTTGATCGTCACCGGCGGCATGGCCCCGAACCGCGAAGGCGGCGTTTTCCCCGGCGCTGCGGGCCTGTTTTCCGACGAAGACATCGCCAATCACAAGTCGGTCACGGACCGGGTTCACGACGCCGGTGGCAAGATCGCGATGCAGATCCTGCACGCTGGTCGCTATGCCTATGGGCCGGAGTGTGTGTCGGCGAGCCCGGTGAAATCGCCCATTTCCCCCTTTCCACCGAAAGAGCTGGACGAGGAGGGAATTGATAAACAAATCAAGGACTTCGCCACCTCTGCCGCACGCGCCAAACGGGCTGGATATGATGGCGTCGAGGTGATGGGGTCGGAAGGATATTTCCTCAACCAGTTTCTGGTGACCCATACCAACAAGCGTGAGGACGGCTGGGGCGGCAGCTATGAAAACCGCATGCGCCTGCCCATCGCCGTGGTCCGCGCGGTGCGCGAGGCGGTTGGTCCCGACTTCATCATCATCTACCGCCTGTCGATGATTGACCTAGTGCCCAATGGCTCGAGTTTCGACGAGGTGATTCAGCTGGCAAAAGAGATTGAGGCGGCAGGCGCCACCATCCTCAACACCGGCATCGGCTGGCACGAGGCGCGCATTCCGACCATCGCCACCTCTGTGCCCCGCGCGGCGTTCACCTGGGTGACCAAGAAACTGATGGGGCATGTGTCAATCCCCGTCATTACGTCGAACCGGATCAACCATCCGGAAGTGGCTGAAAACGTTCTGGAATCCGGTTGCGCCGACATGGTGTCCATGGCGCGCCCCTTCCTGGCGGATGCGGATTTCGTCGCCAAGGCCGAACAGGGCCGGGCGGATGAAATCGCGCCCTGCATTGCCTGCAATCAGGCCTGTCTGGACCACACATTCGGCGGTAAGATTTCGACCTGCCTGGTCAATCCGCGTGCCTGTTACGAGACAGATCTTGCCTGGCAACCCGCTGAAAAACCGAAGAAAGTTGCCATCGTTGGCGCCGGGCCCGCTGGCATGTCCACTGCCTTGGTGGCGGATGAGCGCGGCCATGAGGTGACCCTCTTTGACCGGGCCGATGAGATCGGCGGGCAGCTCAACATGGCCAAACAGGTGCCGGGCAAGGAGGAGTTCTGGGGCCTCGTCGATTGGTATCGCACCATGTTGGCCAAATCCGGCGTGACCCAGCGTCTGAACACCGAGGTCACGGCCGACGATCTGGACGGGTTCGACGAGGTGGTCATCGCCACCGGTGTCACCCCGCGTGATCCGGAGATCGCCGGGCAGGACCGCGATAACGTGTTGACCTACATAGATGTTTTGCGCGGGAAAGCCCCGGTGGGAGACCGCGTTGCAATCATCGGTGCGGGCGGGATCGGCTTCGATGTGGCGGAGTATCTGACTCAGAAGGGCGACAGCCCGACCGAAAATCTGGACGAATGGCTGGCCGAATGGGGCGTGGCTGACCCCGCCGAACAACGCGGCGGACTGGCCCCCGAAGGCCCGCAGCCCGAGGCCCCTGCGCGCCATGCGGTGCTGATGCAGCGCAAGGCCAAGGCGCTGGGCAAGGGGCTGGGCAAGACCACCGGCTGGATCCACCGCGCCACCCTGAAGATGAAGCAGGTCGAGATGGTCGGCGGCGTCAACTACGAACGCATTGATGACCAGGGCCTGCATGTGTCCTCTGGTGAAGCGCGCGAGAACCCGCGCGTTGTGGAATGTGATACGGTGGTGCTCTGCGCGGGACAGGTCAGCGACCGCAGCCTGGCCGACGCGTTGGTGGCCAAGGGGATCAACCCCCACGTGATCGGCGGCGCCGACGTGGCCGCCGAGCTGGACGCCAAACGCGCGATCAATCAGGGCACCCGGCTGGCCGCCGAGCTGTAACGCTTGCGCCGAAACGGCGCGCGCGCTACGCGGGCTTATGGTGTTTGTGACAATCCTTCTGGGGCTTCTGCCCTCGTTCCTGATGGTTGGCCTTGGCGGGCTGGTGCGCAAGCGTCTGTCGGCCAACGCCTGGCAAGGGCTGGACAAGCTCAACTTCGAGATCCTGTTTCCGGCGCTGATTTTCGTGGCGGCCTCATCACGACCCATCGCGCTTTCGGATATGGCGCGGATCGGGCCGATGGTCTGGGCGGTGCTGGGGCTGGGATTTACGCTGGGCTGGCTCACACGGCGGGTGGGGCCCGTGCGTTTCCTGGACTTCGCCGGGGCCTGGCAGACCGCCTGGCGTTTCAATACAGCGCTGGCCTTTGTCGCCATTGTAACCCTGCCGGGGGCGGATGTGGGGCAGCTGGCTGTGGCGGTGGGCATGGCCATTCCGGTCGCCAATATTCTGGCGGTGTCCGCCCTGTCGCGTGGCCAGGCCATGGGGCTGGGCGCGACGCTGAAGAAGGTCGCGCTGAACCCGTTCCTGCTGGCCTCGGTCGGGGGGGTGATCGTCGGCCTGTCCGGTTTCACGATCCCCGGACCGGTCATGGCGCCGCTGGAGATGCTGTCCAAGGCGGCCATCCCGATTGCCCTCTTGTCGATCGGAGCCACCATGAACTGGAGGGCGCTTGCGCGGCTTGACCGCTTCATGGGCGCCCTTAATGCCATTCGCCTGCTGATCCTGCCCGCTTTGACGTTTGCCGCCTGCCTGATGCTGGGCCTTTCCGGCTCGCTTGCGCAGGTCATGGTGCTGTTTGCAGCCCTTCCCACGGCGTCGGCCGCCCATGTTCTTGCCGCCGGTTTCGGAGCGGATCGTGAGCTGGTGGCGACGCTGATTGCACAGATGACGCTGCTGGCTGCCGTCACGCTGCCCCTGTGGATTACTGCTGCTACCCTGGCGTTTTGACCCCGGAAACAGAGCGTTCCCCTGTTTCCCGGCACAGAACGATCCGAGGATTACCCCGGTATTGTCGGCATCCTTCCACAGTCCTGCCCCAATTGCCCGCGATACACACTCTACCGAGGGGCCAAGACTGTAGTAGAAAGACAAGACATGGATCGTTTGACTGAAATGGAAGCCTTTGCGACGGTCGTGGACCAGGGCGGCTTCACCGATGCTGCCAAGAAGATGGGTATTTCCAAATCCGCCGTTTCCAAACACGTTTCCTCGCTGGAGGCCCGCCTTGGTGCGCGGCTTTTGAACCGCACCACCCGCCGCGTGAGCCCGACCGAGATCGGCCTGGCCTATTATGACCGTGCCCGCCGGGTGCTGAACGATGCGGGCGAGGCGGACAGCCTTGTGACCTCGATGCAGTCGGCCCCCTCCGGCCTGTTGCGCATCAGTGTCGCCACCGATTTCGGCGTGAACCACCTGAGCCCGATCCTGGGCGAATTCCTGCAGGAATTCCCGGACATTACGGTGAACATGGTGCTGAACAACCGCTATGTGGAGTTGATTTCCGAAGGCTTCGACATGGCCATTCGCGTGGGTGAGTTGGAAGACAGCTCCCTGCGTGCCCGCAAGCTGACTGAGACCACCCGCCGCATGGTCGGGTCGCCCAACTATTTCCAGAAATACGGCCGTCCGATGCGCATCGACGACCTGAATGAACACAAGCTGCTGCACTATTCGAGCCAGAGCTCGGGCAATGTGTGGAAAGTGCCTGCGCCCTCGGGCGAGGTGCGCCAGGTGCGGACTGCCGGTTGGCTGTCGGTCAATGACGGGCAAAGCCTGCTGAACGCCGCGATTGCCGGGCTCGGCATCGCCTACCTGCCCAGTTTCCTTTACGCCGATGCGATGGAGCAGGGGCTGATCGAGGACGCGATCCCGGACCTGCCGGAAGATCGCCAGGGCATCTACGCGGTCTACCCGCCGGGCCGCTTCACCCAGCCCAAGGTGCGCGCTTTCATCGACTTCCTGGTGCATGCCTTCGCCGACAAGGGCCCGAACACCTGGTAATTACCTGATCCTACAGTCTTGGGAACGACTGGGTGCCCTCCTGCGCGGAGTGGCACCCTTTTTTGTTGTCTGCCTGCTCGGCGTGATCACACGTAGAGGAAAGCGATTTCCTTGAAGCTTCGTCCGGAGTTTTCGAAAATTCCGGCTACTCCGTCGTGGTCAGCACGACCTCGACCCGGCGGTTGGCTTCGCGGCCTTCCTCGGTTTGGTTCGAGGCGACCGGGGACAGGAAGCCGACCCCGTCAGCAGCCACCTGCTCCGGCGCGACGCCATAGCGGTCGATCAGGGCCTGGCGCACCGATCCTGCGCGTTTTCGGGACAGGGCGATGTTGTTTTCCAGGCTGCCCACCGCGTCCGTGTGACCCACTAGGGTCACGCGTTTTGTGGGGTTGGCGGCGAGGTAGCCCGCCAAGTTGGTGAGTGATGGGAAATCAGCGTCCCCCAGCGCGGAAGACCCGGTCTGGAACACGAGGTCCGACAGCACCGCGTAGCCCGCCTGTTCCATCTGGATGCCGATCGCTGTGGTTGGGCCCTCATCCCCAGGGGAGGGGAAACTTACAAGCGGGGTGCTTGCGTTCATGTCCGAGGCCGTGGTCACCGGCGGGATATCTTCGGCAGGACCCACGCGCAGGATCTGGACATAGCCTGCGCCGGGGCTGCGGCTGACCAGAAGGGCGATGTGGCTGGCCCCGTTGCTGGCGGCCAGGTAGCGGTAGTCGCCCAGGTCCACGTGCATGGTCGGTTCGCCAAAGACCAGCGTGGCAAAGCGGAAGTCGAAACCGCCGCAGGTGACCTCCTGACAATCGAAACGGATACGCCAACCTTCGTCGCTGAGCTGGGTGCGTAACAGCTCCATCAGTTGCGCCGTGGTCAGCCCCGTGCCGGGCAGGCGCCAGGCCTGGCGGATCACCGCTCCGTTGACGGATCGGGTTGGCACGGTGCCATCGACGAAGGGGCCAGTGGCAATGGCAAGGCTGCCGCGTCGGGCGTTGTCCTCGCCGGTCATGACCGCCCCCGCCGGCAGGTCCAGCGCAAGGGCCGGGCCGGTCAGAAGCAGCGATATGACGGCGGGACGGAGCATCAGCGGGCCTCCTATTACCGAGCCTGTGCGTGGTAATCGGGGTTGGGCTCCATCCCTACGGCTGACGCCATGCGGTTGGACATCGAAAAGAAGCCGACCGTGGCGGCGATGTCCCAGATGTCTCGGTCGCTGAACCCTTCGTCGCGCAGGGCCTGGCGGTCGGCTGCGCTGGTCTCGCTTGAGGCTTTCGCGACCTTCTCGGAGAAGGCCAGCATGGCGGTCTGGCGGGCGTCCAGGGGGGCTGCGCGCCAGTTCATCACCATCGCCTCGCCCAGGGCCGGGTTTCCCGACAACTCGCGCACGGCGGCGCCATGGGCGACCTGGCAGTACCAGCAATTGTTGATCGAACTGACCACAACCGCGATCATCTCGCGTTCCAGTTTGCTCAGGCCGCTGTCGCCCAGCATCAGCTCGTTATACATCGCCATGAAGGGGCGCAGCTTTTCCATGTCGAAGGCATAGGCCTTCAGTACATTGGGCACGAGCCCCAGCTTTTCCTCGCAGATGGCAAAATACTTGGCGATGTCCTCGGGCAGAGGGTCGACCATCTCCAGGTCCAGTTTCGTGACGCGCTCGCTCATTCCAGTCCTCCCTTGATGCGATAGTGGTAGTGACCCACCAATTGCATGCCAAGGGAAGCGTAGAGGGGGTTTGCGGCCAAATTCCCCTGCGTCACGATCAGGCTGAGCACCTTGGCGCCCTGGGCCTGGGCCCAATGGGCGGCGGTCAGGATCATGTGGCGCCCGGTGCCCATGCGGCGCAGTTTCGGGTCCACGTGCAGGGCGTGGATCATCGCGATATCGTCGTGGATGGCGACGAACCCGGCGCCTGCGGGGGTGTCATCGGTGCGGCCCAGCAGGCCGGTTTTCGGTTCACAGGCCCGATCCATCACCGCGCGGCGCTGGACGTGGATACCGCCCTGTTCCCACAGCTCGGTCATGATGTTCAGGGGCGGCCAGACCGCAAAGCCTGACACGGGCGGGGCGGTTTCGCGGGTGATCTGGTCCACCGCCACGGCCCAGATGTTGACTGGGTCGATAATGTCATAGCCATGGGCCTCCAGCATCTTGTCCAGCGGCTCGTCGCCCGGGCGGATCTGGAACAACAGGGGCTGACCCAGGTCGGCCATCGCCTCTTCGGCCTGTTTCACGTCCGCTTCGGTGGTCGGGAAGTTCTCGGTCGTGGCCGAGGCGCGCTTGCCGCCCCCCGCGCCGTCACGCACGGTCCAGGCGCCTTTCAGCTCGCGTTTGGCCGGCGGCCAGGTGGCCTCGCAGACCTCCATCAGGGTTTCGACCGAGGGCAGGGGGGTGATCATGTGTCCTCCGGGAAGAGCTGAGAGAGCGCGGTCATGGCGGCATCCACACGGGCGGCGTTCACGCCACGAATGATGATGTCCGCGCCGTAAGCGCCGTTGAGTTGGAACGGGTAGGAGCCGATCGACAGGTCGTCGAACTCCTGGGCCAGTTCGCGCAGGGGGCCGGCAATGTCGCCCTCGCCGCGCTGCACGCGCAGGCTTTGCGACAGAAGAGGTGCGCCACCGGTCAGCCCCGGCAGAACGCTGGCCACCATCGCCTGGAACACGGAAGGAACACCCGCCATGACATGCACGTTGCGGATGGTAAAACCTGGCGCGATGGAGACCGGGTTGTCGATCAGCGTGGCCGTGTCCGGGATGCGCGCCATGCGCTGGCGGGCTTCGTTGAACTCGCGGCCCGAGGCGGCATAGTGGTCGCCCAGCAGCTTCGCCGCATCCGCGCGCACGTCGATGTGGTCACCAAAGGCCTCGGCCACGCAATCGGCGGTGATGTCGTCATGGGTCGGGCCGATGCCACCGGAGGTAAAGACATGGGTATAGGCGGTCGACAGGGCGCGCACGGCTGCCACGATGGCGGGCGCGTCGTCCGAGACCACGCGCACCTCTTTCAGGTCGATGCCTGCGGCGGTCAATTCGCCCGCCAGGTAATGCATGTTGGCGTCCCGGGTCCGGCCCGACAGGATCTCGTCCCCGATGACCAGCATGGCGGCGGTAGGGTTCTGCGTGTCACCCATGTCTCGACCCTCTGTGTGCCCCGCGTGGATGTCCGTTTTCTGCGAAGAAAACGGTCCGGAATTTTCGAAAATTCCGGCCAGGCCCGCGAGGGCTGTTTCTTTCCTTAATCCCGGTATATGCCTCAGACATGCGATTTCCCACCCCCCTTGTCCCCGCCGTGCTGATCCGTCGCTACAAGCGTTTCCTGGCCGATTGTCGGTTGGAGGACGGGCGTGAGGTGACCGCCCATTGCGCCAATCCGGGCTCCATGATGGGGCTGAAGGACGAGGGAATACGCATCTGGCTGGAGCCCAATGACGACCCCAAGAAGAAGCTGAAATACGGCTGGCGGCTGGTCGAACACGCGGACGGTCATTTCACCGGCGTGGACACGTCTGTGCCCAACCGCGCGCTGCGCATGGCGCTGGAGGCAGGCGAGGTGCCGGAGCTGGTGGCGCCTTCCGTTCGGGCCGAAATCAAATACGGTGAGAACTCGCGTATCGACTTTCTGCTGACCGGCGACGGGCCGGAGTGTTATGTCGAGGTCAAGTCGGTCACGCTCTGCCGCACACCGGGTCTGGCAGAGTTCCCGGACAGCGTGACCGCGCGGGGTGCCAAGCACATGGGCGAGCTGGCCGAGATGGCCCGCCAGGGCCACCGTGCCGTGGTCTTCTTCCTGGTGCAACGTACCGATTGCACCCACGTGGATATCGCCCGCGACATTGACCCGACCTATGCGCAGGCCTTTGATGCGGCGCGCGCCGCCGGGGTCGAGGTGATCGCCTATGACACGCGGATCACCCCGGAAGGTGTCTGGCTGGGGCAGCGGCTGCCGGTGGCATAAGGCTCAAGCCGCCTGGGTCGTTGCAAACAGCTGATCCGGATCCAGTTTCGAGGCCGGGATTGCGCATTCCATCACGATCTTTGCCATCAGCCCGGCGTCCAGGTGGCCCTTGGCCTGACACATGATGTCACAGGCCGCCATGGCCAGGGCCAGAGTGTGTTGCTGTGGCGGCAGATCATAACGGCTCAGGATCGGAAAGACCTGCGGATAAAGGACCCTGGCGAAATCCACTGGCGAATTGCCCGGCATGTGTTCGGGCGGCAGGCGCGGCACGGCGAAGGCGTCGGTGCCGCCGACGCTGGCGGTGTGCTGGAAGATCTCAGCCAGGTCCGGCAACTCGCCGCCCATGTCCTGCGCCCGGCCGACAACCAGCGACCAGAGGGAATAGGCGTCCTCGGCCACATAGTGGTTGATCCGGTTGCCGAACCACAGTTTCTCGCCCCGCCCGGTGGTCAGGATCATCACGTCGGGTATCTCAGCTTTCTGCTTGCCGGATTTGACCGCGGTCGCGACCTCGACCACGGCGGCAAAACCCGCCAGCGACCCGAGCGCACCCAGCATGGTTTCAATGAGCAGACCGCGTTCGTCCTTCAGCCATTCGGACAGGGTCGCCACGATATCCATCTGCGTGATATGAGCGCGCAAGAGCGGGTTTTCGCGTTCTTGTTCGGCAATCGTGCGTTTCATCGCCTCGACGCCGGGGCTGCCCCCCGGCGTGGGCTGCGGTTCCGGTTTCTTTTTCTTGCGGAAAAACATGGCCTGTCCTCATTCGTTACACCTCAACCATGGCGAGAGATTGTGACACGGTTAAGGCCGCGTTCGGGCAGGCTCTGGTTTCTTCGCGCCGCATGGCCTATCTAGGGCCAAAGGCAAGAAGGATTGGACCCTTGGACGACACCCGCGGGCGCACCACGCGCGATGGCATTCGCATCTATGAGCCCGGCGATTACGCCGGCATGCACAAGGCCGGTGCCCTGGCCGCCGACATCCTGGACCGCGTCGCGCCCATGGTTGTTCCCGGCGTGACCACCGGCGAGCTGGACGCAGCGATCGAAGCGATGGTGGACGAGGCGGGCGCCGTGTCGGCGACCATCGGCTACAAGGGCTACAAACACGCCAGCTGCATTTCGCTGAACCACGTGGTCTGCCACGGCATCCCGGGCGAAAAGAAGGTCAAGGATGGCGATATCCTGAACATCGACGTGACCGTAATCGTGGATGGCTGGTATGGCGACACCTCGCGCATGTTCGTGGCGGGCAAGCTCAGCCGCAAGGCCGAGCGACTGATCCAGGTCACCCATGACGCGCTGATCAAGGGGATCGAGGCGGTCAAACCCGGCAACACCTTTGGTGACATCGGTCATGCGATCCAGAAATATGTCGAAGGACATCGCATGTCCGTGGTGCGCGATTTCTGCGGGCACGGGCTGGGCCGCGTGTTCCATGCGCCGCCCAACGTGCTGCATTATGGCCGCCCCGGCTCCGGTCCGGTGCTGGAGGAAGGCATGTTCTTCACCATCGAGCCGATGGTGAACCTAGGCCGTCCCGAGACCAAGGTCCTGTCCGACGACTGGACCGCCGTGACCCGCGACAAGTCGCTGTCGGCGCAGTTCGAGCATTCGGTCGGCGTGACGGCAGATGGGGTCGAGATCTTTACCCTGTCACCGGCTGGCAAATATCACCCGACTTGGGGGTGAGTACCGCTGGGGTGCGTTAGGCCCCTGCTTCCAGGAAGGAAATTTTCGTATCTCCGAATTTGCGGGCGTCCAGCAAGGTCACGCCCTCGGGCGGCGTGATTGCTGCGCTGTCTTCCCAGACGATGAAGGCCCTGGGCGCAACCCAGCCGCCCGCGATGGCGGCGGCCAGCGCTTTTTCCCCCAGCCCCTTGCCATAGGGCGGGTCGAGGAAAATGAGGTCATGCGGTTCGCCCACCCCCAGCCGCGTGGCATCACGACGCACGATCTGGGTGGCATCCTGCGCGCGGCACTTGGCGATGTTCTCGCGAATGAGGCTGAGTGCCTTGCGCCCGTCATCGACGAAGGTGACGGAGGCCGCGCCGCGTGACAGCGCCTCCAGCCCCAGCGCGCCGGTCCCGGCAAACAGGTCCAGTACGCGCGCGTCGGTGACAGGGTTACCGAACCGCCCGCCGGACAGGATCGAAAACAGGCTTTCGCGCGCGCGATCCGTGGTTGGGCGCAGATGCGCGCCCGCGTCGCCCTTGCCGACGGATGCCAGCGCAAGCCCGCGATACTGACCGGCAATGATGCGCATTTACATGAGCGATTTCAGTTCGATGGAGGTGTCCGCGATGGAAGCTTTGTCAGGGCTCTTGCCGCCCTCGATCAGGCGTTTGCCGATCATGTAGGCGCGCGGGTCGTTGGCCGCGTCAACCGCCAGCAGTTCATCGCCCTTGTAATACCAGAAGCTGACCGCGCCCTCCTTGTCGCCCGGCCGCGTGACCACGGTGTCATAGCCCGCGTTCAGCCCGGCGATCTGAAGTTTCACGTCATATTGGTCGGACCAGAACCAGGGTTTGGCGACGTAATCCACGCCCTCGCCCATCATGTTGCGCGCAACGATTTCGGCCTGGTCGATGGCGTTGGGCACGCTTTCCAGGCGGATGCGGCTGCCGCGATAGGGGAAGGAGGCGCAGTCGCCCGCCGCATAGATTGACGCATCCGAGCTGCGGCCCTGCGCGTCCGTCTTGATGCCGTTGTCCAGCTCAAGCCCGGCCGCTTCGGCCAGCGCCGTGCCGGGGGCGATGCCCACGCCGACGACGACGAAATCGACCTCCAGCTCGGTGCCATCAGTCAGCTTGGCGCCGGTTACGCGGGTGTCGCCGGTCAGGCGATCCAGGCCGACACCTTCCAGGATCTTGACCCCGTGTGATCCGTGCAAGTCACGGAAATAGTTCGAGGTTTCGGGCGCGGCCACCCGTTGCAGGATGCGGTCGGCCATCTCGACCAGGGTCACGTCCAGCCCCTTCTTGGCGGCCACCGCGGCGGCCTCCAGCCCGATATAGCCGCCGCCGACGATCAGGACGCGGCGGCCCTCGGCAAACTCCGGCTCCATCGCGTCCACGTCATCCAGGCCGCGCACCACATGCACGCCTTCCAGCGCGCCGCCGATGGCGGCGGGCAGGCGGCGTGGGGTCGAACCGGTGGTGAGTGCCAGCATGTCGTAGCCCACGACCTCATCCCCGATCGTGACGGTCTTGGCCGCCGGATCGATCGCATCCACGCGCGTGTTCAGGCGCAGGGTGATGTCGTTCTCGTCATAAAAGCTCTCGGGTCGCAGGAACAGGCGCTCTAGCTCCATCTCACCCAGCAGGTAGGCCTTGGACAGCGGCGGGCGCTGATAGGGCGGGGCCTTTTCCTCGCCGATCAGGGTCACCTGACCGTCAAAACCAGAGTTGCGCAGCTTGGCCACCAAGGAGGCCCCGGCCTGGCCGGCGCCGATGACGACGATATGGGTCATGAAGAGCGTTCCTTCCTGTTTCCGCGCGAGCCTAGACTGTTTCGCGGGCGAAACGAAACAGGAAAAATCCCGGGTGCGCTTAGGCAAAAACGAAGATGTGATCGGGGTGGGAAGAAAGCGGTTTGCAGGCACGGTGCGCTCGGGCAATCTTGATGCGAGGAATGCGAGCAGGAGAGACACTCATGACCATCGAAACCGGGCAGCGCCTGCCCGAGGCGACATTTACCGAAAAGGACGCGGACGGCATTCACGAGGTCGGCCTGACGGCAAAGCTGGCCGGGCGCAAGGTGGCGATCTTCGCCGTGCCGGGTGCCTTTACCCCGACCTGTGACAGCGCCCATCTGCCCAGCTTCATCCGCAACCTCGACGCTTTGAAGGCCAAGGGGGTGGATGAGGTGATCTGTGTCTCGGTCAACGACCCGCATGTGATGCGCGCCTGGGCTGAGGCTTCGGGGGCGGATGGGATCACCATGCTGGCCGACGCGGAATGCGCCTTTACCGAGGCGATCGGGATGCGGTTCGATGCGCCGCCGGTGGGGCTGATTGCCCGGTCCGTGCGCTATTCGATGCTGGTCGAAGATGGGGTGGTCACGCAGTTGAACCTTGAGGCGGAGCGCGGCGTGTGCAACCTGACGGCTGCCGAGGCGCTGCTGGATCAGCTCTGATCTGAGCGTTTGAACGGACCCATTTCGGTGAGGATCTCGATATCCTCGCCGATGGCCTGCGCCTCGCGGGTGACGAAATCGGACACCGCGTCGCGAAAGCCGGGGTCGGCGATCCAGTGCAGCGAATGGGTGGGCACGGGCATGTAGCCGCGCGCGAGCTTGTGGTCGCCTTGGGCGCCCGCTTCGACCCGGGTCAGTCCCATCGCCAAGGCGTGGTCGATGGCCTGGTAATAACACAGTTCAAAATGCAGGCAGGGGTGGTGTTCGCGCGCACCCCAGTAGCGTCCGTAAAGCGTGTCGCGGCCGATGAAATTCAGGGCGCCTGCGATGGGCACGCCGTCGCGCTCGGCCATGACCAGCAGGATGTCGTCGGCCATAGTGCGGTGGACCTGGTCAAAGAATTCGCGGGTCAGGTATGGGCTGCCCCATTTGCGCGCGCCGGTGTCCTGGTAGAAGTGCCAGAAGGCGTCCCAATGGGCGTCGTCCAGGGCGTCACCGGTCAGCGCGATGATCTGCCCGCCGAACCCCTGCGCGGTGGCGCGTTCCTTGCGGATGTTCTTGCGTTTGCGGGAACTGAGGGTCGCCAGGAACCCGTCGAAATCCGCGTAGCCGTTGTCTTCCCAGTGATATTGCTGCCCCAACCGGTGGATGAGGCCGATCTTGTCCCCGGCAATCGCCTCGTCCTCGGTGCAGAAGGTGACGTGCAGTGACGACAGCCCATTGTCCGCGCCGACCTGCACCGCACCCTGAATGAGCGCGGCCAGCCCTTTTGCCTCGAACCCCGGGCGGGTCAGGAAACGGCGCCCGGTGGCGGGGGTAAAGGGCACGGCGATTTGCAGTTTCGGATAGTACCGCCCGCCCGCGTCCTCCAGCGCATGGGCCCAGGAGTGGTCGAAGACATATTCGCCCTGGCTGTGCCCTTTGGCATAGAGCGGCGCGCAGGCGATCATCTGCCCGTCCTGGTGCACGGTCAGGTAATGCGGCTCCCACCCGGTGCCCTTGCCGACACTGCCCGAGACTTCGAGCGCGTGCAGGAACCGGTGGGTGGTAAAGGGATCGACGGGCCGGATGCTGCCCCCGGGGTGCACCTCGGGGCAGGCGCAGGCGTCCCAGTCCTCGGGCGCAATCGCCTCAAGACTGTCGTGCAGCCGTATCTCGATCCTGTCGCTCATGTTTTGAAGCTAGGGGCCAGGGCCACGCGGTCAAGCCGCGTAGCCTTCGAAGGTCACGTTGTCGGCCACTTTGCGGGCCTGGGCCTCTTCCTCGGGGGTGCGGATGGTCCAGCAGAGCACAGGCAGGCCTTGCGCTTTCAGCTCCGCCACGCGGGGATTGCCCAGGTCGCGGTGGTCGTGGCTGATGAAACAGGCACCGGTGCGCGCCACATCGGGAATGGTGCGCAGGGTGCGGCAGGTTTCCGCGGGCAGGAGTTTCCAGTCGGTTTCATCATAGCCGCTGGTCGTCAGCCCGACCGGTAGGCCGGTGCCCTGCGCGGCAAAGGCGGCGACCGAATGCGGGTTGAAGGACATGACGGCGGCGGGGCCGGTGTAGTCCGCCAGCAGCGCAGCGGCGGCCTGTTCCAGCGGGCCTACGTCCGGGCCCATCGCGCCGTCCTGATCCTTGATCTCGATCAGCAGGGGCACGCGGCCTGCGACCAGATCGAGAATTTCGGCGAAGCCGGGGATCGTCTCATTCCCGCCAGTGAGTGGGATCGTGGCGAGGTCGGCGGCCGTGCGCTGGCGCACGGGCCCCTCGGCAGAGGTCAGGCGGTGCAGCCCATAGTCATGAAACACCATTGCCTGCCCGTCGGCGGATAGCTGCAGGTCGATCTCGATCCCGTAGCCACCCGCGATGGCCGCTTTGATCGCGGCGCGGGAGTTTTCAGGCCGCCCCGCCGCGACATCATGCAGGGCACGGTGTGCGATGGGGCGGTCCAGGAAAATCGCGGGAAGCGTCATTTGATCTGGAAAATCCCTTCGATCTCAACCGCCACACCGAAGGGCAGGGAGGCGGCCGACACGGCCGAGCGCGCGTGGCGCCCGGCGTCGCCCAGGGCTTCGACCATGAAATCCGAGGCGCCGTTGATCACCTTGGGCTGGTCGCCGAAATCGGCGGTGGAGTTCACGAAACCCACCAGTTTCACGACGCGCACCAGGCGGTCCAGGTCGCCGCCGCAGGCCGCCTTGACCTGGGCCAGAAGGCTGATCGCGCAGGCGCGGGCCGCTTCGGCGCCCGCTTCGGCATCCATGTTCTCGCCCAGCTTGCCGGTGATGAATTCGCCATCTGCCATGCTGATCTGGCCCGAGACATGTACCAGGTCGCCGACCTGCACATAGGGCACGTAATTGGCGGCGGGGGCCGGGGCGTCGGGCAGGGTGACGCCCAGCTCGGCCAGGCGCGATTCGTAAGCGCTCATATCAGGGTCCTTTCCTGTTCACTCGCGCGGACGCTAGCGGGGGAAACGCCGGTTGGGAAGCCTCAGTTTTCGCGGAAGGCCTTGTTGAAATAATCCATCAGGGGCTTGACCAGATAGGCCAGGGGCGAGCGGTCGTTCGTGCGCAGGAACGTATCGACCGGCATGCCGGGGATCAGCACCGTGCCCTCGGGCAGGCGGGCGGCTTCGCCCTCGGCCAAGTGCACCTCGGCGCGGTAGAAGCTGGCGCCGCTACCCTCGTCGGTAAAGGCATCCGCCGACAGGGTCATGACCCGCCCAAAGAGTTGCGGGGTGGTGCGGCTGTCGAAGGCGGGGAAGGTCAGGATGACTTCCTGACCGACGAAGACCTGGTCGACATGGATCGGTTCCACCCGTGCGGTGATCACCAACGGGCGGTCCTGTGGCACGATGAACAACACCTGTTCGGCGGGCTGCAACACGGCGCGTTCAGCAAAGACGGCGAGGCCCAGCACGACACCGCCCACAGGCGCGCGGATGTCCAGGCGGGCCAGCTGTTCGTCCAGCGCGCGCAGCTGTTCGGCCAATTCCAGCGCATTGGTCTGGATGTCGCGCAGGGCGGTGATCGCCTCTTCCCGGCGGGTGGTGGCGAGTTTCAGCGCCTCGATCTCGATCTCGGTGATCCGGCCCTCGTTTTCGGCGCGCTGGGCGATCAACTCGCCGCGGCGGCCCTGCAACCCCGCTTCGGTGCGTTGCAGCTCCAACACGCGGGCGGCCTGGGTCAGCCCCTTGTCCAGCAGGGTTTGCTGGTTTTTCAGTTCTTCCAGCAAGAGTTCAAGTTGACGCTCCAGCGCGGCGTGCTGGGCGTCGATCCCGTCAATCTGGCTACGGATTTGGGCGGCACGGCGGGCAAGTTGGCCCGCTTCGGTGGCCAGTGACTCGGCGCGGGAGGCAAACAGGCGCTCCTGACCTGCAAGCTGCGCGGCCAGGTCGGGTTCCTGCGCGGCACGGTCCATCAGGTCGACGGGGAAGGTCACCGCGTCGGCGCCATCGCGTTCGGCCTCAAGCCTTGCGCGGCGGGCCATCAGCTCGTCCAGTTGGCTGCGCGCGATATTGCGTTCGCTCATCAACCGGGTGGGGTCAAGGCGGACAAGAATGTCGCCGGGGGTTACCACGTCGCCCTCGTCCACTTCGATCGACGCCACCACACCGCCATCCGGGTGCTGTACGACCTGGCGGTTCTGGTCGACCTCGACCAGGCCCTGGGCCACCACCGCGCCTGAGATATTGGCCGTGACCGACCATGTGCCGAACCCGCCGACCAGAACGGCCAGCGCGATGAGGCCCAACATCAGGGGCGCGCGGGCCGAGAAGCGTTTGCGGTCCATCAGCTCACCCCCCCGGGTTTGCGTGCGCCCTGGATCTCGCGCGCATTCTGCACGGTCTTGGCCAGCACCTCGTCACGCGGGCCGAAGGCGCGCACCTGGCCGCCATCCAGCACCAGAAGCAGCTCGCATTCGCGAATGCCGTCGGGGCGGTGGGCCATGATCATCACCGCCCCGCCTGCCTGTTTGTGCGCGCGGATCGCCGCGTTCAGCGCGACGGTGCCGTCATTGTCGAGGTTCGAGTTGGGCTCATCCAGCACCAGCAGCACCGGCACGCCGAAGAGCGCACGGGCCAGGCCGATGCGCTGCATCTGCCCGCCCGACAACATGCCACCGCCCGCGCTGACCCGGGTGTCATAGCCATCGGGCAGTTGCAGGATCATCTCATGTGCGGCCGCCTTTTGCGCCGCACGCACCACTGCTTCGTCACAAGGGTTGAGGGCAAGCCCGGCGATGTTTTCGGCAATCGTGCCGTCAAAGAGCTGCACCCGCTGCGGCAGGTAGCCGATGTGCTGACCCAGCACGGCCGGGTCGAACTGGTCCAGCGCCGCGCCATCGAGGCGAATCTTGCCCCCGGCAGGCCGCCAGACGCCGGTGATCGCGCGCGCCAGCGAAGATTTGCCGGCCCCGGAGGCACCGATCACCCCCATGGCCAGACCCGGTTTCAGCTCGAAACTGACCATGCGCAGGGAATGCTGACTCTTGCCCGGGGGCACGACGGTGACGCTTTCCGCCTTCAGATGCGCCTTGGGGCGGGGCAGCTGGGTGCGCGGCGCTTCTTCGGGCAGCTCTGCCAGAAGTTCGCCCAGGTTGCGCCACCCCATGCGTGCGCGCTGGACGACGCCCCATTGGCCGATCAGCACATCGACCGGTGCAAGTGCGCGGCCCAGCAGGATCGACCCTGCGATCATCGCGCCCGCGGTCATTTCGCCCTGCAAGACCAGATAGGCGCCGAGGCCCAGCATCAGCGATTGCAGGAACATGCGTAGGGTTTTTGATAGAACCGAGAACCCGCCGGTGCCGTCGGTGGCGCGCAGGTTCTGGGTCAGGGCCTGGCCGCGCGCGATGGACCAGCGATCGAAGGCCGCATCGGCCATGCCCAGGGCGCGCACCATCTCGGCCTCGTCCCGGACCTGCGCGGCCATGTGTTCGGCCCTCAATGCCGCGATATTGGCCTGTTCCGAAGCGGATTTTGTCGTGGCCTGGTTCAACAGCGCGACCAGCACCAGCACCCCGCCACCGGCCAGCGCCATCAGGCCCAGCCAGGGGTGGAACAGGGTCAGGGCGGCCAGGAAGAACGGGGTCCAGGGCAGATCGTAGAGTGCGGTCAGCACCGGTGACGAGATCATGCGCTGCACCGCTTCCAGGTCACGCAGGTTGTTCACCACGCGGTCGGGGTCCGGCGCGGCGGCGGACTTACGCAACACGGCGGAGAAGACCCGCTTGTCGAGCCGGTTCTGAAACGCGGCGCCGACCCGGGCGAGCACCCGGGCGCGGGCGAAATCCAGGATGCCCATCATGGCAAAGAGGAAGCCCATCAGCACCACGAGCGCGATCAGCGTCGCCTCGCTACGCGAACCCAGAACACGGTCATAGACCTGCAGCATGAACAGCGGCCCGGTCAGCATCAAGAGGTTCACGAAGACCGAAAACAGACCTACGGCCCAGAACAGCCCGCGCGCCTCGCGCCGGGCCTCGCGCAGCTCTTCCAGCCCCTTTTCGCGCTCAACCGCTCTCATGTTGCCAGAATGCCTTTCCGTTCCCTCGCGACGCCAGTATCATGCCCGTCGGCAGGATATCGCGCGCGATTGTTCCCAAATAGTCACATATCGGTCCTGCCAACCGGTTAAAGGCTGGGCAACCTGCCTACATCTATTATGTGAAACCGGACCTGGGTGGAAAGGATGTTTGTTGTGAAAAGGATTGCTGGGCGATTTGCCGTGCTGGGTTTGGCGCTGGCTTTGAGCGCATGTGCGCAGGCCCCGGCCCCCGAGGGTGTGTTTGACCCCAATGAGGCGGGCAATCGGCGGACCTTTGCCTTTAACCAGAATCTGGATCGCGCGGTGCTGTCACCGGCCTCCACCGCCTATGGCGAAGGGCTGCCTCCTGGGGTGCGTCGCGGGGTCAGCAACTTTTCCGACAATGCCAGTCTTCCGGGCACGGTGGTGAACAAGCTGCTGCAGGGGGAACTGGAAGACGCCGTGCATAATGCGATCCGATTCGGTTTCAACTCGACCGTTGGGTTGCTGGGTATCTTCGATGTGGCCACCGATATCGGGCTGGAGGAGCGTGACACCGATTTTGGCGAGACCCTGCATCGCTGGGGCTTTGCGGAAGGGCGTTATGTCGTGCTGCCGGTATTCGGCCCATCAACAGAGCGTGACGCGGCGGGAATTGCGGTTGATTTCGTACTGAACCCGCTTAGCTATGTGGTCCCCAGCCCGGAAAGCAATGTGCTGCCCGTGGCCAATGTGGTGTCACGTCTGGGCGATCGATATGAGTTTGGCGGGACCGTGGATGCGGTGCTGCATGAGGGCGAAGATCCCTATACCAGTGCGCGGCTGTTCTATCTGGACGCGCGACGCTATGAGCTGGGGGTCGAGGTGGCCGAGGATGACCTGTATGACCTGTATGAGGAAGCCTATGAATAAGTTTTCGATGACGCGCCGCGCAGCCCTGGCCGGGCTGGCCGGAGCCGCAGCGCTGGTGGCTCTGCCGGGCCGGGCGCTGGCCATCTCCGCCGGTCAGGCCGAGGCGCTGATTGACAAGGTCGTGGCGGATATCAACAAGATCATCGCCAGCGGCAAGTCCGAGGCGGCGATGATCCGCGATTTCGAAAAGGTGTTCGTCGATTATGCCGATGTGAGTCGCATTGCCCTGCTGGTTTTGGGCCCGGATGGGCGTGCCGCTTCGGCCTCACAAAAACGCGCCTTCACCAAGGCGTTCCAGGGCTATGTCGGGCGCAAATACGGCAAACGTTTCCGCGAGTTCATCGGCGGTCGGATCGAGGTGCGAGGCGCCCGCCCGGTCAAGAGCTTCTATGAGGTGCAGACCATGACCACGATCACCGGCCATGCGCCGTTCGAGGTGGTCTTTGTGGTCTCGGACAAGAATGGTCGCTTCATCGACATGAAGATCGAGGGCATCAGCCTGGTGAAATCCGAGCGCAGCGAAATCGGAGCCATGCTGGACCGGCGCCGAGGCGATTTGAACAAGCTGATCAACGATCTGAAGTCCGCGGGCTGACCACGGACCTGGCTCAGGTGCGGAGGGATTACTCCGCGCCTCTTAGCCCGAGCTTAGGGCCCAATCCCAATACATCTCGCGCACCTGCCGCGTCATTGGCCCGTGCTGATACATGGTGCCTTCGAACTCGGTCACTGGCGTAACCTTGGACATGTTGCCAGACAGGAAGACCTCGTCGGCCGCGCGCACGTCGTCAAAGCTCAGCACGCATTCATGCACCTTGACCCCGTTTGCGGCCAGGTTCGCGATATGCCGCGCGCGGGTAATTCCCGCCAGGAAGGTGCCATTGGCAATCGGGGTAAAGACCTCGCCATCGCGCACGATGAAGACATTGGCGGTGGCGCTTTCGGCGACATTGCCCAATGCGTCGGCAACCAGGGCGTTGCGGTATCCCTTGGAGCGCGCCTCGACCAGCATGCGGGCGTTGTTCGGGTAGAGACAACCGGCCTTGGCATTGACCACCGCGCTTTCCAGCACCGGGCGGCGGAAGCGGGTGGTGGCAAGGGTCGTGGTGGCATTTGCGTCAGCCATGGCGATGGCTTCGAGGCTGATGGCGAAACCGGTGGTTTCCGGGTCGGGGGCAATGGCGCTGGCCGTCATGTCGGCGTTGATGCCCCAGTACATCGGCCGGATATAGACCGCCTCGTCGGTGCCGAACCCCTTCAGCCCCTCGCGCACGATCTGGACCATGTCCTCGGTGATGACAGTCGGGGTCAGCATCAAGGCGGCGGCGGAGCGGTTCACCCGAGCGCAATGGGCATCCAGATCGGGGGCCAGGCCTTCGAACCAGCGTGCCCCGTCGAACACGGTCGTACCCAGCCAGGCGCCGTGATCGGCGGCGTTCATCACGGGGATGTCGCCCTCGTGCCAGCTGCCATTGAACCAGGTGCGAATTTTGCTGCCGAATGCCATGATGCGTCCTCCTCGGCGCGCAGACTATCAGCGCGGCGCGTACTGTCCAGACCACGTGTTGCCACAGCGAGAGCGTGGAAAAAGCGGGCGCCCCCGGGGGATAGACCGGGGGCGCCATCCGCGCGGACAGGCGGGGATAGACGACGCGCGGGGTGCGCGCAGGGAAAGGGGCGAAGGTTGGCCGACCCCGGGGATTCGCGCGCAGGGAGAGGCTAGGGCAGGGAGGTTGCGGTTTTGTGACAGGGTTCGACTGCTGGGATCAGACGGCCTCGGCCAACAGCGCCTCGACATCCAGGGGTGCGGTGCCCATGGCCAGGTTGCCGTCCGCATCGCGCGGCCAGTCGGCGCGGATGCGGTCCCGGTAGAGCTCGATCCCGTTGCCGTCGGGATCGGCGAAATAGACCGCCTCGCTGACGCCGTGATCTGAGGCGCCGTGCAGCAGCACGCCCGCCTCGACCACCCGTTTCACCGCCTGCGCGAGCGCGGCCCGGGAGGGGTAGAGGAAGGCGACATGGAACAGGCCCGGGCTGCGTTTCGGCGCCGGGGGCTGGCCGCGACTCATCCAGGTGTTCAGCCCGATCTGGTGGTGGTAGCCGCCGGTCGACAGAAAGGCGGCCTGATCACCCAACTGTTGGGTCACCTCGAAGCCCAGCACATCGCGGTAGAAGGCGATGGACCGGTCGAGGTTGGAAACTTTCAGGTGCACGTGACCGATGGTGGGTGTCTGGGTCATTTGGATCTCCTTTGTGCAGACATATAGACATCTGTGCATCCACGCGGAACTCCGCAGAGGCGAACGAGTGTTGTGCATGCATGCGCAGAAGCGGGCAGAACTGGAACCGCGCCGCCGGAATGCCTATGTTCCGGGTAAGAATTGAAGGAGCAGGCGATTGGGGCTGGGTGATCTTGCCGACGGAATTGCACGTCAGATCGAGGCGGTCGGCGATGCCACGCATGAGGCATTGTTCGAGCCGGTGATCCGGCTCGGTGTGACCGGCCTGTCGCGGGCGGGCAAGACGGTGTTCATCACCTCGCTGGTCGCCAACCTGATGAACCGCGGCCGCATGGTGCAGCTGGTTGCCGCCGCCGATGGGCGTATCCACACCGCCTTTCTGCAACCGCAGCCCAACGATACCGTGGCGCGCTTTGAATACGAAGATCACTTGGCCGCCCTGACCGGCCCCACCCCCCGCTGGCCTGAGGGCACCCGCGCGGTGAGCGAACTGCGCCTGTCCTTCCGGGTGCAGCCGACGGGGCTTCTGGGCGGGATGCGCGGGCCGCGCACGGTGCACCTGGACATCGTCGATTATCCCGGTGAATGGCTGTTGGACCTGGGCCTGCTGGATCTGAGCTATGCCGATTGGTCCGCCCAGGTGCTCACGCGCATTGCCGACCGCCCGCAGGCCGCCGATTTTCTCTCCGCCGCCGATCACGCCGATGGCGAGGCGCCGTTTGACGAGCTTGCCGCCAAGCCGGTGGCCGAGGCCTTTACCGCCTATCTGACCGCCGCGCGCGAGGCGGGGTACTACGACTGCACGCCGGGCCGTTTCCTTTTGCCCGGGGATATGGCCGGCAGCCCGGCCCTGACCTTTGCGCCGCTGCCCAAACCTGCGAAACCGCCCCGGCGCAGCCTCTGGCGCGAGATGGAGCGACGCTTTGAAGCTTACAAGTCCCGCGTGGTGAAACCCTTCTTTCGCGACCATTTCTCGCGTATCGACCGGCAGGTGGTTCTGGTCGACGTGCTGGGCGCGATCAACGCTGGTCCCGCCGCGCTGGACGATCTGCGCCGCGCCATGGCCGAGATCCTGTCGGCCTTCCGCCCCGGGCGAAACGCCTTTCTGAGCCAGCTTCTGTTGGGCAAGCGCATCGACCGGATCCTGTTTGCCGCGACCAAGGCGGATCACCTGCACCACAGCCAGCACCCCCGCCTGACGGCCATTACCGAGGCTTTGCTGCGCGAGGCGCGCGACCGGGCGGATTTCGCGGGTGCCAAGACGGCGGCCATGTCCATCGCCGCCCTGCGCACCACCACCGAGGAAACGCTGGACCACAAGGGCCGCACCCTGGACTGCGTGCGCGGCACCCTGCTGGACACCGGCAAATCCGCTGCCTTCTACCCCGGCGACCTGCCCGAGGATCCCGCCCGGCTGCTGGCGCCCGCACGGGAAGGGGCGGAAAAGTGGCTCGATGCCGATTACCGCATCATGCGGTTCGCGCCCGCTCAGATCAGCCTGAAACCGGGCGAGGGCCCGCCGCACATTCGGCTCGACAAGGTGGCCGAGTTCCTGATCGGAGACCGGCTGTGACCCTCACGCTTACCCCTGTTCCCGCCAGCCCCGAGGATGCGCCCTTCATCGCCGCGATCCTGTCGGACTGGATCGACGCCACCCCCTGGATGCCACGGGTTCATACCCATGAGGAGGACCGGGGCTTTGGCCGGATGCTGGTCGACAGGGGCTGGACCCATGTGGTGCGCGAGGATGGCGAGGCGGTCGGGTTCCTGTCACGTGATGGGGCCGAGGTGCACGCACTTTATGTCGCTGGGTCCGCACGTGGGCGGGGTGTTGGCAAGGCACTGCTGGATCAGGCGAAAGCCGCCACGCCGCTTCTGCAGCTTTATACGTTCGAGGCCAACCAGCCTGCACGGCGGTTCTACCGGCGCGAAGGGTTCGTCGAGATTGGGCGCACGGATGGCTCCGGTAATGATGAGCACTTGCCCGACATCCGTTATGAATGGAGGCGCCCATGAGCGGCGAGAAATCAGATGCAAATGGCCCGGTGCTGATCGAGCTGGATGCCCCGGCTGAGGACACCCCGGCCTCCGCGCCGCCGGTGCCGGAACCCGAAGCGCCAGTGCCCACGGGCCAGGCGATGCAGACCGTCGCGACCCTGGCCGCGCGCCCGCCCAACCGGCTGCTCAGGTGGTTCCTGTCGCTCGGCGTGGCGCTGGTGGGCTTTGTCGCCAGCGTGGCGGCCTATGATTTCGTGACCGGGTTGATTGCCCGTTCCCCCGCGCTGGGCGCCGCCGCCCTCGCGCTGACGGTGGCTTTTGTACTGACGCTGCTGGGCCTGGCCTTCCGCGAATGGATCGGCTTCGTGCGCCTGCGTCGCGTCGACGGGGTGCATCGCAAGGCCGAGGAGGCCCTTGCGCACAAGTCCCTCCCCGAAGCGCGCGCGGTGACGGCCGGGTTGAAACGGCTTTATGGTGGGCGTGATGATGTGAAATGGGGGCTTGAGCGCTTCGCAGACCGTGCCGAGGAACAGTTCGAGGCCGAAGACCTTTTGGCACTCGCCGAGGTCGAGATCCTCGCCCCGCTGGACGCACTGGCCCAGGCCGAGGTCGAGGCCGCGGCGCGCCAGGTTGCCACGGTGACGGCCCTGGTGCCGCTCGCTTTGGCCGATGTGGTCACCGCGCTCACGGCCAATATCCGCATGATCCGCCGGGTGGCGGAGATCTATGGCGGGCGCTCCGGCACGCTCGGCAGCTGGCGCCTGACCCGTGCTGTGATGACCCACCTGGTGGCCACCGGCGCGGTGGCGGCGGGGGATGACCTGATCGGCTCGCTCGCGGGCGGTGGCGTGCTGTCGAAACTCTCGCGCCGCTTTGGCGAGGGTGTGGTGAATGGCGCGCTGACCGCCCGGGTGGGCGTCGCCGCGATGGAGGTCTGCCGCCCGCTGCCCTTCAACCGCAAGGCGCGGCCCTCGGTCTCGGCCCTGGTCAGCCGGGCTCTGGCGGGGCTGTTCGGCAAGTGACGCGGGTTCTGGTCATTGGTGCCTATGGCATGATCGGGGCCGAGGTCGCCCGCGACCTGACGGCCCATGGGATTGCGGTGACGGCGCTGGGGCGTTCACAGGCTACGGCGCGCCGGGTGTTGCCTGATGCGGATTGGGTCTTTCACGACCTGCGCGACTTGCCTGCGGCGACCGACTGGGCGCCGCTGGTTGCCGGGCATAGCCACGTCATCAACTGCGCGGGCGCGCTGCAAGAGAATGGGCGTGACAACCTTTCGGTGGTGCATGACGCCGCGATCTCCGCACTCGCCAAGGCCTGCGCCGAGGCAGAGGTCGGGTTGATCCAGATCTCTGCCGTCGGGGCCGAGGCCTCTGCCCCGACGGAGTTCATGGGCTCCAAGGCGCGCGGGGATGCGGCGGTGCGCGCAGCGGGCGGGGCTTGGTGGATCTACCGCCCCGGCCTTGTGCTGGCGCGCACTGGCTATGGCGGAACGGCGCTGATGCGCCTGCTGGCCGCCGTACCTGTCATTCAGCCGATCACCTTTGCGCGCTCGCGCATGCAGACCGTGGGCATGTCGGATATCTGCGCCGTCATTCGCCGCACCTTGGCGGGAGAGATCGCTCCGGGCACCGAGGCCGATCTGGTCGAGGATGAGGTGCATACGCTTGAAGAGATCATTGCCGCCTATCGCACCTGGCTGGGCTTTGCGCCCGCCCGGATGACCCTGCGTCTGCCGGGCTGGATGACCCGGCCCGTGGGCTGGCTGGCCGACGGGCTTGGGCGGCTTGGCTGGCGCTCCCCGTTGCGCTCCACCGCGCTTAGCATCACGGCCGCCGGGGTCGAGGGGGATGCCCTCCAGACCCATGCCCTTCTCGGGTGCTCTGCCACACCCCTGCAACAGACCTTGGCGCAGGCCTCGGCTCGCGCCGAAGACCGGCTCTCGGCCCGCATCGGTCTGCTCATGCCGCTGGTAATCGCCGGGTTGTCGCTGTTCTGGATCTCCTCGGGCCTGATCGGCGCCGCGCGCCTGTCCCAGGCGGCCGAAACATTGGCCGAGTGGCCGGTATGGCTCGCAAAAACCTCTGTCCTGTTCTGGGCGGCGGTGGATGTGGCGCTGGGCCTGACCGTGCTCTACCGCCCCTGGGTGAAGCGCGCGCTTTGGGGCATGGTGGCGGTTTGCGGGATCTACCTGGTCTCTGCAAGTGTATTCACACCCGCGCTCTGGCTCGATCCGCTGGGACCCTTGGTCAAGGTCATTCCCGCCGCGCTGCTGGCCCTGATCACCCTGCCCATGGTAGAGAGCCGCTGATGGAATATCTTTTGATCCTCAGATGGTTGCATGTGATCGGTGCCTGTGTGCTGCTGGGCACGGGGGCGGGGATTGCCTTCTTCATGCTGATCGCCCACCGCACCGGGAAACCGGCGCTCATTGCCCATGTGGCGGGTACAGTGGTGTTGGCCGATACGCTGTTTACTGCCACCGCCGTGGTTGTACAGCCGATCACCGGCATGCTGCTGGCTTGGGGGCTGGGGTGGAGCCTCACCGAAGGCTGGATCGTCCTGTCGCTGGCTCTTTATGTCGTCACCGGGATATTCTGGTTGCCGGTGGTCTGGATCCAGATCCGCCTGCGCGATCTGGCCCGCGCCGCCGAGGCCGAGGGCGCCGATCTTTCCGCCCGCTATCACCGGCTCTGGCGGGTCTGGTTCGCCTTCGGCTTTCCTGCCTTCGCGGCGGTCATGGGGATCGTGTGGCTTATGCTGGCGCGGCCGGATATTCCTTTGCCGTTTTGAACCGCATCGGACGGGTCATGTCACCGCGCACGAGGCCGGTCAGGAAGCGCGGCACCGGCGGGATGCGTGACAGAGGATAGAACAGGTGATCGCGTAGGACCGGCAGGACACGGCTGTGGGACTGGTACTGCGGCGTGAAACTGGCGCTGGTCCATTGATAAAACCGCACATGCCAGCGCCGTGCCTTGGCGTAGAGCGGAAGGCGGTTTCAACCGGGGCCAGGCGCAGCGCCACCGCCAGCGCTCGGGCATCCAGGAGCGCCATGTTTGCCCCTTGCCCCAGCTGCGGGCTGGCGCGGTGGGCGGCGTCCCCGATGAACGCGATCCGGTCGCCATAGGGCCTGCGGAGCGTGCCGTGGCTGTAGCGCGCCATGGTCATCTGGTCTGGGTCGGTGATCCCCTCGAGAAACGGCGCGAATTCCGGCCAGAGCGTGGTGGCTTCGGCTTTCCAGACCTCCAGGCCCGCCGCCCGCCAATCTGCGTGGGCGTCGTGCGGCATCGACCAGAAGATCGCGCCCTTGGGCCGGTCACAGCCCGGCATGCGCCCCACCGGCATGGCGCCGATCATGTGCCGCGCGCGGCGGTATTTCTGGCGCAGTTCGTCGGTTGGGATCGTTGCCTGATCGGGCCAGTCTATCGTACCCCAGATCGCGCCGAAGGGCAGGGCGCGGGATTTGAGCGGCGAAAGGGCGGAGTTTGCCCCGCTCGCATCCACCACCAGGTCGAACGGCCCTTCGCGTGCGCCGGAGGCCAAGGTGATCCACCCGCCCGAGGCCCCGGTGACGCGGGCGCCTGTCACGATCTCGATCCCGGCGGCGCGCGCCGCTTGCAACAGCGCATCGAACAGGGCTGCGCGGTGGATCGACAGGCCGAACGCGCCGTCTCCGCCCCGGTCATAAGAGACAAAGAGCACCGGTCGGCCCGACTTGGCCTCGTGTCCCTGCATCCGCGTGATTCGTGCACCTGCCGCCAGAGCCGCCGCGCCCGCGCCGATCTCCTCCAGCACATCCAGGCCGACCGGTTGGATGACAAGACCCGAGCCCACCGGGCGGGGCGCATCAAACTGGTCGAACAGTGTTACGTCATGGCCATCCCGGGCCAGATAACAGGCGGCGGCCAATCCGCCGATGCCCGCGCCTGCAATGGCTATCTTCATGAAATCAAACCTTGTCCTTCAACATGGGCAGATTGCGTTGCCTGGCTCAGAGGTGCAAGGCATCCGGGGACTTCATTTTCCGACAAAATATGTCAACTATTTGAAAAACAACAAAATTTTCCAATTTCGCTCTTGCGCAACTCGATGGGCAGCCCTAAGTTCAACTCAACGGACAAGGCCAGAGGGCCAGCCGCCAGCAAGCAAGGAATGCCCCCAGCCAGCCAACGCCAGCACGGGGATACCCAGCCAGCCAGCATCCGTCGCCAATCGCATTTCGCACAAGCAACGCCGCCAGGCAGCCACGCAGCTTTCCGCCACGTCGCAACCTCGCCCCGCAGCCACACCGCCAGATGCATCCGCCGTTACGCCAGGTCGCTCCGCAGCCTTTCGCCACGCAGCCCCCGCGCCAGACAGACGGGTGACGCCCAGCTGATCCGCCACGCACGTGGCCCTCGAGCAAGTCCAGATGCCCGCGTTGTATTCCGGGCACTTAGGTGAGGCCCCGCCGCAGGCAGCAAACGCCACCCACCGGCCGCCCATCGACACTTGCCAAATCTTCGGGAACAGGACATGGTTCGACCTGTTGGGCCTTCAGCTCCAGATTCCACAGAAAGCCCAACCGCCAGCCGCCGCCAGCACCACGCATTCTTTGAAAGGGGCGGAATTTTCCCGAAAACGCGCGTTCAGCGCAGCACCGGCATGCCTGCGTCGCGGTCGCCCATCGCCATGCGGAATCCGCGCGCGATGCGATGCGCCATGGCACCCCAGGCAACGGCGACCTCGGGCGGCAGTTCGGCGGCCAGGGTTCCTTCGAACAGGTCAAGCCAGATCGGGAAATGATCGAGCTTGATCAGCGGGTTGCCCACATGCGCCGCCATTGGGTTGCCGTCATACCCTTCAGTGCCCAGAAGGGCCCGCGCCCAGAACCCGTCGATTTTCGCGATATGCCTGTCCCAATCCGCATCCGTCTCGCCAACATGGGCGGCAAAGACCGGGCCCAGCACCGCGTGACGGCGAATGCGGGCATAGAATCGGTCCATCACGCGGGTGATTTCTTCCTGCGTTACGGGGAAGCGTTCGATCTTGTAGCTCATGGTCTGCCTATAGCCCGAGTGAAACGGTCGGGCAATCCGGGTCGGCAGGGGCAAATCCGCGCACTGGACGGCGCCTGCGCCCCGGCCTATAAGGCCGATATGATGCATGCACAGGCCATCATTATTCGAATTATAAGCCCGGCGCTCTGACCTTCGAGCCGCCGGGACAAGGCGTATGGAAAACCGCGCCGCCCCTTCGAAAACGCCAAGAATTCCCCTGAAAAGGACCGGACAGATGTGTTCCGACACCCCCGACTACAAAGACACGCTGAGCCTGCCTCAGACCGATTTCCCCATGCGCGCGGGCCTGCCCAAGCGCGAGCCCGAATGGTTGGACCGTTGGGAGAAGATCGGCGTCTATGATCGCCTGCGCGAGAAAGAAGGCCGCCAGCCCTTTACCCTGCACGATGGCCCGCCCTATGCCAACGGCCACCTGCACATCGGCCACGCGCTGAACAAGGTGTTGAAGGACATGATCGTGCGCTCGCACCAGATGATGGGTTTCGACGCGCGCTATGTGCCCGGCTGGGACTGCCACGGGCTGCCGATCGAATGGAAGATCGAGGAGCAGTATCGCAAGAAGGGCAAGAACAAGGACGAGGTCAACGTCGTCGACTTCCGCCAGGAATGCCGCAAGTTCGCCGAAGGCTGGGTCGACATCCAGCGCGAGGAATTCAAGCGCCTGGGCATCACCGGCAACTGGCCCGATCCCTACCTGACGATGGATTTCCACGCCGAGCGTGTGATCGCCGAGGAATTCATGAAGTTCCTGATGAACGGCACGCTCTATCAGGGCTCCAAACCCGTCATGTGGTCGCCGGTGGAAAAGACCGCCCTGGCCGAGGCCGAGATCGAGTATCACGACCACAAGTCGCACACGATCTGGGTGCCGTTTGAAATGAAATCGGCAGTGTATGACGCAGAGCCGTCCGATCACCTTCCTCTAGGATTGACTGATGCTCGTGTAGTGATCTGGACTACCACGCCATGGACGATCCCGTCGAACAAGGCGGTCGCCTACAACAACAAGGTGGCCTATGGGCTCTACCGCGTGGACGCGACCGAGGAAGAGAGCTGGACCAAACCGGGTGACCTCTACCTCTTCGCGGACACCCTGGCCGAGGATACGCTGGGCAAGTCGCGTGTGACCGAGTTTACCCGCGTCCGCGATGTGGACCCGTCCGAATTTGAAGGTGTGATCCTCAAGCACCCGTTCCATGGTCTGGACGGCGCCGAGGGCTTCTGGGACTACGACGTCCCCATGATCGACGGCGACCACGTGACGGACGACGCGGGCACCGGCTTCGTGCACACCGCGCCCAGCCACGGGGCCGACGACTACGAAGCCTTCGTCGCGCGCAACTGGATCGACCGGATGACCCATAACGTGGGCGAGGAAAGCGAATTCCTGCCCCATGTGCCCTTCTTCGCTGGCCTTCAGGTCTTTGACCGCAAGGGCAAGGAAGGCAAGGCGAACAACGCCGTGATCGCCAAGCTGGTCGAGGTCAACGAAAATGGGGGGAGGGGGATCATCGCGCGTGGGCGGGTGACGCACAGCTATCCGCACTCCTGGCGCTCGAAAGCGCCGGTGATCTTCCGCAATACGCCGCAGTGGTTTGCCTCGGTGGATCGTGAGGTCGGTGACGGTCAGGACGAGATGGGAAAAACCATCCGCGAACGGGCGCTGAACTCGATCGACCAGTTGGTGAAATGGCACCCGCAGACCGGCCGCAACCGCCTCTATTCGATGATCGAAGCGCGCCCGGACTGGGTGCTGTCGCGCCAACGCGCTTGGGGCGTGCCGCTGACCTGTTTCGTGAAGAAGGGGCTTCTGCCCACCGACGAAGGCTTCCTGCTGCGCGACCCCGAGGTGAACGCCCGCATCTGCGCGGCCTTCGAGGAAGAGGGCGCCGATTGCTGGTACGAGGACGGTGCCAAGGAACGCTTCCTGGGCAATGGCTACGACGCGGATGAATGGGAGCAGGTCTTTGACGTGCTCGACGTCTGGTTCGACAGTGGCTCGACCCACTCCTTCGTGCTGCGCGACCGCGCGGACGGGACCGAGGACGGCGTCGCCGACGTCTACCTGGAAGGCACCGACCAGCACCGCGGCTGGTTCCATTCGTCGCTCTTGCAGGCCTGCGGCACCAAGGGCCGCGCGCCTTACAAGAACGTGGTGACCCACGGCTTTACCCTGGACGAGAAGGGCATGAAAATGTCCAAGTCGCTGGGCAATACCGTCGCGCCGGAGCAGGTGATCAAGCAATATGGCGCCGATATCCTGCGCCTGTGGGTGGCGCAGTCGGACTATACCGCCGACCTGCGCATCGGGCCCGAGATCCTGAAGGGCGTGGCCGACAGCTACCGCCGTCTGCGCAACACCATGCGTTTCATGCTGGGCAACCTGGACGGGTTCTCGGATGCCGAACGGGTCGAACCCGCTGACATGCCCGAGCTGGAGCGCTGGGTGCTGCATCGCTTGGCGGAACTGGATCACTTGGTGCGTGACGGCTATGCCAAGTTCGATTTCCAGGGCGTGTTCTCTGCCGTGTTCAACTTTGCCACCGTCGAGCTGTCGAGCTTCTATTTCGACATCCGCAAGGACGCTCTTTACTGCGACGGGGCGGACAGCCGTGCGCGCCGCTCGGCCCGCACCGTGCTGGATATCCTGTTCCACCGCCTGACCACCTGGTTGGCGCCGGTCCTGTGTTTCACCATGGAAGACGTCTGGCTGGACCGCTTCCCGGGGGACGACAGCTCGGTGCACCTGGAAGACTTCCCGGTCACCCCCGCTGATTGGCTGGACGAGCCGCTGGCCGCCAAATGGGCCGGCATCCGCCAGGCCCGCCGCGTGGTCACCGCCGCGCTGGAGATCCAGCGGCGCGACAAGGTGATCGGCGCCTCGCTGGAGGCCGCGCCGGTGGTGCACGTGCGCGACGCCGAAGTGCTGGAGGCGCTGAAATCGGTCGATTTCGCCGACGTGGCAATCACCTCGCAAGTGGTGCTGACCGGTGACCCGATGCCAGCCGAGGCCTTCCGCCTGCCGGAAGTCGAAGGCGTGGGCGTGGTGTTTGAAAAAGCCGCGGGCGAGAAATGCCAACGCTGCTGGAAGATCCTGCCGGATGTGGGCAGCCACGCCCATCCCGGCACCTGCGGCCGGTGCAACGACGCGCTGGGCTGAACATCCGAAAGCGCAAGATTCGGAACGCCCCGACCTTTCGTGTCGGGGCGTTTCGCGTTTAAACTTGTCCCATGGCAGTTGCGGTAGTGAACACGCCCGTGGGGCAAATCGGTGTGCGCGAGGACGCAGGCGCGATCACGCGCCTGACCTGGGACATGGTGGCGGAGGGCGAGGTGACGCCGCTGCTGAACGAGGCTCTGGCGCAGCTTTCGGCCTATTTTGACGGGCGGCTGACGCAGTTCGACTTGCCACTTCAAGTCGGTGGGTCCGAATTTCAGCGCGCGGTTTGCGATGCCATGTCCGCAATCCCCTTTGGCGACACGTTGACCTATGGCGAGATCGCCAAGTCCGTAGGTCGACCCGCACAGGCGGTCGGTTCGGCTTGTGGCGGGAATCCGATCCCGATCATCATTCCCTGTCACCGCGTCTTGGGGGCGGGGGGCAAGATGGTCGGGTTTTCCGGTGCCGGTGGCGTTGAGACCAAGGTCTGGCTTTTGCGTCACGAGGGCGCGGCGGGTTTGCTGATCTAAGCGGCCTTGCGTGCTGGGATGATCTGCTGCGCGATACCCGCCAGAAGCAGGTAGATCGATGTCCCGGTTAACCCCCAGAGTGCCCAGCTTTCCGGGTGGAAATCGACCCAAGCCGCCCATCCTGCAAAGCCGGTCCAGGCCAGTGCAATTGGCAGAGACACCAAACGCCAGCGCTCGGTGCGGACCGGGTGGACGAATTTCAGTGGGGTGAACATGGCGATGGCAAGTGCGACGACGATACCCAGCATCAGCCAGAAGTTGGGCTCGGTGGCAAAGAGCACGATGATCACCATATTCCAGCAGCCGGGAAAGCCCGCAAAGGAATTGTCCTTGGTTTTCATGCGCGTATCGGCGAAGTACACCACGCTGGCATAGGTAATCACGATGATCGCCACCCAGCCGGTCCAGCCGGGCAGAAGGCCGGATTTGAACAGCGCATAGGCCGGGATGAACACATAGGTCAGGTAGTCGATGATCAGGTCCATCAGCACCCCGTCGAACTGTGGTGCGTTGGTCTTGACGTCGTAGCGGCGCGCCATCGGCCCGTCGATCCCGTCCACGATGAAGGCCACCACGAGCCAGACGAACATGAGCCCCCATTTCTCTTCGACAGCGGCCAACGTGGCCAGCATGGCAAAGACAGCGCCGGTGGCGGTGAAAAGGTGGACGGCCAAAGCTTTCGACTGAATGTTCATCCCGGCTTTCTGCCGTAAATCGGCCTGGGGGGAAAGAGGAAAGCGCGGGGATGGTGTCGCAGCGGGCTTAGGCGCCGATCAGGAGGTGCGCCTCAAGTTGGACCGTTCAACCCGAATCTCTGTCGAGCAGCGCGCTGAACAGCGCCTCGGCTCCGCTCATCATCGGGGCCACGCCGAAATCGAGCCTTTGCGATTGCGCCGGGGCGCCGACTGCGAAGCCTGTTTGATCTGGATGTTCGGCCACCGGGGCCGGAACCTGCTGCGTCATCGCGTCTTTCGGATGTTCCGATACGGGCGGAGGTGGCACCGGGTCGGCACCAGATGCGAAGGCGTCTGCGGCTTGGTCCGGGTGTTCGGAGACGGGCGGTGGAGGGGATCCAGGCGCGGCGACGTCTGGGTGTTCAGATACTGGAGCATCCCGCATGTTGCCCCACGGGCCGATCCTTGCGTCAGGTTGGCGTTGTTCGTCCAGAAGGGTCGGATTGGCCCATGCCACAGTGTCACTGGCGGATTCCGGCGGATTACCGCGCAAGGTGTCCAGGAAGTTGCCGCCATCAAACCCGTCGGCAGAGGCCGCGGCCTGGGGTGTATTTTGCTGGTCGTTCTTCAGGACCAGCGCATAGGGCGATGTCGCGTCGATCATGTCTGCGCCTTTCTGGTCTGCGGAAGTGATCAGACAGCAGGCTTGCAGAAAATGCTGAACAAACGGTTAGCCGCGTTTGGAGGGGCTTTGCGCGCGCGGGTGGGCGGCGTCATAGACCTCCATCAGCCGGGTGGCATCCACCGCCGTGTATGCCTGGGTGGTGGACAGGCTGGCATGGCCTAGCAGCTCCTGGATCGCGCGCAGGTCGCCGCCCGCGTTCAAGAGGTGGGTTGCGAAACTGTGGCGCATCGCATGGGGTGTGGCGGAGGCGGGCAGGCCCAGTTGCAGCCGTGCCGATTCCACTGCCTTTTGCACCTGCCGGGGGCCGAGCGCCCCGCCGCGCACCCCGCGAAACAGCGGTTTGTCTGCCTCCAACGGGTGCGGGCAGAGGGCCAGATAGCTCTGAACCGCCTCGCGCGCGGCGGGCAGGACGGGCACGAGCCGTTCCTTGCCGCCCTTGCCGATGATGCGCAGCACCTCGGGCAGGGGCACGTCGGAGCCCATCAACCCCAAGGTCTCGGAGACCCGCAGCCCACAGCCGTACATCAGCGTGACCACCGCCATGTCGCGCGCACCGACCCAGTCCTGGCGGGCCTGATCGCCTGCGGTTTCGATCATGCGTTTGGCCGCATCGGCGGCAAGCGGGCGGGGCAGTTTGTTGGTAAACTTCGGCGCGCGGGTGGACAGGACGGCGGTGGCGTCGAAATCGTCGCGGTCCGACAGCCAGTGGTAGAAGTTCTTCACCGCCGAAAGCTTGCGTGCCAGCGTACGGGCCGAGCTGCCATGGGCGCGCTCATGCGCCATCCAGGCGCGCATGTCGCGAAGGCCGATCCCGGAAAGTGCCCGGCGTCCTTGTGGTCCACCCAAGTGCTGGCCCAGGAAGGCAAGGAAGCCGATCAGGTCGGTCTGGTAGGCCTTCAGCGTATTCTCGGCCGCGTTGTCCAGCGCGCGCAGGTGGGCGATCCACCCGGAAAGCGCATCGCGCGCGCCGTCAGAGATCGCAAGCGTCACGACAACCAGCGGCGCATCGCTCGTTCAAAGACGCCGCCGAAGAAGGCCAGAAGGTCGGTGCCCTGCCCCGGTTTGAACTGATGCGGATCCTCGGCGCCCATGACCAACATGCCGGGCAGACGGCCTTCGCCCAGGTCAAGGCGCAGGCAGGCTTCGGATCGGATCCAGAAGGGGTTTTCACCATAGATGCGCACATCCGGCTCCTGCACCTGGCGCAGGGTGACCGGGCGGGCCAGGTCGCGGCTTTGCGTGAGGTAGCTGTCGATGAAGCCGGGTTCGGCGGTGGCCAGCACCGCGCCCAGCTTCTGCACTGCCGGGTTGTCGTCCGCCTGCACCGTTTCCAACACCAGGCGCACGCAGTCGACGCGTAGGATCTCGGCGACTTCGCCATCCAGATCCTTGAGGAAATCGGCGAAATCCGCAGGGTCCAGCATGCGCAGGATCGCCTTGTGGATCAGGTTCATGCCGGCGAGGTTTTCATAGGCCGCCGCGATGACGCTGCGGTGGGTTTCCTCAAGCCGGTCGAGCCGCGCCTCAAGCCTCTCCATCGCCAGCCCACGCATGTCGACGATATTGGCGCCCATGGATTTGTCATTGGCGGCGATCAGGGCGTGCATCAGCTCCTGGTCGTCGAGGATCAGTTCCGGTTGGGTCATGATCTTGTCGCGCAGATCGGTGCCGATCGGGGCGGGAATGCTCATGTCTGCCTCAGATGTTTTTTGTTTGTTGTGGGGCAGTATAGCGGGGGTTGAGCGGGATTTCAGCAGCTTTTTGGTGGGCTGGAGAAAACGCGCCGAACCGAGGGCTTGATGCAACGCCCATCGAGCGCACGCGAAGATGTGTCTTCTGGAGCCGCGCAGCGGCGACGCGCTTGCGTTGACCCGGCAGGCGAATTCGCGTGCGAATTCTGCCGAGAGGGGGCCCTCCCCACGGGAGGGCGCATTCCAACGCTACAATCAACACAGGCGTTTCAGGTGGGGCACTCCGCTCACCCCACTGCACCGTTCCCAAGCGCCCACCCAGGGTCGGGCGCGTCGCCGCTGCGCTAATCGGTCAAAGAAAGCCGCCGCACCATCCGGTACGGGGGCTCTGATGTTCTGGGCAGGCGTGCCTCTTACAGGATCTTGATATCCGCGGCGGCGATATCGGCCAGGAAGGCGTCCAGACCCTTGTCGGTCAGCACGTGCTTGGCCATGGCCTGGATCACCGACGGCGGCGCGGTGGCCACGTCGGCGCCGATCAGCGCCACGTCCTTCATGTGGTTCACGGTGCGGATCGAGGCGGCCAGGATTTCGGTCTCGAACCCGTAGTTGTCATAGATGGTGCGGATGTCGGCGATCAGCTCAGCGCCATCCAGGTTGATGTCGTCCAGACGGCCGATGAAGGGCGAGATGAAGGTCGCGCCGGCCTTGGCCGCCAGCAGCGCCTGGTTGGCCGAGAAGCAGAGCGTCACGTTGACCATGGTGCCATCGTCCGACAGCGCCTTGCAGGCTTTCAGGCCGTCCCAGGTCAGCGGCACCTTGACGGCGATCTTGTCGTCGATCTTGGCCAGCTTGCGGCCTTCCGCGATCATGGTCTCGGCGTCGGTGGCGGTGACCTCGGCGCTGACCGGGCCGTCGACCAGGTCACAGATCTCCTTGGTGACTTCCAGGATGTCACGGCCGGATTTCTTGATCAGCGAGGGGTTGGTGGTCACACCGTCCACCATGCCCAGGGCGTTGAGCTCGGCAATGGCTTCGATATCGGCGGTATCGGCGAAGAATTTCATCGGTCAGGTCCTGTCTCAGACGGGTTCATGTTGGCGGTCTCATAGCCTAAACATGTGCCTACAGAAACCCCAAAGGAGTCGCCCGTGAGCGTCAGGTTCTACAATGCAGGGGAGCGGGTGGGGGTGCTGACCACCCAGCCGCTGGACCGCATCCTGACCTATCGCGCGCCCGAGGGCGGCTGCTGGCAGGGCGCCTATGTCGAGGTGCCGCTGGGTCCGCGCAAGGTGATGGGCGTGGTCTGGGGACCGGGCGAGGGGGGCTTTGACGCCTCCAAGCTGCGGTCTGTCATTCGCGTGCTGGATCTGGCGCCCATGAGGGCCGAAATGGCCGAGTTCCTGACCCGCGTCGGTGACTATACCCTGACCCCGATGGAGCAGATGCTGCGCCTGGCCACCCGTGCGCCGGGCCTGACCGATCCGCCCGGTATGCGCAAGATCTACCGCCCCGGCGGGCCGCGTCCCAACAAGATGACCGATGCGCGGGTGCGGGTCATGGATGCGTTGGACAGCTACGGCGGCTTGGGCTTCACGTTGAAGGAGCTGTCGGATCTGGCCGGGGTGTCGTCCTCCGTGGTGAAAGGACTGGTGAAACTGGGGGCGATCCGCGAGGAAGATACGCCGCGCGACGTGGGCTATCCGCTTCTGGATGCGTCCCTGTCCGGCAACGAGCTGACCGATGATCAGGAGGCCGCTGCCCGGGAGCTACGCGGGGGCGTTCGCTCGCGCAAATACGGCACCACGCTTCTGCGCGGTGTGACCGGGTCCGGCAAGACCGAGGTCTATATGGAGGCCGTTGCCGAATGCCTGAAACAGGGCCGCCAGGCGCTGGTTCTGTTGCCGGAGATCGCCCTGACATCGGAATTCCTGAAACGGGTTGAAGCGCGGTTTGGTGCGCGGCCTGCCGAATGGCATTCCGGCGTCACCATGACGGAGAGACGCCGCTGCTGGCGCATGGTGGGCGAGGGCGAGGCGCAGCTGGTGGTCGGCGCACGGTCCGCGCTCTATCTGCCGTTCCGCGAGCTGGGGTTGGTGGTGGTCGATGAGGAACATGACAGTTCCTACAAGCAGGAGGATGGCGTGCTCTACTCCGCCCGGGACATGGCGGTGATGCGGGCAAGCCTGTGCGATGCGCAGGTGGTGCTGGCCTCGGCCACGCCTTCCTTGGAGACCTGGGCCA
This sequence comes from Aliiroseovarius sp., assembly GCF_965228805.1. Lineage (NCBI taxonomy): Bacteria > Pseudomonadati > Pseudomonadota > Alphaproteobacteria > Rhodobacterales > Paracoccaceae > Aliiroseovarius > Aliiroseovarius sp. The sequence continues at coordinate 420,268 of NZ_CBDDIE010000003.1, read as the reverse complement.
ATGCAGAAGCGGGCAAGTACACACGCCTGGAGCTGAAAAGCCGCTTCGGCCCGGCGATCCTGCCGGATATGCGCACCATCGACATGCGCGCGCAAGAGCTGCCGTCGAACCGCTGGATCTCGCACACGTTGCGTCAGGCGGTGAACGCGCGGATCGAGAAGGGCGAGCAGAGCCTGTTGTTCCTCAATCGTCGCGGCTATGCGCCGGTGACAATCTGCCGGGCCTGCGGGCACCAGATCGGCTGCGACCACTGCGACGCGCGCATGGTCGAACACCGGTTCCTGAAACGTCTGGTCTGTCATCAATGTGGCGAGACGAAACCGATCCCCGATGCCTGCCCCTCCTGTGAAGCCGAAGGCAAGCTCGCCCCGGTCGGGCCGGGGGTGGAGCGCCTGGCCGAAGAGGTGCGCGAGACCTTCCCGGACGCCCGCGTTGCGGTGCTGTCCTCGGACCTGTTCGGGTCCGCGCGGGCCCTGAAGGAACAGGTGGAACTGATCGCGGCAGGTGGCGCCGACATCATCATCGGCACGCAGATGGTGGCGAAGGGGCACAACTTCCCGCTGCTGACGCTTGTCGGGGTGATCGACGCGGACCTGGGCCTGCAAGGCTCCGACCTGCGCGCCGCCGAACGCACCTTTCAACTCATTCGCCAAGTGGCGGGCCGGGCAGGGCGGGCCGAGGTGCCCGGCGTGGCGCTTCTGCAAACTTGCCAGCCCGAACACCCGGTCATCCGCGCGATTGTGGCAGGCGACGAGGAAGCCTTCTGGAAGGCCGAGGCGATGGAGCGCCGCGGGGCAGGGGTGCCGCCCTATGGGAGACTGGCCGGGATCGTGCTGAGCTCGCCGGACGTGCAAGAGGTCTTCGACCTCGGCAACGCCATGGCGCGAAACGATGGGCCGCTCCGCCAGATCGGCGCCCAGCTCTTCGGCCCCGCCCCCGCGCCGATTGCGCGCATCCGAGGCCGCCACCGTGTGCGGTTGCTGGTCAAGGCCGATAAGGGCGCGCCGTTGCAGGCGGCGCTCGCACGCTGGCTGAGGCAGTTTCCGGTGAAGGGGGAGTTGCGGATCAGTGTCGATATTGATCCGCAGAGTTTTTATTGACGGGTGAAGGTCGAAGGGCCGCTGAGCGGGATTTGCTGCAATTGCGGGTGTTCTGACGAACGTCAGCTCTTTGCCCTACTGGCGCGAGACTGACTTCAACCCGAGAAGCAACGCTGCGCCAATCATAAAGCCACCGCCGATCCGTTCGATCCAGACTCGAGCGCTGCCCTTGAACCGTTTGACAATCCAACCCGATCCAAGGCCATAGGCAGACAGAAAGAGCCCGTCCATGACAATGTAAGTTGAGGACAGTATCAAGAACTGCGGCCAGAAATCAGCATCGCTCGTGATGAATTGCGGGAAGAGCGCCGCGAAGAAAACAACAGCTTTCGGGTTTGCAGCGGACGTCAGGAAGCCTTGGAGCCAAAGGGTTCGCAGCGAAGCTCTCTTCCGCTCGGTGCGCGCATTTGCGTCATCTGGTTTGGCGCGTCGGATCATGCGGATACCCAACCAGATCAGATATGTAACCCCCGCCCACTTGATGACGGTCAGGGCAGTTGCAGATGCGGCTATAATGGCGGCCAGCCCCAAACCCGCCGCCAGCATCTGCAAGGCGTTTGCTGAAAGGTCGCCTGCGGCGGTCGACAGCGCGCGTTGGAAACCATGAACGCCACTATTGGTAAGCATCAACAACTGGCTTGGTCCGGGCGTGCTCATCAACGCCAGAACGGTCAAAACGTACAATGTCCAGGTTTCAATTGGCATCTGTTGGCACCCTATCGTTCTCCGCATTCTTATCTTGAACGTAACTCTTCACAATTTGGAAGTGCTTTAGTGCCGTGCGTTGCGGGATAACAGACATTGGCTGCGACGCGGAAAACTGGAACTCTGGGCTTTTTGCGGACGGTCGCCCCACACTGGCTTCACCCCGCTGCCCCAGCAGCACATCCGTCACCATCGCGCCCACCCACATGGCAAGCAGCGCCACCCAGGCGGTGCCGTCGAAGGGAAGGGGACAGGCGAGCGTCGATATTGGTTCGCAGCATCTGCATCAAGCGGTGATCGGCTAGCTTCGGCTGATCGGCATGGCCTCCACCATCTCCCGCACCGCGTCCTGCGACGTCTCGAACCGCCCCGCTGGGGGATCAAAGTCGGAGAACGCGGGGTCGCCGGGGGCCTTCTGGTTGCAGGCCGCGTGCGCTTCCTGGGCGCCGGATCGGGTCAGGACGTCGCGCACATTATCTGCGGTCAATCCGCATCCGGGCATCACGGACAGCCGTCCGTTGGCCCGTTCGACCATGCGGGCGATCATGTCGACGCCTTCAGGCGCGGTCGGTCGCGCGCCGGAGGTCAGCACGCGCTCAAACCCCAACTGAATGGCCTGATCCACGGCAAGAACGGGATCCGGCACGACATCAATGACCCGGTGCAAGGTCTTGCCCAAGGGGCCGACGGCCTCGACCAACTTGGTCAGGGTCGCCATGTCCAGCGCGTCATCCGGGCCCTGAACTCCCAAGACCACGCCCGCAAGCCCGGCCTGGCGGGCACAGGCGATGTCTGCCAGCATGATGTCCACCTCTTCGGCTGAGAAATGAAACAGCCCGCAGCGGGGGCGGATCATGGCGTAACAGGGGATCGGCAGCGCGCTGGCCGCCTGCATCAGCCCGGCGGACGGCGTGAGCCCGCCTTCGGAGAGGGACGAGCAGAGCTCCACCCGGCCCGCGCCGCCCTGCATCGCGGCAATGGCACCGTGCAACGTGTCGACGCAGACTTCCAGCATGTCAGACCTCCCGTTTCGGGGATCTGAGGTCAGTTGGGGGCATATTGCAAGGAAAAGCGCCTTAGACCGTGGCGGCTTGTCCGCCCCGTTGATCCACCAGCACATCCGTGACCATCGCGCCCACCCACATGGCCAACAGCGCCACCCAGGCGGTGGCGACGAAGATGGAGCCTCCGGTCACGCCCGCACCAATCGCGCAGCCGCCGGCCAGCATGCCGCCGAAACCCATCAGTACGGCGCCTGTCATGGACCGGCGCATCATCGCCTCGCCTTCGAACCCCTGCCACTTGAACTCGCCCGAGAAATAGCTTGCGGCAAAGGCGCCGATGACGACGCCGGGCACCAGGCCCACGTCGAATTCCAGCACCGGGTCGGGGATCAGGAAGAACATCAGTGTATTGGCGGACGGGCCGGTAAAGGTGGCCGAGGTGACGGTGACCGGGTCGAAGGCCACTTGGCTGAGGTTGTAGGTCAGCACCCAACCCAGGGCGACGGCGAAGCCCACGCCGGAGCCGAAGATCAGGCGTTTTGCCCCCAGCCCCGCCTTGCGCGCGATCAAGAGCGCCAGCACGGCGCAGGTCGCGCCCAGGGCCAGGCCGAACCAGTCGGGCAGGCGCAGCGCGGTCAGCAGGTTCACATTGGTGCCGCCATCCGTCATCCAGAGTCGTGCCAGCCAGTCGCGGACGGGGTTGAGCCATCCGTGCAAGCTCATCTGCGCAACCACGGCGAAGATCATGCCGGACACGACCGAACGCAGGTTGCCCGTCGCCGCCAGTACCAGAAGGCGGCCCGAACAGCCGCGCGCCAGCACCATGCCGACGCCGAAGATCAGCCCGCCGATGATGGCGCCCGACCAGCTGCCGGTCACTGCCATCATGCGCGCGTCCTCGGGCCGCATCAGGCCCAGCAGGGTCGCCCCCTGCACCCAGACCAGCGCGGTCGAGAAACACAGGAGCCACACCGCGACCGAACTGTCGAGCATGCGGCGGGCGAACTCGACCGTAGCTGCGCGCAGGCAGAAGCGCGCCTTCTGCGCCGCCACGCCGAAGACGATCCCGGTCATCAGACCGAACAGAGCATTGGATGGGGCTTCGCCGATCCGCTCCACGATGGGCAGAATATCCATGTCTCTCCTCCCTGCACGTCCGGGGCCGGTTTTGCCGGACATTGTCGCATGGGTCGCACATGCGCTCCTTGATATATATCAGGTCATATCGGAATCCGTGCATATGTTTTGCCCTCGCCTTGGCGGGAAATCGGGCGTATGGCGGGGGATATGACGACGCGACACCACATCCTGACCCTGGACGAGGCCAAGGCCCTGCCGCTCTGGCGCCGACCCATCACACTGCTTCTGCTGATGGCGGTGGCGATGCCGATTGCTTTTTCCACCTGGTCGGCCCTGCTGAACAACTGGGTCATCGAGGTGGTCGATTTCACCGGGGTCGAGATCGGCTGGCTGCACACGGTGCGCGAGATCCCGGGTTTTCTTGCGATTGGCGTCATCGCCCTGATGATGCTGATGCGCGAGCAGGTGCTGGGCGTGGTCGCGCTGGGCCTGCTGGGCGTGGCGACCGCGCTGACGGCGCAGTTCCCCAGCCTGGGCGGCATCCTGACCCTGACCATGCTGAGCTCGATCGGCTTTCACTACTATGAAACCGTGAACCAGTCGCTGCAGCTGCAATGGATCGAAAAGTCCAAGGCGCCTCAGATGCTGGGCTGGATCACGGCGGTGGGGTCGGGTGCGTCGCTGCTGGCCTATGGGTTGTTGGTGCTGACCTGGAAGACCCTGGGGCTGAGCTACAATACGGTCTACATGATTGCAGGCGGCATCACCGCGTTGATCGCCGTCTTCTGCTTCTTCGCCTACCCGCAGTTCGAAAGCCCCGAGCCGCAGCTGAAACAATTCGTGCTGCGCCGTCGCTACTGGCTCTACTATGCGCTGCAAGCGATGTCGGGCGCGCGGCGACAGATCTTTACCGTCTTCGCTGCCTTCATGATGGTCGAACGCTTCGGCTTTGAGGTGCACGAGGTGACGGGGCTGTTCATCGCCAATTTCATCGCCAACATGATCTTTGCGCCCCTGATGGGCAAGGCGGTGGCGCGGTTCGGCGAACGCCGCGCGCTGGCCTTCGAATATGTCGGGCTGGTGATCGTTTTCCTGGCCTATGGCGGGATCTACTACTTTGGCTGGGGCGTGGTGCTGGCCGCCGCGCTTTATATCATCGACCACCTGTTCTTTGCGCTGGCCTTCGCGCTTAAGACCTATTTCCAGAAGATCGCCGACCCGCAGGATATCGCGCCCACGGCGGCGGTGGCCTTTACCATCAACCATATCGCGGCGGTGTTCCTGCCGGCCGCCTTGGGCTACCTCTGGGTGGTCTCGCCCGGGGCGGTCTTCGGCCTGGCCGCGGGCATGGCCAGCGTGTCGCTGGCGCTGGCCCTTATGATCCCGCGCCACCCGGAAAAGGGCAACGAAACCGTGTTCTCACGATTTGTTGCACAGGCGGCCGAGTAGAAATCGGGCGTGCCGGTGGCTATCTTTGCCGAAAGCGATCAGGAGGCTCATATGTTCTTTGCCAAGAAAAAGGTGGAAATGGTGACGCAGGATACGGCTCTTCCCGGGCGCGCGGAGGGGATCGACTATGGCGCCACCCATCACGTCTTTGGCCGCCCGCTGAGCCTTGATGTGCCCGACGGGTTCGAGGTCGCGGTCTTCGGAATGGGCTGCTACTGGGGTGTCGAGCGCATCTTCTGGCAACAGCCCGGCGTCTGGCTGACCATGGTTGGCAATGCGGGCGGCTATACGCCGAACCCAACCTATCAGGAGCTTTGCACCGGTCAGACCGGGCACACGGAAGTTGTGCGTGTGGTCTATGACCCGGCCAAGACATCGTATGAGGCGTTGCTGAAAGTGTTCTGGGAAAACCACGACCCGACCCAGGGCAATCGCCAGGGCAATGACGTGGGCACCCAGTATCGCTCGGCGATCTATGCGAGCACGCCGGAACAGCTCGAGGCGGCCCGCGCCTCGATGGAGACGTTCGAGCCGCGGCTGGAACAGGCCGGGTTGGGGGCGATCACGACCGAGATCGCCATGGCCGGGGCGTTCTACCCCGCCGAGGAATACCACCAGCAATACCTGTCCAAGAACCCGGGCGGCTATTGCGGCATCGGTGGCACCGGCGTGAGCTGCCCGATCGGCACGGGGGCCTAACCCGCCGCCCCCGGCACGGCTCCCACCCTGGCGAGTGTTGCGCAAGCGGCAAGGCGTGTGGCCTCCCACCCCGCCGCACCGGGGGCAGCTCCCCTATCTTCCATCTTTCCTGAAATATCCTGGGGTGAGGCCGAAGGCCGAGGCGCTGACCGGCAGCGGCCCTTGTGGCCGCGAGAGGTGATGAAACCCCTCCAGGCTCACGAAGTGAGCTCCAAGCTTTCGCGGTGCAAAGCACCGCTGCCGCCGACCGCGCTTTTGGCCAGGCCAAAAGCGCTAGGCCCAACGGGCAGCAAGCCGAAGGCGCAGATGGCTGGCGGGAGCACCACCTGCGCTTGACGGCCAAGCGTCACGGGTCTACCCCCCTTTCAACCACTGAAAGGACGCCCCATGCCCACCTGGACCGCTCTCACCACCCTTGATGGCAAGGACCAAGCCGAAGCGCTCGGCGCGGCGATGGAGAACCTGATCCCCGAACCCACCGGCATCGGCGTTTTCGAGGTCGAGGATGACAGCGGCCTCTGGGAGGTCGGCGGCTATTTCACCGAGGAACCGGATGCGGCGGGGCTGGCGCTGTTGTCCACCATGCATGGGGCCAGGGACTTCACCGTCTCGGAACTGCCTGAGGTCGACTGGGTCGCCCATGTGAAACGCGAACTTGCCCCGGTCGAGGCCGGGCGGTTCTTCGTCTACGGCTCGCATGACGCCGATCAGCTGCCCGAAGACAAGATCGGGTTGTTGATCGAGGCCGCCATGGCCTTCGGCACCGGCCACCACGGCACCACGCTGGGCTGCCTGCGCGCGCTGGATCGGCTGGCCGAGGGTGGCTTTGCCGGCAAGAACGTCGCCGATATCGGCTGTGGCACCGCGGTGCTGGCCATGGCCGCCGCGCGCATCTGGCCGGAACCGGTTCTGGCCGGTGACATCGACCAGGTGGCCGTTGACGTGGCCCGCGCGAACGTGGCTGCCAATGACCTGGATGGTCGCGTGACCTGTGTTGAGGCCGCCGGTTTCGACGCCCCCGCCCTGCGCGACGCAGCCCCTTTCGATCTGGTCTTTGCCAATATCCTCAAGGGTCCGCTGATTGGCCTGGCACCGGACATGGGCGCCTCGATCCAGCCCGGTGGCTATGCGATTCTCTCTGGCATCCTGAACCCGCAGGCCGATGAGGTGATCGCGGTTTATACACGAAACGGGTTCAATCTGGTGCACCGCGAAGAGATTGTTGACTGGACCACGCTGACCCTGCAACGCGAGCCCTGAAATTGCCTTGGAAACAATCGGTTTCTAGGCATTTGCCACATTCTCGCCGCATTTCGCCGTATTCTTGTCACTGTTGCTGGTGGGGGCCAGTAATAGGAGGCGAAGATGGCGGACGCCAACTACGTCAGATTCAACAAACGGCTGCGTGATATCGACAGCAAGCACCGCAAACTGTCGCGGGGCTACGTGCAATTGGTCGAACGCGACGGACTCCTCGTCCCGGTCTCGACGCGCCGCACCGCCCGCCGTGGCTTTCCGTTCCGGGGTCTTCTGCTGACCCTGGCCGGTTTCCTTGTGTTCAAGGCTGTCCTGCTGACCCATCTCGGGCCCATCACCTACGGTGAACGGGTCGAGAAACTGGCCGGTGGAACCACCCTGGAGCAAGCAGGAGCCTGGGTGATGCGCGCCGACCCGATCACAATGTGGATCACGCGGCAGATCGGGCTGCAGCTCGACGCGCTGTCCTGACAAGAATTCGATAAGGCCCGGCGGCATGTCCCCCGGCGGGTTCGACCTGTGAGAGAGAAGGGCTGTGACGGGAAACCGTTGCGGCCCTTCGATCATCCCGCCTGCGCCTTCCGCGACAGCCAGCGGGTCAGGGCAATGATACGCAATGCTGCGATCACGAAGATCAGCACGTCGATCAGAAACAGGGCCAGGGGTTGCACAATCCACGCGATGGAAAACAGCGTGCCGGGCGTCAGTTCCGACAGCCCACGAAACTCGGCATACCTGTACAACATGCCCTGGGCCGCAAACAGAAGCGTCAGGATCAGGCTGTCGCGCCAGCAGGCAAAGAGCATGGTCCAGTTGTTGACGGGCGAGGGCGCCAGCCCCTCGGTCTCGCGGGTCCGTCCGTAGAAGGCGAAGCCGATAACGACCAGCCCGGCCGCCAGCACAAGGGCCACCACGGACAGGTTGAACATCGCGCCCTTGAAGGCGGGCGAGTTGGCGATTTCATACAGGCGGTCCATCGGCTTCCCCAGGTCGTATTTCGGGGTGTAGATAAGCCTCAGATTGGGGGGGGGCGTCAATCAGAGCGGGAAATTTTTCTGATGCGTTATCGCCCCGCATCTCCGAAGCCAGGGCTGTTGCCCCGCCGTCTATTCCAGATCTGGCAGATCATAGGCCACCAGCCCCAACCGGCGGGCGCTGTCCATGGTCAGGATGTCCGAATTGAACCCGGGCAGCTGGAACTGGCGAATGGCGCGGCGGGTCTTGGCGTCCATCTCGCCGGTGATGGCGCCGCGATAGATGCCGCGTACCTCCAGCGCGCGTTGGACTGAGGCGATGAACTCGGGCGTCATCTGGTCGGGGCAGGGGACCTCGAAGAAGAACTCCTGCCGGTCCTGCACGATGCGCTGGCGCGTGTCGGTCTTGTAGACTGCGGGCGCGATGATCGCCCCGTCCGAGGCGATCTGCGGCGGTTGTATCAACACCTGTTCGGTAACGGTCTCGATCACGGCGGGGGTCACGTCCTTGCCATAGCAGGCGCCATCCACGGCGTCGGGCGGGCCTTCGCCCGGGGCCAGCAGGGTGGCGCCCTCGGGGGCGGTGGGCAGGCCGGGGGCCACGCAGGCGGTCAGCGCCAGGAGGGCTGCCAGAGGGGCCACCAGGGAGGTCAGGGGTCGGATCATTCTGCTCGTCTCGGCTCTTATTGGGGGAGGACCGCTGGCGGGACGATAGCCGGTTTTGTCGCAGGGGCATAGACCCCGCCCGGGTGGGTCGGCAGTGCCGCGCCGAGGCTCAGGCGATCAGGCGCCAGAAGAATACCGCGCTCATTGAGAATCCGACGACTGCAATCAGCGCGCGGACCAGCGATTTCGGCAGGGCGCGGGCGATCGGTGCACCGGCATAGCCGCCCAGGATCGCGGCGACCATCATTGCCGCCGCCAGTTTCCATTCGACCAGCCCGCCAATCGCAAACACCGCGACCGAGATGGCGGAAAGGGCAAAGGACAAGCCGTTCTTCAGCCCGTTCATCTCGTGAATGTTTGCCATGCCCCAAAGGGCAAACAGTGCCAGCAATACGATGCCTAGCCCGCCGTTGAAATAGCCGCCGTAGATCGACACGAGGATCAGGCCGGTGGCCCCTTGCGGGGTTACCCCCCGGCTGTGGCTGGCGGCCCAGGCGCGGATGTGGTCACCGAACAGGAAGGCGAGGGTGGCGCCCAGCAGCAGGAAGGGCACGACCAGCGAGAAGGCCTCGTTCGACGAGACCAGAAGCAGGAGCGAGCCGATCAGCCCGCCCAACAGGGTCAGCCCGGTCAGGCGGATCAATTGGCGACGGTCAAACCGGGCCAGTTCCTCGCGAAACCCCAGCGCGCCGCCCAGGTAGCCCGGGAACACCGCCACCGCGCTGGTGGCATTGGCCGCGACCGGTGGCACGCCGATGAATACGAGTGCGGGAAAGGTCAGGAAGGTGCCACCGCCGGCAATCGTATTCAGCACGCCCGCGCCGAAGGCGGCGGCGAGGATGAGCAGCATGTCCATGGGGCGTCCCTTGCGTTCAAATGGCCTTGTCCCGGCCTAGCAGCCTGCCCGTTCGCTTTCCAGTGCGTTGTCGGCCGGGGGGCGGGCCAGTTCATCCAGCATGGGCGAGATATCCTCGATCACCTCGGCAATGATCTGCACCACCCCGCTTTCGCGCTGAAGCTTGCCGGTGACACGCAGGCAGCGGCCCGAGACGACGGCGCGGCGGAACCGCTCATGAACCTTTCGCCAGACGATGATGTTGGAGATCCCGGTCTCGTCCTCCAGCGTCAGGAAGATCACCCCGTTGGCCGTGCCCGGCCGCTGGCGCACCAGCACCAGCCCGGCCACGCAAACCCGCGCGCCATTCGGTGGCTCGTTCAGGCGCGCATGGGGCAGCGCATGCGGGGGGCGGGGCCAGCTGTGCATGAAGGTCGACATGGGAACATTATAAGAACATTTGCCGGGGTGACACAACTGCGACATGGCAGGGGTCGCAAATCGGGGTGGCAGGGGTTATCTGGCTTGGCTAGGAAAGGTCTCAAGCGAAGTTTTGGAGGGAGCCAAATGGCCAAGATCACCTATATCGAGCACAACGGCACCGAGCACGTGGTGGACGTGGCAAACGGCCTGACCGTGATGGAAGGCGCGCGCGACAACAACATTCCCGGTATCGAGGCCGACTGCGGCGGCGCCTGCGCCTGTTCGACCTGCCACGTCTACGTGGACGCGGCCTGGGTCGAGAAAGTGCCGACCAAGGATGCGATGGAAGAGGACATGCTGGATTTCGCCTTCGAGCCGAATGCCGAGACCTCGCGCCTGACCTGCCAGATCAAGGTAAGCGACGCGCTGGACGGTCTGGTCGTGCGCATGCCCGAGAAGCAGATCTGATGCTGCCGGTGGCGCGGCGTCCCCTGTCGCGCCCGCTACGCCGGGCCGTGCGCCGCGCGTGGCAGATGATGCGCCCGTGGACGGCGGTGCTGGCGGCGGCTGTTCTGCTGTCCGCCGGGCCAGTGGCGGCCGGTGAGCTGGTCGGCGCCCGGTTTGCCGAGCCCACCACGCGCTATGCCCACGGGGTGCTGGGTGATGACGTGGAATGGGGCGCATTGGTGTTGCGGCTGGACACCTGCCCGGCCTGCGCACGGGTCGTTGCGCAAGAGGTCACGATCCGCCTGCCGGAAACCCGTGTCTTCGAAGACCTCGAACCACGCCTCTTTACCCTGCCCGACGGGCGGACCCTGGTCGTCGTGGTGGAAAGCGACGCCCGGCAGGGCGCGCGCCTGTCGGTCTATGGGCCGGAGGGGCTGTTTGCCGCCGGACCCTTCATTGGCCGGTCGAATCGCTGGCTGGCGCCCATTGGTATTGGTGACCTGGATGGCGACGGCAAGATCGAGATCGCCTATGTCGACCGCCCCCACCTGGCCAAGACCCTACGCGTCTTCCGCTTGGACCCGGCCGGCACATTGACGGAAGTGGCGCAGAGGCCCGGCTTCTCAAACCACCGCATTGGCTGGGATTTCATCCCGGGCGGGCTGCGGGTCTGCGCCGATGGGCCAGAGCTGATCGTCGCCAGCGGCGACTGGCGCCAGGTGATGGCGGTGCGCTTTGATGGCACGACCCTCTCTGCCCGCGCCTTGGGGCGCTACGACGGGCCCGACAGCCTGAACGCGGCGCTGAGCTGCCCCTCCTAGGAGGCCGCTTTCTCGCGCCCCTGCGCGGCCATCGCGTCGAGGATCGGGGGCAGCGCGGCGGGCTCCAGTGTCGGCAGCCGGCGCCAGGGCGCATTGACCAGGGCCAGGCCCCCGCCCAGCAGTACCAATAGCGCCATCGGCAGGGCGGCTCCGGTCAACCGGCCGCCCGAGACGCCGCTGGCAAGCGCTCCGGCGAAGATCCCCAGCCCAGCCAGAACCGCCAGCAGGCCGATCACGAAAAGCGCCAGGCGGGAGCGGCCGTATTCCCCCCAGGTGATGCGCAACCCGGGGTTGACCTCTTGTAACGCGCCCGCGGTGGCGCCGCAAAGCGCCAGGAAAGCATAGGCGTCAGCGTCGTGGATCCAGCTGCCCGCCGCGCCATTCCAGCCGATCGTGCGCCGGGTCTCGCCCTGCCACAGGTCCAAGCGGCGCATCAGGCTGTCGCCCACCCGATGCTGCACATAGGCGGCGCGGGTGACCCTGGTCAGATCCAGGCTCCAGTCGCCATCGAGCTGAAGCGCGGACGCCTCCAGCCGGTAGACCCGCTGGGCCCGGGCCGGGGCCGGGTGGAAGGCAACAACTTGGGGCGCGCGTGATGACATGGTGCGACCCTAGCGATTGCTCCAAAGCGCTTCAAGCAGCCGCATGGGGAGGATGACCCGCGCCGCCTTCACGTCTCAACGGCGCCATCCCCTTCTTTTTCTTGCCTCAAATATCTTGGGGGGAGGGGCAAGCCCTTGGCTTGTCACGGGGGGAGCAGCGCCCCCATGCACCGGACTGTCGGCGCAATGAAATGCCTGCTTTCAGGCGCCGTCCTGTCGCCCGTCTCAGCAAGCTAAGAACAATCAGCCTTCATGGGCACAACCCGCTGCCAGGGTCCGCCTGTTTTGCCCTGCAAAACAGGCCACGCCCAACGGGCGGCAAGCCCCGCAGGGGCGCAGGCGGGTGGCGGGAGCCCGCCGTCTAGGTGCGCGTTGTTGGCGGTTAGAGCGCGCGCCAGCCGATGTCGGAGCGGTTGAAGCCTTGGGGCCAGTCGATCCCCTCGACCATGGCATAGGCCCGATCGCGGGCCTCACGCAGGCTCTCGCCACGGGCGGTCACGTTCAAGACCCGACCACCGGTCGCAGTGATCTTACCGTCTGCGGCAGTGGTGCCGGCGTGGAACACCATGTTCATGCTGTCCTCGGACAGGCCGTCCAACCCGTTGATTACGCTGCCCTTCTCGTAGGCGCCTGGATAGCCGTTCGCCGCCATCACCACGGTGATCGCGTGGTCATCGGCCCAGTTCACCTGGGCCTCGTCCAGGCGCCCCTCGGCGCAGGCCAGCATCAGGTCCAGCGCCTGCGCGCCCAGGCGCATCATCAGCACCTGGCATTCCGGGTCGCCGAAACGCACGTTGTATTCGACCAGGCGCGGCTGGCCGTCCTTGATCATCAACCCGGCATAGAGCACGCCCTTGTAGGGGCTGCCGCGCCGGGCCATTTCGGCCACGGTCGGGTTGATGATCTCATCCATCGCCTTTTGGGCAATCGCGTCGGTCAGGACCGGCGCGGGCGAATAGGCCCCCATGCCGCCGGTGTTCGGCCCGGTGTCGCCGTCGCCCACGCGTTTGTGGTCCTGGGCGGTGCCGACGGCCAAGGCGGTCTTGCCGTCGCAGAGGATGAAATAGGAGGCCTCTTCGCCCTCCATGAATTCCTCGATCACGACCTCGGCACCCGCGTCGCCGAACTCGCCGTCAAACATGTCGTCAATCGCGGCCAGGGCCTGGGCCTCGTCCATGGCGACGATCACGCCCTTGCCGGCGGCCAACCCGTCGGCCTTCACAACGATGGGCGCGCCCTGTTCGCGGATGTAATCCTTGGCAGGCTCCGGTGCGGTGAAGCGCGCATAGGCGGCGGTCGGCGCGTTCGCTGCGTCGCAGATCTCCTTGGTGAAGGATTTGGAGGCTTCAAGGCGGGCCGCTTCCGCCGAGGGGCCGAAGACCAGAATCCCGGCCTCTTCCAGCCGGTCCGCCACGCCCACGGCCAGCGGCGCCTCGGGGCCGACGATGACGAAGTCAACGGTGTTCTCCTGCGCGAAGGTCACCACCGCGTCGCCATCCATGATGTCGATCTTGGCGCATTCCGCGATCTCGGCCATGCCCGCATTGCCCGGCGCCACGATCAGCCGGTCGCATTTCGGGTTCTGCATCACCGCCCAGGCCAGGGCATGTTCGCGCCCGCCGCTGCCGAGAATGAGGATGTTCATGAGGGAGGCTCCTGCCGAGAAAGTTCCGTTGCCGGTTTCTATGCTGCGTCTGCAAGATTCTCAAGTTTTGCCTGTAAAATGGCCTGCATTCTGCCCCTTGATGCCTGACGGCGGTAGGTTGAGCGCCCGCGCAGGCTTGTCTGAACGGAACAGGTCCGATGCGATGAGGTACAGGACTTGCGATATTTTGACTTCGTGGTGGGATCGTTGGCCCTGAACACGCTCCAAAATCGGCGTTTTCGAACCTGATTTCTCCAGTGCGGTCACACCATCACTTTTCCCACATCAGGCACCGTGCAACATGAGCGCCGAGACCAGCGCCTCCGGGCTCTCGCGAAAGAGCGCGATGTCCTGCGCCAGGAGGCCGATTACGGCGGCGCGTTTGGGCGCGGCGATCCAGGCAAGCTCCATCGCGGTGGACAGGCGGATGCCGCCTCCTGCTGCGATCTCGGACAGGATCTCTGCATGGTGGGCGGTCACGTGCTGAGCGACCCTTGCACGCCGGGCTTCGGGGCTGGCGGCCTCGACCGTCGCGTTGATGGCCCGTGCAGGCGCGGCCAGCGGGTTGGCGATCGTGTCGGGCTGGGCACAGGCGGCAAGGGGCAGGATCAGAAGAAGCTGTTTCATAGCGCCAGACTGGCAGGTTTCGCGCCCCGCACAACCCTGTGCCCTTTCCCTCGGCAGGCGCCCGCCATAGGATGAGCGGAAACCAGCAGGCCGTCATTCCGGAGCCCCCATGTCCGACCTTTTCGAAGAGCCAGAGACCCCGCAGAACGGTGGCAACGCGCCGGAATTCACGGTGTCCGAAATCTCGGGCGCGGTGAAGAAGACCATCGAAGGCGCCTTTGGCCGCGTGCGTGTGCGCGGCGAGGTCGGGCGGGTGTTCAAGGCGCGCTCGGGGCATCTGTATTATGATGTGAAGGATGATCGGAATGTGCTGGCCTGCACCACGTGGAAGGGCCAGGCGTCGCGCCTGTCGGTGCAGCCCGAGGAGGGGCTGGAGGTCATCGTCACCGGCAAGCTCACGGCCTTTGGCGCGCAGTCGAAGTACAACCTGAATGTCGAAGAGGTCGAGGTCGCAGGCGAAGGCGCTTTGATGGCCATGTTGGAGAAGCGCAAGAAGGCGCTGGCGGCCGAAGGGCTGTTTGCCGAGGAGCGCAAGAAACGCCTGCCCTATCTGCCGGAGATCATCGGTGTGATCACCTCGCCCTCGGGCGCGGTCATTCGCGATATTCTGCACCGGCTGCGGGATCGCTTCCCGCGCAAGGTGCTGATCTGGCCGGTCGCCGTGCAGGGTGCTGCCTGTGCGCCGGAAGTTGCGCGGGCCATCGACGGGTTCAACCGGTTCACCCCCGGCGGAGCGTTGCCCCGGCCTGATCTGTTGATCGTTGCGCGGGGTGGCGGCTCGATCGAGGATCTTTGGGGCTTCAACGAGGAAGTGGTCGCACGGGCGGCGGCGGCCTCCGAGATCCCGCTGATATCCGCAGTGGGGCACGAGACGGATACGACGCTGATCGACTTTGTCTCGGACCTGCGGGCGCCCACGCCGACAGCGGCGGCGGAACATGCGGTGCCGGTGCGGCTGGAACTGCTGGGCTGGGTGGACGAGCAAGGCGCGCGGATGAGCCGAGCGATGGGGCAGGGCGTGATGCAGCGCGGTCAGCGGTTGCGCGATCTGGCGCGGGCTCTGCCACGGGCCGATACCTTGTTGGATGGCCCACGCCAGAGGTTGGACCATGTGGGGCTACGTCTACCGGCAGCGTTGAAGGGCATGACGGATGCGCGCCGGGTGCAGCTGACCCAGGCCTCGGCGGGGTTGCGCCCCCATGTGTTGGCGTCACGCATTGCCCCGCAGCGGGATCGAGTCGAAGCGGCAGGTGCTCGGCTGGATCGCGCCTTTGCGGCGCTGACAGACGGGCATCGCAAGCGGTTGGACGCGCTGGAACGCATGCGCCAGACGCTGGGCTATACCGAGACACTGCGTCGCGGCTATGCGGTGGTGCGGGGCGATGGGGATGTCGTCACCAGCAAGGTTGCGGCGGGCAAGGCCGGGGCGTTGGAGATCGAGTTTGCCGATGGGGTGCTGGCAGTGGGCGGGGGGGCTGCGCCCTCCGGCTCCGGCACGCCGCCGAAGGCAAAACCTGCGAAGAAGCCGAAGCCGCCCGCGCCGGAGCAGGGGTCTCTGTTCTGAGCGGCGTGGGCGGGTTTCGCCGCAGCTCCCACCCGGCGTCTGTCGTGCTTGGGGTGACGGGCGCGCTTTCCCACCCCGCTGCGCCGAAACCCGTCAGAGCGGGGTGTTTAGCACATCGTCTATCAGGTCGCTGATCGGGCGGGTGGCATCCAGACGCAGAACAGGTGCTTTCTGACGGCTCAGCCAATCCTCATGTCTTGCGCGGCTCCGGCCCGTGAAAGCCGGGTCATCATAGCGTGAAGCCCAGTCGAGGAACCCGGTGTGAATGGCCCGCATGTCGCCGCCCGGGGTGATGCGATCCCCGAACCGTGCCTGTTCGCGGGCGATGAGGCGGCTGCGGCGGACCTCCCATGGGGCGGTGAGGAAGAGGATCAACTCGCAGCTCAAAAGCGCCGGTTCGCCCCAGCCCATCAGCGAGCCGGACAGCACCCAACCGCCCGCGCCTTGATCCGCCCGCATCAGGCGGACGCGGTCCTCGGGTGGGCGTTTCTGCGAAAAGGGCGGGTCGACCGGCGCCCAGTAATAGTCATCCGTGTCCAGATGTGGCAGGCCCAGGCGTCGGGCCAGGGCCACGCCCAAGGTGGTTGTCCCCGTGCAGGAGGCTCCGGTGATATGGAGCCGGGGCGGGGTCATTTGCGACGCGGTTTACCGGCAGGTTTGTCGCCCGGTTTCCCACCCGGTTTGCCGCCCCGGCCCGGGCCGGTCGCACGCGGGGCGCCGGGGGCTTTGCCCGCCTTGCCGGGTTTGCCGAAATTGCCCGCACCGGGTTTGCCGTCGGACCTGCCCGGTTTGCCACCAGGTTTGCCGCGCGCCGGGCGTTCGCCCTTCATCTCGGCCGCGGCCCCCTTGCGGGCACGCACAGGTTTCTTGGTCGGCGTTTCCTCCAACCCCAGCTGGTCGCGCAATACGCGGGGGCGGACCTCTTCGACCTCGCCCGCTTTCAGCTCGCCCAGGCGGAACGGGCCATAGCTGACACGCAGGAGGCGGTTCACGGACAGGCCGATTGCCTCCATCGCGCGGCGAATCTCACGGTTCTTGCCTTCGCGCAGGGACACGGTCAGCCAGGCGTTCGCGCCCTGTTGGCGGTCCAGCGAGACGCCCATCGGCTGGAACCGTTCACCGTCCACAGTCAGGCCCTTGCGCAGGGGTGTCAGACTGTCCTCGGTCGGCGCGCCCTTGACCCGCACGCGGTACTTGCGCACCCAGCCGGTCGAGGGCAGTTCGAGCTGGCGCTTGATCCCGCCGTCATTCGTGAGCAGCAACAACCCCTCGGAGTTCAAATCGAGCCGCCCCACGGACATGACACGCGGCATATCCTCGGGCAGGGCGTCGAACACCGTCTCGCGGCCCTTTTCATCCTTTGCCGTGGTCACCAGCCCGGTGGGCTTGTGGTAGAGCCACAGGCGCGGCGGTTCGGGTTCGGCCAGGGGGGCCTCGTCCACCATGATCTTGTCGCGCGGGCCGACGTTCAGGGCGGGGCTGTCGATCACCTTGCCGTTCACGGACACACGGCCCGCCTCGATCATGCGTTCGGCTTCACGGCGGCTGGCGACACCGGCGCGGGCCAGCACCTTGGCGATGCGTTCGCCTTCCGGTGTGGCGGCGGGCGTTTTGTTCTGATCCTTGCTCATGCCCCCGCATAACCCGCCGGGGCGCGAAGGGAAAGGCTTGGTAGAGGGTTGGCAAACCGTGGCCGGCAGGGCAACAAGGCCACATGAGCCCGTTCACCAGCCATATGGCCCCCGCCCTGGAGGAAGCCCGCGCCGCCGCCGCCCGTGGCGAGGTGCCGGTGGGCGCCGTGGTGGTGTCGCCGTCGGGCGAGGTGGTGGCCCGGGCTGGCAATCGCACGCGGGAGCTGAACGACCCGACCGCCCATGCCGAGGTGTTGGCGATCCGCGCGGCCTGCGCGGCGGCGGGGAGCGAGCGGCTGCCGGATCACGACCTTTACGTGACGCTGGAACCCTGCCCGATGTGCGCCACGGTGATCTCAGCCGCGCGCATTCGCAGGCTGTATTACGGCGCGGCGGACCCGAAATCCGGCGGGGTGGCGCAGGGGCCGCGTATTTTCTCGCACCCGCAATGCCACCATGTGCCAGAGGTCTATGACGGGCTGCGTGCCGAGGAGGCGGAGCAGCTGTTGAAGACCTTTTTCGCCAAACGGAGGTAGCCATGGATTATGAAACCGTTTCCGCCGCCGATTTCGGTCGTGCGCTGAAAGGGTTGGGGGTGAACATCCTGACCCGCGACGTGAAGGCCAAGGTGGCTTTCCTGACCGAGGTTTTTGCCATGCAAGCGCACAGGGTGACGGCGGATTTCGCGATCCTGATCTATGGGGACGGGGTGTTTCAGATCCATGCGGATCACACCTATCACAGCCACCCACTGCCCGCGCTTCTGCCCGAGGCGGGCGCGCGTGGGGCCGGGGTGGAGTTGCGGCTCTATGACACCGACCCGGACCAGGCCGCTGCCCGGGCGGAAGCCTTCGGCGCCACTCTGTTGCAGGCGCCCGAGGACAAGCCGCACGGGCTGCGCGAATGCGTGATTCTGGACGAAGAGGGCTATGCCTGGCTGCCCTCGCGCCCTCTGTCTCCTGACGAAGAGGTATAACCCCCTGTGTCCTACGCGTTGATCGCGGCGATCCTGCCCATCTTGCTGACCTTGCTTGTGGGCTATGCGCTGGCCGCCAGCCGCACCTTGCCGCCCACGAACTGGGGCGCGATTGAAGTGCTGTCCTTCCGGTTGCTCATCCCCGCCGTGCTGATCCGCGCCATTGCCGGGATCGAGGTCGACCTGGCGGCTTACGCGCCCTTTGCCTTCGCGCTGTGGACGGCGGTGGGGGCGGTGGCACTGGTGGTGCTGGTCCTGCGTCCGCTCTGGCGGCGGTTGGGCGTGTCGAACCCGCAGTTCACGTCACTGTTTCAACTGGGCACGCGCTGGAACGGCTTCATTGCGCTGGCGGCGGGGGAGCTGTTCCTGGGCCAGGTGGGCTTTGCCATGGTGGCGATTGCCATGGCGGTGCTGATCCCGGTGATCAATGTGGGCAATATCGTGGTGCTGACAGTCTATGGCAGCGGGCGTGCCACCCTGCGCGGGGTGGTGATGCAACTGGTGAAGAACCCGCTCATCCAGGCCAGCGTGATTGGCCTGGCGCTACTGTTATCCGGGACAAGGCTGCCCGGGCCGGTGGATGCCACGCTGGACCTGATCGGGCGCGGCGCGCTGGGAGTCGGTATCCTGGCCATCGGCGCGGGCATGACCCTGCGCCGGTTCCTGCGCCCCTCGCGGGTCCTGGTATTGTCGTTGATCCTGCGCCCCGGTCTGAGCCTGCTGGCCGCGCTGGGCGCCGCGCAGCTCTTTGCCCTGCCGTCGGAGCAGGTCTTTATCCTCTGCATGGTTCTGACAGTCTCGGCGGCCACCAATGGCTATGTTGTGGCCCGTCAGATGGGCGGAGATGGCGAGCTCTATGCCGATGGCATGGCCTGGCAGCTGCTTTTGTCCTTGGCGCTGTTGCCTGCGCTGGCCGCGTTCTTCCTGATCTAGGTGGAACAAGAATTCTCGAAAATTCTTGCAATTTTCGTCGAAGAAAATTGACGCCCTAGATCTCGATCGCCTGCATCACCTCGGGCTCGATCACATCCACCCCCGGCAGGCCGTGTGTCAGCACCTCGGCGGATTGTTCGAGCAGCGGGAAGGTGCGGTAATGGCAGGGGATCACCGTCTTGAAGTTGAAATAGCGTCGTGCAGCATAAGCCGCGCGCGCCATGTCCATGGTGAAATGGCCACCCGCGCAGAGGATACCGATGTCGGGTTTGTGGAAATCCCCCATCCACTCCATGTCCGCCATGATATCGGTGTCGCCGGTGACATAGATCGTGTTGCCCTCGCCCGAGATCATGAACCCGGCCTCGGCGCCAGTGTAGATCGGGCCGTTTCCATTGGCCATCGAGGAGGAATGCACAGCGTTCACCATGGTCACCGCCACATCGCCCAGCATCACCGTGCCGCCCTTGTTGAACCCGACGGAGGAGATGCCATGCTTGCCCTCCCACCACTGCATGAGGTCGTAGATGCCGACGGCGGGGATGCCCAGTTCGGTACAGATCACCGGCGCATCGGTTGCGTGATCGCCGTGGCCATGGGTGATCAGCACGTGGGTTGCGTCGGCAATGGCCGCCGCGCGTTGCGATTCGTCGAACATCGGGTTTCCGGTGACCCAGGGGTCCAGCAACAACACCTGGTCGCCGATCTCGATGCGGAAACTCGCGTGACCCAGCCATGTGATTTTCATTTGCAATCCTCCGGTCAAATCCTCACCTGTCAGGGTAGCACCGGACGGGGGAAAGTCACGTGGAACTCACCGCTCAGATCGACGCCTATTGCGAACGCACGGGGCCGGAGTACTGGTCCGAGCCGGTCAATGCGCTGACCAACCTGGCCTTCATCATCGCCGCCCTGATCGTGGCGCGGCGCCTGCGCGGGGCGGAGTTGCCGATTGCCTGGGGGCTGACGGTGGTGCTGTTCGTGATCGGCTTGGGCAGTTGGCTGTTTCACACCCACGCCACCGGATGGGCGGCCATGGCGGACGTGCTGCCGATCCTCCTGTTCATTTTGGCCTATATCTTCGCCGCCAATCGCGACTTCTGGGGCCTTCGGACTTGGCCCGCGCTGGGCGTCACTGCGCTGTTCTTTCCCTATGCGGCGGTCACGGTGCCGCTGTTCGGGCTGATCCCGGGTCTGGGCAGTTCGGCGAGTTATGCGCCCGTGCCCTTGCTGATTGCCGCCTATGGTATCGTGCTGCGTCACCGGGCCCCGGACCTGGGCCGCAACCTGCTGATCGGCGCAGGCATCCTGACGGCTTCGATCACCTTCCGAGCGCTGGATGAACCTCTCTGTTTGAGCCTGCCCCTGGGCACGCATTTCCTGTGGCACATCCTCAACGCCACCATGTTGGCCTGGATGATCGAGACCTACCGCCGCCACATGCTTGCCCATCCGGCCCCCGGGCGCTAAACGACAAGGCGAAGATTATCTGGAGCGCTACCCATGTCGATCGACATCGAAACCGCACGCAAAGTGGCCCATCTGGCCCGGATCCGGGTGGAGGAAGACCGCCTTCCCGCCCTGGCTCAGGAATTCAACGACATCCTCGGCTTCATCGAACAGCTGAACGAGGTGGACGTGGAGGGCATTGAGCCCATGACCTCGGTCACGCCGATGCGGCTGAAGCGTCGCACCGACGTGGTGACCGATGGTGACCAGCAGGAGAAAGTCCTGAAGAACGCCCCCGACGCCCGCGAGGGCTTTTTCGCCGTGCCGAAGGTGGTGGAATAATGACCGAGCTGAACAAACTGACGATTGCCGCCGCGCGCGATGCGCTGAAGGCCGGGGATGTGACCTCGGTGGAACTGACCCAGGCCTGCCTGACCGAGATCGACGGCGCCGACGTGCTGAACGCATTCGTGCACAAGACGCCGGATCTGGCGCTGGAGCAGGCCAAGGCGGCCGATGCCCGGATCAAGGGGGGCGACGCGCCCGACATGTGCGGCATTCCGCTGGGTATCAAGGACCTGTTTTGCACCAAGGGCGTGGAAAGCCAGGCGGCCTCGGCCATCCTGGACGGGTTCAAGCCGGAGTATGAATCGACCGTCTCGCAGAACCTGTGGGACGCGGGCGCCGTCATGCTGGGCAAGCTCAACATGGACGAGTTCGCCATGGGGTCGTCGAACGAGACCTCGACCTATGGCGACGTGGTGAACCCCTGGAAGGTGGACGACCGCAACCTGACGCCGGGTGGTAGCTCGGGTGGGTCGGCCTCGGCTGTGGCCGCCGACCTGTGCCTGGCGGCGACCGGCACTGACACCGGCGGGTCGATCCGCCAGCCTGCCGCCTTTACCGGCATTACCGGGATCAAGCCGACCTATGGGCGCTGCTCGCGCTGGGGTATCGTGGCCTTTGCGTCCTCGCTGGATCAGGCCGGGCCGATGACCAAATCGGTGCGAGACGCGGCGATCATGTTGGAAGCCATGTGCGGTCATGACGCGAAGGATTCGACCTCTGCCGACCTGGCCGTGCCGAATTTCGAGGCCATGCTGACCGGCGACATCAAGGGCAAGGTGATCGGCATTCCGCGCGAATACCGCATGGATGGCATGCCCGAAGAGATCGAAAAGCTCTGGGCCGATGGCACCGCCATGCTGAAGGATGCGGGCGCCGAGATCCGCGATATCTCACTGCCGCACACCAAATATGCGCTGCCCGCCTATTACGTGATCGCGCCGGCCGAGGCCTCCTCGAACCTGGCGCGTTATGACGGCGTGAAATACGGCCACCGCGCCACGCTGGCGGCTGGTGACGGCATCAACGACATGTACGAGAAAACCCGCGCCGAGGGCTTCGGCGACGAGGTGCAGCGCCGTGTCATGGTTGGCACCTATGTGCTGTCCGCGGGCTTCTATGACGCCTATTACAACCGCGCGCGCCGCGTGCGGAACCTGATCAAACGCGACTTCGAGACCGTCTTTGCCGAGGGTGTCGACGCGATCCTGACCCCGGCCACGCCGTCAGCGGCCTTTGGCCTGGGCGAGATGGCGGATGCGGACCCGGTCAAGATGTACCTCAACGACGTCTTTACCGTGACCGTGAACCTGGCCGGTCTGCCGGGCATTTCCGTGCCCGCCGGGCTGGACGCTCAGGGTCTGCCGCTGGGGCTGCAGCTGATCGGTCGTCCGTGGGAGGAAGGCGATCTGCTGAATTTCGCCCAAGTCCTGGAAGATCGTGCGGGCTTCGTGGCGAAACCGCAGAAATGGTGGTAAACCCCGGCAAACGGGACAAGAACCGAGGGTAGAGGCATGCGAGTTCTTCTGGTGACATGTGCTTTGGGCGCGCTGGTGGCCTGTGCGCCACAGGTGCCGAATTCGGCGGCAGGCGTGGGGTTTGACCGCTACGACAGCGCCCGCACAGGGCAGGATGCACCGGTCAATTCGCTGCCCGCGCCGGATGCCGTCAGCGCTGAGACGCTTGACAGTACCCCTGCCGACGCTGATGTGCCTGTGGCCGATGCCGGTGCAACGGCGGGGGTCGGCGCGCCGCCCGCCCCGCGTTCGTCGGGGATTTCGGATGAACAGGACTTCGATGCCGTCGCCGGTCGCGAGACCATCGAAAGCGACGCGGCCCGCATCGCCGCCAACCGCGCGTCCTATGTGCAGATCGAACCGACCGACCTGCCCACCCGCCCGGGCGAGACGGGACCGTCGATCGTCGCTTACGCGTTGGCCACCAACAACCCTGTGGGCGCGCAACTCTATGACCGCTCGCGCCTGTCGGGCGAGGGGCGGTTCAACCGCAATTGCGCCAAATACACTTCGTCCGACCTGGCGCAGCAGGACTTCCTGCGCCGTGGCGGTCCAAAACGCGACCCGAAAGGGCTGGACCCGGATGGGGACGGCTTTGCCTGCTATTGGGATCCAACGCCCCTGCGTCAGGCCCGCGCGGCGGCGGCTGTCGCACCTGCCCCTGTGGTGAGCGAATAAATGCAGCCGATCCCGCACCCCTCGCCGAACTTCGGCGAGCGGCGCGATGGGCTGCGGCCGGAACTTGTGGTGTTGCACTATACCGCCATGGAGGACGCCACTGCGGCGCTCGAACGGCTGTCATCGCCGGAGTTCGAGGTTTCGGCCCATTACCTGGTTGCCCGGGATGGCACGCTCCATCAGCTTGTCGACGAAGACAAACGCGCCTGGCATGCCGGGGGTGGCGATTGGCGGGGCAGGGGGGATGTGAACTCCCGTTCGATCGGGATCGAGCTGGACAACCTGGGTGACACGCCCTTTTCGCAGCCTCTGATGCAGACGTTGGAGGCGCTGCTTCCGGGCATCCTGTCCCGCTGGGATATCCCGCCAGAGGGTGTCATCGGTCACAGTGACATGGCTCCCACGCGCAAGTTCGATCCCGGGCGGCGGTTCGACTGGGCGCGGCTGGCCCGGCAGGGGTTGGCAGTTTGGCCCGAAGCCGGTGACGCACCGCCGGATGAGGGCGCCTTCCTGAAGGCCGCCGAGGTTTTCGGTTACGACTCGTTCTGGGGCATCGACCCGGTGCTGGGCGCCTTTCGTCAGCGTTTCCGCCCCTGGGCGGATGGGCCGCTGGACGCGCAGGACATGGGCGCGATGTTGGATCTGGCGGCACGCTTCCCCCCTACCTTCCCCATTGACCCCGGCGCCCCCAGCGCCTAACTCAATCCCCGCGCGGATGGCCGGATGGCCGCGGGTGACTGTCGGGGCGTGCCCCGGCGTGATCCGAGGAAAGTCCGGACTCCACAAGGCAACGGTGCCGGGTAACGCCCGGCGGGGGCAACCCCAGGGAAAGCGCCACAGAGAACAGACTGCTTCGCTTGCGAAGTGATGGTGAAACGGTGGGGTAAGAGCCCACCGCGCCCCTGGCAACAGGGGCGGCACGGCAAGCCCCACCGGGAGCAATGCCAAATAGGGATCGCGCGGGGCGCATGCCCCGGGGCCGCCTTGGCCCCAGCAGATCCGGGTTGGCAGCTTGAGCGTCCTGGCAACAGGCCGCCTAGAGGAATGGTCATCTATCGCGGGTCCGCCCGCGTGGACAGAATCCGGCTTATAGGCCGTCCGCGCGTACTTCCCCACATTTTGCAAGTGATTCTGAATAGCGTTATTGATTGATTAGTGCATTGATTTCGAACGATTAAAACTTGATGTATCCTAGTTGTTTTTTGACACCCATCAACTTAGATTCATTCTAAACAGTGATCCAAAGGACATTCCATGACCCTGAACGCCAAAGTCGCCGACGCGCTGAACAACCAGATCAGTGCCGAGCTGAACGCCTCGTATATTTACCTGTCCATGGCCGCCTGGTTCGACAACAACGGGCTGCCGGGCTTTGCCCAATGGTTCCGCGGCCACAGCACCGAAGAGACCGAACACGGCATGCGTATCTATGACTTCCTGGTGCGCCGTGACGCGCGGGTCGAATTGCAGGGCATTGCCGCCCCGCAGGCCGATTACGCCAGTGCCAAGGCGGTGCTGGAGGCTGCCCTGGCGCATGAGAAGACCGTGACCGCACAGATCAACGCTCTGTTCGAGCTGGCGCAGGCGGAAAAGGAGTTTTCCACCCAGAACATGCTGCAATGGTTCATCGAGGAACAGACCGAGGAAGAGGATCTGTTTCGCACCGTTCTGGATCAGGTCGATGCGGCGGGCGACAACCGCTGGCACCTCTTGCTGCTGGACAAGGAAATGGCCAATGGTCTGGGGCGTGACGAAGGCGGCGAAGCCGACGCCTGATCCGACGCAAGCACACAAAAAAGGGGAGGCCGCGGCCTCCCCTTTTGCCTGTCTGGCGGGTGGGATCAGAACTCCACAACCGCGCGGATCGACTTGCCCTCGTGCATCAGGTCGAACCCCTCGTTGATCTGATCCAGCGTCAGCTTGTGGGTGATCATCGGGTCGATCTCGATCTTGCCGTCCATGTACCAGTCGACGAATTTCGGCACATCCGTGCGCCCCTTGGCGCCACCGAAGGCGGTGCCCTTCCAGACGCGGCCGGTGACCAGCTGGAACGGGCGGGTCGAGATCTCGGCCCCCGCAGGCGCCACGCCGATGATGACCGAAACACCCCAGCCACGGTGCGAGCATTCCAGCGCGTCGCGCATCACCTGCACATTGCCGGTGGCGTCGAAGGAATAATCCACACCGCCGAACTGGTCTTTCTCGGTCTTGGTCAGCTCGACGATCGCTTCGGTGACCGACTGGCCCTCGGTCAGTTTCGAGGGATTCACGAAATGGGTCATGCCGAATTTCTTCGCCATCTCGGCCTTGTCGTCGTTCAGGTCGACGCCGATGATCATGTCGGCTCCCGCCATGCGCAGGCCCTGGATCACGTTCAGACCGATGCCACCCAGGCCGAAGACGGCGGCCGAAGACCCGATCTCGACCCCGGCGGTGTTGATCACCGCGCCGATGCCGGTGGTCACGCCGCAGCCGATGTAGCAGATCTTGTCAAAGGGCGCGTCGTCGCGCACCTTGGCCAGAGCAATCTCGGGCAGGACCGTGTGGTTGGCGAAGGTCGAGCAGCCCATGTAGTGGTAGATCGGCGTGCCATCCAGCATGGAAAAGCGCGTGGTGCCATCGGGCATCAGACCCTGACCCTGGGTGCCCCGGATCGCGGTGCAGAGGTTGGTTTTCCCCGACAGGCAGGCATGACATTCACGGCATTCCGGCGTGTAGAGCGGGATCACATGGTCACCCGGTTTCAGCGTGGTCACACCCTCGCCGACCTCCAGCACGACGCCCGCGCCCTCGTGGCCCAGGATCGAGGGGAACAGCCCCTCGGGATCCGCACCCGAGCGGGTGAATTCATCGGTGTGGCACAGGCCCGTGGCCTTGACCTCGATCAGAACCTCGCCCGCCTTCGGGCCGTCCAGGTTCACTTCCATGATTTCAAGGGGTTTGCCGGCCTCGAGGGCGACAGCGGCACGGGTGCGCATGGGGGATCCTCCTGTTGTTTTGCCCAAACTGCGCGAATTGCCGCATATTTTCAACTTGGGAACGACATCGGCTTGCCCCCGACCGACAAACATGTTCCGAAGCGCGAATGAAGCATATCCTATTCCCCGCCACCATCGGCCTGACCCTTGTGATCCTGGCCGCCTGCCTGCCCTCGGATGAGGGCGTCGAGATGAACAGTTGCGGTGCGGAGGCCTTGCAGGAGCTGCTGGGTCAACCCGAGTCGGCGCTGGAGGGGGCCGCGGTGCCGGAGATCACACGGGTGATCCGGCCAGGTGATGCGGTCACGCTGGACTTCAACCCGGCGCGGTTGAATGTCGAGCTGGATGTGAATGGGGCCATTGCCGGTTTGCGCTGCGGCTGAACGCCTCTTGCAACTGGCAACAGGATCGGGCCTGATCGGGATATGAGACATTTGCTTTTGCCCCTCTCGCTGGCCCTTGCCGCCTGCCAATCCCCGGCGGCTGGGCCTGCCCCGTTGGATTTCACCCCGACCTGCGGGGCGGATCGTTTGCAGGGATTGGTTGGGCAGGATGCGGGAATCATTTCGGAAATCGAGATCAACGCACCACTGCGGGTGATCCATCCGGGCATGGCGGTGACCGAAGATTACAATCCTGCGCGGTTGAACATCGCTGTGGATGAGAACGGGATCATCACCCGGGTCTGGTGCGTGTAGGCCAGTGAGGCCGCGTGGGTCGCGGCCTCTGGCATCAAGATAAATGGTCTTTGATAAGAGCGCGCCGTACCCTGCGCATTGGCCTATTGCTTTTGGCGATAGTCGCCGTGGCAATCCTTGCAGGTGCCGCCCAGGGTCGAGACCGCCATTTTCAGGCTGTCCTCGTCGGTGATTTCCCCCATGGAAGCCTTGGCCAGGGCGTCGATCTTGCTTTCGAAATCCTCCCAGTTTTCCCAAATGACGGGCAGGGCGGTGCTTTTCGGATCGCTTTCGGGCGCCTCGAACAGGGCGGGGACGCGGCCGACGGCTTCTTCGATCTTGTCCAGGGCCGCCTGGGCCTCGGCAGTGTCATAGGTCATTTCACCTTTCAACATGCCGGCCAGCACCTTCATGCCGCCGCCGATCTGTTTCATCGCCTCCATCCGGGCCATCACGGCGGGGTTCTGCACGCCGTCATGTGCCAGGGCCATGCCTGCGGCGAGTACACCGCCCAGGATCAGGGTCATGCGTTTCATCGGTTTCTCCCTTGCTGTTGTGCTGTTCGCTGGGTCGTTCGTTTCAACGTAGTCCGTAACGTGGGCGCGCGTCAGATGACATCCGCGTGAGCGGTGGTTTGCTGCCGGGGGCGTGTCAGCCGAAACTACCATGGCAGAACCAGCCGGGCGACAGCGCCGCGCCATGGGCATAATAAAGCCACAGGCGAAGTCCGCAGCAGGTGGTGACCAGCCAGTAGTCGCGCTGGCCAGACCGCCAGGCCTCTTCCTCCAGCCACCATTCGGGGGTGATGCGTTCCGGCCCCGTGGCCTGGGCGATGTCCAGTTCCCGCCCGCGCCAGCGGATCCGGGCGGGCAGGCGCGGATGTTCCGGTGCGGTGACCGGTTCGGGGCGCCACATCAACAGGGGCCGGGGGCGGGGCGGCGCATGCCAGTCGCGCGCGGGGCGGGACCAGGCGGCGGCCAGCACCTGTTCGGCCTTCTCCGGCGCGTGGCTGTCGCCGGGGTGCAGGCGGGTCATCGCCTCCAGCCCCAGCCGGGCGCCAATGCGGCCCATCAGGTCCTCGATCTCCGTTTCCGGGGTCGGGGGGGCATTGCCGCGCAGGGTGATTGGGCCGCGATGTTGTTCGGGCCGCACCGCCTCGTGCACCGGGGCCACCAGGCGCAGTTGGTCAAAGCCGAAGCCCGCGTCCACATCGCCCAACCTCATCGCCAGCAGGGGCCGGATACGGTCGGGATCGGCGGCGGGTCGGGCTAGGGCGACCTCGATCACCTGCAACCCGTGATCCACCCGCGACAATTCCAGCCGCACCACCCGTGCCCCGCGCCCCTTGGTGCGCAACCGGGTGCAGAGCTCCGGCAGCAGCCGGTCGACCCCGGCCATCACGTCCTCTTCCAACCCGATCGGTTCGGGTAGGCCCAGGCGCACGGCAAAGCGCAAGGGTGGGCGGGCCGGAGAGACGGGTTCGGGTTCCACCCCCAGCGCCTGGTCCAGCCGTCGCACCAGGTCGCGGCCAAAGCGGCGCGCAAGACCTGCGCGGGGTGTGCCCAGAACGTCGCTGACCCGCCGCAGCCCCAGCCGGTTCAGCCCCGCCACCGTGTCGGCGGGCAGGCGCAGGGCGGCCAGTGGCAGGGGCGACAGGGCCGCGTGCAGGGCGCCCGGCGGGGCGATGCGGGCGGGGTCGCTTTCGATGCCCTGACCCGGGATCGGCACAGGCGCCGCGCCACCGCGGGTCCAGTGGCGGCGGCCACGGGTCGTCTTGGCGGGGGCGGGCCCCTTGGGGCGGCGCGCGGCGCGCGAGCGGGTGGCGCGGGCCTCCTGGTCGATTGCATCACCGCCTGGGCCGATGTCGATCTCGGCCCCCGCGAATCGCGCCAGCGCCCAGGCTGCGCCCACCGTGTCGGCAATGCCGCCGCGCACGGTCAGCCCCAGGGCGGCACAGTCGCGGGCGACCTCGTCCAGCATGGTCGCCTCGCCGCCGAACAGATGCGCGCAGCCGGTAATGTCCAGAACCAACCCTTCTGTACTGCCTGCCTCGCCCACCCAGGGCGAGAACTTGCCGGCCCAGCGTCTGAGTGTGGCCAGAAAAGCGGCCTCGGCCACCGGGTTGGCGCGGTGCGAGATCAGCTCGGGGCACATGGCGCGCGCATCGCGCAGGGGCTGGCCGGGGGTCAGCCCGGCCTGTTCGGCCTCGAAGTTGAGCGAGGTGAGGATTTGCAGATTGCCCCGATCTGCCACCACCGCAAAGGGACCGGGTGTCAGGCCCCGGCGCCCACGCATCAACCGCTCCGCACCAAGGCGCGGAAACCACAGGGAGAGGATGCGGCGGGGTTGGGGCATGGTGGTAGCTGGATGTTCGCGTTTTGTTCATGATACTGCGGAGCGGATGGGGAGTCGAGTCTCGGCCGGTGTTGTGGTGGTCGGGAAGGGCGACGACGTCTTGCCTTCGGCGAGGATATTTGGGGCAAGATAAAGAGGGGGCTTGGAGGGACTGGCGCGATCTGCCTGGGAAGCGAGGTCAAGACGCCATCGTCAACGGGCCATGCACAGCGAATGCTGGCAATGAGATGGGATGGTTGATCCAGGCACCCGCAACCTGCGCTCCGCAGGGTGCCACGCCCAACCAGAGGAGGGCCTCTTTGAGGCCTGACGATGGGCGGGAGTGCTCCGGTTGCGGATCAGAGCGCGCGAATGCCGCCCAGGACCATGTCGGTGACCATCTCGGCATAATCCTCGCGGGCCATGCCTTTGCCGGGCCGGTTCCACATGTAGTACCAGTTCAGGATGCCGAAGACCGACATGGTGGTGGCGCGCAGGCGGGTCGGGTCGTCGGCCAGGCCCGGGGCTTCGGCCGACAGAGCGGCGCCCATCATCTCGATCATCGTGCGCTGGTGGCCCAGCAGGTGCGCCTGCTGTTCCGGTTCCAGCACACCCAGCGCATCGAGCTGCAGCTTGTGTTCCGCATCCGCGCCCCGGTAGGCCATCAGGATCGCGCGCACCAGGCCGCGCAGCCCGTCGGTTTCCGGCGCGGCCTCGACGTCGGCGACCAGCTCGCTCAGATGGGTGTCGAGGATGTCGTAAAGCAGCGCTTCCTTACTGTCATAGTAGTGATAGATCAGCGCCTTGGACACGCCACAGCTTTTCGCCGCCCCGGTCATCGAGGCCCGATCGAACCCGTGTTCGGCGAAATAGGCGGCCGCCCCCTTGCGCAGGGCGGTCCGTTTCTCTTCGTGGTCGCGTGCGATCCCGCGCGGCATACACTCACTCCTTGGGGCGGTTGTCGATGATCCTTACAGCTTTACCCTGCGATCGCTCAACCCCACCCGGCTCAGAGACATTGACCTTCACGGTGACGCCAACGTGGGATTTCACCAGCCCCTTGAGGCGATGGGCGGCTTCGGCCTGGATATCCATCGACTGACCTTCGGCCAGTTCGACATGCACGTGCATCTCGTCCATGCGGCCGGGGCGGAGCAGCTCGATCTGGAAATGCGGTGACAGTTCCGGCACTTCCATCAGCTGTTCTTCGATCTGGGTCGGGAAGATATTCACGCCGCGCAGGATGATCATGTCATCGGACCGTCCGGTGATCTTCTCCATCCGCCGCATCGACCGCGCGGTGCCGGGCAGCAGCCGGGTCAGGTCGCGGGTGCGGTAACGGATGATCGGGAAGCCTTCCTTGGTCAGCGAGGTAAAGACCAGCTCGCCCATTTCGCCATCTTCCACCACCTCACCGGTGTTCGGGTTGATGATTTCAGGGTAGAAGTGATCCTCCCAGATGTGCAGCCCGTCCTTGGTTTCCACGCATTCATTCGCCACGCCGGGGCCGATGACTTCGGAAAGTCCATAAATATCAACCGCGTGCATGTCGAAGGCGGCTTCGATTTCAGAACGCATGGCGTTGGTCCAGGGTTCGGCGCCGAAAATGCCGACCTTCAGCGGGCTTTCGCGCGGATCGCGCCCTTCGCGGGCGTATTCGTCCAGGATCGACAGCGCATAAGAGGGCGTGACGGTGATACCATCGGCGCGGAAATCCTCGATCAGGCGGACCTGGCGCTGGGTCATGCCGCCAGACACGGGTACGACGGTCAGCCCGTATTGCTCGGCCCCGCCATGAACACCCAAGCCCCCGGTGAACAACCCGTAGCCATAGGCGTTGTGCAGCACGTCGCCCGGTCGAAGACCCGAGGCACGCAGGCAACGACCCACCACGCTGCCCCACATCTTGAGGTCATTTGCGGTATAGCCAACCACGGTCGGCTGGCCGGTGGTGCCGGAGCTGGCATGGATGCGTGCGATCTGTTCGCGCGGCACGGCGAACAGGCCGAAGGGATAGTTGTCGCGCAGGTCCTGTTTCACCGTGAAGGGAAACTTTGCCAGGTCCGACAGAGATTTGAGGTCATCGGGATGCACGCCCGCCTCGTCGAACTTCTGGCGGTAAAAAGGCACGTTGTCATAGGCATGGCGCAGCGACCACTTCATGCGCTCCAGCTGGGTTGCGGCGATTTCATCACGCGAGGCGATCTCGATCGGGTCCAGGTCCTCACGGCGCGGGGTCAGGTCTTTCATGGTTTCCTCCACGGGGCAGCGGGCCCCGTCTCCTTCTCGGGCCGACTCAGCCGGCGACGGTGTCTTGTGTCTCGGTTTCGGTCTCGTCGAAATGCTGGCCGCCGATCTGGCGGGAATGGCCGCGGAACTGGGCGATCTCGCGCCCGTCTTCGCCGGTGACCAGTACGTCATAAATGCCGGAGCGTCCGGCCAGGGCGACTTCGCGCGCCGTGGCGGTCAGGGTCTCGCCGATCTGGCCGGGGGCGAGGTAGGTGATCGAGTTGTGCTGGGCGACCACGTTCTTGTTGTAGCTGTTGCAGGCAAAGGCGAAGGCGCTGTCGGCGAGGGTGAAGATATAGCCGCCGTGGGCGATGCCATGCCCATTGGCCATGTCCGCGCGTATCGGCATTGTGATTGTTGCCGTGCCCGGGCCGACCGCGATCAGGGTCATACCCGCGTCCTGGCTGGCCCGGTCGCCCGCCCACATGGCGGCCGCCGCGCGCTCTGCACGTTGCTTGGGTGTCATGCTCAGGGGCTCCTCCCAAAATCCCTTGAATCTTAGGATGCACAAACCCGACCGTGCGGTCAATAGTGTTTCTTCTGGCGCGGTGTGGTCGATTTAACTATACGATGTATAGTTTGTAAATCAGGAGAGTCGAGATGACGACAGGTCACGTGTTCATGGCAATGAGCCTGGATGGCTTCGTTGCGCGCGAAGATCATGGGTTGGACTGGCTGATGAAGCAGCCGGGCGATGACGAGGACCACGGCTATGACGCTCATATCGCGCGCATGGACGGGATCGTGATGGGGGCGGGTTCGTTTCGTACGGTGCTTGGCTTCGGCGACTGGCCCTATACGCTGCCTGTGGTGGTGATGAGCCGGTCGCTGGGCGACGCGGATATTCCCGAGGCGCTCCGGGGCAAGGTGCGGCTGAGCGGCAAGGCGCCGAAGACGTTGATGGCGGAGCTGACCGCCGAAGGATGGCGGCGCGCCTATGTAGACGGCGGTGCCGTGGTGCGGTCCTTCCTGGCAGAAGGTCTGGTCGAGGACATGACCGTGACCATCGTGCCGATCCTGCTGGGTAGGGGCATTCGCCTGTTCGGAGAGCTTCCCGGGGATGTTGACCTGGAGACTTCCGAGGTGCGTTCCCATCCTTCGGGGCTGACGGACCTTGTCTATCGCGTGAAGGCAGGCTGATGGCGCGTCCGCGCAAGGGACAGGGGATCACGCGTGAGGCGGTCTTGGAGGCTGCCCTGTCCCTGCTGGGTGAAGTAGGGGCGGAGGCGGTCAGCTTTCGCGCCTTGGCTGCGCGTCTGGGTGTGACGGCAATGGCGGTGAGCCACCATGTGGGCAGTCGTAGGGACTTGTTTGCCGCGTTGGTAGCTCAGGTGTTTGCCGGGGTCGGGGAGCGGGTGGTTGGGGACACGGCCTCCGACCGTCTGTCGCAGCTCATGACGCGCTACATGGCGCGGGCGCTGGAGCATCCCGCGCTGCTGCAAGCAGTTCTGAGCGATACAAGCCTGATCGCCGGTGAACTGCAGACCCTGACGGATCATCTGATTGCAGAGGTCCGTGCCATGGGAGGGGACGGCATGCGCGAGGTTGGCGTGCTGGTTGATCACGCCCACGGCTTTGCCTTTTCAGCGGCTGCGGCACCCGGGTTGGAGCTCTCAGACTACATGGATGCCCTGGGCTGGCTCATCACAGCCTTGGAGCGCGAAAACCCCGCCTGAGGCGGGGCTTCACCTGTAGCTCCGGCGCCACGTACTGGGTGGGGGCTGTACAACGTGGCGCCGGGTGAGCTCGTGCTCGCTACAGGGTTGTTTTCGGCCACGTTGACGGCAACAGAGGGGAAGGAACGGGGAATGCCGGTGGTCTTTTCGCGGCAAAATTGGGGCAGGGATTGATTTGTTTACCCTTTGCGGGCAGGCTGAAGGCATGAATATGCAGACACCAACACCCTTTCCGGGCCAAGGTTCAGCATCGGGGCAGGGCCAGCAGGTGGCTTTCGACAGGCGCGAATTGGGCACCATCATGGGACTGTATGGACGCATGGTCGCGGCCGGTGAATGGCGCGACTATGGCATGAGTTTCCTCAAGGATGTGGCCGTATTCGATGTCTTTCGACGCACCGCCGAACATCCGCTCTATCGGATCGAGAAACGCCCGGCCCTGCGACTGAAGCAGGGTCAGTACAGTGTGATCGGCATGGACGGGCAGATATTGAGACGTGGTCAGGACCTGAAAACCGTGCTGCGCGTGCTGGAGCGCAAGCTGATCCGCGCGGTGGAATAGTCGCGCCTCTTGCCCGGTGCTTTGCGGGGGCAAGGGGCTCCCGCCGGTCCCGTGCGCGCTTGTCTGCGAGATAAGCAAGCCGCAGATCGGAACTGTCAATCACACGGCGATGGGGCGGAGGGAACGGCTCGATACACCGTAGATTTACGCAGCCCTCAGACGGTCTTGCGCGCCTTCAGGGCAGCCGTGATGGTGCCGTCGTCCAGATAGTCCAGCTCGCCGCCGATCGGCACGCCCTGGGCCAATGAGGTGACCTTGCAGCGGGTTTCCAACTCTTCTGCGATATAGTGTGCGGTTGTCTGGCCGTCGACGGTGGCATTCAGCGCCAGGATCACCTCGGTCACCCCCTCGGCCTCCACCCGTTTGACAAGTCGCGGGATACCCAGTTCGTCGGGGCCGATCGCATCAAGGGCGGACAGGGTGCCGCCCAGCACGTGATAACGTCCGGCAAAGACGCCCGCGCGTTCCATTGCCCAGAGGTCGGCCACGTCCTCGACCACACAGATCTCGCCATTGGCGCGTTTCTCGCTCAAGCAGATCTCGCAGATGTCTGCGGTGCCGACATTGCCGCAGGTCAGGCATTCGCGGGCCCGTTCGGCCACCACCTGCATGCTGTCGGCCAGCGGGGCCAGCACGAGGCCCCGCTTGCGGATCAGGTACAAAACCGCACGCCGGGCCGAGCGCGGACCGAGGCCCGGCAGCTTGGCCATGAGCTCGATCAGCTCTTCGATCTCGCGTGGGGCGTCCATGGGAGACTGGAAACCGCCCTCAGAAGGGCAGTTTCATGTCCTTGGGCAGGCCCATGCCTTCGGTCAGCGCGGCCATTTCCTCTTCGCTCTTGGCTTTTGCCTTGGCCTGGGCGTCCTTGATTGCGGCCAGGATCAGGTCTTCGACCACTTCTTTTTCGTCCGGGTTGAAGATCGACGGGTCGATGTCCAGGCCGGTCAGCACGCCCTTGGCAGTGGCCGTGGCCTTGACCAGGCCCGCGCCGCTTTCACCGGTCACGGTGATGGTTTCCAACTGCTCCTGCATCTCGACCATCTTTGTCTGCATTTCCTGTGCGGTCTTCATCATCTTGGCCATGTCGCCAAGCCCGCCCAAACCTTTCAGCATGTCACGCTCCTTCGCATCCGGTGTTGGAGGTTAGATACGGGGGGCGGGGGCTTTGCACAAGGGGGGGCACATGGGGAGAGGCGCCCCGGCGCAGATCCCCCCTTTGCGGTGTTGTGACTGCCACGCGCCGGATCAGGGTTTGGCTGGTTGGGAACGGGTCGAACCCACGTGCCAAGTGTATCGCGTTGATGCGGCGGGGTCTGCCATCATCTGGATCACTCTGATCGGCAGGCTGATCATTCCTGCAGCAGCTTGCCAGGAGAGATGTCGACCTTCGGCGCGTCTTGGACGCTTGCGGGAACGCAGCAGGTACCGACAATCCCGTAGACGGCCGGGCCTTCTGGTCGATCGGAGCGCGCCTTATCTTCTCCACGGCCGCGTCTTCGACCTTAAACAGGCGCACCAAGGCGGATGCGTCTGGCCATGGGTCGGTTTTCGCGCCCCCGTCAGGGGTGTATTGTCTATATTTGGCCAAATTGTCCCGCCCTGGTGGGGCGTTAGAGCCAAGCGGCAGCCTTTCGCGACATTCGCGGTTTTTTGACCCCCGCGCCTGTGGCAATGCTGCCGATCAAGGGAGGGGCGTCAGGTGGTGCCCCGGCAAGAGGACGCGGTGATGTCGGATCTTCTCGAGGGAGCCTTGCAGGCACTCCGGCTCGTCTTCGGGCTGGACCCGGAGCTGATCGAGATCAGCCTGCGCTCGTTGCGTGTGACCCTGACCGCCCTGTTGGTCGCCTGCATGATTGCCCTGCCGCTGGGCGCTTACCTCGCCGTGCGTCGGTTCCGCCTGCGCCGCTTCGTGATCGCCGTGCTGAACGCGCTGATGGGGCTGCCGCCGGTGGTGGTCGGGTTGATCGTCTATGTCTTTCTCAGCCGGTCCGGACCGTTCGGCGTGTTCGGGCTGCTGTTCACTCCCACGGCGATGATCATCGCCCAGGTGGTCATTATCGTGCCGCTGATCGCGTCCATCGCGCATCAGGCGCTGCGCGAGCTGTGGTCGGATTATCACGACCTGCTGATTTCGATGAACGCAAGCCAGGGGCAGCGCATTCGCGCGCTGCTGTGGGACGGGCGTCGGGCGCTTTTGACCGCCGCTCTGGCGGGCTTTGGCCGGGGCATCGGCGAGGTCGGTGCGATCATGGTCGTCGGCGGCAATATCGACCACCACACCCGCGTGTTGACCACCGCCATCGCGCTGGAAACCGGCAAGGGTGACTTCGCCCTGGCGCTTGCGCTGGGCTTCATCCTGATCGCGATCGCCATCGGCGTGAACCTGGCGATCCACGTGCTGTCGGGCACGGAACGGGAGGGCCGGTGGTGAGCAATCTTTTCCCCCTCACTGTCGAAGGCGCGCTGACCCGGCGCCGGGGTCGGGTGCTGGTTGGCCCCGTCGATTTGCAGCTCGGCCCCGTCGGCACCACGATGGTGATCGGGCCGAACGGGGCGGGCAAGACCTCGCTTCTGCGCATGTTGCATGGGATCGCCCGGCTGGGCGCGGGGCGGATCGACTGGGCCTGTGATGAGCATGAGGCACAGCGACACCAGGCTTTCGTCTTTCAGCAACCGGTGATGATGCGGCGCACGGTGCAGGACAACCTGGCCTATCCGCTGCGCCTGATTGGTGTGAAACGGGTCGAGGCGCGTGCCCGGGCCGCAGCCTGGGCCGGACGTGTGGGCTTGGGGGGCATGCTGAACAGGCAGGCCACGGTTCTGTCCGGGGGCGAGCGTCAGAAGCTCGCCATCGCTCGCGCGCTCATTCGTGATCCGGAGCTTCTGTTCCTGGACGAACCCTGTTCGTCGCTGGATGGCCGCGCTACCCGCGAGATCGAGGACATCCTGAACGGTGTCGCCAAGGCTGGTACACGCATCATCATGTCCACCCATGACATGGGCCAGGCCCGCCGCTTGGGCACCGAGGTCGCCTTTCTTCTGCACGGCAAGGTGCATGAGTTCACCGCTGCCAAGAGCTTCTTCCAAGGGCCATCCACCGAGCAGGCCCGCGCCTTTCTGAATGGAGATATCGTCGAATGAAACGCCTGATCCTAGGGGCCGTTCTGGCCAGCTTGACCGCTACGGCCGCCTTCGCGGAGGAGATGAAACTCGCGGTGACCACGTCCTTCCACAACTCGGGCCTGTCCGACATCCTGGTTCCGCAGATCAAGGCCGACACCGGGATCGAGGTGCAGCTGCTGGTGGTCGGCACCGGCCAAGCCATTCGCCTGGGCGAAGCGGGCGACGTGGATGCGATCCTGGTGCATTCGCGCAAGGCCGAAGACGCGTTTCTGGCCGACGGCTACGGCACTCACCGGCGTGAGATCATGTACAACGATTTTGTCCTCATTGGCCCTTCAGATGATCCGGCCGGGATCGCGGGCGCAGAGAGTGCCGTCGTCGCCCTGGTGGCGATTGCCGAGGTGCAAGCCGATTTCGTCAGCCGCGGAGATGACAGCGGCACGCACAAAAAGGAACTCAGCCTTTGGGCTGCCGCCGGTGTTGCCCCGCAAGGCGACTGGTACAAAGCGGTCGGGGCGGGCATGGGCGCGTCCCTGAATACGGCTGCGGGCCTGGGCGCCTATATCATGTCGGACCGCGCGAGCTGGCTGAACTTCGCCAACAAGGCTGACCAGGCGCTGCTGTTTGCAGGCGACCCGGTGCTGTTCAACCAATATGCCTTTTTGCCGGTGAACCCGGAAAGGCACCCGCATGTGAAGGCAGAGCTGGCTGAGAAACTGGAGGCTTGGCTGGTGTCGGACAAGGCGAAGGACTTGATCAACGGTTACACGATCAATGGCGAGACCTTGTTCACCTTCAACGCGAAGTGACGCGACGGTTGCCGGGTGACCGCCCCAGCGCGGCTCCCACCCTGGCGAACGTCGCGTGGGCGGAGTTGTCGTGGCCTCCCACGCCGCCGCGCCGGGGCGGGTTAAGCGGGCAGGGGCCAGACTTTCATCGCGATTGTCTTGAACTGGGCTACCCCCATGGATCGACGCTCATTGCGCGATTTCGACCCTGGTTCTTCTAGGCGCGCGACGACCTTGTCGCGGGGGGCTTCCCAGATTTCCTGCACTTCGTAGGCACCCGACATGAGCACCAGAAGTACGGCGTCAAAGGGCTTGTCGATGTTGATAGACCCAACGCGGCCCCATGACTTGCCATTCTGCTTCCAGCGGCCCTTGATCTGGAGCCGTTCAACACCCTTTGCGGTCATGCGTTCGGCGTCATAGCCGGGGCTTCGGGCTTCCATCAGGTCGAGGCCCAACAGGCGTGCGGCCTCATATTCGGCGATTTCTCCGGTCACGCCCAGGGGGTTGCCGGTCTTGTTGTAGAACGCGACGGCGAGGGGTTTTACCTGGCTTAGAATGGCAGCAACCTGCGTGTCATCCGTGTCCAAGTCACTCCTCCTCGAACGGATCCCATTCGTCTTCGACCTCCTGCAGGGCCTCGGCGGCGGCTTCGGCCTCGATCTCGTCGGGGGTGCGGATCTCGTTGATCTTGGCGCCGGGGAAGGCGGCGATGACGGCCTGGACCAGCGGATGGTCCTGGGCTTGGGCCTTCAGCTCCAACAGGGCGCTGTCACGGGTTTCCGCGATGGTCAGCGCCTCGCAATCGTTGACCAGGGTCACCACCCAGCGCACGCCGGTCCAGCCGTGCAGGCGTTGTGCGAGCCGCGCGGCCAGGTCACGGGGGGCCTTGTCGGTGGGCGTGAACTCGATCCGACCGGGGGCGTAGTTTGCCAGGCGCACACCGCCCTCGACTTCGACCAGCAGCTTCACGTCGCGCGAGGCGCGGATGAGTTCGACCACGTCATCAAAGCGGGCATAGCTGGCCAGCGAGACCTCGGGCGCCTGGGCCAGGGCTGCGGCCTGACCGCCGCCCGCGTGCATCGTGGGGGCACCGGGGGGTGGCCCGTCCATGCCCATCGGTGCGCCACCTGCGTGGGGCGTGCCGCCGGGCGCGGGATGGCCGCCGCCACCGCCTCCGCCGCCGGGCAAGGGCGGGGGCACGGGGGCGTCTTTCAGGCGCTTGGCCAGTTCCTCGGGCGAGGGCAGTTCGGCCACATGGGTCAGGCGGATCACCGCCATCTCGGCGGCCATCATCGCGTTGGGCGCGCGGCCCACTTCGTCCAGAGCGGTCAGCAACATCTGCCACATGCGTGTCAGCGCGCGCATGCCCAGACCGTCGGCCATGGCCTTGCCGCGCAAGCGTTCGTCGGGCGAGACAGTGGGGTCGTCCACCGCTTCGGGCGTGATCTTGATGACGCTGATCCAATGGGTCACCTCGGCCAAGTCGCGCAGCACTGCCATCGGGTCGGCGCCGTCGGCATATTGCGCGCCCAGTTCAGCCAGGGCGCCCGCCGCATTGCCCTTCATGACGAGGTCGAACAGATCCAGCACCCGCCCACGGTCGGCCAGGCCCAACATGGCGCGCACCTGGTCGGCGGTCGTCTCGCCGGCACCGTGGGAAATGGCTTGGTCCAGCAGCGACTGCGCGTCACGGGCCGAACCTTCGGCCGCGCGGGTGATCAGCGCCAGGGCGTCATCGGCAATCTCGGCCCCTTCCGCACTGGCGATGCGTTTCAGCATGGCCAGCATGTCTTCGGGCTCGATCCGGCGCAGGTCGAAACGCTGGCAGCGCGACAGCACCGTCACGGGCACCTGGCGGATCTCGGTGGTGGCGAAGATGAACTTCACATGCGCGGGCGGTTCCTCAAGCGTTTTCAGGAGCGCGTTGAAGGCGCTCTTGGACAGCATGTGGACCTCATCGATGATGTAGATCTTGTAGCGGGCCGAGGCCGCGCGGTAGTGCACAGAATCGATGATCTCGCGAATGTCACCCACACCGGTGCGCGAGGCCGCGTCCATCTCCATCACGTCGACATGGCGACCTTCGGCAATCGCCACACAGTGTTCGCATTCCCCACAGGGTTCCACGGTGGGTCCGCCGGAGCCGTCCTTTCCAATACAGTTCATGCCCTTGGCGATGATCCGCGCGGTGGTCGTCTTGCCGACGCCGCGAATGCCGGTCATCACGAAGGCCTGGGCGATCCGGTCTGATTCAAAGGCGTTTTTCAGGGTGCGCACCATGGCGTCCTGACCCACCAGGTCGGCAAAGCTTTCGGGCCGGTACTTGCGGGCCAGAACCTGATAGGTCTTTTCGGTGCTTTCAGACATGGTGCCCCCTGCGGTCGGGCGTACAACTGCGCCCTGAATCGGTCCCGACCAACCTAAAGCCTTGCGGGTTCGCCCTGCAACAGGGAAGCGGGGCGGTTCAGCCCGCGCCTCCCGTCGGTTTTGCCGCCAGATGGGCGCGTAGCGAGATCTTGGCGTCGTCGATATGTGCCCGGGTCAGGGCGCAGGCCAGATCCGCGTCACCCGCCTCGCAAGCGTCGAGAATGGCCAAGTGTTCACGGTTGGCCTTTTCCATTCCGTCGGTCAGCAGCAACTGGGCGCGCAGGTAGCGATCCACCCGGTCCATCGCATTGTCGACCACGCCCAGGTGATAGGGCAGGGCGCAGGCCGAATAGAGCGCCCAGTGGAACTTGCGGTTCAACCCGCCCCATTGCATCGGATCTGGGGAGGCGGCGAACTCCTCGCAATAGGTGCGCGCCTCGGCCAGCAGTTCGGCGGACATTTGCGGCACGGCGCGGCGGATCACCTCGCCCTCGACCAGGGCGCGGAACTCGAAAATCTCGGTCGCTTCCTCGATCGACAACCCGGCCACCACGGCACCCTTGTAGCGCTGGGATTTCACCAGCCCCTGTTCCTCGAGCCGCGAAATCGCCTCGCGCACCGGAATGCGCGAAGTGTTGAAGAGCCGGGCGATTTCATCCTGCCTGAGCGGTTCGCCGTCCTGCAACTCACCTTCGATGATCGCCGTGCGCAACGCCTCGAACACCAGCGTCGCGGCGGAGGCTGTTTTCGCAATATCGACCGATTTCAGTTTCATGTGCCCTCTCCGATTGGCGCCAAGTTACCTGCAGTAAAGGGAAAATTGAAGCAAGTAAATTTTATATTGAATATTGGATCCAATATGCATTACCAGATTTGGAAGCCCCGCTCTTGGGGCCAAACAACCGATTCTCACCCGGGCCGCCCCGGGTCTGTCTCTGAAAAGGAGCCCCCTCATGAGCGCCGAGCGCATTGCGAACACGATCTTCTCGGGCACGATCCCGGCCCTGATGACCCCCTGCACCGCCGACCGGTCGCCGGACTATGACGCGTTGGTTAAGAAGGGACAGGAGCTGATCGCCGCAGGCATGTCCGCAGTGGTCTATTGCGGCTCGATGGGCGACTGGCCGCTGCTGACGGATGCCGAGCGCATGGAAGGCGTCGCGCGGCTGGTCGCTGCCGGGGTGCCGACCATCGTGGGCACCGGCGCGGTCAACTCCGCCACCGCGGTGGCCCATGCAGCCCATGCGCAAGAGGTTGGCGCGCAAGGTCTGATGGTCATTCCGCGCGTGTTGTCGCGCGGGCCGTCCATGACCGCGCAGCGCAATCACTTCAAGGCGATCCTGGCGGCCGCCCCCGACCTGCCTGCGGTGATCTACAACAGCCCCTACTATGGCTTCGCCACCCGCGCCGATCTGTTCTTTGCCCTGCGTGCCGACCATCCGAACCTGGTTGGTTTCAAGGAGTTCGGCGGCGCCGAGGAGCTGCGCTATGCGGCCGAGAACATTACCTCGGGCAACCCGGATGTGACCCTGATGATCGGTGTCGATACCACCGTCTTCCATGGTTTCGTGAACTGTGGTGCGGGCGGGGCGATCACTGGCATCGGTAACGCGTTGCCGCGTGAGGTGCTGCACCTGGTGGACCTGTGCCAGAAAGCGGCCGACGGCTGCGCCACTTCGCGCGCCCTGGCGCTGGAACTGGACGCGGCGCTGGCCGTGCTGTCCTCCTTCGATGAAGGCCCGGACCTCGTGCTCTATTACAAGCACCTGATGGTGCTGAACGGCGACGCGGAATATGCGCTGCATTTCAATGAAACCGACGCGCTGTCGGACAGCCAGAAGGCCTATGTCGAAAGCCAGTATGCCCTGTTCAAGACCTGGTATGCCGACTGGGCGGCGCAGGCGTGAGGGGCGGGCAGATGGAGTATCGCAATCTCATCGCCGGGGACTGGGTCGCGGCGGGCGCCGGTGTGCCCAATGTGAACCCCTCCGACATCTCGGACATCCTGGGCCACGCGGCCCAGGCGGGCGAGGCAGAGCTGGACGCCGCCATTGCCGCTGCGCATGACGCAGCGCCCGGATGGGCGGCCTCCACCCCGCAACAACGGTTCGACGTGCTGGACTTCATCGGCACCGAACTGCTGGCGCGGCGGGATGAACTGGGCCACCTGCTGGCCCGGGAAGAGGGCAAGACCCTGCCCGAAGGCGTGGGCGAGGTCGCCCGCGCGGGCCAGATTTTCAAGTTCTTCGCGGGCGAGGCGCTGCGCCAGACCGGGGACATCCTGCCCTCGGTGCGCCCCGGTATCGGGGTCGAGGTCACACGCGGCCCCGTCGGCGTGGTCGGGTTGATCACGCCCTGGAACTTCCCCATCGCCATCCCGGCTTGGAAGGTCGCCCCTGCGCTCGCCCATGGCAACGCCGTGGTCTTGAAACCCGCCGAACTGGTGCCCGGCTGCGCCCATGCCCTGGCCGAGATCATCTCGCGCTCCGGCCTACCTGCCGGTGTGTTCAACCTGGTGCTGGGTCGCGGCTCGCAGTTGGGGCCGCAGCTGATCGCTGACCCGCGCGTGAACGCCATTTCCTTCACCGGTTCGGTGCCTACCGGACGCGGCATCGCCGGCGAGTGTGGCGCACGGATGAAGAAGGTGCAGCTGGAGATGGGCGGCAAGAACCCGATGGTGGTTTTGGACGATGCCGACCTGGACATTGCGGTCGAGGCCTGTCTGAACGGCGCCTTCTTCTCGACCGGGCAGCGCTGCACTGCCAGTTCGCGTCTGATCGTGACCGAGGGGATCCATGATCGCTTCGTTGCGGCGCTGACCGAGCGGATGCAGGCGCTGAGAGTCGGTCACGCGCTGGAGGCAGGTACGCAGATCGGCCCGGTGGTCGATGCGCGCCAGTTGGACCAGGACCTGGACTATGTGCGCATTGCCCGCGAGGAGGGCGGCGAGGTGATCGGTGGCGTGCGTCTGGAACGCCCGACCGAAGGCTTCTTCATGGCCCCTGCGCTGGTCACCGGCACCACCGCCGACATGCGCATCAACCGCGAAGAGGTCTTCGGCCCCGTCGCCAGCGTGCTCCGTGTGGCCGACTATGACGAAGCCCTGGCGGCGGCGAATGACACCGAGTTCGGCCTGTCGGCCGGCATCTGTACGCAGTCCCTGAAACACGCGACCCATTTCAAAGCCCATTCCCAGGCGGGCATGGTGATGGTGAACCTGCCCACGGCGGGCGTGGATTACCACGTGCCCTTCGGGGGCACCAAAGGGTCGAGCTTCGGGTCGCGCGAACAGGGGCGCCATGCGGCCGAGTTCTACACCACCGTCAAGACCGCCTATACGGGGGCGTAGGGTGGCCGAAGTCATCGTCATTGGCGCAGGCGTGGTCGGAATCTCGTCCGCGCTTGCCATCCAGGCGCGGGGGCATCAGGTCACCGTGCTGGACCGCGCGGGTGTGGCGGCGGAGGCATCCTCGGGAAACGCGGGCGCGCTGGCTTTCGCGGATATCGAGCCGCTCGCCACACCCGGCATCCTGCGCCAGGCACCGAAATGGTTGCTGGACCCGCTGGGGCCGCTGTCGGTCCCGCCGGGATATGCACCACGCCTGACCCCCTGGCTCTGGCGGTTCTGGCGCGCCAGCCGCCCCGCGGCGTATCGTGCGGGCACAGCGGCGCAGGCGGCCTTGATGGATCTGTCGCGTGCGGCCTTCGACCGGCAGGTGGCCGATGTGGGCGGGCAAGGGTTTGTCCGGCTCGAAGGGCAATTGCAGCTTTACGAGGGCGAAGGTCAGTTCCGCGCCAGCCTGCTGGGGTGGGAACTGCGCCGCGCCCATGGCGTCGATTTTCGCCTGCTGGAAAGCGCCGAGGAAATCGCCGCGCTGCAACCCGGCATCCATCAGCGTTTCACTCACGCGGGCTTTACGCCCGGTTGGATCAACCTCACCGACCCGAAGCTCTGGGTCGAACACCTGGCGGCGCGCTTCACCGAACGGGGCGGGCGGATCGAACGGGCCGAGGTCGTGTCCATCACCCCTGGCGCGCGGATCATGGTCGAGGCGGGCGAGCTGCGCGAAGCCGATCACGTGGTCCTGGCCGGTGGCGCCTGGTCGCGGCGGCTGGCGGCCGCGCTGGGCGACCCGGTGCCCTTGGAGACCGAGCGCGGTTACAACACCACCCTGCCGATGGGCGCCTTCGACCTGCGCACGCAGCTGACCTTCGGCGGGCATGGCTTTGTCGTCACCCGGATCGGTGAACGG
The DNA here is from genome assembly GCF_965228805.1 of Aliiroseovarius sp. Classification (NCBI taxonomy): domain Bacteria; kingdom Pseudomonadati; phylum Pseudomonadota; class Alphaproteobacteria; order Rhodobacterales; family Paracoccaceae; genus Aliiroseovarius; species Aliiroseovarius sp. Next base: position 375,791 of record NZ_CBDDIE010000003.1, on the reverse strand, counting down.
ATCAGGGTTGGTGGCGCGGTAGAGCTGGCCGGGCTGAAACGCCCGCCCAACTACGCCCGGGCCGATGTGCTGCTGAAGAAGGCCAAGGACTTCCTGCCCGGGCTCAACGCCGAGGGCGGTGCGCGCTGGATGGGGTTCCGCCCCTCCATGCCCGACAGCCTGCCGGTGATCGGCCCGGCCAGCGCGGATGCACGTGTGACCTATGCCTTCGGTCACGGCCACCTGGGTCTGACCCAGGCCGCGGGCACCGCCGAGATCGTCGCCGACCTGGTCACCGGGCAGGCTCCGGCCATCGACACCTCCCCCTATCAAGCCACCCGTTTCTGAGGCGCCCATGACCCAACACACGTTTCAATGCATCGACGGCCACACCTGCGGCAACCCCGTGCGGGTTGTCACCGGCGGCGCGCCGATGCTGGAGGGCGCCACCATGCTGGAGCGCCGCGCGCATTTCCTGGCGGAGTTCGACTGGATTCGCACCGGGCTGATGTTCGAGCCGCGCGGGCATGACCAGATGTCGGGCTCGATCCTCTACCCGCCGACGCGGGAGGATTGCGATGTGGGCGTGCTCTATATCGAGACGTCCGGCTGCCTGCCGATGTGCGGTCATGGCACGATCGGCACGGTGACCACCGCGATCGAACATGGGCTGGTTACGCCGCGCACGCCCGGGGTGCTGCGCCTGGACACACCCGCCGGTCTGGTGGTGGCTGAATACCGGCAGGAGGGACGGTTCGTTGAAGAGGTACGGCTGACCAATGTGCCCTCCTTCCTCTATGAAACCGGCCTGACGGCGGAGGTTGACGGCCTGGGCGAGGTCACCGTGGACGTGGCCTATGGCGGCAATTTCTATGCCATTGTCGAGCCACAGGAGGCCTTCCGCGATATGGCCGACCACGCGGCGACCCAACTGGTTGGCTGGTCGCCAAAACTGCGCGCGGCCCTGAATGCGAAATACGATTTCATCCACCCGGAAAAGCCCGAGATCACCGGGCTCAGTCATATCCTCTGGACTGGCGTCCCGGTACAGGCAGGGGCCACCGCCCGTAATGCGGTCTTCTACGGCGACAAGGCCATCGACCGGTCGCCCTGCGGCACCGGCACCTCGGCGCGCATGGCGCAATGGGCGGCTACGGGCAGGCTTGGCGTGGGCGATAGCTTCGTGCATGAAAGCATCATCGGGTCGCTGTTTCATGGCCGGGTCGCGGCCACGGCCCGCGTGGGTGACCGCGACGCCATCATACCGTCCATCGGCGGCTGGGCCCGGGTGACCGGGTTCAACACCATCTTCATCGACCCGCGCGACCCCTATGCACACGGGTTCGTGGTTACCTGAGTAGGCAGAAAGGATCAGCCATGCGCACATCGAAAGTGATCCACGTGGTCTCGGCCCATGCCGAGGGCGAGGTGGGCGATGTCATCGTCGGCGGTGTCGCGCCCCCGCCGGGCGATACGGTCTGGGAGCAGCGCGCCTGGATCGCCCGGGACGAGACCCTGCGCAATTTCGTGCTGAACGAGCCGCGCGGCGGCGTGTTTCGCCACGTGAACCTGCTGGTGCCGCCGAAACACCCCGAGGCCGATGCGGCCTGGATCATAATGGAGCCGGAGGATACTCCACCCATGTCCGGGTCGAACTCGATCTGTGTCTCGACCGTGCTTCTGGACAGCGGCATCCTGCCCATGTCGGAACCGGTAACGGAGCTGGTGCTGGAAGCGCCCGGCGGGCTGGTGCGGGTCAAGGCCGACTGCGAGGGCGGCAAGGCCAAGCGTATCACCGTGCAGAACCTGCCATCGTTTGCGCAGCATCTGGACGCAAAGCTGGAGGTCGAAGGGCTCGGCACTTTGACCGTCGACACGGCCTTCGGTGGGGACAGTTTCGTGCTGGTGGATGCGCCTGCGCTGGGTTTCTCCATCGCGCCGGACGAGGCGGGGGACATCGCCCGGCTGGGGGTGAAAATCACCAATGCCGCCAATGAGCAGCTGGGGTTCAGCCACCCCACGAACCCGGACTGGACGCACATCAGCTTCTGCAACTTCGTGACCCCGGTTGTGGACGGACAGGCGCGGTCGGCCGTGGCGATCCAGCCCGGCAAGATTGACCGTTCGCCCTGCGGCACCGGCGTGTCGGCCCGCATGGCGGTGCTGGCGACGAAGGGGCTGATGGGGGAGGGGGACGCGATCTCCACCCGCTCGATCATCGACGGCGAATTCACCGGGCGCATTGCCGGGCTGACTGACCTGAACGGCACCTCCGCGATCATTCCCGAGATTTCGGGCCGTGCCTGGATCACCGGCACGCATCAGCACATGCTGGACCCGGAGGACCCATGGCCGGGCGGCTACCGCCTGACGGATACCTGGGGGGCACGCTGAGTGCCTGACGATTTCGCGATCCACCAGCTGCCCGCCGGCGGGGGCTGGCTTGGCATCTGTCCTCTGCCGCGGGCGGGCGACATGGCGGAGCTCATGGACTGGGCGCCGGACCTTGTGCTGTCGATGACCGAGATGGATGAGATGGTGCAGCTGGGCGCCGGGGGACTGGGTGAGGCCCTGGAACAGGCCGGGATCGCCTGGCACCACTTGCCGATCCGCGACTTCGGCGCGCCACCAGTGGAGGTGCAGGCGGTCTGGCCTGCCGTTTCCGCCCAAGCGCGGGCTATCCTCGCGGGCGGTGGCAAGGTGCTGGCCCATTGTCGCGGTGGCTGTGGCCGGTCTGGCATGGTGCTTCTGCGGCTGATGGTCGAGCTGGGGGAGGTGCCGGAGGCGGCTTTGACCCGGCTGCGCAGAGTGCGCCCCTGTGCGGTTGAAACCGAAGGGCAACGCGCCTGGGCCGAACAAGGTTTGATCTAGGCGGGATCGCGCCCGCAGGGCGCGCGCCCCTGTAGCAAAATTATTCAAATAGTTTTCGCGGACGCGGAGGAGGCCGCCCTTCGTGCGGGGGCCGCGTCGGGTTGGCAAGGGGCTACGCCGCCTCGGACGCGATCCGCGCGAGAATATCCATTGCGACCGCCTCACGCCCCTCGGGCACGAAGAGGTGGTCGTGGAAGAAGCCCGAGACAGGGTTCACCCCCATGCCATGGCGTGCCAGTTCACTTGCGATACGGGCGATGAAGCCGACCGCCTCCAGCGAAGAATGCACGTCCAGCGTGATCATGCGGCAGGGAAACTCGCAGGCCAGCCCGTGCGCCTCGGCCTCGGATTTCAAGCAGATGAGCGTCGTGCCCTCGTCCTCCTGAAACACCATGCGCGGGGCCAGGCCAGCGGGCAGGCGCCCGTCGGGCAGGGTGACGAAGACATAGGTGCCTTCGACCAACTGGGCCGATAGGGTGGCAAGAAGCGCGTTCAGATCGGTTTCGCCGGACATGGGGGCTCCTGTGAAGGGTGGAACATCACGAACTCATAACACCATTGGGAGGGCTTGCCGTTTTTAGTTGAGTATCGCAGGCGACCCTGGCCCTAGTCCCGCACAGCAGATGCAGATGGATACGCTCGGATTGGTCCCGTGTTACATTGCCTTATGTGCTTCCAGAAACGAGTTGAAAACCCCAGGAAAATCAAACTGTATCGGCTCACTTCGATAGAACTCTCTCAGCTTCGCTGTTTCGGGACAGTCCATCAAATACGAACACAGCCGCTGTCGAAATTTCCACGGCTTGGCTTTGGCTGGTAAGCGTGAAAGCCAGTGTTTGTTGGGCCGCCCAACCGGGCATTCAGGGGCAAGCGATCTACCGGAAGGCAACGGGTTCCGCGAAAGGACATCAATAAAATGATCGAGTTCCTGAGGCATCGCAAATCGCAGATCAACGCCATCGAAGTGAACTTCCAGCAGGCACCATAGCTTCCTTTGAGACAGGAATGGATGTTGAACGGACTTCGGTCTCATTCTCTGCCCGCTGATATTGGTCTGCTTCACCCACCCGATCCATTTTGCTCCAGCACGTCCACTGACTGGAGTTTCTGGAAAGCTCTCGTGATATGTCAATTTGGCTGATTTCATATCTTGGTCGTCCGCTATGGCGTACTTGGTGTGATGCCTGACCCAACTGGTCAACTGAGGATTAAAGTGGCCATTTGCCTCAACAGGCCGATGTGGGTCTGTACCAACGGAGGCGGTTGGTCAGGGGACGGGTGACACCCCCGAACTGAAACGCCCGCCAGTGACCCGGCGGGCGCGGGGTTTCAACGCCCCTTGCGCTTGTGGGACTGTTTCACCACGCCCTTGACCATCTTGGCGAAGGCTCTGCCCTTGGCGCGGTTCTCGGCGATGGTCTCAGAGTTGCGATTGTCCTCGGCCAGCAGTTTGCGCCAGCGTTCCAGCCGCTCGGGGTCGAGCGAGCCGTCTTCCAGCGCCGCCTTCACGGCGCAGCCCGGTTCGGTCTCATGCGCGCAGTCCGAGAACTTGCAGTTCGTCGCCAGCTCCAGGATGTCGGCATACAGCACCTCGATCCCCTCGCTGCTTTCCTCAAGCCGCAGCGCACGCATACCCGGCGTGTCGATGATCCAACCGCCGTTCGCCATGGGTTTGAGCGTGCGCGAGGTGGTCACGTGACGGCCCTTGGCGTCATCCTCGCGGATCGCGCCGGTGGCGGCATCGCCGCCGGTCAGCCCATTGGTGAGCGTGGTCTTGCCCACGCCGGAACTGCCCAAGAGGGCGGCGGTCTGGCCGGGCTTGACCCAATCGGCCAGCATGGCCACGTCGCTTTCGTCCTTGGCGTTGACCAACAGAACGGTCAACATCGGGTCCAGTGTCCGCGCCTCGCGTTCGTAGTCACCGGGGTCCTCGCAGAGGTCCGGCTTGGTCAGCACCAGCACCGGCCAGGCGCCTGCGTCATGGGCCAGGGCCAGGTAGCGCTCCAGTCGCGCGACATTGAAATCTGCGTTGCAGCTCGACACGATGAACAGCGTGTCCACATTGGCCGCGATCAGCTGCACCTTGGCCTCGCGCCCGGCGGCGCGGCGGTGCAGCAGGGTTTGCCGGTCCAGAAGCGCGTGAACGTGGTCCTGGTCGTTGGCCAGCACCCAGTCGCCCACGGCGAAATCGCCGGTCGAGGCGCCCGGGGTCAGAAGCGTGTGCGGCCCATCGGGGCCTAATGCGATGAGGCGGTCGTAATGCACCTCGCTGATACGCAGCGGGGTCAGGTCGGTGGGGTCATATTCCGCGAATTGCGCGGCGAAATGGGAGGACCATCCAAGGTCGGAAAGAGTCAGGGTCATTGCTCTGCCTGTCTTGCAAGTAAATCGACACCGCCCGCGCGCTCGCGGCGGGGGTGGGAAGGGTTCAGGCAGGTAATGGGTCTATCCCGTCAGAAACGGCCTGCCCGAAGGGCGGTTGCAACAGTCATCAATGGCCCTCCGTGGTTTGGCGTGGGGCGGGTGGCCCCGGTTTCTGGGTGCGCGGTGAGCCAGAAGGCTCTCGTTGAATTCTTTGAATTCAACTGCCGCCCGACGTGCATGTGCTGTGCACATGCACTTGGGTGAGAGGTTGGACATCGACCCAAGCGGGGCTCGTTGTGGCTGCTACCTTCCGGTCCTGACCAGGTTGGCGAGGCGCTTGCCCGCGCCAACCCCTCGCGCCCGATATAGGCTGGGTTTGCACGGGATGCAAGACGCTGTGGGGGTCAGAAGGTCAGGCGGAACTGCTGAAAGCCGCTGGGCAGGCTGGCGCGCGGAGACAGGTGCGGGCCCGTGCCCATGGCCGCCACCTCATCGACCAGAGAGAGGGCGCGTGGGCTGCAGTCGAGGGTTGCCGTGGTGCCCGGCGGTGCCACCAACTGCCAGTGAAGCTCGGGCGTATGATCCGCGACCGGTGTCTCGCGCACATGATCGCGCAGGATATCGCGAATGCAATCCCCCGCACCCAGGACCTGCTCGGCCTCGGGCGGGATCGGATAGCGCCCGCCACCGCTGGCGCGAAATCCGTTGGTGACCAGCAGAAACTCCGCCTTGTCATGCAGCGGTTTGCCGTCGTGGTGCAGATCCTGTACCCGCCCCGGTCCCGGCGCTTGGCGGATCCGCGCCCCACGAGGTGTGTAGAGCGCGGGCTGGGTAAGGTCGATTCGGTAATCCAGACCCAGAACGGTCTCATACAGGTAGCAGGGGGTGGAGGGGGCGATCACCGGTTCGTCCCGCCGGGTCAGGTCGAGCCGATTGAACACGGAGGCCGCGCGCTCCAGCCAATCACGCATCATGGCACCGGTGACTTTCAGGGCCACCAGATCGTTGGGGTAGAGGTAAAGATCAGATATGGCGCGCAGAGTCAGCTCGCCCGCAGGTACATCCGTGTAGTGATCCGGCCCGCCGATCCCTCCGCATTTGAGTGCGGACGCCGACGAGAGGATCGGCAGTTCCGCATATGGTGTGCCTGTCAGCACGCGTGCGGCGAAATCGCGCTGTGCCCGTTGCACCAGCTGCACCGCCGCATTGGGCGCGATCAATGAGAAATAGCTGTGCAGGCGTCGGTCGCTGTGCCCCACGGGTGTGCGCACATAGGCCAGCGTGCGCTGGTGGTCAGTGGCAAGCCTGTCTGAAATCCCCACGTCTTCCGGCGCGGCAGCGTGGGCCTTGCCGTCGGAATCCCGGTCAAAGACCGCACGGAGTGCGACCTTGTCGGAGGCCACGGACCAGCGTTCGCCATCATGGGTCAGATCCAGGTCGATGACCCCCAGGTGCGAGCCCCAGAAGCCGGGAACGGCCACAGGCACATTGTTGATATGGCCGCTCTCGGGTGACAGCTCCGGTATATGCGAAGCGGAGATCCCGCCCGGAAAGATCTGATGTGCATGTCCGCCGATGATCGCGTCGATCCCGGGCACACGCGACAGAGGGATCAGCGCGTTTTCCAGGCCCGGGTGATGGTCTGCCTCGCCGATACCGGTATGGGCCAGCAGCAGCACGATATCGGCACCTTGGGCGCGCAGCGTGGGTACGACCCTTTGGGCGGCGGCCACCATATCCTCGGTGCGCGGCAGGGTCTTGAGCGTGCGGCGTGGCCGGATCGACTGTGGTGGAAGAAGGCCCGTGATACCAACGCGCAAGGGGCGCAGCGTGCCGGTCTGATCCGGCAACGTGCGGGTCAGGATCGTGTGCGGTGGCAGGAAAGTGGCGTCCGCGCCCGGCCGGTCGACATTGGCCAGGACGAAGGGGAACCGCGCCTGGTCGAGGATCTGCTCCAGCCGCGTGAAACCCTGGTCGAAATCGTGATTGCCCAAGGTGGCCGCGTCATATTTCAGCCGGTTCATGACCGAGATCATCGGGTGCGGTGTGGTCGGATCTGTTCCCGGCGCCTCCATCCGCTGGGCAAATTCGTCATCCATGGGTGTGCCGGTGAGAAAGTCGCCATTGTCGACCAACAGGCAGTTTTCGGCCCCAACTTCAGCCCGGGCGGCATGGATCAGGCTGGCGGTCCGTGCTAGTCCACGGGTCTGGGACACCGTATCGGTGAAGTAGTCGTAGGGCAGGATATGCATGTGCAGATCGGTTGTCGCGAGGATGCGCAACCGTGCCCGTGCTGATCCAATGGCGCCCTCAGCGCGAACTGCCTTGTCCAATTGGTGTATCCCGCATTGTCAGCCCCGAGCCATGACCCGGGGTCACTGTCCTTCCCGTTAACGCGGAAACTCTATCCTGTGGATAACCTTTTCGCCATACTGGGCGAGCAATTTTCCAAACATTCACGTTAAAGTTGAATTCTGGTGCAATCTACCTGGCGCAATCTGGAGGCCACCTTCCGCCCTCAAGCGTGCGGTTTACCTTTGTCCTCGGATCGCTAGTCTGCGAAAGTGCAAACTCTATGCCGGAAGGGACCTCCGCCAATGCGCCATGCCGAAACCGTGACCTTCGCAGGCGGCGGGCTGGACCGCGCTGCCCATTTGCGGGGGCGCCCCGAGGAACTGGCCTTGCTTGAGGCCGAGTACGTGCCGATGTGGAAGGGCCGCCCGGCTTTCCTTCCTGATGGGTGTGAGGGGCATCAATTGGTCCGGGTTCCTGCAGGCCACCCTGTACTGGAACCGGCGGCTGAGGCGCCCGTATTTCTGGGCCTTGTCGAGGGCAGGGCTCTGTTTGCCCAAGATATTTCCGCGTGGGAACCGGATGGGGGGCTGCCCGACCCGACCCTATTCTTTGATGCGAGCGAACAGCCGCACCCGGCTTTGACGCCGGACGCCCGGTTTGCCGAGCTGCGGGGTGTGATGGCTGGCCTGCCCGCGCTGGACGCCGAACTGGCTGCCACCGCGCGCTCCATCCTCAGCTGGCAGCGCAGCCACCGGTTCTGCGCCGCCTGTGGTGAGTCCAGCGAGATGGTGCAGGCGGGGTGGCAGCGATCCTGCCCGGCATGTGGCGCGCAGCATTTCCCCCGGACCGATCCGGTGGTGATCATGCTGGTAACTCATGGCAACTCGGTGCTGTTGGGTCGTTCGCCGGGCTGGCCGGAGGGGATGTATTCCCTGCTGGCCGGGTTCCTCGAGCCGGGCGAGACGGTCGAGGCCGCCGTTCGCCGCGAGGTATTCGAAGAGGCGGGGGTGCGTATCGGACGGGTCGGTTATCTGGCCTCGCAGCCCTGGCCTTACCCCTCGTCGCTGATGATCGGCTGTCGGGCCGAGGCGCTGGGTCGCGAGATTACGCTGGACCCTGCCGAGCTGGACCACGCGCTCTGGGCCACACGTGAAGAGGTGCTGGAGGCCTTCGCCGGTCGCCACCCGGTGCTGCGCCCGGCGCGAAAAGGAGCGATTGCGCATTTTCTTCTCAAGAACTGGCTTGCGGACCGGCTGGATTAGGCCCAGAATCCGCGCGCGCACCGGCTGACACGAGCAGGAAAGAAAAGAGGCTGTCATGAAACTGTCCACCCGAGAAGATATTGCCGCCCCAATCGAGGCGGTGTTTGCCGAGCTTTCCGATTTCGACGGGTTCGAACGAGCCGCGCTGCGGCGCGGGGCGGAGGTGATGCGCACCGATGGCAATGGCGCGGTGGGCGTCGGCATGACCTGGCGTGCTCAGTTCCCGTTTCGCAACCGCGAACGGGTGGCCGATCTGAAACTTATGGAGTTCGACCGGCCGAACGGGATGAAGGTCTTTTCCAAGATCTCCGGCGTCGAGGCCGAGATCGTGGTTGACCTTGTCGCCCTGTCGCGGTCGCGCACCCGTATGTCAATGTCCGTGGACATGCGCCCGAAATCGATCCCCGCGCGGCTGATGATCCAATCGATGAAGCTGGCCAAAACCAGCCTGACCAAGCGTTTTCAGAAACGGGTGGCGGACTATGCGTCGGTGATCGAGGATCGGCACGGGGCCTGATAATCCTTCAACCTCGACTAGCGTGATCAGACCCCGGCGTGCCCGGGGTCCGTCTTTCGCTCAGTGCCGTTTGGGATCGGCCGGGTAAGTGCCCAGGATATCCATCTGCGAGGTAAAGTAGCTCAACTCCTCCAGAGCAAGCTGCACGTTGCGGTCATCCGGATGCCCTTCGATATCTGCATAGAACTGGGTGGCCGAGAAGGAACCATCGACCATGTAGCTTTCCAGTTTGGTCATGTTCACCCCGTTCGTGGCAAACCCGCCCATCGCCTTGTAGAGCGCGGCGGGGATGTTGCGCACGCGGAAGACGAAGCTGGTCATCATGCCATGCTCACCTCCGCGCCGCGACATGTCGGGCTCGCGCGCCATCAAGAGGAAGCGGGTGGTGTTGTGGGCGTGATCCTCGATGTGACGGGCCAGGATGTGCAGCCCGTTGAGTTCGGCCGCGAGGTCCGAGGCAAGCACGCCCTCGGTCCGGCTTCCGGACCGCGCCAGTTCCTCGGCCGCGCCTGCGCTGTCAGCGGCGGCCTCGCCCTTGATCCCGTATTGCTTCAGAAACCCCGCGCTTTGCGGCAGCAGCACCAGATGGGCGCGCACCGTGTCGATATCCTCGATCTGCACGCCGGGCAGGGCCATCAGGCTGATGTGTACGCGCACGAAGGCCTCTTCGACGATGTGCAGCCCGCTTTCCGGCATCAGCCGGTGTATGTCCGCCACCCGGCCGTAGGTCGAGTTCTCGACCGGCAGCATGGCCATGTCGGCCTCGCCCTTCTGCACCGCGCGGATCGCGTCCTCGAACGTGTGGCAGGGCAGGGGCTCCATGTCGGGCCGCGCGTCGCGACAGGCCTGGTGGGAATAGGCGCCAGGTTCCCCCTGGAAGGCAATTCGTCCGGTCATATCCGCCCCTTCTTCGGAATGTTTGCGCCGAAAGGCGCGGCTGGAGGTTGTCATACCGCTTGATATTGAGGAACGGAAGCGGCTAGAAGGCTTTGGAAATCTGGACGAGACGGATCGCGACATGTTCGACACAATGACTATCACCAAGCTGGGCGGCGGCGTTTTGGGCGCTCTGCTGTTCTTCCTGCTCGGCAACTGGGCCGCTGAAAGCCTCTATCACACCGGTCCCGCCGGACATGGCCATGGCGATGAAGAGCACGCCATGGGCTATTACATCGCCACCGGCGACGATGACGCCGCGGTCGAGGAAGAGGTCGAGGAAGGCCCGAGCTTTGAAGAGCTGATGGCTGCCGCTGACCCCGCCAAGGGCGAGAAAGTGTTCTCGAAATGCAAGGCCTGCCACAAGCTGGAAGACGGCGCCAATGGCACCGGCCCGCACCTGTATGGTGTGGTTGACCGCGCCGTTGCCTCAGTTGACGGCTTCGGCTACTCCGATGTGGTTGCCGGCCTGGGCGGCGCCTGGGGTGCGGCCGAACTGAACGCCTTCATCGAGAACCCGAAAGGCTATGCGCCGGGCACCAAGATGTCCTTCAAGGGCATTTCCAAGCCCGCCGACCGCGCCAACCTGATCGCCTTCCTGCAAACGATCGGCGGCTGATACTTGCTGGACCTTCGTCTGGCAGGCACGAAAACGAGGGCCCGTCGCGAATTCGCGACGGGCCCTTCGCCTTTGGAATGATTGAGTTTTCGGGCGGACGCCAAATCGCCTGCGCAACCGGCAGCGCACGGAGCATTCACACTTTATTCACCAATTCGCACCTTGAATGTACCGGGGCTGCGGCTTTAGCTTGGATTTGAACAAATTCACGCGCAAAGCCGCGACATACGGAGGAGAGCACATGCGCCAGACGCACCGCGCCAGGGCCAGGGCGACAACTCGTACAGGGATTGATCTACGGCCCGTTCTGCTGATGCTCTACACAGCCTGCGCTTTGGTTTTGACGGGGAGTTTGGTTCATGCTGAAGGGAACATCGTTTCCCATGGATATTCCTACTTCGGTGACCTGAAATACCCTGCCGATTTTCCCCACCTGGACTATGTGAACCCGGACGCCCCCAAAGGGGGGGAAGTGGCCATTTCCAACGAACGAGGGACGTTTGACAGTTTCAACCCCTACGCGCGCAAAGGGGTGCCTGCCGCGCTGTCCTCGATCAATATCGAACGGTTGATGAGCGGTGTCGCTGATGAGGTAGGCACACAGTACGGGCTGATTGCGGAAAGCCTTGAATACCCTGCCGACCAGAGCTGGGTGATCTTTACCCTGCGCCCAGAAGTGCGCTTCGCCGATGGCACGCCGACCACGGCCCATGATGTGGCCTTTACCCATGAGCTGTTCATGGAGCAGGGGCTGATTTCCTTCCGCGAGGGGGTCAAGCGTATCATCGCCAATGTGGAGGCTCTGGACGACCGGCGCGTCAAATTCACTTTTGTCCCTGATAGCCCGGTCCGCGAGCGTATCGTGCAAGCCGGTGCCACGCCGGTGATGTCGAAAGCCTGGTTCGAAGCAACCGGCGCACGTTTGGACGAAAGCCGACTGGAACCCGCGATGGGCACCGGCGCCTATATGCTGGATCGCTTCGATATCAACGAACGCGTGGTCTATCGCCGCAACCCCGACTACTGGGGGGCGGACCTGCCAATCAACCGCGGGCGGTGGAACTTCGATCGCATCCGCATTGAGTACTTTGCCGATTCAAACGCAGCGTTCGAAGGGTTCAAAGCAGGGGCCTATACCTTCCGGATCGAAAACAGCTCGAAGATCTGGGCGACGGGGTACGAATTCCCCGCGATCGAAGACGGGTTCGCGGTACAGGAAGTTCTTGTCGACGGGGCGCAGGCGTCGGGACAGGGGTTCGTCTTCAACCTTCGGCGCGAGAAGTTTCAGGACCCTCGCGTGCGGGAAGCGATTGGCTTGATGTTCAACTTCGAATGGTCAAACAAGACCCTGTTCTATGGTCTCTATAAACGCGGTAACAGCTTTGCCGAGAACTCGCCTCTGGCGGCCAGCGGGTTGCCAGACGACGCCGAGCTGGCCTTGCTGGAACCTTTGGCCGAGCAACTGCCCGAAGGCGTGCTGGACAGCGAACCTTTTACTTTCCCTCCGAGCGGAGAACGGCAGCTCGACCGAAAGGCCCTGCGTCGGGCGGCGGCCCTGCTGGACGAGGCCGGTTGGCTTGTGGGCGATGATGGTATGCGCCGCAATGCGGCAGGACAGACCCTGAAGGTGGAGTTTCTGGAACGCAGCCCGGCCTTCGACCGTGTCATCAATCCTTATGTTGAAAATCTGCGCCGCCTGGGGGTGGATGCGAAGCTGAACCGGGTGGACAATGCGCAGTTCGTCGATCGGCGCTACGCGTTCGACTACGATGTGATCACCGACCATCTGGGTGTGGGGGAGGAGCCTGGCGGCAACTTGGAACAGTCCTATGGCTCGAAAGAGGCGGCGGTTTCTGTGTTCAATTCGGGCGGCTTGGCCGATCCGGCGGTTGACGCGTTGATCAATGTCGCGCGCAATGCCTCGACCCGTGAAGAGCTGACCACCGCCGTCCACGCGTTGGATCGTGTGATGCGGGCGAAACGGTACTGGGTGCCGCAGTGGTACAAACCAGAGTATTGGGTGGCCTATTACGACATGTTCGAACACCCCGCCGAAACGCCGCCTTATGATTTGGGCTACCTGGATTTCTGGTGGTTCAATCCCGAAAAACACGAGGCCTTGAAGGCCGAAGGCGCGCTGCGCTGAAAACGGTATAACAACACGTTAGGACACCGCGATGGGCGCCTATATCCTCAGGCGATTACTGCTGATCATCCCCACGCTGATCGGGATCATGATCGCGAATTTCGCGCTGACCCAATTCGTGCCCGGCGGCCCGATTGAACAGATCATTGCCCAGGTCGAAGGCGAGGGTGATGTGTTCGAAAGCATCGCCGGAAGCGGTGGGGACGCGGGCGCGTCACAAAGCGGTCAGGGTGGTGAGGACAACGGGTACCAAGGTGCGCGCGGATTGCCACAGGAGTTCCTGGACAGCCTCGAGCTGGAAATGGGTTTTGCCCGCATCGTATGTGCAGAGGGCTTCGAAGGCGAAGTCGACCTTGCCAACGACGCCTGCGTGAAAGAGAAAATCCCCGCGGTCGAACGGTTCTTCCTCATGATGGGCCGCTATCTGCGTTTTGACTTCGGCGAAAGTTATTTCCGTTCGGTCGGAGTGCTGGAGCTGGTGATGGAGAAGATGCCCGTCTCGATCACCCTGGGCCTCTGGTCGACGCTGATCGCCTATATGATCTCGATCCCCTTGGGTATTCGCAAGGCTGTGAAGGACGGGTCGCGGTTCGACACCTGGACGTCAGGCGCGATCATCGTGGCCTATGCGATCCCCGGCTTCCTGTTCGCAATCCTTCTGCTGGTGCTCTTTGCAGGCGGGTCGTATTTCCAGTGGTTCCCGCTGCGCGGCCTGACCTCGGACAATTTCGGTGACCTCAGCCTGGTGGGAAAGGTCGGTGACTATTTCTGGCACATTGCGCTGCCGGTGCTGGCCTCAACCATTTCGGGTTTCGCCACGCTGACGCTTTTGACCAAGAACAGCTTCCTGGACGAGATCAAGAAGCACTATGTCACCACCGCGCGCGCAAAGGGTGTTTCCGAAGGACGTGTGCTTTATGGACATGTCTTTCGCAATGCGATGCTGATTGTCATCGCAGGGTTCCCGGCGGTGTTCCTGGGCGTATTCTTTGGCAGCTCGGTCATCATCGAAACGCTCTTCTCGCTTGATGGGCTCGGGCGTCTGGGGTTCGAGGCCGCGCTGGCGCGCGATTACCCGGTGATTTTCGGGACGCTCTATTTTTTCGGGTTGATCGGCCTACTGGTCGGCATCCTGTCGGACCTGATGTATGTCTTCATCGACCCGCGCATCGACTTTGAGGCGAGGGAAACATGAAGCTGTCACCGCTCAACCAGCGCCGCTGGCGCAACTTCCGCCGCAATGGCCGCGCCTTCTGGTCGCTGATCATCTTCCTTGTCCTGTTCATTACGTCGCTGTTTGCCGAGTTTCTGGCGAATGAAAAGCCGATCCTGGTGAACTATAGGGGCGGCTATTACATGCCGCTGTTCAACGTCTACCCCGAGACCGAGTTCGGTGGAGATTTGAGGATCGAGGCGATCTATCGCGATCCCGAGGTCGAATGCCTGATCGTGACCGGCGGGCTGGTCGACTGTTGGGACGATCCCGAGGGGCTGATGGAGGACGCAGGTGACGGCGTGATCGACGGGGAGGAGATCCACAAGGGCTGGGTGCTCTGGCCGCCGATCCGCTATGGCTACAAGACCGCTGCCGATCTGGGCGGCCCGGCCCCATCGGCGCCGGATGGGGAACACTTGCTGGGCACAGATGACACCGCCCGCGACGTGCTGGCGCGGGTGATCTACGGCTTCCGCCTGTCGGTTTTCTTCACAATCGTCGTGACCATCCTGACCTCGATCATCGGTATCGCGGCCGGCGCCGTACAGGGCTATTTCGGCGGGCGCACGGACCTGATCTTCCAGCGTGCGTTGGAGATCTTCACGGCGATCCCGTCGCTCTATGTGATCATCATCCTCTTCGCCATTTTCGGCCGCAGTTTCTGGCTGCTTGTTTTCGTCACGGTCCTGTTCGGCTGGCCCGCCCTGGTGGGCGTGGTGCGCGCGGAATTCCTGCGTGCGCGCAACTTCGAATATGTGCGTGCGGCGCGGGCGCTGGGCGTGTCGAATCGAGTGATCATGTACCGCCATGTGTTGCCCAACGCGATGGTCGCCACATTGACCCTGCTGCCCTTCATCATCACCGGCACGATCTCGACCCTAGCCGCGTTGGACTTCCTGGGCTTCGGTCTGCCGTCGTCCGCACCATCACTGGGGGAGCTGACCCGCCAGGCCAAGCAGAACCTGCAGGCCCCGTGGCTGGGCTTTACCGCCTTCTTCACCTTCTCGATCCTGCTGTCCCTGCTTGTCTTCATCTTCGAAGGTGTGCGGGACGCCTTCGACCCGCGAAAGACCTTTCAATGAGTGTGCTTGAGGTAAAAGACCTGCGGGTCACCTTCCGCCAGGATGGCAAGGAAAACCCGGCCGTGCGTGGGGTGTCCTTCTCCATAGGTAGGGGCGAAACTGTCGCGCTGGTCGGTGAAAGCGGTTCGGGCAAGTCGGTGACGGCGCTATCGACCGTTGCGCTCTTGCCGGATTCGGCCACCATCGAAGGGTCCGTGACCTACGGCGGCCAGGAAATGGTCGGCGCCTCCGAGGCCACCTTGCGCCAGGCGCGCGGCAATGACATCAGCTTTATCTTTCAGGAGCCGATGACCTCGCTCAACCCGCTGCACACGATCGAAAAGCAGCTGAGCGAGTCGATCGAACTGCACCAAGGCCTGCGCGGTGACAAGGTGCAGGCGCGTATCATCGAATTGCTGACCAAGGTCGGCATTCGCGACCCGGAGACGCGGCTGAAAGCCTATCCGCATCAGCTGTCCGGGGGGCAGCGGCAGCGGGTGATGATCGCCATGGCGCTCGCCAATGGGCCGGAATTGCTGATTGCAGACGAACCCACCACAGCGCTCGATGTGACGATCCAGGCGCAGATCCTCGACCTGTTGAAAGACCTCAAGGATCGTGAGGGGATGAGCCTTCTGTTCATCACCCACGACCTGGGCATCGTACGCAAGATCGCCGACAAGGTCTGTGTGATGAAGGATGGCGAGGTGGTCGAGGCGGGGCCAACGGCCGAGATCTTCGACAATCCCACCCATGACTACACCCGCACCCTGCTGGAGGCAGAAGCAACCGGCCAACCGTTGCCGGTTCCGGCCGACGCGCCCGAGATCGCCAAGACTGACGATCTGCGCATCTGGTTCCCGATCCAGCGAGGGCTGTTGCGCCGCACGGTGGGGCACATCAAGGCGGTCAACGCGGCAACCTTCCGCGTGCGGGCAGGTGAAACCGTGGGCATCGTCGGCGAAAGCGGCTCGGGCAAGACGACGCTGGCGCTTGCCGTGATGCGGTTGATCTCGTCCGAGGGGCCAGTGGTCTTCCTGGGCGAAGACATTCAGGGTCGCAAATCACGTGACCTGGCCCCGCTCAGGCGCGACATGCAGATCGTGTTCCAGGACCCGTTCGGCTCGCTTTCGCCCCGCATGACGGTTGAAGAGATCATCGCCGAGGGTCTGACCGTGCATGGGGTCGAGCCCGGGCGCAACCGGACCGAGATGGTGGCCGAAATCATGCAGGAGGTCGGGCTGGATCCGGCAACGATGCATCGTTATCCGCACGAATTTTCGGGCGGGCAGCGCCAGCGCATCGCGATTGCGCGCGCGATGATCCTGCGCCCCAAACTGGTGGTGCTGGACGAGCCGACTTCGGCGCTGGACATGACCGTGCAGGTGCAGATCGTCGACCTTCTGCGCAAACTTCAGGCCGATCATGGGCTGGCCTATCTGTTCATCAGCCACGACCTGCGCGTTGTGCGCGCGCTATCGCATCAGGTCATGGTGATGCGTGCGGGCGACGTGGTCGAAAGTGGGTCTGTTGACCAGGTTTTTGATGCGCCGCAGACGGATTACACCCGCGCGTTGATGGCGGCGGCCTTCGACATGGAAGTACGGGAGGGTGCGGCGGATTAAGCCCGCCGCAGCCAGGGTCAGCTTGGGCCGATCACCTTGCAGGATGCGCTGCGCGCTTCCAGACGGCGGCAGGCCAGTTCGGCGCCTTCTTCGCTGAGCCCCACGAAATTCGCGTGCCAGCCATCGGGGCGTTTCACCACCTTGCGCAGGGCCTCGTCCAGCGTGCCCAGTTCGTTCAGCGCGGTCTTCAAGAGCAGCCTCTCGGCCTGGTGACGCGTGGTCATGACGCCCACGTTGACACCCCAATGTCGCCCGCCGGAGGTGGACATGCGGGTTACGACTTCGGGTTCGGCCTCTTCCGGGGCCGGGGTAGCCAGCGCGGTCAGGGTAATCGTCGCCGGGCGCGGTTGCGGCGCGGGGGTGGTAAGGGGGGCGGAGGCGGTGGCCGTAATAATCTCGGCCTCGGCCACACGCGTGTCCGCCGGGGGCTCCTCTGCGGTGATCTCGGCGACCGGTTCGGCGGCTTGGCTGGCCTCTTCCAGGGCCTCGGCCACGCTGGTCTCGAGTTCGGCGATCAGAGTGTCGGGCACGTCCTCGGCCACCGGGCGCCGGATCGGGCGTGGGCTGGTGGCGGGGGCCACGACGACGCGAATGGTCTTGCCAGGCGGGGTTTCCCCCGGGCCGGAGCCACCAGCCCCCTGATAGGCAGGGCGGGACGGGCGACGCAGCGCCACGCGGGTGGGCGCACGGCGGAAGCCCAGGTCCATCAGCTCGGCAACCTTGGCATTGCGCGAGGCCACGCTGCGCCCGCCGAAGACGGTGGTGATGATGCGCTCGCTGCCACGCTCGGCAGAGGCGACGAGGTTGTAGCCTGCCGCGCGGGTGTAGCCGGTCTTGATCCCGTCCGCGCCGCGGTAGCTGTTCAGGAACCGCGTGTTCGTATGGGCCACGCGCTTCACGCCCGCATTGGCTGTCAGGCGCGAGAACAGGTTGTAGTACTGCGGATAGTCATAGAATAGCTGCCGCCCCAGGGTGGTCATGTCGCGCGCGGTCGACAGGTGCCCGCTTTCGGTCAACCCGTGTGCGTTCTTGAAATGGGTGCGCGTCATGCCCATTGCCCCCGCGGTGCGGTTCATGCGCCGGGCAAAGGCGGCCTCGGAGCCGGAGATCGCCTCGCCAATCGCGGTGGCCGCGTCGTTGGCAGACTTGATCGCGGCGGCGCGCAACAGGTAGCGCAGCTTGATCTTCTGCCCGCGGCGCAGGCCCAGCTTCGACGGCGGTTCGGCGGCGGCCTTGGCCGACACGGTGACCAGGGTGTCCAGGCTGATCTCGCCATTCTCCACCGCCTCGAAGGCGATGTAGAGGGTCATCATCTTGGTCAGCGAGGCCGGGTGCAGCTGTGTGTCGGCATTGCGCGAATGCAGGACCTTGCCAGACCGCGCGTCAATCACCATCGCTGCATAGGGGGCGGCCAGCGCCGCCGTTTGCGTCAGCATCACGCCGACACCCAGAACCATCAGGAAAAGCCCGAAACGGGCATACTGCCCCAGACGTTGCATCACGTCATCACCTGTATTTTGCCTCGAATGTGCCGTGGTCTTGTGCCCGGCTGATTTGTCCGAAGCGTAACATGTGAATGCGCATGGGGAAAACGGATTGTTTTCAACGGGTTCAAGCGTGACCTTCACGCCACGCCCCATATGTTGGGGCGTGTGGTCCTGCAGGGGCTACATCTGCTCGAATTCCGCCACTAAACCGGGTAGGGCGCCCAGATGTGGAATTTTGCGAAAGCGGGAATGCGCCAATGGCGTGTCGGCATGTTCATAGGCCCAGGTCAACTCATGGGGCACGTGAACCGCCCAGGAGCCAGCCTCAAGTGCAGGAATGACGTCTGATTTCAACGAGTTGCCGACCATTACCGCCGCTTCCGGGCCAGTGTCGGCAAAGGCAGTCAAATAGGTCTGCGCGGTCTTGTTCGAGACCACGTGAACTCCGTCAAACAGCTCCCCCAGCCCCGATTGGGCCAGTTTCCGCTCCTGATCCAGCAGGTCGCCCTTGGTGATCAGCAGAATCTCGTGGGCTTCGGCCAGCTGTATGACGGTTTCAGCGGCGTGCGGCAGCAGGTGGATCGGATGGGCGAGCATTTCCTGCCCTGCGGCAATCAACTCGCGGATGACACTGGCGGGCACCTGCTCCTCGGTCACCTCGATGGCGGTTTCGATCATCGACAAGGTAAATCCCTTCACGCCGAAGCCATAGTGGCCAATGTTGCGCCGCTCCGCCGCCAACAGCCGGTCGGCCAGGTGATCCGGGTCGGCAAAATCGGCCAGCAGGTCTGCGAATCGGTCTTGCGTCAGGCGAAAGAACGCCTCGTTCTGCCACAGCGTGTCATCCGCATCGAAAGCAATTGTTGAGACTTTTGTGCCCATTCTGTATGTGCCTTGCAGGTTTGCCCGTGGCTGCCCCTTTTCCGGGGCGGCTCAGGGGTTATATTGTTTTGCCACATGGTGTCGAACACAAGTCCGGAGACGCGCGTGACCCTCAAGCCCTTCATGATGGCCGGTACACCCGATGATGACGGTGATGCCGCGCTGGCAGTGGCGACCAAGCCCAAGACCAAGCGGCCGCCGATGTACAAGGTGTTGCTGCTGAACGACGATTTCACGCCGATGGAGTTCGTCGTCATGGTGCTGGAACGCTTCTTCGGCATGGATCATGCTCAGGCGTTCGAGGTCATGCTGACCGTGCACAAGAAGGGCGTCGCGGTGGTCGGTGTCTTCAGCCACGAGATTGCCGAGACCAAGGTGACCCAGGTCATGCAGGCGGCGCGCGATCACCAGCATCCGCTGCAATGCACGATGGAAAAAGAGTAATCCGCGTGTCCGCATCCCGACTGACCCTGGCGCTGGAGGGTGCCGTTTCGCTGCCCGAGGGCCGGATCGCTGTGCTTGGTGCGCATGCGGGGTATGACCTATCGGCCCTGCCGCGCGAGAGCGTGCAGGTGGTGCAAAGGTTCTACCCCGATCATCAGGTCTGGGCCCGGCTGGGATATGACGTTTCCGTAACCCCAGAGGGGGTGTTCGCCGCCGCCGTAATCGTGCTTCCCCGGTCCAAGGCGCAGGCCCGCGCGATGGTTGCAGAGGCGCTGCGCATCACCGATGACGGGCTGGTTGTGGTTGATGGGCAGAAAACCGACGGCATAGACAGCCTGTTGAAATCACTTAAGAAAGAGGTTTCCATAGAGCAGGTCATTTCCAAGTCCCACGGCAAGATCGCGTGGTTCCGGGGTGGTGCGCTGCCCGGTTGGGAAACCTCGGATACCACGCTGCCCGGAGACTTCGTGACCCGGCCCGGTGTGTTCTCTGCAGACAAGATCGACAAGGGGTCGGAGGCGCTGTTGGCGGTTCTGCCGGAAGATCTCAAAGGGCATGTGGCCGATCTAGGGGCTGGCTGGGGATACCTGTCGCGCGCGATCCTGGACCGGCCCGGTGTCACCACATTGGACCTCGTGGAGGCTGATCACGTCGCGCTGGACTGCGCCCGGTTGAACGTGACCGATGATCGCGCACGCTTCTTCTGGGACGACGCTACCACCTTCGAGCCGCGCGCGCTGTGCGATGTGGTGGTGATGAACCCGCCCTTCCACACCGGCCGCGCGGGCGATCCCGAATTGGGCCGCGCCTTCATCCGCACCGCCGCGCGCATGCTGAAACCAACCGGGCGGCTGATCATGGTTGCCAACCGCCACTTGCCCTACGAACAGGAACTTTCCAGCCGCTTTGCCCAGGTCGAAGACCTTGGTGGCACGCCAGGCTTCAAGGTGCTGGCAGCGGCAAAGCCACGTCGCCAGGCGCGCTGAGTTGGTCTAGGCTCGGCCAGAGAATCAGGAGGCATCCATGTCGCTATCCATCCAGGGCAAGACCGCCATCATCACCGGCGCCGCCAATGGGGTCGGGCTGGCCATTGCGCGCCACTTTGCCGATCACGGGGCCAATGTGATCTGCGCGGATATGGACGAGGACAAGCTGATCGAGGAATGGGGCGAGAACCCGGACCCAGATGCCGAAGAGGCCTCGAACATCCGTTATTTCGCGGGTGATCTCCGCGAGAAGCTGACCATCGCCAACCTGCTGTCAGCCACGATTGATGCCTTTGACCGGGTCGACATTCTGGTGAATGCAAGTCGTCAGGTGATGACGGCGGATCCGCTGGATTCGGATGACAAGACGGTGCAGCTGCTTCTGGATCAGAACCTCATGACCAGCCTGCGCCTGAGCCAGGCCGTGGCCGCGCGCATGATGAAACAGGGCGACGGACTGGGTGACGATGACCAGGACGAGCCCCTGGGCGCGATTGTCAATCTCAGCTCGATTGCCGGGACGCGCACCCAACCCGGTTTGATGGCGTTTTCAATCGCTTCGGCCGCGCTGGATCAGATGACACGCTCGCTGGCCGTGGCCCTGGCGCCGCGCCGGATCCGGGTGAATGCCGTCAGCTTCGGCAGCGTGATGAGCGCAAGCCTGATGGACGCCCTGCGCGAAACGCCCGAACGCCGGGTGGATGTGATCGAAGGTACGCCGATGGGACGCATCGCCTCGGCCAATGAGGTGGCCGAAGCGGTGCAGTTCCTGTCTTCGGACGGGGCGGGGTTCATGACCGGCCATGTGATGGTCGTCGATGGGGGGCGGTCGCTCTGCGACGTGGTCGGCGACCCGGCCCACTGAGCGGGCTTACCCTTCTGGATACGTCACCGCGCATTGTGCAAATTCCCGCTGCAATGCCGCCTTGCGTTTGAGCAGGGCGTCAAGCTTGGCTTGCTCGGCCGCCGGGTCAATGCGCACGCGGCGGTAGTTCGGAAAATTCGAACCGGTGCAAAGACGAAAATCACCGCGATGCGAACAGAAGCCGGTCCCGATGGTAAAGCCGAAGTCCTGTTTCACCAATGCATAGCCGCGTGACAGGTTGTCCTCGGTCATGTCGATTTGAAGGTTGATATCATGCAGATGATTGCGCGCACGGCTTTCACAGGTCTGACGCTCTGTGCAGGCGGCAAGCACCAGGGGCAGGGCGACAAGAAGGAACATATAACGCATGGAACTTCCCCTTTCGTGGCAAGTCTAACCCGGTTGCGGCCCCGTGGAAACCGCCGTTTCCTTGTGGGGGGAATCCTGCTAATCCGCTGGTAATAGAGGGCAAAGGGGGATCCGATGACGGAAATGATGACAGACGAAAAGGCGCGCGCCAGCGTCTGGTTTCGCCAGCTGCGCGACGAGATCGTGGCGGCCTTCGAGGCGTTGGAAGACAAGCCTGTCAGCGGCCCCTTTGCCGATCTGCCCCCAGGTCGGTTCGAAGTGACCGAGACCACCCGCGCCTCCGACGATGGCAGTGACGCGGGCGGTGGGCTGATGTCCGTCATGCGCGGTGGGCGCGTGTTCGAGAAGGTCGGCGTGAATGTCTCGACCGTCTATGGCACCCTGGGCAAGGCGGCGCAGCAAGCGATGGCCGCGCGCGGCGTGCCCGGGATTGAGGACGATCCGCGCTTTTGGGCGTCCGGTATCAGCCTTGTCGCTCATATGCAGAACCCGCACAGCCCTGCGGTGCACATGAACACCCGCATGTTCTGGACCCCCGGCGCCTGGTGGTTCGGCGGTGGGTCCGACCTGAACCCCTGTATCGAATATGACGAGGACACGGCGCATTTCCATGCCGTGCAGAAGGAACATCTGGATCCGCATGGCGAGGCGCTCTACCCTGAGCTCAAGGCTTGGGCGGACGAGTATTTCTTTGTCCCCCACCGGGGACGTGCGCGGGGGGTTGGCGGCATTTTCATGGATGATCGCAACACCGGGGATTGGGAGGCGGATTTCGCGCTCACCCAGGACATTGGCCGCGCCTTCCTGCCCGCCTTCCTGCCGGTCACGGAGAAACGGTACAACACTCCTTGGACCGATGAGGACAAGGATGTGCAGCTGGTCCACCGCGGGCTTTACGCCGAATACAACCTGGTCTGGGACCGTGGCACCAAGTTCGGGCTGGCCACCGGCCATGACGCGAATGCGGTGCTGATGAGCTTGCCGCCAATGGCGAAATGGGTATGAGCATGAAACTGGCACTTGTGACGGGCGCCGCCCGTGGGATTGGGCATGCAACCACGAAGCTTTTCCTGGAAGAGGGGTGGCAGGTCGCCATGATCGACCGTGACGGCCCCGCGCTGGTGGCGGCGTCAGAGGGGTTGGAAGGCGTTCTGCCGATCCTCTGCGACGTGTCCCAGCCCGATCAGGTCGACGCGATGGTGGTCGAGATCCTGTCCGGCCCCGGCCGGATTGATGCGCTGGTCAATAACGCCGGGGTGGCTGATTTCGGCCCGATCGCCGAGACGGATTTCGCCCGCTGGCGCCGAGTGATGGAGACGAACCTGGACGGTGTGTTCCTGACCTCCCAGGCCTGTCTTGAGCCGCTGAAGGCGTCCCGGGGCGCCATTGTCAACATCGGATCCATTTCCGGTCACCGCGCCAGCACACTGCGCGTGGCCTATGGCACGTCGAAAGCGGCGGTTATGCATCTGACACAGCAACAGGCGGCGGAGCTGGGCGAGTTCGGCATCCGCGCCAATTGCGTCTGCCCCGGTCCGGTGCGCACCAAACTGGCGATGGCCGTGCACACGCAGGACATCATCGACGCCTACCATGATGCGATCCCGCTGAATCGCTACGGGTCCGAGGAAGAGATCGCCCAGGTCATCACCTTCCTCTGCTCGGACAAGGCCTCTTACGTGACCGGGCAGGTGGTCAGTGTCGATGGCGGGTTTGAGAGCACGGGCATCGGTCTGCCCGCGCTCAGGTCTTGACCCTAGAATGTCGACATGTGCCCTTCCAGCTCGCTGGCATCAGTGATCCCCTTCAGGGTCAGCGTGTGGCCCCCTCCGAAGTCGAACACGAGGTCCCCGCCAACGACGCTGGCAAAGGCTAGAAGCTCGGCATCGGTCTTGTCTCCGCCACCCCAGAGCCCCCTGCGAAACTTCAGGTTGTCGAACTCCGAGGCATCGAAGTCGGTGACCACATCGTCATGGTGGGTAAAGATGAACGTATCCGCCCCAGCACCTCCGGTCATGATGTCGTCTTGACCGCCTCCGTGCAGCACGTCAATTCCCGTGCCGCCGATCAGTGTGTCATTGCCCCCCTGGCCATACATCCAGTTCCGTCCGGCGTGGGATGTGAGCGTATCGTTTCCGGAACCGCCATAGAGCACGTCATTGAAGTTGCCATAACCACCATCCAGCACATCATTGCCCGTGCCCCCGTCGACCACATCGTGGCCATTCCGGCCCCAGAGCTGGTCATTGCCCGCCCCGCCATCGATCCGATTGTCGCCATTGCTGCCCTGCAGATGGTCATTGAAATCCGAGCCGATCAGGTTCTCGACATTTCGAATCTGATCCCCGTTCGCCGCGGCCCAATAGTCGTCCGAGACAAGGTTCACGCCGACCAGACCATCCGCGTCGGAATAGTCCACCGTATCTATGCCCCCGCCGCCATTCATATAGTCGGCGCCGACACCGCCGATCAGGATGTCGGTTCCGGTACCGGCCCCTCCGACGAGGTAATCGTCGCCCGTGCCGCCGATCAGAACATCATTCCCGGATCCGCCATAAAGGGAGTCGGCGCCATTGCCGCCGCGCAGCACATCATCCCCTCCTTCCCCTTTCAGCCAGTCGTTCCCGTCATTGCCAATCAGGTGGTCCATCTCTCCCGTCCCGACGAGAGTGTCCCCATCGCTTGCGCCAACTTGCGTATCGGGCATGGGCACATTGATGTATGCGACTTCGTAGGGCCCAAGATCGATCTGCACGACGCCGTCGATGACGCCTGCGGTTATGGTCGTCCAGAGCAGGTCCCCATCAGCCTCCAGGTACTCAGGGACGTTGTCGTAGATGACGCTGCCTTCCTTGAACTTCCCGTCATATTCGGCGGTGCCGACGTTCGACGTGTCGAACTTGCCAACCACCACCGTTACCTGGGTGACATTGACGCCCAGCGACCATAGGTCGATGCTGACGGTCTGGTCCTCTGCCAGCAGCGAGGGCACGAACAAGACGCCCTCTTCGTCATCTGCGAAGAAGTGCGCGTCATAGGCATCATTGTCGACACCCAGCTCGATATAGCTTTTGCCGAGGGTCTGGTCCTGGAGCGCTTTCATGAACTGGCCCGCGATTTGCAGGTGTTCGTGGCCATCGTCCCCACCGTCGATATCATTATTCGCCCCCATGGACGTGTCGTGGTAGAGCGCGCTCCACAGATGCGTCCCGTCCACGCCATTGGCCATCATGGCGCTGAACATCTCGAGCATCGGCGCGATCTGCTTCATGCCGAAATTGGCCTGCGCTTCCCAGCCGTCCTCGTTTTGATCCTTAAGGGTTTTTGTGTTTACATTCCATTCGGTGAAATGCCAGGTCAGGTCGTTCCCGGTTGCGGCGTCCCAGATCTCGAATAGATCACGCATTTCCTCGAAGCGCTGGTTGATCGTGTTATAGCCTACGGTGACCGCGTTCCCGTCAGCATCATAGACCTCGTTTTGACGGTAGTAGTAATGTGAGGCCACGCCGTCGACCAGGTTCAAGGCCTCTGCAGCTTCGAATTGATCAATGACGACGTTCGCGCGGTCCTCCCAGTCCTGGGGGCTCCAATCCGTTGTCCCTGCCTCATTGCTGAGCGTGGAACGAACCTGAACCAGGGTATCCGGATCATTTTGTGCTTCGGTCAAACCGTTCTGGGTATTGAAGGCGGAAATGGCGTCGTTGACGAAAATGGCGATTTCTGCGGCGACCTGGCCATAGGTTTTGGAACTGAAGAAACTCGCGTACTCATTGCCGATTTCAAAGGCGTTGATGTAGATTGGGCCACCAGGAGCGTCCAGAGCGGCCTGCATGACCTCGGTGACGTAGCCTTTGATGGCTGCTTCGAAGGCGTCGTACTCTGATGTTCCGCGGGTCAACTCGCCATTCACGAAAGGGTCCATGCTTGCGTCATAGGCCCATTTCGCGTGGGCGTTTGGCGAATGGGGGCCAAACCAGGCTGTCGGGATGGTGATCGTGGGGGCGGTGCCAGTTTCGGCGCACCATTTCAGGAAATCATCCAGAGGCTGGATTTCCGTGTCGTCCGGCCCTCCATACTCGGCGTTCAGGTCATTCAGGTCAAACCAGGCGTCCTGCTCGCCGTAGGCCCCTCCAGGCCAACGCACATTTTGCGTGCCCAATTCCTCGGCCACTTCATCGAACTTGCGCCAGGTTTTCCCGATCTTGTTGGACGCAGCGCTAAGGTTCAGCCCGAAGTGGTCGGCGGTAATGACCTCTGAATGTTCCGAGGGTTGGATGCTGCCGTCATAGACGGCATTGAAACTAATCGTATTAGCCATTCTGGCCTCCCGTTGGTTAATCAACGAGAGGCACGCTAAACCTGTGCGGGTGTTGGGCCTTGACTTGAATCAGCCTGACGTTGGGTCAAGCTTCGCGGACAGCATCAATCATGCGCTGCACGTTGTCGGGGTCCGCATCCGGGGTAATTCCGTGGCCCAGGTTGAAGATATGGGGACCACCCGCGAAGGCTTTGCAGATGCGCCTGGTCTCGTCGACCAGGTCTTGCCCGCCGGTCACCATGTGCGACGAAGCCAAGTTGCCCTGAACGCAGCTGTCAACCTGCACGTGTTCAGCCGCCCATTCGGCCGAAACCGAGTTGTCCAGCGCCACGCAGTCCGCGCCGGTGGCCTTGGCGAAGCCGATGTAGCCGTTGCCCGCCTCGCGCGGGAAGGCGATTACGGGGATGCCCGGGTGGCGGGCTTTCAGCGCTTGGGTGATCTCGCGGGCAGGCTCCAGCGCGTATTTGGTAAAGGCGTCACCTTTCAGCGAACCGGCCCAGCTGTCGAAGATCTTGACCACTTCGGCACCCGCTTCGATCTGCTTGGACAGATATTCGATGGTGGCCTTGGTCAGGATGTTGATCAGCCCTTCAAAGACCTCGGGCTGTTCCTGCATCAGCGCGTGGGCCGGGCCCTGATCCTTGGTGCCGCGCCCGGCGATCATGTAGGTGGCGACGGTCCAGGGGGCGCCGGCGAAACCGATCAGCGTGGTTTCCTTGGGCAGCTCGCGCGACAGAATGCGCACGGTTTCGTAGATCGGGTTCAGCACTTCGTCGATCTCGTCGATCGGTTTCAGCTGGGCCAGACCGTCCGCATCCGTGATCGTGGACAGGCGCGGGCCTTCGCCCGTGACGAACCACAGGTCGGCGCCCAGGGCCTGGGGCAAGAGCAGGATGTCGGCGAACAGGATCGCCGCGTCGAAGCCGTAACGGCGGATCGGTTGCAACGTGACCTCGGCGGCCAGGTCCGAGTTGTAGCACAGCGACAGGAAATCCCCGGCCTCGGCCCGTGTTGCGCGGTATTCCGGCAGGTACCGGCCCGCCTGGCGCATCATCCAGATCGGAGGCGTGGGCAGGGTCTCACCGGCAAGGGCGCGCAGGATGGTCTTGGTCATGGGGTCGTCCTCGTTCGCGTTGTCTCATGCGTGGTGGGCCACACGTAGCGCGATGTCAAGTCGGGCACTTGATGTAGGTTATGGACAGGCCGATTTGTCGCGTCTAAACGGGGCCCATGGTGACCAATCTTCCGACCCCCGCCGAACCCCTGAAAATCGGCACCCGCGGTTCGCCGCTGGCGCTGGCCCAGGCCCATGAGACCCGCGCGCGCCTTGGTGCGGCCTTCGAGCTGCCCGAGGAGGCGTTCGAGATCGTGGTGATCAAGACCACCGGCGATGACCGGTCGATGATCGACGCGGACCGCCCGTTGAAGGAGATCGGCAATAAGGGGCTGTTCACCAAGGAGATCGAAGAGGCGATGTTGTCGGGCGGGATCGACATCGCCGTGCATTCGATGAAGGACATGCCGGTCCAGCAGCCCGAGGGGCTGGTGCTGGACTGCTACCTGCCGCGCGAGGATACGCGCGATGCTTTCGTGTCGTTGAAATACAAGGCGATTGCGGACCTGCCGGAGGGTGCCGTGGTGGGCACTTCGTCGCTGCGCCGCAAGGCGCAGTTGCTGAACCGTCGCCCGGACCTGACCATTGTCGAGTTTCGCGGCAACGTGCAGACCCGCCTGAAAAAACTGGGTGACGGCGTGGCCGAGGCGACCTTCCTCGCCATGGCTGGTCTGAACCGGCTGGGCATGGATGACGTGCCGAAAACCGCGATCCCGACCGGCGACATGCTGAACGCCGTGGCCCAGGGTGCGATTGGCATCGAGCGGCGCGAGGATGACCTGCGTGCCAAGGAAATGCTCGCTGCGATCCACGACCACGAGACGGGCCTGCGCCTGGCTGCCGAACGTGCCTTCCTGGGCGCGCTGGACGGCTCCTGCGAGACGCCTATTGCGGGCCTGGCCACGCTAGACGGTGACACGCTGACCCTGAAAGGGGAGATCCTGCGCACGGATGGGTCCGAGGCGCTCACGGATGAGGTCACCGGCCCGACTGCCGAAGGTCCGACCCTTGGGCGTCAGCTTGCTGAAACCCTGCTGGCGCGGGCTGGCGAAGGCTTCTTCGACTGGAAATGAGCCCCGCTGGGCCTTCCCCGGCCCGGCTCCCCCCCTTTGCATCCCCCTACGAGGCCGAACGCGGGTGCCACCCCACCCCGCCGGGCCGGGAAAGGGGCGCTTGATCCGTAATGGCATCTTGGTAGGGTCGCCGGAAGGAGGCCCGCCATGACCCGATCCGTGGTATTGCGCAACAAGGACCGGTTCCCGGACCTGGTGCGCCTGCGCCTGTCCGACGGCCATCGCAGCCCCGCCGAGGATATCGATCCGCGTGACTACGACAGCCTGCACGGGTTCTTTCAGGTCTGGGGCGGGGCGTTCCTGGCCATCTTCAGCCTGGAGGGGCGCGTATTCTTCGTCCACGAACAGGACATCCTGCTGATCGAAGAGATGCGCTTTCATACCACGGGCCCCCTGGAGGCGCGTGAGTTCACCGCCTGGCACAAAACCCACCTCCTGTGCCGCCTGACTGACTCGGTGCATGAACACGGCTATGTCGAAGGCGACCCGACCGCTTTTGTTGACATGGAGGATTTCGACTTTGGTCTCTATGTGCAGAGTGTTGTCAGGAGTCGGCGTGCGTCACACCATGATCTTCCCTGAACTCGGTATTGATCGAAGCTCTCTAGGCATGCGCGATGGAGCGCCAGCGACGCCGCGCGCAGCGCGGCACCCCCTAGTGACTTCAAAGGAACGTGCCGCAGGCGCGTGACGTGAAGGCGCAATCCTTTAGTCCGGCAATACCTTGCCCGGGTTCATGATCCCCTTCGGATCCAGAGCGGCCTTGATCTGCCGCATCACTCTCAACGCCACCGGATTCTTGCGTCGCGCCATCGAAGGTTTTTTCGACAGGCCGATCCCGTGTTCGGCGGAGAACGACCCGCCCAGCTCGGCCACCACATCCTCGACCGCCTGCGTAACCGTGTCGCTCAGCGCAGTATCGGTTGGGTAGACCGTGTAGTGGATATTGCCGTCGCCCAGATGCGCCACGCTCAGCGCCTCGGCCCCCGGATCGAGCCGGGGTAGCACGCTTTCCATCCGTGTAAAGAAGGCGCCGACCTGGTCCAGCGGCACCGAGATGTCATTGTTGACCAGCGGCTGACGGCCCAAACAGACCGCGGCGGCAGCCTCGCGCCGGGCCCACATTTCGGCCCGCTGTGCGTCAGTCTGCGCAATCACCGCGTCCAACACACCACCCTGCTCCAGCATCTCGCCCAGAACTTCCTCCAGATAGGCCGCGACCGGAATGGACCCATCCGGCCCCGGCACGGCGTCGCGCGGGGCGGTTGCGCCGATCTCGACCAGAATATTGACCTCATGCCGCGCCTCGAAAGGCGCCCGCGCGCCGGTCTTGGCGATATGAGCGTCGACATAGGCGCCGGGCATGTACTCGAATGCCTCCACCGCGCCGCCGGTGGCCTCCTGCAGCCGGTTCAATAGCCCCAAAGCCTCATCCAGCCCAGGGGCTGCCACCATCGCCGTGGCAAAGGCGCGTGGGGTGGGGGAGAGCTTCAATACCGCACCGGTAATCACGCCCAACGTGCCCTCGGCGCCGATGAACAGGTCCTTCAGATCATAGCCCGTGTTGTCCTTGTGCAGCTCGCTCATCAGGTTCAGCACCTCGCCATCGGGCAGCACCACCTCCAGCCCCAGGCACAGATCGCGCGTATTGCCATAGCGCAGCACGTTCGAACCGCCCGCGTTGGTCGCCAGCATCCCGCCCAGGGTGCAGGAGCCCTTGGCCCCGAATGTCATCGGAAAGCTCAGCCCATGCTCGGACACGGCCTCGTGCAACTGCTCCAACACCACGCCCGCCTCGACGATCGCCAACCGCGCTGCGGGCTTGATCTCGCGAATGGTCCGCATCCGGTCGAGCGACAGGGCAATCGCGCCCTCGGCATGGGTGCCGCCGGAAAGGCCCGTATTGCCCCCGACCGGGACTACTGGCGTGCCGGTCTCATGGGCCTGCGCCATGATGCGGGCGACCTCTTCGGTGGATCCGGGGCGGACAACGCAAAGCGGTGCGCCCTTGTACTTGCCGATCCAGTCCGAGGCCCAGGGGGCCATGTCGGCATCGGTGAGGACGTGGGTTTGACCAACGGCCCGATACAAGGAACTGATATCTGTCAAAGCGTTGACCTCACCTTCCTACTCTCTTTCTGCGGAGAAAAATGGCAGTTCGCCAACTACGATCGGGCTACGCGATCCTACCCGGTCCAGAAGGGGGGTACGGCCGGAAACACCCCTTGTTTGGGAAGCCGACAGTATTTCGGTTTCGCTGAGATGCCGAGCTGCGAGGCGACGAAGGACTTCCAAGACACTCGCCTCTGATAAGCGTCCATCCAAATGGCCGATGACAGTTGGACCGCAGTCCCCGTCGTGTTTCCGAATAATCCAGCCCAAACCTTTCTCCTCGCCCGCACGCTATCCCGCCCATCCCCCCTCTACAACTGCCCTTCTCCTTGACCTTCCCGCGCGCAAGCCCCACTTTGCCCGCAACGAGGCAAGGAGCAGAAATGGCCCGCAGCACAGCCCCCTTTTCCCGCTTCGAGTGGATGATCGCCTGGCGCTACTTGCGCGCCCGCAAGGCCGAGGGCGGGGTCAGCACCATGACCTGGATTAGCCTGATCGGCATTACCCTCGCCGTCGCCGCCCTGATCATCACCCTCGCCGTACGCACCGGGTTTCGCGAAGAGTTCGTGGATACGATCCTGGGCGCCAATGCCCATGTCACCGTCTACTCGCAGACCTATGTGACCGAAAACGGCCAGACCCGCCGCGACATTCCCGACTACCAGGGCTGGGCTGATCGCATTGCCCAGGTCCCCGGCGTCACCCGCGCGGCCCCGCTGGTCAAGGGCCAGGTCATGGTCAACAAGGGGCAGGTGAATGCGGGCGTCGAGGTCTATGGCATCGCCTATGAAGACCTGCTGACCATTCCGCGCATTGCCCAGCCGGAACGCGCTGTGGGTGATATTCGCGACTTCGATCAGGGCATTGCCATCGGCTCCGGCGTGGCCCAGGCGCTGGGGGTCACTGTAGGCGACAAGATCAAGGTGATCTCGCCCAACGGGGTCAAGACCGCCTTCGGCACTTCCCCGCGCGTCAACGCCTATGAGGTCACCTATATCTTTACCGCCGGGCGCTGGGACATCGACCGCACCCGCGTCTACCTGCCCTTTGCCGAGGCGCAGGCCTTCTTCAACCGTGAAGGTGCGGCGGATGAGATCGAGGTCATGGTCGCCGAGCCCGAGGGCATCGACCCGCTGCTCATGCCGATCATGCGCGCCGCCGACCCGCTGGCCACGGTCTGGACCTGGCGCGACCGTTCCGGCGCCTTCCTGCGTGCGCTGGACATGGAGGACAACGTGATGTTCATCATCCTGTCGATCCTTGTCCTGATCGCCTCGATGAACATCATTTCGGGGCTGATCATGCTGGTGAAGAACAAGGGGCGCGACATCGGCATCCTGCGCACCATGGGGCTGACCGAAGGCTCGGTTCTGCGCGTTTTCTTCCTCTGCGGCGCCGTCACCGGCGTCGTCGGCACCATCATGGGCGTGATCCTGGGCTGCCTCTTTGCGATCAACATCGACAGCGTGTTCTCCCTGGTGAACTACCTGTCCGGCGGCGGGGTCTGGGACCCATCGATCCGCGGCATCTACCGCCTGCCTGCGAAGCTGGAGTTCTGGGACGTGGTCTCGGCCATCTCGCTCTCGCTCTTCCTCAGCTTCGTCGTGACGATCTTCCCGGCGCGCCGCGCCGCCCGCATGAACCCGGTGGAGGCCCTGCGCTATGAATGACACCGTGTTGAGCCTTAAGGGGATCGAGAAGGTCTATAACCGCGGCCTGGCCTCCGAGGTCGCCGTGCTGCGCGGCGCGTCGCTGTCGATCGCGCGGGGCGAGGTCGTGGCCCTGGTCGCCCCCTCCGGCGCGGGGAAATCGACGCTGTTGCACATCGCGGGGCTCTTGGACACGGCGGATGCCGGCACCGTGCAGATCGCGGGCCAGGACATGACCCAGAAGAGCGACCGCCGACGCACTGCCACGCGCCGGGAAAAGGTCGGCTTCGTCTATCAATTCCACCACCTGCTGCCCGAGTTCACGGCGGCCGAGAACGTGGTCCTGCCGCAGCTCGCCAATGGCGTGGGGCAGGGCGCGGCGCAGACCCGCGCGCTGGACCTGCTGGGGCGGGTAGACGTCGCCAAACGCGCCACCCACCGGCCGGCCGAGCTGTCGGGCGGCGAACAACAACGGGTGGCCTTCTGCCGTGCGCTTGCCAACAAGCCCGCGCTTCTGCTGGCGGACGAACCCACGGGGAACCTCGATCCCGAGACCTCCGACACCGTCTTCGAAGCCCTCATGGAACTGGTCCGAGACACCGGCCTCTCCGCCCTCATCGCCACCCACAACCTGGAACTGGCGGCGCGAATGGACCGGGTACTGCGGCTGGAGAATGGGGTGATTACCGAGGGGTAGGCTGCCCCGCCGAACTTGGCGTTAGAAGGCTGTCCCATCCACCGTCCCGCCCGGCGGCACCGCCGGGCAGCGCCCGACCCTCCCCACGGGAGGGCGCTACCGCGATGGTGTGGTCTGGGTGGAGCAGTTCGAGGGATGTACCCACGCCGCCCTAATCACCCGTAGAGGCCGCCCACCCAGGGTCGGGCGCTGCCCTCATTACTGGTTTTCCGGGTCGCAATAAACTAGCGTGGGCTGTACCGAACCGAACTCAAACCTCTGAAGGCGTTTTTGGCCTCGAATGTTGGTAGTCGCCGCCTCTAGTGTGTATATTGTGGTTTCGTCCAGCATTCGACCGTCGTTGGCCGCGAGAGAAAACTGATGCGCGGAATTTCGGTCCAAATAGGGAACCAGGTTGTTGGTCAACGCAATGTCGTCATTTTTCTCAAGTGTCAGAGTTCCTTCGGTGCATGCTGCTCCAATGTTTGTCAAAGTGAAATCATAGCGGTGTCTTCCACCCGACGAAGATCCGCCACCACGTTTAAGTTGGAGAAATGGTAATTCTTTCGAGATACTTGCCTTTGTTTGCTCTTCACGCACCTTAATGTCGAGCTTCAATTGTTGTTCGGTTATTCCAACCATTGCTTTTTGTTGCTCAACAGAACTTGCTAGCTCTTTGGCTTGAAGCTCCAAGGTCTTTACAGAGTTTCTAAGCTCTTCGCCCTGTTGAAAGAAACCGAGAACTAGCCAAAATATGGCAAGTGGGCCAAAGGCACCTGCTAAGAAGTCCCCAAGCTCATTGAGCTCAAGGCTGTGTAGCTCGATTGCGCCAAAATAGGCTAAAGTCGGCACCCCTCCTACTAATACAATTAAATAGACCTTCGTTGCAGCTAACCCCCAGCGTTCTAAACGCTTAGATCCACTTGTTTCACTCAAACATCCAACTCCTCCACAAACCGCGCGTTCTCCTGAATATACTGGAACCGCAGTTCGGGTTTCTTGCCCATGAGCTGTTCCACAAGCGCGCCGGTTTCGCCGGGTTCGTCCTCGTCGATGGTGACCCGGATCAGGGTGCGGGAACTCGGGTCCATGGTGGTCTCTTTCAGGTCCTTGGCGTCCATTTCGCCTAGACCCTTGAAGCGGCTGACGTCGATCTTGCCCTTGCCGCCCAGGCCCTTCTCCAACCACTCGTCGCGTTCGGCCTCGTCCACGCAATAGACCCGGCGCGCGCCTTGGGTCAGGCGGAACAGGGGCGGGCAGGCCAGGTACAGGTGGCCCGCGTCGATCATCGGGCGCATCTGGGTGTAGAAGAAGGTCATCAACAGCGCGGCAATGTGGGCGCCGTCGACGTCCGCGTCGGTCATGATGATGATCTTGTCATAACGCAGGTCGTCGACGTTGAACTTGGTGCCCAGTCCGACGCCAAGCGCCTGGGTGAGGTCGTTGATTTCGGCGTTGGACCCCAGCTTTGACGACGCCGCGCCCAGCACGTTCAAGATTTTGCCGCGCAGGGGCAGCAGCGCCTGGGTCTTGCGGTTGCGTGCCATCTTGGCCGAACCACCGGCCGAGTCGCCCTCGACGATGAACAGCTCGGTGCCCTCGCGGTTGGTGGCGGAGCAATCGGTCAGCTTGCCGGGCAGGCGTAGCTTCTTGGTGGCGGTCTTGCGCTGGGTCTCTTTCTCCTGCTTGCGGCGCAGGCGTTCCTCGGCGCGCAGGACCAGGAAATCGAGGATGGCACCGGCGGACTTGTTATCCGCCGCCAGCCAGTTGTCGAAATGGTCGCGCACCGAGTTTTCCACCATGCGCGCGGCGCTTTCGGTCGACAGGCGGTCCTTGGTCTGGCCGACAAAGGCCGGGTCCGAGATGAAGCAACTGACCAGGGCGCAACCACCGGTCATCAGGTCGTCGCGGGTGATCTGGCCCGCCTTCTTGTTGCCCACCAGCTCGCCATAGGCCTTGATCCCCTTCAGGATCGCGGCCCAAAAGCCGGTCACATGGGTGCCGCCCTCGGGCGTGGGCACGGTGTTACAGTAGCTCTGGATGAACCCGTCACGCGACGGCGTCCAGTTGATCGACCATTCCACGTAACCCGCCTCGCCGAACTTCTCGCGAAACTCGACCTTGCCGCCGAAGGGCTGATCCGCGTAGGTCGTGGCGCTGCCCAGCGTTTCCTTGAGGTAATCGGACAACCCGCCGGGGAAGTGGAAAGTGGCCTCGGTCGGGGTTTCACCGTCATCGATATGGCTTTTCCAGCGAATCTCAACGCCCGAGAACAGGTAGGCCTTGGAACGCACCAGGGTGAACAGCCGTTTGGGTTTGAACCGGTGGTGGCCGAAGATTTCCTCGTCGACGTGGAAGGTAACCTCGGTGCCACGCCGGTTGGGGGCTGCGCCGATCTTCTCCAGCTTGCCCTGCGGCACGCCGCGCACGAAGCGTTGCTCGAACAGCTCCTTGTTCTTGGCGACCTTGACCACCAGGCTGTCGGACAGCGCGTTCACCACGGTCGAGCCCACGCCATGCAGACCGCCCGAGGTCTGATAGGCCTTGCCCGAGAACTTGCCGCCCGCGTGGAGTTCCGTAAAGATCACCTCCAGCGCGGATTTTTCCGGGAATTTCGGGTGCGGGTCGATCGGAATGCCGCGCCCGTTGTCGGTCACGGTGACGGCGTAATCCTCGTGCAGCGTGACCTCGATCCGGTTGGCGAACCCGGCCACCGCCTCGTCCATCGAGTTGTCGATGATCTCTGCCGCCATGTGGTGCAGCGCGCGTTCGTCGGTGCCGCCGATATACATGCCCGGGCGTTTGCGCACGGCCTCCAGTCCGTCCAGAACATCGATGGAGGAGGCGTCATAGGGCTCGCCCCCGGCGGGCGTCAGAAGATCGTTCATGCGGGCTGCTCGTCGCTTGTCGTTGGTTGTGGGCCATTATGCCCCGACCGGGTGGTGGGGTGCAATGCATGAAACCGGTCGGGGCGTGTGTCAGAAGGACAGGACGCCCGCGTTATAGGTCTCCAGGTTCACTTGCGCGGGGCCGTCGCCGACCTGTTCCAGCTCGATATGGGCGGGCGGGTGGCCAAGGCCGCTGGCCAGGTTGCCGGCGTTGCCGCCGCCGCCCGGCAGCACGTTAACCCGCACGCCGCCGCCGAAGTTGTCGAAGCTGGCGCCGCCCGAGGGGGACCAGTGCCCGTCACCGCGCACATAGGGCGTGACCGGGCCAATGCTGGGGCCTGCCTCGACCCGCACATCGACGCTGCCGTCGCCGTTCACCTTCACATGGGCCGAGAAACCCGGCACGCCGATCGAGAAGCCTGCGTTCAGCCCCGGGATCATGATGCCGTAGTCCGGGAAATCCTCGCTGCAATCATAGGCGGTCGGGTAGGGTTTGCCCTCCTGACAGGCCAGTTGGGCCGAGGAGTTCTCGATCTCACAGGTCACCGACTGTATGCCGCCAATGATGCTTTTCGGGCAAATCTCCTGGCAGCGGAAGTTGACGTTGCAGGAGGGACCGACATTGTCGCGATAGCTGCCCTGGCTGGAGGGCAGATTGCCCACCGCGGTCAGAAGGGCCATGCCGTTGGGCTCCAGCGCATGGGCGCGGGCCAGCGCGACGCCCGCTGCGTCGTTGTCGCCTGCCGCGTCCAGGGCACGGGCCAAGTTGCTCCAGAAGAGCGGCTCGCCCGGGGCCAGCTCTGTCGCGCGCGTGGCTGCGGCCACGGCGGCTGCGGTATTGCCAGCCGCCCGTTCGGCATTGGCCAGGGTGTTGTGGAATGCTGCATTCTCCGGTGCCATCCCCGCCGCCGCCTGGGCTGCAAGGCGCGCAGCGTCGATCCAGTCCGCGGGCACCTCCCCGGCGGCATGAAGCTCGGTCACTAGTGCTGCGAAATTGTTAAGCGAGACAGGGTCGTCGGGATTCGCCATGGCGTCTTTGCCAAAGAACCAGGCCGCCTTGTCGAAATGCCTGCGGGTGTAGAGCAGATGGCCGAAGGTATCGCCGGTCACGCCTGCAGGGGCATCGGCCAGAGCTTGGGTAAAGCCCGCCGCCTCTCCGTCAGGGAATGTCGCGCCAAGGGTGTCCAGTGTGCCGCTCAACGCGCCGTTCACGTCCTGTGCCTGGACGGGCGTCAACCCAAGGGCCAGGGTCAGGGCCGTGGCCGCGCCGTGTAGAATGATCCGCATATCTGTTCCCCCTTGGTGTAGTTTACCTTGGGGAAAGCTTAGCGCGGATGCCGGGTTCGATCCAGTTGGAGCTACTGGCGGGTCATCTGAAGGTGCAGGCGGAAGGAGGGGAAGAAGAACAGCACGAAGCCTAACATGGTGAAGCTGAAGAACAGGATCGGCAGCCACAGCACGCAGAGCACCACGCCGATCCCGCCGGCCAGTTTGGTGGCACTGCGCGGCTCCATGAAGCGCATCAGGGTCAGCTGCAGCAGGCGGCCTCCGTCCAGGGGCTGCACCGGGAGCAGGTTGAAGATGGCGAGGAACAGGTTCAGCCAGGCGATTTGCGATAGCAGCACGAGCACGCTCAAGGGCAGCGACAGATAGAGGTTCATGAAGGCCAGTGAGGCCGCCGCCCAGAGCACCAGGTTGACGATCGGCCCCATGGCGGTGATCAGCTCGTCCTCGCGCCGGGTGGTCGTTCGGGCGTGTTCGCAAAACCCGCCACCGCCATAGATCATGACGCGCCGCACCGGCACGCCCTGCACGTGACAGCCCCAGGCGTGGCCCAGCTCATGCAACAGGGTCGACCCGAACAGGATTGCCACGAAGATGAGCCCATCTGTCACTCCCCCGTTCGAGGCGTTCAGCATGACGATCAGCAATGCCAGCATGGGCGCCGAGGATCCAATCTGGATAGGCACACCCCAGGGGCCGCGAAACTCGAACAGGACACTCTCGGAATTCATCAACCAATCCTCTTTTGGGAAGAGGTAGCGCGGGGGATGGGAGAGGGCCAGCGGAAATGCTTACAGAGGGAACCGTGTTTCGAAATTCGTCAGGATCCCGGCAAGGCGGCCGTCCAATCGGGCCCGGGTCGGGCGGTCAATCTGGGGCGGAACGCCGAAGAACGGTCCGGCGATCGTGCCCGCCATGCAGGCAATCGTATCGCTGTCCCCGCCGATTGATATCGCGCGTCTGATTGTGTCCTCGAAGTTCTGACCTTCGCGAAAGGCGACCAGCGCCTGTGGCACGGAACCCTGGCAGGTCGCGTCAAAGGCGTAGTGGTCGCGAATGTCGTCCAGGTGGAAGCCAAGATCGTAACCTGACAGCGCCACGGCCTCGGCCAGGATATCGTCCTTGCTGGCGCCCTTGCGTGCCATGAACCCGGCCTGCGCGATGACCTGCGCGCCCTTGATGCCTTCGGGGTGGTTATGGGTTGGGGCCGCGCTTTCGGTCGCAAGGCTCAGGGCTTCTTCCCGGTTGCTTGCAACCGCCACGACGGGGGACACGCGCATGGGCGCGCCGTTACCGTAGCTTTCATAGGGGCCGCGGGTGGGGTCCATGGCCCAGGCCTTGAACATGAACCCATAACCTGCCTTCGGATACCATCCGCAGAAGCGCCTGTAGTTTTCCGCGATGCCACGCCCGTTCATCAAGGCCTCGGCCAGGGCCAGGGTCATCACCGTATCGTCGGTGAACGTCGACCTGTCCGGGAAGAGGTCGAACCCCAGGTGGCGCACATTGGCGTGCTCATAGGTCGATCCGATCACATCCCCGGCGATGGCCCCAATCATCGGTGATGTTCCGCGAATGGGTCCTCGGGATAGGTCACCTGCGCCAGGTAGAGCCCTTCCGGCGGGCAGACCGGGCCGCAGGCGGCACGGTTTCGGGCTTCGAGCGCCTTGCGGATGTCGTCGGGCGCCCAGGTGCCGCCGCCGACCTGTTCCAAAGAACCGACGAAGCTGCGC
The DNA here is from genome assembly GCF_965228805.1 of Aliiroseovarius sp. Classification (NCBI taxonomy): domain Bacteria; kingdom Pseudomonadati; phylum Pseudomonadota; class Alphaproteobacteria; order Rhodobacterales; family Paracoccaceae; genus Aliiroseovarius; species Aliiroseovarius sp. The sequence goes on along the minus strand of NZ_CBDDIE010000003.1, from coordinate 337,020 downwards.
ACCTGATTGTGCAGGAAGCTGCGCGCGCGGATCGTGAACCGGTATTCGGTGCCATGCGGGTATTCGCGTGCCTCGATGCTCAGCTCGTCCAGCGTCTTCACGGGGCTGTCCGCCTGGCAATAGGTCGACCGGAAGGTGGTAAAGTCATGGCGCCCCAGCAGATGCTGCGCGCCCTCCAGCATAGCCTCCAGGTCCAGCTTGCGTGCGGTGCGCCAGGCCAGCCCCTTGTCATGGGTCAGCGGCGCGCGGCGTGAGATCAGGCGAAACAGATAGCGCCGTTCGGTGGCCGAGAAACGGGCGTGGAATTCATCTTCGACCTGCGCGCAGGCAGTGATCGCCACCGGGGCGGGTTTCAGGTGAAAGTTCAACGCCTCGGACAGGCGGAAGGGATCCCAGTCCTTGGCCATGTCGCAATGGGCGACCTGACCGGTGCCATGCACGCCTGCGTCTGTGCGCCCGGCAGCCGCAATCGTGTGTGTGCCCGGTTCCAGCCTGGCCAGCGCAGCCTCGATCGCACCCTGGACCGAGGGATGTTCCTTCTGGCGCTGCCATCCGGCGAAAGGGGCGCCGTTGTATTCGACTTTCAGGGCGTATCTGGGCATGGGGCACCGATAGCGCGCGGGCGCGGTTGGGGCAAGCGGGGAGCACTGTGGGGGTGCAGACATAAAACGCGCGGAAGGTCTCCCCACCGCGCGTTTAGGTGTTCAGCTTGTCAAGCCTCAGCGCGAGCGCACAAGGCCCACGATGTCATAGGTCTTCTGCAGGATCGGTTGGGCGATTGCGTCGGCCTTTTCGGCACCCTTGGCGAGGATTGCGTCGATCTCGTCGGGTTCCTTCATCAGGCGGGCCATTTCCTGGCTGATCGGCGCCAATTTCTCGACCGCCAGATCGGCGAGCGCGGGTTTGAACTTGCCCCAGCCGGCGCCGGCGTATTCGGTGATGACGGCCTCGGGCGTGACCTCGGACAGGGCCGCGTAGATGTCCACGAGGTTGCGCGCCTCGGGCCGGTCCTTGAGCCCCTCCAGCGTATCCGGCAGCGCATCCGGGTCGGTGCGCGCCTTCTTGAATTTCTTGGCGATCTTGTCCGCATCATCGGTCATGTTGATGCGTTCCATGTCGCTTTCGCCCGATTTCGACATCTTCTTGGTGCCGTCGCGCAGGTTCATCACACGGGTGGCGGGGCCTTCGATGATCGGCTCGCACAGCGGGAAGAAGTCCTCCGCCTTGAAGTCGTGGTTGAATTTCGAGGCGATGTCGCGGGTCAGTTCGACATGCTGTTTCTGGTCCTCGCCCACCGGCACATGGGTGGCGTGATAGGTCAGAATGTCGGCGGCCATCAGCGAGGGATAGGCGTAAAGACCCAGGGACACTTTTTCGGCGTTCTTGCCCGCCTTGTCCTTGAACTGGGTCATGCGGTTCATCCAACCGACGCGGGCGACACAGTTGAAGATCCAGCCAAGTTCAGCGTGGGCGGGCACCTGGCTCTGGTTGAACAGGATCGACTGGGTTGGATCAATGCCCGAGGCGATGAAACCCGCGGCCACTTCGCGCGTGGCGGATTTCAGCTCCGCCGGGTCCTGCCAGACGGTGATCGCATGCAGATCGACGACGCAATAGATGGTCTCGAACTCCTGGCCCTGCATGTCCACGAAACGCTTGATTGCGCCGAGGTAGTTGCCAAGGGTCAGGCCGCCCGAGGGCTTGATGCCCGAGAAGACGCGCGGGGTATGGGTGGTCATGGGACGCTCCCGTCTGGATTTCCTGTCCGGGGTCGCTTACCCATGTGGCGAAGTCCCGTCAAGGAAACGGGCGGTTTCAGGAGCCCAAGCCCATGTCGAGTGACCCCAATGCCTCGCCAATCAACCCGTTGCCACCGATCGTGGTGGCGCTGGCGGTGTTCCTTGTGGGCGTCGAGCTGGTGTTCCAGGCAGGTGAGAACGGGCTGGCGGGAGGGCCGGGGGCCGTGGGTTGGCGCCTGGCCGCGATGGAGAAATGGAGCTTCTTCGAACCGCTCTTCGACTGGATGGTCAGCAATCGGATCTTTCGTTGGGACTATGCCGTGCGCTTTGTGACCTATCCGTTCATTCACGGGAACCTGACCCATCTGCTCTTCGTGCTCGTGTTCCTACTGGCGCTGGGCAAGATGGTGGGGGAGCTGTTTTCGGCCCTGGCCGTGCTGGTGATCTTCTTCGGATCGGCCATCCTGGGGGCGCTGGTTTACGGGTTTGTCTGGGACACCCGGGTGCCGCTGATCGGAGGATATCCGGCGGTTTACGGGCTGATCGGCGCCTATAGCTTCCTGCTGTGGGTACAACTGGCGGGCACCGATCAGAACCGGCTACTGGCCTTTCGTCTGATCGCCTTCCTGATGGGCATCCAGCTGGTGTTTTCCCTGTTCAACTGGGGCAGCCTGAATTGGGTGGCGGACATCTCCGGCTTCGTGGCCGGGTTCTTCTTGTCCTTCCTTGTGGCGCCGGGCGGGTTCAGACGTGCGCTGGAGCTGGTGCGGCGGCGCTGATCCCTGCGCTAGGCCCCGGCACGGGCTCCCACCCTGGCGGGCGTTATGCGTGGGGCTGGACCTGTGGCCTCCCACCCCGCCCGCGCCGGGGCGTCACCCCCGCCGCATCGCCGCCTTGAACTCGCCCAGTCGGAAGGCGCCCAGCATCTGGCCGATCATGCCATAGGCCGCCATGCCCAGGGCGACCAGCAGGGCCAGTGCCAGGTAGCGCAGGGCGCCTGCACCGAACATTGGGCCCAGAGCCACGGCGCCCATCCACAGCACCGCGCCCATCAACCAGCTGGCGGCGGCGATGCGCCAGAAGCGGCGCCAGAAGCGGCGGTCGAAGCGAGTGTCCTCGCCCATGCGCCAGCTGCCCCACCAGAGAAGCCCGGTCATCGCCCAGCCGGCGACGGTGGTGCCCACGGCGGCGGCGATGAAGCCGATCCAGTAACTCAGCCCCACGGCTAGCACCGCGTTCACCACCATCGCAACCAAGGCGAACCGGAACGGCGTGCGGGTGTCCTCGCGGGCGAAGTAGATCGGTTGCAGTACCTTGGCCAGCACGAAGGCGGGCAGGCCCAGCCCGTAGACAGCGCAGGCCAGTGCCGTGCGCGCGGTGTCGTCCGAGGTAAAGGCGCCGCGTTGAAACAGCACCTCGACCAGTGGGCCCGGAATGACGATCAGGGCGACGGAGGCGGGGAAGGTCAGGGCCAGCGATAGCTCTCCGGCGCGAGACAGGGCTTCGCGCGATCCCGCCGTGTCACTTGCCCGCAGGCGGCGTGAAAGGTCGGGCAGCAGCACGATGCCGATGGCAATACCCACCACGCCCAGGGGCAGCTGATACAGGCGGTCGGCGTAGTAGAGCCAAGCAAAGGCGCCCTCGAAAAAGCTCGACACCTGGCGGCCGACCAGCAGGTTGATCTGGGTCACGCCGCCGGCCAGTGCGGCGGGGGCGGCGATGATGGCGAGGCGTTTCAGCTCCGGCGTCATGATCGGGCGGCGTGGGATTAGGCGGTAGCCTGCGCGCGAGGCAGCGACCCAGACCAGCGCGACCTGTGCGAGCCCTGCCAGAGGCACGGTCCAGGACAGCGTCAGCCCCATGTCCCAGCCCAGAAGCGCGCCTCCGGTCATGGCGGCGATGAAAATGACGTTCAACAGCACCGGTGCGGCGGCGGCGGCGGCAAAGCGGCCCAAGGCGTTCAACACGCCTGACAGCAACGCGGCCACAGATATGAACAGGATATAGGGAAAGGCGATACGGCCGTAGATCACTGCAAGGTCGAAGCGTTCGCCGCCTGAGAACCCGGAGGCCATGGCATAGACCAGCCAGGGCATGAAAACCTGACCCAGGACCGTAAACAGCACCAGGACGAACAGCAGCCCCGACAGCGCGTCCCGGGCGAAATCATGGGCGTTTTCACCCCCTTCGACCTTCTTTGCGAACATCGGCACGAAGGCGACGTTCAGCGTGCCCTCGGCAAAGAAGCGGCGGAACATGTTGGGCAGGGAAAAGGCGGCCAAAAAGGCCTCGGCCACGGCCGATGAGCCCAGGTAGGCGCCGATCAGGATGTCGCGCACGAAGCCCAGGATGCGGCTGGCCATGGTCCAGCCGCCCACGGTGGCAAAGGCCCGCAAGAGGCGCGGGGCCGCCATCAGGCCGTGGCCCTTTCCGCGCCCTTCTCGATCGCCTCGCGCAGGCGTTTTTCAAGGGTCTTCTGCTTGGCTTCAGAATGAAATTTCAGCCCGAACATGTCCTTCACGTAGAACGTATCGACGACCTGTTCGCCATAGGTCGCGATCACGGCGGAGGCGATATAGACATTGGAGTTCGCCAGCGTGCGGGTGAGGTCGAACAGAAGGCCCGGGCGGTCGCGGGTGTCGACCTCGATGATGGTGTAGATCTCGGACCCGTCATTGTCGAAGGTAATGTGCGTGGGCACCCGGAAGGCACGTTCGCGTTTCTTGATCTTGTCGCGCCCGGCGATGGCGTCGCGGGCGATGACCTCGCCATAGAGCGTCTTCTGGATCATCTGCTGCAAGCGTGGCAGTTTCGAGGCGTCATAGGGGCTGCCGTCGCCGTCCTGCACCCAGAAGATCGCGGTCGCATAGCCATCCTTCGAGGTATAGGTGCGCGCATCCACGATATTCGCGCCGACCAGGGTCAGCGCGCCCGAGAGGCGCGAGAAGATGCCCGGGTGGTCGGCCATGACGATATGCACGCGGGTCACGTCACGTTCCTCGTCCAGCTCCAGCTCCAGGCGGACTTCATCATCGCCGATGCCCTTCAGAAGCCGGGCAAAGATCGTGTGGGCGGTGACATGCAGTCCCTGCCAATAGGCGTCGTAGTGGCGGGCGGTTTCGGTCTTGAGCGCCTTGGCCTCCCAATCGGACAGGGCGGCGCGCAGGGCACGTTTTGCCTCGGCACCACGGTTTTCGCGGTTCAGATCCTCCATCCCGCCCTCCAACGCGCGGCGGGTCTGGTTGTAGAGCGTGCGGATCAGCGTGGCTTTCCAGTTGTTCCACACATTAGGGCCCACGCCGCGAATGTCGCAGACGGTCAGCACGGTCAGCAGGTCCAGTCGGCGCACGCTTTTCACCGCCTTGGCGAAATCGCGCACTGTGCGCGGGTCGGCGATATCGCGTTTCTGGGCCATGTCGCTCATCAACAGGTGATGGCGCACCAGCCATTCGACGGTCTCGCATTCCTTGGCCGAAAGCCCAAGCCGCTGGGAAATCGGGCGGGACATCTTGGCGCCAAGGATCGAATGGTCCTGCGGTCGTCCCTTGCCGATGTCATGGCACAGCATCGCCACCATCAGGGTCTTGCGATTGACTCCCTTGGCAATGATTTCCGAGCTGATCGGCAGTTCGTCCTCCAACTCGTGCCGCTCGATCCGCGCGAAGTTCGAGATCACCTGGATCGTGTGTTCGTCCACCGTGTAGGAGTGGTACATGTTGAACTGCATCATCGCCACGATGGGTTCGAACTCGGGGATGAAGGCGGAGAGCACGCCCAGCTCGTTCATCCGGCGCAGGGCGCGTTCCGGGTTGCCGTGTTTCAGCAGAAGATCCAGGAAGATGCGCACGGCTTCCTTGTTCGACCGCATCTCGTCATCGATCAGGTCCAGGTTTGCCGAGATCAGGCGCATTGCGTCCGGGTGGATCAGCGTTCCGGTGCGCAGGCCTTCCTCGAATAGGCGCAGGAGGTTCAGCTTGTCGTCGTGAAAGACGCTGTCGTCCTTGACCGACAGGCGGCCCTGTTTGACGATGAAGGGCGCCTTGGCGCGGCGGCGTCGGCGCAAGAGGCCGATCAGCAGCGGTTCCTTCTTGAGGTGCTGTTCCTCCAACGCGGTCAGGAAGATGCGGGTCAGTTCCCCCACCGCCGTAGCATGGCGGAAATAGGCCTGCATGAAATGTTCCACCGCCCGGCGGCCGCCGTGGTCGGTGTAGCCCATGCGCTCGGCCACCTCGACCTGCAGGTCGAAGGTTAGCTGATCGGCAGCGCGGTTGGTGACCAGGTGCAAGTGGCAGCGGGTCGCCCAGAGGAATTCATCCGCCTGCATGAAGGTGTCGTATTCATCGGCGGTGAACACCTTGAGGTCGACGAAATCGCGAATGTTTTCGACCCGGTGGATGTACTTGGCGACCCAGAACAGGGTCTGCAGGTCGCGCAAGCCCCCCTTGCCCTCTTTCACATTGGGTTCGACCATATAGCGCTGGCCGCCCTGTTTCTTGTGCCGCTCGGACCGTTCGGCCAGCTTTGCTTCGATGAACTCGGCTTCGGTGCCCTTGAAGAGGTCGGACCAGAGCTGTTCCGTCAGCTCGCGGGCCAGCTCGGCGTCGCCGCAGACCGGGCGGTGTTCCAGCATGGCGGTTCGGATCGTGTAATCCTCGCGCCCCAGGCGTAGGCAGTCCTTTACCGTGCGCGAGCTGTGCCCGACCTTCAGGCGCAAATCCCACAGCATGTAGAGCATGCTTTCGATCACGCTCTCGGCCCAGGGGGTGATCTTGTAGGGCGTCAGGAACAGCAGATCCACGTCGCTGTGCGGCGCCATTTCGAACCGGCCATAGCCGCCGACCGCCAGCACCGCCAGGCTTTCCGAGGCGGTCGGGTTGGGCAGCGGATGCAGCGTTTCGGTAGCCACCGCGTGGACCGCGCGCACCAGGCAATCGGTCAGCCAGGCATAGGAGCGCGTGGCCGCATGGGCCTTGTGCGGGTTAGCCTCGAAGGCGCCCGCGATGATGGCCCGCCCCGTCTTCATCACCGCGCGCAGGGTCGAGACCGTGGCGCCACGTATCTCGGCCGCGTCCTTGGCGTCGTCGAAGGCCTCTTTCAGGCGGGCGCTCAGGGCGGCCGGATCGAGGATATCCTCGGCCGGGCAGATCAGGTCTTGGGGCAGGGTCATCCGGGTCTTTCGTCAGGCCTTGAAAATGCTCAGAACCCGGCGCCGGCGAAGCTGCGCGGGGCGGGGTCGAGGATCACGACCTGACCCTCTTCAATCGTGGCCACGGCCAAGCCGCGCTCGTTGGTGCCGTCGCCGCGCAGGCGGAAGACGCCGTTCACGCCCGCAAAACCCTGCGGTTGGGTCAGCGCCACGGTGGTCAGGGCGTCCGACTGGCCGGTGCTGGCCAGCGCGCCGATGGCGGCGATCCCGTCATAGGCCAGACCCGCAATCGGGTGCGGCTGACTGCCGTAACGGGCTTCGTAACGGGCCAGGAATTGTGCGTTCAGGGCCTGGTCGGGCATGGCGAACCAGCCGCCCTGCAGACCGGGCAGCGACATGGCGGTGGCCGGAATGTCGAACCGCTGAAGGCCGATATATTGGATCTCCTCCGGTTTCACGCCGTTTTCCGGCAGCAGGCCGGCCAGGAAGGGAATGGCCCCGTCGGTGCCGGAGGTCAGGAAAATCGACTGCGCGCCGGTCTCGCGCACCTGGGCGCTGATTTCGGGCAGTGCGTTGATGATCCCGGTCTGGCTGAGCTCGAAACTGGCGGTGCCGGCCAGCGTGGCAGGCGTGTTTGCGATGGCACGCTCGATGGCAGCACGACCGGCGTTCTCGGCCGGGCTTTGTGCATGTACGATCAGGATGTTGCCCTTGCCCTGGTTGGAGGCATAGCCGACCAGGCGGTTCGCGGTGGACTGGAAGGTATGGCCCAGCACGAAGACGTTGCCACCGGCGATATCGGTGTTGTTCGAAAAGGCCAGCACGTTGATGTTGCGGTTCGCCACGGCCAGGCCCGCCGCATTGGCATTGCCTGCATAGACCGGGCCCAGGATGATCTTGGCCCCCTCGCTGACCGCTTTAGAGGCCATAGCGCTGGCGGTCGCCGCATCGGCGGCGGTGTTGTAGACGCGCAGGTCGATCTCGACCCCATCCAGCTCGGCCATGGCAAGGCGCGCTGCGTTTTCCAGCGAGGCGGCCAGGGTGCCATCGGCCGCGTTGTCCGAGCCACCCGGAACCAGCAGGGCCACGGGGATCGGGCGAGAGGTGTTGACCGAAGGCCCGCCCGAGGGCAGGGTCAGCCCGCAGGCGGCAAGCGCCAGAAGCGACAACAACGCAATCCACACACCCGACACCTTGCGGGCGACAGCCAAAACAGCAAACATGATACAATCCTCGTTCCCGGGGCCGCGCGGACAGATGTGCCCGGCGGTCACTCGGGCCCCATCATAAACGCCACATCGGACAGGTCCAGCCTTGAAACCCGAAATCAAACCGCTCGACCCGGGGCTTTACCTGGTCGCCACGCCTATCGGCAATGCACGTGACATCACCTTGAGGGCGCTGGATATTCTGGCCTCTGCCGATGTGATCGCCGCCGAGGACACGCGCACCGCGCGCAAGCTTATGGAACTTCATGGCCTGGCTGTCGGCAAGCGCCCGCTGATCCCCTATCACGACCATTCCGGGCCCAATGGGCGGGCGGGTATCCTGAAGCTGATCGGTGAAGGGCGCTCTGTTGCCTATGTCAGCGAGGCCGGCACGCCGCTGGTCGCCGATCCCGGCTATGCCCTGGCGCGTGAGGTCGGCGGCGCGGGACACCTGGTCACGGCGGCTCCCGGCGCGTCCGCAGTTCTGACCGCGCTCAGCCTCTCGGCCCTGCCCAGCGACCGGTTCCTGTTTGCAGGTTTCGCGCCCAATGCCAAGTCGGCCCGCCGCGCTTGGTTGCAGGAGCTGGTGAACATCCCTGCCACACTGGTGATCTACGAAAGCCCAAAGCGCATTAACCAACTGTTAGCCGACCTTTGCGACACTGCCGATGACAGCCGCCAGGCCGCCGTGGCGCGCGAGCTGACCAAGAAGTTCGAGGAGGTTGTGCGTGGTTCGCTGGCCGAACTGCGTGACCAACTGGCCGAACGGACCCTGAAGGGCGAGATCGTTCTGGTGCTGGATCGTGGCACCGCGGCGGTCAGCGACGAGACGATGGAGGAGGCCTTGGCAAAGGCAATGAAGACCATGAGTGTGAAGGATGCGGCCGCCACCGTGGCCGCCGCCCATGGGCTGCCGAAACGCAAGGTCTACCAGGCCGCGCTGGAGATGGCCAAGTGAGCGGGCTGACCTCATATCTCGCCGGGCAATCGGCGGAATATGCGGTCGAAGCGGATTACGAACGACGCGGTTATTCGGTCGCCGCCCGGCGCTGGCGCGGCTCCGGCGGCGAGCTGGACCTGGTGCTTCGCGACGGCGAGGGGCTGATCTTCGTCGAGGTCAAGAAGGCCCGCGATTTCGACCGTGCGGTGCAGCGGCTCAGCCCTGCACAGATCACCCGTATCTGGGGTGCGGCACAGGAATTCGCGGGCTCCGAACCCAAGGGGCTGCTGATCGAAATGCGCTTTGACGTGGCCCTGGTCAACGAACGCGGTGAAGTGCAGATCATGGAAAACGCCTACGCCTGAGGCTCTGCCCATTGAACCCGGCCCCGCCCTGCGCCAAATAGGGGGAAATCACCGGGAGCCCGACCATGACCCTGACCATCGCCTTCCAGATGGATCCGATCGACGCGATCGACATTGACGCCGACAGCACCTTCCGCATCGCTGAAGAGGCACAGGCGCGCGGCCACAGCCTGTTCTACTACACGCCGGACAAGCTGTTCTATCGCGAGGGTCGCGTCATGGCCCGTGGTTGGCCCTTGGAAGTGCGTCGCGATAAGGGCAATCACTTCTCCCTGGGCGACGAGGTTGAACAGGACCTGGCCGAGGTCGATGTGGTCTGGCTGCGCCAGGACCCGCCCTTCGACATGGGCTATATCACCACCACGCACCTTCTGGACATGATCCACCCGGACACGCTGGTCGTGAACGACCCGTTCTGGGTGCGCAACTACCCGGAAAAGCTGCTGGTGCTTGAGTTCCCGGACCTGACCCCGCCGACGATGATTGCCCGCGACCTCGACACGCTGCGTGCCTTCAAGGAAAAGCATGGCGACATGATCCTGAAACCGCTCTACGGCAATGGCGGCGCGGGCGTTTTTCGGCTTGGGCCGGACGACCGCAACCTCACCTCGCTGCATGAACTGTTCTCGGGCATCAACCGCGAGCCGCTCATCGCGCAGAAATTCCTGCCCGCCGTCAGTGCGGGCGACAAGCGCATCATCCTGGTCGATGGCGAACCCGTGGGCGCGATCAACCGCGTGCCCCAGGCCGGTGAGACCCGCTCGAACATGCATGTGGGTGGCCGCCCCGAAAAGGTCGGCCTGACCGAACGCGACCTGGAGATTTGTGCCGCCATAGGCCCGCTCCTGCGCGAAAAGGGGCAGATCTTCGTCGGCATCGACGTGATCGGCGACTGGCTGACCGAGATCAACGTGACCTCGCCGACCGGCATTCAGGAACTCGAGCGCTTCGACGGGGTGAATATTGCCGAGAAGATCTGGCAAGCCATCGAAGCGCGCCTGGACACCCGGCTTGAGGTCGCCCACGGATGAGCTGGCAACTGACCCTCGCCAATGCCTGGATGCGGGTGGGGGTCAAGCCGCTGCTGGCGCACATGTCCCAGGTGCGCCTGGCGCGCCGCTTGCTGGACCGGGTGGCGCCGAAACTGTTCCGCGCCCCGCCGCTGTCGCTCTATCGCTGGGAGCATCTGACCTCTGACCTGCGCGCGCTTCGGATCTGCAATCGGCCAGGATCACACCCGCCGTTGCCCGGCAAGGTTGTGCTCTATTTTCACGGCGGCGGCTTCATCGCGGGCAGCCCGCTGACCCATCGCCACATGCTGGCCCGCCTGTCGCGCCTGACCCGGGTCGAGGTCGTCGCGCCGCGCTATCGTCTGGCCCCCGAACACCCGTTTCCGGCAGCGTTCGAAGATGCCTGCACCGCCTTCGACGCGCTTCTTGTGCGGGGCTATGCGCCCGAGGACATCATCCTGGGCGGAGACAGCGCGGGCGGATCTCTGGCCTTGGCCTTGCTGGCTCGTCTGACCACAGAGGGTCGCGCGCCCAGGGCGCTGTTCGCCTTTTCACCGCTCACCGACATGAGTTTCAGCGGGGAGTCCTTCCAGGCGAATGCATCCGATGACCCCGCCCTTCCCGCAAGCCGGTCAGAGCTTCTGTCTGACTGGGTGCTGGCCGCCGCGGACCCTGCGGACCCACGCATTTCCCCGCTGTTTGCTAAGTTTGAAACACCGCCTCCAGTCTTCCTGCAATTCGGTGACACTGAAATCTTGCGCGACGACAGCCGCCGCATGGCGGAGCAGCTGATGGCGGCGGGCGGAGAAGTTACCTGTGACGAATGGGCCAACTGCCCGCATGTCTGGGTGCTGATGGACGGGCTGGTGCCGGAAGCCCGCGCAGGTCTTAAGCGCGTGGCAAGCTTCGTAAACGCTCAATTCGGCTGAGAAAACGCCAACCGGTAGCTTGCGGCCTCCGCCAGGTGAGGTTTGCGTACGTCCGCCGCCCCTTCCAGATCGGCAATGGTGCGCGCCACACGCAAAACCCGGTGATAGCCCCGCGCGGTCAGACCGAAGCGATCGGCGACCTTGGTCAGGAACTCACGACCCTCGGCATCCGGCGCGGCGATTTCCTCCAGCATCGCGCCTTCGGCATCAGCATTCACGCGCCTGTTTTCGTGACCGTCGAAACGCGTTTCCTGGATGGCGCGCGCCTCGGCCACGCGGGTGGCGACGGTGGCAGAGCTGTCCCCGGTCGCGGGCATGTCGAGATCGGTGAACTCCACCGGCGGGACTTCCAGCCGCAGGTCGAACCGGTCCATCAGCGGGCCGGAAATGCGCCCCATGTAGTCCGCCCCGCAGTTTGGTGCCTTCGAACAGGCGCGGTTGGCGTCACTGAGGTAGCCGCATTTGCAAGGGTTCGCGGCGGCGACCAGCATGAAACGGCAGGGGTATCGCACATGGGCATTGGCGCGAGCGACCACGACCTCGCCGGTTTCGATCGGTTGGCGTAGGGTTTCCAGCACTGTGCGGTTGAACTCGGGGAACTCGTCCATGAACAGCACACCATGATGTGCGAGGCTGATTTCGCCCGGTTTGGCACCCCGCCCGCCGCCGACGATGGCGGCCATGGAGGCGGTGTGATGCGGCTCGCGGAAGGGACGTGTCCGGGAGATGCCGCCGTCGTCCAGATGTCCCGCAAGCGATTGAATCATTGAGGTTTCCAACGCCTCCGAGGGCGACAAGGGCGGCAGGATTGACGGCAGGCGGGCGGCCAGCATGGATTTGCCTGCGCCGGGGCTGCCGACCATCATCAGATGGTGGCGTCCGGCGGCGGCGATCTCCAACGCGCGCTTGGCGCGTTCCTGGCCCTTCACGTCCAGAAGGTCGCGCCCCGTCGGGTCGGTGGCCACTTCGCCGGGATCGGCCGGATCAAGCGGCGATTGCCCGGTGAAATGCTGGATGACGGCAGGCAGGGTGCGGGCGGCCAGTACCTTGGCGGCGCCGACCCAGGCGGCCTCGGCCCCGCAGGCCTTGGGGCAGATCAGCGCGCGGTCGTCCTCGGCCGCGGCCATGGCGGCGGGAAGGGCGCCGATCACCGGCACAAGGGAGCCATCGAGCGACAGCTCGCCCAGGGCCAAGGTGTTTTCGACCTCTTCGGCGGGAATGATCTCCAACGCGGCAAGCACGGCGAGCGCGATTGGCAGGTCGAAATGAGAGCCTTCCTTGGGCAGGTCGGCGGGTGACATGTTGATCGTGACCTTACGCGCGGGCAGGGCGATGGCCATGGCGTTCAGCGCGGCGCGAACCCGCTCGCGGGCTTCGGATACGGCCTTGTCCGGCAGGCCGACGATGGAGAAGGAAGGCATGCCCGGCGAGAAGGCGCATTGCACCTCGACCCGGCGGGCTTCGATGCCTTCGAAGGCGACCGTATAGGCGCGCGCGACCATGGGGAGCTCCGTAAACCACTGCGTTCAATTCGTTTACAATGGTTAACGCAAGCTTGGTTTACAAATGGTTAACGCAACCGTGGGCCAACCTGCGTGATCTCGGCGCATTGCGTCGCACTTGGTTTGGTGCGAAACGGAAGGCAGCCGTGATACGGCAACATTTTTTTAACATGGGAATTGGAAGGGATGGTTCATGGACCGGGTATTGGGACGCTTGATGCTGATGAGCGAGTTGCAGATCATCGCGATTGTCCTTGCCGTTTTCTTCGCCGGGGCGCTGTTCGCGGCAATCACGTCAGACGTGACCAGGTCGCTGCGCCGGGTGCCTTATATCCTGCTGGTTGTTTTGCTTGGTCTCACGGTGTCGACGGCGAACCTCGGATGGGTGGTTCTGCCCTACGTGGCCGATGCGGGCTATCTGTCCATTCTCGGCTTTGGAATGCTGGCGGTCTATGCGCTTTCAGGTGCGGGGCACTACCTGCTGGCTGCGGCTCGGTCCAACCATATCTGTGGCAGTCGCCGTAAAGCCTGGATGGCCTTCATCCCGATCGCAAATCTGGTTCTGGCCTTTTCACGCGGTGAACATCATTGGGACGAGGAAAGCGGGCGGCCGCGGCTGCATTTCCTGGCAGATGCCGGTTTGGTTGCCATGGCTTTGGTCCTGTTCGTCGGTACCAAGGTCCTGGATGGGTACGTGGAGGATTGGGAGTATGCGCCCGATGTGCGAAGTGCGACCCTGTCGCGGTTGATCTCGGAGGCGCAAACGCTGGAGGAGAGCTTTTCCTGGGAGGCAGAGAACAGCAATGCCAGCCTGCCGCTGCGGCTCGACGAGATCACGGTCCTTTCGCGGCTGGAGGCAGACGGCGCAACGTTGCGCATCATTCTGATCGTGGACGGGGAACAGCCCATGCTGCTGGGAGGTGTGCGTGAGGCGTTGGTGCAAGAGGCCTGCGCCCCGGACATGTTTTCGTATGACATCGGGCGAGGCGGCCGGGTGGTCTATCGGTATCAGCGGCTGAATGGTGAGGTGCTGGCGGAGTTCTCCATTACCAGGACGGATTGTTTCCTGTAGCCCTCTGCCGGGTCGTGGCAGAGGGCACCGGGTTCACAGAAGCGCCGTGAAGGCCGACCAGGCTTCGGGGTCGTTCACAGTCTTGTCGCGACAGGTCGGATTGCAGAAACCGAAGACGCGCCCATCGAGTTCCAGGTAGTCGGTGACCTCTTTGCCAGAATAGGGGCAGGTGGCGTTCTCGGAAGGGCCCGCGTCAACCGCGTGGGCCTTGCGCGGGGTCGGGCCGGGCCAGGGGCCGTGGTCCAGATCCATCGCGTAGGGCATCGGATCGTAGCTTTTCGTCAGTCCCAGGGCGCGCCAGCGGCGGAAGGCGGGGTCGGCCAGGTGCTGGGCGACATAGGCCGCGGCCGCGTCGCCAACCGGCAGGCCGTAGCCCGCGATACGGGCGGCGACGGGGGCGTAGAACACATCGGCTAGGGAATAGGCGCCGAAGAGCCAGGGGCCGTCCGACCCGTGACGGCTGCAGGCCAGCGACCAGAGCTCTTCGATCCGGGCAAGATCGGCACGGACCGCGTCGGTCGGCGTGAAGTCGGTGTAGCCACTGTGCAGCTGCATCGCGCAGTCGCCGCGTAGGGCACCAAAGCCGGAGTGCATCTCAGCCACCAACCAGCGCGCCAACGCACGGGCCTCGGGACCCGTGGGCCAAAGCCCGGCGTCCGGGTGGCGTTCGGCCAGTGTCTCGGCCATGGCGATCGTATCGCCGACCACCACGCCCTCGGGCGTGCGCATCACCGGGACCAGGCGGGCCGGGGAAAGCGGCACCAGGTCCTGTTTCATTGTGCCGGAATAAAGTCCGACAAGGTGGGTGTTGGCGGGGATGTCGAAACGCTCGAACATCAGCCAGCCGCGCAGGGACCAGGAAGAAAACATCTGGTCGCCGATATAAAGATCATAGGTCATGCGGGCAGGGTAACTGCGCGAACTCATCACGCAAAACCATGAATTGTGGTCGGGCCTATCACGGGAGGTGATTGATTTCTCCGACCTCCGTGTCACCCGGGCCCAAGGTGATGCGGGTCAGGGACAGGTTGTCGATGCGCTGGGCCAGGATGTCGGCGGGGGCCTTTTGCAAGGCGAGCGCCAGTTGGGTCAGGATCACGCCGAAATGGGCGACGATGATGACGTTCGCAGGGCCGCGCAGGGTCTCAATGGCGGCGCTGACCCGGGCCTCTGTCTGATACCAGCTTTCGCCGTTGGGGGCGGCGACATGGCCGGGCTCGTCCCAGAACCGGCGTGATAGGGCGCCGTGAGTTTCGTCGATTTCGTCAAAATTCTTCAGCTCCCAGTCGCCAAAATGGATCTCGCGCAGGCGGGGATCGTCGGGCAGGCGAGGACGGCCGCGTGCGATGGCATCGGCGGTGGCGCGGCTGCGGATCAGGTCGGAGGAAATGACAGGCGCTTTGTCCGGCAGATAGGCAGCGAGGCGTTCCAGCTGCGCGGTGTCGGACAGGTCAGCGGGCAGGTCGCTCCACCCGACCATGGTCTTGGCGTGGGTGGGGCCGTGGCGGATCCACCAGAATGTCGTGGTCATTTCAGCACCAATGGCAGCCCGGCCATGACCGCGGTGACGTTGTCAGCGTCTGCAGCCAGGCGCTGGTTCAGCGCGCCCTGGGCGTTGCGGAACCGGCGGGCCAGGGCGTTTTCCGGTACGATGCCCGCGCCGACCTCGTTGGTGACCACGACCACCGGGGCCGGGCAGGTGATGATGGCGTCGATCAGGCGCGCCTCTTCGGTCTCCAGGTTGCTCTCGGCGAAGAGGTGGTTGGTCAGCCAAAGGGTGGCGCAGTCTAGCAGAACGGCCTCTTGGGGGAGGGCCTGTGCCAGGGCGGTGGGCACGTCCAGGGGCGCCTCTATCGTGCGCCAGACGGCCCCGCGCCGGTCCTGGTGAAGTTTGATCTTGCGCTGCATCTCCTCGTCATAGGCTTGACCGGTGGCGATGTAGAGCAGCGGGCGGCCGGTCTGGATCAGCAGGCGTTCGGCATGGGCGGACTTGCCGGATCCGGCGCCGCCGATGACAAGGCTGAACTGAGGCAGGGAGGTCTGGGTCATGCGCCCTGCCTAACGTCTGCGACGCATTGGCGCAATCGGGTTGCGCGGGGCGGCAGCGGGTGGCAGGCTGCGGGCATGAAAGCGATTTTGTCAGGTATTGGGCTCGGGGCGGTGGTGGTTGCATCCATGGCTTGGGGCGAAGAGGCCGCGTTGCCGGAGACGGCGATGCAGGCCAGCGTGGTCATTCTGGGCGAGACCCATGACAACCCGGTGCACCACGCGGTGCAGGCAGACTGGGTCGAGGCGATCCAGCCCAAGGCGGTGGTGTTCGAGATGTTGACTGCCGAGCAGGCGGCAGCGGATACGCCGGGATTGCGGACGGATCAGGTCGGTTTGGAGGCGGCACTGGGCTGGGCGGACAGCGGCTGGCCGGAGTTCGCCATGTATTACCCCGTGTTTGCCGCAAGTGATGCGGCCTTCTACGGCGCCGCTGTGCCGCGCGAGACGGTGCGGGCGGCCTTTGGCGGCAATGTGATGGCGCTGTTTGGGCCGGGGGCGGATGTGTATGGCTTGGATCGGGCCTTGCCCGAGGCGCAGCTGTCCGCGCGCCTGGACCTGCAATTTGACGCCCATTGCGAAGCGATGCCGCGCGACGCGTTGGGCGGGATGGTTGATATTCAGCGGCTGCGCGACGCGACCCTGGCGCAGACCGTGGTGCAGGCCCTGGAAGAGGTTGGGTCGCCGGTCGTGGTGATCACCGGCAACGGGCACGCACGGCGGGATTGGGGCGTGCCGTCCTATCTTTCGCGGGTGGTCCCCGAGGTGCCGGTGTTTGTGCTGGGGCAATCCGAGGATGGCGGGATGCCCGAGGGCGGCTTCGATCTGGTACTGGATGCCCCGGCGGTGGAGCGCCCTGATCCTTGCGAGGCATTTCTAAACCGCGAATAGGGGCTTTCGCGGCACGGCTCCCACCCTGGTGATGGAGCGTATGTGGGAACGGTGTGGCATCCCACCCCGCCGCACCACGAAAGCCCCTTTGGGTTGCAGTTTGGCGCGTGGCTCCGTAACACTCGGGTCTGACACCGAAAGGGGGCGCATATGCTCGCAGGCAAACGCATTCTTCTGATCATCGGCGGCGGGATCGCGGCGTTCAAATCGCTTGACCTGATCCGGCGGCTGCGCGAGCGGGGGGCTTCGGTCGTGCCGGTCATTACCAAGGCCGGGCAGGAATTCGTGACGCCGCTCAGCGCCTCGGGTCTGGCAGCCGAGAAGGTCTATACTGATCTCTTCGATCTGACCGACGAGGCCGAGATGGGGCATATCGAACTGTCCCGTGCGGCTGACCTGGTCGTGGTGGCCCCCGCGACGGCGGACTTGCTAGGCAAGATGGCGGGGGGGCTAGCCAATGATCTGGCATCCACCCTTTTGATGGCGACGGATAAACGCGTGCTGTTGGCGCCCGCGATGAATGTACGCATGTGGGAACATCCGGCCTGCCAGCGCAATGTGGCGACCTTGAAGGGCGATGGAGTGTTGTTCGTCGGCCCGAATGAGGGCGATATGGCCTGTGGCGAATACGGGCCGGGGCGCATGTCGGAACCGCTGGAGATTGTCGCGGCGGTGGAGGCGGCGCTGGCGGATGGCCCCTTGAAGGGCAAGCACGTGGTGGTGACTTCCGGTCCGACCCATGAGCCGATCGACCCGGTGCGCTATATCGCCAACCGGTCCTCGGGCGCGCAGGGCACGGCGATTGCCGCGGCGCTGGCGGCTTTGGGGGCGGATGTGACCTTTGTCACCGGGCCTGCGGATGTGTCGCCGCCCGCTGGTGTCAAGGTGGTCAAGGTTCAGACCGCGCGCGAGATGTTGGAGGCCGTGCAGGGGGCTCTGCCTGCGGATGCCGGGATTTTCGCCGCTGCGGTGGCGGATTGGCGTGTCGTCTCGGAGAGCGGATCGAAGATCAAGAAGGATGGCAAGGGCAGCCTGCCGGTGCTGGAATTTGCCGAAAACCCGGACATTCTGGCGACCGTTAGCCAGATGGAGGCAGGCCGCCCCGGTTTGGTCGTTGGCTTTGCCGCTGAGACCGATGATGTGATTGCCCACGCCACGGTCAAGCGCACGCGCAAGGGCTGCGACTGGATCGTTGCCAATGACGTCAGTCCCGAGACGGGGATCATGGGCGGGGCCGAGAACGCGGTGACCGTGATCAGCGCCGAAGGCGCGGAGGAATGGCCTCGTATGGGCAAGGACGAGGTTGCCCGCAAGCTGGCATCGCGTGTCGCGGAGGCTTTGACCAAATAGCGATCTGAACAAGAAAGAAGGGGGCAGTATGCCGACCATTCGCATGATCTGGGACGAGGGCGCGGATCAGGGCTTGCCTTTGCCGAGCTATGAGACGGCAGGATCGGCCGGGGCCGACCTGCGTGCCAACCTGGCCGAGGCCGACCGCGCCGAGGGGATCACTCTTAGGCCGATGGAACGCCGACTGATCCCGACCGGGTTGCGTGTCGAAATCCCGGAAGGGTTCGAGATGCAGATCCGCCCCCGTTCGGGCCTGGCGCTGAAACATGGCATTTCCCTGCCCAACACCCCCGGCACCATCGACAACGATTATCGCGGGCCTTTGGGGGTGATCTTGATCAATCTCAGTGCAGAGCCCTTTACGGTCGGCCATGGTGACCGCATTGCCCAGGCCGTGATCGCCCCCGTGATCCAGGCCGGGTTTCAAATCGTGGACAGCCTAGGCGAAACCGGGCGCGGCGCGGGGGGCTTCGGGTCAACCGGGCGAAAATAGGAGCGAGACATGCTGTGGGTTCTGGCCATCTTGGCACTGATCTGGGGGCTGGGTTGGGCATTCGACGTGGCGCGCGCGCGTCTGTGGTTCCTGACCGGGATCGTTCTGGTCGCCGTGCTGGCGATCCATGCGACCCTGCCTGCGAACAACCCGCTTGTGCTGGCGATCGGCGGCACGCTGGGCGGTTGGCTGGTGGTGATCGGCTTTGCCGGGGTGGCAGCGCTTTACGGCCGCGGTGTCGCTTGGCTGAAAGCCCGCGCGCCGGAGGCTCCGAAGCGCGAGGAAGGGCCGTTCACTGACACGGAACTGAACCGGTATGCGCGTCATATCGTGTTGCGTGAGGTCGGCGGGCCGGGGCAGTTGGCAATGAAGAACGCCAAGGTGTTGGTGGTCGGCGCCGGGGGGCTGGGCAGCTCGGCGCTCTTGTACTTGGCCGCCGCCGGGATCGGCACCATCGGCGTGGTGGACGATGACGAGGTCGACAATTCGAACCTGCAGCGCCAGGTGATCCACCGCGATCAGGACATCGGCACGCCCAAGGTCTTTTCCGCCGAACGCGCGATGAAGGCGCAGAATCCGGCCATCGCGGTCCGTCCCTACAATCGCCGCCTGGATGAGGAAAGCGCCGAGACGATCATTGCCGAGTACGACCTGGTGCTGGAAGGCACCGACAATTTCGCCACCCGCTATCTGGTGAACCGCGTGGCCGCGAAGCTGGGCAAACCGGTGATCGGTGCGGCGTTGAGCCAATGGGAAGGTCAGATTTCGACCTTCGATCCGGCCAGGGGCGCGCCCTGTTACCAATGCGTCTTCCCCGAAGCCCCGGCGCCGGGGCTGGCGCCGTCCTGTTCGGAGGCCGGTGTGGTCGGCCCGCTGCCCGGGGTGATGGGTTCGATGATGGCGGTCGAGGTGGTCAAGGAACTGTCCCAGGCGGGTGAAGGCCTGCGCGGGCGGATGCTGATCTATGATGCCATGTATGGCGAGGTGCGGGTGATCAAGACGAAGAAGCGCGAAGGGTGCCCGGTCTGCGGAGGCGCTGCGTGAAGATTGCTCTGGACGATCCGATCTGGGGGCGGCTCTATGGGCCCCACGGGGTGGAGCCGGTGCCGGATATCTTGGAGAAGCTGCTAGAGGGATGGGATGAAGAGCTGGCGAATGACCTGTTCTGGAACAAGCTCTATCATCAGGAGGACTTGTACCCTGTGACCTATGCTGCGCTGCCCTGGTTGTGGGACGTGCAGAAACAACATCCCGAGGCGCGCGCATATGTGCTGGGGGCCCTTTCGATTTTTGTCCATGCGATGTTCTATCCCCCCCAATGGAGTAAGACGGCGCGATCCTGCCCTCCGTTTCCCGGGCTGTCCTTGCAGGTTGAAGACCATCACTGGGACTGGCTGAAACCGGAAGAGCATCTGAGCCAGTCAGATGTCCAGATACTGGCGAAGCTTGAGGGTTGGTTGTCGGCCCGCCTGGACCACATGATCGCAACCATCCTGACCAATGCGCCTAACCTGGAGGAAAAATTCGCCGGGGATATGCTAACCGGCCCCGCCTGCATGATGGGCGCTATCCAACTGTCGCGGGATGTGGAAGCCTCCATATTGGGGGGGAATGTGTGCTGCCCAGCCTGCGGGAAGTTGCACGATGCGCTTTGGCGGGAGGATCGCCTGGTTCTTGAAGCTTTCCCTGACGACGATGAAGATCCGTTCATTGATCAAGGCTCACGGCCAGACCCCCAACAATCCGCCCGTGAACGTAGTGTCGCCCGTGAGCTTGCAGCGCATTTTCCACCCAAACACAAGGTCGCCCTTTTCCTGACCGCCTGGGCCGATTGGAGCTGCTGTGACGGTTGAGCTGCACCCCTTGCGCGTGGAGGATGCGGAAGCTCTCTGGCATTTCGAGATCGAGAACCGTGCCTGGTTCGAGCGTTGGGTCGGGCCGCGTCCTGACAGCTATTGGGAGCTGGGATCGTTGAGGAAGGTCATTGAAGGGCAGCTTGCTGATACTGATGCGATGTTTCTGGTCTGGGACGGAGATACGCTTCAGGGTCGTGTGAATCTGACCGGGATCGAACAGGGCGTGGCGCAGCTGGGGTATCGTGTCGGCGAAGCGCATGTGGGGCGAGGCGCAGCCTCGACTGCCGTGGAGTTGGTGCTGGACGAAGCCCGCGTCCTGGGCCTCTGGGCGGTGGAGGCGCGGGTGGCCTTGGGCAATCCGGCCTCGGTCCGGGTGTTGGAGAAATGCGGGTTTCGGCCCAACGGTATGCGGCAGATCGGCGAGCTCGACATGCAGCTCTTTCGCTGCGATCTGGGCTGACGGGTCGTGATGGCGCTATCAGTTCCCGCTTGAACTCGGCCCCGCCTAGGCCCTAGGGTGGGCCGTCTTTTTTGATCTCTCTGGAGGGTTCTCATGAAAATTCTTGCCACCGTTGCGGCCGTTGTCTTGACGGCCTTTACCGGCGCTGCAATGGCCGAAGACCTGCCCGACCTGGGCGGGAAAACCGTGGTTGTGGTTACCGAGAACGCCTACCCGCCGCTGCAGTTCATCGAACCGGGCACCGGCAATGCGGTGGGCTGGGAATATGATGCGATGGCCGAGATAGCCAAGCGCATCAACATCACCGTGGAATATGAGAACATCAGCTGGGACGCGATGATCCCGGCCGTGGCAGATGCGCAATACGACCTGGGCATGACTGGCATCACCATTCGCGAAGACCGTGCCGAGGTGGTCGATTTCTCGGCCCCCTACATGCGATCCGAGATGATCATGATGGTGCGCGGAGACGAGGAACGGTTCAGCGACGCCGCCTCCTTCGCTGCTGACGACGACCTGCTGATGGCCGCGCAGCCCGGCACCACCCCGTTCTACGTCGGTGTCTACGACGTGCTGGATGGCGATGAGGCCAACCCGCGCATCGTCAAGTTCGAAACCTTTGGTGCGGGGGTCCAGGCCCTGCGTGCAGGCGACGTGGACCTGGTGCTGACCGATAGCACGGCGGGTGAGGGCTATGTTTCTGCCTCCGATGGCGGGCTGAAAATCGTGGGTGAGAAGCTGGGCACCGAGGATTTCGGCTTCATCTTCCCCAAGGGCTCGGAGCTTGTGACACCGATCAATGCGGCGATTGAAGCCATGCGTGCGGACGGCACGCTGGACGCGCTGAACAAGACCTGGTTCCTCGATTACAAAATCGGCGGCTGACCCCTGACGCGCCGGTATGAGCCCGGCGCGCAACCTTCCCGGACCAAAATGATCCCCACCCCCGAACAGGACGAGGATTTCCCCTGGTGGCTGGTCTTTGCCGGTCTGATCGGGGCGTTCTTTCTATATCGTATCGTGGTTGATGACCTCTATTGGCAGGTGCTGGGCACCCTGTCCAAGGGGATCGGCATCACGGTCATGGTCACGCTTGTGGGATTCGTGTCGGCCTGCGTGATCGGGTTGGGGCTGGCGGTGGCCAGCCTGTCGCGCTTTGTCGTGCTTAGGCAGCTCGCGCGATTTTATATCGAGATCATTCGCGGCGTGCCGATCATCGTGCTGCTGCTCTACGTGGCCTTCGTGGTTGCGCCTGCCATGGTGGCTGGCTGGAACTGGCTGGCCGAGGGGCTGGGGCTCGACCCGATCCGTACCCGGGATTTTCCGCTGTTGTGGCGGGCGGTCCTGGCGCTGACCATCGGCTATTCCGCCTTCATCGCCGAGGTTTTTCGTGCCGGTCTGCAAGCGGTTGATCAGGGTCAGATCGAAGCGGCCCAAGCGCTGGGCTTGAACGGCTGGCAGCGCTTTCGCCTGATCCGTTGGCCCCAGGCCTTTCGCATGATCCTGCCGCCGCTGGGCAATGACTTCGTGGCGATGGTCAAGGACAGCTCGCTGGTGTCGGTGTTGGGGGTGGCGGATATTACCCAACTGGGCAAGGTCACGGCGGCAGGGAACTTTCGCTATTTCGAGACCTATAACGTGGTCGCGCTTATCTACCTGATGATGACGGTAACCCTTTCGCTGGCGCTGAGGCGTCTTGAACGACACCTGCGCGAGAAGGGCCACGACGGCTAGAGCGGCCCCGTCAGGGGCTTTTGCCCCGCTGCGCCCGCTGCCCGGCGCGGCTCCCACCCTGACTTCCGTTGCAATCGCGGCGGGGTTGCTCTTGCGCACTCCGCCGCGCCGGGCTGTTTCTCTCTTTAACTTGCCAATAATACTTGGGGTGAGTGCGAAAGCGCGAGGGCAAAGCCCCTGGCACGCGTAGCGTGCCATGCCCAACCTGCCACAAGCCCGGAGGGCGCAGGGGGAGGGCGGGAGCCCGCCTTTGCCTAGAGCACCCGGTCGAGATCGGCGATCAAATCCTCGGCATCCTCCAGCCCCACGGACAGTCGGAAGATCCCGTCCCCTGCATAGGCGCGATAATCCTCCAGTGCGGCGCCCTCCAGCCGGAAGGAGCTTTCCATAAGTCCCTCGGTGGGCATCCAGAACACCAAGGACCGATGGTGGCCCAGAGACACGGCATAGTGGATCACCTCCAGCCGCTCCATCATCCGCTCGGCCACGGCCTCGCCCTTGGCGGTATCGCCGACCTGGAACGAGATCATGCCCGAGAAATTTTTCATCTGTGACCGGGCCAGGTCATGTTGCGGGTGCGAGGTGAGCCCCGGATAGATCACCCGGGCAACCCGCGGATTGGCCTCCAGCCACTCGGCCACCGCCATCGCCCCTGCCTCATGCGCCCGCATGCGCAGGGGCAGGGTCGCCGCGCCACGGGCGATCAGCCAGGCGTTGAAGGGCGACAGGATGCCGCCATGGTGGATCGAGGCCTCGCCGCGCATCTTGGCGACCAGCTCGCGCGATCCGGCCACGGCGCCGCCGACCGCGTCGCCATGGCCGCCGATGTATTTCGTGATCGAGTGCATCACCAAGTCCACGCCGAATTCGGCGGGTCGCGTGGCCATCGGCGAGGCAAAGGTGCTGTCCACTGACATCAGCGCGCCTACTTCGTGGGCCAGGTTCGCCACCGCCGCCAGGTCGGTCAGCCGCCCGATTGGGTTCACCGGGGTTTCCGCATGCACCAGCCGCGTGTTCGGGCGCAGGGCCGCCGCCACGGCCGTGAGGTCTGACATGTTCACCACTGTCGCCTCGATCCCCAGGCGCGGAAGCGTATCGCGCACCAGCTCCGCCACGCCCGCATAGGATACGTCCGAGACCAGCACGTGGTCCCCTGCCGACAGGAAGGTAAAGAAGATCGCCGAAGCCGCCGCCATGCCGGATGCTGTGCACAGACAGGCCTCGACCCCTTCCAGCGTGGCGATCTTGCGCTCCAGCATGTCCACGGTCGGATTGCCCCAGCGGGCATAAAGCCAGGGCGCGTCCTCGGGAATGTCATGGGCGGAAAATCCTGCCGCCTCTTCGACCACGAAGGTCGATGACATGTGCAGGGGCGGGGCCGAGGCCTTGGTTGCCGGGTCGGGCGCCTCGCCCGCGTGAATGGCGGTGGTCATCGGGCCCTTGGGGCAGTGCGATTGTGACATGGCAGAAACTCCTTTGCGCCGAGGAAACGCGCGCCGTTCGGCCATGTCCACCCCGTTTGCGTATGGACATGTCGCAATCCGTCCCTAGGTTCATGGGCAAAGGAGACACGCATGACCAACCCGCTTTTGTCCGCCTGGGACACGCCTTTCGACTTGCCGCCTTTCGCCGCCATTACCGATGAGGACTTCGAACCCGCTTTTGCGGCCGCTTTGACCGAGGCGCGTGCCAACCTGGCCGAAATTGCCGAAAATCCCGAGGCGCCGAGCTTTGCCAATACGATCGAGGCGTTGGAACGGGCAGATGCCACGCTGAACCGCGTACTTGGCGTGTTCTACAATGTGGCAGGCGCGGATTCGACGCCCAAGCGGGAAGAGTTGCAACGTGCCTTCTCGCCGAAACTCGCCGCCTATGCGGCCGAGATCTCTATGAACGCGAAGCTGTTTGAACGGGTCGAGGCCCTGTGGCTCGCCCGCGACGACCTGGCCCTGTCCGACGAACAGGCGCGCGTGCTGATGCTGACCCGGCGCGGTTTCGTGCGGGCGGGGGCGCTGCTGCAAGGGGCGGATCGTGACCGGTACAAGGAGGTGCAGGAGCGTCTGGCGGTGCTGGGCACCGAGTTCATGCAGAACCTGCTGGCGGATGAGCGTGATTGGCACATGGAAATCGCGGGTGAGGATCTGGAGGGCCTGCCCGATTTCGTCCTGGACGCCGCCCGCGCGGCCGGGGCCGAGAAAGGGGCGGACGGCCCGGTCGTGACCCTCTCGCGTTCGCTGATCACACCTTTCCTGCAATTCTCACCCCGCCGCGATCTGCGCCAGAAGGCCTATGAGGCCTATAGCGCGCGCGGCGCCAATGGCGGCGACACGGACAACCGCGCCATTGCCACGGAAATCCTGTCCCTGCGCGAGACCCGCGCGGGGCTTCTGGGCTACGACAGTTTCGCCCAGTTCAAGCTGGAAACCGAAATGGCCGGCCATCCTGACCGGGTGCGTGATTTGCTCATGGAGGTCTGGGAACCGGCCAAGGCGGCGGCGCTGAAGGATGCGGCCACCATGACTGAAATGCTGCACGCGGATGGGCACAATGGCGACCTGGAACCCTGGGACTGGCATTTCTATGCCGAACGCCGCCGCCAGCAGGAACACGACCTGGATGAGGCGGAGCTGAAACCCTACCTGCAGCTCGACCGCATGATCGAAGCCGCCTTCAGCGTGGCAAACCGCCTGTTCGGGCTGGAGTTCGCGCCGCTGGATGTGGCGCTCTACCATGAAGATGCCCGCGCCTGGGAGGTGACCCGGGATGGTCAGCACCTGGCGGTCTTCGTGGGGGACTATTTCGCGCGTGGCTCCAAGCGCTCGGGCGCCTGGTGTTCGGCCATGCGCAGTCAGCAGAAGCTGGAAGGGGACATTCGCCCCATCGTCGTCAATGTCTGCAACTTCGCCAAGGCCGAGGCGGGCAAGCCGGCGCTTCTGTCCTGGGACGACGCCCGCACGCTGTTTCACGAGTTCGGACATGCACTGCACCAGATGCTGTCCAACGTGACTTACGACTCGATCTCGGGCACCTCCGTGGCGCGGGACTTCGTCGAACTGCCCAGCCAGCTTTACGAACACTGGCTGGAAGTGCCCGAGGTGCTGGGCGAATTTGCCACCCATGCGGACACCGGGCAGCCGATGCCGAAACCGATGCTGGACCGGCTGTTGGCGGCGGCGACCCATGACATGGGGTTCCAGACCGTGGAATTCGTGGCCTCGGCACTGGTTGACCTTGCCTTCCACGAAGGCGCGGCACCCTCTGATCCGATGCAGGCCCAGGCCGAAGTTCTGGAGGCCATCGGCATGCCCAGGGCGATCCGCATGCGCCACGCCACGCCGCATTTTGCCCATGTCTTTGCCGGGGACGGCTATTCCTCGGGTTACTACAGCTACATGTGGTCCGAGGTCATGGATGCCGATGCGTTTGAAGCCTTCCTCGAAGCGGGCGACCCCTTCCACGCTGAAACCGCCCAGCTGTTGGAGAAACACATCCTGTCGGCAGGCGGATCGGTGGAAGCCGAAGACCTCTACCGCGCGTTCCGCGGCCGCCTACCCGGGGTCGAAGCGCTTCTGAAGGGCCGGGGGCTCGCTGCTGAGTAATCACCTTGCCCGACACGGCGCCCACCCTGGCAAGCGACGCGGGTGGGCAAGCGCGGCGGCATCCCACCCCGCCGTGCCAGACAAGGCTCCCCTGTTCTTTTTCTTGCCAAAATACCTTGGGGTGAGCGCGTCAGCGCGAGGGGCAAAGCCCCTGGCACGCGAAGCGTGCCATGCCCAACGCACGACAAGCCGAAGGCGCAGATGTGCGGCGGGAGCCCACCCGGCTATTTTGGTTTACGCGAGGGATCCTCCGGGTGCGGCTGCACCCCCACCGGGTCCTTGTGCAGCATCACATCCGTTTGCGGATAGGCGCGCAGGATGGCGCGGCGCAGGGCGGCGCCGGTGGCGTGGGCCTCGTCCAGGCTCTGCGCGCCGTCCAGTTCGATATGCATGTTCACGAAGACCTTGCTGCCCGACCGCCGTGTCTTCAGGTCGTGAAACCCGTGCACCCCGGGCCAGTCACGGGCGATGGTCTCGATCCCGGCGATCATCTCCGGGTCGGCAGCGCGGTCCATCAGCCCGTCCCAGGCGGTCTTGAAGATGCGCAGGGCACCGACGGCCAGCAGGATTGCCGCCCCAATGGCCACGGCGCTGTCGATTGCCTCCATCTGGAACCAGCTGGCCGCCCAAAGCGACAGGATTGCGCCAATGTTCGGGATGAGGTCACCCAGGTAATGCAGGCTGTCGGCCTTGACCACGGCCGACCCGGTGCGTGCCGCCACGTGGCGTTGCCACAGCACCAGGGACAGGGTCAGCACGATGGACGTTCCCATGACGATGATGCCCTTACCGTGAGACAGGATCGGCGCGGGTTCGCCGGACCACAGCCGGGTCACGGCGGCAAAGGCGATGATGCCCGCCGAGGCGAGGATGAACAGGCTCTGGCCGAGCGCGGCCAGATCCTCGGCTGAGGTATGGCCGAAGGTGTGATCGTCATCGGCAGGCCGCGCGGCATACCAGATCGCCGCCAAGGCGCCCAGCGACACCATCAGGTCCATCGCCGAATCCGCCAGCGAGGCCGCCACCGACAGCGCATTCGTCTCGCCAAGCGCCCAGAGCTTCAACAGCACCAGGGTTACCGCGACGGAGGCCGAGGCGATCCCGGCGGAAAGGTTCATGCGTGTGCTCTTGTCGGCCATGGCTCTGCGCTATCCGATTCCCCGCCCGGCCCGCAAGGTCACAGCATCGCCTTGTCGCGGATGCGTGCCCAGGCGCGGGTCTCGACGCCGTCCTTTGCGGGTTCCAGACAACGCTGGCCCAGGTACCAGTAGAAGAACCGCTCGAACGGGAAGTCCGCCATCGCCTCCGGGCCGAAACTGAGCGCTTCGCGCAGGTCGGACACCCGACGCGCGGTCAGGGTCGCCTGCCAGTAGTCGGTTTTTCCGCAGGTCACCACTGCGCAGCGCTGCATCAGAGCCTCGAACCCGACGCCGGAGGTCTGGGTGACCACCAGATCCGAAGCTTCGATCAGGTCATGCACGGAGGCCTCGGAGAGCTTCACGTTCGGGTAGTCCCGCGTAATGTCCATGATGGCGCGGCGGGTGGGTTTCGTGGTGGCCGGGTGGATCTTTACATAGATCAACGCCGCGCGGTCGTGTTCGGCGCAGGTGCGGATCATTTCTTCAGTGGTCAGGTAATGCAGGGGCTCGCCGGGTTGGTCCTCAATCTCCTGGCAGAACACGGTGGCGCGGGCGCCTTGCAGAGGGGCGTGAACACGCACTTCCTGCGGGCGGCCCGAGATGTTTTCGCGCAGCATGTAGCCCGACACCCCGTCAAAGAAATAGCGTGCCTTGGCCGGGTCGACCTGTTCGGCACAGAAACCGCCGAACCGCAGGGAGCTATGGGCCCGCAGGCCCAATTCGTCGAGGTGCCAGAAGCCCCAGATATAGCTTGGGTGAATGTGCAGCGTGCGCGGCGCATAGCCCGGCGCATCAGCGCAAATTAGGCGGATATCCTCCGAGCGACGATCCAGTTCCACTGCCTCGCGGCTGCCCGCAGCCACCAATAACATCGGCCACCCCTCGGATCGGGCCTTGGCCTCCAGTTTCTGAAACAGGTCGATGCGCCCCTCGGCGATCCGTGGCAACCACTCCGCATCCGCATGGATGATCACGGCCCGCTCGACCCTCAGCCGTCGCGCGGCCCGGGGGGAGCCGATCAGCTCCATCTAGTCGATGACCTCGTCCACGCGCACCCCCCAGATTGCGGTCTTGGCGGCCCAACCCTTGTGCCCGTCGGCGCGCAACAGACACCAATCGGCGGCGCATTCATCGACACGGGCAATCACGCCCGCCTCCAGGTACGCATTGACCCGTGTCGACGGGTCAGGGCGTTGAAACAGAGCGGTCAGGTCGGTTTCGATGATCACGGTGCGCGCGCCAGACAGAAGCGAATAGTGCATCCAGCCGCCCACGCCGTCGCGATCGCGCACCCGGCGCCAGTGGCCGAACTCGCCGGTAATCTCCAGCGGCATGCCACGGGCCTTGAACACCCAGTCGATGCGGTGGGTCAGAGATGGCCCCCGGCGCACATTGCCTTCGCCGGTCTTCAACGAGACATAGCGCGGGATCGGCAGGTTGGTGACCGAGCCGCGCTCTTCCCCTTCGGCTGCAAGCGCGGGCTGGGTGCACAACACCACGCACCCGGCCAGAAATGCCCCGATCAACCGCATGCGGCCTCCTTCGTCCACCCGACGTAAATCACCTGACTGCCCTCGAACGTCATTCTTTTCATGCTGCACGTGCGTTGGTGCTTGTGCAGCATCGCGTTCCTTGCCAGTTTGTCATCGAGAGGCGCGAAAGAAAAGAAGAAGGGAGGGCAGCATGGCCCCTGAACGTCTGAGTGTTGTCGTGACGCGACGGTTGCCGGAGCCGGTCGAGACCCGGATGAAGGAGCTTTTCGACGTCGAGCTGCGCGACGCGGACACGCCGATGTCGCGTGACGAGCTGGTCGATGCGATGAAGCGGGCCGACGTGTTGGTGCCCACCCTGACCGACCAGATCGACCAGAGCATGTT
Organism: Aliiroseovarius sp.; assembly: GCF_965228805.1. Lineage (NCBI taxonomy): Bacteria > Pseudomonadati > Pseudomonadota > Alphaproteobacteria > Rhodobacterales > Paracoccaceae > Aliiroseovarius > Aliiroseovarius sp. The sequence goes on along the minus strand of NZ_CBDDIE010000003.1, from coordinate 307,664 downwards.
GGCCGCGGCTGGCGACAAGCTGAAACTGATCGCAAACTACGGCGCAGGGGTGGACCATATCGACATCCACACGGCGCGCCAGCGGGGTGTTCTGGTGTCGAATACTCCGGGCGTGTCGGCCGATGATACGGCGGATATGGCGATCGCGCTGATCCTGGCCGTGACCCGCCGCTTCCCGGAGGGCATTCGCCTTATGGCCGAGGGCAAATGGGGCGGTTGGTCGCCCTCGGGCATGTTGGGCCATCGCATCCAGGGGCGCCGCTTGGGTATCCTGGGCATGGGCCGCATCGGTCAGGCTGTCGCCGCGCGGGCGAGGGCATTTGGCATGCAGGTGCATTACCACAACCGCAAACGTCTACACGCCGATATCGAAGACCAGTACGAGGCAACCTACTGGGAAAGCCTTGACCAGATGGTCGCGCGCATGGACGTGTTGTCGATCAACTGCCCGCATACGCCCTCGACCTTCCACCTGATGAATGCACGCCGCCTGAAGCTGATGAAGCCCGAGGCGGTGATCGTGAACACCTCGCGCGGCGAGGTGATCGACGAGAACGCCCTGACCCGCATGCTGCGTGCGGGCGAGATCGCGGGGGCAGGTTTGGACGTCTATGAACATGGGGCCGAGATCAACCCGCGCCTGCGCGACCTGCCCAGTGTCGTGGCCCTGCCGCATATGGGTTCGGCCACCCATGAGGGGCGGCTCGAGATGGGCGAGAAAGTGATCATCAACATCAAGACCTTCGCCGATGGCCACCGCCCACCGGACCAGGTGGTGCCGGGGATGCTATAAATCTGAAACGTGATCAGACCCCGCTCAGGCGGGGTCTTGCATTTTCGGAGCACGTGGCGAAAGCTCGGCCCATGTTGCGTCTGGTTCTTCTGCCCGTTGTTCTTTTTTCCGTCAGTGCCTGCGCCCGTGGTCTGGCCCCTGGCGAGGCCGATTTTGCCCGCGTCCTGTTTGGGGACACGCTGGATCAGGGAAAGATTGTCGTGCAGTCAGGTGTCGGCCTGACGCCCCTGCCGAAAGATCCGAAGGCGGAGACGACCGGCGAAGCCCCCCCTCCATCAACCCGCCCGCCGGAAGGGATCTGCACCCGGGTGCCCAGCCCGCGTGACGGGTTCCAATGGCCCGCGGGCATGGTGCTTTGGAACCAGGTTTTGCTGAAACGCGACTTCTACCGCGAGGACATGATGGAGGGCTGGCCCCATGCCGTGCCGCTGCCTCAGGCGCTTCTGATGGCGCATGAGCTGGTGCATGTCTGGCAATGGCAGAACCGAGACCGCACCCACTATGATCCAGCAACATCCGGGTCCGAAAGCGTGCGCAGCCGTGACCCCTATTGGTACGTGCCCGAAGCCGACCGTGCGTTCCTGACCTACGGGTTCGAACAGCAGGCGGCGATGATCGAGGACTACGTCTGCTACACGATGTTCGAACCCACGGCCCCGCGCAGGGCCGAGTTGCGCGCGCTGATCCACCCAGTGCTGCCGCTGGACGATTTCGACGCGCGTTTGGGGCGGTAATCGGGGCGTACGCTGCACATGTGCGCTCGGTAGCCATCGACGACCTGACAGACGAGGCCTTCGAGCGTCTGCGCGCGCGGGCGGAGATGATGGGCGAGGAAGCTGCGACCGATCTGGCGTGAGACCCGTCCGTTCAGGCAACCGTGTCGCAATACCAGGCTTGGGTGAACGCCCGCCGCCAACAGGCGCTAGGCATTTCCCATTACGTCTGGCGAACGCGTGAGGATGCGCGGGTGCGGGCCGGTCACCGCAAGCACGATGATCAGGTCTTCGCCTGGGACAAGGAAACACCGCATGGCCATCCGGGTCATGATTTTGGTTGCAGATGCGTGGCCGAACCGGTGGTCGAAGGGAAGGAAGGTTGTCGCCCCCGCAACGCTGTGGCGCGTCAAATCCTCATGGATGCTGCCGGCGCGACCGGCACCGCCGAGGCGCTTTGGGATGCCGGTGTGGAGACCATTGAAGGTATCGGCACTGTTCTGAGTGGTGTCGGTGCGACCCTCGATTTTGCGGTGCTGGAACTGGCGGCCGCCCTGGGCCTTGAAGGCGAAGAAAACAGGGCGCGCCGCCAGGCGATTGAGGCGCAGATTGGCGAAGAACTTGCAAACTTGCCCGAACGTCTTGAGACGTTGCAAGCGGCGCTTGCCCAGACGCCGGAGCTGTTGTCCGCCTTCAACGACTATGTTGCCGCCGTTGAAAACAGGGTCTGGTTCACGCTGGACGCTTATCTGAAATGCGAAGCAACCGAGGCGGAGCTGGCCGAGGCGGTGCGCGAGCGGGCCTATCTGCGTACCCAGATCGCCATGACAGTGGTGCCTGCGGCAGGGGCGGCCCTGTCATTTCTGCGCGGGATCGCCAAGTCCCGGCTGCTGCGCGAGTTCATTGTGGATGAGAGCGGTGCCGTGCCTCTGGGCCGTGGTTTCCGCGCCGCCGCTGCCGCCCGCGCCAACTTGGCTGCAACCCGAAACATCACACGGATCACAGGCACCGGCATTACCCGGGCCAGGGGCATTCGCGAACAGGGCATCCCCTGGGAAGAGGCGCTGAACCGGCAGGGAGGCTACGGAAGGTGGTTCGGCCCGCGCCCCTTCCCGGTGATCGACTTTTTTGACCCCGTTACGCGCGTAGCCACAAGTGCAAAGACGCTGAACATCAACGCGCCGACCTATGTAAACCGGCCTCAAGCGATTTTTTATACGTTGAAGCGATATCTGGACAAACTGAAGGATTTTGAAGGCGACCGGTTCGAAGAGGTCACAAAGATTGAGCATAGGCAGCTTCGCCTCGCCATCCCGGAAGGCGCGACAGATGAACAACTCAAGGAGATCATCTATGCTATGGAATATGCGCAATCGTTGGAAGTCGACATGAACTGGGTAGTGGCACAATGAAGACAATTGATTTTCGGGAAACCGGGCAGATTTTTGACGAGAGTGATCGACCCACCCCGCCCCCGCCCCCCGAATGGTTCGCGGCAGGCACGATCCTGTTTCGCAAGTTCCTGATGGTCGAATCCATGGCCGTGTACCGCTCGAACTACCCGGACCCGCAGGGCGTGCAGCATATCCTGCCTGTCGATGCCAGCGACGCCGAGATCGGCGCGGCACTGCTGGACGCGCTGGACAAGAGCCGGTTTCTGACCCCGGATCAGCCGGAGTTCGACGCCTTCTTCGGCGATTGGATCGAGGGGCGCAATGACGATGCCTATGACGCGGGGTTGATGGAGGTGGCCGGGGTCAAGACCCGCGCGACGCTTTACCGGGGTGCGCGCTCGGTCGGGGTGCGGGCCGAGGGCGGTGACCAGATCCTGCTGACCGCCTGGCGCCGCCGTCGCGGACGCTGGTTCTCGGGCGATGGTGGCGGGCCGGTGGAAACCCTGCCACGCGACACCTCCCCCGAGGCGCTGGGCGCCGCCTGGCGCCGCGCGGTGGCCTTGGCGGGGGATTGAGGCGGTTCCCGATGGTGCGCTGACGCACGCCTGATTCTCCCCGCACAACGCCCCACCCCGGGCCGGGGTCCATGGGCGTTTGGCTGTTCCCTCCTGCGTGAAACCGACTCCAGTAGTCGTTTTTTCGCGAATTAGCGTCGGGCTGGTTTTGCGCGACCCTTGGCGATGCGCCATGTTTGAGCAGCACAAATTTTCCCACCATGTTCGCCAAGGGAGTCGTCCATGAAAACCAATGTCAAAGCGCTTGTCGTCGGCGGGGGCGCCGTCGGGACCTCGATCGCCTATCACCTGGCCAAAGCCGGCTGGGACGATGTCATGCTGATCGAGCGCGACGAGCTGACCTCCGGCTCGACCTGGCACGCCGCCGGTCTGCTGCCGCTGTTCAACATGTCCTACGCGACGACCCACATCCACGACTACTCGGTCAAGTTCTACAAGGAGCTGGAGGCTGAGACCGGTCTGAACGCCGGTTTCGCCGTGGTCGGCAACCTGCGCATGGCCCAGACCGACGAGCGCATGGATGAATACATGCTCTATGCCTCGACCGCTGACACCGTGGGCATCAACTACGAATTCCTGAGCCCGGAGCAGATCAAGGAGCGCTGGCCGCTGATCGAGACCTCGGACCTGAAAGGCGCGCTCTATCACACCGAGGATGGCTACATTAACCCCGCCGACGTGACCCAGGCCATGGCCAAGGGCGCCCGTCAGCGTGGCGTCGAAATCGTGCGCAAGATGCAGGCGGATGACTTCCACTGGAACGGCACCCACTGGGAAGTGACCTGCACCGTCATGGCAGAAAAGGGTGGTAACCTGATCGAGAGCGACGAGAAGGTGGTGATCACCGCCGAGCATGTCGTCACCGCGAGCGGAAACCACGCGCAGCGCACCGCCAAGATGCTTGGCATCAAGATGCCTGCCATCCCGGTCGAGCACACCTTCATCGTCATGGACAAAGACCCCGAGCTGGTCAAATGGCGCGAAGCGGGCAACCCTGAGCACCCCGTTGTGCGCGACGCTGACAACGAATCTTATGCCCGTGAGGAACGTGGCGGCTGGATCCTGGGCATCTACGAGCGTGGCGCGCCCGCCCGTTTCGAACATGGCGTGCCGGACAGCTTCCGTGCCGACCTGTTCCCGCTCGATCTCGACCGGATTGCTGATCAGTATATGGCGATGGCCGAACGCGTGCCGTCTTGTGCTGAATCCGGCCTGAAAGACGACTTCAACGGCCCAATCTGCTACACCCCCGACGGCAACCCGCTGGTGGGTCCGGCGCCGGGTCTGCGCAACATGTGGCTGGCCGAAGGTTTCTCGTTCGGGATCACCGCTGCTGGCGGCACCGGCTATTACCTCGCCCAGATGATGGTCGACGGTGAGGCCGAGATCGACATGGCTTCGCTTGACCCCAAGCGTTACAGCTCGAACTGGATGACCACCGAGTTCGCCGCTCGCAAGAACGAAGAATGCTACGAGCATGTCTACATCCTGCACCACCCGGACGAAGAACGCCCGGCGGCCCGCCCGCTGCGCTGCTCGCCCGCCTATGACCGTCAAAAAGAGCGCGGCGCGCAATTTGGCTGGGTCAACGGCTGGGAACGCCCGAACTACTACGGTCCGCTGGATGCGCCGGAGAACTTCGACGAGGAGGCCCGTTCGTTCCGCCGTGGTGGCTGGTGGCAATATGCTGTGGAAGAGGCCAAGGCGATCCGCGAGGGCGTGGGCCTGATCGACGCCACCGCCTTCACCAAACATGTGGTCAAAGGCCCGGGCGCGACCCAGTTCCTCGACTGGTTCACCTGTAACAAACTGCCGAAAGTGGGCCGGATCAACCTGACCTACGCCCTGACCTCGGCTGGTACCACCCGCACCGAATACACCATCGTGCGCAATGGCGAGAACAACTACTACCTCGTTTCCGCCGGGGCCTGGACCGAATATGACGCCGACTTCCTGCGCAAGGCCGCCGAGGACAAGATGGAAGAGTTCGGCTACATCGAGATCCAGGACGTGACCACCCAGTGGGGCGTCTTTGCCATCGCCGGGCCCAAGTCGCGCGATGTGCTGAACGAGGTGATTGTGGACGCCGACCCGTCCACTGCCCTGTCCAACAAGCGCTTTCCCTGGCTGTCGGCCAAGCAGATCGAGCTGGGCATGTGCCCGGTCAACGCGATCCGCGTGGCTTACACCGGTGAGCTGGGCTGGGAGCTGCACCACCCGATCGAGATGCAGAACTACCTGTGGGATCTGCTGACCAAGGCCGGAGAGAAACACGGCATGAAGCTGGTTGGCGCCCGCGCGCAGAACTGGCTGCGTCAGGAGAAGAGCTACCGCGCCTTCGGCACCGAATTGGGCCGCGACGCGACCCCGGCCGAAGCCGACCTGCCGCGCTTCATCGACCTTGAAAAGGATTTCCACGGCAAGGACGCCATGGTCGCCAAGGGCATTCGCGCCAAATGCGTGACCCTGCTGATCGACGGTCCGGACGATGCCGACCCCTGGGGCCGCGAGGCGCTGTTTGACGGTGACACCAAGGTGGGTCGCCTGACCTCGGGTGGCTATTCGGTGCACTTCGGAAAGTCGATCGGCATGGGCTATGTCACTCCGGAATTGGCCAATGTCGGCCAGAAGCTGAAGGTCAAGATCCTGAACCAGCTGTGGGACGCCGAGATCGTCGAGGACAGCCCCTACGACCCGACCAACGCAAACATCCGCGTGAACGGCTGATCCGTATCGAACCCTGCGAAAAGCCCTGCCTCGGCGGGGCTTTTCCTGTTTTGGGGCCTGCCATGCTAGGCTGGGCCTCCAAGGCATTGTCAGCGCGATTCTGCTGAACCCGCCCGTGGCGGTCTGATTCAGCACTCCCTGTGTCGTTTTCGCCTGTGACGACCGGTTGGAAATCGCGCTTGCTGAACACGGGTCTACCGACCCGTCATGAACTCTAGGAGGAGGGCCGAAATGATCATCTATCCCCTGATCGAACTGCAGGAAGGGCGCTGTGTCAGTCTGCACCGTGGTCGCACGGAAGAGCCGCAGATCTGGCATGTGGATCCGGTGAAGCGGGCCCAGGAATACGTCGAGGCCGGGGCCGAGGCGATCCATGTCACCGATTTTGATGCTATGTCCGGTGATGAGCGCAATGCCGAGTTGATCCGCGAGATCATTCGGGCCGTGCATGTTCCGGTGACCCTCGGCGGTGGTTTCCGTACCATGGAGCGGATCGAAGAATGGATCGACGCGGGCGTGGCGCGGATCGTGTTGGGCTCTATTGCGGTCTATCAGCCGGACATGGTGAAGGAAGCCGCGATGCGCTTTCCGGACCAGATCGTACTGGCGGTGGATGTCTGGGAAGGCCACGTGGTTGCGGATGCCTGGCGCAGCTCCTCGGCGATGGACCCGTCCGATTTCCTGAAAAGCTACGCCACCGACCCGCTGGCCGCCATTGTCATCACCGATATCGGCGCCGATATCGGCGAGGCGCTGGACAGCCTGGCGTTGGTCACCCAGCTGGCGGGCGAAGCCAATGCGCCGGTCATCGCGCGCGGCACCATCCGCGAGCTGGATGATGTCTCGCGGCTGAAATACGTGCCTTATGTCTCGGGAACGATCATCGGGCGGGCGCTGTTTGACCGGTCGATCGACCTGGGCGAAGCGCTTGAGCTGGCCCGTCCCGAGGTTGAAGAACGCGCAGCCTTCATTTGACAGCGCCGGAAGAATGAGCTTGGCCGCGTCCCGTATCGCGGCCAGCTCTTGAGCTCAGCGCTTGTCGCGTAGGGTCTTCAGATCGCTGCGGGTCAGGATGCCGTTCCCATCCACGTCCAGACCCTGCGCGATCGCCTCAATCGCCTCGGCGTATTCCGTCCGGGCGATCTTGCCATCACCATTGTGGCCGATCCGGTCGAATACATCCCTAGGTTCCGGTGCCTGGCCGCCGCCGCGGCGGGCGATGCGTGCTCCATCCGCCAGCTTCGCGTATTCTGCGGGGGTGAGTGCCCCGTCGCCATTTGCATCCACCTCGTCGAACCGGGCCGTCCGGACCGAGATGAACTCTCCAACGGTGACCTGCCCATCCTTGTTCAGATCGAACTTGGCCAAGGCTCGTGGCGCAGCTTGGGCGGGGAGGGCGGTGATCAGCCCCAGGGTGACAGAGAACGTGAGTGGAGAGATGCGCATGAGAGTGTCCTTTCTGGATGTGCACCCTCATACGCACGCGCTAGGCCATTCCGTCGCCTGTTTACGGGACTTCAATCCTCGGCAGTCTCGTTCAACTCCATATGCCCCTCGCCCTTCGACAGCACCCGGCGCAGGATGGGTTCGAAAAAGGAAAGGTTCTTGGTTGGATAGTCCGGATCGAAGGCGCATTGATCGTATTCGTGGCAGAAGTACCGGCAATCCTCCCAATAGGGGCTGTCGCGATACTTGTCGCGTGCGTTTCGATCCCCGCCTAGGTGGTGGTTGTAATACCAGCCCTGGAACACGCAGTGGTGCTTGAGGATCCAGTGCGTGCGCTCGCTGACATAGGGTTTCATCATCGCCGCAGACAGTTCGCCGTGATTGTAGGGCGACAGGATATCGCCCACGTCATGCACCAGGGCGGCCACGATCAGCTCGTCATCGGCACCGTCCGCCCAGGCCCGCGTCGCGGCCTGCAGACAGTGCTGGTAGCGATTCACAGGATAGGGGGTCCAATCCTCGTCCAGCGACCGGATCGCGTCCAGGATCCGGTCGGGCAGGGCGGCGTTATAGGCGTGTTCATATTCCATCACCGCAGCCCAGTCGGCGGGGGTGGCTTCTTCGAAACTGGTCCAGGTTGGCTTGTGGCTTTTGTCCAGCATGCGCTTCTCCATTGTTGGTTGGATCAGGGTACGGATGTGTTTGTGATCAGAAAAGAGAATTGAATTGATTGCTGTGATGCGAAAAACTGCTCACATGCAGATTGATGCGCTCGAGACTTTCCTGGCCATTGCCCGGGGCGGCAGTTTCCACGCCGCCGCCCGGGAGCTGAATGTAACCCAGACTGCAGTGTCCGCCCGGATTCGCACGCTTGAGCGCGCGCTGGGCGTGAGCCTGTTCGATCGTGGTCCGGCAGGCGCACGGCTCAGCCCGTCCGGGCAGCAGCTTCTGCCCCATGCCGAACAAATGCTGCGCAGTTGGGAAGCAGTGCAGAACGGGCTGGCGGGCAACCGAGCCGCCCTGCGCCTGGGCACGCAGTTGTCGATCTGGGACGGGGTGCTGGTGGACCTGGCCGTCTGGCTTGAACAGGCGCAGGGGCAGGTGCCGCTGACGCTGAATTTCGACCATAGCCTGGACATGGGCGAGGCCGTGCGCGCGGGGCTGCTGGATGTCGCCCTGGTCCCGGAGCCTGCCGCAGGGCTGGGTGCGGAGCGTTTGGCGGATGAGGAACTGGTGCTCGTGTCAGATCAGCCGCGTCGGCTGGGCGAGGGGCGGCCGCTGTTCATCAACCTCGAATTGGGCGCGGCCTATACGGCCGGGTGGCAAGCGGTGATCCCGACCGAGGCGCGCCAGCATATCGTGCTGGGGTCCGCACGGATGGGGTTGGATTACCTGTTGAAACGGGGCGGGATCGGTTATTTCCCGGCAGCCATGGTGGCCGGGGTGGCGGGGCTGTACCGCGTGGCGGAAGCCCCGAAACTGCACCTGCCCTGCCACGCGCTCTTCGCACGTCGTTCAGGGCAGATGGCGTCTGTGCTGGAGGGCCTGTCGGCGCTGCGCCAAGCGGGCGCCGCTCAGCCCCTGGCGGAGAACTCGTCGTAGCATTCCAGCGCCTTGGAGGCATACATCAGCCCCGGGCCGCCGCCCATCTGGATGCACATGCCCAAGACGTCGGCGACCTCGTCGCGAGTGGCACCGGCGCGGATCAGTGCGTCGATGTGGAACATGATGCAGGGCTCGCATTTGGTGGCGACGGCGATGCCCAGGGCGACGAACTCCTTGGTCTTGAACTCGACCACACCACCTTCCTTCACCGCCTTTCCGACACCCTGAAAGGCCTTGGCGGCTTCGGCATTGGCGCCGTTCAGCCCGCGCACCTGGTTCTTGAGGGCGTCGAATTTGTCGTTCCAGCTCATCGCATTGATCCTTTCGCTGTGCAGGTTTCGCGAGAGCAAAAGCACAGGCGACAAGGGCGATCCTTGATCAAGATCATTTCATTTGAAGATTTGCATGTTGGCGTGGCAAGAGCTGCCGCTTGCCTTTCCGCCCCATGCGCTGCAGCCTGCGTTCATGACTGAGAACAACCAGCCCCTCGCCGGTGCCTGCCACTGCGGCGCGGTGCGTTTCACTGTTAGCCGCCCGGAGTTTGCAGTCAGCTGCAATTGCTCGATCTGCCGCCGGTACCGGGCGCTCTGGGCGCATTGCCCGCCCAATGAGGGCAGTATTGAAGCCGCACCCGAAGCCCTGCGCAGCTATACTTGGGGCGACGGGGATATCGCCTTCAACAGCTGCGCCACCTGCGGCTGCCTGACTCATTGGAGCGGAACAAAGAACGACCGCTTTGCGGTCAACCTGGCCATGGTAGACCCAGCCGCGCTGGACGGGCTGCGCATTCGCCACTTCGACGGGGCGGATAGTTGGGAGTTTCTCGACTAACAAGCCACGCCCCTGCGAAACGATCTCGCAAGGGCAGCGAATGTCAGCTTTCCCAGGTGGTATAGCCGATCCGCATTGTGCGCCCGGAATAGCCGTTCACGCGGAACTGGCTGATGCGTCCTTCGCTGGTACGCACACAGACATAGGTGCCCACGGTCAGCCGGTTCATGTCCACCGGGCGGGTTGAGAAACCGGCCCTGCTACAGCCATTGAAACCACGGTTCGACCCGTCGCCCACGGCGATCTGCGCCCCATTGCGCGGCACCAGACGGCGGGTGGTGCTGTTGACTACGCGGTACCAGAAATCTGCTCCTGCGGTGGTCAGCTCGCCTTCGTCCAGGTCGAACATCCAAGTGCCGTCGACCGACAGCGGTCCGGTCGAATAGGTCACCGGGCGTGCCGGTTCGGGTTCCGGGCGCGGCGGGGTCGGATCGCCACCACCGCCCCACCAGGTGGTGTAGACGGCGAGGGAGGAAATCTTGTTGTCGACCAGCGGCCCAAGCCCCGGGGTGTCCCCGCTGACGACCCAGCATAGCCCGCGCTGGCCCGGTTCCGTGCAAACGCGCGCGCGGGCCTCACCTTCGATGCTGATGGCACTGATACGGTTGTTGAACCCGTTGTCCAGCCGATCGAACCGTCCGCCGCCAAGACAGAAATGGGCACCAGAGAACCCGGCCCCGTCATAGAAACAGGCCAAATCGGTGCTGGGGGCGGGCAGCGGGTCAGTTGGTGGTTCCGGGTCGTCACAAACCACGCTCAGACGTGGGCGATCCCCGTCAAAGCGCAGCTCGAGCCGACAGTCCCGTCCGGTGCCGCGATCCGCCGGAGCGGTCTCAAGATACCCGGAACTGACCCAGCCGTTTGGGCCGTCATGGTCCACGTAACACCAACGGTCCCGCTGGCATTCAATCACTTCGACCAGCTCACCAGCGCGCAGCGTATCGATCACGCCGTAACTGGTGCCGGGTCCGGTACGCACGTTCAGGTCGACCCGGGCCACGGCATCGGTGGCTTGTGCGCCCTGGGCCAGGCAGAAGAGGGCAATCCCAGCGGCCAGCAGGCGTGTGGGCCCGGGGCGGCGGGCGAGGTGGGCAATCGGTCTCATGGATCCTCCCAATCCGGGAGCAGGGCGCAGGTCCCGGCCCCCAATCGCTATGCGTTGATGGAAAACGGCTTTCCTCAGCCTAACCCCGGTGACATGGGGCCTGTCAAATTCTTCGCGCGGGCACGGTGAAGGGAATGCAAACGCGTGGTTTGCAGCTTTTTCATGGCGGAAGGATTGGGAAGGAGGGATTTGGTGGAGCCGATCGGGATCGAACCGACGACCTCGTCATTGCGAACGACGCGCTCTCCCAACTGAGCTACGGCCCCATCGGGGGGCTATTTGCCCCCGCGGGCCCGGGAAGTCAAGCAGTTGTCGCGACTTAATCGGGCATTTTCGCGTTGGACTTGACGAAGGCCTCAATCGCATGGGCGGGCATGGCGCCAGCCTGACGCGCGACCTCGCGGCCGTTCTGATAGAGGATCAGCGCGGGGATGCCGCGGATGTTGTTCTTTTGCGAGACTTTCGGGTGATCCTCGGTGTTGATCTTGGCGAAACGCGCGCCCGGGGCGAGGCTTTGTGCGGCTTGGGAAAAGGCTGGGGCCATGGCGCGGCAGGGGCCACACCAAGGCGCCCAGAAGTCCACCAGCAGCGGGGTCTGGTCCATCTTTGCGGCCTTGGCCAGGGTCGCCGGATCCAGCGCCCGCACCTTGCCGTCATTCATGCGCACCCCGCAGGTGCCGCATTTCGGACCGGCGCCCAGCTTGGCCACCGGCACACGGTTCACCGCGCCGCATTCCAGGCAGGTCATCTTCACGCTGTCGGCCATCTGGCGCCTCCGTTCTTGAAGTATTTGATTTTCCGCATATAGGGCGGTCGATCCCGCCCGGCAAGGGTCAATACCCGGCGGCGCGATCCACGAGGTAGAGGAACGGCTCGCCCGCCTCACCACGGCGGATGTTCTCGGCAATGACCTTGGCCGCGGTGCCAGGCCGGGTTTCCGAGGCGATGTGTGGTGTGACCGTCACGTTCGGCTGCGCCCAATAGGGGTGATCTGTGGGCAGGGGCTCGATACGAAAGACGTCCAGCGTGGCGTGGGCGATATGCCCCGTGTTCAAAGCGGCCAGCAGGGCGTCGTCGTCGATCAGCTCGCCCCGGCCGGGGTTCACGACTCGCGCGCCCTTGGGCAGTTTGGCAAGGGTCTGGGCATTCAACGTGTTTTCCGTGGCAGGTGTGGCGGGCAGGAGCAGCACGAGAATCTCGGACTGCCCCAGGACCGCCTCGAGCCCCTCGGCGCCGTGGTGGCAGGCGATGCTGTCTACGGATTTGGGCGAGCGGCTCCACCCGGCCACGTCGAAGTTCAGCGCGGTCAGGGCCCGGGCGCAAGCGGTGCCCAGCTCGCCCAGCCCCAGGATGCCGACCTTACGGTGGCGGGCCAGCGGCGGGATATGAACCTGCCATTCGCTGTCCTGACGGCAGATGTCCTGATCCATATCGAGGTGATAGCGCAGCACATGGCCGGTGACCCATTCCACCATGCCCTCGGCCAGGCCCTCGTCGACCATGCGGGTCAGGGGCTGTGTCAGGGTTGCATTGCCGACGATCTTCTCGACCCCGGCCCAGAGGCTCAACACGCCCTTTGTGCGGGTATAGGGCGAGAAATCTGTGACCGGCCCGTTCGGGGCGTAGACGATGTAATCGACCTCGGCTGGGGGCAGGTCGGTCGAAAGGGTCACGTCCAGCCCAGCCTTGGCAAAGGCAGTCCTTAGGGGCGCCTCATAGGTATCCCAGCGTTCCGGCCGGGCGGCGAAAAGCACGTTGATCATTTGTCCCTCACAAAAGGCTTATTTCTGCCTGGCCCTATGCACATGGGCCGATTGCACCAGGCCGAAACCCAGCAGCAGCACCAGCATCGCCGACCCGCCATAGCTGACCAGCGGCAGCGGCACGCCGACCACCGGGGCCAGCCCCATCACCATCGCCATGTTCACCGCAAAGAACAGGAAAAACGTCATCGCGATGCCCAGGATCAGGAGCGACGAGAACCGGTCGCGGTTCTGCAGCGCCGAGACGACGCAGAAGAAGATGATCAGCACATAGAGCGCCAGCAGGCTGGCGGCGCCGACGAAGCCGAATTCCTCGGCCAGCGTGGTGAAGATGAAATCCGTGTGCTTTTCCGGGATGAAGTTCAGCCGCGACTGCGTGCCCTGCATGAAGCCCTTGCCGGTCCAGCCGCCGGAGCCCAGTGTAATCTTGGATTGGGTGATGTGATAGCCCGCCCCCAGCGGGTCGCTGGCCGGGTCCAGGAAAGTGTCGATGCGCCGGTATTGGTAGTCGTTTAAGAGCTGCCATTCCGTGCCCTTGGACAGGATCACGGCGCTGACCAACCCGACGCCGCCGCTGATCACCACGGCGAAGTACCACAGGCTGACGCCCGCCAGCAGCATGATCGTTCCGCCCCCCGCTACCAGCAGGATCGAGGTGCCAAGGTCTGGCTGGCGCAGCACCAGCGCGGTGGGGATGAGGATCAGGATCACTGGCAGCGCCACCCACAGCGGACGCGAAACCTTGTTCACGTCCAGCCAGTCGTAATAGGCCGCCAGCATCATCACCATGGCGATCTTCATCAACTCGGACGGTTGCAAGCGCATGAAGCCCAGGTCGATCCAGCGCTGCGCGCCCATGCCGGTGGCGCCGACGAATTCGACCAGCACCAGCAGGACCAAGCCGACGATATAGGCCACCCCGGCCATGTTGCGCCAGAACCAGATCGGCACCATGGCGGTGATGAACATCAGGACCAGCCCCAGGGCGAAGCGCTCCATCTGCGGGCCGGCCCAACGGTCGAAATTGCCGCCCGCCACGGAATAGAGCATCAGGAAGCCGATGCCGCAAACCGCCGAGATCAGCAGCACCAGAACCCAGTTGATGTAGAGTACCTTGCGCAGGCCGGTGGGCACGTATTTGACGTTGTATTCAAGGTAGCTCACGACCGGGCCCTCCCCTCGGTCGGGGTTTGCGGTTCGCGCAGATCGAGCTTTTCGAAGCGCGAACGGATCGTGCCGCGTTGCGAGGATGGGTAGGCCGACAGGGGCGGTAGCGTGTCGAAATGCGCCTGCAACAGGATGTCGCGCGCGATGGGGGCGGCGGCGGTCGAACCACCCCCGCCATGTTCCACCACCACGCTCACCGCGATGCGCGGATTGTCAGCCGGCGCGTAGCAGACGAAAAGCGCGTGGTCGCGCCGTTCCCAGGGCAGATCCTCATTGCGGGTCACCCCGCGCGCGCGTTCGGCTGCCGTGATGTTGCGCACCTGGCTGGTGCCGGTCTTGCCTGACATGCGCAGGCCTTCGGCCACCACGCGGGAGCTGCCCGCGGTGCCGCGCGGGGCGTTCACCACCTCGTACATGCCTTCACGGATGACGGCGAGGTGTTCGGGATTGATCCCCTCGAGCCGCGTGGCGCCGCGCACCGGGGCCTCGACACCGTCGACGGATCGGATCATGCGCGGCTCGATCGCATTGCCTGAGGCAATGCGCGCGGTCATCACGGCCAGCTCCAGAGGTGTGGCCAATACGAAACCCTGGCCGATCGAGGCGTTCAGACTGTCGCCCACCACCCATTCGCCCTTGCCGCTTTCCAGCTTCCAGGACTTGGTCGGCATGACCCCGCCGCTGACCCCGGTCAGGGGCAATTCGTGGCGGGTGCCCAGGCCCAGACGGCGGCCCATCTCGGAAATCCGTTCGATCCCCGCCCGCTGTGCCAGCTCATAGTAATAGACATCGCAGCTTTCGCGCAGCGACTTGGCGAGGTCGGTGCGCCCGTGGCCTGCGCGTTTCCAGCAATGGAACTTGCGCCCGTGCAGCTCCGTATGGCCGGGGCAGTTGATCTTTTCGTCCGGGGTGATCAGCCCGGCCTCAAGCGCGGCCAGCGCCGTGACCATCTTGAAGGTCGAGCCGGGCGGGTAAAGCCCGGAGGCGGACTTGTTGTAGAGCGGGCGATAGGGATCTTCGTTCAGCGCCTTGTAGTCGGCGACCGAAATGCCGTGCACGAACTTGTTCGGGTCATAGGTCGGCGCCGATCCCAGCGCCAGGATGTCGCCAGTGACAGTGTCCATTACCACCGCCGCCGCGCTTTCCCCCGCCAGCCGCGCCTGCACGAAGTTCTGCAACGCGTGGTTCACCGTCAGCTGCACATTGGCGCCCTGAATGCCCTCTTCGCGGCTGAGCTCGCGCATGATGCGGCCATAGGCGTTCTTTTCCACCTCGCGCGTGCCCGCCTTGCCGCGCAGGTTGCGTTCGACCTTGTTCTCGATCCCGGTCTTGCCGACCTGGAAACGCGGTAGGCGCAGCAGCGGGTCCTGATCGTCCAGGCGGCTGAGGTCATAGTCCGACACGCGGCCCACATAGCCCACCACATGGGCGAAGTCCGTGTCCAAGGGATAGACGCGGGATAGCCCGACCTCGGGCCGGATCCCGGGCAGGGCAGGCGCGTTCACGGCGACGCGCGAGAGCTCTTCCCAAGTGACGCGGTCGGCGAGGGTGATCGGGTCGGCGGGCTTGCGTTTGGCCTCGTCCAGCGCTTCGGCCAGGTCGCCGGGGTCAAGATGCAACAGGCGGCTCAGATGGGCGGTGACGGCCTCCGCATCGCCCACGTCCTCGCCGACCATGACCACGCGGTAGGTCTGTTCATTGCCCGCCAAGAGCACGCCCTTACGGTCGAAAATCAGCCCGCGCGCAGGGGGGATCAGTTCGAAGGCAATGCGGTTTTCCTCGGCCAGGGTGCGGTAGCGATCTGCCTGGTCCACTTGCAGGTAACGCATGCGCCCCAGAAGCAGCCCGGCAAAGCCCAGCTGCAACCCGCCCACCAGCAGGCCACGGCGCGAGATTAGGCGCACCGAGCGTTCGGTATCCTGAGGTGAGCGCCTCATGTTGCCGCCTGCCTGCGCATGGCCTCGGCTTCTGCGGCGGTGATGCGGCGCACACCGAATAGCACACCTGAGAGCACGACCACGACCGGGTAGATGGCTACGGTCATGAGCAGCCGCAGGACCGACAAGCCGAAGCTGACTTGATCGACAAAGAACAGGCCCAGCACCATGCGTTCGATCACCAGGACGGCGGCCAGGGCACCGGAAACCATGGCCCACTCCACAGCAAAGGGCAGGTCGCGCATATGCGTTTCGCGGCGGCGCAGGAACTCTAGAGCCAACACGACCAGGGCCGTGTGCAGCCCGGGCGGGCGCTGAAACAGCATGTCGGTCAGCAGGAGCACGAAGGCGACCAGCAGGACCGGCACATAATCCGGGCGCCGCATCACCCAGGCGGTGCAGAGCGCTAGGATCACATCTGGTCCCGGAAAGCGACTGGGGCCGGGTTCGAGCGGCAGCAGACGGGCGAAGATCACCAGCGAACAGAGTGTGAGCAGCAACAGGGCATAGAGCCAGCGATGCAGGGTCAGCCGATCGATCATTCCTCGGCCTCCGCCATTTCGGGCTCCGGTTCCACCGGCTGAGGCGGCAGCGGGTTGGTGACAACCAGGGCGCCGGGATCGGTCACCGCCTCGGTGCCATGGCTGCGCAGCACGCGCAGGAATTCGAGCCGTTCGTAGTCCGCCGCTAGACGCACCCGCAGGCGCCGGTCGCTGCCTTGTGCAACATGGCCAACCAGCAAGCCTGCCGGGAAAACGCCTCCGTCACCCGAGCTGACCACCCGGTCGCCAGGCCGCACAAGATCGGGCAGTTCGATGAAGTCGATCGGCGGGAAGATCGTATTGTCCCCGACCATCAGCGCGCGCTGGCCCGAGGGCTGGATCATCACCGGAATGCGTGAGTTCGTATCGGTCAGCAGGATCACCCGGCTGGTCTGGCTGCCCACGCCGGAAATCCGGCCCACCAGGCCAATTCCGTCCATCGCCGCCCAGCCATCCAGCACTCCGTCGCGCGCGCCGATGTTCAAAAGCACGGACTGGCGGAAGGGCGAGCCGCTGTCGGCCAGCACCACGCCAGACACATAGGACAGGCGCGCATCCAGCCGCACGTTGTTCAGGTCCAGAAGGCGGGCGTTTTCCTGCTCCAATTGGGTCGCGGCCTCTTTCCAGGCCTTCATCTGCTGAAGCTCGCGGCGCAGTTCCTGGTTCTGTTCGTAGATGCGCGCGTAGCTCTGAAAGCCTTCGATCATCTGGGTCACCTTGGTGACCGGCACCAGCGCCCATTCGAAGCTGGGCACCACCTTGTCAACGAGGTTCGCGCGCAGCCGTTCCACGCGCGGGCTGTCGATGCGCCACAGCAGGAACAACCCGATCAGGAACAGCACCAAAATCCCGACCAGGATGCGCCGGATCGGGCGGGTGTATTCTTCGCTCTGTCCGCGGTCGCGTGCCATCGGGCCTCCCGCCTCGGAAAATCAGGTTGGGATCAGCTGTCGTAGTCGATCACGTGGCGCAGCTGCTTTTCATACTCCAGCGCCTTGCCAGTGCCCAGAGCCACGCAATTCAAGCTTTCGTCAGCCACGGAAATCGACAGGCCGGTTTGTTCACGCAGGGCCAGGTCCAGCTCGCCCAGCAGCGCACCGCCGCCGGTCAGCATGACGCCGCGGTCGACAATGTCGGCGGCCAGATCGGGGGGCGTAGTCTCCAGCGCGGTCATCACAGCCTCGCAGATTTGCTGCACAGGTTCGGCCAGCGCTTCGGCCACCTGGGCCTGGGTGATATCGGTTTCCTTGGGCACGCCGTTCAGCAGGTCGCGGCCGCGGATCTGCATCGAGGCGCCGCGCCCGTCGTCGGGCATGCGGGCGGTGCCAATCGAGGTCTTGATGCGCTCGGCGGTGCTTTCGCCGACCAGGATGTTCTGCTGGCGACGCAGGTAGCTGATAATCGCCTCGTCCATGCGGTCGCCGCCGACACGGACCGAGCGCGCATAGACGATATCGCCCAGCGACAGGACGGCCACCTCGGTGGTGCCGCCGCCGATGTCCACGACCATTGAACCGGTCGGGTCGGTGATCGGCATGCCCGCGCCAATGGCCGCGGCGATGGGTTCGGCAATCAGGCCAGCGCGACGGGCGCCAGCGCTCATCACCGAAGTGCGGATCGCGCGTTTTTCGACCGGGGTCGCGCCGTGGGGCACGCAGACGATGATTTTCGGTTTCGAAAACGTGGTGCGTTTGTGGACCTTGCGGATGAAGTGCTTGATCATCTCTTCAGCTGAATCAAAGTCGGCAATGACCCCTTCGCGCATTGGGCGGATCGCCTCGATCGAGCCGGGCGTGCGGCCCAGCATCAGCTTTGCGTCCTCGCCCACGGCGAGCACCTTCTTCTGACCGTCCTTCACGTGATAGGCGACCACTGAAGGTTCGTTCAGGATGACCCCTTTGCCCTTCACATAGACCAGCGTGTTCGCCGTCCCCAGGTCGATCGCCATGTCCGATGAAAACAAGCCCGCAAAACCCGCCATATGCCGCATATCCCGCTGTTCAATAGCCAAAAGGTCCGCGACTCCCCGGGCGCAGACCGTGCGTCGTTATAGGCGGGGGCGGGTTTCAGGAAAAGGGGCAAGGGCGGGGAAAGCGGCACCTTTCCGCGCATAGGGCAGGGTGTAAGACGCTGAAATCAGACTCATTTGTGGGGATTATGAAATCAGGGGTGAATTATTGACCCAATGACCGGCGGGAAATGTTCGAAAAATGGAATCGGATACCGATTGCACTTTTCCACCCAAAAAGACGAAAAGCGCAAGGCTGTCCCGCGCTTTTCGATGATTTTCAAACCCGTTCTGTCGGCGCTCAGACCGCTTCCGGCTTGGTCTTTTCGCGGCGCACCAGCAGGTTGTTCAGCGCGTTCACATAGGCCTTGGCGGAGGCCACGACCGTGTCCGTGTCCGAGCTTTGACCGGTAACGATCTTGCCGTTCTCCTCCATGCGCACCGACACGGTGGCCTGGGCGTCAGTGCCCTCGGTCACGGCTTGCACCTGGTAGAGTTGCAGGCGGGCCTCGTGCGGGAACAGCGCCTTGATCGCGTTGAAGGTTGCATCCACCGGCCCGTCGCCGGTGGCGGTCTTCTGGTGGTCCTTGCCGTCGATCTCCAGCGTCAGGTCGGCCGATTGCGGTGCCTCGGTGCCGCAGATCACGCGCAGGAACTTGACCTGGATGCGGTCGTTGGCGGCGTCGCTGCCATCGGTCATCAGCGCGATCAGGTCGTCGTCGAACACCTCTTTCTTGGTGTCGGCCAGTTCCTTGAAGCGCACGAAGACATCCTTCAGCTGGTTGTCCCCCACGTCAAAGCCCAGGTCCTTCAGCTTGGCATTCAGCGCCGCGCGGCCCGAGTGTTTGCCCAGGGGCAGAGAGGTCCCGGCCAGGCCGATATCCTCGGGGCGCATGATCTCGAAGTTTTCGGGGTTCTTCAGCATGCCATCCTGGTGGATGCCGCTTTCGTGGGCAAAGGCGTTCTTGCCGACGATGGCCTTGTTGAACTGCACGGCAAAACCGGACACCTGCGCCACGCGGCGCGAGATGTTCATGATCCGTGTCGTATCGACCTGGGTCTGGTAGGGCATGATGTCGTTGCGCACCTTAAGGGCCATCACGACCTCCTCCAGCGCGGTGTTGCCGGCGCGTTCGCCCAACCCGTTGATGGTGCATTCGATCTGGCGCGCGCCCGCCTCGACTGCGGCCAGGGCGTTCGCTGTGGCCATGCCCAGGTCGTTGTGGCAGTGGGTGGCGAAAGTGATCTCATCCGCGCCCGGCACGTGTTCGATCAGCATCTTGATCAGGTCGGCCGATTCACGCGGCGCGGTGTAGCCCACGGTATCGGGGATGTTGATCGTGGTGGCACCGGCCTTGATCGCGATCTCGATCACCCGGCACAGGTAGTCATGCTCCGTGCGCGTTGCATCCATCGGCGACCATTGCACGTCATCGACCAGGTTGCGCGCGTGGCTCACGGTCTCGTGGATCAGGTCGGCCATCTCGTCCTGGGTCAGGTTCGGAATGGCGCGGTGCAGCGGCGAGGTGCCGATGAAGGTGTGGATACGCGGCTTGGCGGCGTTGCGCACGGCCTCGGCACAGCGGTCGATATCCTTGAAGTTCGCGCGGCTCAGACCACAGATGGTCGAGTTCTTCGAATTGCGGGCGATCTCGCTCACCGCCTGGAAGTCGCCTTCGGAGGCGATCGGGAAACCCGCTTCGATGATATCCACGCCCATCTCGTCCAGCATCTCGGCGATCTCGAGCTTTTCGTCATGGGTCATGGTCGCGCCCGGGCTCTGTTCGCCGTCGCGCAGGGTGGTGTCGAAGATCAACACGCGGTCGGATTTGGAATTGGTCATGTCCTGGATCTTTCGTTGTTCTTAGCCGTTGGGGATATGGCGCGGAGGGCGGGCATCCTCTGAGCGGTCGCGCCGAACGGCACGCTCAGAGGCGGCTAAGAAGAAGCAGCGCGTTCAGGCCCGCGAAAGCGGAAGCCGGAATAGGGATATGCGTCTGCGGTGCCATGGGCGCGACTATAGCCGCGGAGGCGCAGAGTTAAAGTCCTTTTTTGTCGCGCGGGGAGCGTGTGGGATCGTAGCTCTCGCGGGCATTGCCCGGTGTCACCCTCAGCGCTTTTGGCAAAGCCAAAAGCGCTGCGCCCAACGAGAGGCGATCATCTTTGATGATCAACGATAGGCGGGAGCGCCCCGTTTGCAGACAGAACCCCGGCGAGGTGGCGGCTCAGTTCGAGCCGCCCTCCTCCTGTGTACCTTCGGTCAGAACCCCTGCTTCCCAGGTGCCGGACGCGCGCGTGCCATTGGCATAGATAACCTCGCCCTGGCCGTGGCGTTTGCCGTCCAGGAAGCTGCCCTGGTAGACGTCGCCGTTCACATAGGTCTCGACCCCTGCGCCGGTCTTGGCGCCGTCCAGCCAGTCGCCGTCATAGGAGTAACCCTCGGGCGTGGTTAGCTTGCCTTTTCCATGGCGTTGGCCCGCCTTGAACATGCCTTCGAAGACCGAACCGTCGGCAAAGGTCGACTTGCCTTCGCCCTCGGGTTGGCCTGCGACCCAGCTGCCTTCCTGAACGTAGCCGTCCGGGTAGGTCAGCTTGCCCATGCCCTCGAACGTTGCATTGGCGAAGCTGCCCTCGTAGGAGGCGCCATCGGCGAAGCTCGCCTTGCCGTCACCCTGGATCACGCCGCCGACCCATGCGCCTTCGTAGGTGCCGCCATCGGCATAGGCGATGCTGCCCTGGCCATCGGCCACGCCGCCGCGGAATTGGCCGGTATAGGTCGAGCCGTCGGGATATTTCACCACGCCCTGGCCTTCCATGACGCCAGCCACCCAGCTGCCCTGGTAATCGAGCCCATCGGCCCCAATCAGGTGACCTTCGCCGTGGCGGCGGTCAGCCTCGAAATTGCCTTCGTAGATATCGCCATTGGCATAGACCAGGCGCCCCGCGCCGGTGCGTTCGCCGTTCGAGAAAGCGCCGGTGTAGACATCGCCATTGGATTGGGTCAGCACGCCCTGGCCTTGCATGCGCCCGCCTTCCCAGGTGCCGTCGTATTTCATCCCGTCCGGGCTGCTCAGTGTGCCGCGCCCGGCGCGTTCGCCTGCGATCATGCCGCCTTCGTAGGTCGAGCCATCGGGGAAAGTGGTACGCCCCTGGCCCTCGCGTTTGCCCGCGACCCAGTCGCCTTCATAGACGTAGCCCGAAGGCGCCTCCATCCGGCCCTGTCCGTGGTGTTGGGCGTCGCGGAAGCTGCCTTCGTATTTCACGCCATTGGCATAGATGCGCAGGCCCACGCCATTGATCGCGCCGTCTTTCCAGTCGCCCTCATAGGTGCCGCCGTCGGCGAAGGTGATCTTGCCAAACCCGTCGGGCTTGCCCTTGACGAAACTGCCTTCATAAACCGCGCCGGAGGGGAAGCGGGCCACGCCTTGGCCGCGAATCTCACCCTCGATGAATGATCCGGTGTATTCGTAGCCCGAGGGCAGGCGCAGGGTGCCCTCGCCGTGCTGCAGCCCGTCCTTGAACGTGCCTTCGTAGATGCCGCCATTGTCATATTCATGCACGCCGCTCGGCCCGTCGTCGGTCTGATCCTGCGCCATGCCCGGCGTACCGATAGCTGTCAGGCCCGCGGCCACCACGGCGGCTTTCGTCCACCCCTTCAGATGCGACATGTCCATCCTCACCCTGATTGATCTTTCGGCGCTTGGCTGTCTGGCGCGCCCGTTGGCGTCAGCCTAGGTCAGAGCGCGGGACGAAACAACGGTTTTCCCGCGCCTTGGGCGGGCTGCCTCTTTCCCCTCGGCGCAAACCCGCTATATCTGGCGCGAGCAGAGGATGTATGCGCATGACTGACACGTTTCGCCTGACCCTGGCCCAGCTGAACCCGACCGTGGGGGCCATTGCGGCCAATTGCGACAAGGCCCGGGCCGCCTGGGGCGAGGCCCGCGCGGCCGGAGCAGATATGATCGCCTTTACCGAGGCATTCGTGACCGGGTATCAAACCCAGGATCTGGTCATGCGCCCGCAGTTCTTTCGCGATGCCATGGCGGCGGTCGAAGCGCTGGCGGTGGACTGCGCCGACGGGCCGGTGATCGGGATCGGCGCGCCCTTCTTCGATGGCTGCGACCTCTATAATGCCTATCACATCCTGTCGGGCGGCAAGATCGTGCACCGGGTGCTGAAACAGCGCCTGCCGAATGACACGGTGTTCGATGAGGTGCGCCAGTTCACCTCGGCCGCGCCGCAGGGCCCTTATTCGGTTGGCCCGATCCGCATCGGCACGCCGATCTGCGAGGATGCCTGGTATGCCGATGACGTCTGCGAGACGCTGGAGGAAAGCGGTGCCGAGTTCCTGCTGATCCCGAACGGGTCGCCCTATTTCCGCAACAAATACGACGTTCGCATGAATCACATGGTGGGCCGCGTGGTCGAAACCGGCCTGCCGCTGATCTATCTGAACATGGTCGGCGGGCAGGATGACCAGGTCTTCGACGGCGGGACCTTCGCGCTGAACCCGGGCGGGGAGCTTGCCCTTCGCATGCCGGTCTTTGACGAGGCGCTGGCCCATGTGGACCTGACCCGCACCGATGACGGCTGGCGGATGGACAAGGGCGATCTGGCCCCGCTGCCCGACGAATGGGAACAGGACTACCGCGCCATGGTGGAAAGCCTGCGCGATTACTGCGGCAAGACCGGTTTCGGCAAGGTACTGTTGGGTCTGTCCGGCGGGATCGACTCGGCCATCGTCGCGACCATCGCCGTGGATGCGCTGGGGGCCGAGAACGTACGTTGTGTCATGCTGCCGTCCGAATACACCTCGCAGGGCTCGCTGGATGACGCGAGGGATATCGCGACCCGGCTGGGCTGCACCTATGATTTCGTGCCGATCAGCGAGGGACGCCAGGCGATCACCAATACGCTTGCCCCGTTCTTCGAGGGACTGGAGCCCGACATTACCGAAGAAAACATCCAGTCCCGCCTGCGGGGCCTGTTGCTGATGGCGCTGTCGAATAAAACCGGCGCGATGCTTTTGACCACCGGCAATAAGTCCGAGGTCGCTGTGGGCTACGCCACGATCTATGGCGACATGTCGGGCGGCTACAACCCGATCAAGGATCTCTACAAGTCTCGTGTGTTTGAACAGTGCCGCTGGCGCAATGCCAATCACCGCAACTGGATGGCGGGGCCGGAAGGGGAGGTCATCCCCGTGTCAATCATCGACAAGCCGCCCTCGGCCGAGTTGCGCCCGGATCAGAAGGACGAGGATTCGCTCCCACCCTATGACGTGCTGGATGCGATCCTTGAGGGGCTGATCGACGACGAGAAATCGGTGTCCGAACTGGTTGCGGAGGGCTTCGACAAGGCAGTGGTGAAGAAAGTCGAACACCTTGTCTTCATCTCGGAATACAAGCGTTTCCAGTCCGCGCCGGGTACCCGTCTGACCAAACGCAGCTTCTGGTTGGACCGCCGTTATCCGATCGTGAATCGCTGGCGGGACATGTCTGGGGACGCGGGCTGAGGTGTGTCGCCCACTCTCGCTTCACGCGAAACGTTTGGCCGCGAGTGGACCTTCCGACCGATCAGGTCAATGGTGAAGGTGACGCAATCAGGTCCTGCAGGTTGGCCCGATGGTTTGGCCAATGGGTCAGCACCGCATCCTGATCGCGCAGAACCCGCACCGTGCGCAGCTCGTCAGGCGATATCGCTTCGAACATGCGCGCCATGCCGTAGGCCAGATCCCCCGGCGCCCAGATGATGGTAAGCTGGGGCACGCCGTCCCGGGCCGGGTGGAACAATGCGTTCATCCGAGCGACGGTGCGAGACATGCGTGAATAGTTGAGCGCGGTGCCGGTGACCCTGCTGAGATCGACGAGGACCGACAGCCCGTCCCTTTCTGCGCGCAAACGGGCGACGTCACGAGACGAGGCAACCATCTCCGCGCCGGTCATCTGCCCCTCGTAGCGCAGGTAGATTAGGGGACCCTGGTCGAACAAATGGGTTGAGGTAGGCACGATACCAACTCCAGTACATTTACTAAATAGCCGAAATATACGTGATTTTCGTGCCAATGTCATGAGCCGGTGGCAGTGATGCTACCGACGTGATCCGCGTCACAGCTCATCCAGAAGCTGGTGCGCCTCAGTGATCCCGGCGCGTTCCAGCTCAGCCGCCGCCTCGTCTCGGGTCTGTGTCAGGATCGGTTTGAAACGAATGTCGTCCGAGGTCAGGCTTTCGAACATGCGGGCCATGCCATAGCCAAGATCCCCGGGCGCAAAGATCACCATGCACACCGGATATCCGTGTTTGTCGAATAGCTCCTGGTACTGTCGGACGATATTCAACATTCCGACCATCCCAAAATCCACAGCGTTGGTGGTTCGCATGTCGATCAATTCAACCAACCCGGCACGGTAGGCTGGATCGGTAACAAGGGCAGCCCGCGTGCGCAGTACTTCGACGCTTCCGAGAATGCCGTCAAAGCGGATGTAGACTAGGTTTCGCGGCTCGATGATCTGGTACGTGGCAGGCATGGGCATTTCCCCCTGTAAGAAACCTAATGCACCAAAAAGTTGAATCAACCTATGCTTTAAGACACGTCCGATGTCTGGTTGCCCATCAGATAGCGTGGGCCGGAGCCAAGCTGCCGTGCGCCGTCGTCCGGATTGTAGAGCTTGCAGCGTTGCAGGCTCAGACAACCGCAGCCGATGCAGCCGTCCAGATTGTCGCGCAGGGCTTCCATGGCGGTAATGCGCCGGTCCAGTTCGGCGCGAAAGCCGCGGGCCAGTCGTTCCCAGTCGCGTTTGGTCGGGGTGCGTGCCTCTGGCAGTCGGTCGAGCTGGGCCCGGATTTCGGCGATGGTGAAACCCAGTTGCTGGGTAATGCGCACGAAGGACAGGCGGCGAATGTCGGCGCGATGAAACTGCCGCTGCCCGCCCACCGTGCGGATTGGGCGCACCAGGCCTTCGGTTTCGTAATAGCGGATGGCCGAGACAGCAAGGCCGGTGCGCTCCGCCATCTGCCCGATTGAAATCATGCCCTTCTGTGTCATTTCGAATTGCCCTTGACCTGAAGTATACTTGAGCAATTAGAACCTTCGAATCAAGGCAATGCAAGAAGGAGAGTTCAATGGCATACTTGGAGCACGTGAATGTCACCGTGGCCGACCCCAAACGCACCGCGGCGATGCTGTGCGAGTTGTTCGACTGGCATGTTCGCTGGGAAGGCTCGGCGAAGAACAATGGTTATACGGTCCATGTCGGCAGCAAGGACGCCTATGTCGCCGTCTATTCCGTGGGCTCGGACGGTCCTGCGGTGGACAGCTACACGACCCTGGGCGGGTTGAACCACATTGGCGTCGTGGTTGATGACATCGACGCTGCCGAGGCCAAGGTCAAGGCGCTGGGTTTTGTCCCGCACAACCATGGTGACTACGAACCCGGTCGCAGGTTCTATTTCGACGATGCGGATGGGATCGAGTTCGAGGTGGTCAGCTACGCTTGAGCGCGTGCTTTTGGCTGATGTGGCCCTGCCAGCAGTTCGGCGATGCTGCGTTCGGGACGCCCCAGGCGTAGCAGGGTTTCGGCCTCGCTGCGCAATACTTCCACAGGAGGGCCGTCCGCGAGTTCAACGATGCTTTCGAACATACGGGCCATGCCGAAGGCCACGTCATTGTCCGCCAACAGCAGCTCTTGCGCGGGCGGGCCATAGATCGCATGCAGCTTGCCCAGGCGATAGATCATGTTCGACATGGTGCGATAGCTCATGTCGAACTCGACAATTTCACGAAGGTCGATCAGTTCCGTCGCCTTTGGCGCGAAATTCGGGTCAGCGGCATAAGCTTTGGCAGCTCGCACGACATGATCCGCGTCGACCACGCCCGTGTAATGAACATAGGTGAGCATCTGACCTGGCAATATCTTGTAGGAAATCGGCATGGGGCCTCCTTGGGTCAGCAGGGTCCAAGTTAATTGACCTAGCGTCAAGTGAAGTTTTCGGACAGGTTGCGTGTCGCATTTTGCAAAGGCATGCTGAGGCATGAGCGCAAACAAGACCCAACCCACGTCCGAATCGGTCCAGGCTTTCCTGGACACGGTGCAGCCAGAACGTCGCCGCAGTGATGCTCAGGCGTTGGACCGGTTGTTTCGTGAGGTGACCGGATTTGAGCCGGTGATGTGGGGGCCGTCCATCATCGGCTACGGTGCCTATCATTATGTCTATGCATCTGAGCGAGAAGGGGATTTCCTTGCGACTGGCTTTGCCCCGCGTAAGTCGGCCCTGTCGCTCTATATCATGCCGGGGTACCAGGATTTCGGCGATTTGCTGGACCGGCTCGGCAAGCACAAGCACGGCCGCGCCTGTCTTTACATCAACAAGCTTGCGGATGTGGACCAGCAGGTGCTGGCCGAACTGATCCGCGCTGGTCTGGACGGGCTGGATAAGATCTGGCCGGTGCGCGCCGCGCCCTGACGTTTGCGGAACACATGGAGCTTGCCAGCCAAGATCTACGCGTTTGCCCGCATGCTGCCGAGGTCAGATGATCCCGCGAAAACGCTCGGGGATCTCGATCACCGGGTCGCCCTTGATCATTGCCGGCTTGTTCCAGGCAAACCACGGGCGGCGCCAGGTTTGCAGGCGTCGTGCTGTTGGGAAGTAATCGTCGCCCGGCATGGGCGTCGACTCGTCGATGATCTTGAACAGCCGTTCACGCCGCTCCAGATGGCCGCCCCAGCCGGTTGCCAGCCGGTCCTTGTCGGCGGTCTTCCCGGTCGAACGGGCATAGTCGATCATGCCGAAGTGGAAATCGTAGAGCTTGTCCGAGATGTGGAAGTTTTGCCGCTTGATCCGGTGAAAGCCCGACCCCCAGGTGCAGGGTTTGTAGCTGATCGAAGGTTTGGTGTAGCGGCTGGACAGATGCGCAAAGCGACGCTGGTCGAGCATCTTCTTCGACGGGTCCAGTTCCGACTCCAGCCGGATATGCTGCCCGACATCCAGACCTAGCCCCGAGATCGAGCTTGTGGTGTTCTGATGCGCCTCGATGAAGGTGCGCAGGTCCGGGTAATGATCCGGGTCGGGGATGATGAACTCATCCACGTCGCCCGCGATGACCACGTCATAGAAGCGAAACAGTCCGCGCGCGATGTCGCTGACCAGTCGGGCGCGGCGGCGCATGGCGGGCACACGCTCCAGCGGTTTGCGCGGCATGGTCAGGGTGTTGACCTCGGGCGCATGGTCCGGCGTCGGTTGGTCCTGACCGTCAAGGATCACATAGAGGTTCTTGTGCCCAAAGTTGGACCCGTAATAGTCGATCCAGCGGCTCAGGAAGAAATCGTCGTTGCGGACAGAGGTGATGACGGCAACATCCATGATCACACGCCCTGCTTGGTGAACCAGGCGTCCTTGACCGCATGGCGGCGCGGGTCGGGTTCGAAACGCGGGGTGTTCTGGCCTTCGAAGTCGTAGCCGTAGGCCTCGATCTCCCAGGCGGCCACCTTGGCGATATGATCGCGGGTTTCCTCGTCATACATGTCCTGGTAGCTGCGGCCCTTCTTGGGCCGCGTGGTGCGCTTGGCGTTCACGCCCTCCAACGACAGGTCGGGCAGGCCGATCTTGTCGCCAAGCGCCTGCATGTCTTCCTCCAGACACTCGTAACGCAGCATGTGATCCACCATCGACACACCGTCGATCATGTAAAGGTCGCGGTGCGACAGTTCGCGGTGCTTGTACCAGCCCCAGAAGTTACGCTTCCAGCTGCGCGCGAAATAGGTCAGCGCGTATTTCTTGAACCGGGCGCGCTGTTCTTCAACGGGCAGGGCCTTGGCGTCATAGAACCGGCGTGTCTTCCAGAAGTAATGCGAGACCGCCAGGTCCCAGGGGTTGCGGTCGATCGAGATCACCAGGTGGTTTTCCAGGTCCCGCCCAAAGGCGCGGTAGGCGCGGGTCAGTGGGCAGTGCTCGGACAGGCGCACGGGGCGGTGGCCGATGGCGGGTTTGCGCAGCGTGGTCAGCTCGGTCACATGGCGGTCGAAATTGGTCTTGCCGGTGTGTTCCTTGAGGTAGGTCGAGATGTCGCCCTCCTCGAGGCTGTCGCAGAGCTTCAGCTCGACCGAGGTGCCGCCGACCTTGCGGGTTTTCACCAGCACGTAGTTTTTCGAGTTGGAGATGATCATGACCGGACCCCTTGGTATTGGCGCGGGCCTACCCTGTCAGGGGCGTGAATGCAACTGTGGCGGGGCAGGGGGGCTATTCCCACCAGCGATCCACCGCCGCGATATCGTCGTCGGACCAGCCGAAGTGGTGGGCAAATTCATGCACGGTGACATGGGCGACCAGTTCGGCCAAGGTGACGTCCCCGCGCGCAATCCACTCGTCCATGATCGCCCGGCGGAACAGCCAGACGGTGTCCGGTTGCATGGGCTGATCGAAGGAAGATTTTTCAGTCAGGGGAATGCCATCATAAAGCCCGGTCAGCTCGAACGGGTCTTCGATGCCCATGTCGGTCAGCATGTCCTGGCTTGCGAATTCATCGACACGGATGGCCACCTGCTTGGCGAGGTCACACAGCGGGTCGGGCAGGGCCTCGACCGTGGCGATGGCCAATGCGTGGATATCATCGGCCGTGGGGGCGGTGGGGCTGTGCATCAAAACCCGCCGGTGCGGATCCAGACACCGGCCATGACGAAACCCACGGAAAACAGCGTCACCGCGCGGATGTGCCAGCCCATCAGCGGTAGGGTTTCGGCGCTGAGCTTGGGGATCACGCGGAAGCGCGCGTTAACGGCGAACATCGCGGTCGCGGCCAGCAGGCACAGCTTTACCCCGACCGCCGAGGTCACCGGATCCTCGAAGGACAGCCAGCTCATCGGGTCAGCGACCTGGCTGGCCAGCCAGAGCCCCGTGCCCACCTGCACCACCAGGGCGGGCATTCCGATCTTTTCGAACCCCTGTTCGAACCGCAACAGGATGCCCAGGTCGCGTGCTTTCAAAGCGCGCGGCAACACGGTCGTCGCCAACACCAGGTGGCCGCCGGTCCAGATCGCCGCGCCCAGAACGTGAAAGGTCAGGATGAGCCAGAGCATAATGCCTCCGATGAGATTCTCCTGCGCAATATGGACATATGCGCCCGGATGTGAAAGAGCATCCGCGCTAAGGAGACATGCCATGACCATCACCCGTTTCGCGCCCTCGCCCACCGGATATATTCATGTGGGCAACCTGCGCACCGCCCTGATGAACTACCTGATCGCCCGAAAGGCCGGCGGGCAATTCATCCTGCGTCTGGATGACACGGACCCGGAGCGGTCGAAGCAGGAATATGCGGATGCGATCATGCAGGACCTGGAATGGCTGGGCCTGACCTGGGATCGGGTGGAAAAGCAGTCCGACCGTCTGGAGCGTTACGAGGCCGCCGCGCAGGAGCTGCGCGACATGGGTCGGTTCTACGAGGCGTTCGAGACACCCACCGAGCTGGACCTGAAGCGCAAGAAGCAGCTGAACATGGGCAAGCCGCCGGTCTATGATCGCGCCGCGCTGGACCTGTCGGAGGGTGAGAAAGCCAAGCTGCGTGCCGAACGTGGCAATGGCGTCTGGCGCTTCAAGCTGGATCAGGAACGCATCGAATGGACCGACGGCATTCTGGGCGACCTGTCGATCGACGCGGCCTCCGTGTCCGACCCGGTGCTAATCCGCGGCGACGGGCAGTTCCTTTATACGCTGGCCTCGGTCTGCGATGACGTGGACTATGGCGTGACCCATGTGGTGCGTGGATCGGACCACGTGACCAATACTGCGACGCAGATCCAGATCATCAAGGCGCTGGGCGGCGCGGTGCCCGAATTCGCGCACCACTCGCTCTTGACTGGCCCGCAGGGTGAGGCGCTGTCGAAACGCCTGGGCACGCTGGCCCTGCGCGACCTGCGCGAGGCGGGCGTGCAACCCGCCGCGCTTCTGTCGCTGATGGCGCGCCTGGGATCCAGCCAGCCGGTGGAGCTGGTGAGCTCTCTTGACGAGCTGGCGGAAGGCTTCGACATCAACAGCTTCGGTTCGGCCCCGACCAAGTTCGACGCCGATGACCTCTACCCGCTGACCGCGCGCTATCTGGGCGGGTTGTCGGCCTCGGACGTCGCGGCCGACCTGGATGCGCTGGGCGTGCCGGCGGGTGAGGCGGAGGCCTTCTGGACCGTCGCGCGCGAGAACATTACCACGCTCAAGGACCTGGGTGCCTGGTGGGAGCTTTGCCAGGCTGGTGCCGAGCCGCTGGTGGCCGATGAGGACAAGGAGTTCATCGCTCAGGCCATGACCCTTCTGCCCGACGGACCCTATGACGCGTCGAGCTGGGGCGCCTGGACCTCGGCGGTCAAGGACGCTACCGGTCGCAAGGGCAAGGGCCTGTTCATGCCCCTGCGCAAAGCCGTCACCGGCATGGAGCGCGGCCCGGACATGTCGGCGCTGATGCCTCTGTTGAAGGTCATCCGCGCCAAAGGGTGAGCTTGGCGAAGTGAATACAGAGGCCGTCCCGCTGGGGCGGTCTTTTTCGTTTCGGTGCCGTGATGCGTTCGTTGCGCGCATGCGAGGACGCGATTTTCGCCCCGCTGTGCTCGCCACCCTTTTTACAAAATTGCACACCCCCTTGCGCATACGCAGGGGCTATCTTTTTGCGACGGTACCGCCCATCTTCGGGCAATGGCAAATGAACAGGCGAAATTCCTCGAAGGCTCTTTGATGCGGCACATCACGGTGATGGCGCTGACGGCCTCGGTCGGGCTCATGGCGATCTTTCTGGTCGACCTGGTGGACATGATCTTCATCTCGATGCTGGGGAAAGAGGAGCTGGCCGCCGCCGTGGGCTATGCCGGGGCTATCCTGTTCTTCACATCGAGTTTCGGCATCGGCATGTCGATTGCTGCAGGCGCCCTGGTGGCGCGGGCGTTGGGCGAAGGGCAGGCACAGATGGCCAGCCGCAGGGCGGCCACGGCGATGCTCTATGGTGTCGGCTTCGGGGCGCTTTTCGCGGCCGCGGTCTGGGTCAACATCCCGACCCTCGCGGCCCTCATGGGGGCCGAGGGCGTGACACTCGACCTCGCCATCCAATATCTGCGCATCATCATCCCCTCCTTGCCACTCTTGATCATCGGCATGGTGGGCGGGGCCATCCTGCGCGCCCATGGAGACGCGCGCCGGGCGATGATCGCGACCATTGCGGCGGGTGTGGTCAACGCGGTGCTGGACCCGATTTTCATCTTTGGATTCGGCCTGGAGTTGACCGGCGCCGCCATGGCCTCGGTCGCCTCGCGCGTGGCCATCGCCTTTGCCTCGCTCTATCCGATCTATCGCTGGTACGGCGGGTTGGAGAGGCCCACAGCGGCCGAGTTCCGCGTGGATTTCCCCGCCATCATGACTATCGCGCTGCCCGCGATCCTGACCCAGTTCGCCACGCCCCTGGGTCAGGCCTATGTCACCCGCTCGATGGCGCAGTTCGGGGCGGAGGCCGTGGCAGGCATGGCGATCATCTCGCGGCTAGTTCCGGTTGCTTTCGGGGTAATCTTTGCGCTGTCCGGTGCGATCGGCCCGATCATCGGCCAGAACTTCGGCGCAGATCGCCACGACCGCGTCCGTGGTGCGATGCGGGACGGATTGGTGTTCACGCTGGTTGTCACCGTTGGCGTCTCGGCCCTGCTGTTCATCGCCCGTGGACCCATCGCGGACCTGTTCGGCGCCACCGGCCTGACACGAGAGCTCGTCTTCCTGTTCTGCGGCCCCCTGGCGCTGGCGTGGTTCTTCAACGGCGTCATCTTCCTGTCCAACGCTGCGTTCAACAACCTGGGCCACCCGTTCTATTCCACCTGGATCAACTGGGGCCGCCACACGCTGGGCACGATCCCCTTCGTGATCATCGGCGCCGCCTGGTGGCAGGGTCCGGGTGTGCTGATCGGCCAGGCCTTGGGCGGCGCGGTCTTTGCCGCCGTGGCCATGGTACTGGCCGCCAAGGTGATGCGCGACAAGGCGGCTGGTGCGGAGATTGAGAAACCCCACCCCTTCGCCCGTCAGACCCGGCAGATCGGGTTGTTCAATCTGCGGCGCTAGGGCGCTTCCCACAATCAGGATTTCTGGCGCGTCAGCGAAGTGGTTGCTAACGGGCTCGATGTTACGAACTGAAAACTGGCGGTTGATCCGAATTCTATTGTTAGAGTTTCGTAAGGCGGATCCAGGAGGTCGAAGATTATGATTGATGCATTCGCGTCAAGGCGGACGGAGAAAATGGACCTTGCGTAGAAAATTCCCAGATCGCGCACAGGTTCCGAGACCGGTTTATCGAACCAAAACATCCCCCCAAAAATGGGCATCGGGTTGTAAAGAAGTTCCGGACCAAAATACATTTCTTCGATGAAGATGGATTGCTCACTCGGTCGGCAAAACGTGGCACACCCGATTGACGCGTCGTGAAAGTCGCCCACCGCTGATAGAATGCTCGCGAACTCTTCCGAATTCAAAGCCACCCGACCTTCCGGCAATCGTAGAGGCGGTCCGGCCGACAGGTGCTTTGTACGTGCCATATGCAGGCTCACTCCCTTTTTATCTGTACTCTCAACCTCCCCAGAGCTTCATCCACCACGGCTCGTTCCTCGGCACTCACCTTTGTGGCACGCGGATAGATCGGCGTGGCGCGGTCGTCTAGAACGGGGGCGTCCCAGCCCTCTGTGGTTTCGAAGAAATGGGCGGCACCTTCGGGGCCGAATTCGGTCAGGAACCCCTGCACCACGGTGTCGACATAGCTCAGAAGCACCGGGTTGTCGGCCTCGGGCTTGCGGTGGAACCCGTCGGGGATGGCGTAGATGGCCACGTCCAGAGCGTGCTCCAAATCATGGCTGACCTGGTGGGTCGCGTCATGCCGGTCATAGGCCCGTTCGCGCTGGTCCAGCGCGGCCCAATCCGCCCCCGGCACGGCGGCGATAAGACCGTCCACGTAATCCTCGGGCGCAGGCACCACGGTCAGGAAGCTCACGTCGCGCAGGGGCGTATGCCGCCAGGCCCGCCGCCAGCCGGTCACACTGGCGGTCGCTGCACGCAGATAATCATGCGTCTGCCGGTTCACCAGGGAGCCATAGCCGAAGAAGAAAGGGTCGCTCATCCGGGCAGAATGACGCGGTATGCATTCGGGCACAAGCACTTGCCTAGGCGTCATCCAACCGCTACGAATCCGTCATTGCATCGGGAGAATCCGACAATGTCGGTGCCGAAGGAGCAACCGCCCCGGTAAACTCTCAGGCCCCCGGACCGATGTGATGATAGCACTCTGGAGAGTGGCGCGATGCCCGCGCCCGCCGAAGGGATAACGATCTCAGGCGACAGGACAGAGGGGGCAACAGGGGCGCGTCAGCGCCGAACGGTTGCCGGGCAGATTTCCGGCCAGGGGAGGACAGAACCGGAATGACCGCGCCGATCCGTGCTTTTCCAGCTGATTTTCGTGAGCCGACGACTGCGACCCTCGGGCGCGCATCGGCAGCACCGTCCATCCTTTGCCATGCTCAACATGACATCAACATTTCACCAGGAGAGACCCAATGAAATACACCGAAGAACACGAATGGCTACGCGAGGAAGATGGCGTGATGGTTGTGGGCATCACCGCGCATGCCGCCGAGCAACTGGGCGATGTGGTGTTCGTCGAACTGCCAGAAGTGGGCGATACCGTCTCCAAGGATGACGAGATCGTGGTGATCGAGAGCGTCAAGGCCGCGTCCGACATTCTTGCCCCGCTGGACGGTGAAGTGGTCGAGGTGAACGAGGCCATCGTCGACGAGCCCAGCAAGGTCAACGAGGACCCGGAAGGCGACGCCTGGTTCTTCAAGCTCAAGGTCTCGGATGCCTCGCCGATGGACGAGTACATGGACGAAGCGGGCTACAAGGCCTTCATCGGCTGACCTGACCTATCGGCGGTGCCCGTTTTCTTCGAAGAAAACGACCCGGAGTTTTTGAAGATTCCGGGCACTGCCTCCACTTTCGGAGCACCCCATGCCTTTCACCCCGACTGATTACCTGCCCTATGATTTCGCCAACCGCCGCCACATCGGCCCGTCTCCGTCCGAGATGGATCAGATGTTCGACACGGTCGGCGTCGCGGACCTGGAAAGCTTGATTGCCGAGACCGTGCCCGGCTCGATCCGCCAGGAAGAGGAACTCAGCTGGGGGCGGCCGCGTTCGGAACGGGAAATGCTGCACCAGATGCGGGTGACGGCGGCGAAGAACAAGGTGCTGCGGTCCCTGCTGGGGCAGGGGTATCACGGCACGGTCACCCCGCCGGTGATCCAGCGCAACATCCTGGAAAACCCAGCCTGGTACACGGCTTACACGCCGTACCAGCCGGAGATCAGCCAAGGCCGTCTGGAGGCACTGTTAAACTTCCAGACCATGGTGTCTGACCTGACCGGGCTGGAGATCGCCAATGCGTCCCTGCTGGATGAGGCCACGGCGGCGGCCGAGGCAATGGTCATGGGACAGCGCATCGCCAAGTCGAAGGCCAAGGCCTTCTTTGTCGACGAAAACTGCCACCCGCAGAACATCGCGGTGATGAAAACCCGGGCGGCACCCTTGGGGATCGAGATTGTGGTGGGCGATCCGGAAAGCGATCTGAACGCCGAGGAAGTCTTTGGCGCGATCTTCCAATACCCGGGAACCTACGGCCGCGTGCGCGATTTCACCGACCAGATCACAGCTCTGCACGCCGCCAAGGGGGTGGGTATCGTCGCCGCCGACCCGCTGGCCCTGACCGTTCTGAAGGAACCGGGCGCGATGGGGGCGGATATCGCCGTGGGCTCGACCCAACGTTTCGGCGTGCCGGTGGGTTTCGGCGGGCCGCATGCCGCCTATCTGGCCACCAAGGACAAGCATAAGCGCAACATGCCGGGGCGTATTGTTGGCGTGTCGGTGGACGCGCGCGGCAACAAGGCCTATCGCCTGTCGTTGCAAACCCGCGAGCAGCACATTCGCCGCGAAAAGGCGACGTCGAACGTTTGCACGGCGCAGGCGCTGCTGGCGGTCATGGCCAGCTTCTACGCGGTGTTTCACGGTCCCGACGGGCTGAAGGCCATCGCCCAACGCATCCACCGCAAGACCGTGCGCCTCGCCAAGGGGTTGGAGGAGGGGGGCTTTACCATCACCCCCAACCATTTCTTCGACACGATCACGGTCGAGGTCGGCGGCCTGCAGAAGACCGTGATGGAGGCCGCCGTGGCCCGCGGCATCAACCTGCGCCCCGTGGGGGAGACGCAGATCGGCATTACGCTGGATGAGGCTACCCGTCCCGCCACCATCGAAGCCGTCTGGGGCGCCTTCGGCGTGACCCGCAAGGACGATGACTATACGCCCGAATATCGCCTGCCCGAGGCTCTTCTGCGCAGCTCGGAATACTTGACCCACCCGGTCTTCCACATGAACCGCGCCGAGACCGAGATGATGCGCTACATGCGTCGCCTGGCCGACCGCGACCTGGCGCTGGATCGCGCGATGATCCCGCTGGGGTCGTGCACCATGAAACTGAACGCGGCGGCCGAGATGATGCCGGTCAGCTGGCGTGAGTTCTCGATGATCCACCCGATGGCCCCTGCGGATCAGACCCAAGGCTATCTGCATCTGATCAACGACCTGAAGGCTAAGCTCTGTCTGATCACCGGCTATGATGCCATGTCCATGCAGCCGAACTCCGGTGCGCAGGGCGAATATGCCGGGCTGCTGACCATTGCCGCCTATCACCGCGCGCAGGGGCAGGAGCGCGATATCTGCCTGATCCCGATCTCGGCCCATGGCACCAACCCGGCCAGCGCGCAGATGGCGGGGATGGAGGTCGTGGTGGTGAACTCGGCCGAAAACGGCGATATCGACGTCGCCGATTTCCGTGCCAAGGCCAAAGCGGCTGGCGACCGGCTGGCGGCCTGCATGATTACCTATCCCTCGACCCACGGGGTGTTCGAGGAGACCGTGCGCGAGGTCTGCGAGATTACGCATCAGCACGGCGGCCAAGTCTATATCGACGGCGCCAATTTGAACGCAATGGTGGGCCTGTCGAAACTGGGCGAGATCGGTGGAGACGTGAGCCACCTGAACCTGCACAAGACCTTCGCCATTCCCCATGGCGGTGGCGGCCCCGGCATGGGCCCGATCGGGGTCAAGGCGCATCTGGAACCGCACCTGCCGGGCAATGGGTTGGCGGGTGAAGAGGGAGCTGTCTCGGCCGCGCCCTTCGGCTCGGCTTCTGTGCTGCCGATCTCCTGGGCCTATGTGCTGATGATGGGCGGGGCGGGTCTGACCCAGGCGACGAAAGTGGCGATCCTGAACGCCAACTACATCGCTGCGCGGCTGAAAGGTGCCTATGAGGTGCTGTTCACCGGCAAGGGCGGCCGCGTCGCGCATGAATGTATCCTGGACACCCGCCCCTTTGCCGACAGCGCCGGGGTCACGGTCGAAGACATCGCCAAGCGCCTGATCGACAACGGGTTCCATGCGCCGACGATGAGCTGGCCGGTGGCAGGCACGCTGATGATCGAACCAACGGAGAGCGAGACCAAGGCCGAGCTCGACCGGTTCTGCGACGCCATGCTGGCGATCCGCGAAGAGATCCGCGAGATCGAGGAAAGCAAGATTGATGCGGAGAACAACCCGTTGAAACACGCCCCCCACACGGTCGAGGACCTCGTCGGCAAATGGGACCGGCCCTATAGCCGCG
Source organism: Aliiroseovarius sp. (assembly GCF_965228805.1). Lineage (NCBI taxonomy): Bacteria > Pseudomonadati > Pseudomonadota > Alphaproteobacteria > Rhodobacterales > Paracoccaceae > Aliiroseovarius > Aliiroseovarius sp. Next base: position 270,346 of record NZ_CBDDIE010000003.1, on the reverse strand, counting down.
AACAAGGCTGTTTCCCGCCGGGCAGTTTCCGGGTGGACAAATACTGGTCGCCCGTGAACCGGGTCGACAATGTCTATGGTGATCGCAACCTGGTCTGTACCTGCCCGCCGCTGTCGGACTATGCAGACGCGGCGGAGTAAACCGGTCGTGGGCGGGGTTTCTCCGCCTTCCCACTGTCAGCTGGCGAGTGATCAGAACTCCATCCAGATCGTGACCGGCCCGTCGTTCACCAGCGACACCGCCATATCCGCGCCAAACCGGCCCTGGGCCACGGTGATCCCGTGTCCACGCAGCTGCGCGGCGAAGTATTCGTAAAGCCGCTCGCCCTCGGCTGGCGGGGCGGCGGTGGAAAACCCCGGACGGTTGCCGCGCGAGGTGTCTGCGGACAGGGTGAACTGGCTGACCACAAGCGCCTGGCCGCCGGTGTCCAGCACCGAGCGGTTCATCTTGCCCGCGTCGTCCTTGAAGATGCGCAGTTTCGAGATCTTGGCGGCCAGCGTATCCGCATTCGCCTCGGTATCGCCCTGCATCGCGCAGACAAGGATCATGACCCCTGCGCCGACCTCACCGATCACTTCGCCATCCACGCGCACCGCGGCTTCGCTGACGCGTTGTACCAATGCTCTCATCTGACCCTCCGTTTTTGCTCTCGTAGCGTCCCGTTGGAACCGCGTCCATGCCCTGCGGCAAAATCGCCCGTCGTTCTTGGGCCGCCAAAACCAGAACCCATATCAAAAGGGAAGGAGGTGCATCATGGTTGAAAAGACGCAAGATACCGGTTTCTGGCCGTCGCTCTATGACCCGCTGCGCAGCTTCGGGCATCGGTTGAGCGAGTTCCTGACCCCCGCTTCCGAGGCTTCCCTGGCCGATGACGCCTATCGCATCGCGATCGAGCTGCCCGGCGTGGCCGAGGAGGATGTGGAGCTGACCGTGCATGACGGGCTGGTCCAGGTGAAGGGCGAGAAATCATCGGAACGGGAGGAAAAGGGCGACACCTGGTTCTTCTCGGAACGCCAATACGGCGCGTTTCAGCGCAGCTTCCGCCTGCCACCGGATGCGGATGAGGCGAAGGTGGCAGCCGACATGAAGGATGGAGTGTTGACCATCACCGTGCCGAAATCGGCGCCGCGTGCGCAGAATGCCACGCGGGTGAAGATCAACACCAGCTGACGGAGACCCGGCTGGGGCCCTCGCTCAGTTGCTCAGCCGACCCAGGTCACCCATTCCGTCAGATCCGCCCGGCCAGTGCGAAACGCATTGGCCGGGTGTTTTTCATCCGGATAACCAAAGGCGATGCCGACCAGGATGGTGCGGTCTTCGGGAACCTGGAACCAGTCACGCAGGAGGGGCGCGAAACCGGCCACGGCGGCCTGTGGGATGGTGCCCAGGCCCAGGCTGCGCGCGGCAAGGCAGAAGCCGGTGATGAAGCCGCCGCAGTCCAGATAGGCATATTGGCCCAGCTCTTTGGGCGCGGTGATCAGCGCCATGTGCGGGGCGCCGAAGAAGCGGAAGTTCTCCATCATCTGGCGGGCGGAGCCGGCGCGGTCTCCCTTCTGGACCCCAACCGCCTCGTAGAGCTGCCAGCCACAGGTGCGCCGCCGCTCCTGGTGCTCGCCGGTATAGGCTTGCGGGAAGGGGATGTCGGGTGTGTGTCCGCCCTTCATTGCCTCCCCATGAAGCGCCTTCGCCAGCCGGGTGGTTTCGTCCTTGCCGGTAATATGCACCTGCCAGGGTTGCGCATTGCACCAGCTGGGCACGCGCTGGGCGGCGGTCAGGATCTGTTCGATCACCTCGCGGGGGACGTCGTCCGGTAGGTAGGCGCGGCAGGAATGGCGGGCCGAGAGGAGCTCGGTCAGGGCGTCATGGGTCATGCAGGCAGGGTGCGCAGAACGCCCCGCCGATCAAGCGGGACGCAGCGTCGCGTCGGTCATTGGGCTTGTGCGGACAGGTATCCGATGACCCCGGCCACGATCAGGCCCAGGACCACCGCGATGGTGATTTTCCAGGCCGACCAGGGGCGTTCGCCCTGTACCTTGCCGCTCTGCCCGTTGACGACGAAGCGATAGGTCTTGCCGCGATACTTGTAGGCGGCCAGCCAGACCGGCAGCAGTACGTGTTTGAAAGTCACATCGCTGACGGTGGTGTTGACCGAATGCACCCGCTGGCGATCCCCGCCAATGTCGAATTTCACGTCGCGCAGGATGACGCGGTCCATGTGCGCGCGGGCCTCGTCATAGCCGTCTGGCAGCTCGACCGTGTAGCCCTCGGCGCGAAAGCCCGCCAGGTACTCGGGCCGGTAGGGTTCCAGGGTGGACAGGTCCCAGGGCTGCAACGCATCGGTATAGCGTTTGGGCAGCGAGCGGGAGGCCAGCACCAGCACGTCGTCAAACCAGCGCGCCACGCGGCCGGAGGCCGGGCGCCAGCGCACCTTCTGCTCGCGCCGGGTCTGTTTCCTGCCGTTTACCGTGACGGTCTTGGTGACGTAATAGACCGTGCCATGTTCGCCGGTGTAGCTGGATTTCGTATCTGCATCGAAGGTCCAGTAAGGCACGTAGATGCCGGACATCTTGCGTCCCTTGCGCGCGTAGTCCTGCAGCCCGTTGGGGGCGAACCAGAGCTTGCCCAGCCACGCGGTCATCGCCGCGCGTGCCTCGCGTTCCTCCAGCGCAAAGGGCAGTACGCCCTTGGGTTTGATATGCCGGTGCGTGCCCGTGTCGGTCACCACCGGGGTTGCACAAAACGGACATTCCGAGGCGTGTACGTCGGCGTCCAACGTCACCTGCGCTGCACAATTTGGACATTGAGTGACACGCGTCTCTTCGATCTCCGCCTCGGGCAACTTGGCGTCCAGGGCGGCGCGGAAGTCGAGCTCGCGGATCGCCTCGGCCTTGGCGGCGTGCCCTTCCAGGGGGGCTGTGAAACCGCAATGGTCGCAAGACAGGCGCCCCGCTTGCGGATCGAACCGCAGGTCGGCGCCGCATTGGTCGCAGGGGAAACGGTGTTCAGCCTCGGGTGTGGCGAGCGCGTCGGACGGGTGCGCCATGATGTCTTGCCTCCGGCGGGGATATTTTGGGAAAGATGAAAGGGGCGGCTAGGCCCCCTTCAGACTCAGGCGCCGGGTGGGGGCGGGGGCAGGATGGTAAAGAGTTGGGCCAGTTCCGCCACCTCATCCGCGGTTTTCCAACCGTCCTGACCGGCGGTCCAGACATGGGTCTCGCGGGTCAACTCACCGGAAGTTACCATGCGACCTAGGGCGGCCTTGGAGAAGGGGCCCTTCGTCTCGCCACCCGCGGCGATGTGCCAGACCTTTTCGACCGGCGGCGGGGGAGGGGGCGGCGGCGCGGCGGCAGCGGGTTGTGCAATCTGTGCGGGGGCTGCGCCCCCCATGGAGCCCCACGGTCCGCTTTGCGCCAGCGCCATGCCCATGCCCGCGCCCATGCCTGCCCCCATCGAGGCCGCCATGGCGGAACCTTCGGTTCCCATCGCCTCGGCCGCGTTGAACTTCATGTAATTGTCCAGGTTGCCCACGATCCCCATCGAGGTGCGCTTATCCAGCACCTCCTCGACCGCCGGGGGCAGGCTGATGTTTTCGATATAGAATTCCGGGATCGACAGGCCGTATTCCGCCACCACGCCCGAGATCTCGCGCGCCACCACGCGCCCCAGATCTGCGGTGTTGGCGGCCATGTCCAGCACCGGAATGCCCGAGCCCGCGATCACGCGGGAGAACGCCTGCACGATGATGTTGCGCACCTGGAAGCTGATCTCATCCATGGTGAATTCGCCGTCCGTGCCCACGATCTCGGTCAGGAACTTGGCCGGGTCCGTCACGCGCACCGAATAGGTGCCATAGGCGCGGATGCGGGTCGGGCCGAATTCCGGATCGCGCAGCATGATCGGGTTCTTGGTGCCCCATTTGAGGTCATTGAACCGCGTCGTGTTGACGAAGTAGATCTCGGACTTGAAGGGCGATTTGAAACCGTGATCCCAGTGCTGCAGCGTGGTCAGGATCGGCATGTTGTTGGTCTCGAGCATGTAGAGCCCGGGAGTGAAGACATCCGCTAACTGACCCTCGTGCACGAAGACCGCCGACTGGCCCTCCCGCACAGTCAGCTTGGCACCGTATTTGATCTCGTGCCCCTCGCGTTCAAAGCGCCAGACCATCGTGTCGCGCGTGTCGTCGACCCAATGGATCACGTCGATGAACTCACCGGTCAGAAAGTCGAAAATTCCCATGTCTCATCCCCTGTCTGTGGGTGCTAAACGGCGCTGCCGGTCAGCTCAGTAGCGATCTGGTTGACGATCGGGCGGGCCTCGGCCTCGGTCATGCCGGGGCGCAGGCGCCGATCGTAGAGCATTTGCAGAAGCAGCTCGTCGTGTGTGGTCAAGAGCCCGAATTCCTCGTCATCATTGAAGATCGACGGACGTGCGCGCGGGCTGTCATTGGGCAAGCCCAGGCCCTGCGCGATTTCCTCGTGCAGGCAGGCGGTGCGCAAAAGCGAAGGGTGTTCGCCGCGAATGACGGCCACCGCCGTGTCGGGCGTGGAGTTGTTGCCCATGTCGGTGGTGAAGACCGCGCAATAGGTGTCGCGCGGCAGGTTGATCATATGGGTCAGGGCGGCGTCATTGATGCCGGGCAGCAGCTGGCGCAGGCGCGGGGCGAGGGCGCGGCGCTCGGCTTCGTTTACCACCAGCACATGGAAGTTGGGCGCGGTGTCGGACAGGGTGATCGGGTGGCCGGTGACGCGGGTCAGGCGGGCCGAGAACCTGGCGATCTGCTGGCGATCGTGGTCGCGCAGCTCGTTCGGTACCGAGGCACCAAAGCTGATCGATAAACGCACCGGCTTGGTCCAACGTTGCAGGCGGCTGGCGCTTTCCTGGGCCACCAGGCGTCCGCCAACATCCTGGTATTCCTGGAAGAAAGCGATCTTCAGGAAGTTCTGTGCCAGGTCGCGAGAAGAAAAGGGCGTATCCACGCCCCCGCCATCGGTGCGTAATAGGCCGCGGGTCAGAAGCCCCCGCTGTACGCTGTTGTAATAGCGCGCCAGGGCCTCGCTTTCGGCGGACATGGGCGCGACCACATCGGGGCGCGGCGTCGGCCGGGTGCCCGGCACGGTGGACACGGGATCCAGGCAGCCTCCCAAAAGGGTGGCCGCCGCCAGTGCCCAGTAGGTGGGAGAGCGTCCCGGTTCTGCCATCAGCCCTCCACCGCTTCGCCGATATTGTGCCCGGACGCGGTGCCGCGTGCCTTGGCGGCGGCCAGAGTGTCTTTCAGCTCGGCTTCCATCTTGCGCAGGTCTTCCTCGGCGGCGGCGCGTTTGGCCTTGCCTTCGTCGGCGATCTGAAGGCTTTCCTCGATCGTTGCAATCAGGGTTGCATTGGCGGATTTCACCGCCTCGATGTCGAAGACGCCGCGTTCCATTTCCTGGCGGACCATGCGGTTGGCTTCCTGCAGGTTCTCGGCATTGGCCTTGAGCAGCTCGTTGGTCAGGTCGGTCGCCTCCTTCACCGCCTTGGCGGCATCCGCCGAGCGTTGGATCGTGACAGCCTGGGCCAGCTGGGTTTCCCACAGCGGTACGGTGTTCACGAGCGTCGAGTTGATCTTGGTCACCAGCGACTTGTCGTTCTCCTGTACCAGCCGGATCGAGGGCAGGCTTTGCATGGTCACCTGGCGGGTCAGTTTCAGATCATGCACCCGGCGTTCCAGGTCGTCACGCGCAGCGCGCAGGTCGCGCAGCTCCTGCGCCTTGATCACGCCTTCCTCCTCGGGTGCAGCCTCGACCTCGGCCTCCTTGGCGGGGATCACGGTATCGTCAAGCTCGGCCAGCTTGGCCTCACCGGCGGCGATGTAAAGCGCCAGTTCGTCGTAGAAGGCCAGGGTCTTTTCATAGAGCTTGTCGAGCGACTTGATGTCTTTCAGCAGCACGTGCTCGTGGTCCAAGAGGTTGTCGGTGATCCGGTCGATCTGGCCCTGCACCTCTTCATAGCGCGCAGCGAATTTCGCGGCTGGGGCCAGGCGGCCCAGCAATTTCTCCCAGAAGGTGCGCTCGCGACGCACGTCAAGCTCGCTGATCGAGAAGCCGCGGATCGTGGTGACGATATTGCGTAAGGAGTCGCCCGCCGGGCCCACGTCCTTGTTACGCACGCCGGCCAGCATGTCCTGACTGATCACCTGCAATTCAGCCTGAGCCGCCGAGCCGAACTCGATGATCGATTGGGTGTTGGTCATGTCGATCTCGGCCATACGCTTGGTGATCTCAGCGCTTTGGGCGTCGTCCGCCTCGGCCAGCGGCACGAGGGCGGTCGAGGGTTCGGGCAGCACGACCGCCGTGACCTCTTCGACAAGTTTCAGGTCTTGGGCGGCCTTCTGTTGAATGGTCTGGGTCATCTCTGTCTCCCGTAGAAAATCGTCATTCACTGGTCATGGTCACGCCCTCGCGGGCGAGCCTCTCGCGCAGGACCTCGATTTCAACGTCGAGGTCGGTGCGGTTGTCACTCAGAAGCTGCTGGGTGCGGGCGGCGAAGTTCGCCTCCAGATCGTCCAGCAGCTGTTCATAATCGGCCCGCGCGCCCGCATCGCGGCTGCGGGCGAAGAGGTCGGCGAATTTCGCCGTCGCCTCGGTCGCGCCGCGCAGGTAGACGCCCAGGTATTTGCGCGCGGCGGTCAGGTCACGCGGGTCGTCCTCGATGGTGCGGAACATGTCGCGGGCGGTGGCCTGGAAAGCGTCGACGCGGGCCTCCAGTTGACGATCACGAGCGCGCAGGATGGCGTCCTTCATGGCGGTCAGGTGGGCCTCGGCCTCGTTCACGGCGCGGGCAACGCGGTCGGTCTGAAAAGTGTCGATGCCTTCCATGCCCTTGTCGGACATCGGGTCGAGTCCGAAGGCGCCCAGGTGCAGCGCCGTGCCGATCCCGCCCAGAAGCGCCGCGATCAGGGCGCTGCCGTCCACGAAACCTGCAAGGCCGATGCCCGCGCCCATCAGCACGGCGCCGACGATCTTGCGGGGCAGGCCCGGACGGCGGGCGATCTTGCGGGCCTCATAAGCGGCTTGAGCACGAATCCCTTCACGCGTCATCCAGGCGGCACCTAGCATCAGGGCGACGCCGCTCAGGGACAGGGCAAGCCCGGTGGGTTCGCGAAAGAAGGCCAGGACGGCCAGCGGCAGCGGCACAAGAAACAGCGCGTTCACCCGGGCGCCCATGGGCGTGGGGCTTTTGCCGTCAAAGGGCTTGCGCGGCGTGGGGCCGTTCGTCTGGGTGGGTTTTCCGGAGGGGCTGAATTCACCGCCATAACGCTGCGCCATCACGCACCCCCCGTGATCGAGGCGTAGAGCACCAGCGCCAGAAGGGCCGCATAGGCCAGTTTCCGCAAACCGTTGTCCGTCACGTTCCACCCACTTTCGACCCTTTCGCGCCGGGCGCGGGCCGGAAAATCCAATACACCTATGGATATATGCGATTGCCGGGGTTCGTGCTAGCGCCAACAAGGGGGAATTTCGGCAAGGTTGCGACACTGGCAAGGTTTCGCCTTTCCGGTCCAGCTCCCACCCAGGAGAGCGCAGTGCGTGGGGCGGCGTTGCACGGGCCCATCCCGCTGGACCGGAAAGGCGAAAGGGGAGGTCAGTCCGCCTGTTCCAGGCAGTCGCGCACTTCGCGGGCTTCAAGCAATGTTTCGAAAGGCAGGTTGAACGCATCGAGATGGAAAGTGCATTCGCTGATCTCAATCCGACCGCTAGCGTTCAACCGGGTCAGAAGCTCCTTGGGGAGTTCTTGATCCGGGGCACGAACCATTTCCGAGATCGCTTGCCATTCGAGCGAGTCAAACCAGGTCTTGTAGGTGCTGAAGCGTTCCCCACGCCCGCGTTCCCAGGCGGTCAGAAGGATGTAGTCCATTGCTGGTTTCGCCGCGATGAGGCCCCGCATACGGTCCTCAGGTCGGCTCAGCAACGGGTGGGCGATTGCAAAGAGTTTGAAGGGGGCGTCATCCCCGCGCAGTGCTTGGCGTTTCCGAGTGATGTCCATCCTGCGGGCCTCCGGGTCAAGGCGGGTGATGACCAGCTCTTCTAGCGGGCTGCAGGGGTCTTGCGTGGCGAGTTCGGTCTCAAGCCCAATGGCCTCAAGATAGCTTCCACAGGGGGCGTCCCGGCCTGCCTGGGCCGTCGTGGCGATGCAGAGAGAAGCGGCAAAGATCAGAAAACGCATGAAAACACCTACTGTTGAAAATAAACGTGCCCGTCAGACCCCGACCTCCGGCCCCAGGCACAGGAGCGGTTCGTCGGCCTGTTCGACCTCGTAAAGCTCGTCATAGTCCGGGTTGTTCTCGAACCTGGCGATGAGCCCCGTGGCGCTGCGCATGAAGCTCCAGCAATGTGGGTCGAGGGTGTCTTCGTAGACGAAGCAAATCTGTTCACCCGCCTCGTACCAGTACCCTTCCTTGCAATCGCCATCCAGGAAGGACCAGCGCACGCGGCGGTTCTCCAGGTATTCCTCGCCGCCATAGGCCTCGCCATCCGTGCCGAAGTAGAGCGTCTTGCCGGTGGCATAGGCTTCGAATTCCGGGCCGTTCATCTTCGGCTCGGCCAAAGCCGGGGTGGCAAGCAGCAGAAGTGTAGCCAGGTGGCGCAGCATGGGACCTCAGGTGTCAGACGCGGTCGGTACGGGGCGCGGATGGGCGGCGTACCATTTGCGCAGCTCGCGCCCCATCACACGCTGCCACAGTTTCGGGACAAGGGCCAGCGTGGCCATGGCGGGCAGGGAATAGGGCAGCATCGGCGCCTCTCCGTCCCGCAGGCGGAGGGCCGGGTAGGGGCGGGCCGGGTGCGCGTGGTGGTCCGAATGGCGCGGGGCGTTCAGCATCAGGTGCGTGGTGAACCAATGCGGCGCGTTCCAGCTGTGCTGCGGACCGACCGGTTCCAGCTTGCCGGGCCGGACCTCGGCCCGCATCAGCCCGTAATGCTGCACGTAATCCGACAGCATTAACTGCACCTGGGCGTAGAAGGCCAGGCACAGGTGCGCCAGAACACCCGCGATGCCGCCGATCAGGGCCGAGATCACCAGCATCCCCGCCGCCCCGGCCAGATAGGTGACGTAAGGATGCGGCCCGCTGCGCCCGGCGCGGGCCATGTCGGCGTGCTCGACCTCGTATCCCGCCTTGAAGGCACCGATCCAGGCGCGGGGAAAGAACTGGTAGAACGTCTCGCCCTCGCGCGCGGAATTCGGGTCGCGTGGTGAGGCGACATAGCGGTGGTGGATCTTGTTATGCGCGCTGGTGTGATGGCCGAAGAGCAGGCTGATATAGACCCATTTCCCCAAGGCGAAGAGCCCGCGTGTGGGGCGATGGATCAGCTCATGCGCGTTGGAGTTCGACACCTGCCCCATGAAGAGCCCGGCGGCAAAGAACAGGGCCAGTTTCTCGCCCCAGCCGAGGGTATTTCCCGAGAGGGCGTGCACGGTTGCGGCCAATAGGGTGAAATGGCTCACGGCCAGCAAGACCGAGAGGCGATTCGCCCAGGCAAAGTCCGCCTCCGTGTCGGCCGTCGGGGCCATGGCCGCCACCCCCTCATCCGCGGCAAATGCGACAAGGGTGATATAGGCCAGCGCGGCAACGACTGCCCATCCCCCCAAGGCCACACCAAAGCCGATCAGCGCGACGGGGATCAGCGCAATCAGCGCGAAAAAGCGGATCAGTTTCATCGGCGGCTCCTTGGTGGTGTCCGAAACCTACGCCCATCGCGGCGGGGCGAAAACCCGCATCGGTCAAATTCCGGCTGCGCGAACTGCCCCGCGCATGTCGTTTTTGGCGCGTGTCCCAAACGGCGCGGGCGCTATTGTGCTACGGTGACCAAGCGGAGAAGACGTGAGCCATGGCACTGGACGAGAAAAAAGGCATCTGGAAAAACGCACGCGGCAAGGGCCGACGCACCCCGAAGGGGCGGCAGCTGGACTTGGACGCGCATGGTGAGGTGCTGGCCCTGCTGGGCGACCGTCCGCGCCGCCGCGATCTGTTGATCGAGTTTCTGCACCTGATCCAGGACGAATACGGCCATCTGTCCGCCGCGCACATCCGCGCCCTGGCGCAGGAGCTGGGCACCGGTCAGGCCGAGATCTACGAAGTTGCGAGCTTCTATGCCCATTTCGATTTGGTGAAAGAAGGTGAGACACCTCCGCCGTCCCTGACCATTCGTGTCTGTGACTCGCTGTCCTGCGAGCTGGCGGGCGCTGAGGCGCTGCACAAGGCGCTTGAGGAGGGTCTGGACCCCGCCGAAGTCCGCGTTGTCCGCGCGCCCTGTATGGGGCGCTGTGACACCGCGCCGGTTCTGGAGCTGGGCCACAACCACATCGACCATGCCACGCCCGAGAAGGTGCAGGACGCCATCGCGGCGGGCGACACCCACGCGCGTATCCCGGATTATGAGGCGTTTGACGCCTATGTGGCCGAGGGTGGCTATGAGGTCCTGAAGGACCTGCGCGCGGGTGGTGACTGGGAGGCGGTTCAGGCCAAAGTGAAAGAGGCCGGTCTGCGTGGCCTGGGCGGCGCCGGTTTCCCGTCGGGCACCAAATGGGGCTTCGTGCGTGCCAATGAAGGCCCGCGTTACCTGGCCGTGAACGGGGACGAGGGCGAGCCGGGTACGTTCAAGGATCGTTACTACCTTGAACGTACGCCGCATATCTTCCTCGAAGGCATGCTGATCGCCGCCTGGGCGGTCGAGGCGGAAACCTGCTTCATCTACATGCGCGACGAATACCCGGCCGTGCTGGAAATCCTGCGCCGTGAGATCGCTTCGCTGGAAGCTGCCGGTATCGTCGAACCGGGATACATCGACCTGCGCCGTGGTGCCGGTGCCTATATCTGCGGCGAAGAAAGCGCGATGATCGAGTCGATCGAAGGCAAGCGCGGCGAACCCCGCCACCGTCCGCCCTTCGTGGCCCAGGTCGGCGTCTTCGGTCGCCCCACGCTCGTACACAACATCGAAACCCTCTACTGGGTTTGCAAGGTTAACCGCGAGGGGCCGGAATGCCTGAACTCGGTCGAAAAGAACGGCCGCAAGGGGCTGCGCAGCTACTCAGTGTCGGGCCGCGTGAAGAACCCGGGCGTACACCTGCTGCCTGCCGGGTCGACCATCACCGACATTATCGAGGCCGCCGGTGGCATGCTGGACGGGCATGAGTTCAAGGCGTTCCAGCCGGGCGGTCCGTCCTCCGGTCTGCTGCCTGCCTCGATGCATTATGTGCCGCTGGACTTCGACACGCTGCAACCGCATGGCACCTTCATCGGCTCGGCCGCCGTGGTGGTCCTGTCGGACAAGGATTCGGCCCGTGACGCCGCGCTGAACATGCTGCGCTTCTTCGAGGATGAAAGCTGCGGTCAATGCACCCCCTGCCGGGTGGGCTGCGAGAAAGCCGTGAAGCTGATGCAGGCGGACCACTGGGACCAGCCACTCTTGGAAGAGCTTTGCACTGCGATGGGTGATGCTTCGATCTGCGGTCTGGGCCAGGCGGCGCCGAACCCGATCCGCCTGGTGATGAAGCACTTCCCGGACGAAGTCTGAGCGAACAAGGCCTGCCCGGGTAAGATCCCGGGCAGCGCCCCGACGTCACCCATCCCCAACGCTTGACCCATCCCCAAGCGCTGGGCAGGGTTCCCGAGACATCGAGGACCCCAAATGCCCCATCCCATTGCCCTGGCCGGTCTGGCCATTGCCGTGACCTACCTGCCCATGACCGACCGGCCCACCAGTGGCTTGCGCTCGGTTTGGAAAACCGTTCCTGTCGCCGCTTTGGCATTGGCCGCCTGGATCTCCGGCGGGCCTGCTTTGCTGGTCGCAGCCCTGTTCCTCTCGGCGCTCGGTGATTTCGCCCTGTCGCGGGATGGCGAGGCGGCGTTTCTGTATGGCCTCAGCTCCTTCGCACTCAGCCACCTTGTCTATATCCTGCATATCCTGGCGCTTTCCGGCCTAATGCCCTGGGAGGGATTTGCACAAATCCCGCTTGCCGCGATTCTCCTGGCTGGGATCACCGTCTCGACCGAGCTCTGGCTGATCCCGCATACGGGCGCGATGAAATGGCCCGTGCGGGCCTATGTGCTGATCATCCTGACGATGGGGCTGTCAGCCATGACCCTGCCCTGGGCGGCCTGGCCCGCGATCGTGGGCGCGGGGCTCTTTACCCTGTCGGACCTGATCCTGTCGGTCGAGCTTTTCCGCCTTGGCCCCGATCACCGGCTGACCCCGGTTGCCTCGAAACTGGTCTGGATCACCTATATCGGCGCCCAGGCAGGGCTGTTCTGGGGGCTGGGCGGGCTCGGATAGGTTGCCGCCCCTTCCATCCGGCGCCTTTGTGGCTTAGGTGATTGGAAAGACTACCGGGGGCGCAGGCATGGCGTTTTTCAAGAAACTCAAGGATCGGCTGTTCAAATCCTCCTCGAAGCTCGAGGAAGGGCTGGAGGCGATCGTCGAGGATGGCGGCGAGGAAGAGCAGGTTGAGGCGCACGCCGACCCGCAACCTGAGCCTGAACCGGACCCCACGCCCGAACCTGACCCTGTCCCTGCGCCGCAACCGGAACCGACCCCGGAGCCGGAACCCCAGCCGGACCCCGAACCGCTGCCGGAGCCCTCGCCGGAGCCGCAACCCGACCCCGGCCCGCAGCCCGAGCCGACTCCGGTAGAGCTGCCCGAAGCGCCCGTGGAAACCCCCGCGCCGACCCCGATCGAAGCTCCGCAGCCGGTCGACCCGAGCCCCGCGCCGATGGACCTGACCGTCGACATTCCAGAGGACCCCGCCCAGAAACCCGGCTTCATCGGCCGTATGTTGGGGCGTGGCGGCAAGGTCACGCGCCGGGTGCTGGATGACGACATGCTGGAAAGCCTCGAGGATCTGATGATCGCCTCGGACATGGGCGTCGATACCTCGATGCGGGTCACGGCAAACCTGTCGCAGAGCCATTACGGCAAGAAGCTCTCGGTCGACGAGATCAAGGATCTGATGGCCGCCGAGGTCACGCGGATCATGGAACCGGTTGCCAAGCCGCTCCCGATCTACCCGAAACGTCCGCAGGTGGTGCTGGTGGTCGGCGTCAACGGCGCGGGCAAGACGACGACCATCGGCAAACTGGCTTCGCAGTTCAAATCGGCGGGCAAATCGGTGGTGATCGCCGCCGGCGACACATTCCGTGCGGCAGCTGTGGAACAGCTGCAAATCTGGGGCGAACGCGCCGGCGTGCCGGTTCTGACGGCGCCCGAGGGCTCGGATCCCGCCAGCTTGGCTTTCGATGCGCTGACCAAGGCGCAGGAGGATGGCGCGGACCTGTTGATGATCGACACGGCGGGGCGTTTGCAGAACCGCGCCGACCTGATGGAGGAGCTGGCAAAGATCGTCCGCGTGATCAAGAAGAAGGACGAGACCGCGCCGCACAACACCCTGCTGGTGTTGGATGCGACCACCGGTCAGAACGCGCTGAACCAGGTCGAGACCTTCCAGAAACTCGCTGATGTCTCCGGCCTGGTCATGACCAAGCTCGACGGCACGGCCAAGGGCGGCGTGCTGGTGGCGCTGGCCGACAAGTTTGCCCTGCCGATTCATGCCATCGGTGTGGGCGAGCAGATCGACGATCTGGCCCCTTTCGATCCGGAAGATTTCGCCAAGGCCCTGACCGGTGCCTGAGCCCGGCGCCCCCGCCACGCTGGAGGAATTCCAGGCGCTGAGGCGCGCGGCGCGGATGAGCACCTTTCCCGACCCGGCGGTTGCCTTGTCTCTGGAGCGGACGCTGCATGGCGTCTGGCTGCGCGAGGGTGAGACGCTGATCGCCATGGGCCGCCTGACAGGCGACGGGGCCTGTTTCGTACAGGTCAATGACGTGGCGGTGCATCCCGACTGGCAGGGGCAGGGTTTGGGCACCCAGGTGATGGACAGGCTGATGGGCTGGGCCGAGTCCAACCTGCCAAAGGGCTGTTATATCAGCCTGATCGCCGATGCGGGTGCCGAGCGGCTCTATGAAAAAGCCGGGTTCGCCCTTCGCACCGGCATGGCACGGCGGGTGCCCTGAGGGCCCGTCCGACGATCACATCTTGTTGACCGCACGCCGCTTGCATTCACGCCGGGCTGATCCCTCTTCCTCGCACCACTTTCACGCGCGATACCAACAAGGATCACCCCATGCACAACGCCCTTTCCTCCGCCGCCCCGTTCCCTGTGACCACCGTGTCGCGCCTGGGCGGCGGCACGCTGACCCTCGGCAAGCCCGAGACCGCCGACTGGCAGCTGATTCTCGTCTATCGCGGCCTGCATTGCCCGATCTGCCGCGGCTACATGGAAGATCTGGAGCCGCGCCTGTCGGAGTTTGCTGAGATCGGGATCGAGGTTGTGATCGTCTCTGCCGATCCGGTCGAGAAGGCCGAAAAGCTGAGGGCGGACCATGCGCCGACCGTGCCGATCGGCTTTGACCTGTCGATCGCGCAGATGAAGATGCTGGGCCTCTACGTCTCCGCCCCCCGCACCCCGCAGGAGACCGACCGGCCCTATGCCGAACCGGGTCTGTTCCTGGTCAACCCGGAGGGCCATCTGCATATGGTCGACATCTCCAACGCGCCCTTCCTGCGGCCGGAACTGGACAAGTTGCCCGCGCGGATCAAGTTCGTGCTGGACAATGATCATCCGATCCGGGGCACCTACGACGGCTGATCCTGCACCGGAGGCTGGTCACGGTGAGGAAATTCCCTCAATAGAGGGGGATGAGCGACTGGATCACATCGCTGGAAGGCACGCCCGCGGGCCATGACCTGGCCCTGGGCCTGGCGCTGATGGCGGCCTTTCTGCATGCGCTGTTCGGCGCGTTGCAGAAGGGGCGGCACGATCCCTGGCTGACCCGAGGCGCGATTGATGCCTCCTACGGGATCATCGCCGCGCCCTTTGCTTTCTTCGTCGTGCCCTGGCCCGAGCCGCATATGTGGGTGATCTTCGCCTTGGCCTGGGTGATCCACACGGCCTACAAGATCGCGCAGGCCTATACCTATACGCTGGGCAGTTACACGGTCGTCTATCCGGTGGTGCGCGGCACCGGGCCGCTGTTCACCGTGATCGGCGCCTGGTTCCTGTTCGGCGAGGTCTTTACCTGGGTGCAATGGGCGGGGGTGGCCGTGCTGCTGGCGGGGATTTACGGGCTTGCGGCCTATAACCTGAAACATTGGCAGATCGGGCGCGACAAGCTGCGCCCCGCGCTGGCGATGGCGGTGCTGACCGGAGGCTTCGTGGCCGCTTATACCACCTGGGACGCCTATGGCATCCGCGCCACCGCCGACCCGTTCACCTTCCTCGCCTGGTTTTTCTTCATCGATGGGCTGGCAATCCCGCCGATTGCCTACCTGCGCTGGCGCAACATGCAAAACCGGCCTGCAGTGGGTCCATTGATGGCAAAGGGTGTATCCGGCGCCTTTATTGCCTATATGTCCTTCGGCTCCATCATGCTGGCGACCCGGCTGGATTCGGTCGGCGAGGCGGCGGTGCTGCGCGAGACCTCGACGGTCTTTGCCGCGCTGATCGGCTGGCTGATGCTGGGCGAAAGCACGGGACCGCGCCGGGTGGCGCTGATGGCATTGATCGCGGCCGGGGCCGTGATCGTCGAAATGGGCGGATGACGCGGATGAAAGGGAACGCATGAGCGAGAAACAGATCAACCCGGGCCTGAAGATGGCCTTGGAATACGGGCCGATCATCCTGTTCTTTATCGGCTATACACTGTTCAAGGACCGTGTCTTCACCGTCGGCGGCGCCGAATACTCCGGTTTCATCGCCGTCACAGCCATGTTCATCCCGCTGCTTGCCGCCACCACCTTCGTGCAATGGCGCCTGACCGGGCACCTGTCGAAGATGCAGATCGTGACCCTTGTGCTGGTGGTTGGTTTCGGTGGGCTGTCAATCTGGCTCAATGACGAACGATTCTTCAAGATGAAGCCGACGATGATCTACCTGCTCTTTGCCAGCGTGCTGGGCTTCGGCCTGTTGCGCGGGCAGAGCTATCTGGAAAGCGTCATGGACCAGGCCCTGCCGATGGAGCGCGAGGGCTGGATGATCCTGACCCGCCGCGTGACCCTGTTCTTCCTGGGGCTTGCGGTTGCAAACGAGGTCATCTGGCGCACCATGTCCACCGACGCCTGGGTCAACTTCAAGACCTTCGGCCTGACCCTGGGCACCTTTGCCTTCTTTGCCAGCCAGATGGGCGTGTTTTCGAAATACGGGATCGAGGAAGACAAGGACACCGGGGCGGACGCCTCAGGGTGAGGAGCGGCGCGCGAAGGGCCGGGGGCTGACCCAATTGGGGGTCGTGTCGACGCTGGGCTTGGCCGTCTGGGCGCGCAGCACATGCAGGGGCAGGGCCTCGCGTCTGCGCACCAGGTCGCGGTAAAGTTTGAACAACCCGGGTCTGAGATAGAGCCCCCAATGGCACACCCGCCGTTTCGGTGCCGGAATGGCATAGCCAAGCGCGGCCAGGGCGGTGCGGCTTGTGTGGTCATCCACCCGAAGATCCAGCCAGTTGCGCACGGGCACATGCGTTCCGACGCCAAGGGCCCAGCCGCGCCAGGGTCCGGTTTCGCTGAACGGCCAGACCACGCTTTCCAAAAGCCTGTCGAACAGGGCGTTTTCGGCGCTGGTCACGTTGATGACTTCGGCCCCGCGCCCGGCGGGGGTGTCGAGCACCGCCAGGGCGGGGCGGCGGAATTCGGCAGCGGCCAGCAGGATCACCCGGCCGATTGTTCCCGCCTGCGCATGGGCCACGCATTGCAGGGCTACCCGTGCGCCCAGCGAATGGGCCAGAAGGTCGACACGGTGGCCGAAGGTGGCGATCTCCTCCACCAGCGCGGCCAGGATGCGCCCGACATGGGCGGCCCGCGCATAGGCGCTCCAGATCGAACAGCGGGCGTGCCAGCCCAGGGCGATGACCAGCCCTTCGCCGTCGCGGCCCCGTCCGAACCCCATGTGGCGTGGCCAGCTGGTGGCCTTCCAGCAACCGCGATCGGGACGCATCGCCAGGATATGTTCATGTGGGCAATGCCCGGGGCGGCCCGGTTCGAAGGAATAGCCGTGGATCAGGATGACGACCGGGTCCTCCGGCGCAAGCGCTTGCAGGTGCGCCCGCAAGGCAGCGCGGTCAAATTCCGCGCCCTGGGCTCCGATATTAACGATCACATGGGGCATGGCCTGCCTCGCAACATCCGTTGCTGCAACCTTGCCTGCCCCACGCGACATGCCGGTGACCCTTGCGTGACAGGGCCATGACGCTTGACGGCAAACCTTGCAGATTGTAACAGGCGCTCAGAGGCGATTTGTTCACCGGATTGCGGGCCTCTTAAAACAATTCCGCTAAAGAGGTCAGGGCCGGACCATCCCCGTCGCTGACAGCGGTGGGGTTTTTTTATGTCGGGAGACAAGACAATGACGAAATGGGGCAAACGCACCGAAGCAATCCACGGCGGCACGCGACGCAGCCAGTATGGCGAGCTGTCCGAGGCGATGTACATGACCCAGGCCTTCGTCTACCCGACCGCCGAAGCCGCCGAAGCGCGGTTTGAAAAGAGCGGCCCGGACGAGTTCATCTATGCCCGCTATGGCAACCCGACGAACCGCATGTTTGAAGACCGCATTGCCGCGATGGAAGGGACCGAGGACGCCTTTGCCTGCACCTCCGGCATGGCCGCCGTGTCCGGCGCGCTGATGGCGCTGTGCAAGGCGGGGGATCACGTCGTGTCCTCGCGTGCGCTGTTCGGATCCTGCCTTTACGTACTGGAAGAGGTGCTGGCAAACTACGGCGTCGAGGTGACCATCGTCGATGGCACCGACAAGGCGGCCTGGGAGGCGGCAATCCGCCCCGATACGCGGTTGGTGTTCCTCGAGGCGATCTCGAACCCGACGCTGGAGGTAATCGACCTGGATCACGTGGTGAAGCTCGCCCATGCCAACGAGGCGCTCGTGGTGGTCGACAATGCCATGGCGACGCCGATCTATTCCTATGCCACCCGCTTGGGCGCCGATCTGGTGGTCTATTCCACGACCAAACACGTGGACGGGCAGGGGCGTATGCTGGGCGGTGCGATCTGTGGCTCGCGTGAGCTGATCCGCGGCCCGATCGAGACCTACATCAAGCACACCGGCGGGGCGATCAACCCCTTCGCCGCCTGGACCCACCTGAAGGCGCTGGAGACGCTGGACCTGCGCGTGCGCGCCCAGGCTGACAGCACCGCCAAGGTGGCCGAGGCGCTGGCGGATCACCCGAAGCTGTCGCGCATGAGCTACCCGACCCATCCGTCGCATCCGCAGTATGATATCGCGATCCAGCAGGCGCCCTCGGGCGGCACGGTGTTGGCGATCGAGGTCAAGGGCGGCAAGGAGGCCTGTTTCCGCTTCCTCAACGCGCTGGAGATCTTCATCATCTCGAACAATTTCGCCGATGCGAAGTCGATTGCCACGCATCCCGCAACGACGACCCACCAACGCCTGCCGCAGGAGCAGAAGGACGCGTTGGGCATTTCCGACGGGCTGGTGCGGTTGTCGATCGGGCTCGAAGACCCGGCAGACCTGATCGCGGACCTCAATCAGGCGCTTGAGGCCGTCTGAGTGTCGCCTCTGGCGTTGCCGATTTGGTGAATCCCTGTCAAAGCCTTACATTGAAGCTGTGCGACAGGAGGCATTTCGGAGAGTGGGGGGCCTGCCATGAACAAGTTTACGCCCGAGATCGATCAGAAAGCCGCCGAGCTGCCTGACCGGGACGAGGCCAAGCGTGCCCTGGCCCTTCTGCGCCAGTGGGCTGCGGCTGCCGATCCGGTCGAAGTGGCTCAGCTGGATCCGTCCATTGCCCGTCTTCTGCCAGGTGGCGAGGTGTCGAACTACCCGGCGCTCAGCCGCGATTACCCGGCTGATTTTGTGCCGGATGCGGATTACCGTGCCTCCATGCCTGATCTGCAGAACGGTCCTGCCAGCCTGATCCAAGGCGCCAAGCGGCATATCCAGCATGTCGGCATCTCGAACTTTCGCCTGCCGCTGCGCTACCACACCCGCGATGACGGCGACCTGACGCTGGAAACCTCGGTCACCGGCACGGTCAGCCTGGAGGCCGGCAAGAAGGGCATCAACATGTCGCGCATCATGCGCAGCTTCTATGCCCACGCCGAAAAGACCTTTTCCTTCGAGGTGATCGAACACGCGCTGGATGACTACAAGGCCGACCTGCAAAGCCTGGATGCGCGGATCGAGATGCGCTTTTCCTACCCCGCGCGGGTGCAGTCCCTGCGCTCGGGCCTGTCCGGGTACCAGTATTACGACATCGCGCTGGAGCTGGTGGAACACCACGGTCAGCGCCGCAAATTCATGCATCTGGATTATGTCTATTCGTCGACCTGCCCGTGCTCGCTGGAACTGTCCGAACACGCCCGCCAGGCGCGCGGGCAGCTCGCCACACCGCATTCGCAGCGTTCGGTTGCGCGTATTTCGGTCGAGAAGATTCACCAGCCAGGCAATACGCTCTGGTTCGAGGACCTGATCGACATGTGCCGCGTCGCGGTGCCGACCGAGACGCAGGTGATGGTGAAACGCGAGGATGAACAGGCCTTTGCGGAACTCAACGCCGCCAATCCTATCTTTGTTGAGGATGCCGCGCGGCTGTTCTGCGAACAGCTGCAACAGGACCCGCGCATCGGTGATTTCCGTGTGGTGGCCAGCCACCAGGAAAGCCTGCACAGCCATGACGCCGTCTCGATCCTGACCGAGGGCCGCACCTTCGAGGCGCAGAGCCTGGATCCCAAGCTCTTTTCGACCCTGTTCCACGTCGGCTGATCATGCCCACCAATGCCGCATCCTGGCGCCGTGTGACCGCGCGGGAGGAATTCTGTGCGTTGTTCGCGGAAAAGCTCCTGCGCGGGCCGGATGGGTTGCTGTTCACGCTTCACGCGGACGGGCAGTTGACCGGTCACGTCAACGGCGATGCCTTTTCCGGGCAATGGCGTTGGCTGGACGGTTATTTCTGCCGTGACCTTGGTGACGGGCGTGAAGAGTGCGAAACGATCGAAACCGACGGCACCCGGATGCGTTATATCCGCAACAAGGGGGCGGGCGCGGCTGTGATCGTGTCAATCGCTTGACACCGCGCGCGCGCCCGGCCAACCCTGCGCTCATGCTTGATCTGCGCCCTGTTGGATATGTCATCGGCCTGCTTGTCGCCGTTCTTGGGGCGACGATGCTGATCCCCATGGGGATCGACCTGGTCGTGGGCAGCCCCGACTGGATCGTCTTTCTGCAAAGTGCGGTGATCACCATGCTGGTGGGCGGGTCGGTCGCGCTGGCCACTTCGAACGGGGTGGGGCAGGGGCTGACCATCCAGCAGACCTTCATCCTCACCACCGGCGTCTGGGTCGCGCTGCCCCTGTTCGGCGCGCTGCCTTTCGTGCTGGGCGATGTCGACGCGCGCGGTGTCGATGCTTTTTTCGAGGCGATGTCGGGTCTGACCACCACCGGGGCCACCGTGCTGTCAGGGCTGGACACTTTGCCCGAGGGCCTCTTGTTCTGGCGCGGGCTGCTGCAATGGTTCGGCGGCATCGGGATCATCGTTGTCGCCATGGTGTTCCTGCCCGAGCTGCGGATCGGTGGCATGCAGATCTTCCGTTCGGAGGGGTTTGACACCTTCGGCAAGATCCTGCCCCGCGCGACCGAGATATCCTCGCGTATCTCGGTGATCTATTTCAGCCTGACGGTGGTCTGCGCGGTGGTCTACTACGCGCTGGGCATGTCGGCCTTTGATGCCGCGACCCATGCGATGACCACCATCGCCACCGGCGGTTATGCCAATTACGATAGCAGTTTCGGCGCTTTCGGCGCGGGGCCGGAATATGCCGCCGTGGCCTTCATGCTGCTGGCCGCATTGCCCTTCGTGCGCTATGTGCAACTGGTCGCGGGCACGGCGCGGCCGCTACTGAATGACCCGCAGGTGCGCGTTTTCTTCGGAACGGCGGTCGTGCTGGTCCTGCTTCTATCCTCCTGGCAGTTCCTGTTCGACGCAATCGAGGAAGAGGTCTTCCGCAAGGTTCTGTTCAACGTGACCTCGATCCTGACCGGCACCGGCTATGCCTCGACCGATTACATGCACTGGGGGTCCTTCCCGGTGGTCATGTTCTTCTTCATCGGCCTTATCGGCGGCTGCGCGGGCTCGACCGCCTGTTCGATCAAGATCTTCCGCTACCAGCTGCTGTTTGCCTCGATCAAGGCGCAGATCCAGTCGATCCATTCGCCCCATGGCGTTTTTACGCCCCGTTACGCCGGCCGACGTGTGGGCGAGGATGTGTTGAGCTCGGTCATGGGGTTCTTCGTGCTCTTCGTCGTGTCGCTGGGGCTGATCTCGGTCCTACTGGGCATGACGGGGCTGGATTTCATCACCTCGGTTTCAGGCGCTGCTGCGGCGCTGGCCAATATCGGCCCCGGCTTGGGCAGTGAAATCGGACCGGCAGGCAACTATGCCGGTTTGAATGACACGGCCAAGTGGATCCTGATCGCCGCCATGCTGATCGGCCGACTGGAGTTGCTGGTCGTCTATGTGTTGTTCACGCTGAAATTCTGGAGAGGTTGAGGATGCAGAACCCCATGCAGAAGCCCCTGGGCGCGCAGATTTCCCATATGCTGAAGGATCGCGGCACCGACGTGATCTTCGGCATCCCAGGCGTGCATAATGTCGAGATGTATCGCGGCATCGAGGAGGCCGGGATCACCCACGTGCTGGCGCGTCATGAACAGGGCGCGAGTTTCATGGCCGATGGCTATGCGCGGGCGACCGGGCGGCCGGGGGTGTGCTACCTGATCACCGGGCCGGGCTTTCTGAACGCGCTGACGCCGCTGGGGCAGGCCTGGTCGGACAGCTCGTCGGTGTTGGCGATCTGCTCCTGCCTGGACGAGGCCGCCGGACGGCGCGGGCAGTTGCACCAGATGCGCGACCAGGCTGGGGCCGGGGCGGCGGTCTGCGACTGGTCCGAAGTGGCCTTGAGCGCAGAGGCGGCCTATCAGCTGGTCGACCGCGCCCTTGTCGAGTTCGGCGCGGCGCGCAAGCGGCCCAAGGCAGTGCATGTGCCGATTTCCCTGGCAGGCAGCCTGGCCGATCCCGCGCCCGAAGCGGGCATGGCGCCCGGCCTGCCCCATGTGCGGCCCGAAGATGTGGCGGCCGTGGCGGAATGGCTGATCGGGGCGCAACGCCCCCTGTTCGTGTTCGGCGGTGGGGCAGTGGGTGGCTCCTGGCCCGCACGTCAACTGGTGGCCTGCACCGGTGCGGCGAGCTTCCAGAGCTACGCGGGGCGTGGCGTGATCGCCGATGACGCGCCACTGAGTTACGGTGCAACCTTGTCGCGACCCGGTTCGGTGGATGAGGTCGCAAAGGCGGACCTGGTCATCGTGGTGGGCTGCGAACTGGCCGAGGTGGACTTGTGGCGCACGGAGCTGGGCCACCAGGCACCACTGGTGCGGGTCGATATCGACCCGGCGGTGATGAATGAGACCGTGCGTCCCGACCTGGCCCTCCTGGGCGATGCGGCACAGTTCCTATCGGACCTGTTGGACCTGGTCGAGCCGCATGCGCGACGCAGCAAGTGGTCGAAATCCGAGGTTCAGGCGGCCCGCACCCGTTTCCGCACCGAGGCGGCGGCAGATCGCCCTGGCATTGCCGAGGTTTGTGCCGCCTTGGCGCCGGAGATGCCCGGCGAGATGCGGGTGTTCTCGGACATGACGCAGTTTGCCTATGTCGCCAAGGAGGTCTGGCCGATGGCTGAGCCGAACCGCTGGTTCCACCCGTCGGGTTTCGGCACGCTGGGCTGGGGCTTGCCGGCGGCCATCGGCGGCAAGGTCGGGCTTGGCGATGAGCCGGTGCTGTGCATCGCTGGAGACTACGGGTTCCAGTACACTCTGCCGGAGCTGGGCGTGGCGGTGGAGTTGGGGCTGAGCCTGCCGATCCTCTTGTGGGACAATGGCAAGTTGAAGGAAATCGAGGACAGCATGGTCGCAAGCCAGATCGCCCCCAACGCGGTCGTGGCCCGCAATCCCGACTTCCTGGCGCTGGCCAGGGCCTACGGGGCCGGGGCAGAAGCGCCGGGATCTTTGGAGGAGCTGACCCGCGCGGTGCTGGATGCGTTTGAGGCTGATGGACCGACGGTCATTCATGTCACGCCGGAGATCCTGCTGGGCTGACCCCGGCGCAGCTCCCACCCTGGCAGGCGTCGGCGTAAGCGGAGGGGCCTGTGGCCTCCCATCCCGCTGCGCCGGGGCGCGCAGGCGTCCTTTACCGACGCCTCCCTGCGGGCCTATGTTGCCATCACGTGTTTTTGCAAGGGAGGGGGCAATGATCGACCACATCACATTCGGGGTCAGCAACTTCGAGCGATCCGTGGCCTTCTATGACCGCGCCTTCGCGCCACTGGGCGTGTCACGGCTGTTCACTGTCCCCTTGGAGCACAGCAACGGCGTGAAGGTCACCGGATACGGGGATGACCGCCCCTGGTTCTGGCTAGCGGAAGAGGATGCAACGATGGGCAAGCTGCATATTGCCTTGACCGCGCGCAGCCGTGCTGCCGTTGATGGGTTTCACGCGGCGGCACTTGCGGCGGGCGGGGCGGACAACGGTGCACCTGGTGTGCGGCGTCATTATCACGCCGACTATTACGGGGCCTTCGTGCTGGGCCCGGATGGGCACAATATCGAAGCGGTGTGCCACAGGCCCGAATAACAGGAAGATACGCCCCTGGAAAACGAAAACCCCGCCAAGCTGGCGGGGTTTGTCGGTTGGTTCTGGCGCCTTGGATCAGTCCCAGCAGCTTACCAGCACGGTCATGTCTGCGGCCATGGCGCTCATGTCCACCGGGTCCATAGAGGCCATGGCATCGGTCGCCGTGGCGGTCACGCCATGTTCGGCCAGGAAGGCGGCCAGCGCGCCCGCGTCGGCGGCGAAGTTCACGTCGCCGGGCAGTTGCTGGCCATCGCCACCGGCGCGGGGCAGCAGCATGCCGATCACAGCCCCACCGGCATCCAGAACCGGGCCACCTGCGTCACCGTCCTGGGTCGCCATGGCCAGGCGAGTCAACTCGGCCTCGCCACGCAGGCCGGTCAGGTCTGCCAGGGTGCCGAAGGTCAGGGTCGGCGCGCTCAGACGGCCTTCGTAGGAGTAACCGGCGACTGCCACTTCGGATTTCAGCCGCGCATCGGTGGTCAGCATATGCGCCACGGCGAGCGGCGACAGGGCTTCGACCGGTTTCAACAGCACGGCGCCCAAGGCGTCGCTGGAGGCTGCGATCTGCGCGTCATAGCCATCCACGGTGATCCGCCCACAGGATTGCACGGCCTCGGCGGTGGTCACGACGGCACCATTGCCATCCACGTAGAAACCCGAACGGGATAGGCGCGGGCGGCGGATGTCGAGGCCGGACAGCAGATCGAGGCTCTGCACCGCGTCGTCCAGACCGGCGTTGTCGGCCAGGGCCACGTCGCCCAGGCTTTCGAAGGTCTCACGCATCTGTTTAAGCGCCACATTGCGGCGGCGCTCGTCGCCATTGGGCCAGACCAGGGTAAAGCCCTTCACAGCGCCATCCACCAGTTTCGCGTAGGTATAGGAGGTGATGTTGGCGTCGGTCCCGGTCAGTGTGAACTCGTTGTCCTTACGCTCGCGGTCGCCTTCCAGCGGCACGATCTCCAGCGATTGCAGGATGTCGTAGAGGCCGAACAGGGTCGAGCGGTCGCCGTGCTGGCTGATCAGCACCACGCGCACACCGCTGCCGTTCTTGGCGTCGTAATGGGCAAAGGGCGCCTCGTAGCGGGTGAAATCGACCAGGGCCGAGGGCAGGGCGATCTGGATGCCTGCATCGTGGTCCTGGGTGGTTTGAAGGCCAAGGCTTTCCAGGAAGGCCTGATAGTTGGCCAGAAGCTCGGTGCGCTGGCGGGTGGTCAAAACGCCGGTCGGCTCATAGCCCATCGCGGCCTGATAATCACCCATGGCGCGGCGGGTACCGGGGCCGAAGGCGCCGTCGATGCCGGAGTTGTAGAAACCTTCGAACTCCAGCACACGCTGCAGTTCCATGCGGGCCTCGCGGTCCAGAGCGCGTTCCGCGGCGCGGGCTTCGCGCGGGGTTTCGTCCGGGATGACCTCTTCGGCCGGTACGGTGGCGGGCACGGGTTCGGCCGCCTCACCGGTGTCGACCGGGGCGGTGCCCAGAGTGTTGGCACCGATCGGCCAGAACTGCTGCCCGTATTGGCCCGAGAAGGCCACATAGGCGTCCCGCGGCACCACGCCACCGGCGCGCAGCTCAGTCAGTTTCGATGTGGCACCGGCCTGGGTAAACGGTCCCAACGCAATCGCGTACCAGCCGTTGTTCACCCGAAACCCGTTCACGTCCTGCAGTTGCGTCGCATAGCGCTGCGCGGCGGCCTGTGCTTCGGCCAGGCTGGGCTGCGCCTCAAGCTGAATCCAGGCGGCCTCTTGCGCCTGGGCCTGGGTGGCAAACGCGCCCCAGAGCATCACGACCAGGACGGTAACTACGGAATACAGTCTTTTCATAACCCCTCACGGCCCCACCCGGGGCTCTCGCAGACAAAACCATTGAATGCTTGTGAACACCATGACGGGGGGGCAGGTCAACAAGGGCTTGCAGTTTGGCGGCGCTTACTGCCCCGCCTGCGTTGATCGGGTCGCAGTTTCACTATGGGAAACCTGCTCGTGCGTCCTCCGGCCCCAATCCCTCCGCCCAGCCGATTGACCCCCTCTCCCCCAACGCCTATTGAGGGCGCGATATATGAGACCGGTTCCGAAGGGGTGCCTTGGCGATGAGCGACAACCGACCGAAGAGCTTCCAGGAGATCATCCTGCGGCTGCAGAACTACTGGGCCGAACAGGGCTGCGCGATCATGCAGCCCTATGACATGGAAGTGGGCGCGGGCACCTTCCACCCGGCCACGACACTGCGCTCGCTGGGATCGAATGCCTGGGCGGCCGCTTACGTGCAGCCCTCGCGCCGTCCGACCGACGGGCGCTATGGCGAAAACCCGAACCGCTTGCAGCATTACTACCAGTACCAGGTGCTGATCAAACCCAGCCCGCCGAACCTTCAGGAACTCTACCTGGGCTCGCTGGAAGCCATCGGCATCGACATGGACCTGCACGACATCCGCTTCGTCGAGGACGACTGGGAAAGCCCCACCCTGGGCGCCTGGGGCCTGGGCTGGGAGGTCTGGTGTGACGGTATGGAAGTCAGCCAGTTCACCTATTTCCAACAGGTCGGTGGCCATGACTGCGCCCCCGTGTCGGGTGAGCTGACCTATGGTCTGGAACGTCTGGCCATGTACGTGCTGGGTATCGACCACGTGATGGACATGCCCTTCAACGATCCGCAGTCCCCCATCGCGCTGAAATACGGCGACGTGTTCAAACAGACCGAAGAGGAATACGCACGCTGGAACTTCGACGTGGCGAACACCGAGGTCCTTCTGCGGCACTTCGAGGAAGCGGAAGCAGAATGTGCCGCGATCCTCGCCCAGGAACATATCGACCCCAAGACCGGCAAGCGCATCATCATGGCCCACCCGGCCTATGACCAATGCATCAAGGCCTCGCATATCTTCAACCTGCTCGACGCGCGCGGGGTCATTTCCGTGACCGAACGCCAGGCCTATATCGGCCGCGTGCGCGCGCTGGCCAAACAATGCGCCGACGCCTTCGTGCTGACCGAGGCAGGCGGGCACAAAGAGGGCGACGCGGCGTGAGCGGCAAGATCATCGGGAGCCTGATCGTGGCAATCTCTCTCATCTCCGGCGTCGCAATCTACTGGTTGCAGCTCTACGCCTTCTACGACCCGGTCAACGCCGAGGTCGAGGTGATGCGCATGACCAATGTGGTGACCGGTGAGGCCGAGGAAATCATCGCCGACGATCTGGAAGGCATCGACGCCAACAGCTCGCCCCTGCGCTTTCGCGCCTGTTTCACCACGTCCTCCAGCTTGGCGATGCTGACCGAGACCTACGTGGTTCACGAAGAACCCACGCCCCTGACCGCCCCCGGCTGGTTCGACTGTTTCGACGCCGTCACCATCGGGCACGATCTGGAACAGGGTCAGGCCGTGGCCTTCCTGGGCGAAAAAGACATCCGCGACGGGGTGGACCGTATCATCGCCGTCTATCCCGATGGCCGGGCCTTTGCCTGGCACCAGCTGAACGAAAAATATGACGAGTGAGGCCCCATGCCTGATCTGCTGATTGAACTCTTCTCCGAAGAAATTCCCGCCCGGATGCAGGGCAAGGCCGCGGCCGACCTGCAAAAGCTCGTCACCGATGGCCTGGTCGAGGCCGGGCTGACCTATTCGGGTGCCGCCGCCTTCGCCACGCCGCGCCGGCTGTGTCTGGCCGTCGAGGGCCTGCTGGCCCGCTCCCCCGACACGCGCGAGGAACGCAAGGGCCCGAAAGTGGGCGCGCCGGACAAGGCGATCGAAGGCTTCCTGCGCGGCGCGGGCGTGACCCGGGACCAGCTGGAGGAACGCGAGACCCCCAAGGGCGCGGTCTATTTCGCCACCATCGAACACAAGGGCCGCGAAGCGGCCGAGATCATCGCCGAGGTGCTGGAAGGCGCCATCCGCAACTTCCCTTGGCCGAAGTCGATGCGTTGGGGCGCGGGTTCCCTGCGCTGGGTGCGCCCGCTGCATTCGATCCTCTGCATCCTGTCTGATGAGGCGGGTGCCGAGGTGGTGCCGCTGAACGTGGATGGCATCAAGTCCGGTGACACGACCGAGGGCCACCGTTTCATGGCGCCCGGCAAGATCACCGTCACCGGCTTTGACGACTATGCCGCCAAGTTGAAGGCCGCCCATGTGATCCTGGACCCCCAGGAACGCGCCGATCACATCTGGGAAGACGCCAAGAACGCCGCCTTCGCCCAGGGGCTGGAGATCGTCGAAGATCCGGGCCTTCTGCGCGAGGTCGCCGGTCTGGTCGAATGGCCCGTGGTGCTGCTGGGCGATATTGCCGAGGAGTTCATCTCGCTGCCGCCCGAGGTGCTGCAAACCTCGATGAAGGAGCACCAGAAGTTCTTCTCGGTCAAGAACCCGAAAACCGGCCGGATCGAAAAGTTCGTCACCGTCGCCAACCGTGAGACCACGGACAATGGCGCGACCATCCTGGCGGGCAACCAGAAGGTGCTGGCCGCCCGTCTGGCCGACGCCAAATTCTTCTGGGAAAACGACCTGCGCACGGTGAAGGCGGATGGCTTTGCCCCCTGGGTCGAGAAGCTGGAAAACGTGACCTTCCACGCCAAACTGGGCAGCCAGGGCGAACGCGTTGCGCGTATCGCCGCGTTGGCCCGCGAGTTGGCCCCGCTGGTTGGCGCGGATACCGACCTGGCCGAGCAGGCCGCGAAAGCCTGCAAGGGCGATCTGTCCTCCGAGATGGTCTATGAATTCCCCGAATTGCAGGGCCTGATGGGCCGCTATTATGCCGAGGCCGCCGAGCTGCCCGCTGAGGTGGGTCAGGCCAGCGAAGAACACTACTCGCCGCTGGGCCCCTCCGACGACGTGCCCACCGCGCCGGTCTCGGTTGCCGTGGCGCTGGCCGACAAGCTCGACACGCTAACCGGGTTCTGGGCGATCGACGAGAAACCCACCGGCTCGAAAGACCCCTATGCGCTCCGCCGCGCGGCCTTGGGGGTTATTCGGTTGGTGTTGGAGAATGGGGTTCGGGTATCGCTCAAAGTTGCGGCGTCCACAAGTGAGATGCATCTATTTGCGCAGAGGCAGGCTCTCGAGGCATTTCAGAAGACAGCCAAAGCGGAAGAACTTCGGCAACTTGCCAGTGGATTTGAAAGTGGCCTGGAAAAAGAGCTAGATGAAATTGCACTTCGCCTTGAGCTTTCTGGGGATGCGTTTTGGGCTGGATTCGCGGCCATTTCCGAGGACAAAGACGGAAAGAATGCCGACCTTCTCTCCTTCTTCCACGACCGCCTCAAGGTCCACCTGCGCGAGGAAGGCATTCGTCACGACGTGATCGACGCCTGTCTGGCCATGCCGGGCAATGACGACCTGACGCTGCTGGTCAAACGGGCCGAGGCTCTGGCCGGGTTCCTGAAGACCGATGACGGGGAAAACCTGTTGCAGGGCTTCAAGCGGGCGAACAACATCCTCAGCCAGGCAGAGGAAAAGGACGGGGTCGAATACTCCTTCGGCGCCGATATCAAGTTCGCCGAGGACGTGAGCGAAAAGGCGCTGTTTGCCGCGCTGGACGAGGCTCAGGCGGCGATTGCCCCCGCGATGGAGGGCGAAGATTTCGCCGCTGCCATGTCCGCCATGGCCGCGCTGCGCGCGCCGATCGACGCTTTCTTCGAGGCGGTGCAGATCAACACCGACAACCAGGTGGTGCGCCGCAACCGCCTGAACCTGCTGGCGCGCATCCGCGACATCTGCCTTGGCGTCGCCGATCTGACCCGGATCGAGGGCTGACAACACCTGCGACGCCCTGCACCGCCAGGGCGTCGCATGTAACCCTTGTGTGACGTCTTTCCCACGCTATGCTGTGGCCCAACTGGAGGGTGCTGCGGTGCAGAAAGACATGAGCGAGCTGGGCTTTACCGAAATCACGGCATCGGCGCCGATCGTGACGACGCGGCATGGCGGACGGGCCAAGTGTCTGCAGCGGCTTATCCGTCTGGATATGCCGGTGCCGCGCACCGTCGCGCTGGATTTCGACGCGGTGCACGGGGTGTCGGCGGGCGAGATGCCGGACCTCAAAGCGATGCTGGACCTCTTCGGCCCGGATCCGCTGCTGTCGGTGCGCCCGTCCTCCGAGGATCCCGACTGGGGCGGCCCCTCGGCCATTCTGAACATCGGCATGAACGACGCGCTGCATGCCAAGCTGGTGGGCAGCCATGGTGAGGCGGCGGCCAACGCGCTCTATCTGCGGTTCATTCAATCCTATGCGGTGCATGTGGGTCGTCTGGACCCGGATGATTTCGACGCCGCCGACGCGCCGACCGCCGAGGCGTTGCAGGATGCGCTGGAGCTCTATGAGGAAGAAACCGACAGCTATTTCCCGCAGGACCCGCAGGTGCAGTTGGCGGAAATCCTGCGATCGATGGCGCGCGCCTGGGAGGGCACCACCGCCCGACTGCTGCGCGAAGCCAAGGGCGCGCCTGCCGATGCGGGCCTGGGGCTGGTGGTGCAAAAGATGGCGCTGGGCGTGGGCAAGGGGCTGTCAGGTTCGGGCGTAATGCAATTCGTCAACGGCGACACGGGGCTGCGCGAGGTGCGCGGGCGGTACCTGTGCAAGAGCCAGGGCCGCGACGCGCTGACCGCGCCGGATGACAGCGATGTCATGTACCTGACCCGCGATCCGCGTGGCCGGTCGATCGAGGACGTGCTGCCGCAGAACTTCGCCGATCTGATCACCTATGGCGACAAGGTGCGCACCCGCCTGCGCGAAGAGATGCAGATCGAGTTCACGATCGAGAACGAACAACTGTTCATTCTGGATGCAGTCCGGGTGCAGCGATCCGAGCGTGCCAATGTGCGCATTGCGGTGGAGCTGGCCAATGACGGGATCATCGGCCACGACGAGGCGGTTCTGCGCATCCCGCCGCGCGCCCTAGCCGAGCTTCTGCACAGCCAGGTCGATCCGAAGGGCGACCGCGACGTCTTTGCCGAAGGGATCGCGGCGAGCCCCGGCGCGGCCACGGGCAAGATCGTCTTCAACGCCCGCGCCGCTCAGGCCATGGCGGCGCAGGACGAGGACTGTATCCTGGTGCGCCGCGAAACCAGCCCCGAGGACATTCGTGGCATGCACGCCGCGCGTGGCATCCTGACCATTCGCGGCGGGATCACCAGCCACGCGGCGGTGATTGCGCGCGGGCTGGGCCTTCCTTGCGTGGTGGGGGCGGGTGACCTCAAGCTCGACAAGAAAAAGGGCAAGCTGATCGCACCGGATGGCCGCGTGTTCCGCGAAGGTGACGTGATCACGGTCGATGGGGCGGCAGGTGAGGCGTTGAGCGGATCTGTCGACCTGCTGCCGCCGGAACTGGGTGACTGTTTCAAGAAGCTGATGACCTGGGCGGATGAGTTCCGCGACATCGGCATTCGCGCCAACGCCGACACCCCGCCGGATGCCGACAAGGCGGTGATGTTCGAAGCGGAAGGCATCGGCCTGTGCCGGACCGAGCACATGTTCATCGACGATGACCGCCTGCTGGCCATGCGCGAGATGATCTTTGCCAACAGCTCAGAAGACCGCCGCGCCGCGCTGGAACGCCTTCTGCCGATGCAGCGCGACGACTTTACCGCGCTGTTCCGGATCATGCAGGGCAAGCCGGTCTGCATCCGCCTGTTCGACCCGCCGCTTCACGAGTTCCTGCCCCATGGGCGCGAGGGCATGCGCGAACTGGCCGAGGCGTTGGACCTGCCGATTTCGGATGTGACTATGCGCGTGGCTGGCTTGCGCGAGTTCAACCCGATGCTGGGCATGCGCGGGGTACGCTTGGGCGTGACCGTGCCCGAGATCTACGACATGCAGGCCCGCGCCATCTTTGAGGCAACGATCGAGGTGTCCAAGATCGGCGACCCGGTGGTGCCCGAGATCATGATCCCTCTGGTTAGTGCCAAGCGCGAGGTCGAGATCGTCAAGACGCGCATCGACGCGGTGGCCGCGGCCGTACGGGTCGAGGCAGAGGCAGACTTCACCTATCGCCTCGGCGTCATGGTCGAAACCCCGCGCGCCGCGCTGCGCGCGGATGAGATCGCACATCACGCGTCCTTCATGTCCTTCGGCACAAACGACCTCACGCAGATGACCTATGGGTTGTCGCGCGACGATGCGGGGCGGTTCATGGGTGAATATGTGAACCAGGGCGTTTATGTCGAGGACCCGTTCCACACGCTGGACCGCGACGGTGTTGGCGAGCTGTTGGAGATCGGCGCGGAGCGGGCGCGAGGCGCGCGCGAGGAGGTGACCCTGTCGATCTGTGGCGAACATGGGGGCAACCCCGAATCCATTGCCTTCTGTCGCGAGGCGGGGTTCGACTATGTCAGCTGTTCGCCCTTCCGCGTGCCGGTGGCCCGGTTGGCGGCCGCCCATCTGGCCATCCAGGATCGTATGGCGCAAGAGGCTGAAAAGGCGAAATAAAATCCTTCCCATCACGGGAATGCATTGCAGCCATGCGTTTCAAATGTGCTGAAAAACTGGACGAAAGCGCATTTTTCCCCTATTTCCCGCGCCTTGTGGCGTCCCCGGGGCGCTGCGAATGGAGCAAACATGGGGTAGCTACCATGGTTCGTACACTGTATTCGGCCGCTGTATTCGGCCTTCTTCTGGGCGCGCCCGGTCACGCGGAAACGACTCCAACAGGGGTCGAAGGGGTGCTTGCCACCGAGGCTGCTGGCCTCGCCACGCTTGATCCGACCCGGGTGGCACGCCTGGGGCAGGCCCCGGTGACGGGCAATGCGCAACGCTACAGCCGCGCCTGGGTCGACACTCAGCCCGAAGCCACGGGCGACGCGCAATGGCAGTGTCTGACCGAGGCACTCTATTTCGAGGCGCGGGGCGAGGCCGTGAAAGGTCAATTTGCCGTTGCCGAGGTGATCCTGAACCGCGTCGACTCCACCCAATTCCCGAATTCGATCTGTGGCGTGGTCAACCAGGGCACCGGGCGCAAGTACCAGTGCCAGTTCACCTATACCTGCGATGGCAACCCCGAACGTGTCAGCGAGCCTGCCGCCTGGGCCACTGCGGGCAAGATTGCCCGCGCCCTGATGGACGGTGCTCCGCGCGGGTTGACCGATGGGGCCACCCATTACCACACCACCGGAGTGAACCCCTCCTGGGCGCGGCGGTTCATCCAGACGACCCGGATCGGGGTGCACAAGTTCTACCGCATGCCGGTGCGTCTGTCGTCGAACTGACTTGCATGGTTGGGGGGCGTCGCGTCGCGGCGCCGGAAAGCCGCTATTCGCTGGCCTTTCGCGGTGTTTTCAGGGCATTGTGCGCGCAAATTCGCCCGAGGATACCATGACTGACGAGACCACCCAGGCCTTCGGCCCGCTTGAGGGCCGTGCTGCTGGCACTGCCGCCTCTGCCACGCCGGCGGACCGAATTTCCGTGCGCGACCACGAGGTTGCCGTCGAAATTGGTGCCTTTCAGGCCGAACGCGGCGTGACCCAGCGGCTGCGCTTCGATGTGGTGGTTGAGGTCGGTGCCCATGATGGGGCTGATACCGATGATGTGGACGATATCCTGTCCTATGACACGGTGACCGAGGCGATCACGGCGGAACTGGCCGCCGAGCGACTGAACCTGCTTGAAACACTTGCCGAACGCATTGCCGCGCGGCTACTGGCCGAGCGACAGCCGCTACGCGTCTTCGTGCGTATTCAGAAGCTGGATCGGGGTCCCGGCAAGCTGGGGGTTGAGATCGTGCGCGGCCGGGGTGAGGCTGCGCTGGCCGAAGGTGCCGACGTGCCGCATCCGCTGGTAGTGCATCTGGGGCAGGGTGACCTTTCTGTTTTGCTGGACCGGCTGGCTGACGATCCGCGCCCGCTAATCGTCACCGTGGCCGCAACTACCGATGGCCCCCGTGCTGCGACGGCTGACGCACAGCGCCACATCGATCTTCTGGCCATCGAACAGGCTGCCTGGGCTCTGGCTGGGGCCGAGCCGCGGGTGAAGGTCGTCGCTACCCGCACCGAGTTGGACTGGGCGATGAAGAACGGTCAGCCGGTGCTCTGGGCGCCGTCGAAACTGGTTCTGGACGCGGTGGATGGGCCCGAGAGCACTGATCCGGTGGACCTGACCCGCTGGTTTGCCGACGAGATGCAGGCAGAGGAGCTGCGGATCGAGGGGGTGGCATGAGCACCTATTTCCACGCCATCCCCCGCAGCGGCCCCTATGATGAACCCCCAAAGGCCGACCGCGAGCAGGCCCGGCTTGGGGGCAGCCGTCACGTCTGGTTCGACAATGTGAACATTCGCAGTGAAAACGGCACCTGGGACTATGCTCTGGCCTCCGAGCTGAACGCGGAGACACGCGCGCGCTTGTCTGGTGCCCGCGCCGACCTTTGCGGTTTGAGCCTGGATCGCCCGCGCATCATGGGCATCTTGAACGTGACGCCGGACAGTTTCTCGGACGGGGGGGATCACCTGTCGCTTGAAACGGCAGTGGCCCGAGCCCGCGCCATGGCAGCGGATGCCGATATCCTGGATATTGGCGGCGAAAGCACGCGCCCCGGGGCCGAAGAGGTTGGTATCGAAGAAGAAATTCGGCGCACTGCGCCGGTTATCGAGGCAATCCGCGCGGCGGGGATCACAACGCCGATCTCCATCGACACGCGCAAGGCCCGCGTGGCCGAAGCGGCGCTGGACGCCGGTGCCGATATCGTCAACGACGTCTCGGCCTTCCTGTTCGACCCGGAGCTTGCCAATCTGGTCGCCGAACGTGATGTGCCCGTCTGCCTGATGCACGCCCAGGGCAGTCCCGAAACCATGCAGGCCGATCCGCGCTACGACAACGTGCTTTTTGACGTCTATGACCACCTGGAAGAGCGGATTTCCGCCGCTTGTGTTTCAGGCATTCGCCGGGATCGGATTATCGTGGACCCGGGCATCGGCTTTGGTAAGACGCTGGAACACAACCTGAGCCTGCTGCGCGGCCTGAGCCTGTTGCACGATTTGGGCCTGCCGATCCTGTTGGGCGCCTCGCGCAAGCGGTTCATCGGCACGATCGGCGGCGCGGAAGGGGCCAAGGACCGCATGGCGGGGTCGGTGGCCGTGGCGCTGTTCGCGGCACAGCAGGGCGCGCAGATCCTGCGCGTGCATGACACGTTTGAGACCAGGCAGGCGCTGGCGCTGCACCTGGCGATGATTGGGGACGAGTAAGATGGACAAACTGTTCGGCACCGATGGCGTACGCGGCCTGGCGAACTCCTGGCCGATGACCGCTGAAATGGCGCTGCGCCTGGGCGCGGCGGCGGGGCGGCATTTCCGCCGCGACGGGCTGAATGGCCACCGTGTGGTGATCGGCAAGGATACGCGTCTGTCGGGCTACATGTTGGAGAATGCGCTGGTCGCCGGCCTGACCTCAACCGGCATGAACGTGTTGCTCATGGGTCCGGTGCCGACCCCAGCCGTGGGCCGCATGACCCATTCGATGCGGGCCGATCTTGGCATCATGATCTCGGCCAGCCACAACCCGTTCCATGACAACGGCATCAAATTCTTCGGCCCGGACGGGTTCAAGCTCTCGGACGAGGACGAGGCGCAGATCGAGGCGCTTGTGGCCGCTGGGGTTGAGCCCGTGCAATCGCAAAACATCGGCCGCGCCCGCCGGGTGGACGAAAGCCGACTGCGCTATGTCGAGTACCTCAAGACCACGTTTCCCAAGCGCAAACGGCTGAACGGGATCAAGGTGGTGATCGACTGTGCCAATGGCGCGGCCTATCGTGCGGCGCCCGAGGTCCTGTGGGAGCTGGGTGCCGAGGTGATCCCCGTGGGCGTGTCACCTGACGGGACCAATATCAACAAGGGCTGTGGTTCGACCGATACCGACCTGGCGGCGCAGACCGTGGTGGCCCACGGCGCGGATGTGGGCATCTGTCTGGATGGTGATGCCGACCGGGTCATGATCATCGACGAGAATGGCCGCGTGGCCGATGGTGATCAGATCATGGGCCTTTTTGCGCGCCAATGGGCCGCCGAGGGACGCCTGGCCGGGGGCGCCTTGGTGGCTACGGTCATGTCGAACCTGGGGCTCGAACGTTATCTGGCAGGCCATGGCATCGGGTTGCACCGGACCAAGGTCGGCGACCGCCATGTGGTCGAGGCGATGCGTGCCAAGGGGTTCAATCTGGGTGGCGAACAGTCGGGTCACATCGTCATGACCGACTACGCGACCACCGGAGACGGCTTGCTGGCCGGGCTGCAATTTCTGGCCGAGATGGTGGTCAGCGGCAAGCCTGCTTCGCAACTGACCCAGGTGTTTGAAACCGTTCCGCAGATGTTGCAGAACGTGCGCTTTCAAGCTGGGCAGGCGCCCCTGGAACAGGTGTCCGTGCAGGAGGCGATTGCATCTGGCGAGGCCGATTTGGGCGACAAGGGCCGCGTGTTGATCCGCAAGTCGGGCACCGAGCCGCTGATCCGTGTCATGGCGGAATGCGAGGACGAGGTGTTGTTGAACCGGGTCGTCGAGGACATCGTCGCGGCGGTAGAATCGGCCGTTTAGGGCCGGACCCGCGTCGGTTGGATCAGCACGATCAACTCGGCCCCATCCGCAGTCAAATAGGCGTGGCCAACTTCGGGTTTGGCGAACATGTCCTTTGATATCGGCGGGATCGCACGTAAGTGTTTTGGGCGGAACCGAAAGATCCACTCCGTCCGCTTGTGCGCAATAGCCGCCCGGTGCGGGGCGACGTCATAGGGCACCGCAAGGGTCCTGCCATTCAGATACACCGGCCCCAGCAGCCGCGCCTCGCGCAGGCGCGCGCGTACCGGTGCGCGAAACAGTCCGCCCAGAAGTGCGCTGATGTTCAGTTTTTCGACCGGTTGCTCTTCGACCTCTGCACGCAGATCCCAACCGGCTGGTGACGCCCCTGTGCCCAGGACCAGCCAGTGCGGGCTTTGGGATGCGCCTTGATGGAAGAACCGGAAACGGCTGAACTTGGGGGCGAATGTTCGCCTCTCGTGGGCGTGCGCTTGACCGGACAGGGCAGGCGTTGCCAGGAGGCTTGCTAGAAATGCGCGTCGTTTCATGATGATCATTCCCTTTCGCCGCATGATACCACGATTGCTCAAGGGCGACGACGGTGGGGGCGTGCTCGGCTGACGGCAAGCCCCACGAGGATCAGAGCCAACGCGCCGAGGAAACTACTGGGCAAGGCCTCGGACAAGAGGATGGTGCCGAACAGAACACTCCAGACCGGGACCAGGTAGTTCACGATGCTCATGAAGCTGGGCCCGGCGCTTTGCACGACCTTGACCAACAGGATTGTGGCCAGGGCGGTGGGGAAAACGCCCAGGTAGACCATTGCCCAGAAGGCGGTTGCGCCGGGCATCTCCGGCAATCCCTTAAGGGAGAGCGCCACGGGAAGGACTGCGACTGTCGCGACCAGAAGCCCGGCGGCAGAGAAAGCGATCTGGTCCGATTTTGGTGCGAGCCGGGTAAAGATCGAGCCGATGGCGTAACACCCGGCCGCCGCAATGCAGGCCAGTTGCGCCCAGAATTCCAGCGCTGCGCCGGAACGCGCCAGGGCGCCGGGGCCGATCAAGACGCCGACACCGATGAAGCCGATGGCAAAGCCAATGGTCTTGCGCGGCGTGAGCGTTTCGCCAGGAACGAAGACATGGGCCAGGGGCAGTACCAACAGGGGAACCACCGCCATGGTGATGCCTGCAAAGCCGCTGGTGACATGTTGCTGCCCCCAGCTGAGCAGGAAGAAGGGAATTGCGTTAGAGAAGAGCCCCATCCCGGCAACGTGCAGCCACAGGCGGGATTGCGCCAGCCCAGGCAGACCGATCCCCATGGCGAAGGCCAGACCAGTCAGCAACACCGCCCCCATGGTGATGCGAATGGCTGCCACCCCGAGCGGCCCGAAACCGTCAAGCGCCAGAGACACGCCCATGAAGCTTGCCCCCCAGATCACCGAGAGCAGCACGAGATATATCCAGTTCCGGGTCATTGTTCGATTTCTGCAAGCTCTTGAGCAAATCCCCGCCAATAGGCGGAAGATTTTATCGGAAAGTCAAAAGAAAACGGCCCGCCGGGTTTCCCCGACGGACCGCCATATAACCGATTGTCTCAGCGGAGACGGGGATCAGTTCTTTTCCTGGTCAACCAGTTTGCCGGCCGAGATCCAGGGCATCATGTCACGCAGCTTCTTGCCGACCTGCTCGATCTGATGCTCGTCGTTGTGACGGCGGGCGGCCTTGATGGTCGGCTGACCCACGGCGTTCTCCAGCATGAAGTCACGCACGAACTTGCCGGTCTGGATGTCCGACAGGGTCTCTTTCATCGCCTTCTTGGTCTGCTCGTAGGGCAGGATGCGCGGACCGGTCACGTACTGGCCATATTCGGCAGTGTTCGAGATCGAGTAGTCCATGTTCGCGATGCCGCCTTCGTAGATCAGGTCCACGATCAGCTTGGTTTCGTGCAGACATTCGAAATAGGCCATCTCCGGGGCATAACCGGCTTCGACCAGGGTTTCGAAACCGCAGCGGATCAGCTCGACGATGCCGCCGCACAGAACGGCCTGCTCGCCGAACAGGTCGGTTTCGCATTCCTCGCGGAAGTTGGTTTCGATGACGCCCGAGCGGCCGCCGCCGATGGCGGAGCAGTAGGACAGGCCGATTTCCAGCGCCTTGCCGGTCGCGTCGCGGTCCACGGCCACCAGGCAGGGCACGCCGCCGCCCTTGACGTATTCGCCACGCACGGTGTGACCCGGGCCCTTCGGTGCCATCATGATGACGTCGACGCCTTCTTTCGGCTCGATCAGGCCGAAGTGCACGTTCAGGCCGTGGGCGAAGGCAATTGCTGCGCCCGGCTTGATGTTGTCATGCACGTATTTCTTGTAGGTCTCGGCCTGCAGCTCGTCGGGCATGGTGAACATGATCACGTCACACCAGGCGGCGGCTTCGGCGATGCCCATGACCTGCAGACCTTCGGCTTCGGCTTTCTTGGCCGAGGGCGAGCCTTCGCGCAGGGCAATGACGAGGTTCTTGGCGCCACTGTCGCGCAGGTTCAGCGCGTGGGCATGGCCCTGCGAGCCATAGCCCAGGATGGCAACTTTCTTGTCCTTGATCAGGTTGATGTCGCAATCGCGATCGTAATACACGCGCATGTTTCGCGTCCTTTTTCCGTGTTTGTGTTCTGGGGGCAGAATAGAGATTTGTGCTGCATGACGTTTGCATAGTGAATGGAAATTCCATAAAGAGCGGTGGAATCATTCGCCAATCTGTAAAATGCCGAGGAAATCATGCAGGTCGATGATACGGACCGCCGCATCTTGCGTCGATTGCAACAGAATCCCGAACTGGTCGGTTCCGAACTGGCCGAGCTGGCCGGTGTCACCGTGGCCACCTGCTCGCGCCGCCTTGAAAAGCTCACCCGCGCGGGCATCCTGCGCGGCCAGCACGCAGTGATCCACTGGCCCAGCCTGGGCTATGAGGTTGAGGTGTCGCTGCGCATCACGTTGGACAAGACCAACCCGCGCGCCTTTGATGAGTTCCTGGCCGAGGCCCGTCTGGTGCCCGAGGTGATCGAGATCCAGACCTTCCTGGGCCGGGTCGATGTGCGCCTGAACCTGGTGGCCCGTGACATGGCGCATTACCAGCAAATCTACCGCACCCGCATCCTGACCCTGCCGCATATCGCCGATATCGAGGCCCTGGCCCAGGTGGCGACGATCAAGACCGACGAGGTGCTTCCGCTATGATCCTGGACGAGACCGACCGAAACTTCCTGCGTGCCCTGGCCGAAGATGCGACCCTGTCGGCGGGTGAGTTGGGGCGGCGCTTCGGCCTGTCTCAACCGGCCGCCTGGCGGCGGGTCAAGCGGCTCAATGACAGCGGCATCATCGCCGGGCGCCGGGTGGACCTGGACCGCGAGGCGCTGGGCTTTGGCGTGACCGTCTTCCTGGGCGTGAAACTCGCCACCAAGGGGCGGGTCAGCCTCGAAGATTTCGAACGCGCCGTAGCCGCCATTCCCGAGGTGCAGACCGTGGCCCATGTCTTGGGGCTCTACGACTATCGCCTGCGCGTGGTGGCCCGAGACCTGTCGGATTTCGAACGGGTGCTGAGGCGCCGCATCATGACCCTGCCCGGGGTCGGGGATGTGGAGGCGAACGTGCTGTTGAGCGAAGAGCGGCGGCCGGGCCCGATCTGAAACCGGGCGGCGCGCGAAATAATTCGGGCCATTTCCTGTGAATTTTTGTTTTGAAACCGGGTGCAGTTCCGGTTCAAATCGCGAATGCGCGGAAATCCGGCGTTTTTCGCCCGTCATGCGCCATAATCCTGGTGCCGAATGCCGCCTGTCACTTCAAAGGAGCCGCCCATGCACGCCTTGCGCCCCGATATCGATCCCGATGGGATGTTGGAATTTTCGGTTGTTTTCACCGACCGCTCGCTGAACCACATGTCCAAAGCCTTCCAGGGGGTGATGAACGACATCTCCGCCACCCTGCGCGAGGTCTACAATGCCGATGCGGTGGCCGTGGTGCCCGGTGGCGGCACCTATGCCATGGAGGCCGTCGCCCGCCAGTTTGCCACCGGCAAGCGCGTGATGGTGATCCGCAACGGGTTCTTTTCCTTCCGCTGGAGCCAGATCTTCGAGATGGGTGGCATTCCCGCCGAGGAAACCGTGTTGAAGGCCCGCCGGGTTGGCAATGACCGTCAGGCGGGCTTCGCACCCGCCCCGATCGAGGAAGTCACCGCGCGCATCGCCGCCGAGAGGCCGGATGTTGTCTTTGCCCCGCATGTGGAAACTGCCAGCGGCATGATCCTGCCCGATGACTACCTGAGTGCCGTGGCCGAGGCCGTGCACGCGGTGGGCGGCATCTTCGTGCTGGACTGCATCGCCTCGGGCTGTGCCTGGGTCGACATGAAGGCGACCGGGGTGGACGTTCTGATCTCGGCCCCGCAAAAGGGCTGGTCGGCGCAACCCTCTGCCGGTTTGGTCATGATGAACGAAACGGCGCGGGACCTGGCGAAAGGGGCGACCTCGACCAGCTTTGCCGTGGACCTGGGCAAGTGGCTGTCGATCATGGAGGCCTATGAGGGCGGCGGGCACGCCTATCACGCCACCATGCCCACGGACGCCCTGCGCGCCTTCCGGGACGCGATGCTGGAGACCAAGGACTACGGCTTCGACAAGCTGCGCGATGCGCAGTGGGAGCAGGGCGACCGCGTGCGCGCTCTGCTGGCCGAGAAGGGCATCAAATCCGTCGCCGCCGAGGGTTTTGGCGCGCCGGGCGTGGTCGTGGCCTATACCGATGATCCCGAGGTGAAGATGGGCAAGCCCTTTGCCGCCGAAGGGGTGCAGATTGCCGCCGGCGTGCCGTTGATGTGCGACGAGGGCGATGATTATTCCTCGTTCCGGCTGGGGTTGTTCGGGCTCGACAAGCTTTATGACGTGGATGCGAGCCTCGATCGCCTGAAACAGGTGATCGACAAGGTCCTGTAAAACAATAGGGGCGCCATTTGGCGCCCCTTCGTTCATCGGGAGGGGGAGGGGTCAGCCTTTGCCGCCCGCCATCCAGACCAGCATGATGTAGATCACCGGCACCAGCGCCACGGCGACCAGGCCCACGCCGGTCAGGCCCATGGCCAGGAAGGCAACGCCCAGGGTGGCGATCAGGCCGGCGACGATGCCGAAGCCGATGATCTCGGCGCGGCGTTCAGCCTTGGGGTCGGTGGTGTGATGGGTGGTTTCAGCTTCGGTGGCGGCCGGGGTCTGGCTCATGTCCATGGGATGCTCCTCTGTTCGCGTGCAGGGTATATGGTTCACACGCGAACAAATTCCTACGCCAAATGGGCCAAGCGCGGCGCTATGCCGCATCGCAGCAATTCAGGGTAGAGTTGCCCCGTGAGGCTCAGCGCGGTCCAAGCCCGGCCCGCATAACCCCTTTGCGCAGGGGGGTGACATCATGCACGGTCTTCAACCCCGCCAGGCGCACGGCCTGCAACGTGGCTTCCCCCGAACGGGCCACACGGTTGAACAGGTCAATCACCCGCGCGCGCTGGGCAATGTCGGATTTGCGCGCCTTTTCATAGGCCTGCATCATCTCGGAGCTGCCCAGATCGCCCCGATGCGCCTCGGCCAGGGCGGCCAGAGCGATGAGGTCATTCAGCGAGGTGTTCAGCCCCTGCGCGCCAATCGGAGGCAGGGCATGGGCGGCCTCGGCCATCACGGCCACGCGGCCGGACACCAGCTGGTCGGCGGTCTGGGTAATGATCGGCCAGATCGACCGGCGCCCCTCTAGCCGCATGTGACCCAGCAGGCCGGTGGAGCGGTGATACATCACCTCTTCGAACTCCGGCACGTCCATTTCCATCAGCTCCACCGCGCGCGGGCCAAGGTTCATCCAGACGATGGCAGAGGCATGGCGCCCGTCCATGTCGGGCAGGGGTACGATGGTGAAGGGGCCGCCCTCGTTGTAGATCTCGGTCGAGATATTCTCATGTGGCGTGTCATGGGTGACGGTAAAGGCGAGCGACTTCTGGCCGTAGCGGGTGGTGCTGACCTCGATCCCAACCGCCTCGCGCAGGGGGGAGAATTTGCCATCCGCCGCCACGCCCAGGCGCGCGCGCACTTGGTCGCCATTGTCGAGGCCCACGATGACCTCGCCGGTGCGCTGCACGATGGATTTGAAACCGGTGCCGTAAAGCGCGGTGATCCGCGCCTGCCCCTGCAAGTAGGACCAAAGCTCGCGCCGCACGACCCAGTTCATCAGGTTCCAGCCGAAGGGATCGTCCCCCATGTCATCCGCGCGGAAGCTGCGGCGTTCGCGTTCGACCGGCGGCCAGCCGGTGGTGTCGATCACCTGCAACTGGTCGAGTGGCTTGGCGTGGGGCGCCAGCACGGGCCAGAGCCCACAGGCGTCAAACAGTTCCCGTGCTGGGCGCAGGAAGGCGGTCGAGCGCAGGTCAGAGCCGTCCAGATCCGCCTCGGTCACCGGTGGAACCGGGTCGGCCATGACCACGGAAAACCCCTTGGTGGCAAAGACACAGGCCGCGACCTGACCCGCGATGCCGCCGCCCGAGATGAAGATGTCTGCGCGGTGGATCGTCATGCGGGTCTCCGTTTCGGGGGGAGGGTGCGTGCCAGGCCGGACAGGAAGTCGGTCAGGTCGGCGGTGTGGTGGTGGATGTGATCGGCTGGGGCGGCTTCGGGCGCGACATGCACCGTGCGCATCCCCATTGCGTGGGGCGCGGCCAGGTTGCGCGCGTCATCTTCGAACATGGCGGCCACGGTGGCATCCAGCCCGTCCTTGGCGAACACGGTTTCAAAGGCCACCTGCTCGGGCTTCGGGCGAAAGCCCGCGTGTTCCACGCCATAGACCGCATCGAACAGCCCGCCCAATCCGCGCGCTTCCAGAACGCGGCGGGCGTAGGGTTCTGACCCGTTGGTATAGACGATGCGCCTTCCGGGCAGGTCGGTGATATGGGCGCGCAGGTCCATGTCCTGTTCCAGATGGCTCAGGTCGATTTCATGCACATGGGTCAGGTAGGGGGCCGGGTCGACGCCGTGTTCCTCCATCAGCCCCGCCAGAGTGGTGCCGTATTTCGCCCAGTAATGGCTGCGCAGACGGTCGGCCTCGGGTTCGGTCACGCCCAGGGTTTCGGACACCCAGGCCGTCATGCGCACCTCGATCTGGTCGAAAAGCCGCGCCTCGGGCGGATAAAGCGTATTGTCCAGATCGAAGACCCAGGCGGAGACATGAGAGAAAGCGTCGGCAACCATGGCCGGAAGCTAGGCGCCAGGCGTCGGTTTTGCAATGGTCTGCGCTTGATGTTCAGGCACAAGGGTGCATAGTCTTTGCCGACCGAAGGAGACAGCCGTGAACGAGACCAAACCGGGCCAGA
The DNA here is from genome assembly GCF_965228805.1 of Aliiroseovarius sp. NCBI lineage: Bacteria > Pseudomonadati > Pseudomonadota > Alphaproteobacteria > Rhodobacterales > Paracoccaceae > Aliiroseovarius > Aliiroseovarius sp. The sequence goes on along the minus strand of NZ_CBDDIE010000003.1, from coordinate 226,760 downwards.
AAGATGCCTATGAACTGATCCTGGATGCCATCGACGTGGGCGTGTACCGCCCTGGCGACCGGCTGGTCGAAAGCGAATTGGCGGATCGTTTCGGCGTCTCGCGCACCCCCATTCGCGAGGCGTTGCAGCGGTTGGAGACGCAGCGGCTGTTGGCGCGGGATGGGCGGTCGTTGATCGTCGCGTCCCTGAACCACAACCAATTGGCCGAGCTTTACGCGGTCCGCGCCGAGCTTGAAGCGCTGGCCGCACGCCTGGCTGCACAGCACGCCGCGCCGGAGGAAATCAAGGTTCTGCGCGACATGGTGGACGAGGACAAGGGGCGGCTCGACAACCCCGAGGAGCTCGCGCGCACCAACCGGCGTTTTCACAAGCAGCTGCATCTGGCGTCGCACAACCGCTACCTGGTGCAGCAGCTGGACATGGTGCACCGGACCATGGCGCTGCTGGCGACCACGTCACTTGCGGCCGAAGGTCGGGCAGAGAATGCGGTGGGCGAACACGAGGCGATCGTTCAGGCGATCGAGGCGCGCGATGGGGACGCCGCAGGGGCTGCCCTGCGTGCCCATATCAGCCAGGCGTTCGAGACGCGGCTCAAGCTGGACGCGGCTGCGTCGGATCGTCGCTGAGCGCCTCGTCGTCCTCGGGGTCGTGGTCATCAAATATCCCGTGCACCGTCTTGTCCCAGTAGAAGGGCTTGTGCAGGATTTCCCCCAACCCCTTCAACGCGGCCAATGAGGCAAGCGGATAATAGAAGTGCAGCGTTGGCACCCACCACCGCAGCCAGCGGTGTTTCTCGCCCGATACGGCCATGACACCCACGGCGATGTTCAGAAGCTCTGAGGCCAGGAACACCGCGCCAAGCCCCAGGAACATTCCCATCGGCATGACGCCGACCAGCGGGTGGGGCAGGCCCAGCGGCAGGGCCCAGAAGGTCCAGAGCACCGGGGCCAGCACGAATTGGCTAAGCGTGCCGGCAAACAGGATCTGCACGCCGATAAACTTCCACCATCCCAGCTCGCGCAGCAAAGCGCCCGGGTCACGCATCGCCACGCCCCAGGTCATCGCATAGCCCTTGATCCAGCGGGAACGCTGCTTGACCCAGGGCCAGACGCGGCAGTTGGCCTCTTCCTGGGTCACGGTTTGGATCAGCTCGGTGGTATAGCCGTGGCGCGCCAGGCGAATGCCCAGGTCGGCGTCCTCGGTCACGTTATGGGCGTCCCAGCCCCCCAGTTCCTCCAGCGCCTCGCGGCGAAAGAACAGCGTCGTGCCGCCAAGGGGTACGGCGAAGCCCATCTGCTCCAAGCCTGGCAGCACGATACGGAACCAGGCGGCATATTCCACGGTGAAACAGCGGCTCAGCCAATTGGTGCGCGCGTTGTAGAAATCCAGCACGCCTTGCAGGCAGGCGACCTCGGGTCCGGCTTCGGAGAAGCGGCGGGCGATCTTGTGGATCTGGTCGGGGTCCGGGGCATCCTCTGCGTCATAGACACCGATGATGGAGCCGCGGCAGAAATCCAGCGCGAAGTTCAGCGCGCGCGGCTTGGTCTTCACCGCCCCGCGCGGCACGGTGATCTGGCGCATCCAGCGCGGCAGGTCGGAGCGGGCGATGGTTTCCTGGGTCAGGGTGTCGTCCTCTTCGACCACCAGGCAGATGTCCAACAGTTCGCGCGGGTAGGAGATGGCAGAGAGGCGTTTCACCAGGCGACCCGCGATTTCTGTCTCGTGAAACAGCGGGACCATGATCGACACGGTGGGCAGCTTCTGCATCCCACCCTTGCGGCGGCGCGACAGGAATTCGACATTGCTGCGGGCGGGCTCGACAGTGTCGCCTGCGCGGCGCTTGCGCAGGTAGTAGACGGCGGCAACAGCACGGATCGCGGCGTTTAGAACCAGGGTCAGCACCGCCCAGGCGGTCAGCAGGGCAAAGCCTGCCACCGGGGCGGCGATGAACAGCGCGATGATGCCCACCAATATCGCCACCGCCAGCCGCCCGACCGGGCCACGGTCCCAGGTGCGGCAGCTTTCGTGATCCGCCACACGCGTTTCGGCGCGGATGGCCAACGAGCGGTGGCGGGCGGCGATCAGGGCTGTCTGAATGTCCTCTTCGGGGGCGATGGCGAGGTGGAGGCGGCCGAATTCGGCAGGCATCTGCGCCTTGAGCGCTTCGAACTGGTCGGGGCGCGAGCAGATTAGCACCGTGGCCGCGCCCACGCGCTTCCAGGGCAGGACGGCGTTTTGAATGCAGAACTCGGCGCCCAGCCGGTCGATCAGCCGCACGTCGGGCGGTTCGGATTTCAGATCAGCGATGGAGGTGTTGTACTGCAACGCCAGCGCGGCATAGAGGTCAGCGCGGGTCACGAAACCATTTGCCAGAAGGATGTCGCCGAAGCGTGCCTCTTCACGTTGCTGCAGGGCAACGGCAGTGGCAAGATCCTCGTCCGACAGGGCCCCCATCTGCCGCAGAAGCTGCCCGAGCGGCGTGCGCTTTGACCCCTGCGGGGAGACCGCCGGTCGTGTCGTGACGAGTTTCAACTTGTGGACGGTCATTGCGGGGCTGCGAGTCGGACGTGGTTAACGTATCGACCCTGCCGCAAGGAAGGTTAACAGCGCGTTAACCCCATCTTCATACAGGTGAATTCAACGAAAAACCGGGGCCTGGGCCCCGGTTTCGATGTTCGTCAGCCGCGTGCGTCCATCGCCTCGGCGAATCGTTCGAACAGGTAATAGCTGTCCATCGGGCCAGGACTGGCTTCGGGGTGGTATTGCACCGAGAAGACCGGGCGGTCCTGCATGCGGATGCCACAGTTGGAGCCATCGAACAGCGAGACATGGCTTTCCACCACGCCCTCGGGCAGGGTCTGGGCGTCCACGGCGAATCCGTGGTTCATCGAGGTGATCTCGACCTTACCGGTGTCGTGATCCTTGACCGGATGGTTGGCGCCGTGGTGGCCGTGGTTCATCTTGATCGTCTTGGCGCCGAGCGCCAGGGCCAGCATCTGGTGACCCAGGCAGATGCCGAAGATCGGCAGATCGGTGGTCTCCAGGATGGTCTTGATCATCGGCACGGCATATTCACCGGTGGCCGCCGGGTCGCCGGGGCCGTTCGACAGGAACACACCATCGGGATTGTGGGCCAGCACCTCGTCGGCGGTGGCGGAGGCCGGCAGCACCGTCACGTCGCAGCCAGCCGAGGCCAGGCAGCGCAGGATGTTGCGCTTGGCGCCGAAGTCCAGGGCGACGACCTTGTGGCGGGCGCCTTCCTGTTTCGGGAAACCGTCCGGCCAAGCCCAACGCATCTCGTCCCACTTGTAGCTTTGCGCGCAGGTCACGTCCTTGGCCAGATCCAGCCCTTCGAGACCGGGGAAGGCGCGGGCCTGGGCCAGCAGGTCCTCGATGTCGAAATTGCCCTCGGGGTCATGGGCGATGGCCACGTGGGGGGCGCCCTGCTGGCGGATCGCGCGGGTCAGGCGGCGGGTATCGATGCCGCCGATGCCGATGCGGCCGCGCTTGGCCAGCCAGTCGGTCAGCTCGGACACCGAACGCCAGTTCGAGGGGTCGGTCGGATCCCATTTCACCACCATGCCGGCGGCGACCGGGTCGCCGGTCTCGTCATCCTCGGGGTTCACGCCGACATTGCCGATGTGCGGGAAGGTAAAGGTCACGACCTGGCCTGCGTAGGACGGGTCGGTCATGATCTCCTGATACCCGGTCATTGCGGTGTTGAAGCAGAGCTCTGCTGTGGTCGTGCCGGTGGCGCCGAAGCCCATCCCGTAGAAGATTGTGCCATCTGCCAGCACCAGGCAGGCGGTCGGTTTGGCGGTTTCAGGCTGGATGGCGGTGGCGGCTGACATGATCGACTCCCCGTGGTCAAACTGGCGGGAACCTAAGGGGGGGAATGGCCCGGGTCAAGGGGCTGCGGATTCGCGGGGAAATTTCACATTTCCCTTGAAAACAAAGGCTTAGCGCGATGCCTGCCCGGTTGATTGCGGAAGGCGGTTTGGGTAAGTTCGAAACTTCGGACAAGCACGGGGATGCAAAAGACCGATGGACATGCGCAGCCGGGTGATGGACGCCCTGAAAACCGCGATGAAAGAGAAGGACGCCGAGCGTCTTTCGACCCTTCGCCTGATCAACGCCGCAATCAAGGACATGGATATCGACCTGCGGGGTAAGGGCGAGGAAGACGCCGAGGTCACCGATGCCGATGTGCTGGGGATTCTGGGCAAGATGGTCAAGCAGCGCCAGGAGTCGGCCCGCGCCTACGAGGAAGGCGGGCGGCTGGAGCTTGCCGAGAAAGAGCTGTCAGAGATCACAGTGATCGAAGAGTTCCTGCCGCGCCAGCTGTCCGAGGAAGAGACCGCCGCCGCGGTCGAAGCGGCCATTGCCGAGGTCGGCGCCGAGAGCATTCGCGACATGGGCAAGGTCATGGGCGTTCTGAAGGCCCAGTACACCGGCCAGATGGATTTCGGCATGGTTGGCCCGATGGTGAAGGCCAAATTGGGCTGAGCCCCGTCTATCCTGTTGTTCAATGGAGTGCGCTTCGCGCACGCTTGATGTCTCGTGGGGCCCTGAGGCCCCGCTCGGGCGTGACGCGTTACTGACGACTTTTCACCAGGGTCAGGACGGATTGCAATTCGTCGAACAGGGCGGGGCGTTCGTCCTCCGAGAGGAAGGCGCCTAGTTCGACGGTGCGGCCATTGCCGGTGAGGGTGATGTAATTCGGAACAGGCCCGCCGGTCTTGTGCATCTCGACCGTGACCCAATAGGGGTTTGCCTGCCAGCTTTGTCGCCCGCGCTGGGGACCGTTTCGCACCAGCTCGACATGATCGGGCCAGAGGCGCAGTTCTTCCAGGATTTCGCCGTCCTTGTAGCTCTTTTCAATGAAGAACCAGAGGCCACCCAGGGCGGCGAGCGCGAAGGGCAGGAGGCCCCAGAGCAGCGCCGTGCCGATCAGTGGGAACAGCGGGATCATCAGGAACAGAAAGGCCATGCCGATGAAACCGACGAAACCACGCCGGGGCAGCGATCGGAAGGGCCAGGCGTGGAGCTTCGCCACGGGCGGGTCTCCGGCGGTGAAGCTGGGCGGGTGGTCGGCCGGGGGCGGTTCGGTCAGGCGCGTGACCCATTCCGTGGGCATCAGCGGCGCCTCAGGGCTGAAATTGCCATGACCGCGATCAGCAGGGCCACCGAGAGTGGCATGGAAAAGATCAGGGCGGCACTCGCCGTGTTAACTTTGGTGAACAGGGCGCGCATCTGATCGAAGTCCTCGACCGTGGAAAATGCAAGGGCCAGGCGCGGTAGGAACCAGCCTGCGACCTGCGCTATCAGCAGGCTGAAGGCTCCGGCCCAGGCCACGGGGCGGACTAGCAATGCGTTGTGGCGTTCCAGCGCCCAAAGGGGCAGGGCGAGGCCGAGGCAGACGAGCCCCATGGTTATAAAATGGCTGGTCGGTGTCGCGATGTAAAAGGTGCCCTGCAGGTCACTCGCGCCAGAGGATGGGGCATAGAGGCCCGGTGCGGCCTCCAGCAGCAAGGTGTTCAACCCGGCGCCTGCCAACAGCACCAGACCGGCGCTGGTTAACGTGGCCCAAATACGCGCGGTGCGCCAGGCGACCAGGATCGGGATCAGCAGGGTCAGGGCCTGGATCAGATCGGCGAGGCTCATGTGGGATTACCCGTGTCGAAAAAGAAAGGGCCCGGACGTTTCCGCCCGGGCCCGATGTGGTTCAGGGATTAGTGCGAGTGGCCCTTGTCCCAGTCTTCCTGCTTGGGCAGGATTTCGAACGTGTGCTCCGGCGGCGGGCTGGGCAGGGTCCATTCCAGCGTATCCGCATATTCGTTCCAGTAGTTCGCCTTGGTTTCGCGACGGCCAGCCAGCAGGCTGTAGGCCACGATGCCGATGAACAGCAGGAACGAGGCAAACGAGATCATCGCGCCGATCGAACTGATCTTGTTCCAATAGGCGAAGGCTTCCGGATAGTCGATGTAGCGGCGCGGCATGCCCTGGCGACCCAGGAAGTGCTGCGGGAAGAAGGTCAGGTTCACGCCGATGAAGAACAGCCAGAAGTGCAGCTTGCCCAGGAACTCCGGATACTGACGACCGGTCATCTTGCCGAAGTAGAAGTAGATCCCGGCAAAGATGGTAAAGGCCGCGCCCATCGACATGGTGTAGTGGAAGTGCGCCACGACGTAGTAGGTGTCGTGATAGACGCGGTCCACACCGGCCTGGCTCAGCACCACGCCGGTCACGCCGCCGATGGTGAAGAGGATCAGGAAACCGAGGGCGAAGAGCATCGGCGTCTTGAACTCGACCGAGCCGCCCCACATGGTGGCGATCCAGCTGAAGATCTTCACGCCGGTGGGCACCGCAATGACCATTGTCGCAAGCATGAAGTAGCTCTGCTGCTGCAGGCTCATGCCGACCGTGTACATGTGGTGCGCCCAGACGACAAAGCCCAGGAAGCCGATGGCGATCAGCGCCCAGACCATCGGCAGGTAACCGAAGATCGGCTTGCGCGCGAACGTCGCGAAGACGTGGCTGACAAGACCGAAGCCGGGCAGGATCACGATATAGACTTCCGGGTGGCCGAAGAACCACAGGATGTGCTGGTACAGGATCGGGTCACCGCCACCGGCCGGATCGAAGAAGGTCGTGCCGAAGTTGCGGTCCATCAGCAGCATGGTGATCGCGCCGGCCAGGACGGGCAGCGACAGGAGGATCAGCCAGGCCGTGACGAAGATCGACCAGGCAAACAGCGGCACCTTGAACAGGGTCATGCCCGGGGCACGCATGTTCAGGAAGGTGGTGATCATGTTGATCGCGCCCAGGATCGACGAGGCGCCCGAGACGTGCACGGCGAAGATCGCCAGGTCCATCGAGGTGCCCGCTTCGGTGGTCGACAGCGGCGGGTAGAGCACCCAGCCCACGCCAGAGCCCAGCTGGTCATTGCCTCCGGGCGACAGCAGCGAGGCGACGCCCAGGGCGACACCGGCCACATACATCCAGAAGGACAGGTTGTTCATGCGCGGGAAGGCCATGTCCGGCGCGCCGATCTGCAAGGGCATGAAATAGTTGCCGAAACCACCGAACAGGGCGGGAATGACGACAAAGAACATCATCAGAACGCCGTGGTAGGTGATCATCACGTTCCAGAGGTGCCCGTTCGGCGTACATTCGGCCGAGGCATCGGCGATGAAGCGCGCGCCCTCGAGACACATGTACTGGACCCCCGGTTCCATCAGCTCCAGTCGCATGTAGACCGTGAAGCTGACCGAGATGAAGCCGGTGATGCCGGCAACGATCAGGTACAGAAGCCCGATGTCCTTGTGGTTGGTGGACATGAACCAGCGCGTGAAGAACCCGCGGGTATCTTCGTGGTCATGGCCGTGAATGGCTGCGTCCGCCATGTATGTGCCTCCCTCTGGGGTTTTCCTTGAGCCAGGATACAGAGAGTCACTCCGCGTCCATCATGGGCTTGGAATGTTTTTAAGGGGCGAATTGTCGCAGGGCAACGGGTCGCAGCGGGGCGGAGGCAAAAAAGTGGCGCTTCATGCGGCTCTGTTGTGCAGTTGCGGCAGGCGCGTTGGGCGACCGAGGGGGATGGTGGCGCTCACAGGGGTTGCGGTGGGCGAATCGCGGCCTGTCCCAGGGGCGGTGCTGTGGCAGGAAATCCGGGCCGAAAGGGAAAACCCCGCCCCTGCACAGGCAGGGGCGGGGTCTGAAATGTGTTGCGGCCTGGGCGCGTTACGCCCGCCGTAACTTAGCTGTCGCTGTCAGCTTCGCCTTCAGCCTCGCCTTCGCCCTCACCGTCGGTCATTTCGGGCGCCGGGGCCAGGCTGGCCAGGAAAGCGGCGACGTTGGCGGCTTCTTCATCCTTGCGCAGCTTGAAGGTCATGTTCGATTTGGCGGACCCGCCCAGCTGTTCGGCCAGGAAGGCCTTCGGGTCCATGGTGTAGGCGGCCAGCAGCTCTTCGGTCCAGACCAGACCACCTTCACCAGCGGCGACCAGTGAATCGCCATACTTGCCGAAGTCTTCGGCGGTGCCGGCCTGGCGACCGATGATGCCGTAAAGGTTCGGACCGGTCTTGCCGCCCTTCATCAGAACCTCGCCCTCGGGGTCGATGACGGCGTGGCAGGCCTTGCACTTCTTGAAGACCTTCTCGCCCTTCTCGATGTCGGCTTCGGCAAAAGCGGCGCCCGACAGGGCAAGAACGGCGGCGGCAGTGGACAGAATGATTTTCATGAGATCCTCGCTGGGTGACATTCCTTGCTCGGCACTATGTAAGGGGAAACGGCCGTTTGTGAAAGTGTCTGGCTGTGGCAGATTGCCACGGTTGTTCAGGCTTCGGCGGCCAACAGCGCATCGGCGCGGGTGAAAATGTCGGCATAGACCGTCTTGGCCTTGCCCCTCTGGCGCACCGCTTTCACCGCGTCGTAATTGCCCGAGACATCGCCAACCAGGATCAATCCGACCATGCCCAGGCTGCGATGCGGGGTGCAGTAATAGCCATAGGCGCCTTCCGTCGTCAGCGTCACCTCGACATCCTTCGAGATCTTGCCGTCCCAGGTTTGGCCACCCTCTGGCAGCATGTTGGCGGCCGAGGCCGAGTTGTGGCCCTTATCCACGGTGACGAACCGGATCGTGTCGCCGGGCTTGGCACGCAGGATGTCCGGTACGAAGACGTTGCGCTGCTTGCTGTCCTCGGGGTGTTTGTTCAACATTTCAACCACATGGGTCTTGGGGGCATCGGTGGTGGTGTCGTCGGAGGCCATGAGCCCGCTGGGCAGGGTGCTCAGACCAAGGCTTGCACCGAGCATCTTCAGGTGTGTGCGTCGGGTTTGGGGCATGGGAGGCTCCTCGATCTTGTGTGATGTGCTTCGGAGGACGCTGTCCCCTGGCGCATCAGCTTGTTGTGGCCGGAGTCAGGCCTCGAGTTCGAAGACCTGTTCGAAACTGCGGCGCAGGGCGATATCGACATCAGCCATGGTGACCGGCAGTCCCAGGTCGACCAGGCTGGTCACCCCGTGTTCCGAGATGCCACAGGGCACGATGCCGGAGAAATGCTCGAGGTTCGGTTCAACATTGATCGAGATACCGTGAAAGCTGATCCACTTGCGCAGGCGGATGCCGATCGCGGCGATCTTGTCCTCGGGGGACTGGCCGGTGACGGTCAGCGGTTTGTCGGTGCGGGTGACCCAGACGCCGACCCGGCCCTCGCGGATCTCGCCGGTGACGTTGAATTCGGCCAGGGCGGCAATCACCCATTCCTCAAGCTGTTTGACGAAGCGGCGCACGTCATGGCCGCGTTTGCCCACGTCCAGCATGACATAGACCACACGTTGACCAGGGCCGTGGTAGGTATATTGCCCGCCGCGCTTGGAGGGGTGCACCGGAAAGCGTTCCGGATCCACCAGGTCGGCGGGGTCGGCGGAGGTGCCGGCGGTGTAGAGCGGCGGGTGTTCCAGGAGCCAGATAAGCTCGTCCGCCTCGCCGCGCGCCATCGCGTCGGCGTGGGCCTCCATGCGTGCCACGGCGTCCTCATAGGGCACGAGCCCTTCGGTTGTTTCCCAAGTCACCATGCGATGGGACTTAACCCCTGTCGCGATGCGGGACAAGGGGCGCGGCCAGCCGGGGCATCGAGCCCCGTCCGGCCGCCACCTCCGCCGCCGTTTGTGCGGGGTGAACGGGCGGTCTTGTCGGTGGGGTGGACGGTAGGTGCGATTTGCAAGGTTGGCGCGTCGTTTTCCTCTTCACAAGCCCGCGGGGCTCGGATAAACACCGCGCACCTAGCCTGACTTGCGGTCGTGGCGGAATTGGTAGACGCGCAGCGTTGAGGTCGCTGTGAGGTAACACTCGTGCGGGTTCGAGTCCCGCCGACCGCACCAAGCCTTCCCTTATCGAGAACCGTTAATCCGCTGCTCAAGCGCGGAGCCCGCGTAGCTGCCATAGGCCTTGTCCAGCAGGGGGATCAGCTCTTCCAACTGGTCGTCGCTGGCCTGACCCGGATTTTCGGCCACGCGGGCGACCAGGAGTTCTTCGATCTCGGGACAGATGCCGTGGCGCTCGATCATCAGGGTGATCGCCTGCCCCTGCATTACTTCCGACAGCATGTCCCACTGTCGCAGCAGGCGGGTGTAGGCAGGAACGAAATTCACGTCGAGCAGCGCCATGAAAGTGGCCAGGGGTTCGCCGAACTGGAACTCGTCGCTTTCCCACAGGCTTTCAGTTGAGCGCTGGAGATCCTGTGCAGCGATCAGCAACTGTTCAAAGCGCGCCAGAATTTGCGCGATACGTGGGCGCAGAGAGGTTTGCTTGTGAACAGCCACCCAAAACTCGGGGTTGGTGGCGTATTCGGGATCGAACTCACCGCCGCTTTTGCTGACCTCGTTGTCCGCCGACATGTCCAGGGCGAATGCGAAATAGTCGCTGTTGCCCAGTTCGTCGGCAATCAGGTCCAGTGCTGCGTCAACATCATTCAAGCTGCGTTCGAGCGTTGCGGGGGATGCAGGATCCACATTGGGAATACGCGCCACCAGAAGACAGTTGCGGGTGTCGTGAAAAAGGGTCGGTGCCATGGGGCCTCGTGAACTGATACGTTTTGCCTGCGCAGATGCGCAGCGCATCAGGTCACTCCTGAGGCTGAAATGAGGTGATTTCTAGGTATGGTTGAGCGACATCAGATCCGCACCTCGACCCCCGGCAGGTCCAGCGCCTTCATCAGGTCGCGCAGCTCCTGACGAGCAGCGACGTTCGAGATGTTCATCTGTCCCAGAACCCCCACATCGCGCAGGTCCAGAAGGGTCAGGCCCCGCGGAAAGAGTTCGCGGAAGATGACACGTTCATTGAAGCCCGGCGCCACGCGAAAGCCGATGCGCTTTGACAAGGCGTCCAGCGCGGCACCCATCTTCTTCTTGTTGTGCATCATTTGCGCGCCCAGACGGTTGCGCACGACGACCCAGTCGATCGGTTTCAGCCCGGCCTGCGCGCGCAGTTGACGGGCATTCCAGACCATTTCCGAATAGACCGAAGGTCGGGTGATCTTGCCGCTGTCCGGGTCCACATGGGCCAGCAGGTCAAAATCCACGAAACTGTCATTGAGCGGTGTGATCAGCGTGTCGGCCAGCGAATGGGCGACCTGGCTCAGGCGCGTGTGCGAGCCGGGGCAGTCGATCACGATGAAATCCGCGTCCGGCTCCAGTCCGGCGACCGCCAGTGACAGGCGGCGGTCATAGGGGTTTTCGCCGGGGCTCAGGGCCGAGCGATCCACCTCTGGCAAATCACGATAGTCGGGGGTGGGCAGTTCCAACCCGATCCCTTCCATTGTCTTGCGGCGGTTTTGCACGAAACGGCCGAAGCTCTTCTGGCGCAGGTCCAGATCCAACACGCCAACCGAATGCCCCATACGCGCGAGCGCCGTGGCCACATGCATGGAGACGGTGGATTTGCCCGCTCCGCCCTTTTCGTTCCCGACGACGATGATATGCGCCACGATACTGTCCCTTCGTTACCCAAGGCCCCGTCTTTGCGCGGGGGTTGGCGAACTATAATTCCCTGTCCGGGCGGTTGGAAGAGGCATCAGAGAGATGGATTGAAAAGAGCGCAGGGCGGCAACGAAAAACGCCGCCCCCGGGGGAGCGGCGTTTCGGTGAAACCATCAGGTTTTGGCTCAGAAGCCAAAGCCTTCGTATTTCGATTTGAACTTCGACACGCGGCCGCCGGTGTCCAGCAGGCGGGCACCGCCACCGGTCCAGGCCGGGTGCACGGTGGGGTCGATGTCCAGCTGGAGAACGTCGCCTTCGGCGCCCCAGGTGGATTTCATCTGATACGAGGTGCCGTCGGTCAGCTTGACCTCGATCATGTGATAGTCGGGATGCAGATCCTTTTTCATGTCGACGGTCCTCAGGCTTTCTTGGGCTTGTAGTTGGCGTCTTCGGCGATGCGGGCCGATTTGCCGCGGCGCGAACGCAGGTAGTACAGCTTGGCGCGACGCACGCGGCCACGGCGCACGACGGTGATGCTGTCGATGTTGGTCGAGTACAGCGGGAACACACGTTCCACGCCTTCACCAAAGGAAATCTTGCGCACGGTGAACGAGCCGGCAATGCCTTCGCCGTTCTTGCGGCCGATGCAGACGCCTTCGTAGTTCTGCACGCGCGAACGCGAGCCTTCGGTCACTTTATAGCCGACACGAATGGTGTCGCCGGCTTTGAAGTCGGGGATGTCTTTCCCCAGGGCGGCAATTTGTTCCGCCTCCAGCTGTGCGATCAGGTCCATCTGATCTTCTCCTTTTTGCCTGCGGTTGATCCGCAAAGGTGTGTGCCGTCCAGAGCTCCAGGTTGTCACCGGGTCCGCATTTGCGCCCGCAGGAGGTAAGTCGCCGTTTCTTGTCGCTGCCCGCCGCAGTCGGTTGCACGGAAACACGTGCCCACGGCAAAACAGGTCCTGGGGCTGATTCCAGTCCCGGACGGGCGGGGTATAGGCCTATTGCCCCTGTGGATCAAGGGGATTGTGCGACGGCAGCCAAAGGTCGAGGAATGGGGTCAACCGGTCCCGGAGCGGGCGCGTGTTGTTCAGGCTGCAGAAGTTCAGCGCCATAGCCTGGAACATGAAAGCCTGCACACCTTCGGCCAACAAGGCGGGATCGGCGTCACGGCGAAATGGCCCCTGGGCGATCCAACTCGCCGCAACCGTAACAAAGCGCTCGAAGGTCGAGGCGATGGGGCCAATTTCTTCGACAACAGCCGCGCCGGAATGGCGCAGGATCACGTCGAACACGTAGCGTTCGCAGGTCATCAGGTCCATGAGCGGCATCAGGGCTGACACGAGGTCCGAAACCGTGGTCGGGGCGGGTTGGGCCGCCAGTCGGTCAAGCTCGGCCTCAATGCGGGCGCCGATCAGCCGGTCCATCAGCGCGTCCTTGTCGCGGAAATGGGCAAAGAAGGTGCCCTTGGCGACGCCGGCGCGGCGCACAACCTCTTCCACGCGCATGGCACCGAAGCCGGTCTCAGAAATGACCTCTTCGGCGGCGTCCACAAGGCGGGCGCGGGTCTTCAGCGTTCGGGGTTGGATTGTATCGGGCATGGTGCTTTCTGACACGATTTATGACCGTGGTCAAATTTGATATTGACCGCGGTCAGTTTTTGCAATCATAAATTGACCGCGGTCAATTTTTGCGACTCACGGAGGCAGACATGTCAGTAAAACGAATCCTCGTCCTGGACGGACACCCGGCCAGCGGATCACTGTCGCGGCAGATGGCCCAGGCCTATGCAAGGGCGGCTGAGGCGTCCGGGCACGAGGTGCGCGTGTTGCACCTATCCGAAATGGATTTCGACCCGGATTACGGATTTGCGGGCTATGCGCAGCACAAACCGCTGGAGCCGGTGTTGGAACAGTTCCTGGCTGATCTTGAGTGGTGCGAGCATTTCGTGCTGGCCACACCGATGTGGTGGGGCGGCCTGCCGGCCAAGCTGAAGGGGCTGTTTGACCGCACCTTCCTACCTGGGCTTACCTTCGATACGCGCGGAAAGGGGTTGCCGAAACCGCTGCTGTCCGGGCGCTCGGCACAGGTGATCCTGACCTCGGACAGCCCATGGTGGTATTTCCGTTTCCTGCTGCACCGCCCGCTTTATTGGCAGATCAAGCGGCAGATCCTGGGCTTCGTCGGGTTCAAACCGGTGCGCGTGGTGCATTTTGCCCAGGCCAGCCACCCGGGCGAGGGGCAAGTGGCACGTTGGCTGGACCGGGTGCGCGCGCTGGCGGCGTAAGGCTCAGGGTTCGACCTTGTCGAATTCGGGCACGAGCGATTGCAGCCCGTCCACCAGCCCCTGGGCCAGCCCTTTCGGCACCTTGTGCTCGATTTCCGAGATCATCAGCGGGCCATAGACTTGCCACATCGCCAGGCGCAGGGCGCGGCCCGCGTCGGTTATGGACAAGATGCGGCCGCGTCGGTCCTCGGGGGCGGGGATCTGGGTGACCAGCCCGTCCTCGACCATGCGCTTGATCGTGCGTGACAGGTTGGCCTGGTCAAACAGGCTCATGCGTTCAAGCTGGTTCTGGCGCAGCCCGTCGGGATACATCTCCAACCCCCAAAGCACGTCATACCAGGCCGCCGGGGGCAGGCCCGCCCGGCGCAGCTCGGTTTCAAAGGTCTGCGTCACCCGTTTGTGGGCGATGTTCAGGAGAACCCAGATGGCTGTTGTGCTCTCTGTCGGTTTTCGGTCCATCTCACATTTCCGTTATGCCCGCCTGGGCGGGGTTTCCTTGGGGTTGCCAATTAGATACATGCGCATGTATCTAATATCCTGCTCATTCCCGGGCACACAATGGCAAAAGGACACGTGCAATGAAACAGCTTCTGCTTGGCACCATGCTGACCCTGACCGCAACCACCGCCAGCGCCGAGATCTACAAGTTCGATCCGGGCCACACGGAAATCCGCTTTTATTACAACCACGCGGGCCTGTCTGAACAGTCGGGCCAGTGGACTGTGATCGGCGGCGAGGTTGATTTCGATCCGGCCAACGTCGAAGCCACCAAGGTCACCGTGACCGTGGACCCGGCCAGTGTCAGCACCGGCGTTGCCGCGCTGGACGAGCATTTGATGAGCGGTGACTTCTTTGACGTGGGCAACTTCCCGGAAATCACCTTTACCTCGACCAGCGCCAGCCAGACCGGTGACAACACCCTGACCCTGGTGGGCGACCTGACCATCAAGGACCAAACCGCCCCGGTCACGCTGAACATGGTGCTGAACCACAACGGGCCGCATCCGCTGGGCGACTTCTTCGACTACTACAAAGGTGAATGGATTGGTGTGGAAGGCACCGCCGACATGCTGCGCTCGGATTATGGTGTTGGCATGTTCGCCCCCGTGACCTCGGATGAGGTGCGCCTGGAAATCTCGGCCGAGCTGCGCGCGGGCGGCTGGGAATAACCTCCATGCGGCTGATGAACAGCACGACAAGTTGGGGGGCGCCTGCGCGCCTCCTGCACTGGGCGGTGGCCGGGGTGATCCTGTTCCTTCTGGGGCTGGGCACCTGGATGACCTACTTCGTCGAGGATGTGCTGGAGCAGTTCCGCTTGGTGCAGATCCACAAGAGCTGGGGCTTCGTCGTCTTCGCCCTGGCCCTGGTGCGTGTGGTCTGGCGGGGGCTGAACCGGCAAACCCCGCATCTGCCCGATCATATGTCACCGCTTGAACGGTTCGCCGCCCATGCAGGCCATCTCGGGCTCTATGCGCTGATGTTCCTGATGCCGATCTCGGGCTGGCTGATGGCCTCGGCCTCGCCTCTGCAGGATCGTTTTGGGGTCGAGAACAAGGTCTTCGACTGGTTTGTCATGTATGACCCGTTCGTGCCCGGCGACGAGAAGCTCGAAGCGCTGTTTGCACAGGTGCATTTCCTAGGCGCGATTGCGCTGGGGCTGCTGTTGCTGGCCCATGCCGGTGCCGCGATCTGGCACCATTCGGTGCAGCGCGACGATGTGCTGAAACGCATGACCTTCGGCAAGTAAGCCCCGGGGATCAGCCCTTGTCCTTGAGGTGCTTATCCCACAGGTCCGGACGGCGCTCGCGGGTGATCTTCTCGCTCATCTCACGGCGCCATTGCTCCACCTTGCCGTGATGGCCCGAAGTCAGCACCTCGGGAATGCCCCGCCCCCGCCATTCAGCCGGTCGGGTGTATTGTGGGTGCTCCAGCAGCCCGTGGGCGAAGCTTTCTTCTTCAATGCTGTCCGAGTTGCCCAGCATGCCGGGGATCAGGCGCACCGTGGCATCCAGCAGGGCCTGGGCGGCGATCTCGCCGCCGGTCAGGACGAAATCGCCTAGGGAGACTTCCTCGACTGCGTATTCTTCCAGCACCCGTTCATCCACCCCCTCGAACCGACCGCAAAGTATCGTCATGCCTTCAGCCGTCGCGAAACGCCGCGCCATCGCCTGGTCGAAGGGCTTGCCGCGCGGCGACATGTAGACCACTGGCCATTTCGCCCGGTCCAGTGGTGTGCCCGCCGAGGCCATGTCCAGCGCATTGCCCAACACATCCGGGCGCAGCACCATGCCCGCGCCACCGCCTGCGGGGGTGTCGTCCACATTGCGATGCTTGCCCTCGCCAAAGCGGCGCAGGTCAATGGGCTCGAGCCCCCAGAGCCCGTCCTTCAACCCCTTGCCGGTCAGGCTTTCGCCCAGAACACCCGGGAAGGCCTGCGGGAAAAGGGTGATCACGCGGGCGGTCCAGACGCCTGCAACCTGGGGCGAGTCCTGCAGCAACTCGCGCGGCTGGAAGGTCGGACGGATGGCCAGGCGGCCATGGGATTTGGGCTTTTTCGGTGTCTCGCTCATGGCGTCTGAATAGCCTGCCTGCGCGGGAGAGAAAAGCGCTCAGCTGGGGGCGGTTTGGCGATGTCGGGTAACAACCGCTTGTTTGGCCGCCTTCAGCGCCTCGGGGTCCAGATCCGACCGGTTCAGTGCCAGCATCTCCTCCAACACCTCGCGGGGCCAGCGGGCGTTCTGCTCTGGCGCGGGCTGAAGCGCGGCGCGGCGTTCCGAAGGTAGGTCGATCAGGTCGATGAGCGGTTCCGCTGGGCCGAGTGGCAGATTGCGTGTGTCTTCCAGCCGCCAGTTGACCACCGGGTGATCCACCGCGCTGCGCAACGTATCGACCACGGCATCGAGATCCCCGGCAGAGGCATATCGGCTGCGAAACGCCTCCAGCTCCAACACCATGCGCGAGGATTTCACATGTTCGGCCCAGGCACTGTCGAGCCAGGCGTCAGGTGCGCGGGTGGACAGGGCGATGGTCAGGTCTATGCCCTGTGGATACTGCTCCTCAAAGACTTCGATGGCGCGAACCATCAGCCCGGGCATGGCAGAGTAATCCGCCACCTCGCGCCGCCCGGGCATGTGACCCGCCAGCTCCTCGGCGCTCATCACCAGCTTGCGGGTTGGCGGCAGGTCCAACTGGGTCAGGAAGGCACTAAGACGGGTTGCAAATTTTTCAAGCGTGAACGGGTCGCGCCAGGTGGAGAACCCCCGTGCGGCATGCAGCAACTCGGGGAATTTGAAGCCCAGCCCTAGCGCCGTTGTCGGCCAGATATGCGGGCCGTTCTGGTGCAGGCAGGTCTGCACCGTGCTGGTGGCGGTCTTGTGAAAGCCCGGGTGCAGGATGATGCGTTGGCGGGTCATGTGCCTTCCTCCAACAAGGCCGCCTTGGCCGCCTTCAAGTCGGGCTTCGACAGGTCCGAGCGGTTCAAGCGCAGAAACTCTGCCTTCAACTCCCGGCTTTGCCCAACATTGCGGCGACGAGCCGGGTGCAGCTCTGCCTGCACCTCTTCGGGCACACCCATCAGGTCGAGCACCGCTTTCGCCGGTCCCGCCGGGTGATCGGCATAATCCTCGATCCGTGCGATGTGATCCGCATCCAATCGCCGCGCCTCATCCTCCAGCGCGCCCAGTCGGTTGAAATGGTGGGAGAAACTGTCGAAGTCCTCCTCCAGCCGGATAGAGCGCAGAAGGTGACCGTGTACCGATCGCAGCCAAGCCTCGCGCGCGCGAGCGGTGAACAGCAGCTCGACCTGTGTGCCGGGGCCGAAACGGCGGAACAGCTCCTTCTTAAGGTCACGCAGCAGGGGCTTGGCGCAGGGAAATCCGGTGATCGGGCGCCCTAGCCAATCGCGGTGACCAGGCATGGCGCCGGTGAAGTTTTCACGAGACAGCACCAGATCGGTGCCGTCCGGAACCGCGGCCAGAAAGCCACGCAGGGCGAGACGAAAGGCTTTCAAACCGCCGGGAAGGGGCGTTTGGGTATACTCGCGCGCCTTGGCACCCGCGCCGTGGAACTCGCCCTGGCCATAATAGGTAAACCAGGGTGCAAGTGCCGCACGGTTCTCGGACAGAAATCCCTGCAGGCTGGTGGTGCCGGTCTTGTAGAACCCGGCATGGACGAGGATGCGAGGCGGGCTCATTCCGCCTCCCTCAACAGGTCACTGATACGGTCGATCATCGCGCGATGGTTGGGCGAGTCGTGCAGCGCCAGGATCTCCTGTTCGAGCGCAGGGTCATATCCGCGACGGCGTCGGCGTGGCGGAGGAAGGAGGTCGACGATGCCCTTCGGATCAAGCCCTGCAGCGTGATAAAGCGGCGTGGGGTTGGGCTCCTCGCCGTCGATCATGGCCCAGGTAACCGGGATCGGGTCAAGCCGCGCGCGGATACGCTCGACCATGCCAATCAGGTCCGCCGCCGCGTGGTAGCGCGCCCAAAACGCGTCGCGTGTCATGGCTATCGCTGCCCCGGTCAGAAGCGTCCAGTGGCAATGGTCCAGAAAGACCTCGGGCGGGCAGAGCGTATAGTGCAGAGCGATGTCGTGTCCCGCTTCGGCCAGGCCTTGAGCCACGCCCTCGATGGCCGGGGGCAGGTGGTCGTAGCCGATCACATCACGCCAGCCGGGCATGCGCCCCGCCAACCCTTTGCCGGTCAGGATCACGGCCCGCGCGTCGCCGATGGCCTCGGCTGTCAAGGCCCGCTCGGCCCAGGAACGGCCACCCCAGACCGGGTCGTAGCGGCTGTTTGCTGTGGCGCTGCGCTCTACGGCGGCTTCCAGCCCAATCATGTAGGCGCGGTGCAGCACCTCCAGCCCGGCAGCGCGCAGCTCGTGATGGTTGTGGTGCACCAAACGGTTCAGAGCGGCCGTGTCCGGGCCATGAAACCCAGAATGCACGACCAAACGGGTCATTCGGGCAGCACCCCGTCGGGCGGGTCGATGATGATGCGTCCGGCGGTCAGGTCCACGGTCGGCACCGCCTCGAGGGTAAAGGGCAGAAGCGCGGTGTTGCGGATGCCCGGGCCTTCGATCTCCAGGAAATCCCCGGCGCCGTGGTTATTCACGGCGGTTACGCGGCCGATTTCGACCCCACCGGTGTCGAAGACCGCAAGGCCAATCAGGTCGGTATGGTAGAACTCGTCATCGGGCAGGGAGGGCAGCGCGTCGCGCGCCACATAGAGGCGCACACCGTTCAGCGCATCGGCCTGTTCCTTGGTCTCCACTCCGTCAATGCGGGCGGAGAAGCCGGTTTTGATCGGGCCGGTCAGCGTGATCTCAAAGCTCCGAGCGCCGTCTTCCGAGGTCAAAGTGCCGTAGTCGGTGATCGCCTCGGGATCGGCGCAGAAGCTTTTCAGGCGCACATCACCGCGCACGCCGAAAGCGCCACCGATGGCGCCCACGCAAATCTTGTCGGATATGGGTTCGGACATGGGTTTCACCCCTTGCTCTGGTCGTTGCGTCTTTGTCCTTGATCCGCGCCGGGCGCGCAAGGGTCAACGTGACTGGATCGGTAGGGCCGCGCGGCGGTCTTCCCAGCCGACATTCACCAGCTCGGGTGTGTCGGACACGGTTTCGGGCCAGCCGACACAGAGATAGGCGACCAATTGCCAGCCTTCGGGCACGTCGAGATCGCGGGTCAGGCGGTCGGGATCGAGGATCGAGACCCAGCCAACCCCCAGCCCTTCGGCACGGGCGGCCAGCCAGAATTGGGTGATCGCGCCCACTACTGAATAGCGGCGGGTTTCAGGCATGGTGGCGGCGCCTAGGCCTGCCCCCTTGGCGGTGGTCTCGTCACAAAAAACGGCCAGTTGAACCGGTGCTTCCTGCATGCCCGACAGTTTCAAGGTACTGTAGATTTGCGCCTTTTCGCCGTCGTAGCCGTCCAGGGCACGGGCGTTTTCGACGCGGTAATTCTCAAGCGCGGCAGCCCGCGCAGCTGCGCTGTCCACACGGATCAGGCGCCAGGGTTCCGACAGGCCCACGGAGGGGGCCAGCGAAAACGTGTCGAGGCAGCGCGCAAGCACTGCCTCGTCCACGGGATCGGTGCGAAAGCGGCGCACATCGCGCCGCCACCGCAACAGGTCCATGAATTCGGACCGGAAATCCGTCGAGAACGCTTTCCGATCCGTCATGGTTCTTATTCCTCGGCCGGAGCTTCAGCGGCTTCGGCAGCAGCCTCGGCGGCTTCGGCAGCCTTGGCCGCTTTCTCTTCAGCGCGCTCTTGGGCTTTCTTGCCGGGCTCGGCTTTCTGCGGGTTCGAACGCTCTTTCTTGGCGATGACGCCCGCGGCTTCCAGGAAGCGGCTCACGCGGTCCGACGGCTGGGCGCCCTGGTCCAGCCAGTACTGCACGCGTTCCATGTCCAGCTTGACGCGCTCTTCCGAATCTTTCGGCAGCAGCGGGTTGTAGGTGCCCAGCTTCTCGATGAAGCGGCCATCGCGCGGCATGCGCGAGTCGGCGGCAACAACGCGGTAGAAGGGACGTTTCTTCGAGCCGCCACGGGCGAGACGAATTTTCATAGCCATGAGTGTTTCTCCTATTTCCTAGCTATTTGAGGGGCTTGTGCCCCGTCATTCTTGGTGTTTCTTGTGGTGCCTGATGACTTCTTCGATGATGAAGTTCAGGAATTTCTTGGCAAATTCCGGGTCCAGGTCGGCCCGGGTTGCCAGGTCTTCGAGCCGTTCGATCTGCGCCGCTTCGCGCGTGGGATCGGACGGGGGAAGGTCGTGTTCAGCCTTGAGTTTCCCCACGGCCTGAGTGTGTTTGAACCGCTCGCCCAGCGTGTAGACCAGGATCGCGTCGAGCCGGTCGATGCTCTCGCGGTGACCCTTCAAGATCTCGGCGGCGCGGGAAACGCTATCGGTGCCGTCGTGGCTCATTGGGCGGCCTCCTTCACTGCTGCGGGCGACAGGTGCCGCCAGATTTCCATCGTCCCGTATTCCGGGTCTTCGTAGCTGCTCTCGTAAGACGCGCCCAGTCGGCGGGCGACGGCCTTCGACGCCTCGTTCGCTGGATCGATCTGTGAGATCGCAGTGTCCCAGCCCAGCACATCATAGGCGTGGGCGCGGGCGACCAAGGCGGCCTCGGTCGCAAAGCCCTTGCCGGTGGCGTGCGGCATCAGGGTCCAGCCGATTTCGCGTTCCTTCCAGCCCAGCGGGAACCACAACCCGACACGGCCCTGATAGGTGCCGGTCGCCTTGTCTTCCAGTGCCCAGAAGCCGAAGCCGCGCAGGGCCCAGTGGCCGATCACCGAAGCCAGCGCGCGCCAGGTGCGGTGGTCGGGCAGGGGGCCGCCGACGAAGCGTGAAGCGTCCGAGGCGAAGAAGTCGTACTCCGCCGCGAAATCCTCTTCGCGCGGGGCGCGCAGGATCAGGCGGTCGGTTTCCAGGGTTGGGATGGTGAAACTGGTTCCGGTCATGCCGTGCCTCCCGATTTGGCAACGTGACGGAACACATCGCAGCCTTCCAGCGGCGATACGGCGTTGGTGTCCAGCGTTGCGCCCAAGGCTTCCGCCAGCTTGCGCGAGGGGATGTTCTTGGGGTCGATATAGCTGACAACGCTGTCCCAACCCAGGTCGGCAAACAGGTGGTTCAGAACCGCCGCAGCGGCCTCGCGCGCCAGGCCCTGACCTTCGAAATCGGGGCTGACCAACAACCAGGACATCTCGGGTTCCGGCAAACCAACGGGGTGATGCGGCCCGGCCATGCCAACCATGGCCATGTCCGATTTGCGATAAGCCGAGAACCAGCCGTAGGGCCGGAACGCCCATTGCCCGGCATAGGAGGCAAGCTTGAGCCAGGCGTCCTTTTCCGTCATCGGGCCACCGTAGAAGGTGGCGTGGTCGGAGCCGAAGAAAGTCATCATCGGCGCAAGATCGTCGGCCGAGGGGCCGCGCAGCATCAGGCGCTCGGTTTCCAGGGTGGGGATGATGAAGGGGGTGCTCACGTGTCGCCCTCCTCATCTACATCCGGGCCCCAATGGCGCAGCACCAGGACCTCGGCGTCCAGCGCGCCTTCGGCCGCCGCATCGCGCGACGCGCCGACTCGTTCAGCCAGGGTGCGCGAGCGGGTGTTGGGCGGGTCGATGTAGGAGACCAGCGCGGGCAGTTCCAACGTGCGGGCATGGTCGCGGGCAGCCCCCGCAGCTTCGGCGGCGTAGCCCTTGCCCTCGGCTTCCTCCAGGAAGAAATAGCCCAGTTCCGGCTCCTGATCGCCCTGTTCCATGCCAATCAGCACGAAGCCCAGGATGGCGCCCTTCGCCTTGTCCGTCACGGTCCACAGCCCGTGGCCGCGCAGGTGCCAGGTGGCGATGACCTGAGTGAAGTCCAACCAGGCCTCACGTCGGTCGAATGGCCCGCCCATATGCACAGCACGTTCCGACATCAGGATCGCGGCATAGGCGTCGAAATCTTCGATCCGTGGGGCACGCAGGGTCAGACGCGCGGTCTCGATCACCGGCAGCAGGGCCTGCAGCTTGGCCGCAAATTCGGCGGCGGGCCCGGTCGAGGGCTGTTCCCAAGGCGCGCGCATCATGCGTAGGCCTCCATGCCGCCCTGAAATTCGTCCGGGTGCGGGTGCCGATAGACCAGGTCTTCGGGGTCGGAGCGTGGTGCCGCAGGGTCTTTCACGGCGCCAAGATGTTCGGCCAAAGCGATTGAGCGTGCATTCTCGGGATGAATATAGCTGACCAACGTGGTCAGGCCGGTATTTTCGAAAGCCCAGTCGCGCGCGGCGCTAGCCGCCTCGAAGGCCAGCCCTTTGCCCTCGAAACCGGGGAGGATACACCAGCCGATCTCGGTCTCCGGGAAGTTGGGGGGCTTGTTGATGCCGATTTGGCCGATGAACTCACCGGTTTCCGTCAGATCAACCGCCCAGGTGCCAAAGCCAAACCACTGCCAGCTTGCCACGTCGGCGCCGAACATGGCCCAGAAGTCATGCTCTGCGAACGGCCCACCCATATACTTGGCCCAATCCGTCGCGAACAGCGCCGCCATCGGCTCGAAATCCTCGAGCCGGTGATGGCGCAGCGTCAGGCGCGCGGTGGTTATGGTGGGCGCGAACGTCACTTACTTCTTCTTCCCAAAACCGGAGAGACCGCCGGGCAGGCCCATGCCACCGCCCAGGCCGGGAAGACCACCGGGCATGCCGCCCGGCATCTTGCCGCCAAGCGCCTTTGCGGCCTCTTCCATCGCCTTGGGATCGTTCATGTCGGGCATGCCACCTGGCATGCCGCCACCCTTGCCGAACATGCCGGACATGGCCTGCTTCAGCATCTTGCCTTTGCCCATCTTGCCCATCTTCTTCATCATGTCCGACATCTGCCGGTGCATTTTCAGAAGCTTGTTGAGGTCGGAAACCTCCATGCCCGCGCCCGCCGCGATGCGTTTCTTGCGGGAGGCTTGCAGCAGGGCCGGGTTGGCGCGCTCGCGCTTGGTCATCGACTGAATGAGTGCGATCTGGCGCTTGAGCACCTTGTCGTCCATGCCCGCGGCTTCGGCCTGTTTGGCCATCTTCTGCATACCAGGCATCATGCCCATGATGCCTTCCATGCCGCCCATCTTGATCATCTGTTCCAGCTGCATCTTCAGGTCGTTCATGTTGAACTGACCCTTCTGGAAGCGCTTCATCATGCGCTCGGCCTGTTCGGCCTCGATGGTTTCCTGCGCCTTTTCGACCAGGGCGACGATGTCGCCCATGCCCAGGATGCGGCCGGCGATGCGATCGGGCTCGAAGGTTTCGAGCGCTTCCATCTTTTCGCCCAGGCCCACGAACTTGATCGGCTTGCCGGTCACGGCGCGCATCGACAGGGCGGCACCGCCGCGTCCGTCGCCATCCATCCGGGTCAGCACCACGCCCGAGATGCCGATCTTGTCGTCGAATTCCTGCGCGACCTCGACGGCGACCTGACCGGTCAACCCGTCGACCACCAGCAGGGTCTCGCGCGGGGTGACGACGTTGCGCACGTCCTCGACTTCGCCCATCAGCACTTCGTCGATGTGCAACCTGCCCGCGGTGTCGAGCATATAGACGTCATAGCCGCCCATGGTCGCCTGCTGCTTGGCGCGTTTGGCGATGTCGACCGGTTTCTGGCCGGGCACGATCTGCAGCGTGTCGACGCCGATCTGGTCACCCAGCACCTTCAGCTGGTCCATGGCCGCCGGGCGGTAGACGTCGAGCGAGGCCATCAGCACCCGCTTGCCTTCCTTTTCCTTCAGGCGCTTGGCCAGTTTCGCAGTGGTGGTGGTCTTACCGCCACCCTGCAGGCCGACCATCAGGATCGGAGCGGGCGGGTTGTCGACCTTCAGCGCGCCGGGTTCGCCTTCGCCGGTCAGCGTGTCGACCAGCGCGTCATGCACGATCTTGACGACTTGCTGGCCCGGG
Source organism: Aliiroseovarius sp. (assembly GCF_965228805.1). Lineage (NCBI taxonomy): Bacteria > Pseudomonadati > Pseudomonadota > Alphaproteobacteria > Rhodobacterales > Paracoccaceae > Aliiroseovarius > Aliiroseovarius sp. The sequence goes on along the minus strand of NZ_CBDDIE010000003.1, from coordinate 202,567 downwards.
GTGACCGATTTGGTCACGGCCTGGCCGGTGGCCTTGTCCTGCACCTTCTTGATGAATTCGCGCGCGACGGGCAGCGAGACGTCGGCCTCCAGCAGCGCCACGCGCACCTCGCGCAGGGCGGTCTTGACGTCATCCTCGGACAGAGCGCCCTGTTTGGTCAGGCGATCGAAGACGCCGGACAGGCGGTCTGAAAGGCTCTCGAACATGTCTTCGGCTCCTATACCGTTTCGATGACCCCTAGGTAGGGGCGGCGCTGCGTGATCCCAAGCCCGAAACCGGGGGACAAACCATAAGCGCCCCCGTGGGCGCAACGCGCTGACGGGGGGCGATCCTGGTATGCGACTCAGGACCGGAAGCTTTCGCACTTCCGGGTGTTGGCCGGGGACTTACGCGCGCGGGGGCGGGGAGTCAAGCAAAACAGGCTTTTGCGGCCCGGCTCCCACCCTGGCCGACATTGCGCGTGGGGCAGGGGGCGTGGCCTCCCACCCCGCCGGGCCGCAAAAGCCGGTGGGGGTCAGGCACTGCGCAGGCAGGCGCGGATCCATTTGGCGGCGGATCGGTAGTGGCTGGCGCCTGCGCTTTCCGACCAGCGGCCGGGTGTCCAGGCGTTGTTCGCGCCCTTCATCGGACCTGCGTAGAGGTCTTCGTCGCTGTGGGTGGCGTAGAAATCCATCAGCGCAGCGTGGGAGGTGTCCAGGTTGGCCCGTGCTTCGGCCCAGCTGAGCCCGGCGTGGCGTTCACGCAGCATGGCGTTATAGGGTTTGAGCTGGTTCCACTTGTAGCCCTTGGCGGGGAAATGCACCTCGCGCCCGGCTTGGCCGTCTGCATACCAACCCAGGAACAGATGGGTCCAATGGGCGCGGTGGGCGACGGTGTCCTTGATGGTCACGCCGTCATCTAACGGGCGGGTGGCAAGGGCCTCGTCCACCTTGTCCAGCAGGGTCGTGAGCTTGGCCCATTCCTTTTCGGTGATGGCGATGATTTCGGCTTTTGAGGTGGCGGCGGGCATGGGGGCCTCCTTTCGGCGCCATCATGGCCGCTTTGGCCCCGGGTTGCCTTGATCCGGCTCAATCCTCGCGCAAAAGCAGGGCGACCGCTGCCAGGGTCAGCGCGACGCCGCCCAGCACGGCCAGGGGAGGTGCGCCATGGCCCAGGCCCAGTTCCCACAGGATCACCCAGCTGGGGGTGAGGTAGGAATAGGCCATAACCTTGGCCGAGGTAAGGCGCATCGAGGCGAAGGAGAGCAGGTAGAAGCTGATCGCGGTGGAGGCGATGACGAGGTAGCCCAGCGTGACCCAGACGATCGGTTTCAGGGCGCTCAAGTCGGTTGCGATGATCTCTGGCGCGCCAGCGACGCCCAGCACCAGAGTACCCCCCAGCAGCACGCCGAATGTGAAGGCCAGCCCGCTTTCGCCGCGGTTCAGCGCGCGCAGCAGCGGGATGTAGAGCGCATGGGCAATGCAGCCGATGAAATAGATCACCTCGCCACGGCCGATCTGGAACCTAAGCGCGGCCTGAATATCGCCGCGAAAGATCACCCAGAGCGCGCCTGCCGCGCCCACCGCCAAGGCCAGGGCCACGCGCGGACCGGTAACCTGGCGCAGGATCAGCCAACCGAATCCGGCGGTCATGATCGGGGTCAGGGTGAACACTGCCGAGGTCGATACGGGCTTGGCCGTTTTCAACGCCTCGAACATCAGCACGAAGTAGAAGGCAAAAATGCCTCCGGTCAGCAAGTATCTCCAGGGGCTGCGGAAATCGGCGCTGGACAGGCCGGGGCCAACAGCGGCCATGGCGCCGACGACCACGGCACCCAGGGCGAAGCGCATGAACATGAGCGCGATTGGCGCGGCCTCGTTCGCGACCAGACCGCCCAGAGAATGGGACCCCGCGACCAGGGCCGCGAACAGGGCCATGGCCATGTGGCCGGAGAGAGTTTCGCGGGTCAGCGTATGCATATCGAGGTCCAGAAAGGTATCTCGCCCTCATAGCCAGCTTGGGCGCCCCGGTCGAGAGGCGTCTTCGCCCCAGGCTCCCAACCGGGCATGTGTTCCTCGAAGGGGCGCGCGAGGTCGCCCGCCCCGCCCGGGGCGAAGATGCCTGACACATTTGGGTCAGGCCCAGCCCTTGGCCCAGTCCTTCAGATGCGCGAGGAAGGCCTGCACCTTGGCGGTGCGGTGCAGGTCGACATGGGTCACCAGCCAGAGCTGAGAGGCCCATTCCTCGCGTGGGGGCAGCACCTCGATCAGCCCCTCGGCCTGATCCGTGGGCATCCACCCAAGGGCGGCCCCGGCGCGCACGGCCTCGCTCCACGACCGGTCATCGGTGGCGCGGAAGGTGATCCGCTCGTTCGGCACATGTTCCTCGAGCCAGCGCATGAAGGGCGCGCGGCCGCTGCCCTCGTCCAGCCCTACAAAGTCGTGCTGATCCAAGGTGTCTTCAGTTGGCATTCCCCGGCGCTCGACATAGCAGGGCGCGGCGTAGAGCGCGGTTTCGATCCGGTGAAAGTGCTGGGCGACATTGTCGGGTTCCTGCGGCGCGCCGCCAGCCCGGATCGCCACGTGGGCCTCGCCGTACTCCAGCCGGAACAGGCGCTGACCGGTCAGGAAACGTACCCGTAGCCCGGGGTGGGTCTGCTGGAACGCTGCCACGGCCGGCACCACGAGATAAGAGAACACTGCCAACGTGGTTACCACCAGTTCGCCCGAAATGGTCTCTCCCTGGCCTTGCAATCGCGCGCCCAACTGGCTGAACTGATCCTCGGTGGTTTGGCCGACACGCGCAAGGTCGGCCCCGGCCTCGGTCGGCGTGTAGCCGCGGGCGTGGCGCTGGAACAGCTTGACGCCCAACCGGGCCTCCAGCGCGTCGATGTGGCGGATCACCGTGGCGTGGTGCACGCCCAGTTCAGCCGCCGCGCCGCTGACCGTGCCGTGTTTGGCCACCTGATAGGCGGTGCGGATTTCATCCCAATGGTCCATGGATCTCTCTCTGTGCGAAAATGAACAGCTGATGTGAAATCTCTCAGATTGAGTTCGTCAGCGCAAGGTTCGATCTTCCAGTCAACGCAACACCACAAGGACCGACACCATGACTTCCATTCTGCGCATCGACGCTTCCGCCCGCAAGCAAGGCTCGGCCACTCGCCACCTGACCGACCAGTTGACCGCTCGCCTGGGTGGCGAGGTCACCACCCGCGATTTGGCCAATGAGAACATGCCGCATCTGACCGAAGACTGGGTCAGCGGCACCTTTACCCCGCCCGAGGCCCGTACCGAAGCCCAGAACCAGGCGCTGGCCTTCTCGGATGAGCTGGTGGCCGAATTGCAGGCGGCTGATCTGCTTGTGATCTCGACCCCGGTTTATAACTTCGGCGTGCCTTCGGCGCTAAAAGCTTGGGTGGACCAGGTGGCCCGCGCCGGCGTGACCTTCCAATACGGTGAAAACGGCCCGGAAGGCTTGGTGACTGGCAAACGGGCCGTGATCGTCGCGGCCTCCGGTGGCACGCCGGCCGGTGCACCGCATGACTTCGCCGTCTCCTACCTGAAACAGGTGCTGGGGTTCCTGGGGATCACCGAGGTCGAGGTCGTCGACGCCGCGGGCGTCGCTGTGGATGCCGAGGCGACGATGAAAGCCGCCGAAGAGGCCGTGGCCGCCACCGCCGCTACCCTGCTGGCCCGCGCGGCCTGACCCGAGAGTCCACAAAGCCGGAATGCCAACGACACCGCCCTGCCTTGGGGCGGTGTATTCGTTGGGCCCTGCTGCGTCAGCTGACCAGCATCTTCAGCCCTTGGGTCACATCCGTGCGCACTGCCAGACGTAGGGCCGGCTCGTCCCCGGCGGACAGGGCGGTCAGGATCATGCGATGATGCTTCTGCAAGTCTGAACGATTGCGACGGGCATAAAGCGCGCGCATGGTTGGCCCTAGCTGCAGCCAGACCGTTTCGAGCATGGCCAGCATGGCCGGGGCCTGGGCGCGCAAATAGAGGGTGCGGTGAAACTCCAGATTGGTGCGCAGATACCCCACCGCATCCTGTTTCGCGACGAATTCCGACACCCGCGCGTTGATCGCGCGCAGGCGGTCGATCAGAGCCAGGTGGGCACGCGGCAGGGCGCGGGCGGCGAGTTCCGGCTCCAACAGGGCGCGGATCGCGGCCAGTTCTTCGATCCTGTCGTTGGACAGGTCCGGGGCGGTGACGCGACCGGAACTCGACATGGTCAGCGCGCCTTCGGCCGCCAGTCGGCGCACGGCCTCGCGCGCAGGCGTCATCGAGACGCCGTATTCCTTGCCGATTCCGCGCAGGGTCAGTGCCTGGCCTGGGTCCATCTCACCATGCATGATACGTGTGCGCAGGGCACGATAGACAGTGTCATGAGCCGATCCGGCCTCGCCTGAGAAACGTGTTGGGTTTGCCATGGGGTATTTGTGATCACAAATACCCCGCGCGTCAATCGCGGAAACGGTAACGGTGCAATTCTGCGCCATGTTCGCGCAGCCAGGCGCGGTGCGGCGCGTAGTCGGGGCAAATCCGTTCAACCTGCGCCCAGAAAGCTGGAGAATGGTCCATGTGAACCAGATGTGCGACCTCATGGGCGGCTACGTAATCCAGGACCGCTGGCGGCGCCATGATCAGACGCCAGCTGTACATCAAGCCGCCGCGGGAGGAACACGATCCCCACCGTGAGCGCGTATCGCGCAGGGTCAAGCCGGTATAACTGCGCCCGACCTGGGCCGCATAACGGTCCGAGGCCACCGCCAGCCGATCCCGCGCCAGGGCCTTGAACAAGGCCGCCAGCCGTGCGCCGGTTTTCTCAGGCGCAGAGAGAGGCAGGTGGATTTCCTCCCCCGCCAGCTTGGCCGAACGACCGCCCGCCGCCACCAGCGACACTTCGCGCCCCTCGAACAGCACCGTGCCGCCGGGCTGCGGGCGCAGATCCACGGGCCGATCCGCCAGGTGCCCGCGAATCCAGTCGGCGCGTTCCTGGGCAAAGCGCACAGCCTCGCGCCGCGAGGCCCCGCGCGGCACGCTCATTGTCACCCGGCCATCCAGCCGCGACACCCGCAAGGACAGGCGCCGTGCGCGGGGTGAGGGTTTCAAAACCACCTCCACCTCTGGCTCGCCTGCCAACACAAAGACTTCTGCCGCGCGCATTGCGCCCCCGTTATCCGCCTGTTTATACCTGTCTGGCAAAAGCCTTTGACAGTCTGGTCCCGTTGTGGCAACTGGCCTCAGATTTCGCAAGAGACACTGAACACGGAAAGGGGCCAAGCATGCCCAAGGAAGAATGGGGCGTCAAACGCGTCTGCCCGACCACCGGCAAGCGTTTCTATGACCTGAACGCCAACCCGGTTGTCAGCCCGTACACCGGCGAAGTGGTGAACGTGGACTCCGGCAAGGCGACCCGCACCATGGTCGCTGACAAGGCCGACCAGGCCGCAATGAAGGACGACCTGGTGGATGACGCTGACGCGGTCCTGGAAGATGATGACGATTCCAGCGATATGGATCTGGGCGATGATGTCCTGGATGACGACGACGACGACAACGTTTCGTTGGACGAAATTGCTGATGTCGCCACCGAGGATGACGAAGGCTAAAAATTCCGGCTGGGGGGATTTTTTACTTGAACCCCCCCATCCCTTCGCCTAGATACGCCGGGCAGACGCGATCCGCGTCGCACAGAATGGGGCCTTAGCTCAGTTGGGAGAGCGCTTGCATGGCATGCAAGAGGTCAGGGGTTCGACTCCCCTAGGCTCCACCACCCATCCCGATTAGAATTCTCTGTTCAGGTGCACCGGTAAGTGCCGCGTGAATGTCGTTCGTATGGACGAAAAAGACATGCGGCGGGCTTGCGTTTTTCCGCTTGCACCGCTCCCGGCCTTCGCCTAGATACGCCGGGCAGACGCGATCCGCGTCGCGCAGAATGGGGCCTTAGCTCAGTTGGGAGAGCGCTTGCATGGCATGCAAGAGGTCAGGGGTTCGACTCCCCTAGGCTCCACCAAATCTCCCTTGATTAACTCAGCATAGCCCTTCCACTAGTCTGGCATAGTTCTTCCTACTGCTGGCGTTGTGAAGCCGCGCAGAGTTTAAAACCCAGTCTCAGACAAAACAGGGCCAGCCCCCGTGGAAGACGTTTGGAAGTAGAGCTTAGGGGACAAGCCGCCATTCCCAAGAAGGGCTTGGGGTGTCGAAGACGGGCGGAAACTCTTTGGATCCGCGACATTTGATTCCAGAATGAAGCAGGTACGAGGAGTGGGCCAATAAACAATGATCGAAACCAAAACGAACAACAACTGGGGAAAAGTGCTCACCCAGACATTCATGAGATCAATGATTGGCTGCTATATGGGCCCAAGAACTCCAGGATCGAGGAATTAGTTCGAGCCCTGACATTGGAGGCGGGCATGCGGCTGTCCGAAGTAGAAGGGCTCATGGAACTAGCCCTCACAGACAAGCTACAGGAGTTCAAACCTCAAGGTCAGTAGGATGATGGGGCCTCACCCGAAATTTACCGCTACTCCGACATGCTTCAACTGATACTTGGAGGGGAGGACCAGTTCACTTCATTCGGGAGAACTAGATCAGGAGCGGATGAATCATCCCACGTGTGTGGTAGTCTCCATCCGCTCCGTCTAGGTAGCATACGACTGAACGTACTTTTCGCCAAAAAAAGTGGGGCTTTTGTGTTCCGCTTTCACGGAAAAGGCGTCAACCTGCGGCTGCCGCCAGGCTGACCAAGACGCTGATGCCACGTCTGAGCTCGCATTGCCGACATTCGGCGCGTGTGTGATATTTAGCGCAGGGTGAACTCAAGCAACACGGACACCTCCCACAAATCGGGTGGTAATGATCAATTACGCTGTCCATAAACTGGGTTGCGAACTTCCTGGCTAACGATTGCAGCTATTTGTCATCACTGAGCGTCCCCAACTGAACTGGTCCACCGCTATGTTTAGGAAACGGAGGACCAAGAATGGCAAACAAGCGACCGAAGCCCGAAGAGATTGTCTCGAAGTTACGGCAGGTTGAGGTGCTGATGGGGCAAGGCATGCCCCGTCTGGACGCGATCAGGCAGATCGGCGTTGTTGAACAGACCTACTACCGGTGGCGCAAGCAATACGGCGGAATGCGTTGCCGGCAGGTGATTGCGGAGCAATCTGCCGAGAGGGGTGTGGATCAATTGAAGGAACTGAAGCGGCTTCAGAAGGAGAATGATCGACTGAGGCGGGCTGTGTCGGATCTGACCTTGGACAAGCTGATCCTGAAGGAAGCTGCGAAGGGAGTGAGGGGCGTCCCGGAAACGGTCATCAGACCGTTTCAGCCCTGAACGGGCGGAGCCCCTAAGCCCCGCTCGTCGTCGCGCTTGTATCAATCATGTATGCGGCCAGTTCAAAGTGTCTGAACGCCGAGCTTGCCGGGTACTGGGGCAACATCGTTCGACGCAGAGGCATGCCCCGAGAGGCCGAGCCGATGAGGATCGGTTGGTGGCCGACATGATTGAGTTGGCCAGGCAGTATGGTCGATACGGCTATCGTCGGGTCGCGGCCTTGCTCAGAGAGGCAGGCTGGCCCCCTCTCGGCAGCATGCTGCGCATGCGCCTGCCGGGCAATGGGTTAGTGATGGTCGTGTCGAACGGCTATGGCGGCGAGAGGGGCTGAAGGTTCCACTAAAACAACCAAAGAAAGGGCGGCTCTGGCTGAATGACGGATCATGCATCCGGCTCCGGCCGGAGCACCGCAACCACGTCTGGTCCTATGATTTCGTTCACTGCCGGACAGATGACGGCAAGGTCTTCCGGACGCTGAACATCATTGATGAGCACAGCCGCGAATGTCTGGCGATTAAGGTGGAGCGCAAACTGAACTCGACAGATGTGATTGACGCTTTGACCGACCTGTTCATCCTACGTGGCCCTCCAGCCTTCATACGTTCCGACAATGGCCCCGAGTTTGTTGCACAAGCGGTTCGGGATTGGATCGCAGCCGTCGGCTCTCAAACTGCCTACATCGAACCGGGAAGCCCATGGGAGAACGGATATTGTGAAAGCTTCAATGGCCGGTTCCGGGACGAACTGCTCAACGGGGAGATCTTCTATACCCTGCATGAAGCCCAGATCCTGATCGAAGAATGGAGGAAACACTACAACACAAAACGACCTCACAGTGCATTGGGCTATCGCCCACCGGCACCCGAAACCATCATCCCGATGGAACACAGGCCGATCATGCACTAACTATCAACCTGGACCAGTCAGATGGGGCGGCTCAGGAAACAGGATATCAAGTTCCTGCGCCAGGCCAAATACCTGGTGGAACAGGGCTATTCCGTCTTGATGTATGACATGCGCGGACACGGCGAAAGCTTCCCTGAGATTTGCTGAAGCAGAGCAACCCTACGGATATCGGGAAGCGCATCCTTCATGCGGCGAGTTACCAGTTTGGACTGGTCATCAAGCTTGCTCTATTTGCGATTGAAGAGGCCCTCTACTTCGCCGACACGACTTTGGAGGAACGCCATTTCGCGGTTGCGTTCAAGAATTGGAAGGGGTGCGCAGAGGCTTTCAACCCGTTTTTGGTCAACGACTTCCTTCAGATCGACACTCAGAAGATGTTCACTTCCGAGGAGCTGGTTTGATGCTGAAGATCAGATCCCTTCCTTTGACTGTCGAGTATCACACCGGGGAGTCGGCAACCTCGGTTGCTGCGCGCCTGGCAAGGCGTAATGGTGCACCGCGGCTGATAACCTTCTGCTCTGACATTGGTCTCGACTACTTTGCACTGGCGAATGGTGAAGAGATCGAGGTGAGACGCCTGGCTGCGTTTGCTGGCGTGGATCACGATGAGCTGGTGAAGAACACGCCGAGCGTTGTTCGCAAGGACTGGTTCAGATTGGGGGAGGCCGAGATCAAGTTTTCGGCCTTTCAACGTACCCGACCAAGGGTTTGCCCGATTTGCATCGAGGGTTGTGTGGCGGAGACCGAAAGCGCTCGGCACATCAACCGGGATCAGCCCAACTTATTGCTGCACGTGTTTGTAGCAGACACCGCTGTGTTCTGCAGGAGTTGCCAAGGCCAGCCTCGAACAAAGATCATTTTGACATCGCGAACCTGGCCATAGGCTTCACGCCTGGCAAGCCGGAGTTCTTTCCCGAAGGGAGCCTCGGGTTGATCCATCACATGGGGGAGAGAGTAAAAGGAGCGGCCGGGGCAGGGTGGTTTGACAACCTTCCCTTTCATGTCGCAACCCAGACCTGTGAGAACTTCGGACTTCTCCTTCTGAAGGGCCCGACCACGAACCGGCAGCTCGTGTCAGATCTGGATTGGGCCAAGTCAGGCCATATTGGGTTCACTTTTCTGCGCCATGGCCCCGACGCGATGATTGAAAAACTCGCCGAACTGGAACGCAGGCGTCCCAACGACAACTCCCTCTACCGAGCTCGGTTTGGCGTCTTCTTCGAGTGGCTTCGCAATCGCGAAGATGATCCTGCCTTCGATGCAATCCGCGATCCAGTTCGGCAGTTCATTTTCGATACCTATCCCGTTCAGAAAGATGCATTGGTCCTCGGCGTCAAAAACCCAAGACGAAAGCTCCACACACACCGATCGCTTTCTAAAGAACGTCGGCTGGATTTCACCAAAACGGGTCATGCCCTCCTTCAGCGTGGCGATGTCCGGAAGAACGACAGCAACAGCTTCGAACTGCTGCGATACGTACCATCAAATGTGGCTGATGAGATTGCACATGAGTTGAATAGGGTGTTCACGGCCGAGCGGACGGCGAAAAAGCTCGGTGTGACACGTGCAACCCTTTCCCAGCTTTCTCAAAACAGGCTCATTCAGCCTCACTTCAAACATCGAGGCGCGGTCCCTGGTTTCCATAGCAACGAGATTTGGCGCTTTGCCACTTCCGTGACCAAAGGATGGGTGCCTTTTCTCGGCAACAAGTCAGCGGCCAAATGGGTATCTTTTCAAGATGCCGCCAAGCGATGCAAATGCGCTACTTGGCAAGTGCTTGGCATGGTCATCCCCTACGGTTTGCCGGTGACCAACCCGGATCGGAAAAAGAAGCTGCTCTCCGACCACATCACCTGCCCAAGGGCTTTGGCCAGGAAATATGATGAAGTCGAAAGGAACGCAGTCACCTTTCTGAAAGCGGGCAATATGTTGGGGTGTAATACAGCTCAGGTCGAAGAGCTCGTCGTGCGAGGTCTACTCACGGAGACACCCGCGTTTGCGATCCGGTCGAGAAAGAAATACCGGACCGTCGAACTGGCGGGTGTCCACTCCCTGCTAAACGGTGATCAGCAAATCTGACTGTCTGAGGGGGACGAGCGGGTGCTGCTCTGGCCACTTTTTTCGACTTCCCAGTGGAAGAACTTTCCTGAGTCAAAGGAAGAAACGCCAGCCTTTTTCGCAATCCGATGTCGGATTGCCCAATGAAATAAGGGACTCCGGTGGAAGGGTTATGGTGAGTCACCCACCCTTGGCAGTTCGAAGAAAGGTTCCGTTGGCGGCGGCCTTTTACGTTGATCGGTGCAAAGACAGGATTGTTTTTAACTCCGAGCCACCGTTTCTTTTCTTAAATCTCAGAAGCGGTGTTTCCGCGTCCCATGAAAAATTTTCTTTCCAGCATGCTTTAAGAATTCTTTACAAAACGTCTTCCTCGTACTACCTCCGATTCCGCTTCGGTCCTGTCGGCATGCCGGTGGGATAATAGGGAACACGGTGAGGTGTAGCCATCAGGCGCCAATTCCGTGACTGCCCCCGCAACTGTAAGCGGAGAGCGAGGCCGGACAAAGCCACTGTGCCGCCAAGCGGTGCGGGAAGGCCCGGCCAAGCTGCGACCCGCGAGTCAGGAGACCTGCCGAGGTGATCACCCAATCCGTACGCGGGGTGCGTGCGAGATTACGGTCTGTCCGTCGTGGTGACATTTTCGCCGCGGCCGGACTCCAAGATCTTCGACCGCAAAAATGGACTACTGCCCGCCCGCGAAACGAGGCGAGGCAATTCAGAGGGACGTGGCCAATGCTTGCCCGTATTCTTTCCACGACCGCGTTTGTCAGCGCGGTCTCCACGCCTGCGATCGCGCAGGATTACACCGATCTCGGCACCATTATCGTCTCTGGCGACCTTACGCTGTCTGCGAACCGCGGCGAGACCACCAAGACCGAGCGTAGCGGCTCTACGGTCGAAATTGTCACCCGTGAAGATCTTGAAGAAGCCGGCGACATTCAGGTCGCTGATTATCTTGCCACGCTTCCCGGTCTCAGCGTGACGGGCAACGGTGGCATCGGTTCGACCACCAGCCTGCGCATTCGTGGTTCATCCGGGCGCTATATCGGGGTTTACGTTGACGGTATCGACGTGAACGACCCGTCCGCCCCGCAGATTGCGTTTGATTTCGGAGGGTTGACCACGGACGATATCACTCGGATCGAAGTGCTTAAGGGCGCGCAGTCCGCCCTCTATGGTTCCGAAGCCATTGCTGGTGTCATCAATATCACCACGAACCGGGCCACCGAGCCGGGTCTGCACCACAACCTTGCGGCGGAATACGGCTCGCACAACACCGCACGGCTGTCGTACAACATGAGCTATCTTGGCGATTACGGCAGCTTCGCCGCCACGCTGAGCCACATTCGCACCGATGGAATTTCGGCCGCGGACGAGAACGCAGGCAACACCGAGGACGACGGCCACGAGGCCACCCGCCTGAGCTTCTCGGGTGAGTATGCGGTTTCGGACACGGTCACCATCGGCGGCTCGGGTTTCTGGCAGACCTCGGAAACCGAGTACGACGAATATAGCGGTGGCCCGGTGGACGGTGTGTCTCCGGACGAGCTGTCGGAAAGCGACCAATTCGGTTTGCGCGGCTTCGTGCGTGTCGAAGGTGGCGCGGTCGAGCATGAGTTCTCGCTGCAGTATTACCAGAACGACAGGCTTTCCTCCGGCACCAACGCCTGGGGGCCCTTCGCCTATGACTATCTGGGGGAGCGGATCGGGCTGGCTTATCAAGGTCAAGCCGAGCTGACCAACGCCACGCTAACCTTCGGGCTGGACGCGACGCGCGAGTCTTATGAAAGCGGCGTGCAAAACGGTGAACATGACATGCTGGGGGCCTGGGTTCAGGCCGATTGGCACCTGTCGGAGCAAGTTGAGTTGGTGACTGTCCTGCGTCACGACGATCATTCGGACTTTGGCGGCAAGACCACCGGCCGCGTGTCGCTGGCCTGGCTGCCCACGCCGGATATCACGGTCCGGGCCGCGGTGGGTACCGGGTTCCGTACGCCGTCGCTGTTCGAGCTCTTCTCGTCACCCTATGGCAATGCGGCGCTGCAGCCGGAAACCTCGGTCAGCTATGAGCTGGGTATCGAAAAGCGTTTTGACGGTGGTGAAGTTTCGGCCACCTTGTTCAGGACCGAGATCACCGACCTGATCGCTTGGTCGCCCACTGGCTACACGCAGACACCGGGGACCGGATGGGCCCAGGGGGTCGAGCTTGCCGCGGCCTTCAAGCTGTCCGACAGCCTGGATATGACGGCATCCTACACCTATACCGACAGCGAGAACGCTGCGACAGGTATGCGGCTGGCCCGGGTGCCGATGCACACGGCTGCCGTCCGCCTGAATGCCGAGGTGACGGATCGTTTGTCGACGGGCCTTGCAGTCAAGCATGTCGCCGGTCTGAACGATACGACCGGACCGCTGGCGGACTATACCGTGGTGGATGCTACGGTGACCTATGATGTTTCCGACAGCGCCGAGCTTTACCTGCGCGCCGAGAACCTGTTTGACGAGGAATATCAGACCGTCACGGGTTACGGCACGCCGGATCGCTCGTTCTACTTCGGCGCGCGGATGCAGTTCTGAGACTGGATCGTGCCATTATGAAGATCGGCTCTCACGCAATGGCCATGACTGCGATCGTGGTTATGGCCGCCACGTTCACCCTGGCTGGGCTTGTCCCCGGCCAGGGCATTCGCGCGGCCAGTGCGGCTGATCTGGCACTGTCGAGCCAACCGCCGCGTCGAGTTGTGTCGATGAACCTTTGCACCGACCAACTTGCGATGATGCTGGCCGCCCCCGGCCAGCTCCTGTCCGTTTCCTACCTGTCCTTTGACCCGCGTGGGTCCGCGATGGCCGGGGAGGCGCAGAAATACGTTCCCAACCATGGCCTTGCCGAAGAGATCTACCTGCTCGACCCCGACCTGGTGATCGCGGGCCGGTTCTCGACCCGAGCGACCGTTTCGATGCTGCGCCGTCTGGGTCTGCCGGTTGTGGTGATGGACCCTGCCTATTCCCTGTCTGAGGTTCGCGACCGTATCACCGAAATGGGTGAGGTTCTGCACCGCCAGGATGCTGCCACCGAGATGGCCGCGCAGTATGACCGCGATCTCGCCACGCTGGCTGCGCGCGCGCCGGAGGTCCACCCGCTGGCCGCGCTTTACTACGCGAATGGCTATACCTCGGGCGACCGCACCCTGGCCGGTCAAATCCTGAGCACCGCCGGGTTTCGCAATGCCGCCGTCGAAGCGGGCCTGCCCATGGGCGGGATATTCCCGCTGGAGATGCTGGCCATGTCCGATCCTGATGCCTTGATCACCGGTCGCCGCTATCCCGGCGCCTCACGATCCGAAGAAATTCTGGATCACCCTGTCGTGCAGGCGCTCGCCTCGAACCGAATGCAGGGCAGTGTGACCGACCGCGACTGGATCTGTGGTTCGCCCCATGTGCTGCGTGCCATTGCCGGGCTGGTTGCGTTGCATGATGTCCCGGAGGACAGCCAATGACCCGCCTTCTTCTGATCCTTGTTCCCTTGCTTGTGGCGCTGTTGGTCGCGGCGCTGCTGTTTGGTCCAGCGGGCGTGCCGATGGGCAAGAGCCTGCATGCGCTGTTTGTCGATACCGGTACCCCTCTGACACTGGTGATGCGCGAGATCCGCCTGCCGCGCGCGCTCTTGGCTGCGTTGGTCGGGGCAGGGTTGGGCCTGTCGGGCGCGGCGATGCAGGGGTACCTGCGCAACCCGCTGGCCGATCCGGGTCTGATTGGTGTGTCCGGGTCTGCAGCCTTGGGCGCGGTCCTGGCGATCCAGACCGGGTTTGCAGGTGTGATTGCGCTGGGTCTGCCCCTGGCCGCGCTGGGCGGCGCGCTGATCGGTGTCTTTCTGGTCCTTTTGCTGGCCGGTCCGCGCGGGGCGTCGATCACGTTGATCCTGGCGGGGGTCGCGGTCTCGTCGCTGGCCGGTGCGCTGACCTCTTTGGTCCTGAACCTGTCGCCGAACCCTTTCGCCGCGAATGAAATCATCTTCTGGATGATGGGCTCGCTGGCCGACCGATCCCTGGATCACCTGTGGCTGGCGCTACCCTTCTTCGTGCTGGGGGCGCTTTTGCTGCTGGGACTTGGTCGGGGCCTGGATGCGTTGACCTTGGGCGAGGATGCGGCCGAGGCGATGGGCATCAACCTCACCCGCCTGCGGCTTCTGTTGGTCTTAGGCGTGGCCTCCATCGTGGGCTCCGCCACCGCCGTTGCGGGCGCCATCGGTTTCATCGGCCTTGTTGTGCCCCACATTCTGCGCCCCTTCGTGAAGGCCCGGCCCTCGGCCCTTTTGTGGAGTTCGGCCCTGGGTGGCGCGATCCTTCTGCTAGCCGCCGATATCGCGGTGCGGGTGGTGCTGCCCGCGCGGGATCTGAAGCTGGGGGTCGTGACAGCCCTGATTGGCGCGCCGCTGTTTTTGCATCTGATCTACAAGACGCGGAGGCAAATGGGATGAGCTTGCTGTCTGTTTCCAAACTCAATGTGGCCCGTCGCGGGCGTGACATTCTGAAAGATGTCAGCCTGGAGATCGGCACGGGCGAGGTCGTGGGCCTGATCGGTCCCAATGGTGCCGGCAAGACCACCTTGATGCGCGCCGCGCTTGGCCTGATCGACGGCGAGGGTCACAGCAACCTGGCCGCCATGACCGCGCGGGAGCGGGCGAGGGCGGTGGCCTGGCTGCCGCAGGCGCGAGAGCTGGCCTGGCCCGTGGATGTCGAAACCGTGGTCACCCTGGGCCGCCTGCCGCATCTCGCCATGGGGCAACGCCCGCGAGATGAGGACGCCGCTGCCATCGAACAGGCGCTGGAGGACATGTCCTTGTCCGACATGCGGAAACGTACTGTCACCCGCCTGTCGGGCGGCGAACAGGCGCGGGTGCTGATTGCCCGGACCTTGGCGCAGCAGACGCCACTGGTGGTGACGGATGAGCCGATTGCAGGGCTGGATCCCGCCCACCAGATCGCGACGATGAAGATCTTTGAAGGCCTAGCCCACCGGGGCAAGGCGGTCCTGGTGTCGCTCCACGACCTGGGCCTGGCGGTGCGCCATTGCACGCGGCTGGTGTTGCTGTGTGATGGAGAGATCAAGGCAGACGGCCCGGCGGACCAGGTACTCTGCGCCAGTAACCTCAGTGCGCACTTTGGTATCACTGCGCATTTCGAAACCGGGCCTGAGGGCCCCGTTTTTCAGCCGCTTGAGGTGCTGGAATGACCGCGCGGGTCACGCTGGAGCGCCCCTGGCTGGAGATGCGCCTGACCCAGCCCATGCAGGTGCTGAGTTGGGTTCTGAATAGGCCCGGCTTCATCCATGCAGACCGGATTCTGTGGCGCGAAGTTCGCAACGCCGACCTGCCGCGCGAGCTGGATGTGGACACCTGGCTGGCGGGCGAATTGACGGCAAAGCAAGCCTCGGACGCACCGTGCTTCCTGACCTCGCGCAATATCACCCGCTTCGTCGAAGCCCGGGCTGCGGTGGAAGGGGTCGAGGCCCATGCCGTGATTACGTTGGGCCTGTCGAACGCGGAACGTGTTGGGACGCGCATGGCCTATGACGGCGACTGTTGGGGCACGATCAATATTGCGGTGGAATGCAGCCTTCGCCTCAGCCAACCCGCGATGCTTGAGGCGATGAGCATCATCACCCAGGCCCGCACCGCTGCCCTGGTCGAGCACGGCCCGCGCATAGGCACCGGGCAGGTGACCGGCACCGGCACCGATTGCATCGCCCTTGCCGCCCCTGTCGGGACCGAGCGTTTTGCCGGTCTGCACACCCCCCAGGCCGAGGCCATCGGCCAGGCCACTTACACCGCCATTTCCCAGGCGACCCAAAGTTGGATCGAGGAGAACAGCCATGGAACTTGAAACGCTGCTGCAAAGCGCTCTTACGGACGAAAACGCGGGCTGGAACATGGGGTCGTTCGGGGCCATCGCCGAATTTCACCATGTTGCGGGTGACCCGATGCCCGCGCCTCCGGGCGCGCTGACCCAGATGACCATGCGCGGTGGTGTGCGGATTGACCGGTTGGATGGCGTGAAACCCGTGGCCTGGGAGATGCTCAGCCCCAAGACCCACCGCTGGAGCCACGGCATCTCGCTCTGCCTGCCACGCGAGGAGGCGGCAATGGCCGGACGTAGGGTGCTGACCGAACTTGGCCCCGATGACGGCGCAATTCGTCCTGAGGACCGCGCGGCTATCCTGTTTGACATGGGGCTTGGGCAACATCAGGTCGATTTCTGCATTCGCACCGCCGATCCCGAGCTGCTGGACGTGCTGCGGGCGCAGGCCGAACGGTCGTTGTTCGACCAGGGCAACCCGGCCATGGGCGCGATCCTCAAGGCGCACCCGGCGCGCGTCGCGTTGACCCCGATTGGACGGGTTGAGGTCTATCAAAAGATCGGCGGGCCGGACACGGGTGGCAAATCGCCCGAAGGCCCCCATACCCATGTGCTGCCCAAGCTTCTGCGCGCGGGCCGCACTCACTCGGCCAATACACCCATTCCGGAAGGCTGGGTGCCCTGTGGCAATCTGCATCCCGAAAATCCGGTCATCGACCGGATGGGGGCCGACAAAACCCCGAACCGCGCTGCGCACGATCGGTTCCAAGCCCTGCTGAGCCAATGGGGGAGTGACGCCTACGTTGCCGCCAAAGCGCTGTTCGACAACGCGCTTGAAGCGGCCACTGGGCCGGAGGGCGTGGCCGGGCCGGGTTCGCGGCTGGAACGTGTCGGTCTGCGCAATGCGATCCGCCAGGCGCGGCGTTTCGATCAAGACAACCCGGTGATTGACGCCTGGGCGACGGCCTTCGACAAAGGCACGGAGCCTGACGAGGATGACGACCCGCAAAGCAAGGGGCATTGAGATGTTGTCTTCGATTTCCTCGATCCAATCCTTCCTGCAGACGGGCGGACCCGCGCTGTGGGTGATCGCCTTGCTTTCGGTCCTGCTTCTGGGACTGGTCATGTGGAAGCTCTTTCGGCTCATGCGCCTTGGTGCCTGGCAACGAGACCGGGCGGAGCGCGCCGTCGAGGCGCTGTCGCTGGGGCAGGGGGCGGACGTCAGCCGGGGCGGGTTGCGGATGCGGTTTCTGCGGGAGTGTCAGGAGGTTCTTGGCCGCAACCTGAGCGAAGCCGAACAGCGCGAGGAGATCACACGCCGCGCGCTGCGTCACCTCGCGGAGCTGCGCGAAGGGCTGCGCCCGCTGGATCTGATCGCTTCGGTCGCGCCGTTGGTGGGGCTGCTCGGTACTGTTCTGGGCATGATCGAGGCCTTCCAGGCCCTGCAGGAAAGCGGTGCCCAAGCGGATGCGGCTGCCCTGGCCGGTGGCATCTGGGAAGCACTTTTGACCACCGCAGCCGGTATGGCCGTGGCGATCCCGGCGACCATCGCGCAAAGCTGGTTTGCGTCCGTCGCCGAGGCCATGGGCCGCGACTTTGAAGACTACGCAACACAGCTGGTGCTGGCGCGGCCCCACTCCGCGCCAGAACTGAAGGTGGCCTGATGTTTTCGTTCCGGCTGGAGACCTCGCATCGACGCCTCGGCCTCACGCCGATGATCGACGTGGTGTTTCTGCTGCTGGTCTTTTTCATGCTGACCGCGCAATTCGCCCGCGACCTGAGCCTGCCCTTGCAGCAAGGGCAGGTGGGGGCGGCCTATTCCGGTCCGCCGCGCCTGCTGGTCGTCGGGGCAGAGGCGCTTTGGCTGAATGGAAGCGAGATTGCCGAGGAGGCTCTGTCCGACGCCATCGCCGCGCTGGTTTCGGATATGGACGACATTATCGTGCTGCGCGGCACCGAGGAGGCGCAGCTGCAAAGGCTGGTCGATGTGATGCGGCTTCTCAATGCCGCAGGCTACATGCGCCTTGCGGTGCTGGAGTGAGCCATGCAGTTTCGCACAGAGCCCCCCCAGCCCAAAGCCGAAGCGGTCGTGCCGATGATCAACGTGGTCTTCCTGCTGTTGGTCTTCTTCATGATGACCTCGCAGATTGCGCCGCCCGCCCCGGTCGACGTCACACCGCCCACAGCGACCCTTGAGGCAACCGCCGAAGGGCAGGCGCGGCTGTTCATAACGGGCGAGGGAACGGTCATGTTCGAGGAGGCCGAAGGGGATGCTGCCATTGAAGCCCTTGCAGCGCTTGCCCCAGACGCGCCGCTGACCGTCGCCGCCGATGCTGCCCTACCTGTGGTCGAGCTTGCCCGCCTGCTGAAGCGCCTGCCGCCCGATCTGCCCGTCGAACTTCTGGTGCAGCCATGAGGGCGTCCAGGTTGGAACTGCCAGGGTTCCTGGTTCTGGCCGTGGCCATGCATGTCGCGCTTTGGCCGGTGCGGGACGAATTCGGCGTCCAGGCCTCCGGAGCAGTGGGGCAGGCGCAGGTGTCTTTGCTGGCCAGCGCGGCGTCACTGGAGGTCCTGGTCGAGAGCTGGGAAACGCCACCTTCTGCGGGACCCGAGCCTGTCTCCATGCGGCCACCGCCCACCACGCCTGCGATGACTGTTCCTGAGGTGCGGCCCCACACGCCCGTGCCGCATGTGCTTCCGGCCAGGCCCGTTGTTGCCCAGGCACAGGAGCGTTTGCCCGACGCTGCGCAACAGCCACCACCGCGCCTGCCGCGTAGGCCTGAACGCACACTCGCGCCCACAGAAGACAGCGTGCAAGCGGCCCTGCCAAGCCCGCCTCAACCCAGCCCTACGGCCGAAACCCCGTCGGCGTCATCGGACAGTAGCGCGGCTCAAACCGCCCGCGGCTCCAAGGGTGGCAGTGCAGCAGGGCAATCCAGTGCGAGCGAAACCGCAGTCGGACAAGGGGATGCCCAGCGGCACCTGGCCCGCTGGGGCGGCAAGATCCGGGCAGCTATTGAACGCCGAAAGCGCTATCCCCGGGGGCTGCGCGTCTCTGGGACCGTGCGACTTTCGCTCATGGTTTCCACAGATGGCAGCCTGGTGTCCTACGCGCTCATCAGCAGCTCTGGAAACGCCGCTCTGGATGATGCGGCAAGGAACGCGGTGCGCACGGCGCGCTATCCCCGGGCGCGGGGCGGTGTTCCTGCCGGGAACCACGGGTTCAACATCACCTTGAGCTTTGCTCCCTGAGTGCTGGTGCCTGGCGTTCATCGCCGGATCTGGGGCCCTGTTCGCGCCTCGCTCAAGACCGGGCTGTTGACCCTCTGCAAGCAGCACAACGCCGAGAGTACCCGGGATCCCGCGTCCCGGATTTACGGCTGCACCTCGCCTCTGCTACTCCTGTCACAAGGACGCGTTCTGCAGGAGATTGTTCATTGCTGCCGAAAACACTCCACCTCACTGTTGTGGCCACTGTCAGCGCCCTGCTGTTGATGGCGTCTTCGGCCCTGGCAACCGAGCGTTCCGAGGACATTCCGGATTGGTTACAGAACCATGTCGGCACGGGAGAGGGCAAGATCGCGCCGGTGATCCTGCAAAGGGCGCGATTGCTGCATCAGAGGAAGCTACGTGAAGGCGCGGTCAGCAATCCCTGCTACCTTGCCATGGATGCAACACGCCCAAGCGCCGGACCCGGCGGGGAGCCGGGCCGCCGCTTTTACATCATCTGTGAAGCCGAGAAATCCTTTCGTGCTGTCTCATCCGGCTATGGCAATGGGCGGAAGTTGCAGCGTGCGAACTTCTCGAACGGACGCCAGTGCGCCAAGAATTTCAGCAATGCCGAGGGCTCGAAGCTGACCGCAGGCGGGGCCTATGTGACGGCCGAGACTCGCACCTCGTTCAAGGGATATTTCACCCAATCCGGCGAAAGGGTGCCTTTCTATCGCACCTTTCTGCTGTTCGATGGGGAAGGCGAAACGGACAACGCCCGGGAGAGGGCGATTGGCGGGCATCAGGCCAGGTTCCTGAAATGGCAGTGCCGGTTCCAGAAGCCGGACAGCCCCCATGCCGATGACGAGGGCTATGTCCCCTACGGGCGTCTGGTGGATTATACCGGTGGGCGTAGCAACGGGTGCACGACCTGGTCGGAGGAGGTGTCGGCCGAGATCCTTGCTTTGGTCGAAGGGAACCCGACGACGCTCTATATCTATCCGGAATCTGGTGATGTCGACGCGGTTGCGGCGGCGGTACGGAAGCGGCAATCGCTCGTACAGGCTGGTCTTTACTGGAACGCTCAATGTCTGAATCACATCGGCACACCCAGGTTCTGGCCCAAGCGCGACCTGCAGCCAATCATCAACGCGTGGCGGGACTCCTTGCCGCAATATACGCCAAAGCCTCTGCCAATCTGCAACTGATCAGAAGGCCTGTGCAGGGTGGGGAGGCCTTGGATCGGCTTCCTTCGAAGAGAAGCCCTTGTCCGTGCCTGGACGTACCATAGGTGGCACAGCTTATGTTTGGGAGGTTAAGAAGAACGTCCCGATGAGCCCCACGACGCCAAGCGTCCAAAGGTCGAATTGCCACATGGGCCAGCGTGGGGTGAGCGGATGCCAGAGGAGGTACAGGGGGCCGCCGGTCTGCTCTCGCAAACGGTGGCGCACATGCCATCCAGCCCGGAACGCCATGACCCCGATCAAGCCGAACCCCAGCACGGCGAAGCCGTCGATCCCCGTAAAATCCTGCGCCCAGATTGACATGATCGCTATGATAAGGTTCAGGACGATACCTTTGCTAAAATAGCCGCTGTCGAAAGGCACGTCCTGCTGGCGACGGCAGGAAGCCAAACGTCCTGCCCATATGACGGTAGAGGGGCGGCAGGCCCATTGCGACTTGGCCGGCCAAAATCAGGTAGAAAATGCCGCAAAGGAACGTCAGGGAAGCGGTGAGCGCGAGCCCGTGGAAGAGCGTGTCATAGATCATTGATGAATGTTCTCAGGGGGTACTGATTGAGAAGAGGCTGCCGGGGCGTTGGTTGAAAAGCTGCTCACGTCGACGGGTTAGAACACTCCCATTTCAAGTCCCGCGCCGAACGCTTCTCCCAACTCCCGTGCCTGGGAGATCTGCGCCTCGGTTAGGGTCTTTTGCGCCAGGATCTGCTCCGGCGTTTGCGCGTGGGTGCAGATGATCAGGGGCGGTTGAACCTCACGCAGGCGCCAGCCCGTGGCGATGCGCGCCAGTTGTCTTGCTGCGCCTTGCCCGTCGGACCCGGCGCAGATCATCTGTGCATAGGGGCGCCCCTCGATCCGGCCCAGAACTGGATAGTAGCAGCGGTCGAAGAACTCCTTCATCAGCCCTGACAGGGTGGCCAGGTTCTCCGGTGCGACGAAAAGATATCCGTCCGCTGAAAGAAGGTGTTCCGACCCTGCCTCATCCGCACGCAAAAGCGTACAGGACAGGTGGGCGCGCGCGGCTTCGGCAGCGGCTTCGGCCATCTGTCGACTGCCGCCGGTACGGGAGTGGTAGACGATCAGAAGTTCCGCCATGGGCGCATGTTGGCCGCCCCCGGGCGGGATGTCAAAGCCCGGCTGGTGCGCGGGGGCCTACCCGGTGCGTTGGCTGCGCCAAAGGGCAGTCTCGTCTGGTGTGCCTGTGTCTGCCGCCTGTGTGATCTGGCCCAGGCCCGTGTCAAAATGGGCAAGGGCTTCGCTCAACGACATGGCCTCGCCGTTCAGGGCTTGGCTGGCTGCGGTGGTCTCTTCGAACATGGCCGCATTCTGTTGCGTTGCCGAATCCAGCTGGGTGATCGCGGTGTTGATTTCGGAAATCCCAGTGGACTGTTCCACGGCCGAGCTGGCGATTTCCGACACGAAGCTGGAGATATCAAGGATGCTGTGCAGGATGTTGTCCAGTGCGCGCCCAGCCTCGTCCACGGATTGCACGCCTTGGTCCACCTGATCCGAGCTGATGCGAATCAAGTCGCCCACCTCCTGTGCTGCGGCGGCGGTACGCTGGGATAGGTCGCGCACCTCCTGCGCCACCACGGCGAACCCACGCCCGGCCTCGCCCGCACGGGCAGCCTCAACCCCGGCATTCAAGGCCAATAGGTTGGTCTGGAACGCGACCCCGTCGATCACTTCGATCACCTTGGCAATCTTGTCCGAGCTCTCCTTGATGCCGGCCATGCTGTTGACCGCGTTGCGTACGACCTTTCCGCTGTTTTCCGACTTGGCGCGAATGTCACGCACCACGTCATCGGCGCGCTTGGCCCCCTCGGCGCTTTGCTGAACCGACCCGGTTATGCTGTCCAGGGCGGAGGCTGTCTGTTCCAGTGTTGCCGCCGTGGTTTCGGTGCGCCGCGCCAGGTCGCTCGCGGCAGTCGAGATTTCGGTCGTATTGCGGTTGATCTCATCCCCATTGGCGGCAATCGTCAGCAAGGCCGCCTGGAGAGCGCCAATGGCGTCGTTGAAATCGGTGCGGAGTTTCTCGTAGCCCTCGGCAAAGGGTGTTTCCAGCCGAAAGGTCAGTCGCCCGGCGGCGAGCGCGCCAAGCCCATCGGCCAGGGCGGTCACGACTGCCTGCTGTTCTGCCGCGCGGGCCTCGCGTTCGGCCCGCTGGCGGGCTTCTTCCTGAGCCTGGCGTTCCGCCTCCTGCGCTTCGATAGCGTCCCGTTCCTCGCGGGCGCGGCGGGCCTCTTCTTCCCGAGCCTTTTCCTCTTTCGCAAGGCGGGCGTTCAGTTCTTGCTGCTGCTGACGCGCCTCGGCCTCCTCCCGCTCCAGACGCTGCTTGTCCAGAAGGTTGTCGCGGAACTCCTCGACCGCCTGGCCCAGCTTACCGAACTCGTCATGTCGGTCGGCATCTTCCGCGTGCCAATCCGTGTCCCCGTCGCGCATCCGGTCGATCAGGGCAATCACCCGGTTCAACGGCCCGGTGACTGAGTTCGAGATGAACAGGGCCAATGCCGCAAAGACGACGAAGATGCCCAGACCGATTGCGCCGGCCTGGATATAGGCGCTGCGGATCAAGCCCTCGATCTCGCTGCGCGAAAAGCCGATGACCAGTTGCCCCAGAAGCTCGCCCTCCTCGGTCAGAAGCGGTTCGGCGATGAAGGTTTCGTGCCCCTCGGTGCGGATCTGCTCTTCGGTTGATGCCAGGTCAAACCGCCCGATCGCCCCGTCCCAGTGCGGTTTCCAGGCCTCCAACGCGAGGAATTCCGCCATCACGTCGTCGCGCACGATGACCCGGGCAAATTCGGTAAAGGAAAGGGCGTCGAGCCCCTGCAAGGAATGTGCCGCAATATCCGGCTGAAAGTTCCAGATGGCATCGGAGATGGGGGCCGCCAGGAAATGCGGAGCCAGGGTGATTTCCTCTTCGAACGTGGCTTCGAGCTGATGAGTGTATCGGGTGGACCAGAACAGCGTGTAGCCCGCGATGAACAGGAACAGGGCGCCGAGAATCGAGCCGAGGATTCGGGTCTTCACGGAATGGAGGCGGAGGGGCTGTGTCATGCGGGGCTTCCTTCAAGCGTCGGGGGAGGGCCGCGTCCGCGGCCCCTTGAATCGCGGCGGGCTCAGTAGCCCATGTACTGGTCGCCCAGCACGTCGCGGTAGCGATCTGCCCATTTCGTATTGATCGCCTGGATGGTGCCGTCCGTGGTGGCTTCGGCGAAGCAGCGGTCGAAATCCGCCGCATGTGCAGGGTTGCGGAAGGCCATGGTGTAGCTCGACGGTGCGAAGGTGGCGTTGAAACGCACGTGCTGGTTCGGATCGAATCCCAGGTTGTCGCCATTGGCCGCCAGTTGCCGATTGTATTCGGCAAAGATCATGCCGTCGCCCACCACTGCGTCGATCCGGCCCGAGAACAGAAGCTGGCTGTGCACCATCTGGTCGGTCACTTCGCGGTAGCTCGAGAAACTGTCGGTCGCCGCCCCCAGGTCGGGCAGGATGTCGGAGGCGCCTTGGAACGTCACCACGCTACGCCCGGCAAGGTCGCCAAGGCTGGTGACCGGGGTTTGCGCCCCCAGGAACGAGACGCCGTTCTGATAGTTCACATAGGCCACGCTGGCGGTTCCGGCGGTGGGCATGCCCATGGGCACGGTGGTTACCGCGTCGCCCCTGCCGGCGTCGAAACTGGCCCAGTGGCGGGTAAAGGGCTGCAGTTCCCAGGTCACGCTGTGGCCACAGCGTTCCAGCGTGGTGCGAATGATCTCCGCCTCGCGCCCGTCGCCGCCCGCCATCATCATTGGTGGCAGGTCTGCCCCGATCACGAGTATGTCGTCAGCGGCGGCGGCTCCTGCCATCATGGTGAGAGACAGGGTCAAAGCGGTGGTCGTCTTGGTCATATTGGTCCCTTCCTGAGTGGTGGTCCGGGAAGGGTTGTCCGCAAACCCTCAAGAAAGGGTTTGCGCTCACGGGATGCCGAAAATTCTAAACAGTTTTATCCTTTCGACTAATCAGCCGAGGCGGTCTGGACGCAGGTTTTCAAGGGCTTCGAGCGGCAACTCGCTTTTGGCGCCGGAGACCAGATCGGCCAGCAGTATTGCGGTCGCAGGGGCGGTCTGGAACCCGTATCCGCCCTGACCCGCGCACCACAGGAAGTTGGGGTCACGCGCGTCGGGGCCGATCACAAGGTTGCGGTCGGGGGCGAAGGTGCGCAGTCCGGCCCAGTTCGAAATCAGCCGGGTCACCGGTTCGGTGACCATCTCCTCATACCGTGCCAGCCCCTCGGCCAGGACCATGTCATCGGCCCAGGCATCATGAGGGTCGCAGGGATCCTCCTCGCTGGGTGACACCAGCAGTGCACCTGCATCCGGCTTGGCATACCAGGCATTGCCGGAGCCGAAGACCATCGGCCAGGCCGAGACGTTGCGCCCGCCCGGCGCCGGAAGGCGCGCCATCGAGCGGCGCAGGGGCGTGAAGCCCAGTGGCTGGACCCCGGCCATGCGCGCCACGTCGTCGACCCAGGCCCCGGCGGCGTTGATCAGTTTCTTTGCGGTGTAGTCCCGCTCGTCCGCTATGACTTCCCAGCCTGTGGGGGTACGCATGATCGCCTCCACCCTGGCCCCGGTCACGATCTCGCCATGTGCGCGTAGGATCCGTGCGTAACCCTGCAACAATAGGTCGGTGTCGATGTCCCAGATATCCGTGCTGAAGGCCGCGTGAGCGATTCGGCCCGGGTTCAGGATGGGCATTCTGGTAAGCGCCTCGTCCAAACCGATTGGCTCCAGATGCATATCGCGGTATTCCTGTCCGAATTCCTCCGCGCGCTCCGCTCCGGCCACCAGCATCAACCCGCGATCGGACAAGACCCCGACCTGGTGGTGGTAGTCATAGGAGGCGGTTGTCAGGGCACGCACCGCCGGGTTGCCGTAGCCCTCGACGAACAGAGCCGCCGAGCGACCCGAGGCGTGGTAGCCGAGTGCGCTTTCCGCCTCCAGTAGAGTGACCTTGCCGAGCGCCGACAGGGCTGCGCCCGCCGAAACACCGGCGATGCCGCCGCCGATGACAATGAAATCGCTCTCTTGGCTCATGAGCTCCGCTCCCCTTGGACCGCTTGCGCGGAGATTGTCATGGACCCTGAGCGGGGGGAAGCGCGTTTTGCGCAGCAAAACGCGCCACGCCCAACCTTCGGCAAGCAGCGCAGCTGCGCCGCTCGAAGGGCGGGAGCGCCCCGCCCGCCGCAGGCGACATCGCCCATGGCTGGCGTTGCCAAACGGAAAAGCCCCCGCCTGAGCGGGGGCTTCGCTTGGCTTTACCGTCCCGGCTGCGCCGGGCCGCGGGGTAAGAGCCTGCGGCTCTTACTGCGGGATTTCGCCTTCCAGGCCTTCGACATAGAAGTTCATGCCAGCAAGCCCGTCGTCACCATAGTCGGATGCGGTCTCGCCCGCGGCCAGCCAGGGGGTGCCGTCCTGCTTGTTCAGCGGACCGGTAAAGGCGTGGTATTCACCCGAGCCCAGCGCGTCACGCAGCGCTTCGGCTTCGGCTTTCACGTCAGCCGGAACCGCGTCGGAGATCTCACCGATGCCGACCATGCCGGCGCCGATGCCGTCCCAGGTCGAAACGCTCTCCCAGGTGCCGTCCATCACCGCCTGGGTGCGGGCGATGTAATAGGGGGCCCAGGCGTCGATGATCGAGCTCACGCGCGGATGCGGCGCATATTCACCCATGTCCGAGGCCTGGCCGAAGGTGATCACGTTACCGGCTTCCTGGGCGGCGGCCTGCGGGGCGGTCGAGTCAGTGTGCTGCAGGATCACGTCGGCGCCCTGTTCGATCAGCGCCTTGGCCGCGTCGGCTTCCTTCGCCGGGTCGAACCAGGTGTAGGCCCAGATGATCTTGAACTGCACATCCGGGTTCACGCGTTTGGCGTGGATATAGGCCGAGTTGATGCCGCGGACGACCTCGGGGATCGGGAAGGAGGCGATGTAGCCGATGATGTTCGACTCGGTCATCTTGCCGGCAATGTGGCCCTGTACGGCGCGACCTTCATAGAAACGGGCCGAATAGACCGACACGTTGTCCGCCTGCTTGTAGCCGGTGGCGTGCTCGAACTTCACGTTCGGGAACTTGGCAGCGACGTTGATGGTCGGGTCCATGTAGCCAAACGAGGTGGTAAAGATCAGGTCGGCCCCGGCCAGCGCCATCTGGGTGATCGCACGTTCGGCGTCGGCCCCTTCCGGCACGCTTTCCTGGTACACGGTTTCAACCTTGTCGCCGAAATGCTCTTCGACGGCCAGGCGACCCTGGTTGTGTTCATAGGTCCAGCCACCGTCGCCGACGGGGCCCACATAGATGAAGCCGACCTTGGTCGGGTCGTCAGCCTGGGCCGCACCGGCCAGGCCAATCGCCATGGCGGCCGAGGCCAGAAGAGTTTTCATGGAACGCATATCAATCTCCCTTGATGGTTCAGTCAGGTTTGGTGCCGCCCGTATGAAGCTCTTTCTCGGCTTCCAGAAGGGCGGTGGTTACAATGGCCGAGGGCACGGCAATGATGCCCAGACCGGTGAAAAGAACGAGCGTGGTAAAAATCCTCCCGCCCAGGGTTATCGGAACCATATCGCCATAGCCCACGGTCGTGAAGCTTGCGACGGCCCACCAAAGGCTGACAGGGATCGAGGTAAAGACCTCCGGCTGGGCCTCGTGTTCGAAGATATAGATGCCAACACTGGCGACATAAAGCATCAGGCCCGAAACCACGGCAAAAATCATCAACTCTCCGCGCACCTCATGCATGGCATGGATCAGCCGATTCAATGCACGTGAGGTGCGGAACAGCTTCAACAGCCGCACCAGTCGGATCAGGCGGAAGGCACGCACCACCTGCCATTGCGGGGTCAGAAGAGCGATAGCGGGCACGATGGTCAGGAAGTCGATCAGCCCCCAAAAGCTGAAGGCGTATTTCAGCGGGCGGGGAGAGCAGGTCAGGCGCAGGATGTATTCGATGGTGAAAATGCCCAGCAGGACCACCTCGAAGCTGAACAGGCCACGGCGCAGCCCCTCAGGCAGGCTGGGTTCCGTTTCCAAGGCGATGGCCAGGGCCGACAGCAGGATGAGACCATTCATCCCCAGGGCCACCGTATTCCCGAGCCTCGGGTGGTAGCCGTCCAGGACCTCTATGATCTCGTGTCGGGTCAATTGCGCCTCAATGCGATGCGTGGAAGATACGGCCCAGGCTGCCTGGCGCGCCGTGCTTGCCCTTGAGCGAGATGGCGACCAGCACGAGGATCGTGATGACATAGGGCGACATGGATAGGTATTCGACCGGGATGGCCACGCCCGCGGCCTGCAGGTTCAACTGCAACACGGTGATGCCGCCGAACAGATAAGCGCCCAGCAGCACCCGCCAGGGCCGCCAGGAGGCGAAGACCACGATCGCCAGCGCGATCCAGCCCGCGCCCGCGGTCATGCCCTCGACCCACTGCGGTACGCGCACGAGCGAGATATAGGCCCCGCCCAGCCCTGCACAGGCACCACCGAAGCCAATCGCCATCATGCGCACGCGCACGACCTTGTAGCCCAGCTGGTGCGCTGCATCATGATTCTCGCCCACAGCGCGCAGGATCAGCCCGGCACGGGTGAATTTCAGCACGTACCAAACCGCGGCGATCAGGATCAGGCTCACGTAAACCATCGGGTCGTGATTGAAGAGGATCGGTCCCAGGACCGGGATGTCGGACAAGAGCGGAATGTCCCATTTTGCCAGCGTCGGCACCTTCATGCCCTCGTAGGGCTTACCAATCAGTGAAGACAGGCCCAGCCCGAAGAGCGTCAGGCCCAGCCCGGTGGCGACCTGGTTGGACAGCAGAAACAGCACCAGCACGGCAAAGAGCATCGACAGAGCCGCGCCCGCGAAAGCTGCGCCGACGAAACCCAAGGCCGGGCTGCTCGTGTTGACGCCGATGGCAAAGCCCACCACCGCGCCGGTGATCATCATGCCCTCGACGCCCAGGTTCAGCACGCCCGCCTTTTCGACCACGGCTTCGCCAATGGCCGCAAGAAGGATCGGGGTCGCCGCCACCATCAGGGAGGCGATCAGCAGGATTGGATTGATTTGTCCAAGGTCCATCACGCCGCCTCCTTCCAGGCAAACCGAATGCGGTAGTTCGACAGCACGTCCATGGCGAGCAGGAAGAACAGCAGCATGCCCTGGAACATCTGGATGGCCGCTGCGGGCAGGCCCAGCATCAGCTGCGCCAACTCTCCACCAATGTAGGTCAGTGCCATGAGCAGCCCCGCTAGCAGGATGCCAATGGGGTGCAGACGCCCCAGGAATGCGACAATGATCGCGGTAAAGCCGTAACCCGAGCCGAAGTCGATGGTGACCTGTCCGGAGGGACCCGAGACTTCGAACAGCCCGGCCATGCCCGCCAGAGCTCCGGACATGCCCAGGCAGAACAGCACCAGGCGGGTCGGGTTCACCCCTGCGAACCGCGCCGCGCGCGGGGCTTCGCCGGTCAGGCGCACCTGGAACCCCAGCATATGCCGCGTCAGCAGCACATAGGCGAAGATGACCGCGATGAAGGCGGCAACGACGCCCCAATGCATACCGGAGTTCGCGATGATCTCGGCATTGTGTCCCGCCGGGAAGTCCTTGAAGTTGCGGCTGCCGGGGAAGCCCATGCCATCGGGGTTGCGCAGAAGACCCTGGCTGACCGAGGCCAACCAGCTTTCCGCCACATAGACCAGCATCAGGCTGACCAGGATCTCATTGGTGCCGAACTTGGTTTTCAGGATGCCGGGGATCATCGCCCAGGCCCAGCCGCCAAGCGCGCCCGCCAGCACCATGGCCGGGAAGATCAGGAAGCTCTCGGAGGGGTAAAAGGCCAGGCCGACACCGGCGCCGCAGATGGCACCCATGATGTATTGGCCTTCCGCACCGATGTTCCAGATGCCTGCGCGAAATCCCAGCGACAGGCCGATGGCAATCAGGATCAGCGGCCCGGCTTTCACCAGCAGTTGCGGGCGGGAGTAAGGGCCGAAGGTCTCGTGAAACAGCGGGTCCCAGAAGATTGTGCGAATGGCCTCGATTGGGTCTTTTCCGAGGAAGGTAAACAGGATGCCGCCCGCGATCATCGTTGCAATGACGGCCAGGATCGGCGTGACACCGGCCCAGAACCTGGACGGAGAGGGGCGTTTTTCCAGGCGGATCATGCGTCACCTCCTACCGCTTGCTCAGGCGCAATGTCCTTCATGTCATGGGCGCCGCCCATCATCAGGCCGATATCCTCGACCGTCAGCCCGGCGGTGGGCACCGGATCGGCCAACCGACCTTCATTGAGGGCGGTGAACCGGTCAGCCACCTCCATCAGCTCGTCCAGGTCCTGGCTGATCACCACCACGGCGGCGCCGTGATGGGCCAGGTCCAAGAGCGCCTGGCGGATGTCGGCGGCCGCCGAGGCATCCACGCCCCAGGTCGGCTGGTTCACCACCAGCACCTCCGGCCGCTGCATGATCTCACGCCCGATGACGAATTTCTGCAGATTGCCGCCGGACAGGGAACGCGCGGCATTCTCAGGCCCCGGGGTGCGCACGTCGAAGTTCTCGATGATGCGCAGGGCGAAGGCCTCGGCGGCACTCCACTTGATGAACCCGTTTTCGGCCAGGTGTTTGCGCAAGGAGCCGGTCAAAAGCGCGTTTTCTGTCAGGGACATGTCCGGCGCGGCGGCGTGCCCCAGTCGTTCCTCCGGAGCGGCCAGAAGTCCCTTGGCGCGACGCTGGTTCGGGCCAAGATGCCCCACGTCCTGCCCCATCAGCCGGATCGCGCCGGGGCAGAGAAGCTCGCCTGACAGCGCCAGCAGCAGCTCGTCCTGCCCATTGCCCGCGACACCGCCGATGCCCAGCACCTCGCCGCCGAAAACCTGCAGGTTGATGTTCCTCAGATCGGTGCCGAACTCGCCGGGGCTTGCCATATTCAGCCCATCAACCTCCAGCACCAGTCGCGTGGCCTGCGCGGGCTTGCGTTCCGGCACATGTAACGAGGTGCCCACCATCATCTCGGCCAGTTGGCGCGCCGATTTCTCGCGCGGGTCGCAGGTGTCCACCACCTTGCCCAGCCGCAGGATCGTCGCATGTTCACAGAGTGCACGGATTTCCTCAAGCTTATGAGAAATATACAGAATTGCCGTGCCTTCCGAGGTCAACTTGCGAAGGGTGTGAAACAGGATCTCGACCTCCTGCGGTGTCAGCACCGAGGTGGGTTCGTCCATGATCAAGAGTTTCGGGTCCTGCAAGAGGCAGCGAATGATCTCGACCCGCTGGCGTTCGCCTGCGGACAGGTCGCCCACCACCCGCTCCGGATCCAGCGGCAGGCCGTAGTCCTGGCTGACCTTGCGGATGCGCGCCGACAGTTCGCGTTGCGGCGGGGGGTTATCCATGCCCAAGGCGATGTTCTCGGCCACGTTCAACGCATCGAAAAGCGAAAAATGCTGAAACACCATCGCGACGCCCGCGGCCCGGGCGGCGGCCGGGTTGGCGGGGATGAAGCTTTCACCGTTCAGGGTCATGGCGCCCGCATCGGGCTTCACCAGCCCATAGATCATCTTGACCAGGGTCGATTTCCCCGCGCCGTTTTCCCCCAGAAGCGCATGCACCTCGCCGGGGCGGATCGCGAAGGACACATCGTCATTCGCCACCACCCCCGGATAGGCCTTCCTGAGCCCTTCAAGATTCAGCAGTACGTCTGCCATCCCCTGTGTCGTCAAAGACTTGTCCCCTGTTGGCCTGTCCATTGTCATTGTCCTGTTGGGCCGCGTCTTTCAGTAGCGCGGCGGCGACCCCGACCGCAATGGCCTGCGGCGCTTTGCCCAAGGATGGGTCGCCAATTGGACAGGCGATGCGTGAAATTTGCGCTTCCGCGTGGCCCATGGCGGCCAGACGGGCACGAAAACGGGACCACTTCGTTGCGCTACCGATCAGGCCCGCGCTTTCGAAGGGCCGCGAGAGAATCGCGTGACACAGTGCCAGGTCCAGCGTGTGCGAATAGGTCAGGATCAAGTGCCGTGCCTGATCCGGCGCCAAGGCGGTGGCGCGGTCGGGATGCGGTGTCGGCAGGGCGGTGACGCCTTGTGGCAGCTCCGTAGGGAACCGTTCCGGCCCGGTATCCACCCAGGTCACGTCGAAATGATCAAGCGGCGCCAGGACGCTCACGATGGCCCGTCCGACATGGCCTGCGCCATAGATCCAGAGCGGCATGCGGGTCCGGTTGATCGGTTCGATGAACCACCCTTGCAGGGTTTGCGGTGCGGGTTGGTTGCCTTGGTTGCGGGCCTGCGAGATCAGGCGCTTGACCGCCAGCGGCATCTCGGTTCCGGTGAGGCTGCGGGTGTGAACCTGTTGGTTTTCAAGAGGTTCGAGGGTATCTGCGTCGAAGTGTTCGCAGAGCAAGGTAACCGCCCCGCCGCAGCATTGGCCCAAAGATGGACCCAGGGGAATGCGCTCAACGAAAGGGGCGGACAGCGCGCGTTCGGCGGCGCGCAATTCAAGCTCACCGCCGCCGATGGTGCCGGATTGGCAGGTCGTGCCGTCCTCGGTCCAGACCAGCATTGCCGCCCCGAC
The DNA here is from genome assembly GCF_965228805.1 of Aliiroseovarius sp. Lineage (NCBI taxonomy): Bacteria > Pseudomonadati > Pseudomonadota > Alphaproteobacteria > Rhodobacterales > Paracoccaceae > Aliiroseovarius > Aliiroseovarius sp. The sequence continues at coordinate 170,376 of NZ_CBDDIE010000003.1, read as the reverse complement.
TTCGCGCGGGGCGGAGCCGACCACATCCGCCACCACCACCCGCGCGACCCGGCCATGGCGCGCCACAGCGGCGCGCAGGATGTCCAGGTCGAAGCTCATGCGCGCACCCGGTTGATGGCGGCCAGGATACGCTCCGCCGTGGCAGGCGCATCCAGCGCCGGATAGCCGGGACCGCAGGCGGACACCGCGTCGGACAGGGCGAGGAAGGCGCTGATGCCCAGCATGAAGGGCGGCTCACCCACCGCCTTGGAGCGATAGATCGTCTCCTCGCGGTTCTCGCCATCCCAGAGCGACACGTTGAACACCTCCGGCGCATCGCGCGCGGTGGGGATCTTGTAGGTGGCGGGCGCATTGGTCAGCAAGCGGCCGTCGTCGTCCCACAGAAGTTCCTCCATCGTCAGCCAGCCCGCGCCCTGCACATAGCCACCCTCGACCTGGCCGATGTCCAACGCCGGGTTCAGGCTGGCGCCCGCGTCATGCAGGATGTCCGCGCGCAGGATACGGTTTTCGCCGGTCAGCGTGTCGATCACCACTTCGGTGGCGGCCACGCCATAGGCGAAATAGAAGAACGGGCGGCCCTGGCCGCGGGTCCGGTCCCAGGACAGTTTCGGCGTACGGTAATAACCCGTTGCAGATAGGCTGATCCGGGCCAGATACGCGATTTGTGCAACTTCGGCGAAGGAAAAGACCTGATTACCCACTTGCACTTTTCCATCTTCAAAGAGGATTTCTTCGGCAGAAATGGCATGTTCCTTACACAAATGCTGCACGATGCGGGATTTGATCGTCTCGCAGGCAATTTTCACGGCCATGCCGTTCAAATCGGATCCGGATGAGGCCGCTGTGGCAGAGGTATTGGGCACTTTCGCCGTATCAGTGGCCGTGATGCGCACCTGGTCAAGCCCGATCCCAAACACGCGCGCGGCTACTTGCGCGATTTTCTGGTTCAGCCCCTGGCCCATTTCGGTGCCGCCATGGTTCATCGCCACGGACCCGTCCTGATAGACATGCACCAGTGCGCCCGCCTGGTTCAGATGGGTGAGCGTGAAGGAAATGCCGAACTTCACCGGGCTCAGCGCCAGGCCTTTCTTCAGCACTGGGTTGTCACGGTTCCAGGCGTCCACGGCGTCGCGACGGGTCTTGTAGTCCGCACGTTGCAGCAGCTCCTCCACCATCGGCTGAAGCTCGAAATCCGCGACCTCCATACCGTAATGGGTGCTCTGGCGTGGGGCATTGGGTTCCGAATAGAAATTGCGCCGCCGCAGCTCGACCGGGTCCATATTCAGTTCATGCGCCACATGGTCCAGCGCCCGTTCAATGCCGAACATGCCCTGGGGGCCGCCAAAGCCGCGAAAGGCGGTTGCGCTGGCGGTGTTGGTCTTCAGCCGGTGACTTTCAATCCGCATGGTGGGGATGTGATAGGCATTGTCGGCGTGCAACATGGCACGGTCGGCGACAGGAAGACTCAGATCCTGGGCCCAGCCGCAGCGCACCAAGTGGGTGAAATCGACGGCTAGGAGGTGGCCGGTGTTGTCCACGCCGATCCGGTAGGTGATACGGAAATCGTGCCGTTTGCCGGTGATGACCATGTCGTCATCCCGGTCATAGCGCATCTTGCAGGCGCACCCGGTTGCCTCAGCGGCCACGGCGCAGGCAACGGCCAAGGCATTGCCCTGGCTTTCTTTTCCGCCGAAACCGCCGCCCATGCGCCGGGTCTCGACCCGTACCCCATGCATCGGCAGGCCCAGGGCCTCGGCGACCTTGTGCTGGATCTCGGTCGGATGCTGGGTCGAGCTGTGCACGACCATGTCACCATTGTCCTGCGGCAGCGCGGCGGCGGCCTGGCCTTCGAGGTAGAAATGCTCCTGCCCGCCCAACTCGACCGTGCCTTCGATCACATGTGCGGCCCCGGCGAGGGCGGTTTCGATATCTCCATTCTGCCAGATCACCGGCCCGTCCTCGAACCGGCTGTTCGCGGCCAGGGCCTGGTCGATGGTGATGAGGGCAGGTAGGGCCTCGATATCGATCTTGGCCAGCCGTGCGGCCTTGCGGGCGGCACGGTGGGAGGCGGCGGCGACCAGGAATATCGGTTGCCCGTGGTAGAAGACCTCATCCTCGGCCAGCAGAGGTTCATCGTGGACCGACGGCGAGACGTCGTTGGCGAAGGGCAGATCGGCTGCGGTGATGACGGCTGTGACCCCGGGCGCCGCGCGCACCGCATCGAGGTTCAGCCCCCGGATACGCCCGCGCGCGACCTCGGACAGGCCAAAGGCCAGGTGCAGCGCATTCGCCGGAAGCGGAATGTCGTCGAGGTAGCGCGCGGACCCTGAAACATGCAGCGCGGCAGAATCGTGGGGTAGAGGCGTACCGATGCTCATGGCGTCACCTCCTCGATTGCAGCGGGCGTGCCCTGATCCTCGTGCCAATAGCGCAGAAGCAGGTTGCGCGCGACCTCGCGTCGGTAATCCACGCCCGCGCGCAGGTCGGAGATCGGGGTGAAATCAGTGGCAAAGACCTCAAGTGCGGCAGTGATCGTCTCATACGTCCAAGGCTGGCCAATCAGCGCCTGTTCAACTGCTTCGGCCCGTTTGACCACTCCTGCCATCCCGCCGAAAGCGATGCGTGCAGATTGCACTTTTCCTACTTCTACATGGATATTGAAGGCACCAAGCAGCGTGGAAATATCTTGATCGAACCTTCGCGCAATCTTGTAGCTGCGCAGGTTGTCCGGCTGGCGGGGGATCGAAACGGCCTCGATGAACTCGCCCTCCATACGGTCCTGTCGGCCGTAGGCAACGTAGTAATCCTCAAGCGGCAGGCTGCGGCGCGTATTGCGGTGACGCAGGTGCAGATCGGCCCCGAGGGCAATGAGCGGTGGCGGGGTCTCGGCGATTGGCGAGCCATTGGCGACGTTGCCCCCGATCGTCCCGGCGGCGCGCACCTGAGCGGAGCCGAAGCGCGTCAGCATCTCGGCAAATCCCGGATGATGGTCGAACATCACCTGGCGCAGGGCCTCGATGGAGGTTCCGGCTCCGAAGGTTATCCGGCCCTCGGTGATCTCGACCTCATCGAATCCCTGGACATGGCCAAGGAAAATCGGGAAGGGCAGGTCCTTCAACGCCTTGTTCACGTCGAGCGCAACTTCGGTTGCGCCGGCGATCAGCGTGGCCTCGGGATGATCCGCGTAGAGGGTTGCGAGCGCGTCAACGGAGCCCGGGCAGGCCGGGCCCGCCTCCTTGCTCGCGTCGGCCTTGGGGGCCTCCAGCGCCGCTTTCAGATGTGGTGGGGGCGCCTGGGTGGCCGCGGCGTCGGCGGCGCGCAGAACGGGGGCGTATCCCGTGCAGCGACACAAATTTCCACTCAGTAATGCTTTGATATCCTTGGTTGAATGCAGATGTCCAGTCGCCAGAGCCGTGGCAAATCCGGGCGTGCAGAAGCCGCATTGCGAGCCGTGGTGATCTACCAGCGCCTGTTGCACAGGATGGGGTGTTCCATCGGGCGCCGCCAAGCCTTCGACCGTGACCAAGGCCTTGCCGTCCAGGTGGCCCAGCATCATCAGGCAGGCGTTCTGTGGGCGGATGCCCGCAGCATCGCCCACCACGACCGAACAGGCGCCGCAGTCACCCTCGTTGCAGCCCTCTTTGGTGCCGGTCAGGCCCCTGTCCTCGCGCAGAAAATCCAGAACGGACCGGGTGGGATCCACACCGGTCAGTGACACACGCTCTCCGTTCAGACGAAAGGAGATATCCATCAGAAAGTCCCGCCGCCTTACCCTGTCGGTCCCAAAAAGCGCAGCCTCGATGCGGCGTAGAAGCGGCGCGGGATTTGTTGTTCTCCGGCAGACAGGAAAGCCGAGATTTGATCATCTGGCAAGTTTTTCGTGGCAGGGGCGTAGCGGGGATTGGCCCTTTCACGGGGTGACGGTGGGGGATAAGTTGAACGTCATGAGCAGCGATCCCCGATTCATTCATCTCCGCCTTCACACCGAATACTCCCTGCTGGAAGGGGCCGTGCCGGTCAAGAAACTTGCAGGCCTCTGCGAGAAGGCAAACATGCCCGCCGTGGCCGTGACGGACACCAATAACCTGTTCTCGGCATTGGAGTTTTCGGTAATCGCCTCGGGTGCCGGGGTGCAGCCGATCATCGGCTGCCAGGTTGATGTCGCTTATGATCCGCCCGCGCCGGGAGAGAAACCGCGCGACCCGGCCGCGGTGGTTTTGCTGGCTCAGAACGAGGGCGGGTATGAGAACCTGATGAAGCTCAACTCCTGCCTCTACGTGGACAAGCACGGGGCGCTGCCTTCGGTCACGCTGGAAGAGCTGGAAGAGTTCAGCGTGGGGCTCATTTGCCTGTCCGGCGGGCCGGAGGGGCCGGTGGGGAAGCTCCTATCCTCGGGCCAGCGCCCGAAGGCCGAGGCGCTGATGGCACGGCTGCACAAGTGTTTTGGTGACCGGCTTTATGTCGAGCTGCAGCGCCATCCGGGCGAGGGGGGGAAGACCACCGAAGCCGAACGGGCGACCGAGCGTGGCTTCGTCGAGATGGCCTATCAGATGGGCATCCCCTTGGTCGCCACCAACGATGTCTATTTCCCCAAATCCGACATCTACGAGGCCCATGATGCGCTGATCTGCATCAAGGAGGGCGCCTATGTTGACCAGCAGGAGCCGCGCCGCCACCTGACGCCGCAACACTATTTCAAAAGCCCCGAGGAGATGGTCACACTGTTTGCGGACCTCCCGGAAGCGATTGAAAGCACGGTGGAAATTGCCAAGCGATGCGCGTTTCAGGCCTATCGCCGCGATCCGATCCTGCCCAAGTTCGCCGATGATGAGGTCGAGGAGCTGCGCCGTCAGTCGCGCGAAGGTCTGGCCGCGCGCCTAGCCGTCATCCCCCATGCGGTGAGCGAGGAGGAATACTACAAGCGGCTCGATTTTGAGATGGGTATCATCGAGTCGATGGGTTTCCCGGGCTACTTCCTGATCGTTGCCGACTTCATCAAATGGGGCAAGGATCAGGGCATTCCGGTGGGGCCGGGGCGGGGGTCCGGTGCGGGCAGCCTGGTGGCCTATGCGCTGACCATTACCGACCTTGACCCGCTGCGTTACAGCCTGCTGTTTGAACGCTTCCTGAACCCGGAACGGGTGTCGATGCCCGACTTCGACATCGACTTCTGTATGGACCGTCGCGAAGAGGTGATCCGCTACGTGCAGGAGAAGTACGGGCGCGACAAGGTGGGGCAGATCATTACCTTCGGCGCGCTTCTGTCCAAGGCCGCCGTGCGCGACGTGGGCCGCGTGTTGCAGATGCCCTATGGCCAGGTGGACCGGCTGTCCAAGCTGATCCCGGTCGAGGGGGTCAAACCCGTGTCGATCGAAAAGGCGCTGGCCGACGAGCCGCGCCTGCGTGAGGAGGCTGACCGGGAAGAGGTCGTTGCGCGGCTGCTCAAATATGGCCAGCAGGTCGAAGGGCTGCTCAGGAACGCCTCGACCCACGCGGCGGGTGTCGTGATCGGTGACCGGCCACTGGACCACCTAGTGCCGCTCTACCAGGATCCGCGTTCGGACATGCCGGCGACCCAGTTCAACATGAAATGGGTGGAGCAGGCCGGGCTGGTCAAGTTCGACTTCCTGGGACTGAAGACCCTGACCGTGATCCAGAACGCCGTGGACCTGATCAAGGGTGAAGGGCGCGATATTCACACCGGCCCGGATGGTGCCCAGCTCTATGAGCCGCCAGAAGGTGCGGTGAACGAGATCAACGCGATCCCGCTCGATGACAAGGTCACCTATGACCTCTATTCCTCGGCCAAGACGGTCGCGGTGTTCCAGGTGGAAAGCTCGGGCATGATGGATGCGCTCAGGCGCATGAAACCCACCTGTATTGAGGATGTCGTCGCGCTGGTGGCGCTTTACCGACCCGGCCCGATGGAGAACATTCCGACCTATTGCGAGGTCAAGAACGGGCTCAAGGAGCGCGAGTCAGTGCATCCGCTGATTGACCATATTCTTGAGGAAACTCAAGGCATTATCGTCTATCAAGAGCAGGTGATGCAGATTGCCCAGGTGATGGCGGGCTACAGCCTCGGCGGCGCCGACCTGCTCAGACGCGCGATGGGTAAGAAGATCAAGGAGGCGATGGACGCCGAGCGGCCGAAATTCGTCGAGGGTTCGAAGAAGAACGGCGTCGAACAGAAAAAGGCGATGGAGGTTTTCGACCTTCTGGAGAAATTTGCCAACTACGGCTTCAACAAGTCCCACGCGGCGGCCTATGCGGTGGTCTCCTACCAGACCGCCTGGCTGAAGGCGAACCACCCGGTGGAGTTCATGGCGGGTGTCATGAACTGCGATATTCACCTGACCGACAAGCTGTCCGTCTACGCCGAAGAGGTGCGCCGGGGCCTGGATATCGAGATCATTCCGCCCTGTATCAACCGCTCGATCGAGACGTTTTCCGTCAGCGAAGGGCGCTGCGTCTACGCGCTGGGGGCGCTGAAGAACGTGGGGCTCGAGGCGATGAAACTGGTGGTCGAAGGTCGTCGGACCGATCCCGAGGACCCGAACAGCCCCGACAAGCCCTTCGTGAACCTTTATGACGTGGCGCGGCGTGTGGACCTGAAGCGGGTCGGCAAGCGGCCTCTGGAAATGATGGCCCGCGCGGGCGCCTTCGACGTGCTCGACGACAATCGTCGCCGGGTCTTCGACAGTCTGGACGCACTGGTGAACTACTCGGCGGCGATCCACGAACAACGCGCCTCGGCCCAGGTCAGCCTGTTCGGCGAGGCGGGCGAGGACCTGCCTGAACCGCGCCTGAGCCCGGTGGGCGACTGGCTGCCCAATGAACGGCTGGCGGAAGAACACAAGGCCATCGGCTTCTACCTGACCGGTCACCCGCTGGATGACTACCTGCCCGCGCTGAAACGCAAGGGCGTGCTGACGCTTGATGGGCTGCGCGAGAAGGCCGAGAAGAACGGCGCGGCGGTCGGCAAGGTCGCGGTGATCGTCGGCGGCTTGCAACAGCGCAAGTCGGGCCGGGGCACGCAGTTCTTCCGCATGAATATCTCGGACCCGACCGGGCAGGTCTCGGGCATGGCCCTGTTCCCTGATGATTTCGAAGCGACACGCCGGGTGTTTGACGAGACCCTACAGGTTGTCATGACCCTGGAAGGGCGTTTCAACGAAGGCCAGTTCGACCCGATTGCCCGCTCTGTCGCGCCCATCGACGCGGTGGTGGCGGACGCGGGCGGCATGGCGTTGAACGTGCATGTGGATCGGCCGACCGCGATCGAAGCGGTGGCGAGCCTGCTGGCAAACGCCGCCGAAACCGCGCGTGGCGTGAAACCGGGCGAGGTCAGCCTGACCCTGATGGACCCGACTCTGCCGGGCGAGGTCGACATGACGCTCGGCAAGAGCTTCCCGCTCAATCCGCAGATCAAGGGGGCGATCAAGTCGATCACAGGTGTCGTGCACGTCGAAGAGGTGTGACCAAAACTCTTAAGTAAGAGTTCTGCAAATCTTTTTGAAAAGATCTGGCCCGTCAGTAATGCGGTGGGCGCTCATCCCCCAGGATGACACCGCCGGAGCCTGCCGCCTCGCGTTCGGCTTCACGCGCCATCAGCACCTGCACCCGATGGGCCAGCTTCGACAGTTCCGCATCCTGGCGGGCAATGACGTCTGACAGCTCCTCGACCGTCTTGGTCAGGTGGGCGATCTGTTCTTCCAGGCGGGTTTCGCGTTCCGTATCCATGGCGCATTCCTATACCCTTCCTGATCCATGTCATAGCCCCCCTGTGGCTCACGTGACATCCTTGGGCAAAACGGAGGAGATGATGAAACACCTCACCCTAGCCCTGATCCTGCTGACCAGCCCCGCCCTGGCTTATGACGGTGAACAATACGTGGTCTGCAAGCTGAACCCTGAGGGTGAGAATTTCCTCGCCCTGCGCGCCTGCGCGTCGACCAGCTGCGAAATCATGCAGAAACTGACCCCCGGCACCTTCGTCATCACCATGGAGCCGGAAAGCGCGGACAATTGGCGCGAGGTGATTGTGCAGCGCGGGATCGACGACTGGACCTATTCCGGTCCGAACGGCTGGGTCTATGACAGGTATATTTGCGAAGTTTCCTATTGATCCGCAGCCATTCCTTGCCCATTTGGCCCCCATCCGCTAGACCGCCCGCGACAGTGACCTGAACCCGGACGGACCCATGGCCAAGCAGAAGAAACAGCCCCGGCCCAAGGCGGAAACGCCCAAGGGCTTTCGCGACTATTTCGGCGCGGAGGTGAGCGAGCGCAAACATATGCTCGATCAGATTGCCGGGGTCTATCATCGCTATGGGTTCGACGCGCTGGAAAGCTCAGCCGTTGAGACGGTCGAGGCGCTGGGCAAGTTCCTGCCCGACGTGGACCGCCCGAACGAGGGGGTCTTTGCTTGGCAGGAGGCGGATGACGAGAAGTGGCTCGCCCTGCGCTATGACCTGACCGCGCCGCTGGCCCGTGTCTATGCCCAGCACCGCAACGACCTGCCTACCCCCTATCGCCGCTTTGCGATGGGGCCGGTCTGGCGCAATGAAAAGCCGGGGCCGGGGCGTTTTCGCCAGTTTTATCAATGTGATGCGGATACTGTGGGAACGGCCTCGATGGCCGCGGATGCCGAGATCTGCGCTATGCTGGCCGATACGCTCGAAACCGTTGGCATTCCCCGTGGCGACTACCTGATCCGTGTGAACAACCGCAAGGTTCTAAATGGCGTGCTTGAGGTCATGGGTCTCGACGAAGGCGCGCAGCGTGACGCTGTCCTGCGCACCATCGACAAGTTCGACAAGGTTGGCGAGGCGGGTGTGCGCGAGCTGCTCGGCAAGGGCCGTCTGGATGCTTCTGGTGCCTATATCGACGGTGTCGGGTTGGAAGACGCCCAGGCCGAGCCGGTGCTGGCCTTCCTGACCTCGAAAGGCGCGGATGCGGGCGAAACGCTCGCCAATCTCTCCGCCGCCGTGGGTGACAGCAAGATCGGTGCCGAAGGTGTGGATGAGCTGAAACAGATCGCCGATCTGCTGGCCGCACAGGGCTATGGCCCGGACCGGATTGAGATCGACCCCTCGGTCGTACGCGGATTGGGCTATTACACCGGCCCAGTTTTCGAAGCCGAGTTGACCTTCGAAATCCTGGATGAAAAGGGCCGCCCGCGCCAGTTCGGTTCGGTCGCCGGGGGCGGACGCTATGACGACCTGGTGAAACGTTTCACCGGCCAGGCCGTGCCCGCGACCGGTGTGTCGATCGGTGTCGACCGCCTGCTGGCCGCGCTGCGTGCCAAGGGCCGCATGGGCGGCCAGGCCAAGGGGCCCGTTGTCGTGACCGTCATGGACCGCACCCGCATGGCGGATTATCAGGCCATGGTCGCCGAGCTGCGCGATGCGGGCATCCGCGCCGAGGTCTATCTGGGCAATCCGAAGAACTTCGGTAACCAGTTGAAATACGCGGATAAACGTCGCTCTCCGGTGGCCGTGATCGCGGGTTCGGACGAATTCGAGGCGGGCAAGATTCAGATCAAGGATCTGGTGCTGGGCGCCAAGATCGCCGAAAGCGCCACGCTGGAGGAATGGAAGGAACGCCCCTCGCAATTCGAATGCGCGCGCGGCGATCTGGTCGCCAAGGTGCGCGAGATCATCGAGGCGTCCGATGGCTGACAAATCCACCATCCGGGCAGAGGCCGCCCGCCTGCTGGCGCGTTTCGAACAGGTCGGCGCGCAGGTGATCGAGGCGGATATCCTGCAGCCCGCAGGCACGCTTCTGGACCTCTATGGCGAGGATATCCGCGCCCGCGCTTACGTGACCAATGACCCGGTCATGGGCGAGGCCATGCTGCGCCCTGATTTCACCGTGCCCGTGGTGCAGATGCACATGACAAACGGGGCCGAACCCGCGCGCTATGCCTATATGGGCGAGGTGTTCCGCGCCCAGGAAGAGGCCGCCCATCGGGCGCCCGAGCATTTCCAGGTCGGCTACGAGCTCTTTGAACGCGACAATCCTCCTGCTGCGGATGCAGAGGTGTTTTCCGTGATTTCCCAGTCGCTTGAGGGGCTCGACCTGCGCGCTGCAACCGGCGACATGGGGCTGCTTCTGGCTGCTGTGCGCGGCCTCAAGACCACCGATCGGCGCAAGGCCGCGCTGCTGCGCCACATCTGGCGCCCGCGTCGCTTCCGCGCACTATTGGATCGGTTCTCTGGCCGCGCGCCGCAGCCTGCCGGGCGTGAGGAGATGCTGGCCCAGGCGGATCCGATGGGGTGCGATGCCCCGATGATCGGCCTGCGCTCGCGGTCCGAAATCGCCGCGCGGGTCGAGACCTTGCGGGCCGATGCCGAGGCCGCACCGATCTCGGGGCTTGAGGTCGACCTGCTGGACGACCTTCTGGCCCTGCGCGAGACCAGCCCCAATGTGCTCGACCACCTGCGCGATCTTGCGGTGGATATGCCCTCGATCAGCCTCGCCGTTGACCGGATGGAGGCCCGTCTGGACGCAATGTCTGCGCGCGGCGTGGACGTGGATACGCTGGATTTCGAAGGCTCCTATGGACGCACTTCGATGGAGTATTACGACGGGTTCGTCTTCGGATTCTACGCCGAAACCCGCCCGGATCTGCCCCCTGTCGCGACCGGCGGACGCTATGACGCCCTGACCCGGGTGTTGGGCAAGGGGCGTGAAATTCCTGCAATCGGTGCCGTTATTCGTCCTGAAATGACATTGGAAATTGCACAAATCGGACAAGGGGGCGAAAAATGACCCTCAAACTTGGTGTGCCCTCCAAGGGCCGACTGATGGAAAAGACCTTTGACTGGTTCGGTGCGCGCGGCGTGCGTCTGGCCCGCACCGGATCGGATCGCGAATACGCGGCCGCCGTCGAAGGCGTCGATGGTATCGAGCTCGTGTTGCTCTCCGCGGGGGAAATCCCGCGCGAACTGGCCGCGGGGCGGATCCACCTCGGTGTGACCGGCTCTGACCTGGTGCGCGAGAAGCTTGGCCTGTGGGAAGACAAGGTGGGCGAGCTTGCCACCATGGGTTTTGGCCATGCGGACCTGATCATCGCCGTGCCGAAATGCTGGGTAGATGTGAACACGCTCGACGACCTCGATGCGGTGGCCGCCGCGTTCCGCGCAGAACATGGGTTCCGCCTGCGCATCGCGACCAAGTTCCACCGCTTGATCCGCGACCACCTGCGTGACCACGGCGTGGCTGATTATCAACTGGTCGACAGCCAGGGCGCAACGGAAGGCACGGTCAAGAACGAGACGGCCGAGGCTGTCGCGGACATCACCTCAACCGGCGAGACCCTGCGGGCGAACCACCTGAAGATCCTCGCAGGCCCCCCGGTGCACAAGAGCCAGGCCACCCTGTTCAAGTCGCGCAAGGCAGATTGGAGCGGCGACAACCGCCCGCTCTTGAAAGCCTTGCTGGAACAGCTCGAAATCACCGGCTGATCTCTTTTTTTGCCCCAAGTATCTTGGGGGTCGAGGGCTTGCCGGAAAGTGTTCAGTGGACCGTTTCCCCGAGGAGCGGGCAGAACCCCGGAGCGGGAGCGCCACCGTTCAGGTTCAGCGAATGCCGATATCGGCCAGCGCGGCAGAGAGCTCGTGGGGCAACTCGTCCTCGTCCCGTCGGGTCAGGGTCAGGTCGGCGGGGGCGTCTTGCGGCGTCAGGTACCGCCAGCCTTGAAATGCCCGCCGGGGCACGCTTTCGGTGCGTACCACCTCCTGGCTCATTACGATACCGCAGCGGCGAATTCCGTCCTCGCCGATTACCTCATCCAGCCGCAGCACCCGTTGACGTGCCAGGATGAACCCTTTGAACACCCAATAAAGCGAGCCACCATTCAACAGCTCTGCCTCGCGTTTGGGCCACATGCGGGTGACATGGCGCGGCTCGTATCCCGGGCGCCCCCCGGCGCGAGCGATCTGCCAGGCTTGCAGGTCCTCGACTCGCTCGGCGCCGACGCAGAGTTTGACTAGATTTATGGTGCCGTTTGGCATGTCAGCCCCATATGTTGTGTGGTGGATGTCAAAAATAGCGTCAAATCGTGGGAAAGGCAATTGACGATCACGTGCAGTGACGACTATTGTGGAATGCCCTCACTGCCACATAGGAATCGCCCGCATGAGCCGCTTTGCCGCCCCGATCGCCGAGTCCATCTGGGACATGAAATACCGTTTCAAACAGGCGGATGGCGATCCGATCGACTTGACGGTGGAAGATAGCTGGCGTCGCATTGCGCGCAGCCTGTCGGAGGCAGAGCCGGAGCGTGAGCAGGAGTTCTTCACAGCGCTGGAGGATTTCAAATTTCTTCCCGCAGGGCGCATCACCGCCGGCGCTGGCACCGGCCGCGCCGTGACTTTGTTCAACTGTTTCGTCATGGGCACGATCCCGGATAGCATGTCGGGCATTTTTGACATGTTGAAGGAGGCTGCGCTGACCATGCAGCAGGGCGGCGGGATTGGTTATGATTTCTCGACCATTCGCCCGCGTGGCGCGGATGTGCACGGCGTGGCGGCGGATGCCTCTGGCCCGCTAAGCTTCATGGACGTCTGGGACGCGATGTGCCGCACCATCATGTCGGCGGGCTCGCGTCGTGGGGCGATGATGGCGACCATGCGCTGCGATCACCCGGACATCAACGATTTCATCACCGCGAAACAGGACAGCGCGCGGCTGCGCATGTTCAACCTGTCGGTGCTGGTCACCGATGACTTCATGCAGGCGGTCAAGGACGACGCCGGTTGGGAGCTGAAGTTTGGCGATGTGGTCTATCACACGGTGCAGGCGCGCGATCTGTGGAACAAGATCATGCGCGCGACCTATGATTACGCCGAACCGGGCGTGATCTTCATCGATCGCATCAACCAGATGAACAACCTGAACTATTGCGAGCAGATTGCGGCCACGAACCCCTGTGGCGAACAGCCGCTGCCGCCCTATGGCGCCTGTCTGCTGGGCTCGATCAACCTCGCCCGCCTGGTGGCCGAACCCTTCGAGGATGCCGCGCACTTGGACATCGAGGCGCTGAACGAGTTGGTCACCACCGCCGTGCGCATGATGGATAATGTGGTCGACGCCAGCCGCTTCCCTCTGGAGGCGCAGCGCCAAGAGGCCCAGGCCAAGCGCCGCATTGGCCTGGGAGTGACCGGCCTTGCCGACGCGCTTTTGATGTTGGGGCTGAAATACGGCACCGACGCCGCCGCCCAGCAGACCGAGGTCTGGATGAAGGCCATCGCGCGCGCCTCCTATCTGGCTTCGGTCGAACTGGCCAAGGAAAAGGGTGCCTTCCCGCTGTTCGAGGCCGAGGCCTACCTGAACTCCGGCTCGCTTCAGCATATGGACGACGACGTGCGTGACGCCATTCGTGAACATGGCATTCGCAACGCCCTGCTGACCTCGATCGCGCCGACGGGCACGATCAGCCTCTATGCGGGCAACGTGAGTTCCGGCATTGAGCCGGTCTTTGCCTATGCCTACACCCGTAAGGTTCTGCAAAAGGACGGCACCCGGACCGAGGAAGAGGTCGTGGACTACGCCGTGCAGATGTGGCGCGACAAGTTCGGCGACCGTGAGTTGCCGGATTACTTCGTCAACGCCCAGACGCTGGCGCCCTCGGCCCATGTCAAGATGCAGGCGGCGGCGCAGAAATGGGTCGACAGCTCGATCTCGAAAACCATCAACTGCCCCGAGGATATTTCCTTCGAGGATTTCAAGGACGTCTACCTGCAAGCCTGGGAGACCGGCTGCAAGGGCTGCACCACCTATCGTCCGAATGACGTGACCGGGTCGGTTCTGTCGGTGTCCGAGACCTCCGAGGCAGCGCCGGGCGAAAGCCCCGAACATGTGGGTGGCGACGGCGCGGATGCCGAAGTCATTTACATGTCCGAGCCTCTGGACCGCCCCTCGTCGCTGGAGGGACATACCTACAAGCTCAAGTGGCCCGACACCGAACACGCGATGTATATCACCATCAATGACATTGTGCACGGCGGTCACCGTCGCCCGTTCGAGGTGTTCATCAACTCCAAGAATATGGAGCACTACGCCTGGACGCTCGCGCTGACCCGCATGGTGTCGGCGGTGTTCCGTCGTGGCGGCGACGTGTCGTTCGTGGTCGAAGAGCTGAAAGCGGTGTTCGACCCGCGCGGCGGCGCCTGGGTGCAGGGCAAATACATCCCCTCGATCCTGGCGGCCATCGGCGGCGTGATCGAGCGCCACATGATCGCCACCGGCTTTATCGAGGGCGAGGGCATGGGCCTGAAATCCGACCCGCAGGCCGAGGTCGTGAACCTGGGCACCCCGCGCGGCCCGGCCTGCCCGTCCTGCGGTCAATATGACATGCGCATGGTCGAGGGCTGCATGACCTGCGGCAGCTGCGGCCATTCGAAATGCGGCTGAGCCGGGCCTGATCCTGCGACATATCGACCGATTTGACCCCGCTGCCGGATTGGTGGCGGGGTTTTTCGTTGTTCCGAAAGATCAATCTCCCTAAGGTGGAGTTGAGTGTTGCGTGGCACAGCTTGGCGTATGTGCCATGTGAGGCTTGGTACGGTTGACGATTTGAATTGTTGATTTGAAATCAGATGTTTGCAGCTCCGCTTCCGATGCGGAGAGTTTGAGGAAGGCGCAACCGGCATGATCCGGCTTCGTATTGGCACTTTGGCCCTCATCCTTGGCGTGTTTGCTGCCCTGGCGGGTTATGTCGCCGTTGAATTCGCCGCCCCCGACCGGATGGACAAGGCCGTCCTGCTGGACTTCGATGTGTTCCACCTGGTCGGCGTCTTGATCAGCGAAGGTAACCTTCGTGGCGCCTATGACCCGGCGCAGTTTCTTGAGCGTCAAGCGGCCCTGGCCGGTTTCGATGGCAGCCAGCTGTTCTTCAGCTACCCGCCGCCCTTCGCGATGCTGATTGCCCCGCTTGGTGCGCTGCCAGCTTGGGCGGCTTACCTTCTGTTCATGGGCGGGTCCATGGGGCTGTACCTCTGGGCGCTCAGGCGTTTGGCGGGGCAGGGGTTTCACACCGTTCTGGTTCTGATGCTGCCCCTGATGCTGCTGATCCTGCGTGCCGGGCAGAACAGTTTCCTGACCGGCGGGCTGATGGCCCTGGTCGTGCTTGGGGCCGTGCAGGCCCGTCCGCGTGCAGGGGTGCCCGGTGGCATTGCGCTGGGGCTGATGGCGATCAAGCCACACCTGGCAATCGGCTTCGCACTTTGGGCCGTGGGAGACCGGCGCTGGCGCCTTGTCATCACGGCGCTCTTGATCGTGGCCCTGTTCTCGGCCCTGTCGACGCTGGTCTTCGGAACGCAGGTCTGGACCTGGTTCCTGGGCAGTGCGGCGGCCAGCAGCGAGGCGCTGCGGGCGGGTATCTTCCCCCTGTTCCGCATGACCTCGGTCTATGCCTTTGCCCTATCCATCGGGGCGCCAGTCCTGCTGGCCACGGTGTTGCATCTATCGGTGATCCTGTCAGGCCTTGCCGCCCTGATCTGGCTGCGACGGATCGGAGCGTCGCCAAGGGTTGTGGTCGGCGCGGGACTTTATATCTCGGCGCTGATAAGCCCCTATAACTACGACTATGATCTGGCCATGTTGGCCGGGGCTGCGGCGCTGTTCCTGGACGTCATCGTTCAACAGGCACGGCGGGGCGAGAGGGCGGTGCTGTTTGTCGCGGTCTGGGGATTGAGCCTTTACGGCATGGTCATGACCCTTCTGGCCCCGCAGCTTTCCTTCACGCCGCCGTCTATTGGTGGCCCGACCCTGGTCGGAATCGGGGTGATCCTGCTGCGGCTGCAGCGGCGGGAGGCGGGGCTTGCCCCGATTGCGTTGACGCTCTCCACCCGCCGCGTGCGCCCCTGACCACGGATCAGGTCTCGCGAAAGCGTGGTCCCGAAAAGCGCCGGGTCGGCGTTCCCCGTTCCAGGGTTGCGTGCAGCCGGTGCAACTCCTGTTGCCGTGCCGCGCTGTTCAACGCGGCCTGTGCCTGTTTCAAGGCCGCCAACCTCTCCCGCGCCAGGGCCTTGTTGCGATGCTGCGATCGCCCGTCGCGGACCACCACTGACAGGCCGGTGGCCGGACAAGTGGCCCGCACGGCGCTGTCGGTCGTGTTCTGGTGCTGCCCGCCTGGCCCGCCTGCGCGGAAGGTGTCGAAGCGGATCTCCGCGTGATCCGGCGGCGCGGGCCGGGCAGGGGGCAAGGCAAAGACGCCGATGAACCAGTTCTGCCGTTTGTGCCCGGGGCGAAGCGGGCTGGGGCAGCGCCAGAGTACCGTGCCCAGCCAGCCCTCCGCCAGCCCTTTTGCAGCAGGGCCGTGCAGCGTGACAAGCACCGATTTCGGTCCGTGCCGACCCGCGACTTCAGTCACATCTGCGTCGATCCCGGCGGCCTCGACCTCGACCAGTAGATGGGTCAGGACATGACCCGCCGCCAGTTCGCATTCTCCCGGCCCGTTGCCGGTACTGATCAGAAGCGTTCTGCTCATCGCCGCCCCTCCTGTGCCCGTTTGTAGGTCACGACCGGATGCAAGGTTGCGACCGGCGTCGCCACCCCTGTTGCCTCCAGGTCTGCGACCACCTTGGCGGCGGATTTGTAGGCCTTGGGGGCTTCCTCGATCAGCAGAGCCTTGTCGTCGCAAATCACCCGCCCGCCCAGATCGGTGCGCCTGAGCGCGTCGAGCGCCGAGCGGCTGCCGCCCACGCGCCCGTGCATGGCGCGCCGGTCAAACCGCCGCCCGGCCCCATGCGCGGTGGAGGCCAGCGCCTCATCGGGCGCCTTGCTTGCGTCCATCAGATAGCTCGCCGTGGCCCGCGTGCCAGCCAGCGGCACCAACCCGCCCGCCTGCGCCGCGCCCTTGCGGTGCAGCCAGCCCCCCGCGTGGGGCGTGATCAAGTTGTGCGGGCTGTCGACCACCAACTCCAGATCCGCACGAAGCGCCCGTGCTGCCCGTTCCGCAATGCGCTGCCGGTTCAGCCGCGCCCAGGTCACGGCCTGATCATGGCGGGCCAGATAGGCGGGCTCGTCCAGCGTACCCGTCTGCCAGGCGGTCAGGATCTCGTGGCCCAGTCCGCGTGAGCCGGAATGTACCAGCAGGTAGGCGCAGGAGGCGTCGAGGTCGGGGCGCGTGGTTTCAGTCATTTTCTGCAGCTCGCAGAAATGGTTGCCACCCCCGACCGTGCCCAGGGCGTCAGCAAAGAGGTCGGTGGGCAGGCCCGCCGCCTCCAAGGCCTCTGCGCCGTCTTCGGGCGGTGCGCCCAGGGCCCGCAACCGTTCTGCCGCCTTGTCCGGCTTGACCTTGCGCGCGGGCAGGTCGAGCTGGAACAGCGCCATGCCGCAGCCAATGTCGCCGCCCGCCAGTAGCGGGTGTACGCGATCCGCCAGAATCGTGCAGCCCACCGGGCCGTGACGCCCGGGATGCAGGTCGGGAAAGGCGGCCATGGCGCGCACGCCGTCCAGCGCGGCCACGTGTTTCAGTTGATCCTCGGCCCGGGTGTCGATCCAGGCGTCGGAGGTGAAGAAATGTCGGATCACGCCCGCGCCATCATCATAGCGCGCAGGCTTGTGACCCATGGGGGTATTGCCCATGTGTTCGTCCAATCGGTTCGATTTTGGATGTGGCCGTTTATAGCCGGTCGGACCTGGGCTGATGCCTACGCGATCAGGCTTTGGTCGCACCCCGAAGGGCAGGGCGAATGTCGGTCATGGCGATGCTCCTTCTTTGAGGGGTGAATTGGACCCGTATGGGCGGTGTGATGGCGAGATAGGCGCGGGGCCTGCGCCGATCAACCGGGGCGGGCAGGGGCCGCCCCGGCCTGTTGCGAATGGGGCACAGATGGTGCCGTGCGGGGTTACCTCCACATGGTGCAGAGCTTCTGCCGCCCATCAACCGAACGCAGGGCAATGGCGTTGGCACGGCTGGCCGTGAGGAAATCCGTTATCCGTTCGGCATTGGCGCGCGGCACCCAAACGCGGTAATTGCCGCAGAAATCGATGTAGAGGCAATAGCTGGGCGCCTGTTCGGCGCAGCTGCCTTCACTGTCCCACCCCCAGCCCTGGGAATGCACCAGCACCATGCGGTTGCTGTGGTCGCGTTCGCCGAAGTCGATCAAATAGGCCGGGTTGCCTGCCAAGGCTGGGGTGGCCAGAAGCAGGGAGGCGGTGAAGAGTAGATGTTTCATATCAGGGTCCTGTCTTGAATGTCTTGACAGGACCAAGGGACCGTGCCGCTGGCAACGCGGCCAACGGTCGCGTGACGCAAGGTGACCTATAGCGCGTCAAGCGAGGCCTTCAGCGCCTCCCATAGCTCCTCGACCGGTTCGCCCCCCACAGACAGGCGCACGAAGCCCGGCGCCACGTCGTCCCCCCAACGGGCGCGGCGCTCGGCGGAGCTGTGCACGCCCCCGAAACTGGTGGTGGGGCGCAGCAGCGGGCAGGCGTTGATAAAGCGTTCGGCCGTGGCCTCGTCTTTCAGTGTCAGCGAGATCAGGAACCCCATGCGCGTCATCTGTTGGCGGGCGAGGTTGTGGGACGGGTCACCGGGCAGGCCTGGATAACGCACCGTTTCGGCCGCCGGGTGGTCTGCGAGCCGTTCGGCGATCACTTGGGCCGAGCTGCACATGCGATCAAACCGCACCTCCAGCGTTTCCAACCCGCGATGGGTCAGCCAGGCCTCCTGCGGGCCGGGGATCGCACCCGAGACCATGCGCCAGGTCTCGACCCGCTCCAGCAGGGTGGCATTGCGGGTGGCGACATGCCCCATCAGCACGTCCGAATGCCCGCCGGGTGATTTCGTGTCTGAGGCGACGACCATGTCCACGCCCAGGTCCAGCGGGCGTTGCCCCAGGGGGGTCAGGGTTGTGTTGTCGCAGATGGTAATCCCGCCAAGCCGTCGCACCTCGGCGGCGATGCTTGCCATGTCGATGACGTCCAGCCCCGGGTTTGAGGGGCTTTCAAGGAAGACCACGTCAAAGCCCGCAAATCCCCCTTCGCTGAAACCGGCGGTCGGGCGTTCGCTTACTTCGACGCCGAGGACTGCCAGAAACTCTGCGGACAGGACACGTGTCACGTAATACCCGTCCGAAGGGATCAGCAGTCGGGATCCTGCCTTGAGCGTGGCAAACAGCGCGGCGGAAATGGCGCCCATGCCGGAGGGGAAAATCCGGCAGGGGGCGGCCTCAAGATGGGCCAATGCGTGTTCCAGCGCCTCCCAGGTCGGATTGTGGGACCGGCCATAGCCCGGCCCCTCCGGCGTGCCGGGCTGGTGAAACATCGAGCTTTGCACCAGCGGCAGGGCAATCGGGTCGCCACGCTCCAGCGCATTGCCGCGCAGGTGGAGCAGATCGGAGAAACGGGGCGGGGTGCGGGTCATGGTGGCATCCTGTCTGGGCGTGGTCTTGCGCCCAGAGGTGCCACGAAATAGCCCCAATTGCGAGGGGCTTGAAGCGGGTCTGTTGCGCCGGTGCACTAGGCCGCAAAACGGTTAACGGATAGTATACGCGGGCCGGGGGGCAGTGAATTGGGATTGGGATAAAGATGCGCGCATTCGCCCTGGCCTTGGCCGTACTGACCTGTTTTGCCCAGCCATCGCAGGCGGGTGATCGGGTAACCTTGGGCTTTGGTCGCTTGTTTTCAAACGATTACCTCGGGGACAACCATGACCGCTGGCGCACCGGGGCCTATGTGGTCAGTTGGCTGCGTGGTCCGGCAGGTACGGATACACGTGGCGAATTCGGCGAGGTGCTGGAGTACCGGTTCGGTGCTGCAATGATCACCCCGGCCAGCCTGACCGCCCCTGCGGCGGACGACCGACGCTACGCGGGCATCCTGTCCTTTGGGCTGCACAGCCATTTCACCCGTGGCGCGCTGGAGCTGTCCACTGGCATGGACCTGGTGCTAACCGGCCCGCAGACCGGGATCAGCGGCTTTCAGGAAGAGATGCACAAGCTGTTCGGTGCCACCATGCCGGACCCCGCCGTGCTGGCCAACCAGATCCCGGATCGGGTCATGCCCACCGCAGTGGTCGAAGCCGCGCACCCCTTTGCGCTGAGCCCATCCACGACCCTGCGTCCCTTTATCGAAGCCCAAGCCGGGGCCGAGACATTTGTGCGCATTGGAGGCGACGTGTTGATCGGTGCCGGTTTTACCCAGGGCCTGGTGATGCGCGATGGCACCACCGGCATGCTCTACCAGGGTGCACGCGGGCAGATGGGCACGGGCCTGTCCTTTCTGCTGGGCGCAGATGTCGCCCATGTCAGCCATTCTGCTTACCTGCCCGCCTCGGATGGCCATGAGCTGACCGATATGCGCGCACGGGCACGGGCTGGGGTTCAATACCGTGGCGAACGGTTCGGCGCCTTCTATGGTCTCACCTGGCTGGGTGAGGAATTCGAGGCGCAGCCGACCGGGCAGGTATTGGGCTCGATCAATATTCAGCTCAATTTCTGATGGAAACAGCCCGAAAAAAGGTTAAAGCGCCCTCTTCCCAGGGTGATTCGGTCGTGCTAACCTGTCGGCAATAAAAAACAAAATGGCAGGCATACAGGCATGATGACGGGCTCTCACGGCACGTTTGTCATCTCGTGGTCGCAGACAGAAGTGGACGGTTTGACCGGCGCGCCGATGCACGCGTTGGGCGTGGGCGCAAGCTGGCGCTGGGCAGGCAAACCCGTGCGGGTGGACGGCCCGCGTGAAGTCCTTCTTCTGGAGCAGGCCAGCGGAGAGGCGGACCTTCGCAGGCGCGCCGCGCGCGCGGTACACAAGCTGGTGGGCGCAGCCCTGCGCCCCGGGCTTCCCCCGGAAACGGTCGAGGTCGATGACCCATTGCTCAACGTGGGCTTTCAGGTCACGGATGGGCGGTCGAGCTACACGGTCACGGTGATCAATGTCAGCCCAGGCACGCCACCGCTGTTGATGTTCCTGGGCGATGTGCCCCCGGCCAATACGGACCTGTGGGTGGTGCAGGCAACGATGCAAGCGAGCGCCGTGAACCGCCTGACCGACCAGCCGACCGGTGTGATCTGTTTCACCCCTGGAACGCGCATTCGCACCGCTGATGGCGACGTTCCGGTCGAGCACCTGTCCGAAGGCGACCGCATCCTGACCCGCGACAATGGCCCGCAGGAGCTGCTGTGGATCGGCCACCGCCGGATCAGCGGCGCGCGGCTCTATGCCATGCCGGAACTGCGCCCGGTGCGCATTCGTGCGGGCGCCCTAGGGGTTGATCGGCCCGATGGTGACCTGATCGTCAGCCCGCAGCATTCCATGCTGATCACCGGCCCCAAAGCCCAGGCGCTGTTCAACACGCCCGAGGTGCTGGTGGCCGCGCAGGATCTGATCGACGACCGCCGCGTGCATGTGGACCATTCCCTGCGTGAAGTGACCTATGTGCACCTACTGCTGGAGCGCCACGAGGTGGTCTGGGCCAATGGTCTGCCGACTGAAAGTTTCCACCCGGCCCTGGCCGCGCTGGACGCGGTCGATCCGGGCCAGCGCGCGCGTCTGGTCGAGAAGTTTCCTGAACTGGACTATGACCCGGCGGCCTATGGCGACTATGCGCGGCGTATCCTGACACGGCCGGAAGCGGCGATCATGCAGGCGGGCGTGGCCTGAGCCTGAGTTTTCTGCCGATCACCGGACATCCTCCTGACAGAAGGCTGTCAGGAGGGCTTTGTTATCACCCTCTCAAACAGTCCTGATCTGGAGAGATGATGTGATCCATATTGAACGAAGCCTGGTGATTGATGCGAGCCCCGACGCGGTCTGGGAAGTGCTTGGCCGGTTCATGCATATTGACGAGTTTGCGCCCTTCGTGGTCTCGGTTGATGCGCTGACCCCGGGGGCGGACGGGCTCGGTTCGATACGGCGCTGCAACTTCGACAATGGCAGTTCGCTGGTTGAAGAGGTGATCGACTGGCGCCCAGGCCAGAGCTACCGCATACGTGCGTCTGAATTCGGACCGATCCCGATGACCACCGCCACCGTTGATATCAAGCTGCAGCCCATGGGACCGGCGCGGACCCATGTGATCTGGGCGATGGATTGCCAGATGAAATATGGTCCCGTCGGTTGGTTGATGGGCCAGACCCTGGTGAAACGGCCGGTGGGCAAGGTGTTGGAGGCGAACCTGGCGGCGCTGGGTGCGAAGGTTTGCGGCACGCGCAGCGCGGCCTGATCGACTGGCACCTGTCCAAGCGTTGGTGTAGGACGGGGCAACACGGAACCGGCCCGGCCAATTTCGCCCTTTGTATCCAACCCGTGTTGACTCCCCCGCCCGACCCGCTATAAGCGCGGCTTCATTGGTGTTGGTGGCCCCCGCAAGGGGATGCCTGTCATGGGGAGACCCAAGAGGACAACGCCCTTATCAACCGGCACGAAGCCAGTTCGGGTTCGGTTCGCACAACGGCGCCATCGCAGATGCGATGTCAGCCCGAAAAGTGGGAACCGGTTTTCGGATCAGCTGACATGCCAACATAAGGAGATCAGCCGTGACCAAACGCACGTCTGCCAAGTACAAAATCGACCGCCGTATGGGCGAAAACATCTGGGGTCGCGCCAAATCCCCGGTCAACCGCCGCGAATACGGCCCCGGCCAGCACGGCCAGCGCCGCAAGGGCAAGATGTCGGACTTCGGTCTGCAGCTGCGCGCCAAGCAGAAGCTGAAAGGCTACTACGGCGACCTGACCGAAAAGCAGTTCCGCCGCATCTACGCCGAAGCCGAGCGTGTGAAGGGCGACACCGGTGAAAACCTCATCGGTCTGCTGGAGCGCCGCCTGGACGCCGTCGTCTACCGCGCCAAGTTCGTGCCGACCGTCTTCGCCGCCCGCCAGTTCGTGAACCACGGCCACGTGACCGTGAACGGCAAGCGCGTGAACATCCCGTCCTACCGCGTCAAGGAAGGCGACGTGATCGCCGTTCGCGACAAGTCCAAGCAGCTGGCCGTCGTGCTGGAAGCCGTGGGCCTGGCCGAGCGTGACGTGCCCGACTACGTCGACGCCGACCACTCGAAAATGACCGCCACCTTCACCCGCACCCCCGGCCTGTCGGACGTGCCCTACCCGGTGATGATGGAACCGAACCTGGTCGTCGAATTCTACGCGAAGAACTGATCTTCGCCGACCTGTCGAATTCTCGAAAAGGGCTGCCTGCTGGCGGCCCTTTTTGCATTCATACTTTCCTAACCCTGTACGGGCAGTCTGGTGATGTGTGTCCGCAGGAGCGATGGATGAACCTCTATCATTGCATGATTGATCTGAAGAACGACGCCCAGGCGCTGAACTTCGCCCTGGCGGTCGAGGAGTGGATGGAGCACCTGAAAAGCCACGGTAAGATCCACCGCTGGCAGCTTCTGCGCAGCAAGTTGAACCTGGCCTCTGACGCCCATCGCGATTTCATTCTGGCGGTGGAGGTCTCGGGCCTGGATCAGTTGGAAGCGCTGTTCCAGCACGTGTGCAGCTCCTCAGATGAGGTCGAGCGGCTTCACAGCCGGGTGCACGGCATGATCGACACGGTGGAGTTCGGCCTCTATCGCCTCTACCCGGACCCAACGCGGGTGGAGCGTGCTGCAATTCTGTGACTTTTCACGGTGTCTCAAATGTCCTAAAGCCTGGGCCAGTCATTGACGGAGGGGCATATGTCGAACGGGATTGAGCGGGCATTTGAAAAGGGGCTGTTTGCCTCCCGCTGGCTGCTGGCGCCGATGTATGGGGGGCTGGTGCTGGCCCTGGGTTTGCTGGTGATCGTCTTTGCCCGTGAGCTGCTCTATTACCTGCCCCAGGCCATGCAGCTGACGGCGGACAAGTCGATCCTTGTGGTCTTGACACTGATCGACCTGACCCTGGCCGCGAACCTTCTGGTGATCGTGATCTTTTCTGGCTACGAAAGCTTCGTGTCCAAGCTGGACGTCGAAACGGGCGAGGATCGGCCCGGCTGGATGGGCAAGGTCGATTTCGGCGGGCTGAAGATGAAGCTCATTGCCTCGATCATCGCGATTTCAGCCATCCACCTGCTGAAGCGTTTTATGGAAATCGGCAAGACCGACGGGATTTCCGAGACCGAGATGCTGTGGCTGGTGGTGTTCCACGGCACGTTCATCGTCTCGGGCGTGCTGATGGCGCTGATGGATTGGCTGGGGGCGCTGGGCGCACGGGCGCGCAAGGATTGATGGGGGCGGCGCTCAGATACAGCGTCCGCCGTCTACTTCCATCGCCACGCCGGTGACCATGCCGGCTTCGTCCGAACACAGGAAACAGGCCGCGTTGCCCATGTCCTCGGGGGTCGAGAAACGCCCGATCGGGATGGTCGACAGGAACTTCGCGCGCATCTCCGGCGTGTCTTCCCCCATGAAGCTGGACAGCAACGGTGTTTCGCCCGCGACCGGGCAGATCGCATTGACCCGCACGCCGTGAGGCGCCAATTCCACCGCCATGGTCTTGGTTGCGGTGATCATCCAGCCCTTGGAGGCATTGTACCAGTTCAGCTTCGGCCGTGGGCTGAGCCCGGCGGTGGAGGCGACGTTCAGGATCGCGCCCGTGCCTGCCGCTTTCATGCCGGGCACGAAGCTGCGCGCGGTCAGGAAGACCGATTTCGCGTTTACAGCCAGAACTCGGTCAAAAGCTTCTTCGGTGACATCTTCCATCGGGGTCGGCAGGTGGGTGATGCCCGCGTTGTTGACCAGGATGTCCAAGGTGCCGAATGTCTCCTGCGCTAGGTCCGCCATGGCTTCGACACTGGCGCGGTTGGACACGTCCACGGTACAGGCGATGCCACCGACCTCCGCGGCCATCTTTTCCGCCGCTTCCCCGTTGAGATCCGCCACCATGACCCGCGCGCCTTCGGCCGCGAACTTGCGCACGATACCTGCGCCGAACCCTGATCCGCCCCCGGTCACGATCGCCGTCTTGTCCTGAAGTCTCATGGCATCCTCCTGTGGTTGATCCGAGTGTGAGGGGCGGTTCGGCCAACCGCAAGTGGGACCAAGACTTTTCTGAAAAGTCTTGGCAAAATTCTTCAGAAGAATTTTGGGCCGCTCATGGGGTGGGGCAGCGCCACTCGACCTGGCGAATACCGACAAACCGGGCAAAACGCTCCAACTCCGCCTGCAGTTTGGCACGCCGTGCCGTCCCCCATTTCACCCCTGATTCCGGCCAGAACCCGGTGACGGCCAGCCAGCCCGCCGCCCGGTCCGCCTTCAGCTCGATCCGCCCGACGAAGCGGTCGCCCTCCAACAGCGGATAGACGTAATAGCCCCAGAGCCGCTTGGCCTTGGGCACGAACATCTCGTTGCGGTATTCGAACCCGAAGAGCCGCTCCAGCCGGTTGCGGTCGCGAATGGCCGGGTCGAACGGGTTCAGCAGGCGCAGGCGGGTGGTGGGGGCAGGGGCCTCGGCTAGCCGCGTCTCGATCTCCGGATGGGCCAGCGCCGCGCGCCAGTTGCCATCGGCATTTTGCAGCTCGACCGGTACGGTCTTGGCCCTTTCCGCCCAGGCCTTGGCCTCTCGTGCCCCCATCGCATCCCAGAACCGCTGCACCTCGCCCGAGGTGCCGACCGAGATCCGGTCGAGCGCCTCCCGGCAGAGCCAATCCACCGCCTCGCCGTCCGGCAGAGGATCATGGGCCGGAAAGACCCTTTCCCCCAGGTCATAGAACTTCACGAAATTCTCGCGATGACAGGTGGCCAGCTCGCCCGCATACCACATCTGGTCCAGCGCCTTCTTATGCGGGGGGCGGGCCCACATGGCGCGGCTTTCCGCTTTCGTGTCAAAGGCATGGGTCGACAGGGCGCCCTCGGCCCGGATGCGGTCGCGGATCAGCTGCACCTGCTCGCGTGCTAGCCCCGATTGATACCAGTCATGGCGCGCGACATGGGCGCCCAGCCGGTCGAACTGGCGGTTCCACGCGGGCAGAACCTCGGCGGGGATGAGGCTGGCGTCATGGGTGAAATGCTCGAACAGGCGGCGGCCTGCCAGATGCGGCCATAGCTGTCCCTCGCGAAAGTTCTGGTTGCGGGTCCACAGGATGTGATTATGCGCCCGGGTCACGTTGCGGATCGTGTCGATCTGCAAAAAGCCAAGGTGCCGGATGATCCCCATCACATCGAGCGCCCCGGTGGGTGTGGGGGACAGCCCATTGGTCCAGAGCCACAGGCGGCGGGCGTCGCGGTTCGTGATGCGCAGGGGGCTGGTCATGTGGTGACCATGAAGCGCTCCATCTGTTCGCGCAAGCCCTCGTCGATCGGGGTTGCGCGGCGGGTTTCAAGATCCATCAGCACCGCCTTGGCCGTGGCCTCGAACAGCAGCGCGTCATCGGTTGCGCGATGCATCTCGTGGCGAATGGTACAGGAGCGGTTGCCGATTTCGCCCACACCTGAGCGGATGTATATCCAGTCGCCGGGTAGGACTTCCTTGTGGAAGGTCGTGTCGAAATGCACCACGGCGAAGGCCTGGCGGCGGCCCCCGATGATCTGGTCTTGACCCAGCCCGAATGCGGTCATCAATCCCAGCCCCGCGTCCGAGACACAGGCAAAATAGCGGCTGATGTTCATGTGGCCGAGCATGTCGCAATCGGCGGGGTCGACGATGCGGCGGAAGGTTTCGATGGCGGGCATGGGCTCTCCTGTCGGGACCAAGGCTTTTGGGGAACTCTTGTCCGTGCCGCCCGCCAAGGTCACGCGGAACGCCGCGTCATCCGTGTTTGGCGGCGACCGTTTTCAGCTGCGAGAACCCGTAGAGCGCCTCGAACCCTTTCTCACGCCCGTGGCCTGATTTCCCAACCCCGCCGAAGGGCAGTTCAACCCCGCCGCCTGCGCCATAATTATTGATGAACACCTGCCCCGCCCGCAGCCGTTTCGCCAACCGCATCTGACGCGCGCCGCTATCGGTCCAGATCGAGGCAACCAACCCATAGTCGGTGCCATTGGCAATCTCGACGGCCTCTTCTTCCGTTTCGAAGGGAATGACCACCTGCACCGGGCCAAAGATCTCATCCCGCGCCAGCACGTGGTCGGCGGGCACATCGGCGAAGAGCGTCGGGCGTACGTAGTGGCCGCCTTCCGGTAAGTCCGAGGTGAACTGACCTTGGCCTGCGATGCGCAGATCGGCGCCTTGGGCCAAGAAACCTTCGACGATCTCCTTCTGCCTCGCTGAAATCAGCGGACCGACGTTCAGGTCGGAGCGCGCGGGCCCCACCACCAGCGCGTCATAGGCGGCCCCCATGCGGGCGACCACCTCGTCGTAGACACCGCGCTGCACCAGAACCCGTGAGCTGGCTGAACAGGTCTGGCCCGCGTTCTGGATGCAGGCCCCGACCAGGAAGGGCAGGGCGGCGTCCAGGTCGGCGTCGTCGAACACCAGCTGAGGCGATTTGCCGCCCAGTTCCAACGTCACGGGGACCACGTTTGGGGCTGCCGCGGCTTGGACCAGAGCGCCCACACCGACCGACCCGGTGAAGGAGATATGGTCCACGCCTGGATGGGCGGCCAGCGCCGCACCCGCCTCTTCACCCAATCCCGGCACGACGTTCAACGCGCCCGGCGGCAACCCGGCCTCCTCGGCCAGAGCCACAAAGGCCAGCGCGGTCAGGCAGGCTTCTTCGGCCGGTTTCAACACGCAGGCATTGCCCATGGCCAGGGCTGCGCCGACCGAGCGGCCAATGATCTGCATCGGGTAGTTCCATGGCACGATATGGCCGGTCACCCCATGTGGTTCACGCAGGGTATAGACGGTGTAGCCGTCCAGGTAGGGGATCGTGGCGCCCATCACCTTATCCGCCGCACCGCCGTAGAATTCCATGTATCGGGCCAGTGCGATGGCGTCATTGCGTGCCTGGGTCAGAGGCTTGCCCACGTCCATGGCCTCGATCACCGTCAGCTCTTCAATTCGCGTTTCGACCAGCTGGCCGATGCGCGTCAGGATGCGCCCGCGTTCCACCGCGGTCATGCGGCCCCAGTCGCCGTCCAACGCCGCGCGCGCCGCCGTCACCGCTGCGTCGATATCCGCCGCCTTGCCCCGTGCGATGGAGCCGATTTGCTCCCCGCGCGACGGGTTTTCCAGCGGAAGTTGCCCGCCCCCCTCCGGCGCGCGCCATTCGCCGCCGATATGCACCTGTGTCGCGTCGTACCAGAGCTCACGCATCTTCGTCTTCCTTCCAGTCAGCCGGGATAACCGGCGCGGCCTTGATCAGCTTTTGCGTATAGGGGTGGGCGGGGCGCGAGAAGACGCGCTCGGTCGGGCCTTCCTCGACGATCTCGCCCGCCTGCATGACCAGCACCCGGTCGGTGATCGAGCGAACCACGGACAGGTCATGCGAGATGAACAGGTAAGCCAGCCCGTGGCTTTCGCGCAGGGCTGCCAACAGGTCCAGGATCTCTGCCCGGATCGAGACATCCAGCGCGGACACCGCTTCGTCCAGGATGATCAGGTCCGGGCGCAGGATCAGGGCGCGAGCGATGGCGATACGCTGGCGTTGTCCGCCGGAGAACTCGTGCGGGTAACGCTCCATCGCCTCGCGCGGCAAGCCCACTTCGCGCAGCGCCTCGGCCACGCGGTCGCGCCAGTCGGCGGGGCGCTCGGGCATCAGGTGGAAGGGTTCGGCCACCAGCCGATCCACCCGCCAGCGTGGATTGAAGCTGCCATAGGGGTCTTGAAACACGACCTGGATGCCGGAGCGCAGCCCGCCCGCGGTTTCAGGCGTCATGGGCTGGCCGAACAGGCGGATTTCGCCGCCTTGCAACGGTTCCAGCCCCAGGATCGCCCGGGTCAGCGTGGATTTCCCGCAGCCACTTTCCCCGACCAGCCCCAGGCTTTCACCGGTCTGCATGGAGAACGACACGCCCTTGACCGCCCGGAATGTCGGTGCGGGGCCAAAGAGTGAGCGACGCGGCAGGGCGTAGTCGCGCACCGCCCCGTCGACCTCCAACAGCGGTTCCGGCGCGGGGGGCGTGATGCGATCTGGCTGGTGCGAGGAGGCTTCGAGCAGTTGCCGGGTATAGGGATGCGCCATGGTGCGAAAGAGCTGTTCGGTCGGCCCCTGTTCGACGATCTGCCCTTTCTGCATTACCGCCACGTGGTCTGCCACATCGGCTACTACGGCCAAGTCATGGGTGATCAGCAGCAGCGACATGCCCTCTTCCTCCACCAGATCCCGCAGCAAGTTCAGGATCTGCGCCTGCGTGGTCACGTCCAGCGCGGTGGTGGGTTCATCCGCGATCAACAGCTCCGGGTGCAGCGCAATCGCCATGGCGATGCAGACCCTCTGCCGCTGTCCGCCCGAAAGCTCATGCGGGAACCGGTCCAGCGGAAAGCGGTCTGGCGGCAGGCCGACGCGGGTCAGTTTCTCTTCCGCGATGCGCAGGGCCTCGGCGCGGGTCGCCTTGGTGTGGATGAGCAGCGTCTCGGCCACCTGGTCGCCGATGGTCTTGACCGGGTTCAACGCCGTCATTGGCTCCTGAAAGATCATCGAGATGCGGTTGCCGCGAATGGCGCAGAGATCGCGGTCGTTCAGCTGCGACAGGTCGCCACCGTCCAGCAGAACCTGACCGGATGTTTCAGCCCCGTGTGGCAGAAGCCCCATGATGGCAAGGGCGGTCATCGACTTGCCCGACCCGCTTTCGCCCACAAGGCCGAAGGTCTTGCCAGGCTCAAGGGCGAAACTCACCTGGTCGAGGATTGGGGCGCCGTGGATCGACAGGGACAGGTCGCGGGCCTCGATCATGCGCGCGCCCTCCGAATGCGGGGATCCAGAAGGTCGCGCAGCCCGTCGCCCATCAGATTCAGCCCCAGGACCATCAAGACGATGGACAGGCCGGGCAGCACCGCCAGTTGCGGTTCGGTGTAGATGAAGGTCTGCGCATCCGCCAGCATGCGGCCCCAGCTGGGTGTGGGGGGCTGGGCGCCCAGGCCCACGTAGCTGAGCCCCGCCTCGGCCAGGATGCCCAGGGAGAACTGGATTGTGCCCTGCACGATCAACAGGTTGGCGATATTGGGCAGGATGTGCTCCAGGCTGATGCGCGCTCTGCCCTTGCCCGCAACCCGGGCCGAGAGGATGTAATCCTGCGTCCAGATCGTCAGCGCCCCGCCGCGTGCGACACGGGCAAAGACCGGGATGTTGAAGATGCCGATGGCCAGGATCGCATTGGTGGCCGACGGGCCGAAGACGGCGGTGATCAGGATGGCGATGACCAGCGAGGGGAAGGCGAAGATCAGGTCATTGCCGCGCATGATGACCTCGTCCAACAGACTGCCCCGCGTGGCCGCGGCGGCCAGGCCCAGGGGCACGCCCAGGCCGATGCCGATGCCTACGGCGATGATCGCAACCGCGATGGAGGTGCGCCCGCCCTCCATCAGCATCGACAGTAGATCACGGCCCAGGTGGTCGGTCCCCAGCCAGTATTTCCCTGACGGCGCCTGCAGTTTCTCGGCAATCGGCAGGGTGGTCACATCATGGGGCGTCCAGGCGAAGGACAGAGTGATGAGGGCCAGAAACACGGCGCTGATGGTGGCGCCCAGGACAACCTGTGCCGGGAATCTCATGCGCGTCTCCTCAGCCGGGGGTCGACGGCCGCATAGGCGATGTCGACCAGGAAGGTGACCAGGATCACGGCAAAGACCAACAGCATGGTCACGCTTTCCACCACCACCAGGTCGCGCTGGGTAATGGCCTGGAAAATCAGCCGACCAAGGCCCGGCAGGAAGAAGACGTTCTCGATGATGATGGCGCCCGCCAGCAGGA
Organism: Aliiroseovarius sp.; assembly: GCF_965228805.1. Lineage (NCBI taxonomy): Bacteria > Pseudomonadati > Pseudomonadota > Alphaproteobacteria > Rhodobacterales > Paracoccaceae > Aliiroseovarius > Aliiroseovarius sp. Next base: position 139,641 of record NZ_CBDDIE010000003.1, on the reverse strand, counting down.
AGCTGAACTGCAGCCCGATGATCGTCAGCACAGGGATCAGAGCGTTGCGCAGCGCGTGGCGGATGGTGGCCTGGCGCATCGACAGGCCCTTGGCGCGGGCGGTGCGGATGTAATCCTGGTGCAGCGTGTCCAAGAGGCTCGATCGCATGACGCGCGCCAGGATCGACGCCTGCGGCAGCGCGAGCGCCACGGCGGGCAGGGTCAGCGCCCTTATCCCCGCAGCCAATCCGGCGTCCCAACCGGGGAAACCACCCGCCGAAAACCAGCGCAGGTTCACGGCAAAGACCAGCACCAACAGCATGGCGAACCAGAAGTTGGGCACCGCGATGCCCAACTGCGTGGCGCCCATGACGCCGTAATCGGTTGCCTTGCCCCGTCGCGCCGCCGCAATTAACCCGACCGGAATGGCGATCACCGTCGACAGGCACAGCGCAAAGAGCGCCAGCGGCAGCGACACTTGCAGGCGCTGTGTGATTAGCTCGGACACAGGCACACGGTAGGTATAGCTCTGCCCGAAGTCGCCGGTCAGCATCCCTGCGACCCAGCCCAGATAGCGGGCGGGCAGGGAGCCTGTCAGCCCCAGTTCCTCGCGCAGGGCGGCGATGGTTTCGGGCTGCGCGTTCAGCCCCAGCATGAAGGCGGCCGGGTCGCCCGGAATGACCTCGATCACCGCGAAGATCACCAGGCTCGCGACAATGAGCGAGAGGGTGAGTGACAGGGCGCGGATCAGGGCAAAGCGCAACATGAGGCGACGTTAGACCCAAGAGAGGACAGGGAAAAGGGCGGATTTCGCCCCGCTTCCGGTCCGTCCTGGGCCAAGCGCTGCCCGCCCTTTTCATCTTTCCATAAATATCCTGGGGGAGCGGCAAGGCCCGAAGGGGCTTGGCGTGGGGGCAAAGCCCCCTGCCGCGCGTCAGCGCGGCCATCAAAAGGAAAAGGCGCGGGACTAACCCGCGCCTTGCCGCGTCGTCGACATATGCGCCCGGTGTGCAAAAAGAAGGGTGGGCGCCCCCGAAGGGTCAGTCGCCGCGCGGGTCCAGCAGTTTCTCGAGCACCCTGTCCGAGGTCACCTGACCGATCACATGCCCGTCCTCCCAGGCCACGCCAACCGGCGCGTCATGGGTTTTTACCAGCTCCATGACGCTGTGGATGTCGGCATTGGGGCGCACGATGTGCTCGTAGTCACCCGAGGCCGGTTCCATCACGTCGCGCGCGCAGAGTACCCCCAGCGGGTTCATGTGGGCCACGAAATCTGCCACATACTCATTCGCCGGGTTGGTAAAGATGTCGCGCGGGGTGCCGCATTGCACGATACGCCCGCCCTCCATGATGGCGATGCGGTCGCCCAGCTTGAAGGCCTCGTCCAGGTCGTGGCTGACAAAAATGATCGTGCGTTTCAGCTCGTTTTGCAGGTCGATCAGCTCGTCCTGCAGCTTGGTGCGAATGAGCGGGTCGAGCGCTGAGAAGGGTTCGTCCATCAACAGGATCGGCGCGTCGGTGGCAAAGGCGCGGGCCAGGCCCACGCGCTGCTGCATGCCGCCCGACAGCTCGCTGACCTTGTTGTCGGCCCAGTCGGACAGGCCGACCAGACCCAGCTGCTTGTCCACCTGGGCGTTGCGTTCGGCCGGGGGCATGCCGGCCAGCTCAAGCCCCAGGCCGACGTTCTCGCGCACCGTGCGCCAGGGCAAGAGGCCGAACTGCTGGAACACCATGGCGACACGGTGCTGTCGCAGGTGGCGCAGGGTGGCGGGGTCGGAATGGCTGACATCGACCAGCCCCTCGCCATCGTTCACCCGCACCTGCCCGCGCACCACCGGGTTCAACCCGTTCACCGCGCGCAGCAGGGTGGATTTGCCCGAGCCCGACAGGCCCATCAGCACGAGGATTTCGCCCTCTTCCACGCTGATCGAACAGTCATGCACGCCCAGCACCTGGCCGGTGGCCTCCTGCACCTCGGCGCGGCTCTGGTCCTGGTCCATCAGCGGCAGGGCTTTTTCGGGGGTGTCCCCAAAGACGATCGAGACGGTATCGAATTCGACGGCAATGCTCATTTGTCACGCTCCACGCGAAGGATGCGGTCGAGCATGATCGCGACCACGACGATGATGAAGCCGCTCTCAAAGCCCAGAGCGGTGTTGACCTGGTTCAGCGCGCGCAGCACCGGCACGCCCAGCCCGTCCGCGCCGACCAGGGCTGCGATGACAACCATGGACAGCGACAGCATGATGGTCTGGTTCAAACCGGCCATGATCTGCGGCAGCGCGTAGGGCAGTTCGACTTTCCACAGGGTCTGGCGCGGCGTCGCGCCGAAGGCCTGGGCGGCTTCCAAAAGGGCGGGGGGCGTCGAGCTGACGCCCAGGTGGGTTAGGCGGATCGGCGCGGGCAGCACGAAGATCACCGTGGCCAGGAGCCCCGGCACCATGCCGATGCCGAAGAAGACGATCGCGGGGATCAGGTAGACGAAAGTGGGTAGGGTCTGCATCAGGTCGAGGATCGGGCGCATCGCGGCATAAAGCCGGGGGCGGTGTGCGGCGGCAATGCCGATCGGTACACCCACCGCCATGCAGACGACACAGGCCGACAGGACCAGAGTCAGGCTTTCGGTGGTTTCCTCCCAATAGCCCTGGTTCAGGATGAACAGGAAGCCCGCGACCACCATCAAGCAGATCTTCCAACTGCGCTGAAGAAACCAGGTCAGGGCGACCACAACGGCCACGACGAACAGCGGATGGGGCGTTTGCCAGATCCACAGGAGCCCATCGATCAGAAGCTCCATTGCCCAGGAAATCCAGTCGAACACCGGTTCGCCGGTTTCCTGCAGCCAGTCGAAGACCTTCTTCGATACTTTCCCCACGGGGATCTTGTTATCAGTGAGCCAGTCCAAGGGTCAGTGCCTTTCGCTGAGGGCCATGGTCAGGCCGGAGAAGATGAGAAACCCGCCCACGCCCCGGTTCATCCGGTGAAGGCGCAGCGGTGTGAGGAAACCTTTCAGCCCGGTCCCGAGGGCGGCATAGGTGGCGACCGCTAGCACCTCCAGCCCCAGGAACAGCACGCCCAGCGTGGCGTATTGCGGGGCCAGCGGGGCCGAAAGGTCGGTGAACTGCGGGAAGAAGGCGGTAAAGATCGCGATGGCCTTGGGGTTGCCGATGGCGATCAGGAAATCGCGGCGGATTAGCGCGGAGAGCGGCTCGTCACGGGCAGTCTGGGCCGTCGGCGCGGGTGCCCGCCACATGCGCCAGCCGATGTAGATCAGATAGGCGGCACCGGCGAGTTTGACTGCGGTAAATGCGGCCTCGGACAGGGCCAGAAGCGCGCCCAGGCCCAGACCGACCAGGGCGATCATCGTCGCAAAGGGCAGCATGCGCCCCATGCCGCCAATCAGCCCGGCCAGAAAGCCGCGCCGCGAGGCATTGGCGAAGGCCAGCACATTGTTCGGGCCGGGGGCCACGTTCAACGCGAAACAGGCGGGCAGGAAGAGGGCGAGCGCGGTCAGGGTCATGAAAACTCGGGAAATAGCGGGTCCGGAGGGGGCGGGCTGTTATCAAACGGTCGAAGCTGCGCTTCGGCTCGAAGCCTCGGCCCCCTCCGCCCCTGCGGGGCACCTCCCCCGGGACCGGGGGAGGGGGCGTTTTGTTCAGGCGGCGGGATTACATACCCAAGGCGGATTTGACCGCGGCGACGCTGTCGCCACCGTCCAGCGTGGTCACGCCATCCAGCCAGCCCATGAAGGCATCCGGGTTGGCGGCCAGCCAGGCCTTGGCGGCATCTTCCGGGTCTTCACCGTCGTTCAGGATCGCGCCCATGATCTCGTTCTCCATGGCGAGCGAGAACTCGAGGTTCATCAGCATCTTGCCGACATTCGGGCAGTCCGCGACGTAACCCGCGCGAGTGTTGGTGTCGACCACAGCGCCGCCCAGGTTCGGGCCGAAGTAGTCGTCGCCGCCGGTCAGGTAGGACATCTCGAAGTTGGCGTTCATCGGGTGCGGTTCCCAGCCCAGGAAGACGATCGGTTCGTCTTTCTTGTTGGCGCGGGCGACCTGGGCCAGCATGCCCTGTTCCGAGCTTTCCACGACCTCGAACCCTTCCAGGCCGAAGGCGTTGGCGTCGAACATCGACTGGATCAGGCGGTTGCCATCATTGCCCGGCTCAATGCCGTAGATCTTGCCGTCCAGCGCATCCGCATGGGCGGCGATGTCGGCGAAGTCCTTGATGCCCAGAGCAGCCGCAGCGGCGTTCACCGCCAGGGTGTATTTCGCGCCTTCCAGGTTGGTGCGCACGATGTCGACAGTGCCCGCTTCGCGATACGAGGCGATGTCGCCTTCCATGGTGGGCATCCAGTTGCCCAGGAACACGTCGATGTCGCCCTTCGACAGCGCGGTATAGGTCACCGGCACCGACAGAATCTTGATGTCGGTCTCATACCCCAGAGCCTCCAACACCACGGTGGTGGCGGCGGTGGTGGCGGTGATGTCGGTCCAGCCCACGTCCGAGAAGGTCACCTTGGCGCAGTGGCCATCGGCGAAGGCGGTCCCGGCGATGGCCGAAAGGGCCAGAGCGGAAAGGGTGGTTTTCAGCATTTTGTCAGCTCCCTGTTCAATCTTATTGCGGGCGTTCGGTCGACCCCTGGGGCGCCTGACCGAAACGTCACCGGAACCCTAGCGCCATGTGGCCCTGGGTGGAACCCGCGTTTCTCCTCTGTCACGCAGGCTGCCTTTTTATTGATTGACGAGTCAATTAAAAAAAGCAACCCTTATGTTCGGAACGCGAATGGGAGGCGAATTTGCCGAAAGTCGGAATGGAGCCGATCCGCCGAAAGGCGCTGGTTCAGGCCACGATTGCAGAGATTGGCAAGGCGGGATCGCTGGATGTGACCGTGGCGCAGATCGCCAAGCGGGCGGGGGTGTCCTCGGCACTGGCGCATCATTACTTTGGTGGCAAGGATCAGATTTTCCTGGCCGCTATGCGTCACATCCTGACCGTCTATGGCGCCCAGGTGCGCAGCGCGCTGATGGTGTCCAAGACCCCGCGTGCACGGCTTGAGGCGATCATTCACGCCAATTTCGAAGCTGGCAACTTCCGCCCCGAAGTGATCTCGGCCTGGCTGAACTTCTATGTGCTCAGCCAAAGCCTGGATGGCGCGCGCCGGTTGCTGCGCGTCTATCAGGCGCGGCTGCATTCCAATCTGGCGCATGACCTGCGGCCCCTTGTGGGCGACAAGGCGGATGACATGGCCGACAAGCTCGCCGCGATGATCGACGGGCTCTACATCCGCCACGCCCTGCGCGATCACCTGGTGGATGAAAAACACGCCTGTGATCAGGTGCTTGAATGTCTCGACATGATGCTGGGAGGAAATCATGACGCAACCTAACATCCTGATTCTCATGGTGGACCAGCTAAACGGCACGCTGTTCCCGGATGGCCCGGCCGACTGGCTGCATGCGCCGAACCTGAAGCGGCTGGCGGCGCGCTCCGTGCGTTTTGCGAACAGCTACACCGCCTCGCCGCTTTGCGCGCCAGGGCGGGCCAGCTTCATGTCCGGTCAGCTGCCCCGCCGCACCGGGGTCTATGACAACGCGGCCGAGTTCCGATCGGACATTCCCACCTATGCGCACCATCTGCGGCGGGCTGGCTACCAAACCGCGCTCAGCGGCAAGATGCATTTCGTCGGCCCCGACCAGATGCACGGGTTCGAAGAACGCCTGACCACGGACATCTACCCGGCCGATTTCGGCTGGACCCCGGATTACCGCAAACCGGGCGAGCGCATTGACTGGTGGTATCACAACATGGGCTCGGTTACAGGGGCTGGGGTTGCCGAGATCTCGAACCAGATGGAATATGATGACGAGGTCGCCTATCACGCGACTCGCAAGGTCTATGACCTGGCGCGCGGCCATGACGACCGCCCCTGGTGCCTGACCGTCTCGTTCACCCACCCGCATGACCCCTATGTGGCGCGCAAGAAATACTGGGACCTCTACGAGGATTGCGAGCATCTGCTGCCCACGGTTCCGGCGATGGACTACGAGGATCACGACCCCCACGCCAAGCGCATCTTCGACGCCAATGACTGGCGCAATTTCGACATTACCGACGAGGATATCCGCAAATCGCGCCGCGCCTATTTCGCCAACATCTCCTACCTTGACGACAAGATCGGAGAGATCCTGGAGGCGCTGGAAAGCACCCGGCAGGAGGCGATCATCCTCTTCGTCTCGGACCACGGCGACATGCTGGGAGAACGCGGGCTATGGTTCAAGATGAACTTCTACGAGGGCTCCGCCCGCGTGCCCCTGATGGTCGCGGCCCCGGGGCTGGAGCCGGGTTGCATCGACACGCCGGTCTCGACCCTCGACGTGACGCCGACGCTTGCTGACTTGGCCGGTGTTTCCTTGGATGAAATCACCCCCTGGGTGGATGGAGAAAGCCTGCTGCCCTTGGCCTGTGGCGAGGGGCGCGACAGCCCGGTTGCGATGGAATATGCGGCCGAGGCCTCCTATGCCCCGCTTGTACATTTGCGATATGGGCCGTGGAAATACACCCGCTGTGCGCTGGATCCCGATCAACTTTTCAACATTGACGACGATCCGCATGAGTTGACCAACCTTGCCGATGACCCGGCTCACCAAGGCACGCTCAACAGCCTGCGCGCCAAGTCCGAAGCGCGCTGGGACCTCGACGCCTTCGACGCCGAAGTGCGCGAAAGCCAGGCGCGGCGCTGGGTGGTCTACGAAGCCCTGCGCAACGGCGCCTATTTCCCCTGGGATTACCAGCCGCTGCAGAAAGCGTCCGAACGCTACATGCGCAACCACATGAACCTGGACAACGTGGAAGAAAACCAACGTTTCCCCCGCGGGGAATAACCCCCCTTATCTGCTGGAGTAACAAGAATGCAGAACGCCCAACCGAAGGCGAGCCATTTCATCAATGGCGAATTTGTCGAAGACACGGCCGGAGCGCCGATCCCGGTGATCTACCCGGCCACCGGCGAGGTGATCGCGACGGTGCATTCGGCCACGCCCGCGATCGTCGAACAGGCGCTAGCGGCGGCCGAGGCGGCGCAGGCCGATTGGGCGGCGATGACCGGCACCGAGCGCGGCCGTATCCTGCGCCGCGCTGCCGACATCATGCGCGACCGCAACCATGATCTGTCGGTGCTGGAGACGCTGGACACCGGCAAGCCTTACCAGGAGACCTCGGTCGCCGATGCGACCTCGGGCGCGGATGCGCTGGAGTATTTCGGAGGGCTGGCCGGGTCACTCACCGGCGAGCACATCCCGCTGGGCGGCGGTGATTTCGTATATACTCGCCGCGAGGCGCTGGGCGTCTGCGCGGGCATCGGCGCCTGGAATTACCCGACCCAGATCGCCTGCTGGAAGGCCGCGCCCGCGTTGGCCTGTGGCAATGCGTCGATCTTCAAACCCTCGGAAACCACCCCGCTCTGTGCGCTGCAAGTCGCTGAAATCCTTGTGGAAGCCGGATTGCCTGCCGGTGTGTTCAACGTGGTCCAGGGCCTGGGCGACGTGGGCGCGGCGCTGGTGACGGATGCACGCGTGGCCAAGGTCTCGCTGACCGGATCGGTGCCCACCGGCAAGAAGGTCTATGCCGCCGCCGCCGCGCAGATGAAACATGTGACGATGGAGCTGGGTGGCAAATCCCCCATGATTGTCTTCGATGATGCAGATGTGGATGCTGCCGTGTCGGGCGCGATCCTGGGCAACTTCTACAGCTCTGGACAGGTCTGTTCGAACGGCACCCGGGTCTTCGTTCAGAAGGGCATCAAGGCGGCTTTCCTGAAACGCCTATCGGAACGGCTGGCAAATGCGGTGATTGGCGACCCGATGGATCCCGCGACTTCCTTCGGGCCGATGGTCAGCGAGGCACAAATGAACATCGTCGAGGGCTATATCGCCAAGGGCAAGGGTGAAGGCGCAACGCTGTCCTATGGCGGCAACCGCCTGGATCGCGACGGGTTCTACCTGGAGCCCACCGTCTTCTCCGACGTCACCGATGACATGACCATCGCGCGCGAAGAAATCTTCGGCCCGGTCATGTCCGTGCTGGACTTCGACACTGAGGAAGAAGTCATGCAGCGCGCCAATGCGACGGAGTTCGGTCTGGCCGCCGGGGTCTTCACCCAGGACCTGACCCGCGCGCATCGCGTCGTGGCCGGGTTCGAGGCCGGCACCTGCTATATCAACACATACAACGACGCGCCCGTCGAGGCACCCTTTGGCGGCTCGAAAGCCTCGGGTGTCGGACGTGAGAACTCCAAGGCCGCAATCGAGCACTACAGCGAGCTGAAAACCGTCTACGTCCGGCTGTCCCAGCTGGAAGCCCCCTTCTGAGGAACTGACAATGCAAGCAGATTACGTCATCATCGGTGCCGGTTCCGCCGGCTGTGCCATGGCCTACCGCCTGTCCGAGGCGGGCAAATCGGTGCTGGTCATCGAACATGGTGGCACGGATGCCGGTCCGTTCATCCAGATGCCCGCCGCCCTGTCCTATCCGATGAACATGGGGCTTTACGACTGGGGTTTTCAGACCGAACCCGAGCCGCACCTGGGTGGGCGCACCCTGGTCACCCCGCGCGGTAAGGTGATCGGCGGGTCGAGCTCGATCAACGGCATGGTCTATGTGCGCGGCCACGCGAAGGATTTCGATCATTGGGCCGAAAGCGGTGCCGACGGCTGGGCCTATGCGGATGTGCTGCCCTATTTCAAACGCATGGAGACCTGGCATGACAGCGGTCATGGCGGTGATGCGGAATGGCGCGGCAAGGACGGCCCGCTGCACGTCACGCGCGGCCCTCGCAACAACCCGCTCCATGCGGCTTTCGTCAAGGCGGGGCAGCAGGCGGGCTATCAGGTCACCAAGGATTACAACGGTCAGCAGCAAGAGGGCTTTGGCCCGATGGAGCAGACCGTCTGGCAGGGCCGACGCTGGTCCGCCGCCAATGCCTATCTGAAACCGGCGCTGAAACGGGATAATTGTGATGTGATCCGTGCGCTGGCTCGCAAGGTGGTGATCGAAGGCGGGCGCGCTGTTGGCGTCGAGATCGAGCGCGGCGGCAAGATCGAGGTGATCCGCGCAAATGCCGAAGTGATCATCGCGGCCAGTTCGATCAACTCGCCGAAACTCCTGATGCTTTCGGGCATCGGGCCTGCGAAACACCTGGCCGAACATGGCATCGACGTGGTCGCGGATCGCGCTGGCGTGGGGCAGAACCTGCAGGACCACCTGGAGGTCTATTTCCAGCTGGCCGCCAAGCAGCCGATTACCCTGTTCCGCTATTGGACCCTGTTCTGGAAGGGCGTGATTGGCGCGCAGTGGCTGTTCACCAAGAAGGGGCTGGGTGCGTCGAACCAGTTTGAAAGCGCGGCCTTCATCCGGTCGCGTGCAGGCGTGGAATACCCTGATATTCAATACCATTTCCTGCCCATCGCCGTGCGCTATGACGGGCAGGCCGCTGCTGAAGGGCACGGCTTTCAGGCCCATACCGGCCCAATGCGCGCCGCGTCTCGCGGTGAAATTACTCTGAAAAGTGCCGATCCGAAGGAGGCGCCGCGCATCTTCTTCAACTACATGTCCGAGGAACAGGACTGGGTCGACTTCCGTCAATGCCTGCGTCTGACACGCGAGATCTTCAATCAACCCGCCATGGCCGAACATGTGAAACATGAAATCCAGCCCGGCACAGATCTGCAGACGGATGATGAGCTGGACGGGTTCATTCGCGAACACGCGGAAAGCGCCTATCACCCCTGTGGCACCTGCCGCATGGGCCGTGCTGATGACCCGATGGCTGTGGTGGACCCGGAAATGCGTGTCATCGGCGTCGAGGGGCTGCGATTGGCGGACAGTTCGGTCTTCCCGCGTATCACCAATGGCAACCTCAACGGGCCATCGATCATGGTGGGCGAGAAAGCCTCGGACCACATCCTGGGGCGCACGCCGCTGCCGAGGTCGAATGATGAGCCCTGGATCCACCCGGATTGGCAGAATTCGCAACGTTGAATATGCGGATTTGATCCGGGTCAAGGCGCACACCTCTCGCCCAGGCCTAGGCTTGGGCGAACGCGACACATAAGAGGAGACGCGCATGTCCCACACGCCGCATGAGCTGCTGGAGGAATTCCCCGAACACGCCGACAAAATGGCCGCGCTGAAGGAAAGCGATAGCCATTTTGCCAAGCTCTTTGATGAGTACCACGAGGTCAACCGGGCGGTGCACCGGGCCGAGACCAACGTGGAGCCGACCGATCAGTTTCACGAAGAAGACATGCGCAAGCAGCGCGCCCGTCTGAAGGATGAAATTTATCGTATGCTGTCGGCCTGATCCGGCTCAGGCCCCGTCGGAATCCTCTATGGGTTCCTCGGCGGGGCCTTCCACAACCTCCTGGAAACGCTCGAAGAACTGATCCGTCATCTTCTTGGCAAAGCCATTGATGATACGGTTTCCGAGCGAGGCCAGTTTGCCCCCGACCTTTGCTTCGACCTCATAGGTCAGCTCGGTGCCGTCCGCGCCATCTGCCAGTGATACGAAGGCCGCGCCCTTGGCAAAACCGGCCACACCGCCTTTGCCTTCGCCCGAGATGCGATAGGAATTCGGTGCATCCACGTCGGACAGGACCACCCCGCCCTTGAAGGTGGCCTTTACCGGGCCGACCTTCTGCTTCACCACCGCGTCGAAACCGTCCTCGGCACTGCCGGTCAATTCTTCGCAGCCGGGAATGCAGGCGGCGAGCGTATCGGCGGAATTCAGATGCGCCCAGACCGTCGCGCGGTCGGCCGCGATGGTGCGGTTGCCGGTCAGCTCCATGGTATCCTCTCTGTTTCCGCTAACGTTAGAAGCGATCGAGGAAGTCGTAAAGCGCCCGCTGCGCGGAAGGTTGCCAGACATTGGCGTGACCCGCGCCCTGGACAATGTGCAGGGTCTTGTCAGTGGTGCTTGCCAGGTCGAACAGTTCCTGCCCCATCTCGACCGGGATAACGCGATCCTCGGAGCCGTGGAGGATGAGCAGCGGTACGTCTGGGGCGGTAATCCAATCCTTGCTGGGCAAGAGGTTCGGCAAGCGCTCGACCAGGTCACCCAATTGCGGGTAGTGATGCCGTGTGGCGTCGCGGATTGAGGTATATGGTGCCTCCAACACCATCGCTGCGGGTGGGCCGATGCCTTTGACACTGTCGGAGGCTGCACTGGCGGAGACGTAAACCGCGATACCCGTGCCCAGGCTCTCACCGTAGAGAACCACCGGACCGTTACCGATCAGCTCCGGCGTGTCCAGGTAGACGCCAACCGCAACCCGCGAAAACCAGTCCGCTGTCTGTTCGCCGGTGCTGCCAGAGCTGCCCGGATAGGCCATGGCGACAACGCCTAGGCCGCGATCCAGAAAGGCGGTGAAACGCCCGGAGCGGTTGGCCAGATTGCCCGCGTTTCCATGGAAGTAGAGCACCGTTGCTTTTCCCGGCCTGGGTGAGGCGACCCAGAGGATGATGCCGTCCCGTTCGATTTCACGCAGCCGTGATTCGCCTGCCTCGGATGGGGAAATGCGTGTTTCATCAAAGTGATAGAGCAATATGGCCTCGGCGTTCCAGGCCAAGGCTGCGGTTGCGGCGCCCAGCAGGGCCAGCAAAAGGAGCAAGCGCCTCATTGCTCGATCTCATAGGGCAGCACGCCACGTGCGTCCGGGTTTACGCGCAGTTTACGCTCCAGCGGTGGGACAGAGCGTTGGTGGCAGCCCACCCGTTCGCAGATCCGGCAGGAGATGCCGATGGGTTCGAAGGCGCCCTCGTTCGAGATGTCCAGGTGATCGGCATAAACCAACTCGCCCGCGTGGCGGACCTCGCAGCCCAGGCCAATCGCGTAGCGGCGCACGGGGGCCGAGAAACTGCCGCCGGATTTCGACACGTCGCGCGCCAGGCAGAGGTAGCTGACCCCGTCCGGCGTCTTCGCCAGCTGGCGTAGGAAGCGGCCGGGGGTCTCAAACGCCTGGTGCACGTTCCACAGCGGGCAAGCACCGCCGAACCGGGCGAATTGCAGGCGCGTAGCGGAGTGGCGTTTGGTGATTGTTCCAGCCTGATCGACACGCACGAAGAAAAAGGGAATGCCCTTGGCACCCGGGCGTTGCAGCGTGGACAGGCGGTGGGCCACCTGTTCGATCGAGGCGCCGAAGATCTCCGCCAGCCGTTCCAGGTCGTGCCGGGTCTCGCGCGCCGCCCCCAAGAAGGCGCCATAGGGCAGAAGGGCGGCACCGGCGAAGTAGTTGGCCAGGCCAATCTTTGCGATGGCGCGGGCCTCTTCGGTTTGGAAGCGCGCCAGATCCAGCGTGGCCTCCAGAAGTTCGTTATGTGCAAGCAGCGCTACCTGGTGTAGCAGCTGGAAACGCCTGGTCGATTGCGCGGTTCGGGTGGACAGGCGCAGGGTGGACCGTTCGGCATCAAACCCACGAAGCTGCGGGTCATCATGGAGTTCGACCCCGACCTTCATCTCCCGCAACGCACGGATGGCGGCTTGTTCCGGGTCCACGTTGCGGGTGAAGCGCTCGGCGGCACGGTCGACCGCATCGATGTAATTGTCGCAATAGTGAAAGAAGTCGCGGACCTCTTCCCAAGGGCTGGCCTGCACGGACGACCCTTCGCGGCCCAAAGCCTCGTCCAGTGAGGCGAGCCTTTCGTGGTTCTGCCGATAGGCGCGGTGCAGGGCCAGGAAGGCGCGGGCGAGCGCCGGGGCGTTCGAGGCCGCCAGGCGCAGGTCCGCAAGTGGCGGGGTGTCGGTAAATATCGGGTCGGCCAGCGCCTCGCGCATGTCGGTGACCAGGCGTTCGGCATCTCCGGTCGACAGCTCGGCCACGTCAAAGCCGAACTCCTGCGCCAGGGCCAGGACCACACCGGTCGAGACCGGGCGGTTGTTGTTCTCCATCTGGTTCAGATAGGGCAGCGAGACGCCCAGTTTCTCGGCAAAGGCTTTCTGGGTCAGGCCCAGCCGCGTGCGCAGCTCGCGCAGCTTGACGCCGGCATAGAGTTTCTGGGTGGCCATGGCAGGCTCCTTTGCAGGATTTGCTGGCCTAGGCGTAACATTTGCAAAGCTGCGCTCGCAAGCGCTTACAAGCGGCGTTCACGCCGAACGACGCCCCAGATCGCCAGGATCGAAGCGGCGGAGCTGAGAAGCATGATCCAGATCAGCGGGAAGGCCCCGGTTTCGGGCGTCAGCAGCCAGCCGGTAAAGGCCGACAGCGCGGCGCCACCACCGATCATGATCGCCCCGCCCAGGCCCGAGGCCGAACCCGCCAGTTGCGGGCGCACCGACAGCATGCCCGCGTTGGCGCTGGGCAGGACCAGCCCGTTGCCAACGCCGACCACGGTCATGAAGCCGAAGAACACCTCGGCCGTTGCGAAACCCGCATAGAAGATGGCCAGCGACAGCACCATGCCCACCGTGGACACCACGCCACCCCAGGCGATCATGCTGTTCACACCGGCGCGCACGGCATAGCGGCCGGACAGGTAGTTACCAAGGAAATAGCCCAGGGCGGGGGCGCCGAAGTAGATGCCCATGGTCGCGCTGTCCATGCCGTAGATCTCCGAGGCGACAAAGGGTGCGCCGCCAAGGTAGGCAAAGAAGGCGCCGGAGGCGAAGGCCGCCGCCAGACAGTAGCCCCAGAACCGGGGCGAGAGCAGCAGCTCGGGATATTCGCGAAACTGCGCGGCGAAACCGCCCTCGCGCCGGGTAAAGGTCTCTCCCATGTCGCGCCAGGCCAGGGCAAAGACCGCAGCACCCAGGATAAGCTGCATCCAGAAGACCGATTGCCAGCCGAAGCTCTGATCCAGGATGCCGCCGAAAGCCGGGCCGATCATGGGCACCACGGACATGCCCATGGTGACATAGCCCAACATCGAGGCCGCCTGGTCCGGCGGGTGAATGTCGCGGATCGCGGCGCGGCTGATCGCCATGCCGCCGACGATCACCGCCTGCCCCATGCGGAAGGCCAGGAAGATCTGCACGTTCGGGGCTAAGATGCAGCCCAGAGTAGCCAGAAGGAACAGGGTAAAACTCCACAGGATCACCGGGCGGCGGCCGAACCGGTCCGAGATCGGGCCGACGACGATCTGCAAGAGCCCGTTCATGGCCAGGTACAGGGCCACGGACAGCTGCATCACGCGATAGTCCACGGCGAAATGGGTGGACATCGCGGGCAGGGCGGGCAAGAAGACGTTCATCGACATCGCGCCCGCAGCGACGATCAAGGTCAGCGTGGCGACATGCGGAGGTGTTCTGGGGTCCAGGAACCGGGTGGCGGGTAAATCTGCCATGGCACAGGCGTAAGCGGCTTTGGCAATTTTGTCCAGCCGGTCGATATTTGCTAATTTGCAATTTGCAGCGCGCATCTTGCCAATTATTTGCAAATTCGCGCCTTTTTGCTTTCTGCACGCGCGTAATGCGGCTAGTTTGCCTTGAAATCAAGGAGTGCCGCCAGATGAAAGATATCAATCTCGAACTTGAAGCCCGCCGCGAGAAGGCCCGCCTGGGCGGCGGACAGCGTCGCATCGACAGCCAGCACGCCAAGGGCAAGCTGACTGCCCGTGAGCGCATCGAACTGCTGCTGGACGAGGACAGCTTCGAAGAGTTCGACATGTTCAAGGCCCATCGCTGCACCGAGTTCGGCATGGAAAAAGATCGTCCCGCGGGCGACGGTGTCGTGACCGGCTGGGGCACGATCAACGGCCGCATGGTCTATGTGTTCAGCCAGGATTTCACCGTCTTCGGCGGCTCGCTGTCGGAAACCCACGCCGAGAAGATCTGCAAGATCATGGACATGGCGATGCAGAACGGCGCGCCGGTCATCGGCATCAACGATTCGGGCGGGGCGCGGATCCAGGAAGGCGTCGCCTCGCTGGCCGGTTACGCCGAAGTGTTCCAGCGCAACATCATGGCCTCGGGCGTCGTGCCGCAAATCTCCGTCATCATGGGCCCCTGCGCCGGTGGTGCGGTCTATTCACCGGCGATGACCGACTTCATCTTCATGGTGAAAGACACCTCCTACATGTTCGTCACCGGCCCCGACGTGGTGAAGACCGTGACCAACGAGGTCGTGACGGCCGAGGAGCTTGGCGGCGCCTCGACCCACACCAAGAAGAGCTCGGTCGCAGATGGCGCCTTCGAGAACGACGTCGAAGCCCTGTCGGAGGTGCGTCGTCTGGTCGACTTCCTGCCGCTCAACAACCGCGAGAAGCCGCCGGTGCGCCCCTTCTTTGACGAGCCGGGCCGGATCGAGGAAAGCCTGGACACGCTGGTGCCGGACAACCCGAACACGCCCTATGACATGAAGGAGCTGATCACGAAGATCGGTGACGAGGGCGATTTCTACGAGATTCAGGAAGACTACGCGAAGAACATCATCACCGGTTTCATGCGCCTGGAGGGTCAGACCGTGGGCGTGGTGGCGAACCAGCCGATGGTGCTGGCGGGCTGCCTGGACATCGACAGCTCGCGCAAGGCGGCCCGTTTTGTGCGCTTCTGTGACGCCTTCGAAATCCCGATCCTGACCCTGGTCGATGTACCCGGCTTCCTGCCCGGCACCTCGCAGGAATACGGCGGGGTCATCAAACACGGTGCCAAGCTGCTGTTCGCCTATGGCGAAGCCACCGTGCCGAAGGTCACCGTGATCACCCGCAAGGCCTATGGCGGCGCCTATGATGTTATGGCGTCCAAGCACCTGCGCGGCGATTTCAACTATGCTTGGCCGACCGCCGAGATCGCGGTGATGGGCGCCAAGGGCGCGGTGGAGATCCTGCACCGTGCCGACCTGGGCGATGCCGAGAAGATCGCCCAGCACACCGCCGATTACGAAGACCGTTTCGCCAACCCGTTCGTGGCGGCCGAAAAGGGCTTCATCGACGAGGTGATCCAGCCGCGCTCGACCCGGCTTCGGGTTAGCCGGGCCTTCGCCAGCCTTCGCAACAAGAAGCTGTCGAACCCCTGGAAGAAGCACGACAACATCCCGCTGTAAGGGCAAGGGATGCGTCGGGACCGCACTCTTTGGACCGGCCTGGTCCTGCTGGCCGGTCTTCTGCCCCAGGTGGGGCAGGCGGCCGGGGACGGCACCGCGCTGGCGGTGCCCTCGGGCCAGGAGGTGCGCTTTCTTGACGAGGTCTGGACCGGCGAGGACGCGGCGCGCGTGGTGCGCTTCCGCTTCGTCGCCCCCGCCATCGCCCGCGACCGGGCGCAGGTGGAGTTCAGCCAGGCCGAGGCCGACATGGCCCATCTGTGCGAAACCTTCGCGCTGCCGCGTTTGGCGGGGGAAGACACCCCGCCCGCGCAAATCATCATCAGCCTCGCGGATCGGCCGCTGGACTTCGGTCTTGCCGACCCCGAGGCCACGCAATTCTTCGAGGCATATCGCCCCGATCATGGTTCCTGCATCTGGGAAGGTTTCTGAATGGCACTGCCGTATATGTTGAAACACCGCGGCTTTCCGGGCCGCCTGCCGGGCACGGATTACCAATTCGTGTTGCGCCGCGCCAACAAGGACGGTGCGACGCCCCTGGTGGCGCGTGAACGTTATGCCGACCGCAAACCGGCCGACCGGCGCGCGGATGCGGGGTTCATGCAGGCGCTGTTGGAAAACTTCGGTGACCAGCCGTTTGAACGCGGAAACCTGGACGCGGGCCGCCTGTCCTGGCTGTTCGGGCGCGAGGTTATCCCCGCCGAAGATCCGTTCGACAATGCCTCTTACGAGGCGATGCTGGTGATCGACGTGGACCGTGCGCGCCAGTCCTTTCCCGACGCCTTCGAGGGGGGCTATTAGGCATGTTCCCGCTCGCCCCCTACAGCTTTGAGCAGAATCCGGCTCAAATCCTGCCCGCTCCGGCGGTGGGCTATGCTGTGGGCGCGGGCTGCGATTATCTCGTTGACGTGGCGGGGGCTACATCCCGGCTCCCCGTCCGGTTTAGTCAAAACCGTTACCCTTCCCCTTATGCCTGGTCCGTTCGTGTGTTGATCGGATCAGGCACTTTTCTGCCCGGCGGAAATGCTGTATCACGGGGGGATAAGAAGAACGTCCAACGAGGCAGAAAACGATGCAGTTCAAGACAATCGCCATGGCGGCCTGTGCCGCAATCATTCTGGCCGGGTGCCAGTGGAACGACATGCAGCGCGCTGGTGCAGGTGCCGCCGCAGGCGCTGTCGTGGCCCGCGCCACGAATGGCAACCTCATCACCGGGGCCGTCATCGGCGCGGGCGCGGGTGCGCTCTGCGACGACGTCGGGCTGGAAATCTGCAACTGATCCGGTTGCCGATCTGAACACCGCCGCCTCGCGCGGCACTGAAACACGTGGAAACGCCATCCAGGCCCGTCAGGGCCCGGGTGGCGTTTTTCGTTTCACAAGCACGGGGCGCAAAGCCCCTTGGAACATGCGCTCAGGATCCCCTGCGCGCCAAGAAATCATGACGAAAGGACCGGGACATGTTTGACAAGATCCTGATTGCCAACCGCGGAGAGATCGCCTGCCGGGTGATCAAATCCGCCCGCAAGATGGGCATCAAGACGGTGGCGATCTATTCGGATGCCGACCGCAACGCGCTGCATGTGAAGATGGCGGATGAAGCCGTGCACATCGGCCCGCCGCCGGCCAACCAGTCCTATATCGTCATCGACAAGGTGATGGACGCCATTCGCCAGACCGGCGCGCAGGCGGTGCACCCGGGCTACGGCTTCCTGTCGGAGAACTCGAAGTTCGCCGAGGCGCTGGAAGCCGAAGGCGTGGCCTTCGTCGGCCCCCCGAAGGGCGCCATCGAAGCGATGGGTGACAAGATCACCTCGAAGAAGATCGCCCAGGACGCCAATGTGTCGACCGTGCCCGGTTACATGGGCCTGATCGAGGACGCCGATGAGGCCGTGAAGATCTCGAACGAGATCGGCTATCCGGTGATGATCAAGGCTTCCGCCGGTGGTGGCGGCAAGGGCATGCGCATCGCCTGGAACGACCAGGAGGCGCGTGAAGGTTTTCAGTCGTCCAAGAACGAGGCTGCAAACAGCTTCGGTGACGACCGCATCTTCATCGAGAAATTCGTGACCCAGCCGCGTCACATTGAAATCCAGGTCCTGTGTGATAGCCATGGCAACGGCATCTACCTGGGCGAACGCGAATGCTCGATCCAGCGCCGCAACCAGAAAGTCGTGGAAGAGGCCCCGTCGCCCTTCTTGGATGAAGAGACCCGCAAGGCGATGGGTGAACAGGCGGTGGCCCTGGCCAAGGCCGTGGGCTACAGCTCGGCCGGTACCGTGGAATTCATCGTCGACGGCGAAAAGAACTTCTACTTCCTGGAAATGAACACCCGCCTGCAGGTGGAACACCCGGTGACCGAGCTGATCACCGGCGTCGATCTGGTCGAACAGATGATCCGCGTCGCGAATGGCGAACCGCTGACCATGACCCAGGACGACGTCAAGCTGACCGGCTGGGCGATTGAAAACCGCGTCTATGCGGAAGATCCCTATCGCAACTTCCTGCCCTCGATTGGCCGACTGACCCGCTACCGTCCCCCGGCGGAAGTGGCCGCGGGCCCGATGCTGGCAAACGGCAAATGGGCGGATGACGCGACCGAAGGCACGACCGCGGTGCGCAACGACACCGGCGTCTATGAGGGCGGCGAGATCTCGATGTACTACGACCCGATGATCGCCAAGCTCTGCACCTGGGCGCCGACCCGGGACGAGGCGATCGAGGCGATGCGCATCGCGCTGGACAGTTTCGAGCTGGAAGGCATCGGCCACAATCTGCCGTTTGTGTCCGCCGTGATGGATCACCCGATCTTCATCTCGGGCGACATGACCACCGCCTTCATCGCCGAGGAATACCCGGACGGGTTCGAAGGCGTGACCCTGCCCGAAGGTGACCTGCAACGGGTGGCCGCCGCCGCCGCCGCGATGCACCGCGTGGCCGAGATCCGCCGCACCCGCGTGTCGGGTCGGATGGACAACCATGAACGGCGCGTGGGCAGCGACTGGTGCGTCACCGCCCAGGGCGAAAGCTTCGAGGTCAAGATCGACGCGGATGCCGATGGTTCGACCATTCGCTTCATCGACGGCTCGTCGATGCGGGTGACCTCGGACTGGACGCCGGGCGACCAGCTTGCCACGCTGATGGTGGATGGCGAACCGCTGGTTCTGAAGACCGGCAAGGTCCCCGGCGGTTTCCGCATCCGCACCCGCGGCGCCGACATGGACGTGCATGTACGCACCCCGCGTCAGGCCCAGCTGGCCTCGCTGATGCCCGAAAAGATCGCGCCTGACACCTCCAAGATGCTGCTCTGCCCGATGCCGGGTCTGGTGGTGAAAGTCGATGTCGAAGTCGGCGACGAGGTCCAGGAGGGCCAGGCGCTCTGCACCATCGAGGCAATGAAGATGGAAAACATCCTGCGCGCCGAGAAGAAGGGTAAGGTCTCCAAGATCAACGCGGGCGCGGGCGACAGCCTCGCGGTCGACGAAGTGATCATGGAGTTCGAATAAGGTGGAACTTGTCCTGCATATCGGCGCGCATCGCACGGCGACGACCGCGATGCAGGACATGCTTGTCGCCCACCGCGCTGCCCTGTTGGCGGCGGGGGTGACCACCTTGGTTCGTGAAGATCTGGGCACGGTCGAAGGGTTTTCGACCGTACCCGCCCGGGATGGCTGGATCCGCAGCCGCGCCGCGATGGATCGCCTGACCGATGGAGCTGAAACGGTTCTGCTGTCGGAAGAGAACCTGATCGGCGACATGGGCTGGAACATCCGTTCCGCCAAGTTTTATGGCAGCGCTCGCCGCCGCTTGCAGGCCTATCGCGAGTTCCTGGGTATGCCCCGGCGCGTCGGCTTGAGCATTCGCGACTATGCGAGCTACTGGATATCGGCGCATGGTCATGAGCTCAGCTACCGCCATGTTGGCAAGCAGGGTGTGGTGCGTTTTGCCGAGGCCCGCGCGCGGCTTGCGGCGGCGGAACGCGGCTGGCTCGACCTGATCCGCGACATGCGCGCGGTCTTCAAGGACAGTGAAATCCTGGTCTGGCCGGTGGAGCATCGCATACCTCTGCCCGAAGTCACCCGCCGCCTTCTGGTCCGGCCGGGCCTCGACCTGACCGCCCCGCCAAAGGGCGTCAACGCGGCACCTGATCCGGGCTGTTTTGCGCAGATGGAGGCTTTCCGGGCGACCAACCCCAAGGCCACCCGCGCTCAGATGCGCGCCTTTGTCGATGGCTGCGCGCCAGAACCGTTCGATGGGTTCGATGCCGACCAGACGGCTGCACTTCAGGCGCGCTATGCCGCCGATCTTGCCGCCCTGAAAGCCGGGTTCGAAGGGGTGACCCTTCTGCCCAAGGTGAAGGAGGCGGCATGATGGCGCGTGTCCAATATCACTCCCGCGGCCTGGCCCGCTGGTCACGCAGCTCCTGCTGTCTGAGGGGCATCTTGTCAATGGACCGGGCCAGTTCGCGCAGGGACCAGGGCCGTGGCTTGCGCAAATACCGTGCCCCGTCCTTGCCGATCAACACGAAGGCAAACCCGCGCGGGCGCAACGCCTCGCGGATCGGGCTTGTGGCCGCCGGGTCGGTATCGGTGATCACGATGACATCACGGTCAAGCAAGACCTCGGGAGCTTCGGCGATCGCCTCCATCTGCTGTACGAAACGTGGGTCGACGGGGCTGTCTGCGAAGACAACCAAAACGCGGTTAACCCATTGGTATTCCGATAATTCATGCTCTCCTGCCGGTTCGGGTGCCCAAGGGGTATCCGACCCGTCGACCGCAAATGCGGGCAAGGCGGTAAGCAAGCTGATCAATGCGACACGTATGAACATGGGGCCTCCTGTTCCTCAGATATAGGACGGGATGCCCGAAGGACAAAGGGCCTGCTTTGACGCGGGCAGAAGAGAGGGAAAGATGAGCGACATCAAAACCTGGAAGGAACTGGCCGAAAAGGAGCTGCGTGGGCGGCCCCTGGAGGACCTGACCTGGAACACGCTGGAAGGCATTGACGTCAAGCCGCTCTACACGGCCGAGGACACTGCCGAGCTGGACCACATGGGCGGCGTGCCCGGCGTCGGCCCGTTCACCCGCGGTGTGAAGGCGACCATGTATGCGGGCCGTCCCTGGACGATCCGCCAGTACGCCGGTTTCTCGACCGCCGAGGAATCGAATGCCTTCTACCGCAAGAACCTGGCCGCCGGTCAGCAGGGCGTCTCGGTCGCCTTCGACCTGGCGACGCACCGCGGCTATGACAGCGATCACCCCCGCGTGGTTGGCGATGTCGGCAAGGCTGGCGTGGCGATTGACAGCGTCGAGGACATGAAAATCCTGTTCGACGGCATTCCGCTGGACAAGGTCTCGGTCTCGATGACCATGAACGGCGCGGTCATTCCGATCCTCGCCAACTTCATCGTCGCGGGGGAAGAGCAGGGCCATGACAAGTCGCTTCTGGCGGGCACCATTCAGAATGACATTCTGAAAGAGTTTATGGTGCGCAACACCTATATCTACCCGCCCGAGCCGTCGATGCGCATCATCTCGGACATCATCGAATACACTTCGAACGAGATGCCCAAGTTCAACTCGATCTCGATCTCCGGCTACCACATGCAGGAAGCGGGCGCGAACCTGGTGCAGGAACTCGCCTATACGCTGGCGGATGGGCGCGAGTATGTGCGTGCCGCGATCGAAGCCGGGATGGATGTGGACAAGTTCGCCGGGCGCCTGTCGTTCTTCTTTGCCATCGGCATGAACTTCTTCATGGAAGCCGCCAAGCTGCGCGCAGCGCGCCTGCTGTGGCACCGTGTGATGACCGAGTTTGGCGCGAAATCCGAACGCTCCAAGATGCTGCGCACCCACTGCCAGACGTCCGGTGTGTCGCTGCAGGAGCAGGATCCCTATAACAACGTGATCCGCACCGCCTATGAGGCGATGTCGGCGGTCCTGGGCGGCACCCAGTCGCTGCACACCAACGCGCTGGACGAGGCTATCGCGCTGCCGACCGAGTTCTCGGCCCGGATCGCGCGCAACACCCAGATCATCCTGCAGGAAGAAACCGGCGTGACCAACGTGGTCGACCCGCTGGCCGGTTCCTACTACGTCGAAAGCCTGACCGCTGAGCTGGTCGACCAGGCCTGGGCGCTGATGCAGGAAGTCGAGGAAATGGGCGGCATGACCAAGGCCGTGGCCTCTGGCATGCCCAAGCTGCGGATCGAGGAAAGCGCCGCCAAGCGTCAGGCCAACATCGACCGCGGCGACGAGGTGATCGTCGGCGTTAACAAGTACAAGCTTGAAAAAGAAGACCAAATCGAAATCCTCGACGTGGACAACATGGCGGTGCGCGAAGCTCAGGTCGCGCGCCTGGCCCAGATCCGCGACACCCGTGACGAGGCCGCTTGCCAGGCTGCCCTGGACGAGCTGACCCGTTGCGCGAAAGAGGGTGGCAACCTGCTGGGTGCTGCGGTGGAAGCCGCGCGCGCCCGCGCCTCCGTGGGAGAGATTAGCATGGCGATGGAGAAGGAATTCGGCCGCCACCGCGCCGAAGTGAAGACCTTGGCGGGCGTCTATGGCGCCGCCTACGAAGGGGACGAGGGCTTTGCCCAGATCCAGAAATCGGTCGAAGACTTTGCCGAGGCCGAGGGCCGTCGCCCGCGCATGCTGGTGGTGAAGATGGGTCAGGACGGCCACGACCGCGGCGCCAAGGTGATCGCCACCGCTTTCGCCGACATCGGTTTCGACGTCGACGTGGGCCCGCTGTTCCAGACTCCGGAAGAGGCCGCCCAGGATGCCGTCGACAATGACGTGCACATCGTCGGCATTTCCTCGCAGGCCGCCGGTCACAAGACCCTGGCCCCGCAGCTGGTTCAGGCGCTGAAGGATCAGGGCGCGGACGACATCATCGTCATCTGCGGCGGCGTCATTCCGCAGCAGGATTATGACTACCTCTATGAAAACGGCGTGAAGGCGATCTTTGGCCCGGGCACCAACATCCCGGAAGCCGCCCAGCACATCATGGATATCATCCGCTCGTAATCAGCGGACTGGACCGATCTGAAAACGCCCCCTTGCCCATTTGGCTTGCAAGGGGGCGTTTTTGCGTTCAGCTTCGGGTCAGGAGGTGCCTCATGTCCCTGGCCGAATTCGATCACACCGTTGTCTCTGCCGCGACGCTTGCCGAAGGCGTGGCCCATGTGGAGCACGTCCTGGGCGTGCCCATGTCAGGCGGCGGTCAGCATGTGCGCACGGGCACCCATAATCGGCTCCTGTCGCTGGGGCCGGATTGTTACCTGGAGGTGATCGCGGTCGACCCGCAGGCTGCTGGGCCCGATTTGCCGCGAATGTTCGATTTGGACTATTTCACCGGAGATGCGCGGCTCACAAACTGGGTCATGCGTGTGAATTCTCTAAGCGAGGCGCTGCACCGCGCCCCGGTCGGCGCGGGTGACGAAGAGGCGCTCAGCCGCGGGGACATGCGCTGGCAGATGGCGATTCCGCCCACTGGAAATTACCCATTCGGCGGCGCTTTCCCCGGGCTGATCGAATGGCGTGGCAAACGTGCCAGCGAGGTCCTGCCGGACAGCGGTTGCCGCCTGGCCAGTGTGATCATCACCCACCCCGAAGCCGCCGCGCTGGAAGTGGCCCTGCATCCCTTCCTGGACGATGCTCGTATCACCCTGACGGAAGCCCACGAGATCACTTTCCACGCCGAAGTTGACACGCCCACCGGGCGCAAGGTGCTCGGGTGATCCGCACGGCGACTCCCGACGACGCACCAGGCATCCAGACCCTCTGGAACCTTGCCATTCGCGATACGCTGATCACCTTCAACAGCGTGGAAAAGACGCTGGACGAGGTGCAGGCCGCCATCACTGATCATGACGCTTTCCTCGTTGCAGAGGACGGTGGGCAGATCCTGGGATACGCTGCCTTCGGCCCCTTTCGCGCGGGGATCGGATATGTGCCCACGAAGGAACATTCGATCATGCTCGCCCCCAACGCGCGCGGGCGCGGGGTGGGGCGGGCGCTCATGACCCGGCTCGAAGATACAGCCCGCACGCAGGGCGTGCATTCGCTGATTGCTGGCGTGTCGGGCTCAAATCCCGGTGCCGAAGAATTCCACGCCGCGCTCGGCTTCAACAAGGTTGCCGTCGTGCCGGAAGTGGGCTTCAAATTCGATCGCTGGCACGATCTTGTGCTCATGCAGAAGTTTCTGTGATTCCAGCCAGAACCCCGGTAAACACTCTCCATGTCGCTCTGGTCCCGCATATCTGACGCTCTGGCCGCTCTCTCGAAGGGCGAAAGCCTGGCAGATGTGTTCTCGCACCTGCGGACCCCGCCTGAACGCACCGCCGGTTTCGCCATTGCGGTGATCGCGCTGGGGGCCAAGATGGCCAAGGCGGATGGGCAGGTGACCCGTGACGAGGTCTCGGCCTTTCGCGAAGTTTTCACCATCCCGAAGGCCGAAGAAAAGAACGCGGCCCGCGTGTTCAACCTGGCGCGCACGGACGTGGCGGGATTCGAGGAATACGCGGCGCGCGTCGCCGCCATGTTCGCCGATGACGACAAGCCGCTCTGCGACCTGATGGAGGGGCTGTTCTTCATCGCCGTGGCCGATGGAGAATACCACCCGGCGGAAAACGAGTTCCTCGCCCGCATCGCCGAGATCTTCGGCATGAGCGAGGCAAGCTTCCGCCAGCTGCGCTCGCGTTTCGTGCCTGATGAACACCCGGATCCCTACGAGGTGCTGGGCGTCTCGCCGGACACCCCAATGGACGAAATCCGCCGCGTCTGGCGCGCCGAGGTGCGCGAAAGCCACCCGGACCGCATGTTGGCCCGTGGCGTACCGGAAGAGGCGATCAAGCTAGCCGAAAAGCGCCTGATCGCCGTCAATCGCGCCTGGGAAGAGATCAGCGAAGGGCGCGTCTGATGCGCATCGCCACCTATAATGTCGAATGGTTCAACAGCCTGTTCGACGATGGGGGCCACCTGCTGGAGGACATGGAATGGTCCGGGCGCCATGACGTGAAACGCGCCGAACAGCTGACTGCGCTGGGCATTGTCTTTACCGCGTTGGATGCGGATGCGGTCATGGTGATCGAGGCGCCGGATGACAATCGCAGGCGTGACACGGTGCGCGCTCTGGAAAATTTCGCACATACCTATGGGCTGCGTGCGCGCAAGGCGATCCTGGGTTTTCGCAATGACACCCAGCAGGAAATCGCGCTGCTGTACAATCCCGATGTGCTCGACGTCGTGCATGACGCGCGCGGGCATGAGACCGGCAAGAAGGGCGCGGCGGATGCGCCGCGGTTCGATGGCGTGTTCCGCTGGGACGTGGATGTGGATGCGGACCCGGAGTTGATCAGTTTCTCGAAACCGCCCTTGGAGTTGGAGCTGACGGTAAAGGAAACTGGCCGCCGTCTGCGCATGATTGGCGTGCATGTGAAGTCAAAGGCCCCCCATGGCGCGCGCAACGCGGCCGAGGCCACCCGCATCGCAATCCAGAATCGCCGCAAGCAGATGGCGCAGTGCATCTGGCTGCGCCAACGTATCGAACAGCACCTTGAGGAGGGCGACAGCCTGATCGTGCTCGGCGACTTTAACGACGGGCCGGGGCTGGACGAATACGAAAAACTCTTCGGACGTTCCGGGGTGGAGGTCGTGTTGGGCGAGGAAGGTGCGGTCAAGCTGCACGACCCCCATGCGCGCATGGCCCTGACCCGCCGGGGCGGGCCAAGCCCGGTTACCGCGCGCTTCTACATATCCTCGGAAAAGCGCTACCTGCAGGTGCTTCTGGACTATGTCATGCTGTCGGAAGACCTCTGTGCCCTGGGGCCGCAGTGGCGTATCTGGCATCCGTTCGACGACCCGGTCTGCTATCGCACGCCGGAGCTGCGCGAAGCGCTGTTGACTGCCAGTGACCATTTTCCGGTCAGCGTCGATCTGGCGCTTTGACGCCAACGGCCCCATATTGGGGGCATGAAACAGACACGCACACCCCTGCTGGGCGCCGTGCTGGCGCTGGCCGCTCTGCCTGTGATGGCGGAAGATGACACGAACTCCGACCTGGAACGCGGCGGCGAACTCCTGCGCGAAGGCTTCGGCCTGCTTCTGGACGGCTTGGCCGCGGAGCTGGAGCCGATGGCCGAAGGCTGGCAGGAGCTGGTTGACCAACTCGGCGACCTCAGTGCCTACCACCCGCCCGAGCGCCTGCCCAATGGCGACATCATCATCCGCCGCAAGATCCCGCTGGAACCGGGAGAGAACGGCGAAGTGGACCTCTGACCCCCTCTTTTTCCTGCTGAAAATATCTTGGGGTGAGACCGTAAGGCCGAGGGGTAAAGCCCCTGCGACCTGCCAAGGCTTGGCGACACGTGCAATGAGCAGGTTCTGCTCTCACCCTTCATCAGCGATGCGGTTCTCGCGGGCGACGGCGAACAAGCCGAAGGCGCGGGCCCCCGTCTGCTTGGGGCCCCTCAGCCCAGTGCAGCTTCCTGGCCCAGCACACGCGCAAAAAGGGCCGGATAGTCCGGCATGACCAGGTTCCTCAGATCACATGCCTGTTGCAGTGTGAACCACTCCAGATGCGAGTGTTCGTGGTTGTTGATCACGGGCTCGCCGCCAGTCCAGTCCTCCACGCGAAAGAACAGATAGGTCGGCGGTGTGGCCGGATTGATCTGCCGATCTTCCAGCCGGTCGAAAAACACCGGGTTCAGCGGGGTGATCGCGATCTCCTCCCCCAGCTCGCGGATCAACGCCTGTTCGGGTGTTTCGCCCGCCTCGACCTTGCCGCCGATCACGTCCCAGCAATTGGCATAGGTCGCCCGGAAATGGGCGCGGCGCCCCAACAGGACCTTGCCATCACGAACGATCAGAGCGCAGGCATAGGTGGCTATTTCCGTCATGCCCTTCCCCAAACTAGGTTCAACGCCGTGTCTTGACCGTGGCCTCGGCCCCGAGCGCATCCGCCAGCGACTGGAACCGCGCCTGGGCCACCTCTCCGAACAGGTCCACCGCCTGTTTGTGCAGATGCAGGTGCAATTCGCGTTTCTTTGGGAACCACCTAAGCTCGGCTTTGTCCAGTGGGTCATCCACCGCGAACATGGCACCGAAGCGCATCGCCTTGCCCAGGGCCTCGGCACGAGCGCAATCCTCATCCGTGAGGATCGAGAACAGCTCCTCGAACCGCGACCCATCGCGCGAGTTCTTGTAGCGGTGCAAGAGCGCCACCCCCAGAAAGACCCGTTCCTCGTGGGTCAACCCGCCCAGGTTCGCCCGCGTGGCATTGTCGAAACAGACCTCATGGCGGTAGTCGGGGTGGGCGCGCCAGCTGACGTCATGCAGCAGGCACGCCGCCTTGACCAGGCGCAGCTCGGCCGGTTTGGCGGACTTGTAAAGCGGCCCGAGGAAGGAGAACAGCGCCTTGCCGAAGCCCGGATTGCGCGCATCCTTCTTCTCGGCGAAGTAGCAGGCCTCGATCAGCGGGTCGCGCTTGCGCAGCCGGTCGGGCATCTGTTCGTAAAGCATACCCTCGCGAATGCCGTAGGAGCTGACCGCGATTTCCTTCGGGCGGAACACCCGGATCAACCTTTTCAGCACCTGGGCGGCAATCGGCACCAGCGCCATGCGCGCAGATGAGGTGCCGGTGCGCTGGCGCACCTCTTCCAGATCGACCTTTTCGATCCATTTCAGAGTCTGGGCCAGCGACTTGGGCGTCATGCGGTATTCGTGCAGCACGGTCAGGGGATAGCCTCGCCGCTCCATGTCCAGCCGGGCGATGGCGCGCCAGGACCCGCCGACCAGGAACAGGCGTTTGTGATCCGTGCCCATTTCCTGGGCCAGGGCATCCACGGTGCGGGCGATCTCGGCCTTCAGGCCCTTCTTGCCGCCGGGTAGACCGGCCAGTTTCAGGGGGCCAAGCTCCGAGGTCACGCGTTTGCCCACGTCGCCGCCGGTGATCTCGGCCAGTTCCAGCGAGCTGCCGCCGATGTCACACATCAGCCCCTTGGCGTCGGGCCAGCCCAACAGCACGCCCTGGGCCGACAGCCGCGCCTCTTCCTTGCCGTCGATGACGTAGAGCTCCAGCCCGGTCTCGCGCAGGATTTCTTCGCGAAACGCCGGCCCATCCGAGGCGTCGCGCACGGCAGCGGTGGCCACGGCGGTCAAGGGCGCGAGACGCATGCCCTTGGCAATGAGCTGAAAGCGCTTGATCGCCGCCAGGGCCCGCACCCGGCCTTCCGGGTGCAGATGGCCGGTCTCGCGCAGGCCCGTGCCCAGCCCGCAGAGGATCTTTTCATTGTAGAAATAGGCAGGCGAACGCGCCGCCCCGTCGAACACCACCATGCGCACCGAGTTCGAGCCGACATCGACCACCCCCACGCGGCTCAGCGCGCGCGCCGAAGGATCATCGAACAGGGGACGCCCGAAAGGTCCCCACTCTTCGGTATTGCCGTCCATGATCATCCCCCGACGTTCCGTCCTTACCCTGCCCAACGGGCCCGAGAAAATCAATCTTCCGAATGGGTCAGTTCCGGCACGTCCGAGGCGCCAGCGGAGCCGCGTCCCGACAGAGACGGGTATTCCATGAAGAAGCGGTGGCAGTTGAACGGGCGCTCGATCGTGGCCAGGTCCGGGCGGGTGAAACTGCCGTCCGGGTTCATCACCCAGCTTTGCGCCACATCGGCCAGGTTTGCCGCCATGATCTGGCTGACGATCTGCGCCTTTACCGTGGCATTGGTGATCTCGACCAATGTCTCGACCCGCCGGTTCAGGTTGCGCCCCATCCAGTCGGCGGACGAGATATAGACCTTCGCCTTCTTCGCGGGCAGCCCGTGGCCATTGCCGAAACAGACAATGCGCGAATGTTCCAGGAACCGGCCGACGACGGATTTCACGCGGATGTTTTCGCTCAGCCCCTTGATGCCCGGTCGCACCCCACAGATGCCGCGTACGACCAGGCTGATTTTCACGCCGGCCGCGCTGGCCTTGTAGAGCGCGTTGATCACCTCGGGTTCGATAAGCGAGTTCATCTTGGCCCAGATTTCGGCCGGTTTGCCCGCCTTGGCATATTCGATCTCGCGGTCGATCATCTCGATTAGCCGCGGTTTCAGGGTAATGGGCGAAATCGCCAGGTTCTCAAGAGCATCGGGCTGCGCGTAGCCCGACAGGTAATTGAACACTCGCGTCGCATCGCGCCCCAGCGCTGCGTCACAGGTGAACAGCGAAAGGTCCGTGTAAATGCGCGCCGTGATCGGGTGGTAGTTGCCGGTGCCATAATGCGTATAGGTCACCAGACGGTCGCCTTCACGCCGCACCACGGTCGAGATTTTCGCGTGGGTCTTGTAGTTCATGAAGCCGTACACGACATGCGCCCCTGCGCGCTCCAGGCGGCGCGACTGGCGGATATTGGCGGCCTCGTCGAAACGCGCTTTCAGCTCGACCAGGGCGGTGACCGACTTGCCGTCCTCGGCCGCCTCGCAAAGGGCCGAGACGATCGGACTGTCATGCGACGTGCGATAGAGCGTCTGTTTGATCGCCACCACATCAGGGTCGGCGGCAGCCTGTTTCAGGAAACGCACCACCATGTCGAAGGTCTCATAGGGGTGGTGCAGCAGCATGTCTTTCTGCTGGATGGCTGAGAACATGTCGCCGTCATGGTCCTGCACCCGTTCCGGCACGCGCGGGGTAAAGCTGGGCCACAGAAGGTCGGGGCGTTCGTCCAGCACCAGCTCCTTCAGGTCGGCGGTGCCGATCAGCCCGTCCACCTCGACGATCTCATCGTCGGTGACGCGCAGCTCCTCCTGGATCATCCGGCGCAGCCCGGCGGGGGCACCGGCAGAGAGTTTCATGCGCACGACCTCGCCGCGCTTGCGGCGTTTCAGGGCGGTTTCGAACTCGCGCACCAGGTCTTCGGCCTCTTCTTCCAATTCCAGGTCGCTGTCGCGCAGGATGCGGAAGGCGCAGTTGCCTTTCTCGACGTAGCCGGGGAAGAGCGAGCCGAGGAACTCGAGCAGCACCTCTTCCAAGGGGAGGAAACGGGCCTGGCCCTCGGGTGCGGGAAGGCGCACGAACCGGTCGATCTGTTGTGGCACCGGCAACAGCGCCTGCAGCTTGCGCTTGTCGGATTTGCGCTCCAGCTGAAGGGCCAGCGAAAAGCCGGTGTTCGGGATGAAGGGGAACGGGTGGGCCGGGTCGATCGCCAGGGGCGAAAGCACGGGGAAGATCTGGTGCAGGAAGGTCTGGTCCAGGTGTTTGCGATCCGCCTCGGTCAGGTCCTTGCGCGAGCAGATGGCAATGCCCTTTTCCCGCATTTCGGCCGCCAGAACTTCGAATGTGCTTTGCTGCCGGGCCATCAGATTGCGCGCATCCGCATTGATCAACTTCAGCTGGTCTGTGGGCGACAACCCGTCGGCGGCCGGGGTTGTCACGCCTTCGCGCATCAACTCGCGCAGGCCCGCCACGCGCACGGTGTAGAATTCATCGAGGTTGGTGGCCGAGATCGACAGGAAGCGCAGCCGTTCCAGCAGCGGCACGCGCGGGTTCTCGGCCTCTTCCAGCACCCGCCAGTTGAAGCTCAGCCAGCTGAGCTCGCGGTTGAAGAAGCGGCGCGGCCCGGCGGTGTCCTCTTGGGGCAGCGCGACAGGGGCGGGGAAGGCGGAGTGAAGGAAGTCGGCATTGGTCATGAGGAGACCTTATCGTGCTGGATTGTGAAGGGAAGGTGACGATAGGACGTTTCCCGCGATCTCCCCTTGCGATGGATCAACTTGGGCGGATTTATGCGCCCGTTTCCGGTGTCTGGTCCAGAATTCGCGCAGCGAAGGTGCGGGTGATCGGGCTGTGTTCGGCCAGTGCGGCGCGGTCCAGCTGTTCGACCAGCGCTGCGGCCTGCGCCAGCGACCGGTCCATGCGCCGCGCCAGGTAGGTGATCAGCGGGTGGTTCACGATGATCTGCCGGTCATCGAAGAATTTGACCAGCACGGCGGACAGCAGCATGTCGTCGGGCGCGTCCAGGCGGGTGAGCGTGGTGCCTTCCATGCGGCTTCGCAGGTCGGGCAGGGTAAGCCCCCAGCGGCTGGGCGCGCTACGCGCTGTGACCATCAGATGGCCCCCTTCGGCCAGCACCAGGTTGTGCAGGTGAAACAGCGCCTCTTCGGCGGGGCGGTCCCCGGCGATCTGGTCGGCGTCTTCCACCACCACCGACTGACCGGCCAGGGCGGCGATATCCGTGTCGGGCAGGTCGGCGGCACCGATCAGTCGCGCGCCTGTCATCTCGGCCCAGACCAGCGCCAGGTGGGTCTTGCCGGAGCCTTCCGGCCCCTCCAGCACAAGCTTGCGATTGGGCCAGCCTTGCCAGCCCTCGACCGTCGCCATGGCGGCTGCGTTCGAATGGGTGACGAAGAAGTCGCCACGCCCCTGCGCAGGCCGCGCAGGCAGGTCAAAGGTCAGTTGCCGGGCCATCTCAGTCGTCTGCCGCTTCGCCCTTGCCGACGATGCCGGTGTAAAGCCGCCCCTGCTGGTACTGCCCCACGCCAAAGCGCGCAACTACGCCAATGGATGCGGCCACCGGCACCGCGACCAGCATGCCGACGAAGCCGAAGAGCGCGCCGAAGGCCGACAGGGCAAACAGCAGCCAGACCGGGTGCAGCCCGACCGAGCTGCCCACCAGCTTCGGCGTCAGGATATTGCCCTCGAGGAACTGACCGGCAAAGAAGATCGCGGCCACGCCCGCCAGCGTCCACCATTCGCCCCAGAATTGGAACAGGCCCAGACCGATGGCCAGGGCCCCGCCCACCAGGGCACCGATATAGGGGATGAAGGTGATGAGCCCGGCGATGAAGCCGACAATCAGTCCGAATTGCAGCCCGATCACCATCAGCGCAATCGCGTAATAGGTGCCCAGGATCAGGCAGACCGTGCCCTGTCCGCGAATGAAGCTCGACAGGGTGGCGTCGATATCGGCGGCAATCCGGCGAATGGTCGGCGCATGATCGCGCGGCAAGAGCTTGTCGATCTCGGCCACCATGCGGTCCCAGTCCAAAAGCAGGTAGAAGGCCACCACTGGCGTGATCACCATCAGCACGACGACGTTGATAATGCCCATGGCCGAGCCGACCACCGCGCTGACCAGTTCGCCACCACGTTCCTGGATGGTCTGA
This sequence comes from Aliiroseovarius sp., assembly GCF_965228805.1. NCBI lineage: Bacteria > Pseudomonadati > Pseudomonadota > Alphaproteobacteria > Rhodobacterales > Paracoccaceae > Aliiroseovarius > Aliiroseovarius sp. The sequence continues at coordinate 107,480 of NZ_CBDDIE010000003.1, read as the reverse complement.
CCCAGTTCGTTCAACGACTGGCGCAGGGTCGAGCTTTCGTCCATCAGGGCGGGAAAACGCTCGGTCAGGAACCCCTGCAACTGGTTGAACAGGTCCGGCGCCACATTGACCAGCGAAACCGCTTGGCTGACCAAGGTCGGTACGATCAGCAGGATCGCGATGATGAAAACCAGCGCCGCGAGAACCGAGATGATCGCAGTGGCCAGCGCCCGTGAACAGCCCGCGTCCTCCAACCGGTCCGCCACCGGGTCGAGGAAATAGGCAATCGCGCCCCCCAGCACGAAGGGCAGGATCACGTCGCCCAGAAACCACAGGGCGGCTACAAGGATGGCGGTGGCAATGGTCCAGTACTTGGCCTGGGTCTGAACGGGCAGGGCCATGAAAACTCCGTATAACTCCTGCCCTATGTCGCGTTTTTTGGTCTGTGGTTCAAGGGGGCGGGCCTGGCCGCCCTGCGGGCCCCTCTCTTTTTCTCGCCCCAAGTATCTTGCGGGAGCCCCCTTTGCCAGGCGTCAATCGTGGATCGTGCCCAGCTCCGGTGTTTTCTCGTCGGCCTGCTCGTCCGGCCAGTTGGTGCGCCAGGTCTCTGCCGACCAATGGCCGACATGGACCGAGGGTCGGTCGAACCCGGGAACCGGGTCCAAAAGCGGCGCGATCACCACGTCATGGCGCGGCACCGCGAAATAGGGGAAGGAATAACGCTCCTTGCCCGACCGGTTCACCACCCGATGCGGGGTCGAGACCAGCCGCCCGCCGGACCACAGCTCCAGCATGTCGCCGATATTCACGACGAAGCCGCCGGGCGGGGTTTGCGGGCTGATCCAATCGCCCGCACGGGTCTTTACCTCCAGCCCACCCACCGGGTCTGGCGCGATGATGGTCAGCGCGTCGGTGTCCTTGTGCGCGTGAATGCCGAAGCCCGCTTCGTCTGGCGCCTGCGGCGGGTAATGCAGCAGGGTCATATTGGTCATCGGACGCTCGAACCCGCCCGTCAAAGCGCCGGGTGACAGCGCCAACCCCTCTTCCAGCGCACCCAGCAGCCGCATCAGCACCCCGTCCATCGCTGCCCAATAGGCCAGGATCACCTCCCGCGCCTCCGGCAGTTCGTGCGGCCAGACGTTCGGCCCATAAAGCCCGCAGTCGGCCACCACCGGATCATCCGCCGACACTTCCGCATGCAGCTTGTAACCCTCGTAGCGATCTGGCGTGCCGGAGCCGTCATTCGGCGTAAAGAACCCCATCGGGATGAAGCCGCGATAGTTCTCGCGCGTGATCGCCTGGTCCCATTTCGCCTGTTCCGGTAGAGCAAACAGCGCCCGCAGCATGTCGCGCGTGCCATCGACCAGCGCCGGATCCACACCGGTGCCGGTGATCGACAGAAAGCCGATCGAGGTGCAGGCCTGCATGACCTCGGCCACGCAATCCGCATGCCCCGGCCCGCCCAGGCGTGAGATGTCGATGGTTGGGATATGTTCAGTCAAGGCGCACCTCCTGCCTTTTGAGTTCAACCTGCACCGCCGTGATATCCACCGCGTCCAGCGCACAGCCGCGCCGCACCGCTTGGGCCGCCGCCACGCCCGCCCCCTGTCCGGCCACCGCGCAGCACGCCATGTTGCGCGTGGCGGCATGGGCGATCCTGTCCCCGCCAATGGCACGGCCCGTCACCAGCAGACCACGCACGCCCTTGGGAAGCATCGCCCGGTAGGGCACCTGCATGTAGCGGCCGGTCGTGGGCAGGATCAGCACGCCATAGCCATCAATGAACTCAGGATAGATGCCGATGCTGTCCTCGAAACGACCCTGATGTCGCACATCGGCCTCGGTCATGTTGTAATGCGCGTCGATCTTGCGCGTGTCGCGAATGCCGATGGTCATGCCGAAGTTCCGGAGCCGCGCTGCCTCGCAGCCGGGCGTATAGGCGCGCAACGCGTCAATCGCCAACATCGCCTGGCGCCGCCCCTCGATCTCGCCCTTGGTCATACTGTCGGGGCAGGTGCCGTCCACCTCAGCCAGGTGTACCAGGTTCATATAGGTCATCTCGCCACTGTCATGCACCGCGCCCCAGGTGCCGCCGATTGTGTTGAGGTTCGCGGGCAGCAGCCCGTCGCGAATGGCTTGCTCGAATGGTTTGCCCAGGAAGGGCGAGAACATGTTGTCCTCTTTGCCATCCGTCTCCACCACCCACTCGCCCGAGGACCAGTCGGCATAGGTCTGCGGATCGGCCCGCACCCCCTCCATGAACCGCGCCTTGTCGACGCCCGCGATGTGAAACATCACGCTGGCAGCCTGCATCTGCTCGATGGGCGTCTTCACACAGGGCGCGCCCATCATGCGGGCGATATCGGCGTCCCCTGTGGCGTCGATCACCACCTCGGCCAACACCGCCTCGCGGCCCGCCTTGCTTTCGACAATCACCCCGGTAATGCGGTCACCGTCGCGAATGGGAGCGACGAACATCCGGTGCAACATCGGATGAATGCCAGCTTCCTCGACCAGCCGGTCCGCCACCAGTTTGAACCCCTCGCTGTCCAGCTCGTAGGATAGCGACTGGCTTTCCGGCACCGCAGCCCCCATCGCCTTGGCGCGTTCCTCGAACTCGCGCCCGATCCCACCCGCCTCGACAGTCGCCTCATGCCGATACCAGGCAAAACCCTCGACGCCCACGGTGGTGATATTGCCGCCGAAACAGCCGAACCGGTCCAGCAGGGTCACCTCCACCCCCGCCCGAACCGCTGCCAGGGCTGCCGCCAATCCTCCGGGCCCCGAGCCCACCACCAGCACCTCAGTGCGATGAATGACCGGCACCTCCCGCGCCGGTTCCCGGATCGTATCTGCCATGCTCGCCTCCCTGTCACATGACCGTTGCAAACCGGCCCAGCCTGACCACGCAGGGCGGAATGCGTCAATTCAAAACAACACGCGGCCCCTCCTAGTTGTCTTGCCATGAATATCTCGGGGGAGGGGGCTGCCCCGGGGGCACCGCCCCCAGGCTCACGGAGTGAGCCACGCCCAACCCCGGACGAGCCGAAGGCGTGGGCCGGGGGCGGGAGACCCACCTTTGCCCACCTTCTTGCAATCAAGATTGCCCCCGCCCGCGCTTTGGCATAGGACGAAGCAAAGCTTAGAACAGCCAGATCAGACGAGAGACAGCCCATGCGCCTCAGCCGCTATTTCCTGCCGGTCCTGAAAGAGAACCCCTCCGAAGCCCAGATCGTATCCCACCGCCTCATGCTGCGCGCGGGCATGATCAAACAGCAAAGCGCCGGGATCTATTCCTGGCTGCCGCTCGGCTTCAAGGTGCTGCGCAAGATCGAAAACATCGTGCACGAGGAACAGGCCCGCGCTGGTCACATTGCAATCCAGATGCCGATCCTGCAGGGCGCGGACCTGTGGCGCGAAAGCGGGCGGTATGACGATTATGGTCAGGAAATGCTGCGCATGCAGGACCGCCACGGGCGCGACATGCTCTACACGCCCACGGCCGAGGAAATGGTGACCGACATCTTCCGCAGCCACGTCAGCTCCTACAAGGACCTGCCGCTGACGCTTTACCAGATCCAGTGGAAATTCCGCGACGAGATCCGCCCGCGTTTCGGCGTGATGCGCGGCCGTGAGTTCTACATGAAGGACGGCTACAACTTCGACCTCACCAAGGAAGACGCGCTGCACGCCTACAACCGTCACCTGGTCAGCTACCTGCGCACCTATGAGCGCATGGGCCTGCAGGCGATCCCGATGCGCGCCGACAGTGGCCCCATTGGCGGCGATGATACGCATGAGTTCCTGGTGCTGGCCGAGACTGGCGAGTCTGAGGTTTTCTACGACAGCGCCGTTACCGACCTGAGTTTCGGTGACCGCGTGATCGACTATGACAGCGTCGAGCAGTGCCAGGCCGTGCTGGAGGAGTTCACCTCGAAGTATGCCCGCACGGATGAGACCCATGACGAGGCCGCCTTCCACGAGCGTGTGCCCGAAGAGCGCCGCCGCGTTGCGCGTGGCATCGAGGTTGGCCAGATCTTCTATTTCGGCACCAAATACTCCGACGCCATGGGCGCCGAGGTCCAGGGCCCGGATGGCAAGAAGGTTCCGGTGCACATGGGATCGCACGGGATCGGCGTGAGCCGCCTCCTGGGTGCCATCATCGAGGCCAGCCACGACGACAAGGGCATCATCTGGCCGGAGGGCGTGACGCCCTTCCATGTCGGTATCGTGAACCTGAAACAGGGCGACGATGAAGCAGACGCGGCCTGCGAGAGCCTCTACAAGGCGTTTGAGGCCGCCGGTCTGGAGCCGCTCTATGACGACCGTACCGAACGGGCAGGCGGCAAGTTCGCCACCATGGACCTGATCGGCCTGCCCTGGCGCATCACTGTCGGCCCGCGGGGGCTGAAGAATGGCGTGGTGGAACTGACCTGCCGCCGCACGGGGACCAGCGAAGAGCTGCCGCCCGAACAGGCGATCGCCAAGGTGGTGGAGATCTATTCGCACCACTGAGGCGGAAAATCGCTGAGATATCAGGGGTGTGGGCGGTCATCTTGACGCCCGCGCCCTTTTTCTTTCATCCTGCCTGCAAAAGAACAGAGCAGGTGACAGGCATGATCAGCCAACCGGAGGCGGGGCGATGATCCGCGTGCTGGCCCTTGTGGGCGGGCTTGGCGGTGCCGTGACCCTGTCGCAATTCCCCGAGTACTCGCAGCAATATCTGCAACGCCTGGCGGGCGCGGTGGATGAGCTGACGGCGGTGGTCGCCGCCTTTGACGCCTCTGCCGATGGTTTTGGCCTGACCCGCGATGAGGCGCTCGATCAGATGGGAGGCACGGCTTTCCAGAACCAGCTGCGCGATGACATGCAGGGCAATATCGCCCGGTTGGAGCGTCTGTCGGCGGATTACGCGGCGCTTTCCGGCACCGCGCCGCTGGAGCGGCTCACCATGGTCTGGCGGTTGCGCGACAGTGAGCTTGCCGCGCGCACCTGGGGCGATTTCCGCCCCGCCGTGCCGGTGACTCGCGACGGGGCGCTGGCGACGGGCATCGGGTTTGGCGCTGGCTGGCTGGTGGTGGTGGGGTTTCTGAAGGGGCTGTTCGGCCTCTCGCGACGGCGCAGGGCCGCGCGAGAGGGGAAGACGCCCAGGCCGACCCCCGTTGCCGACAAGACCCGGGGCTTGCGTGAACCGCCCCCGGTGACCCGTGCCGCGCGCGCGGCGGTGGCGGGGCTGGAACACCCCGCCGAATGAGGATTAGAATCGCAGGTTCACCCCCAGTTTGAGATTGTGAAACCGCGGCGTGGCCTGGGTCGCGGCGCCGCCTGCATCCTCCAGCCGGGTCTTGCCGAAGCTGGAATGCTCGTATTCCCCGGTCACGGACAACCGATCGCCCAGCTGTTTCTCGATCCCGAGGCCGAGGATATGGCCGTTGGCCGAAAACGCCGTGTCGATCGCGGCCGGGCCAGCGGCGCCCGTCCCGGTGACCGCGTAGTCGAATTCTCCACGTGATACGCCCGCAATCGCATAGAGCTGCGTGCCCCAGGCCGGTTGGGCGAGCCCGGCCTTCAGGCGCAGGGACAGGGCGCGGATCAGCCGGGTCTCGGCGTCATAGCCGCCGGTACTGAACCTGTCCTCAACTTTGCCGCCTTCCAAGGCTAGTTCGGGGCCCGCCACCACCATACCGATCTGCCAGCGATAGCCCAGCCGGACCCCGCCGTTCAGCCCTTCGCTATCGAGCTGCCCGATCGCGATCGAGGCCGGGCTGCCAGCAGGAGATACTCCGACCGCGTCTTGGCCGGGCAGCGCGAAGCCCAATGTTAAACCGCCATAGGCGCCGGCCCACTCCGGATCGGGGCTGACGGTGGCGGGGGCCGAGAGAGCCGTGGGAGCGGCAGGGGGCACGGGCCCGGCCGCCCAGAGGGTGCAGGGCATGAGCGCGGCGCAGGCGAGCGTCGCGGCACGAGGGAACTGCTTCGATGTCATTGATCTGGTCCTGTGTTGGGGCGGAGATGCCCACAGGATCGCTAGCGTGACCGAGGGCGGCGTTCCAGTTTTGGCGGTTTTCGAAGAAAATTTAACTCTAACCTGTTGTAAATAAACATGAATATTTTGAACTGCAATAAGAGCAAGAATCGTTCGAACCTACCCTTTTCAAAGGGAAACGCCGCCACTCGAAAGAGCGACGGCGTTCCAGAAAAACATGCGGCTAGCGTCAGCTCTTCGGCCCAACAATCCGGTTCACGTGGCCCATCTTGCGCCCCAAGCGTGGGCCTTTGGCCCGCGCGTTGCCCGGCAGCGTATTTCGGCACGAAATGCGCGAGAGGGGGCCTTGGGTTCGAGTTGGCGTCAGCTCTTCGGCCCAATAACCCGGTTCACGTGGCCCATCTTGCGCCCCAAGCGTGGGCCTTTGGCCCGCGCGTTGCCCGGCAGCGTATTTCGGCACGAAATGCGCGAGAGGGGGCCTTGGGCTCGGTCCGGCTCAGTTCTTCGGCCCAACAACCCGGTTCACGTGGCCCATCTTGCGCCCCAAGCGTGGGCCTTTGGCCCGCGCGTTGCCCGGCAGCGTATTTCGGCACGAAATGCGCGAGAGGGGGCCTTGGGTTCGAGTTGGCGTCAGCTCTTCGGCCCAATAACCCGGTTCACGTGGCCCATCTTGCGCCCCAAGCGTGGGCCTTTGGCCCGCGCGTTGCCCGGCAGCGTATTTCGGCACGAAATGCGCGAGAGGGGGCCTTGGGCTCGGTCCGGCTCAGTTCTTCGGCCCAACAACCCGGTTCACGTGGCCCATCTTGCGCCCCAAGCGTGGGCCTTTGGCCCGCGCGTTGCCCGGCAGCGTATTTCGGCACGAAATGCGCGAGAGGGGGCCTTGGGTTCGAGTTGGCGTCAGCTCTTCGGCCCAATAACCCGGTTCACGTGGCCCATCTTGCGCCCCGCCTTGACCTCGGCCTTTCCATAGAGGTGCAGCGCCGCGTTGGGCTCCTTGGCGATGTCACCCACGCGGTCCATGTCAGCGCCGATCAGGTTCTCCATCACCACGTCCGAATGGCGCGATCCGTCGCCCAGCGGCCAGCCCGCAACGGCGCGAATGTGTTGTTCGAACTGGTCTATGGCGCAGCCGTTCTGGGTCCAGTGGCCGGAATTGTGCACCCGAGGCGCGATCTCGTTCACCACCAGGCCCTGCGGGGTGACGAAGAGCTCGACGCCCATGACGCCGACATAGTCCAGCGCATTCAGGATCTTGCCCGCCAGCAGCACGGCGTCCATGCGGTGGGCCGCATTCAGGCGCGCGGGCAGGGTGGTGGTGGACAGGATTCCGTCCTTGTGCACGTTCTCGCCGGGGTCATAGCAGGCGACCTCGCCGGTCACACCGCGCGCGGCGATCACGCTGACCTCGTGGGAGAAGTTCACGAACCCCTCCAGCACGGCAGGGGCGCCTGCCATGTCGGCCAGCGCTTGCGCCGCGTCCTCGGCGGCCATGATGCGGGCCTGGCCCTTGCCGTCATAGCCGAAGCGGCGGGTCTTCAGGATCGAGGGCGCACCGATGCTGCCCATCGCGGCATCCAGATCGGCGGCGTTTTCCACGTTGGCATAGGGCGCGACGGTCAGGCCCAGCCCGGTCAGAAAGTCCTTCTCCACCAACCGGTCCTGGCTCACGCGCAGGGCCTCGCGGTTGGGGCGGATCGGGCGGATCGCCTCGATCACGTCCAGCGCGGCGGTGGGGATGTTCTCGAATTCATAGGTGACCACATCGACGCTTGTCGCAAAGGCACGCAGCGCGTCTTCGTCGTCATAGCCCGCCGTGGTCACCCGGTCGGCGACATGACCCGCGGGCGGGTTGGCGCCCGGTTCGAACACATGGGTGCGAAAGCCAAGGCGGGAGGCCGCGACGGACAGCATGCGGCCCAGCTGACCGCCGCCCAGAATGCCGATCACGGCACCGGTTTGCAGCGCCTCAGTCATCGGAGGGCTCGTCGGGGATGGAGGCGGACAGCGCCTCGCGCCAGGTGTCCAGGCGCTGGGCCAGGTCGGCGTCAGCCACTGCCAGAATGCCAGCAGCCATCAGGCCAGCGTTGGCGGCACCCGCCGCGCCGATCGCCATGGTCGCGACCGGGAAACCCTTGGGCATCTGCACGATGGAATAAAGGCTGTCGACACCGGACAGCGCCCGGGTCTGCACCGGCACGCCCACCACGGGCACCCGGGTTTTCGAAGCCATCATGCCCGGCAGATGCGCCGCCCCTCCCGCGCCCGCGATGATCACGTGCAATCCGCGGTCGGCTGCGGTCTTGCCATAGTCCCACAACCGGTCCGGCGTGCGGTGCGCCGAGACGATCTTGGTCTCATAGGCAATGCCCAGTTCATCCAGAATGTTGGCGGCTTCCTTCATCGTGGGCCAGTCCGACTGGCTGCCCATGATGATCCCGACTTTCACGTCCGTCATGCTGTCCCCCGAAGTCTTTGAAGCCCGCTTTATAAAGGGCTTGGGCCTTTACGCAATGATATCCGGCGTCAGTTTGTCCTCGATCGCGGCAATCTTGTCCTTCAGCGCCAATTTCTGCTTTTTCAAGCGGCGCAATTGCAGTTGATCGGCGCGGCCGGTCTGTTCAAGGGCGGTAATGGCGTCGTCCAGATCGCGATGCTCGCGGCGGAACACTTCCAGCTCGACGCGCAGCACCTCTTCGGGCTTCATTTCTTCGGCATTGCTCATCAGTGAGTCGGCTTTCCAAATCTTGCCCACAACTTAGCCGCCCGACCCTGTTCCGCCAAGGGGAACAGGAGCAGGTGACCTAGGGTCGTGCACAACTGGTTAAGGCTGCGGGTGGAGAGGGCTTGCAGCCCGCCCGGTGCCCCCCCATATTCAACCAAGGGTCGCCGCGCGCGGGGCCCCAATACGTGTCGCTTTGATGAAGGACGTGTCGATGACGAAAATGACCCTTGGGTCCCACCCTTTCCTGCTTGGCTTTGAACAGCTTGAGCGTCTGGTTGAACAGGCGTCGAAAGGGCAGGATGGATACCCTCCCTTCAATATCGAACAGGTCAGCGAGCGGGGTTACCGCATCACCCTCGCGGTTGCCGGGTTCTCGGATGACGACCTGTCGATCACGGTCGAGGACCACAAGCTGGTCATTCGCGGTCGCCAGCCCGAGGCCGATGCCACCCGCGTCTTCCTGCATCGCGGCATTGCCGGGCGGCAGTTCCAGAAAAGCTTTGTCCTGGCCGATGGGGTCGATGTGAAGGGCGCCACGACCGAGAACGGGCTTCTGCATATCGATCTGGAACGGGCCGAGCCCGAGAAGGTCGTGCAGACGATCCAAATCAATCGCGGCTGATATTTCAGACCATCAACAGCTTGTGAGCGGACGGGCGAAACACCCGCGCCGACCCCATATCTTGTGTATGGAAGGAGACGTGTCATGGATGCGAAATATGAAATCATGCCGGAAAACGGCGAACGTATCGTCTATGTCCGGCCAGTGAATATCGAGGACCTGCCGGAGGAGATCCGGCCCCAGGTCGAGGGTATCAAGCGGCTCTTCGCCGTGCATGATGCCGATGGCGAACGCCTGGCCCTGGTGCGCGGTCGTCGCCTGGCTTTTGCGCTGGCACGGCAGAACGACCTGTCGCCGGTTTCGGTACACTAAGACGGCCGGTCAGCCCCTCGCGCAGGGGCTGGTCAAACGCGCGGATCGGAGGCATGGTGCCTCCGACGAAGGAGCGCGTGATGGCATATGAATTCGACTGGGTGGATGCGTTCACCTCTTCCCCATTTGGTGGCAACGGATGTGTCGTGGTGCATGGCGCCGCAGACTTGTCGATTGACGACCGGCTGGCGTTGGTGCGGGAAACCTCGCTCAGCGAATGCGCCTATCTGGTTGGTTCGGACAAGGCCGATTTCGGCGCGCGATACTACGTTGCCGACAAGGAAATCCTCATGGCTGGCCACCCGACGGTGGCGACCGTCGTGTCGCTTGTCGATCGGGGGCTGGTCGATCTGTCCTCGGGTCGGGCGGCGTTCACGCTGGAGGTTGGCGCAGGCGTGTTGCCGATCGAGGTCAAGACCGGGCCAAAGGGCCCCATCGTTACCATGACCCAGCTCGCGCCGGTGTTCGGTGCCACCCATGATCCGGCCCGGATTGCCGCGATGTACGGGTTGGAGGCCGGGGACGTGGTGGGTACCCCACAGATCGTCTCGACCGGCACGCCCTTCTGCATCGTTGTCCTGAAGGACAAGGAGGCCCTGCGCCGTGCCACGCTGCGTTCCGAGGCCTGGGAGGCGCTGAACCCGCCCGGCACCCTGCCTGGCGATCTTGTTGAACCCTTTCTGGTCACACTGGGCGGGGAAACGGCCATAGGCGATACCTTCTCGCGCCTGCTGTTGCCCGCGCCCATGCCGCCCGAGGATCCGTTCACCGGATCCGCCACCGGCTGCATGGCCGCCTATCTGTGGCATCACGGGCTGATCAATCAAACGGATTTCATCGCCGAACAAGGCCATTGGATGGGACGTCCGGGCGCGGCTCAGGTCGAGGTGCTGGGCCCACGCGAGGCCCCCACCGGGGTCAAGGTCGGCGGCCCGGGCCGGGTGCTCATGCGCGGGGAGCTCCTGCTGTGAAATGGGCTGCGCTTGTGGCCTGTCTGGCCGCGCCCGCAGTCGCCGAAGAGGTCAGCGCACCGGGGCCCGCCGGGCCGCTCAAGGGCGCGTATCTGCAGGCAGAAGATGAACAGGCGCTGGCCCTGATCATTCCCGGCTCCGGCCCGATTGACCGGGATGGCAACAACACCCTTGGCATGACCACCAACCTCTACAGGCAACTGGCCGAGGGGCTGGGGGCGCAGGGCATCAGCACGATCCGCATCGACAAGCGCGGCATGTTTTCCAGCGCCGCGGCGGTGAGTGATGCCAATGACGTGACCATCGGTGCCTATGCTGCGGACATTCGCAACTGGGTGGCCGCCCACCAAGGTGCGCGCGACTGTGTCTGGTTGATTGGCCATAGCGAGGGCGCGCTGGTTGCCTTCCACACGGTGGCGCATGGGGCGGAGAATGTCTGCGGCGTGGTCTCGCTGGCCGGGCCGGGGCGACCGCTGGGGGCAATCCTGCGCGAGCAACTGGCGGCCTCACCGGCGATGATGCCCGAACTTCTGGAGGTCTCGGAGCGCATCATCGCCTCGCTGGAAGTCGGGCAGGCGGTCAGTGCCGATCAGGTCCCGCCTGCGTTGGCCGGGCTGTTTGCGCCGGGGCTGCAACGGTACATGGTCGACCTGTTCTCCCATGATCCAGCGGCGCTGGCCGGGAAAAGTGACCTTCCCTTGCTGATCCTGCAAGGCGGGCAGGATTTGCAGATCACCGGCACGGATGCCGCTGCGCTGACCGCCGCAAGGCCGGATGCGCAGCGGGTGGATTTCACGCAGCTCAACCACATGTTCAAACCGGTCCCGCATGAGGACGTCGCGACAAATTTCGCGACCTATTTTGATGGTGAGCTGCCTGTGGGACAGCGCGTCGTTCCCCAAATCGTGCAGTTTCTGACTGCGAACTGATCCGCTCTACAGGGGGCGCCAAGTTCCGAATCGCGCCGCCAGATGCAGGGCGCAGGCCCGGTTGGCCTCGGCTCGGGTCTGGCCGTCCACCTGCGCGGCTTGCAGATTGCCGGGATCGGCCAGAGGGGTGGCCAGCCTGCGCGCCTCAGGCAGTTCGACCACCGCACGCCCCGCCCGGGCAAAGGCGCCGGACAGCCAGATGTCATCGACGGCCCAGGCGATCTCCGGCAGGGTCATGGCCAGGTCATCTAGCCAATCGGGCTGGATCATGACCCCTGCAAACCCCTGAACGATTGGTGGGCCCGAGAGCTTCAACCGCTCCGCCCCGAAGGTGGCGCCCGCCAGAACTGCCCCCGGATGCGCCAAGCGCGCCTTGCGAAAGGCGTCCACCCAGCCCGGCGCATAGTCCCAGTCATCATCGCAATACAGCAGGTCCACATCCTGCCCACGCAGCCTCTGCGCCGCATGCACTACCTTGGCCGCTGGCCCCAGATCCCCATCCGGGCGCAAGACCTCTGCGCCCGGCAGGTCCGGCACCGCATGATCCCCGGGAAAGCGGCGGTATCGACGGGGCAGGGTGACGATCACCTGCGCTCCTTGCGCCTGTAACGTTGCAACCACGCGGGGCAACTGCGCAAAACGGGGCGGGATCGAGGTGAGCGAGACGATGGTTTCGCTCATGTTGCGCTCTGTGACCGAAGCTGTTGCTGCACCCGCTGCCCATCCTCGGTCAAGGCAGCCGTGAAGCCGCGCATCCATGACCCCGTGATGGCGCCCTTGTCGATGATCTCGACCCAGTCTGGCATCTGCCGAAGCCTGTGCCAGAGAACAAGATCGCCCAGGTCGTCACGCGGGTCTCCTTGTGCCGCCATCGCCTCGCCCACTGTTCGTGCTGCTGGCCGATGTTCGGCGGTTGCGGCCAGGATCAACCGATGTTCGATTGACCCCAGTCCGGTTTCGGGGTCCGGACGGCGCGCGAGGCAAAGTGCAAGCGCCTGATCCAGTGGCGCATGGCCGGAACCGCGCGCGACAAGTTCGTCCATGTCCCTTGCCGTCCCAGAGGTCAGTGCCCCCAGCGCGTCAGTCAGCCAATCCGGAAATGCCTGCGCATCTGGCAGAGGTGCGAACTCCTCTGGGCGCAACATGAATAGGGCGGGGATGTTTCGAAACTGGTGAAACTGGCGAAAAAAGATGCGGTCCTTCGGGAAATCATGTCGTGCCAGAAGGCCCAGGCAGACGAGCAGAAAGAACTGCTCCCTGACGGTTTGGCCGACCCAGATCTCGATCCGTTGCGCCCCGCGCAGCTTTGCGACCTTGTAGGACAGGAACTTGCGCCAGTGGCGTTTGGTGGCCTCGTCTTCGGGAATTATGGTTTTCCAAAACCCAGAGCGCGCCTGGGCGAATGCGGCCATGTCTTCGAGACCCGGGAGCGGTCCGCAGGAAAAATCTTCGACACAGCCAATCACCTGGGCCGAGGTGTTTTGGGAGTTGAGAAAATCGGTAACGTGGCCCACCGCGCTGTCACCCATAGTCAGTACAGATAATGTCATGCGCCGACCCTGCCTGACAAAAAAGGCCGGGGCAATGCCCCGGCCTTCCAGTGTTTCTGACCAGGCGCTTACGCCTTGATCAGCCCCATGCTTTCGAGCTTCAGCAGAACCTGATGGGCGCAGTTGTCGACCTCGACATTCTCGGTCTCGACCGACAGTTCCGGGTTCACCGGCACGTCATAGGGGTCGGAGATCCCGGTGAATTCCTTGATCTTGCCCTCACGTGCCAGTTTGTAGAGCCCCTTGCGGTCGCGGCGCTCGCATTCTTCGATCGAGGTGGCAACGTGCACTTCGATGAAGGCGCCGAACTGCTCGATGTCCTCGCGCACTGCACGGCGGGTGGTCGCATAGGGGGCGATTGGAGCGCAGATGGCGATGCCGCCGTTCTTGGTGATTTCCGAGGCGACATAACCGATGCGGCGGATGTTGAGGTCGCGGTGTTCCTTCGAGAAACCCAGTTCCGAGCTGAGGTTTTTACGCACGATGTCGCCGTCCAGCAGGGTCACGGGGCGGCCGCCCATCTCCATCAGTTTGACCATCAGAGCGTTGGCGATGGTTGATTTGCCCGAGCCCGAGAAGCCGGTGAAGAAGACGGTAAAACCCTGCTCCGAGCGGGGCGGCTTGGTCTTGCGCAGTTCTTCTACCACGGCGGGGAAGGAGAACCATTCCGGGATTTCCAGACCTTCAGCCAGGCGGCGGCGCAACTCGGTGCCCGAGATGTTCAGGATGGTCACGTCATCCTTGTCGGCGATCTCGTCGGCCGGTTCGTATTGGGCGCGGTCCTGCACATAGACCATGTGTTTGAAATCGACCATCTCGATGCCCATTTCCTCGGCGTGTTCGCGGAACAGGTCCTGGGCGTCATAGGGGCCGTAGAAATCTTCACCGGCCGAGTTCTTGCCGGGCCCGGCGTGGTCGCGGCCGACGATGAAGTGGGTGCAGCCGTGGTTCTTGCGGATCAGACCGTGCCACACGGCCTCACGCGGGCCGGCCATGCGCATGGCCAGGTTCAAGAGGCTCATGGTGGTGGTGGCGGACGGGTATTGATCCAGCACCGCCTCGTAGCAGCGCACGCGGGTGAAGTGGTCGATGTCGCCCGGCTTGGTCATGCCGACCACCGGGTGGATCAGCAGGTTGGCCTGGGCCTCCTTGGCGGCGCGGAAGGTCAGTTCCTGGTGGGCGCGGTGCAGCGGGTTGCGGGTCTGGAAGGCCACCACACGGCGCCAGCCCAGCTTGCGGAAATAGGCGCGCAGCTCGTTCGGGGTGTCGCGGCGGGCGCGGAAGTCGTAATGCACTGGCTGCTGGATGCCCACGACCGGGCCGCCCAAGTACACTTTGCCCGCGTGGTTGTGCAGGTAGTTCACCGCCGGGTGCGCTTCATCATCGGCGCCAAAGACCTTTTCAGCCTCGCGTGCCTTGTTCGGCACCCAGTTGTCGGTGACGGTCATGGTGGCAAGGATCACGCCTTCCTGGTCGCGCAGGGCGATGTCCTGGCCTTCGGTAAGCTGCGCCGCGAAGTCCTCGGACACATCCAGGTTGATCGGCATCGGCCACAGCTGGCCGTCGGCCAGGCGCATGTTTTCCACCACGCCGTTGTAGTCTTCCTCGGTCAGGAAGCCCTTCAGCGGGTTGAACCCGCCGTTCATCAGCAGTTCCAGGTCGCAAATCTGGCGCGGGGTCAGGTCCCAGCTGACCAGGTCGGCGGCTTCCACTTTCAGTTTCTGCGCGCTTTCATAGCTCACATAGAGCTCGGGGATGGGCGTGAGGTTGTTTTCCATGGGATTGGTCCTGTGTTTCAGCGGCACAAGGCCGCTGGTGGTGCCGGTAAGCTCCGCGTGCAGGGCGTTGTATTCGGCCAGTTTGCGGGCAAGAAAGCGGTCGGTGAGGCGGCGCTTTTCGGTGCCGCCGCGGGCGGTGAGCGTATAGGTGAACCTCTGGCGCTTGTCGGGGCCCTTACGGTCGCTGACGCTGATCAGCCCGGCCTCGGTCGCCATACGCAACAGCGCGTTGAGTCGTCCCAACGAGACACCGATCACCGCCGCCAAGGCGCGTTGCGAGGCATCCGGCGCCGTATCAAGCTGGCGCAGGAGCCGGAAGAGCTGGTCTTCCTCGGCGGTGGTTTTTGTCTCTTGGGTGGTCATGGCGACGACTCAAAGTGTGTTCACGCATGAACGGATCGCATGAAATGCCCGCTCTGCAAAGCCTTTTTCACGTAAAAGGTGAATATTCGCCGAAACCTGTGCCACCACGGGCGCTGTTGCCTGACAAGGGGGCGGTCGGTGCGCTTGTTCGCTCCAGTGTGACGTTTTGAGGCGAATGTTCCGGGCCAATCCGCCCTTGATGGGGTGCCAGAAGTGTCTTAGGGCTTTCGATAAGTACTTACTCAATTTTAGGGAGATCGCCTGTTTCAAGGTGCGCAGAGCATAGCTCGGAATATTTCGACATTTGGGGATGGGTTCGCCTCGCTGATTATCCTTTGATCGACAGAGCGCATTGCTGCGGTTCGCGCTGAAGCCGTCAATGTGGTGGATGGCAAACAGATCCAGGCATTGGACGTGGATTTCAGCCGTTCGAACGCCGACATTTCCGAAGAGATCGTTGAACGTGTTGCCGCTCTGTCCGCCACACCCGACGACAGCCTGATCGTCCTGGCAGATCATGCGGGCGCACGGTTTCACCGTCTGGCGGCCATCGTCAATCCGCTGCGCCGCCGGGGGTACGTGGTCACACGGGTTTTCGGGCGCGTGATCTTCGGCGCGGGGGAGGTGGCGCCATCGCGCGGGGTCACCTTCCGCGAGGCATTTTCGACCGTGGCCCAATACGTACATTACCAGGCGTCACATCAATATGCCGGGCGCGAGATCGGTTATTTCGAGTTCGGTATGTTCGAGGGCAAGACCTTTACCCTTGCCTATCAGGAAATGGCCGCCAACCTTGGGGTGCGCTTTTGCGGTTTCGACAGTTTCGAAGGGATCATCGGGTCTCTTGAGGAAGAGGATTTCCGGGACGAGACCTTCTTCTGCAACAAGCGTACCTTCCTGCACAATCTGGCGCTTGCGTCGGTTGATCTGGAACGGGTCAACCTGTGGCAGGGGAACTTCGTGACCGACCTGCCGAAAAGTGGCCCAATCGAAGGTGTCTCCCAGACCTGCATGGTGGCGCATATTGATTGTGATGTCATGCTGCCCAGCAAGGCGGCGCTGGATTTCCTGACCGACAAGCTGGTGCAGGGCAGTGTTCTGATGTTCGACGACTACAATGCGCAATGCGGCTCGAACAAGACCGGAGAACGGGCGGCGCTGCATCAGTGGCTTGCGGAAAATCCACAGTTCTCGGTCGAGCCCTGGTTCGCCTATGAAGGTATGGCGCAGGTCTTCTTTGTCCATAAGGATGACTGAGGAACGGAAGAGGGCAGGCGTCGGGCTATGCCAAGCAGGTTACCCGGATTTATGGTGACCAGTCTTTGAGGGGGGCGCCCCTTCTGGGTCGGGCCAAGGCAAGGGCGTTCCGGCGCGCTGGACCTGCGCCTTGTGCATCTCGTTCCACGAAAATAGCGTCAGATGGGTCAGATCGGGGCGGAACCGTGACGGGGTCAAGATCCCGTCGGCCCCCATGTCTCGCAGCCGGTCCGCCAAGGTCCAGGTTGGGGAGTGCTGGCCTGCGTCTAAAAGATCGGCCCAGAAGGCGTGTATCTTGTCCAGCGACGTGCCCAGGGAGGTCCGGGCCTCCGGACAGCGCAGATCGGCGATCCGGCGGGCGCTGACGTCTAGCGGGTAGATGCCCCGCGGCCCATCGTCTTGGCGCAAATAGACCTTGAGCGCCACTTGGCAACCTTCCGGGCTGCCCGACAGGTAAAGCGCCTGTTGGCCGCCGTGATGCCAGCGGCCTTCGGGCGCGCGGGCCGGAGTCAGCAGATCCGCCTCGTGGGCGATGAACCCGGCCCGCCAGAAGCGCCCCGTCAAGGGGCGCAGCAGGTCACTCCTGTTCGGCAACGAAGGCCTCGGCTTCCAGCGCGGCCATGCAGCCCATCCCGGCCGAGGTCACCGCCTGGCGGTACTTGTGGTCGGTCAGGTCGCCGGCGGCAAAGACCCCGGGGATCGAGGTGGCGGTGCTGTCAGGCTGGGTCACGACATAGCCGCCCATATGGGTTTCCAGCGTGTCCTTGACCAGTTCGTTGGCGGGTGCGTGGCCGATGGCGATGAAGACGCCTTTCGCCGGGATCTCGGTAATCTCGCCAGTCTTCACGTGTTTGGCGCGCACGCCGGTCACGCCCAGCGGGTTCTCGTCGCCCACGACCTCTTCCAGGGTGTGATCCCACAGGGGTTCGATCTTCTCGTTCTTCATCAGGCGGTCGATCAGGATCTTTTCTGCACGCAGCGTGTCGCGGCGGTGGATCAGGGTTACTTTCGAGGCGAAGTTGGTCAGGAACAGCGCCTCCTCGACGGCCGTGTTGCCGCCGCCCACGACGACGATTTCCTGGCCGCGATAGAAGAACCCGTCACAGGTGGCGCAAGCCGAGACGCCGAAGCCCTTGAACTTCTCTTCCGACGGCAGCCCCAACCACTTGGCGCGCGCGCCGGTGGCCAGGATCACGCTGTCGGCGGTATAGGTCGCGCCGCTGTCGCCCTTCGCCTTGAAGGGGCGTTCGGACAGGTCCAGGTCGGTGATGATGTCGCCGACAACCTCGGTGCCCATGGCGCGGGCGTGCTCTTCCATTTTCACCATCAGCTCGGGGCCCTGGATGTCGATGAAGGACGGGTAGTTCTCCACCTCTGTGGTGGTGGTCAGCTGGCCGCCCGGTTCCATGCCCTGAACCAGGATCGGGTTCAGCATGGCGCGCGCGGCATAGACGCCGGCGGTGTAACCGGCCGGGCCGGAGCCGATGATCAGGGTTTTGGTGTGGCGGGAGTCGGACATGGGGACCTCTGCGGCAGAATTCAGCGTTCAGCCGCATATATATCTGACATGGGCCGAGGCAAACCCCTCTCACGCATTTGCGAGCGCGGGCGTGGTTTTGCGGCGTCGCACCGGGCGATTGACTTCGCTGGCGCCTCTGGCACAGTGCCGCGATGCGCGAAACGGATTTCGGTAAGAATTCATGACCCTGCCTCCCTTCCAGACGGTATCGACCGGGGCTGTCGTGGCCATTGTCGGCTTCTTCAGCTCCTTTCCGATCGTGTTGCAGGGGCTGACCGGTGTGGGGGCCTCGCCACAGCAGGCGGCGGCGGGGCTGATGGCGGCGGCCCTGGCGATGGCGCTTGCAGGCGCGGTTCTGTCGATGGCCTACCGCATGCCGATCAGCGCGGCATGGTCGACGCCGGGCGTGGCTTTGCTGGCCGTCACCGCCCCGGTCGAGGGTGGGTTTGCCGTTGCCGTCGGGGGCTTCCTGCTGGCAGGCGTTCTGACCGTGGTGGCCGGGTTCTGGCGGCCGCTTGCCCGCTTTGCCGCTGATATTCCCGCCCCTTTGGCCCAAGCGATGCTGGCGGGTGTGCTGGTATCCCTGTGCATCGCGCCGTTCGAGGCCCTGGCCGAGGCGCCCCGTGCCGCCCTGCCGATCATCCTGACCTGGTTCCTTGTCGGGCGGGTCAACAAGCTCTTCGCAGTGCCCGCCGCCGTTGTCGCCGCCGGGGGCGTGACCTTTCTGTGGGGCGACCTGTCCATCCTGTCGGAGAGCGCGGTTCTGACCGCGCCGCTGTTCATCCTGCCCGAGTTCACGTTCCAGGGCGCGATCAGCATCGGCCTGCCCCTGTTCGTCGTGACCATGGCGGCACAGAATATCCCGGGCATCGCGGTTCTGCGCAGCTTCGGGTACACCCCGTCGCCGGGTGGGCAGATCGCCGGGGTTGGTATCGTCAGCGTATTGGGCGCCCCGTTCGGCGCGCCGCAGACCTGCCTGGCCGCCATCACCGCCGCGATGTGCGCGGGCGATGACGCCTGCGCGGATGCCGCCCGCCGCTATTGGGCCGCGGTCATGGCCGCGCTGTTCTATGCGGTCTTCGGCCTCTTCGCCGCGCTGATCACCGCGCTGGCCGCTGCCGCCCCGCCGATGGTGCTGGAAACCTTGGCGGGCATTGCCCTCATGGGCGTCTTTGCCAACTCCGCCCAAGCGGCATTGCACGAGGTCTCCAGCCGTGAGGCCGCCGCCGTGACCTTCCTGATCACCGCCTCGGGTGCTTCGGTCGCCGGGATCGGTGCGCCGGTTTGGGGCTTGGCCGTCGGCGGGTTGGTCTATATGTGCACCGCACGGGCGCGCCGCGGCGCGTGACGCTGCGGAACGAGCGGAAATCCGGGCATGTCGAATGTTGCGCGAGTGCGAAATAATATTGCGCGTTCATGCGCGCGCGGATAAGGTTCGCGCAACTTCTGACAGGATATCCCGCATGGCCACCAGCAAACTTGACCCGATCGACCGCATGATTCTTGCTGAGCTGCAGGCCGACGGGCGCATGACCAATGTCGAGCTGGCCAAACGGGTGGGCATCTCGGCACCGCCCTGCCTGCGCCGGGTGCGTACGCTGGAGGAATCGGGCTATATCCGTGGCTACCACGCCGATGTCGACGCCCGCGCGCTGGGTTTCGAGGTACAGGTCTTTGCCATGGTCGGGCTGGTCAGCCAGGCCGAAGTCGACCTGTCCGCCTTCGAGGAAAAGTGCCGCGAATGGTCGCTGGTGCGCGAGTGCCACATGCTGAACGGCGAGGTGGATTTCATCCTGAAATGCGTGGCGCCGGACCTGTCGACCTTCCAGACCTTCCTGACCGAGCAGCTGACGGCGGCGGACAATGTGGCGAGCGTCAAGACCTCGCTGGTCATTCGCGACGCCAAGGACGATCCCGGCGTGCCCTTCGACGTGCTCGAAGCGCGGCTGGCGGAAACGCCCTGAGCCCTACCGGTACTGCGCGGCAGAGATGAACTCGCCGAAGGCCTCGCACCAGACCAGGACGGTATTGTAGGCTTCCAAGTTCGCGCCCTCGGGCAGGTCCAGCACGAACCCTTCGAAGGTCTTCACGGGACCAATGCGCAGGGATTGGCTTTTTACCGCTTCGAAACTGGCCTCATCCGTCACGAACTCCGGCACCAGATAGACCATGTAATCCGGCCCGGGCGACAGCTCGCCCGCGTGTACGATTTGGGTCGCCGTCAGGCTGACCCTGCCTTCGCCCCAATGCAGGAAATCGCTGCCCGGCAGGTCGCGGGTGAACTCGGCGGTAAAGACCGCGTCCTGTGACATGCTCTCCAGCGTCGCCGCATCGGGCGAGGGGGGGGCGGTCAGGATCGGCAACAGGTAGATGCCCAGGGCAAAGCCCACCGCCAGCGCCACCCCATGGGTGACCAGGAACATGATCAATCGGCGCATTGCACCCTCCCGTGTTGTTGCACGCATGGTACGGAAAATGCGGGTATTATCCTAAATCTTTATGAATGTAGGCGAGGCGCATGAAAAAGGCCGCCCTCCGGAGCGGAGCAGGCGGCCAGTTTTCTCTCTGCTACCGAGAAGTCTTACGCAGCGCGGGCGCGGGTCTTGGCGGCCTGTTTGCGCGCGGCGCGACGTGCGCCCCGGGCCCAGGGCAGTTCCACCGCATCGGTGTCGGCTTCCACGATCCATTTCATCCAGCGCTTCTGTTTCATCTCTGCCTCGTCATCTTCGCCATTCTGGCGGTGTTGTCCTTGTGTTGAGGATCAACCTAGGCCGGGATTCGGGCAGGGGTTTGGCGGTTTCGAGAATTCTTTGAAATTTGGCCGGGAAATGTTGCGGGTCACGCGGGGCCTTGAAAACAAGGGGTGTGGGAAACATTCGGCAAGTTGGGGCGCGATTGTTTCCGCGAATGGGGCGCGATTGGGGCGGGGGGCTGCCAAAGTTCGGTCACGATCCGGTAGAGCGGGTCGACCGCGCGGGTTACAACCGAATGGCCGAGACCAGCCGACCGTAATCCGGCTCTCCGCGATGTACGGAGCGGCGGTAGGAGTAGAACAGCTCCGGGTCGCCGTAGGTGCAGTGGCGCACCCATTCTGCGTTGCCGATCCCGGCGGCACGCAGGCGGGTCAGGCAATAGACCGGCAGGTCGAACTGGTACTTGTCGCCCCGGCCGTTAACGAAGAACCGGTGGTTTTCCTCATCCACGTCCAGGAAGCGATCCAGGAACTCGGGGCCCACCTCGTAATTGGCCTGCGAGATTGTCGGGCCGAGCACGGCGGTAATGCCCTCGCGGGTGGCGCCCAGGCTGACCATCGCCTTGATCGTGGCTTCCAGCACGCCGTCCAGCGCGCCCTTCCAGCCCGCGTGGGCTGCGCCCACGACACCGGCGGTGCGGTCAGCAAACAGCACCGGGCCGCAATCGGCGGTCAGGATGGTCAGGGCCAGGCCGGGGGTGGCGGTGACCACGGCGTCGGCCTTTGGCCTGTCGTCCAGCGGCCCCTCGGCCACGACCACGTCGGGCGAATGCACCTGGTGCACGCCGACCATGGCTTCGGGCGCCACGCCCATCGCCTCGGCCACGCGGGTGCGGTTGATCTGGACCGCCTCGGCCATGTCATCGCTGCCCGACCCGCAGTTCAGCCCGGCATAGACCCCCGACGAGGCGCCGCCCTTGCGGGTGAAGAACCCGTGGCGCAGGTCCCCGAAAGCGTCTGAGGTAATGGCTTCAAGCGTCATGTGTTGTTCCCGGAATGCAAGGCTCGCCCGCGCGAGTCAGGCCGAGCACCTTGAAGAGCGTCCCCATTTCCTCGGGGTGCGTCAAGCGGCGATGGGCGGCGATATGGCTGTCCAGCGCCGGACCGCTCAGCCCCTTGGCGAGCGTCTGGGCGCGCTGGGTAATGCCGAGCCGCTCCAGGAACAGGCCTTGCGGCGCCACACGGGCCGGGATCAGGTCACTGGCCGCGATCAGCGCCTCGAAATCGACGTGGCAGGTCAGGTCGGCCTCGCCGGGGTAGGCCAGGGGGGCGACGGGTTCATGTGCTTTCAGCGCCTGCAGCGTGTCGCCCTGGGAGCGCCATTCGCCATAGTCGATCACCAGAGCCACGCCCCCATGCGCCTGGATTCGGGCCGAGATCGGCGCCAGCACCGCGCTCGCGGTGGGGCAGTATTCGACCAGGTCGCCATGTTGGGTGTCTTCGCGCCGGTGGTTCAGGAACGGGGCGGGCAGAGGGTCGGACAGACCCAGCGTAAGCTTGCCCGCCTTCACCCCAATCTGACGTTCGCGCCACCCGTCTTCGTCACGCACGAACTGGCGCACGGGCAGGGCGTCGAAGAACTCGTTGGCGACCAGGAATAGCGGCTGGTCGGGCAGGGTCTCGGCGCTGTCGTGATGGGTGGGCGCGTGGCCCGCGAGCTTCTCGGTCTGGAGCGCGCGCAGGGTCGGGGAGGCTTCGACCAGGTGGACCTGCGCGGCCTCATGAAACCCCGGCACGCGCACGGTGGCACGCAGGATGTCACCCATCAGCGTGCCACGTCCGGGGCCAAGCTCGGCCAGGGTAAAGGGCGCCGGTGCGCCGCGGTCCAGCCAGGCCTGGGCCAGTGCCAGCCCGACCACCTCGCCGAACATCTGGCTGATTTCGGGTGCGGTGGTGAAATCCCCCGCCGCGCCCAGCGGGTCGCGGGTGGCGTAATAGCCGTGCTCCGGATGCAGCAGGCACTCCGCCATGTAATCGGCCACAGTGATGGGGCCGCTCTGGGTGATGCGGGCGATTAGCAGGTCTTTCAGCGCCGTCATAACGCGGGCCTCCGCGCGGCCCAGATCAGGGTGGCAAGGCCGATCAGGATCATCGGTGTAGACAGGAGCTGGCCCATGGTGATGCCGATCTCGGGGCTCAGGCGGATCACATGGCCCCAGGGGTTGTCCGGGGTAATGTACTGCGCATCGGCCTGGCGGAAGAACTCGACGGTGAAGCGTGCCAACCCGTAACCCAGAAAGAAGCTACCGGTCAGGAGGCCGGGGCGTTTCAGCCATCCAGACCGCCACGCGAGGTGCAGAAGGACCGCCGCCAACAGGGCACCTTCCAGCGCGGCCTCGTAGAGCTGGCTGGGATGACGCGCGCAGGGGGTGGTGAAACCGGGGCAGAACTGTGCGGCCTCGCCGGGGAAAATCACGCCCCAGGGTACATCGGTCGGACGCCCCCAGAGCTCGGCATTGATGAAATTCGTCAACCGGACCAGGCCGATGCCGATCGGGGCGGCGATGGCCAGAAGGTCGGCGATCGAGGCCGTGGCCAGGCCGTGCTTACGCGAGAACATCCAGACCGCCGCACAGACCCCCAAAAATCCGCCATGGAAGGACATGCCACCCTGCCAGACCTGCAGGATCTCGGCCGGGTTCGCCAGGTAATGTGCGGGTTGATAGAACAGCACGAAGCCCAGGCGGCCGCCCGCGATAATGCCCACCACGATCCAGGTCGACAGTGCCTCGAGCTGCTCTGAACTCATCGGTGCGCCATTCGCGCCCCAGAGCCGCAGTGTCTTCAGCGCCCGGGCGATGATCCACCAGCCGATGGCAATGCCGACCAGATAGCCGACCGCGTACCAGCGCAGGGAAAACCCGCCGTCGCCGAAGGGGATGGTGAAGATCTCGGGCGAGATATCGGGGAAGGGGATCGCTGCAATCATATGCGTTAGGTGCAGGCGCGCGCAGGGCAAGTCAACCTTGTGATTTGCCCCGTTCGGGCCCATATAGGCGTCATTGGACGAAGGAGGCCCATCCATGCAGACGCGCAACAAGGTTCTGGACGATATTTCCCAACTGATGACCAACGCCATGGGCGTGGCCCAGGGCGCGAAGGACGAGGCCGAGACCGCGATGAAAAGCTGGATGGATCGCTGGCTGGCCGACCGCGATTTCGTGACCCGCGAGGAGTTCGACGCGGTGCGCCTGATGGCCCAGAAGGCGCGCGAAGAAAACGAGGCGCTGAAGGCGCGTATCGCCGCGCTGGAAGAGGTCTCCAAGGGCTGATACCCGTTTCCCCGGATCAGACGTGCGCCCGGTGAGGCTTCGCCGGGCGTTAACCTTTCCGTTGCGGTGTCGCCCGATCCCGCCTACCTCTGCTAGGCAGAGGTGTTTCACGGTGAGGGTGTCATGAGATTTGATCGCATTGCAGCCGCCGCTCTGGCGGCAACTGTCTGTCTTGGCGCGTTCGGGCAGGCGGCACAGGCCGCATCCTGCAACATGATGCCCAATACGCAGGCGCTTCTGACCGAGGCGGCGGCCGAGGTCGAAGCCGCGCGGCGTCAGCTGGGGCGTCGGGCTTTGTCGCGCGATGCTACCCTGGACAAGGCGGCGCAGGATCACGCTTGCTGGCTGTCGCGCAAGAGCGGCAGTCTGCGTGATCCGCATCGCGGACAGGGGGGAAACACGCCCAAGACTCGTGTGAAGCGGGCGGGTTACCGCAGCTGTCTGACTGCCGAGAATATTGGTGTGAACCAGCGCTCCGGTACGGCGGCGGTTCAGGCCTGGCTTGCTTCGCCCGCCCACCGTGCCAACCTGTCGCGCGCCAAGCTGCGCGACTACGGGCTTGGCCTGGCGGTGGTCGAGGGCAAACCGGTCTGGGTCCTGGTGCTGGCAGAGCCCTGCTGAGGGTCTATTTCAGGATTGGCGGTTTCGCCGGATCCATGCCCGGCGGTTGCGGGGCAGAGGGCTCCTGCCTGGCCGGTTCGGGCAGGTCATAGCGCAGCCCATGGCGCATCAGGCTTTCGCCCGCCTTGTCTTCGCTTGAGAAGAAGCCGACATCCAGCTGCCCGGCCTCGATGCCCGAGAAGGTCAGCGCTTCGCTGACGGCGCCTGCCAGTGCGGCCTCGGCACCCGCAACCGGGTCGATGAAGCCCAGCAGATGGCCCTTGCGCCCATCCTCATAGATTACGCCGACCACACAGGCGCAGCGCGCCAGCCCGCCGGCGGTGGCCAGCTTCGCATCCAGCCCCTTCAAGAGGCCCTCAGGCAGGGCGCCAGGGGCGGAAACTTCGGTAATGCGCGCCTCGACCCGTTCCGGGCCATGGCCCAGGGTTTCGGCCAGCCAGCCCATCGCCTCGGCCGGGATCAGGATGGACGAGGGCGCGACGCCCAGGTTGACCCCCAGGCCAATGCCTTGGCCTGCCAGCATGCCCGCGATCACGCGCCCCGGCAGGGCGGCATAGGGCGAGGCGGTCTCGGTAAAGGCCGTCAACCGGTCTTCGCGGTCGAACACCAGCACGAACTTCTCGCCTTCCAGCTCAAAGAGCTCCGGATCCAGGCTGTCGCCCTCGGCCTCGCGGGTCAGCAGCAGGAACAGCTCGCCATCCGCCAGCCGTTCATAGAACCGCAGCCGCGCGGCGTCGTCTTCCAGGTTCGCCTGCATCTCGGCATGGGCGGCGTCGAGCCGGGTCAGGTCGTCGCTGGTGGGATCGGTCATGCAAGCACCTCGGATATGCGGGTTCGAAGGGCGGGCAACAGCTCTGCCTCGAACCAGGGGTTCTTCTTCAGCCATCCCGTATTGCGCCAGGACGGATGTGGCAAGGGAAAGAGCCGCGGCGCATGGGCGCGCCAGCCTTCGACGGTTTCGGTTACACCGGTTTTCGTGCCCAGGTGCCACTTGTGGGCATAGCCGCCGACCAGCAGGGTCAGGGGAACGTCGCCCAGGGCCGCGTCGACCCGGTCGGCCCAGGTTTCAGCGCAGATCTTCGGCGGCGGTAGGTCCGATCCCTTGGCGTCATAGCCCGGAAAGCAGAAGCCCATCGGCGTCACGGCGATCCGGTCGCGGTCATAGAAGGTCTCGCGATCCACACCCATCCAGTCACGCAGCCGGTCGCCGGAGCGGTCGTTGAAGGGAATGCCCGTCTCATGCACCCGTAACCCCGGCGCCTGGCCGATCACGCGAATGCGCGCTCCGGGTTGGAACCAGGCCACCGGGCGGGGCGCGTGGCCTGTATGGGTCGCGGCGAAGCGGTCGGCGCAGAGGCGGCAGGCCGAGATCTCATCGGTAAGCGCGGGCATGGGGGCAGGGTAGGGCGCCCGGGAGGGGGGAACAAGGTGGTGCAGTTATTTCGATGGCTCTCGAAATAAAGCTTGCGTCACGGCATTATTTCGATATTTCTAGAAATATGAAACACGAATCTCCCTCCACCCACGGGCTGTCCGTGGAAGTCGTTGCCAGCTCCTTCGCGGCGCTGGGCAGTGAGCAACGTCTTGAGGTCCTGCGCACGCTGGTGCGGGCCGGGCCCAAGGGGCTGAGCATCGGTGAGCTTGGCAAACGCTCCGGCGTGTCGGGCTCGACCCTCACCCATCACATGAAGATCCTGGCCGGTGCCGGCCTGGTCACCCAGGAAAAACAGGGCCGCTCCATCATCTGCGTGGCCGCGCAGATGGAGGTCATGCAGGCTCTCTCCGACTACCTATTGAACGAATGCTGCGCCGATTGCGCGCCAGAGGACAGAGGCCTGCACCACCATGGCTGACACGACACAACCGAACACCCAACCCACGGGCCGCACCTGGAAGGTCGACAAGGCCTGGGTCACGATATTGCTGATCCCCGTAGTCCTGGCGATCTTCGACCCGGCCGAGGTCTGGCCGATGCTGACCTTCGCCGCCGGGGCCATTGGCCATACCGGCATTTTCATCATCTTCGCCGTGCTCGCCGTGGGCTACATGAAGGCGACCGGGGCCGAGAACCTGCTGGCCAAGGCCTTTGAGGGGCGCGAGACGCATATGATCGTCATGGCCGCGATGATGGGCGGGCTGTCGCCCTTCTGCTCCTGCGAGGTCATTCCTTTCATCGCCGCCATGCTGGCGGTGGGTGCGCCGTTGTCTGCGGTCATGGCCTTCTGGCTGTCGTCGCCGCTGATGGACCCGGCCATGTTCCTGATCACCGCCGGGACGCTGGGCGTGCCCTTTGCGGTGGCCAAGGCGGTGTCGGCCGTGTCGCTTGGCCTGTTCGGCGGTTTCATGGTCAAGACCTTCGCCCGCACCGCTGTTTTTGACGACCCCCTGAAGAACGCGCCGGTGAAAAGCTGCTGTGGCTCCTCCTGCGGCGATGACAAGCCGCTGCAGGGCAAGACCGTCTGGAAGTTCTGGCCCCATGCGGACCGTCGCCGCACGTTCCGCGAAACGGTGATCGAAAATGTGCTGTTCCTGGGCAAGTGGCTGTTGCTGGCCTATATGATCGAGGCTCTGATGCTGCGCTATGTGCCTGCCGACATGATCGCCCGCGCGCTGGGCGGTGACGGGATCGGCCCAGTCATCCTGGGCGCCTTGGTCGGCATGCCTGCCTATCTGAACGGCTATGCCGCCGTGCCGCTGGTCGGTGGCCTGTTGGAACAGGGCATGTCCAACGGTGCCGCGATGTCCTTCGTCATTGCCGGTGGCGTCAGCTGCATCCCTGCCGCCATCGCCGTCTGGGCCCTGGTCAAGCCGCGCGTCTTTGCCGCCTACCTCGGCCTGGCCGTCATCGGCGCGGTTGCCGCCGGACTTGTCTGGAATGTTATCGCCTGAGGCAAGTTTCGCTGACTGTTGACATTGACCGGGCGCCTCGTTCCACTATCTGACCATCAGGGTCGGACAAGGAGCGGGGCGCCCGAACGCCTGCCACCGGCCCGAACGGGTGCTGCTCACGCATCCGGGGAGACACCGGGAACACCCGGGTAAATCAGGGGAGTCCCGCGACAGGCGGGGCAATACGGGGGACGGCATGTATCGCGTCTGGAACTTCATCACTACCTATTCGGTCCTTCTGATCAGCGGCGCGCTGATCGCGTTGATCTGGGCCAACATCGACGCGCACAGCTACCACCACTTCGTGGAATATCCGATCCTGTTCAATGACTTGATCGGGTTGGACCTGTCCTATTGGCAAAAGGCCTATGGTTCGGATGCGGCGCATTTCGACACGGGTGGCGCGGCCAAGGTGCTGACCTTTCACTACCTGATCAACGACATCCTGATGGCGCTGTTCTTTGCCATCGCCGGCAAGGAGGTCTGGGAGGCCGTGGCGCTGAAGAACGGATCGCTGCGCGGCAAGAAGGCGGCAACGCCACTGGTGGCGACGGCGGGCGGCATGTTCGGCCCGATCGCGGTCTACCTGGGACTTGCCGCATTTTTGGGCAGCGACGTCTATGACGCCGTGTCGCGTGGCTGGGCGATCCCCACCGCGACCGACATCGCGTTCAGCTATCTGGTGGGTCGCATCGTCTTTGGCGCAGGCCACCCGGCGGTGCGTTTCCTGCTGCTCCTGGCCATTGCCGATGACGCCGCCGGGCTGATCATTCTGGCGATCTTCTACCCGTCCGGCGACCTGGCGGTCGAATGGCTGGGCCTGTCGGTCGCCGCCTCGGCCGCCGCCTTCATCTTTTTCAACTGGCTGCCGCGCCGCATGGATCGTGGCAAGCAGGAGCGTCCGGCCTCGACCTGGGTGCGCCAGAAACTCAGCTTCTGGCCCTATGCGCTGGCCGGGGCGATCAGCTGGTTCGGCTTTGCCCAATCGGGCATCCACCCGGCGCTGGGCCTCTTGCCCGTGGTGCCCGCCATCCCGCACGCTGACCGCGCCTTCGGCATCTTCGCCGAGGCCGAGAAATACCTGCATGACCTGCTCAATGAAATGGAACACGCGCTGCAATGGCCGGTCGAGATCGTTCTGTTCTTCTTCGGCCTTCTGAACGCGGGCGTGACTTTCAACGCCATTGGAGAGGCGACCTGGCTTGTGCTGGCGGGCCTGATCATCGGCAAGCCGGTGGGCATTCTGCTGTTCGGCTGGATTGCGGCCTCGGTCCTGCGGTTGGGTCTGCCACAGGGGATGCGCATCATCGACCTTGTGGTGGTCGGGTTCATCGCAGCCATCGGCTTTACTGTCTCGCTCTTCGTGGCCTCGGTGGCCTTCGATCCGGGGCCGACGCAGGACGCGGCCAAGATGGGCGCGCTGTTCAGTTTCAGTGCCGTGTTCCTGTCGCTCTGGGCCGGAAAACTGTTCCGGGTCGAGAAACAGAACGCCTGATCCGGCCCCGATTCCCGGGCGATTGTTGCTGTCCGGGACACAAAAAACGCCGAATTTGCGCCGCAAACTGGCCGACAAGCCCCCGAACCCGTTGTGTTTCGGGGGTTTTTTCGGACATAATGCTGCCCAAATGGCCCTCTATAGCTCAACGTTAACAAAGCTCGTCTAAAACAGAGCAACGAGGCAGTAGCAGTTCGGAGCGCGTGAATGCTCGAATTCATCAATGTCAGCAAGTCCTTCTGGACCGGCAAGCAGCGCAAGGTCATCCTTGATCAGGCGTCGTTTCGCGTGGAGCTGGGCAATTCGATGGGTATCCTCGCGCCGAACGGCACTGGCAAGACCACGATCGTGAACATGATGGCCGGGCTTGAGAAGCCGGATGAGGGTGAGGTGCGGCGCAATTGCCGTGTGTCTTTCCCGCTAGGCTTCATGGGTGGGGTGATTGGCAAGCTCTCGGCCAAGGAAAACGCGCGCTATGTGGCGCGGCTTTATGGGCTCGACCCGGATTATCTGGAGGCGTTTACCCGCTGGCTTTGCGGGCTTGAGGAGTATTATGACTTCCCGGTCGCCACCTATTCCCAGGGCATGCGCGCCCGGTTCACCTTTGCGCTGCTGCTGGCGCTGGAATTCGACATCTACCTGATCGACGAAGGCATGCCGCAGACCACGGATGCCGAGTTCAACCGCAAGGCCGGGGATGTGCTGCGCCAGCGGCTGGAAAACGCAACGGTCATCGTCGTCTCGCACCAGGCGCAGACGCTAGAGAAATTCTGTCGCTCGGCAGCGGTCCTGAGAGATGGGCAGCTCTATCAGTTCGACACCTTGGAAGAAGCGAAACAGCTCTATGACTACCAAACCCAAGGCTAAGAAATTCCGCATCCGCCGGGCCGCCCCGGTGGGGAACTCGGGTGAGGCGCCCGGGCGGGGCGGAGCTGCTTCCGGTCCGGCCCGCGCGACCGCAGCCGGTGTGGCCGGGGGCGAACGGCCCGAGGTCACAACACCCGAACAGGCGGCTGCCCCCGCAGCTGCCCAGAGGGGCCGGGCCAAGCCGCGCAAGCTGAACCCGCTGGAAGAGGCCGCCCTGGGTCCGCAGGAAGACGGTTTCCCCTCCGGGCCCATGACCTCTCAGGCCGCCGCCAAATCCGGCACGGTCGAAAACGCCGGTGAGGTGGGCGCCGAGGCCGAGATCGCCGCGATCCGCAAGGAAGGCCTGACCGGGCGCCAGCTGCGCATGGCGCGTCGGGTGGCGCAGAAGCACGGGATGCCTGCGACCTCGGACTTTGATGCGGTGCGCCTGTTGCGCAAGGCGGGCATCGACCCGTTCCAACGCGCCACCATGCTGGAGCTGGTCAGCCCTGAGGGCGCCAAACCCGCCGAGAAGCAGGTCCAGCTGCCGCAGACGGTGAAACAGCCGGAACAGAACGTGCCCTCGACCCGGGTGATGGACGCTGCCGAACGTGCCAAGTCGGTGATGGAAATCCAGCTCGACATCGCCAAGCGGCGGCGTCGCAAGTCGATGCTGCTGTTGATCCGGTTGGCCTTCTTCGTCTTCCTGCCGACGATTTTTGCCGGGTACTATTACTACGCCGTGGCCACACCGATGTATGCCACCAAATCCGAATTCGTGATCCAGAACGCCGATGGCGGCGTCGGCTCGGGGGCTGGCAGCTTCCTGCAATCCGCTGGCCTGGGGTCGCCGGACAGTATCGGCGTTCAGGGCTACCTCTTGTCACGCGAGGCGATGCAGCGGCTGGATGCGGACGAGGGGTTCAAGGCACATTTTGCGGACCCGTCGATCGACCCGATCCAGCGCCTGGATGAGGGGGCCAGCGACGAGGACGCATACAAGCTCTACAAGCGCAACGTGAAGATCGGGTATGACCCGACCGAGGGCATCCTCAAGATGGAGGTGATCGCCGCCGACCCGCAGACCAGCCAGCGTTACTCCGAGATCCTGATTTCCTATGCAGAGGAAAAGGTCGACAACCTGACCCTGCGCAAGCGCGCCGACCAGATGAAAGGCGCACAGGAGGGCTTTGAGGAGGCCGAGGCCAAGTGGCTTGAAGCCCTGGCCGAAAAAGAGCGGTTGCAGATCGAACGCCAGGTGCTGGACCCGACCGGGGAAGGCAGCCTGTTGATGGGGCAGATCTCGAACCTGGAAACCTTGCTGCTGGACCAGCAGCTGAAGGAAGAGCGGTTGAAGAACAACTCGCGCCCCAACCAGGCGCAGCTGTCTGCGGTGCAGGATGAGATTCGCATCCTCACCGCCCAGATTGCCGAGCTGCGGCGCAGAGTGGACAAGCTTGCGCGAATCCAGGGCCAGCTCGCCGAGGCCGAGACCCTGGTGCTGACCCGCGCCGCCCTGATGCAGCAGTCGCTGCAACAGCTCGAGATCGCGCGTGTGGAAGCCAACAAGCAGACCCGCTATCTGGAAACCAACGTGAACCCGACCGCGCCGGACAGCCCGACCTATCCGCGTTCCTTCGAAAACACGGTCCTCGCCTTCCTGATCTTTTCGGGCATCTATCTGATGGCCTCGCTGACCGCATCGATCCTGCGCGAACAGGTCTCTGCGTGATGCAGCATGTGTCTGTCGGCGGGGGGCAGATCGGCAATGACCTGCCCCTGACCGTGATCGCCGGGCCTTGCCAGTTGGAAGGGTTGGATCACGCGTTGCACATTGCCGAAACAGTGGCGCGGGCCTGTGAGGCTGCCGGGCTGGGCTATGTCTTCAAGGCCAGCTTTGACAAGGCCAACCGCACCTCGATCGATGGCCAGCGCGGGCCGGGTATGCACGAGGGGTTGGAGATGCTGGCGGGCGTCAAGTCGCGCCTTGGACTGCCGGTTCTGACCGATGTGCATGCGCCTGACCAATGCGCCCCGGTGGCCGAGGTGGCCGATGTGCTGCAGATCCCCGCCTTCCTGTGTCGACAGACCGACTTGCTGCTGGCGGCTGGCCGGACCGACGCCGTGGTCAACATCAAGAAAGGTCAGTTCCTCGCCCCCTGGGACATGGAGCACGTGGCGGCCAAAGTTGCCTCTACCGGCAATGATCGCATCCTGCTGACCGAACGCGGCACCAGCTTCGGCTACAATACCTTGGTTGCGGATATGCGCGCCCTGCCGCAAATGGCTGCCAGTGGGTATCCAGTGATCATGGACGCCACCCACGCGGTGCAGATGCCGGGCGGGCAGGGTGGGTCAACTGGTGGCCAACGGGAGTTCGCCCCGGTCCTGGCGCGCGCTGCCGCGGCGGTTGGCGTGGCAGGCCTGTTCATCGAAACACACCCGGATCCGGACCATGCGCCCTCGGACGGACCCAACATGATTGAACTGGACCAGATGCCTGCGCTGATCACTCGCCTGGCGGCTCTGGATGCGTTGACAAAGGGGTATGGCTAGCGGCTGTGCCACCCCGCTCAGCCCGCTATGTCGCCGGTCGAGAAAACCGCGCGATTTTGTGTTTTTTGCTCTTGCACCCCCGCCCGGCTTTGACTAGATAAGCCTCCACCGTTGGGGTGTAGCCAAGTGGTAAGGCAACGGTTTTTGGTACCGCGTACCGTAGGTTCGAATCCTACCACCCCAGCCACCTTCCCTTTGAAAGACAGACGTAAGAGCGATGTAGCTCGCCACACATTTCCGCAGTAAATGACACACATTCTTGCAGTAGGCCAATTTTGCAGGCGAACCCAGACACCATTTTAAAACCGGATTGAATGTCGGCTTGAAGGTGACCAGAGACAATTAGCGCTGTAGCTCGCCACGCTTTTCCGCAGTAAATGACACGCTTTCTTGCAGCAAAGAGATTTTCAAGACCCGCTAGTAAACACCCGTCTCAACGGCGCTTTAAATAGATGCAGTCATCATCCTTTGGTCGACGGCCTTTCCTCAGTTTCCAAGTAGGCTCGATCTTTCCTGCATCCGCAAGTTCGACCACCACGTCCTTAATCTCCGCTTCCTTTAGATAATGCGTCTCCTGCATTTCTGCGCGGAGGGTCGCAAATTTCAAACTCGGGGATGAAGTCTGAAGTCTTTTCAAGATAGCGCCCGCTAAACCTGAAGCATGTTCCTGCCGGGCTTGGAGGTAGGGGCCCTGGACCTCGAGGTCTTCCCCAAACAGGCTAAACTGGTATTGATCTTCCTTCTTCTCAAACCGATTCCTGTCGTGTTGCGACAGCGCCTTGTATTCGGCGTCACGCATGACTTGCATCCCGGCAGGATGGTGGGTCCCATAGAAGAGGTGAAAGTGAACCTGATCCTTATCAGGGTTGTGAATTGGTGACTTTGCTGCAAAGCGAAACCCGAGGTCATCTTTCAAAACCTCAAACAGTTCTTCCTCGATTTTTGTGATTGGCAAATGTTGCCCTGCCAGCCGCTTGGCGCGTTTCTCTCCAAGCAAGTCGGTTAAACGGTCCATTTGCTCTGGGCCAGGTGGGCAAAGGTGCCGAACGATGAAACTGCGCATGAAGTTGATGATGACTTCGGAGTTTCGCTGGCCGATCAGAGTGCCTAGTGCGTCTGGCGAGAACCCGCTCCAACCCGTTGGATCGACGAACAAGAGCATGAATTTGTGCGTTGCCAGCTCCTTGATTTTTCCAGCGTTGTTTTCGAACGTTCCGTGCAGAGTGTGGATCTCAAGAAGAGGGAACTTTCCGCGATTAGCTTCCACATAGGCTTGAAGTTTGGCAAAGGACTTTGCGGTTTTCTCGTTGAAGATGCAGCGGATGCGCTTCCGCCCGTTGGTATCAAGAGTTTCCGCAACGCTTTGAAGCTTCCCTAGTGCGATCGCAATGGATGTGTCGCTGAGATCTTTGCTGTCCCTCTCTTCCCAAGGGCCACAAAAGGCATCGACGTAGTCGATCGTTTCATAGGTGCGCCCAACTTTGTGTGCAAAGCTCTCCAGATAACGGCGAAGAATCTCGTGTTTAGCCTCTGTCTGCTCGCGGTCCTTGTATAAACCGTTCATAAATGCCCCCTTGAATTCGGGAACACTAAAACAACCATTCATTGATTCTGCAATTCAAGCGAGTTGCACGTTCTGTGGCGGCAGTTAGGAGCGTAGGGCTTCCAGGATAGGCGCGGGAACGACTTGAGTTGGAAACCCATTCCATTCTTCGCCATCGAGAAGGCGGCCATTGGATTTTGGGCGAGCACCGCCCCATTGTTTGAAAAAGAACGCCACGTCGTCACGCGCGCAAATATCCCTGATTTCAGTTGCCCACTCCGGATGCATAGGGCGGGCTTTGGGGCCGCTCTCGCCTCCTACAATCGCCCAAGCAATGCCAGATAGGTCTACATCTCCAACGGCACCGAGCAATGGCTCAAAGGAAATAAACCGCGCGGGCGAGTTGATTTTGCGCAGATGTTCAATGCGGCCTGCGTGTGCACGGTCTTCGACCGACACACCGAGCCAGATGTGGGAGGGCACCTTGCCTCCAGCATATCGATTCTGAACGTACTTCATCATCAAGGAACTACGCTTGGTAAGAACCTGGTAAACGTGCCAGTTGGCCTTCTCCATGGCGTCAAACACCTGGTCGACAAAGTCTCGATCGATCTCCTTTTGGAACAGGTCGCTCATCGAGTTAACGAAGATCATTCGCGGTTTTTTCCAGATGGATGGCTGGGCCAGACGAGCGGGCCATAGACGAAGGTCAAACCCCTGTTCGTAGGGATGGCCAGGAATGCCACGCCACCTCTCAGCAAAGCGTTCAGCGTAGCAGTTGTCGCAGCCTGGCCCGACCTTGATACATCCAGTCACTGGGTTCCAGGTTGCATCTGTCCATTCAATATCGGATTTTTGGGCCATTCTCGATCCACCACTTTGTTCAACTCTAGATTTTAAACCGGAAGAAAGGAAGCCGTGTAGTGTCTTTGAAGTCAGAATTCCGCCGTGGTGGCGCAATGGTCCGTATCTTCCCGTGGTTAAAGACAATCGATAAGGTTCTCAGTGCCTGTGCCCCTCCGAGCCGAATAGAGGAGAACATGTTCGTCGGATCAGACTTTGGCGGGTACCACAAGGGAAGCCGATTTCTTGTTTTTGGCTATTTGGTATGTGGTCGCGGGATGGCTCCTTGGAACTCCCTTCGAACTTCTGTCCGGGATGCATTTCTCGGGGATGGTCGGAGAATTTCTTTTAAAAGACTGAACAACTCCTACACGCGGGATGCCCTCGAACCTTTCTTACAGGCAACGGACGCTTTGCATGGGAAACTTGTGTGTTTTATGGTCGACAAGCGTCTCTTTCCACTGAACAAGGCGGCTAAGGGCGGTCCACTGCTAGCATCACTAAAGGGGAAATGGTCAGATAAGGGGTTCGACGATGCCTTTATGAAGGCGCTGCTGTTTTCTGCGGTGTCAGCAAAGTGGCTTAGGCCCAACTCGAATGTCTCATGGGTGACCGATCAAGATCCTTTCATCGCAAACGAAAACTATCACGATGACATGCTTTCATTGTCAGCAAGGTTATGCGCTCTCTCTTCGCAAAAGCCAATTAGGCAGTTCGCGCTAGTGTCAACTGAGGATGATTTACATGACCGGATGTTCGAGGACTTTGTGGCTATTCCGGACCTTGCTGTTGGGATGCTGGCGGAGCTCGGAACAAGCCTGAGAGACGAGACCAATTGGCAAACACTAGGCAACTTGATCCCCCACTCCAAAGAACTCCAAGAGAAGACCAGCACGATAATGGACTGGTTTTGGAGCTATTCACCGTTTCTTGAAAAAACCTGCATTGTTATCGACAAAGCACCTGAGGGCATACGTGCATTCCGTTTGGATAGGTTTCAGTAGCATGGTCAATGGCGTGCAATCCCTTCGCTTTATCAAACGAAGCCCCCTGCCAGGTCGATCTGGCGGCTTCGACCTTCTTGAAATGCGAAGTTCATCTCCGCCACCCGCGTAGCCAGATCTCCTGGTGCGAGAGCATGGGACCGATCGTATCCCAACAGCATCCCAATGAACTCAGAGCAGAACCACCGGTCAGGATCATGGCGTCGAAGGGCGACGATTTGGGACAGGGCAATCCCGACCAGATCATACTTGGCTCCGAAATGACGATGCGCATTGTCCCAAAGGTGAGCCGGGTACCAGGGGCGCAGCTCGATCCAGTCCCAGCGATCGGGCTCGAAGTCGATGACCTTCGCCCGAACCCCGCCGTCGCGCCAGGACGAAGAGATCGCCCAGGCGCGATGGACGCCGTTCGGCATGTCCATGCCCATCTGCACCAGCTCAACGTGGCTATAGGGCGACCTGGTGCCCCAGCGGATCATCTGATCGACCCAGGTTCCCTTGCCCTTGTAGAAGGCTAGGCGCAGCTCATCAGCCATCGCGCTTCTCCTCGTTGTCGCGTTCGGCGTCGAAGCTGGTCAGCAGGCGACTGTCTAGACGGTGTTCGACCCGGTTCACCAGCCACTCGCCGCGCAGCTCAGGCTTGATGTCGGGAAGGGTGACGAGCCCCTCTGCGTAGAGATCGGGCAGGAAGCCGGTCAGGGAGGCGCTGAGCTTGCCGCTGGCGCGCTTGGAACGGTCCAGGGCACTCTGCGCCGCGCGCTGGGCCTCGGCTTGTGTGGCGTGCCTGTGGCGCAGTTTCAGGGTCGGATCGGCATCGCCCAGGGTGACCTGGTGAACGGTGGCCGCGCCCAACTCGGACCACTCGGCCGTGACCCTGCCGTAGCGCCCGCGTCCGGTAGCTTTCCAGGTGAGGTTCGAGATCTCGCTGGCGGGCACCGTCGCGGCCGGGAGGTCAGCCCCGTCAGCCGACTTGCCCTCGCCGCGTTTCACCACCACCAGGGCGTCGCCTGCGGGTTTGGCGGTGGCGTCCAGGTCGCGCGCCAGGCGGGTCAGGAAGTTCAGGTCACTTTCGGCCGTCTGTGCCAGGTAGCCGAAGAAGGCGGGCTTCAGACTGTCGCTGATCGCCGCCCGCAGACCGTGATCGCCCGCGATCTGGTTGACGATCTCTTCAAGCGTCTTGCCTTCCCAGGCGCGGGTCTTCGGCGCGCGGATGGTCTTCAGCATGTCGGCCGCCTTGGCCTTGATCGTCATCGTCCTGACCGGGTAGTCGCCCGCGATCTCGTCGACCGTATAGGCGCCCATGTAGGTCAGGCCGGTCTCCTTGAAGCCGATCGAGATCTCGAGCCGCACGCCGGTTTCGGGGAGCTCGATGAGGTAGTCCCGATCATCGACCACGATCTCGGCCGTGTCGGATTTCATGCCGACCTCGTCCACGATCACCAGGCTCTTCAAACGGTCCTTGAAGGGCTCTGTAATGTCCTCGCCATCCAAGAGGATCTGGAAGTCCGGTGTCATGATGAGCGGCTCCAAAGGCGGATCGGCCGAGCGACCGGCTGCGGCGTGGCCTCAGGCAGCTCGATGTAGTTTGACACACTTTATTGCAGGAAAGCGGAAGAGGTCGGACGATCACGGAAGACCTCGGATGGAGTAAGGAAAAAAGGCTTTCGAACAAATTGCGCATCGCTTCGGTGCTTTTTCCCGTGGGGCTGCGATGCGGCTCTCCCGGCCGCACACAGGTCGTTCAACGGGCAGGGGGAACAGGTCGGAACGGCGGGACGGCACTGGCCGAGTTGCTTCACGAGCTGATGATGGGCGTCAAGCTCCGCTGCGCTCCAGTCTGACGGAAGAAGCGGCGCCAATCGGTCATAGGCCTGTTCCATCGAGGCGCCGTGCCCGACCAATCCAAGGCGCGTGATCACCCGTAAATGATGCGTGTCGATGACAAGGGCCCGTCTTCGGAGTGTGCTGAAATTCAGGACCGTTGCGGCGGTCTTGCGTCCGACACCCGGCAGGCGCTCCAACCAGGCTAGAGCCGCGCTGACAGGGAGCGCTGCGAGAAAGTCGAGCGTAAGGGCGCCGCGCATCACTGTGATCTCAAGAAGCGCTGCTTTCAGCCACGGCGCCTCGATCTCGGCGAATGTGACACCCGAGATCATGTGTTCGATGTCAGTCACAGGCGCGTCGCGAAGGCTCTCCCAATCCGCATAGTGCAGCCGAAGACGCGTCAACGCGGTCGCCGAAACCGCACCGCGTGTTCGGCCGCCGATGAGACCCATGACCAGTTGCGACACCGGGTCGAGGGGCTGCCGAGGCTCGGGTAGGCCAAAATGCTCAGTGAGCCGACTATGAATGATCGTCAAACGCTCTGTTCGATCATCGGGGATCAGATTCAGTTGCATGGGTGGAGTATAGATTGAGTCAGAACAAAAAGCGAACAAATGACAATAAATAGGCGAAAATCAGTACTGATCCGTGCAAAGCTCACTGCTGTTGTCTTCAACAGGATGCCGGGTGGCGTCAGATGAGGCGCCTCGCCGGAACCCCACTGGCAACGAAAGTGCGATCATCGGCCGTGTCGCCGACAATTGCGCCATGCTGGCCTTTGCCTGTGCTCTCCGCTTCGCACGGGACGGGGGCCGCCGAGAACCGGTAGTCGCGTGATCTTTGGTGAGAAGAAGCAGCACTGTCACGGTCAAGTCTTCAAGGTGATCAAGACAATTGGCCAGCTGCGGATCAACGCTCTGGATCTTGCGAACTGATGGTGCTGTGGTATCTGGACATTCGCACAGCTCCTCGCCACTGTGGCCTCCGTGAAACGCAAGTCCCTCTCTCTCGGCCAGATGCGGGCGATCGAAGCGGTCGCGACAAACCGCAATTTCTCGGATGCCGCCAAGGCGCTGGGCGTATCCCAGCCGTCGGTCTCGAACCATGTCACATCGGTCGAAAGTCGCTTTGCCGTGCGCCTGTTCGACCGACGCGGCCATGTCGCCGTGCCCTCGCCCGAGCTGGAGGCGCTGCTTCCGCGCCTGCGCACGATCCTGATGCTGACCGACGAACTGGAGGGCGAGCTGGACAGCCGCCGCGCGCTGGAGATCGGTCAGCTCCGGGTGGGGTACTCGACCCACCAGGTGGCGGTGCCGATCCTGACCCGGTTCATGCGTGATTATCCGGCGGTGAAGGTCGAGGCGCGTGCGATGGCCTCGGACGATCTGATCAAGGGGCTGGAGGCGGGCGATCTTGATGTGGCCTGCGTGACCGCGCGCGAAGTGCCCGGGCAGCTTTCGGGCATCTGGCTCAGGGACATGAGAATTGTATTGGCCGTGCCAGAAGATCACCCCTTTGCTGCGCGCGGCAGGATTTCGATCCGCGAGCTGGAAGGCCAGCCGTTGATCCAGCGCGAGGTCGGCTCGTCAACCCGTCGCCTGCTGGAGGCGCGCGCGGCCCTGGCCCGGGTGCCGTTGACCACCATCCTGGCGGTTGGCTCCTGGGGTACCATCGTGTCCATGGTGCGCGCGGGCGTGGCCATTGGCGTGGGGCTGGACGTCGAGGTCGAGGGCGTGCGCGGTGTCACGCGGGTCGACATTGAGGATGGCGATATGGCGGCGGGTCAGTTCCTGGTCTATCTGCCCGAGCGCAAGGTCATCTCAGCGGTGCAGGCCTTCCTGGCCACCACCGGGGACATGATCGCTGAATGACGGTTTTCTTACAGTCTGGATATCATAGCAAAAAGCTATAGATACTTGTCTTGTGTTGATCTTGAAAATACGCCGGTTCGTGTGAGATTCCGCTCTGCAAGGACCGACCCATGCCCGATCTGCCTGCGCCCCATCACGGCGAACCCTATCTTCTGACCCCGGGGCCGCTGACGACCTCCTATACGGTGAAACAGGCCATGCTGCGCGATTGGGGCAGCTGGGACGGTGATTTTCGCGCCATGACGGCCGAGCTGCGCGCGCGGCTTCTGGCCATGCTGGGCGCGGGGGGCGAGGCGTTCGACTGCGTTCCCATGCAGGGCTCGGGTACATTCGCGGTCGAGGCGATGCTGTCGTCCTTCATTCCGAAAGACGGCGAGGCGCTGGTGCTGGCCAATGGCGCCTATGGCAAGCGTGCGGCCGAGACGCTGTCCTACCTGGGCCGTGCCCATACGCTTCTCGACAAGGGCGACTACCTGCCGCCACAGGGCGATGAGGTCGCTGCCGCCCTGGCCGCCGATCCAGCGATCACCCATGTTGTGGCCATTCACTGCGAAACCTCCTCAGGCATCCTGAATCCACTGGCGGAAATCGCCGAGGCCACCGCCGCCGCCGGACGCCGCCTGCTGATCGACAGCATGTCCGCCTTTGGTGCGGTGCAACTGGAGGCGGCCGACTTCCCCTTCGACGCTGTCGTCTCCTCGGCCAACAAATGTATCGAGGGCGTGCCGGGCTTTGGTTTCGTTCTGGCCCGCAAGACGGTGCTGGAAGAGGCCAAGGGCAATTGCCATTCGCTCAGCCTGGACCTGCACGCCCAATGGGCGGCGATGGAAAAGACCGGCCAGTGGCGCTTTACCCCGCCCACCCACGTGGTCGCCGCCTTCCTTCAGGCCCTGCGCGAGCATCAGGACGAAGGCGGCGTGGCCGCGCGCGGCGCGCGCTACGCGGCCAACCGCGATACCCTGGTCGTCGGTATGCGTGCGCTTGGCTTCGAGACGCTGCTGGACGACGCCTGGCTCTCGCCGATCATCGTCACCTTCTTCTGCCCTGCCGACCCCGCCTTCGATTTCGCCGTTTTCTATCAGGCGATGAAGGCGAAAGGCTTCATCATCTACCCGGGCAAGCTGACCGTGGTGGACAGTTTCCGCATCGGCTGCATCGGCCGGATGGACGCGCCCGTGATGGAACGTGTCGTGCAAGCCGCCCGCGAAGCGCTGACCGAAATGGGCGTCGCCGATGCCACCCCGCCCGCCGTGGCGCTGAAAGAACGCAAACGCCTGTCCGCCCCGCAAGCGGCGGCCTGAAAGAAAGGACCTCATCCATGACCAAATTCAAAGCTGCCGTATTCGACTGGGCGGGTACCACCGTCGATTTCGGCTCCTTCGCGCCGATGGGCGTTTTCGTTAAGGCGTTTGAGCAATTCGGCATCGCCGCCACCATCGATGAGGCCCGCGGCCCCATGGGCAGTGCGAAGTGGGACCACATCCGCACGATGATGGACATGCCCTCGATCTCCGCCCAATGGGAAGAGAAATACGGCGACGCGCCGACGGACGCCGACGTGGACAAGGTCTATGAGGTCTTCGTCCCGATGAATGAAAAAGTCGCCGCCGACTATGCCGACCTGATCCCCGGCACGCTGGACACGATGGCCTATCTGCGGGGCAAGGGCATGAAGGTGGGCTCGACCACCGGTTACACCCGCTCGATCATGGAAAACGTGCTGCCGGTCGCCGCTGCGCAGGGCTATGAGCCCGACAACCTGGTCTGCTCCGACGATCTGCCCGAAGGCCGCCCGGGCCCCCTGGGCATGTACAAATGCATGGTCGACCTTGTGGCCTATCCGCCGTCCGCGATCCTCAAGGTCGACGACACTGCGCCGGGCATCGGCGAGGGCGTGGCCGCGGGCTGCGTGACCGTGGGCCTGGCCCTGTCGGGCAATGCCGTGGGCAAGACGGTGGAAGAG
This sequence comes from Aliiroseovarius sp., assembly GCF_965228805.1. NCBI lineage: Bacteria > Pseudomonadati > Pseudomonadota > Alphaproteobacteria > Rhodobacterales > Paracoccaceae > Aliiroseovarius > Aliiroseovarius sp. Next base: position 66,013 of record NZ_CBDDIE010000003.1, on the reverse strand, counting down.
CTGGGCGCCATGGATGCCGCCGAGATTGACGTGCTGCGCCAGAACGCCACCAAGATCCTCAAGGACGCAGGCGCCGATCACGTGATCGACACGATCGCCGATCTGCCTGCCCTGATCGACCAGCTGGAGGCAGAATGACCATGGCCCGGCGCCCCAACATCCTTCTGATCACCGCCGACCAATGGCGCGGCGAATGCCTAGGGGCGCTGGGTCACATCGTGAAGACGCCCCACCTGGATGCGCTGGCGGCGGAAGGCACCACCTTTACCCAACACCACGCTGCCTGCGCGCCCTGTTCGCCGGCCCGTGCGAGCCTGTACACGGGCCAATACCAGATGAACACACGGGTGGTGCGCAATGGCACGCCGCTGGACGCACGGTTCGACAATATCGCCTTGGCTGCCCGGCGGGGCGGCTATGTGCCGACGCTGTTTGGCTACACCGACACCTCGCCCGATCCGCGTGGGCTGGATCCGGCGGATCCGGCGCTCACCAATTATGAGGGTGTGCTGCCGGGCATGGAGGTGGGCCAGATCCTGCCAGAAGACGACGGCCCCTGGCTGGATTGGCTGGCGGATCAGGGCGTGACGGCAGACCATGCGCTGCAAGCCGGGGCGCCGCAGCCGGGCGAGCTGGTGACGAATGCCCCCACTGCCTTCACGGCCGAGCAGAGCCAGACTGCCTTCCTCACCGGCGCCTTTCTGGATTGGGCCGAGACGCAGGACGGCCCATGGTTCGCCCACCTGTCCTTCCTGCGCCCGCATCCGCCTTTCTCGGCCCCCGCGCCCTACAATGACATGTACGAGCCTGGCCAGGGCCCGGCCTATCTGCGCGCGGACAGCGCGGCGGCGGAACCGGCGCATCACCCGATGCCCGGCCACAAGCGCGCTACCACCAACCTGGGCGACTACATTGCCGAGGCGACCGGCGGGCTCGATCAGCTCACGCCGCGCGACTTCGACCGCATCCGTGCGGTCTATTACGGCATGATGAGTGAAGTGGACGCCCAGATCGGCCGCTTGATCGCGACCCTGCGCGCGCGCGGGGATTGGGAGGATACGCTCCTGGTCTTTACGTCCGACCATGCCGAGATGATGGGCGACCACTGGATGCTGGGCAAGGGCGGCTACCACGCGCAAAGCTATCATATCCCGCTGATCCTCAAGGTGCCGGGGCAGGGGGGGCAGGGCCGGGTCGAGGCCTTTACCTCAGCCATCGACATCTTCCCCACGCTTTGTGATGCCATGGGGGTGGCACCCGAAACCGTACCGAACGGCGCGTCGCTGTTGCCCTTTGCGCGCGGCGAAGACTCCGACTGGCGCAAGGGCGTGATGTGGGAGTTCGACTACCGCGACCATGACCAGCACGGCCATGACCCGGATGATTGCGTGATGGCCTGCTGGCGATCGGGCGATCACCTCTATGTCCATACCCCCCGGGATGGATCGCTTCTGTTCAACATCGCCCGCGACCCGGGCTGTTTTGAAAACCTTGCCGCTGTCCAGCCCTCGCGTCGTGCGGCAATGGCCGAAGGGCTGCTGACCGCCCGTCTGCGTGCCGCCGACCAAACCCTGGCGCGCCACATGGTCTGGGACTGGGCCGAAACCTGAGGACATCCGCCATGACCCCGCCGCTGATGACCCGCGATGCCCAGGCATTCATCCATCAGGCGGGGTCGACCCCGGCCATGGCGGCGGTGACCCGGGCCGAGGGCGCCTATCTGTGGACCGAGGACGGGCGCCAGTTGCTCGATTTTCACGGTAACAATGTGCATCACATCGGCTACGGCCATTCCCGGGTCAAGGCCGCCATCACCACCCAGATGGAAGCGCTGCCCTTCGCCCCGCGACGTTTCACCTGTGATCCCGCCGTGGCCCTGGCCGAACGTCTGGCCGCGCTTGCGCCGGGCGATCTGAACCGCGTGCTCTTTGCCACCGGCGGCTCGGACGCGGTGGAGATTGCCCTGAAAATTGCCCGTGCCGCCACCGGGTGCTACAAGACCCTGAGCTTCTGGGATAGCTTTCACGGTGCAGGCTTCGGCGCCGCCGGGGTTGGCGGCGACGGGATGTTTCGCTCGGGCCCCGTCGGGCCGCTCATGCCCGGCGATCAACATGTCGCGCCCTTCGCCTGTTTCCGCTGTCCCTATGGCCATTCCGCGCCGGACAGCTGCGGCCTGACCTGCGCACAGATGGTGCGCTATGTGCTGGAGCGTGAAGGCGACATCGGCGCGGTCATCGCCGAGCCCGCCCGCGCCGCCCCGTATATCCCGCCGCCTGGTTTCTGGGCCGAGGTGCGCGCGGCCTGTGATGATCACGGCGCGCTGCTGATCTTTGACGAAATCCCCACCGGCTTGGGCAAGACCGGCCGCATGTTTGCCTTCGACCATGACCGGGTGGAGCCGGACATTCTGGTGCTGGGAAAGGCGCTGGGCGGGGGCATCCTGCCGCTGGCCGCCGTGGTGGCGCGCGAGGGGCTGAATGTCGCGCCGGACCATGCGCTGGGCCATTACACCCATGAAAAGAACCCGGTCATGGCCGCCGCCGGACTGGCTACGCTGGACGTGATTGCCGACGAATACCTGGTAGAAAACGCTGCCGCCATGGGGACTTATACGATGGAGCACCTTGCCGGGCTACAGGCCCGCCACCCGCAGGTTGGTGACATTCGCGGGCGTGGCTTGCTGATCGGGATCGAGCTGACCCACCCGGGCACGCGCGACCCGGACCCGGCGCTTGCGGGCCGCGTGCTGGATCACTGCCTGGCCCATGGGCTCAGCTTCAAGACCACGATGGGCAACATCCTGACCTGGACGCCGCCACTGATCGTGACCCGGGCGCAGCTGGATTTCGCCATCGCCCGGCTGGACGCGGCCCTGACCGCTTGTGTGACAGTTTCGTGAAGATCGGAAAGTCATAGCTAAACGCTATAGATTTGCCCATTTTACAATTGTGTCACATGAAAGGGGTTCAAGGGCTGCGTCGATAATACGTCAAACCTGCCTGGGAGCACTTTCATGACGACCAAGACCATCCTTCTGTCGGGCGTTGCCCTGCTGGCCTTCGCCGCCACCGCGCAAGCCGCCGACTGCCCCGCCGCCACCGTTGCCGACATGCGCGGCCTGACCTCGGATTTCCCGCAGCAGTTCGAACTGGCCGAGTTCGAAAGCAAAGCTTCCTGCGACCTGGGCTTCAACCAGAACCCGACCATCGCCGAGCTGAACGCCCGCATCTATGGCAATGCCGAGCTGGCCGCCGTCACCGACCGTCTGCCGACCGAGCCTCTGGTCGTCGCCCCCTATGCCAAGATCGGCAGCTATGGCGGTGTGCTGACCGGCCTGTCGAAAGGCACGGAATCGGGCACTTCGGACCTTTTGTCGGTGCGCCACGTGAACTTCGTGCGCTACTCGGACGACCTGCAGACGGTCGTGCCGAACATCGCCAAGTCCTGGGAATGGAACGCCGACTACACCGTGCTGACCTTAACCCTGCGTGAGGGTCACAAGTGGTCGGATGGCGAAGCCTTCACCGCCGAGGACGTGGCCTTCTGGTACAACGACCTGATCCTGAACCCCGACGTCTACGAAAGCACCCCCGGCCGCTGGCTCTTCGCGGGAGAGCCGGTGAACGTGGAAGCCCTGGACGCCACCACCGTGCGCTTCACCTTCCCGGTGCCGACCCCAGGCATCCTGAACCGCTTTGCCGTCGACTTCGGCCAGCCGTTCCAGCCCAAGCATTTCCTGTCGCAGTTCATGCCGAAGTATAACGCGAACGCCGAGGCCCTGGCCCAGGAACACGGGTTCGAAAACGCCGCCGCCGCGGTGGATTTCTACTACGGTGGGTCCGACTGGAAAGACGTGCCCAGCCCGCTTCTGAAGGACGCCGACCGTGCCATGGCCCTGGGCCGCGCCGTCGTGCCGACCCTGGAAAGCCACATCGTGGTCGAAGAGAGCGCCGAAGGCCGCAAGCTGGTCGCCAACCCCTATTTCCACCAGGTGGACACGGCCGGCAACCAGCTGCCCTATATCCCGGAAATCGTCGAGACCTATGTCTCCGACAAGGAAGTTCAGAACCTCAAGATCATGGCCGGTGAGGTCGTGTGGAAACAGCAGGCGATCTTCCTCGAAGACTTCCCTCTGCTGAAGGAAAACGAAGGCCGCGGCGGCTATAACGTGCAGTTCGCGCCGACCTTTGGCGAAAACGTCTTCTTCTCGTTCAACCGCACCCACAAGGATCCGGTCCTGGCCGCGATCTTCTCGGACGTGCGTTTCAACCGCGCCATGTCCATCGCCATGGACCGCCACGAGATCAACGAGATCGTCTACCTGGGCCAGGGCAAACCGATGCAGGGCGTGCCGGCCGAACCCAAGACCGTTTCCTTCGTGACCGAGGAAACCCTGACCAAGGACATCAACCACGACCCGGCGGCCGCCAAGGCCCTGCTGGCCGAGATGGGCCTGACGGATGCCGACGGTGACGGCACCGTGGAACGCCCGGACGGTAAGCCGCTGGTCGTGCGTCTGGTCTATTCCTCGCAGGGTGTGCCGGTGAAGATGATGGAACTGGTGCGTGACTACTGGACCGCCGTGGGCGTGCGTGTCGACCTGAAGGAGGTCACCTCGGACGAATACCGCGCTGCCGGTAACAACAATGACCTGGACCTGACCACCTGGAAATACGACGGCAACGCGGGTCCGACCATTTCCCAGGATGTGACGGTCTTCATCCCGCCCTTCGGTGATTTCTTCAACCCGGGCACCGGCTTTGGCTGGGCCGAATGGAAGGCCACGGACGGCGCCGCCGGCACCGAGCCGCCCGCCGACATCAAGGAGCTGTGGACCCTGGCCGAGATGTTCATCCAGCAAGAGATGGGCAGCGAAGAAAGCAACCGTCTGGGTGCGGAAATCACCCGCATCCACGCCGACAACATGCTGAAGATCGGCACCGTCGGTGACATCGTCGCGCCCTTCCTGCACCGCAACGACCTGATGAATGTCGAGCCGATCCGCGCCAAGACCTACGACTTCTACTGGACCTATCCCTATCGTCCGACCCAGTGGTTCCTGGAGCAGTAAGCCGCTGACTTGAAAGATCTTTCGGGGCGGCAGTCACGTCGCCCCGAATGTTCGCGGGGGAAAGAGAATGCTGCGTTTCACGCTTGAACGGCTGGTCGGCATGGTGGTGACCATGGCCCTGGTGTCGGTCATGGTCTTTCTGATCATGGAAATCCCGCCGGGCGACTACGCCGACCGTTATGCGTTTCGAAAATACTCGGGCACCGGGGTCAACGTGACCCAGGCCGACATCCAGGCGATCCGGGTCGAGCTGGGCTTGGACAAGCCCATGGTGCTGCGCTACTTCGACTGGATCGGCGGCATCGTTCTGCGCGGCGATTTCGGCCAGGCCTTTGCCTTCGAGACCTCGGTGGTGAAGGTGATCGGGGACAAGGGGTTCCTGACCCTGGGCATCCTCTTTTCCACCCTGCTGGTCACCTACCTGATTTCCATTCCCGTCGGCATCTTTGCCGCCGTGCGCCGCGCCTCGGCGATGGATTACGGGCTCACGATCTTTTCCTACCTGGGCCTGGCGCTGCCGAATTTCCTTCTGGCGCTTGTGCTTCTCTACTTTGCCAGCCGCTGGTTCGGCGCGGATATCGGCGGGCTGTTCTCGGACGCCTATGCCGACGCGCCCTGGTCGCTGGCCAAGGCCTGGGACCTGATCAAGCACCTGTGGCTGCCCGCCCTGGTGCTGGCCTGGTCCGCCGTGGCCTATCAAATTCAGACCGTTCGCGCGACCATGTCGGACGAGCTGAACAAACTGTCCGTGACGGCAGCACGGGCGCGGGGCGTGCCGGAGTTGAAACTCCTGATGAAATACCCGGCACGCCTCGCCATCAACCCGGTCGTCTCGACCATCGGCTTCGACGTGAACCGCATCTTTTCCGAGCTTCCGATCGTCGCCGTGGTGCTGGGCCTGACCGAGCTGGGCGAGCTGCTTCTGAAAGCCTACCTCGACCTCGACATGTATGTGGCGGGCGCGATCCTTCTGCTGCTGACCTTCGTCATCGTCTTCATGAACTTCGTGTCCGACCTGCTGCTGGCCTGGCTGGACCCGCGCATCAAGCTGGGAGCCTGAGATGAGCGACGCGACCCTGAGCCCGGAAGAACAGAAGCGGCTGAAATACTACTCCGCTTCGCAATGGACCCTGATCTGGTGGCGCTTTCGCCGTCACAAGGCGGCGATGGTGGCGGGCATCATCCTGGGGCTGATGGCGCTGGCGGGCGTGTTTGCCGAGTTCGTCGCGCCCTATGGCACGACCACGCGCGACACCGCCTATATCGACGGGCCACCCCAGATCCCGCAGTTCTGCGACCAGAACGGCTGTTCGGTCCAGCCCTTCATCCACGGCGTCACCACCAAACGCGACCCGGTGACCCTGCGCGCCATTTCCGTGCCGGACCACGAGAAACGCATCTACGTGCGTCTCTTCGTAAAGGGCGAACCCGTGCGCGTGCTGGGCCTGATCCCGACCGAGCGTCACCTTTTCGGCCTCTCGGACCCGGCGGCCAAACTGCACCTCTGGGGCACCGATGACCTGGGGCGCGACGTATTCTCCCGCACCATCCACGCGACCCGCGTCTCGCTGTCCATCGGGGTGATGGGGGTGATGATCTCCTTCGTGTTGGCGCTGATCATCGGCGGCGTGGCGGGTTATGCGGGCGGTTGGATCGACAATGTCATCCAGCGTGCGACCGAGGTCATTCGCGTCGTGCCGATCATCCCGCTCTACATGGGGCTTGCCGCTGCCATGCCCAAGGAATGGTCCACCACCCAGGTCTATTTCGCCATGACGCTGATCCTGGGCCTGTTCGGCTGGCCCACCCTGGCCCGCCGCATCCGCTCACAGCTTTTGTCGATCCGAAACGAGGATTACGTGGTCGCCGCCCGTCTGGCGGGCGCCCGCCCGGCGCGCATCATCAGCCGCCACATGCTGCCCAGTTTCACCAGCTTCATCATTGTCGATCTGGTGATTTCCTTCCCTTACATGATCCTCAGCGAAACTGCGCTCAGCTTCGTGGGTCTGGGCCTGCGCCCGCCGACCGTCAGCTGGGGCGTTCTGCTGCAACAGGCACAATCGGTGCGGGTGATCGAACAGACCCCCTGGCTCTTCATTCCCGCGGTCTTCGTCGTCGTGGCCGTCCTGGCCTTTACCGTGATCGGCGACGGGCTGCGTGATGCCGCCGACCCCTATGCCGATAGCCACTGAGGAGCTGGGACCATGCTGACAGTCGAAAATCTGACCATCTCCTTCCACACGGACGAGGGGCTGATCACCCCGGTTCAGGGCGTAAGCTTCGAGGTCAAGGCAGGCCGCACCCTGGGCATCGTCGGTGAAAGCGGCTCGGGCAAATCCGTGTCGACCAAGGCGCTGATGCGGCTCTTGCCGGGCAATGCGGTGATCTCGTCCGAGGCACGCATGACCTATACCGACAGCTCCGGCGCCGTGGTGAAGATTGAAAGCCTGAAACCCAAATCCCGCACCCTGCGCCAGCTGCGCGGGGGCGAGATCGGCATGATCTTTCAGGAGCCGATGGCCAGTTTCTCGCCGGTCTACACGATCGGCAACCAGATGATCGAGTCGATCCGGCTGCACCGCAAAGCCTCGAAAAAGGAAGCGCGCGAGATCGCGGTGGATATGCTGAACCGCGTCGGTATCTCCAATGCCGCGGCCCGGGTGGACCAATACCCGCACGAGCTATCCGGCGGCATGCGCCAGCGGGCGATGATCGCGCTGGCCCTGTCGGCCGGCCCTGCGCTGCTGATCGCGGATGAGCCCACCACGGCGCTGGATGTGACCATCCAGGCCCAGGTGCTGGAGCTGATGGCCGAACTGCAACGCGACCTGGGCATGGGCATGATCTTCATCACCCACGATCTGGGCGTGATTGCCCAGGTGGCCGATGACGTGGCGGTCATGTACCTGGGCACCATCGTTGAACGCGGCGCGACCCGCGACGTGATCCGGAACCCGCGTCACCCGTACACACAGGGGCTGCTCAAGGCGATCCCGTCGCTCGACACGCTGCACGACCGCCTGTCCCCCGTGCCCGGCGACATTCCCAGTCCGACCGAGCGCCCGACAGGCTGCCCGTTCCACACCCGCTGCGCCCAGATACGCGCCGGGCAATGCGACACCTACGCCCCGCCCGAAGTGACCATTCGCGAAGGCCGCGCGGTGCGTTGCTGGCTGGACGCAGACGCCCCTGCCCAGACCCCTGCCGCCGTGGAGGAACCCGCATGAAAGACGATGTGCTGATCGAGGTGAAGGACCTGGAGGTCCGCTTTCCGATCAAGAAGAAGAAACTGTTCAAGACCGAGATCGAAGAACTGCGCGCGGTGGACGGGGTCACATTCGACATCCGCCGGGGCGAGACCGTCGGTCTGGTCGGCGAAAGCGGGTCGGGCAAGACCACCGTCGGCCGCGCCATCCTGCGTGCCATCGACCCGACCGGCGGCGACGTGATCTTTCACACCAAGAAACGCGACGTGGATGTCGGCCACCTGGAAGGTGAGGAGCTGCGCAAGTTCCGAAAGAAGATGAACATGGTCTTCGCCGAGGGTTCGCACAGCCTGTCCGACATGGCCTCGGACCTCCTGCGCGCCTTCCGTCCGCGTATGAGCCTGGTGTTCCAGGATCCCTATTCGTCGCTGAACCCGCGCATGACCGTGCGTGACATCATCGCCGAGCCCTTGGTGGCGGGCGGGTTGATGACGGACCGCGAGAAGATCGACAAACGCGTGCGCAAGATTGCCGCACGCTGCAAGCTGAACCTCGAACATCTGCGCCGCTTTCCCCACGCCTTCTCCGGCGGGCAACGCCAGCGTATCTGCATTGCCCGCGCCCTGGTGACCAAGCCCGATTTCGTGGTCTGCGACGAAAGCGTCTCGGCGCTGGATGTGTCGATTCAGGCCGAGATCGTAAACCTCCTGAAAGACCTGCAGGAGGAAATGGGCGTGGCCTTCCTGTTCATCGCCCATGACCTCAGCGTCGTGGCGCAGATGAGCCACCGTGTCGCGGTCATGTATGTCGGCAAGTTCGTGGAATATGCGCCGACCGAAAGCCTGTTCTTCGAACCGCGCCACCCCTACACCCGCGCGCTTCTGTCCGCGATCCCGCAGGCCGATCCGGACGCCACCTTTGATCCGATGCGGCTGCAGGGCGAAATTCCCAACCCGCTCGCCGCGCCATCGGGCTGCCGGTTCCACACCCGCTGCCCCTTGGCGACGGAAGAATGTGCTCGCGGCGAACCCGACTGGCGCGAGGTTGCGCCAGAACACTTTGTCGCCTGCCACAAGGTCTGAGCGGCCGACAAAACGCGGCGAGGTTGCCCAGAAGGAAGGCCAGCCCCAGAACGGTAATGCGCAACAAGTCGGGCCAGACCGTGTCCAGCCCTGCGCCGCGGAACACCACGGCCTGTGCGACGGACATGTAATGGCGCGAAGGCAACAGCGCGGTGATGGGCCGCAATGCCTCGGGCTGGCTTTCAATCGGGCTGATCCCGCCGGATAGCAGCATCATCGGCATGACGATCAACAGGATCAGCAGGGCAAACTGCGCCATGGTGCGGGCGAGCGTGCCCAGCAGGATACCAATGGCTGAGGCGGCGAACAGATAAAGCGACGCGCCCAGCACAAGCACCCAGCGCGATCCGGCCACCGGCACCTCCAGCGCCCCGTCGACCACGACGACCATCGACAGGGTAAAGGCCCCCAGGATCAACAGCCCGTTGGCCCAGATCTTGGCCAGGGCGACCTCGACCGTGCGCAGGGGCATGACCATCAGATGTTCGATCGTGCCGTGCCACGTTCACGGATCACGGCCGCGCCGGTCAGCATGGTGATGATCAGGTTCAGGAAATCCAGAATGCCGGTGCGCACATGCTCGATATGACCTTCGACCAGTTCCTGCGGAACGCGCACGCGGATGCGGAAGACCAGGTTCTGGCGCTCGTCGGCGGTCTCGACCTCGCGCGGTGTGAATTGCGAGGCCGGCGAGACGAAAGTGACCGTCGCAGGCACCACCGCATCGACCACGTCAAGCTTGATGCGCGCCTCGCTGCCAAGGGCCACCAGATGGGCCTGTGAGGCGGGCAGGTAGAACTCCAGATTGACTTCGGACAGATCGGCCATGGTCATGACCCGTGTGCCCGCGCCGATCACTTAGCCAGGTTCGACCAGCCGGTAAAGCACGCGCCCCATGGCAGGCGCGGTCAGTTCCGTATCCTCGAAGTTCGCGGCAATCTGCGCGGCGGCGGCACGGGCGGCATCGACGCTGCGCTCGTGGGCCACAAGCGCGGCGCGGGCAGCATCCAGATTGGCCTCGGCCACCGAGACGTCGGTCAGGCGTGCATCCAGCTGGGCTTGGGGTGATGTGCCGCGCGCGACCAGTTCGCGGGTCCGTTCGGCCTCGTCTCGGTCCAGGTTCAACATCGCCTCTGCCTGTGCCAGTTGCGCGCGGATCGTGTCGGCTTCGACCCGGGCGACGATCTGTTCGGGGTGGATCAGGTCCCCTTCCTTGACCGAAACCTCGGACACACGACCGGGCACCAGTCAGGCGATATCGACCCGGACCGCCTCGATCCGCCCATTTCCGAAGGCGATGTCGGCAGGCAGCCCATCGCCCTGCGTCTGCTGCCAGGCGTAATACCCTCCGCCCGCAAGCGCTACGGTGAGAAGGACGGCAAATCCGGTGTTCAAACGCATCTTACCTCTCCGCGAACGAAAATGACCATCGGGTCAAAACCGATCAATGCCGCGCTGCAGCCAGGTTTCAAGGAGGCGCGACAATTCGTAACGCGTGACCCTGGGGAAGCCTTGTGATACGAGGCCTGTGGGCGCTAACACTGAGCCCGCAGGACGACCTGGTCCGCAAGGGAGGGCAGGCGGTCGTAGGCAAGTTTTGCCGCGGCTGCAAAAGCATAACCGTTCCGTCACGTTTCTGCGGTAGGCAGGGGCGCGACGCGCAGAAAGGCCCGACCATGAGCACTCCGGTCAGCTCCCAATCCCCTCCCCACGGCGACGGTGAGACCCATGGCATGCAGGGGATGGTGATGCCCTGATCCCGGCCAAACTGGACCGACCCGCCCCCGGCAACTGGTCATGGACCCAAGCCGGGTGCGCGGCGCTAATGACGGGCAGGCCGCCCGTCGCTATATCACGAGACGAGTAGCCAAGAAGAGAGACGCGAACATGATCCGGCGCAACAAATTGTGGGACGACCTGTCGGTCGGTGACAGTGCCAGCCTGAAACGGCAGTGCACGGCGAATGACCTTTATGTCTTCGCCCATGCTTCGGGCAACCTGAACCCGCTGCACCTGCCCAATGACGAACATGACAATCACGAGGCGGTGGCGCCCTCGATGTGGGTCGGTTCGCTGTTCAGCTCGGTGATCGGCAATTCGCTGCCCGGGCCGGGGTCGCTCTATCGTTCGCAGACGCTGGAGTTCATGGGCCGCGCGCGCATTGGCGACGAGCTGACCGTGACCGTGACCGTGGCCGAGAAACTGCCCGACCAGATGGTGCGCCTGGACACGCAGATCACCAATGACCGGGGGCGCGTGCTCTGCGCCGGGGTGGCCGAGGTGCAGACCCCGACCTCCCGCGTGGCGATCGAGGTGGAAGAGGGCGACATCCCTGAGGTGCTGATCACCCGCCACGCCCATTTCGATCGGATCCTGGAAGAGGTCGAGGGGCTGGAGCCGATCCCCACCGCCGTGATCGCGCCCGAGGAGCCCGATGCGCTGGGTGGCGCTCTGCTGGCCGCGCAGCACGGGATCATCAAGCCGATCCTGATCGGTTCGCGCAAGCTGATCGAAGAATGTGCCGAGGAAACAGGCGATAACCTCTCGGGCATTGAAATCATTGACGAACCGCGCCACGACAAGGCCGCCGCCGCCGGTGTCGCCATGGCCCGCGCGGGGCAGGTGGGCGCGTTGATGAAGGGGCATCTGCACACCTCTGACCTGCTGTCGGCGATCCTGAAGAAGGGCGAAGGGCTGCGCACCGGGCGCCGCCTGAGCCACGCTTTCATCATGGATGTGCCGGGGCTGGACCACCTGCTGGTCGTCACCGACGCGGCCGTCAACATCGCGCCCACGCTGATGGACAAGGTGGATATCTGCCAGAACTCCATCGACCTGTGTCTGGCGCTGGGCATGGATCAGCCGAAGGTCGGTGTATTGTCGGCGGTCGAAACCGTGAACCCGGCGATCCAGTCCACGCTGGACGCCGCCGCCCTGTCGAAGATGGCCGACCGCGGCCAGATCAAGGGCGGGCTGGTCGACGGCCCCCTGGCGATGGACAACGCGATGGACGTGAACGCCGCGCGCACCAAGGGCATTACCTCGCTGGTCGCGGGCCGGGCCGAAGTGCTGCTGGCCCCGAACCTCGAAGCTGGCAACATGCTGGCAAAGGAGCTGACGTTTGTGGCCCATGCCGAGGCCGGCGGGCTGGTCCTGGGCGCGCGCGTGCCGGTGATCGTGACATCCCGCGCGGATGGCGAAAAGGCGCGGCTCGCGTCCTGCGCCGTCGCCGCGCTCTATTCGCAATGGCTGCTGCGCAACGGCCGTGGAGGACACTGAGACATGACCCATGTGCTGACCCTGAACTCGGGGTCTTCCTCGATCAAATTCGCGCTTTATGCCAATGGCGGCACGCCGGTGGAAGAGCTGCGCGGCCAAGTCGAAGGGCTGGGTGCCACGCCGCGCTTTGCCCTGAAGACGCAGGACGGCACCAGGGAAGAACGCGAGTTGAGCGCCGAGGAAGGCGCCGACCACGGCGCCGCGCTTCAGGTCATCCTGGCCCGGTTGGAGGCTTTGCGCCCCGACGCGCAGGTCACCGCCATCGGCCACCGTGTGGTGCATGGCGGGCCGGACCACTCCGCGCCCATCGTGATGGATGACGCGGTCATTGCCGACCTTGAAGGGCTGGTGCTGCTGGCCCCCCTGCATCAACCCGCGAACCTCGCGGGCATCCACGCCGCCCGCGCGGCCTTTCCCAGCGCCGTACAGGTCGCCTGTTTCGACACAGCCTTCCACCGTGCCCAAACCTGGGAAGCCGACACCTACGCCCTGCCCAAGGCGCTTTATGACGAGGGCATTCGGCGGTATGGTTTCCACGGGCTCAGCTACGAATATGTCTCCGGCCGCCTGACCGAGATTGCGCCGGAATTGGCCAACGGTCGGGTGATCATCGCCCACCTGGGCAACGGTGCCTCGATGTGCGCGGTGCATGACGGGCACGGGGTCGGCAGCTCGATGGGTTTTACCGCGCTCGACGGTCTGCCCATGGGCACGCGCTGTGGCCAGCTGGACCCGGGCGTGGTGCTTTACCTGATGGCCGAGAAGGGCATGTCCGCGGAAGAAATCGAAACGCTTCTGTATCGTGAAAGCGGGCTCAAGGGGCTCTCCGGGCTCAGCCATGACATGCGCACCTTGGAACAGGCGGATACCGAGGACGCGCGGCGCGCCATTTCCTACTTCGTGCACCGTATCAAGCGCGAGCTGGGCGGGCAGGTGGCTCTGCTGGGTGGGCTCGACGCGCTGGTCTTCTGCGGTGGCATTGGCGAGAACGCGACAGCCGTGCGCGCTGGGGTCTGCGAGGGGCTCGACTGGGCCGGGATCGCCATTGATCCGGCGGCCAATGAGGAAGGCCGCCGTGAGCTGACCGCCCCCGGTGCAGCCACCCGCGTCTTCGTCATTCGCACCGACGAAGAACAGATGATCGCCCGCCATACGGTGGCGCTTTTGACCGGATAGATTCTGCGAAAATTTCACGACCCGGGTTCGGGTTGAACGATCCAGACCGAGTCGCACCCGAATGCGCAAGATTGTTAGCGTCGCAATCAGAGCGATATTTTACCAGATAGTTTGCACGTGCTTCACAACTATCAATATGAATTTATTGGTGAAATGGTGTTAATGAAAATTCTTTTTACAGAAAAAATGAAGGATAGTTAAACGAATTTACAAGAAATCTGTTGTTCCGCACGGGGATGTGAACCTATTTTCGGCCTCGGAGGGGGAGTTCTGTCGCGACAGGGCCTTCCCCCGGGCGTGCCACGCACGTCAGAGGAGGATACTTTAGGAGGACCCCGAATGTCGTCGGATGCTACCACCGGTGCGACTTACGCCCCGTCGGACGAGATCGTTGCCAACGCCCATGTGAATGCCGAGCGTTACGAGGAAATGTACGCGGCTTCGATTGCCGACCCCGAAGGGTTCTGGGCCGAACACGGCAAGCGGATTGATTGGATCCGTCCGTTTACCCGGGTGAAGGATGTGAACTACAACTTCCCTGACGTGTCGATCAACTGGTTTGCCGATGGCACGCTGAACGTATCAGCCAACTGTGTCGACCGTCACCTGGCGACGCGCGGCGACCAGACCGCGATCATCTGGGAACCGGACAGCCCCGAGGATGAAGCGCAGCATATCACCTACCGCCAGCTGCACGCCGAAGTCTGCAAGATGGCCAATATCCTGACGGATCAGGGTGTGACCAAGGGCGACCGTGTGGTGCTCTATCTGCCGATGATCCCGGAAGCCGCCTATGCCATGCTGGCCTGTGCGCGCATCGGTGCGATCCACTCGATCGTCTTTGCCGGTTTCTCGCCGGATGCGCTCGCCGCCCGGATCAACGGCTCCGAGGCCAAGATGGTGATCACTGCGGACTTCGCCCCGCGCGGCGGCCGTCAGACCCCGCTGAAATCCAACGCCGACGAGGCGCTGAAACACGTCACCCACGCCTGCAAGTCGCTGGTCGTGCGCCGCGCCGGCGCGGACGTGGCCTGGAACGACGCCGTTGACGTGGATTACAACGCGCTGCGCGAAGGTGCCTCCGCCGAATTCGCGCCGGTTGAAATGAGCGCAGAAGATCCGCTCTTCATCCTCTATACCTCCGGCTCGACCGGCCAGCCCAAGGGGGTCGTCCACACCTCCGGCGGCTACCTGGTCTATGCTTCGATGACGCATGAGATCACCTTCGATTACCACGACGGGGACATCTTCTGGTGCACCGCCGACGTGGGCTGGGTCACCGGCCACAGCTATATCGTCTACGGCCCGCTGGCCAATGGCGCGACCACGCTGATGTTCGAAGGCGTGCCGACCTACCCGGATGCGGGCCGGTTCTGGGACGTTTGCGAAAAGCACAAGGTGAACCAGTTCTACACCGCGCCGACCGCGATCCGCGCGCTGATGGGCAAGGGCACCGAGTTCATCGAGGGCAAGGACCTGTCCGCCCTGAAGGTGCTGGGCACGGTCGGCGAGCCGATCAACCCCGAAGCCTGGAACTGGTACAACGAAAACGTCGGCAAAGGGAACTGCCCCATCGTCGACACCTGGTGGCAGACCGAGACCGGCGGTCACATGATGACCCCGCTGCCGGGCGCCCATGCAACCAAGCCCGGCGCGGCGATGAAACCCTTCTTCGGCGTGAAACCGGTGGTCCTGGACCCGACCTCGGGTGATCTGATCGAGGGCAATGGCGTCGAGGGTGTTCTGTGCATCGCCGACAGCTGGCCCGGTCAGATGCGCACCGTCTGGGGCGATCACGAGCGCTTCCAGAAGACCTATTTCAACGACTACCACGGCTATTACTTCGCCGGTGACGGCTGCCGCCGCGACGAGGATGGCGATTACTGGATCACCGGACGCGTCGATGACGTGATCAACGTGTCCGGCCACCGCATGGGCACCGCCGAGGTGGAAAGCGCCCTGGTGGCGCACGCCAAGGTCGCCGAGGCCGCCGTTGTGGGTTACCCGCATGACGTGAAGGGGCAGGGCATCTACTGCTACGTCACCCTGATGAACGATGTGGAACCGACCGACGAGCTGAAAGTCGAGCTGCGCAACTGGGTGCGCACCGAAATCGGCCCGATCGCCAGCCCGGACCTGATCCAGTGGTCGCCCGGCCTGCCCAAGACCCGTTCGGGCAAGATCATGCGCCGCATCCTGCGCAAGATCGCCGAGGATGACTTCGGCGCGCTGGGCGACACTTCGACCCTGGCCGAACCCGGCGTGGTGGACGAGCTGATCGAAAACCGCATGAACCGGAAGGACGCGTAAGATGGACGGAGCAAACACCGCCACCGCCGCCCCCGTCCTGATCCTGCTGGGCCCGCCGGGTGCGGGCAAGGGCACCCAGGCGCGCATGCTGGAAGAAAAGTTCGGCCTGGTCCAGCTGTCCACCGGCGATCTGCTGCGCGCCGCCGTGGCCGCGGGCACGGAAGCCGGGCTTGCGGCCAAGGCCGTGATGGAAGCGGGCGCGCTGGTCTCGGACGAGATCGTGATCAACATCCTGCGTGACCGTCTGGCCGAGGACGACTGCGCCAAGGGTGTGATCCTGGACGGTTTCCCGCGCACCACGGTGCAGGCCGAGGCCCTGGACACGCTGCTGGCCGAGAGCGGCCAGAAGATCAACGCCGCGATCAGCCTCGAAGTGGACGACGCCGCGATGGTGACGCGTATCTCGGGCCGCTACACCTGCGGCTCCTGCGGCGAAGGCTATCACGACAGCTTCAAGCAGCCTGCCGTCGAAGGCACCTGCGACAAATGCGGCGGCACGGAGATGAAACGCCGTGCCGACGACAACGCCGAAACCGTGGGCAGCCGCCTTGAGGCCTACCACGCGGAGACGGCACCGCTCATTACCTATTACGAAGGCAAGGGCGCTCTGCAGAAGATCGATGCCATGGGCGCGATCGAGGAGATTGCAGAAGGACTGAGCGCGATCGTCACCCAGGCGACCGCGTAAGGGTAGGAGAGGCGGGGGCCCGGCCCCCGCCATAATCGAAAGAGTGGGAGGGGACACATGTCCGACAACTCATCCAACAATGCGTATTGGTCCGCAAACCTGCGCATCATTGTGATCAGCCTGGTGATCTGGGCGCTGGTCTCGTTCGGGTTCGGCATTCTGCTGCGCCCGATGCTGAGCGGAATCTCGGTCGGTGGATCCGATCTGGGCTTCTGGTTCGCTCAACAGGGGTCGATCCTCGTCTTCTTGGCGCTGATCTTCTTCTATGCGTTCCGCATGAACAAGCTCGACCGTGAACACGGCGTTGAAGAAGAATAAGGACGGGACAGAGGGACAATGGATCAGTTTATTCTCAACTGGATCTTTATCGGTGCGAGCTTCGCGCTCTACATCGGTATCGCCGTCTGGGCCCGCGCGGGTTCGACGTCTGAATTCTATGCCGCTGGCCGGGGTGTGCACCCCGTCGTGAACGGCATGGCAACCGGCGCCGACTGGATGTCGGCCGCCTCGT
The DNA here is from genome assembly GCF_965228805.1 of Aliiroseovarius sp. Classification (NCBI taxonomy): domain Bacteria; kingdom Pseudomonadati; phylum Pseudomonadota; class Alphaproteobacteria; order Rhodobacterales; family Paracoccaceae; genus Aliiroseovarius; species Aliiroseovarius sp. Next base: position 48,690 of record NZ_CBDDIE010000003.1, on the reverse strand, counting down.
TCATCTCGATGGCCGGTCTGATCGCCTTCACGGGCTATGACAACTCGACCTTCCTGATGGGCTGGACCGGCGGCTACGTGCTGCTGGCGCTGATGCTTGCGCCCTACCTGCGCAAGTTCGGCAAGTTCACCGTGTCGGAATTCATCGGTGACCGCTTCTACTCGTCGACCGCCCGCATGGTGGCGGTTATCTGCCTGATCGTGGCCTCGACCACCTACGTGATCGGCCAGATGACCGGCGTTGGCGTGGCCTTCGGTCGCTTCCTGGAAGTGGACAACACCACCGGCCTGCTGATCGGCGCCTGTGTCGTGTTCGCCTACGCCGTGTTTGGCGGCATGAAGGGCGTGACCTACACCCAGGTGGCTCAGTACTGCGTGCTGATCATCGCCTACACCATCCCGGCGATCTTCATCTCGTTCCAGCTGACCGGCAACCCGATCCCGGCCCTGGGCCTGTTCGGCGACCACGCTGCCTCCGGCGAGCCGCTGCTGGCCAAACTGGACCAGATCGTGACCGAGCTGGGCTTCAACGCCTACACTACGCACCACGCGGACACGCTGAACATGGTGCTGTTCACCCTGTCGCTGATGATCGGTACCGCCGGTCTGCCGCACGTGATCATGCGCTTCTTCACCGTTCCCACCGTGTCCTCGGCCCGTTGGTCGGCCGGTTGGACCCTGGTGTTCATCGCCCTGCTGTACCTGACCGCTCCGGCCGTTGGTGCCATGGCGCGTCTGAACATCTCGGAAATGATGTGGCCGAACGGGTCTGCTGGCGAACCGGTTTCCGTCGAACTGATGGAAAGCGATCCCAAGTACGACTGGATGGCGACCTGGCAGAAGACCGGTCTTCTGAACTGGGAAGACAAGAACGGCGACGGCAAGATTGCCTACTTCAACCAGGAGAACAAAGACAAGGTTGCCGAGATGGAAGCGGCTGGCTGGGGCTCGGAAAACGAGCTGGTCAAGTTCAACCGCGACATCCTGGTGCTGGCCAACCCGGAAATCGCCAACCTGCCGGGTTGGGTGATCGCCCTGGTGGCTGCCGGTGGTCTGGCTGCTGCGCTGTCGACCGCTGCCGGTCTGCTGCTGGCGATTTCCTCGGCGGTGTCGCATGACCTTCTGAAAGGTCAGCTGACCCCGAACATGACCGAGAAAGGCGAACTGATGTCCGCCCGTATCGCCATGGCCGTCGCGATTGTCATCGCCACCTACCTGGGTCTGAACCCGCCGGGCTTCGCCGCCCAGACGGTTGCCCTGGCCTTCGGTCTGGCTGCTGCCTCGATCTTCCCGGCGCTGATGATGGGGATCTTCTCGACCCGCATCAACAACTCGGGTGCCGTGGCTGGCATGATCGCGGGTATCACCGTGACCCTGATCTACATCTTCCTGCACAAGGGCTGGTTCTTCATTCCGGGCACCGCTCTGTATGGCGATGACAACCCGCTGCTGGGCACGATCAAGTCGACCTCCTTCGGTGCCGTGGGTGCTGCGATCAACTTCATCGTCGCCTATGTGGTGTCGGGCATGACCAAGGCGACTCCGAAAGAGATCGTCCAGCTGGTCGAATCGGTCCGCGTCCCGCGTGGTGCTGGTGCCGCCGCTGCGGATCACTAAGATGTGTGGGGCGGGTGGCCCTGCGGCCCTCCGCCCTCTTTTCATCCTGTCCCGTCCGGTGCACACCGGGCGGGACATTTCTTTTCCCGAGAGGCCATTGCCGCCATGCCCCTGACCCACGAGCAGATCCTGCGTTTCCTGTCTTCGGTGCATCCATATGATACGATGCCCGCCGAGGCCGTTGCCGCCATCGAACCGGCCTTCGAGGCCCGCGCGGTGGCCGCCGGTGACATGGTCTACAAGCTGGGGCAACCGCTGGATGGGCTGTTCATCATCTACGATGGTGAGGTGGAGGTGACCGACGAAAACGACGTCGTGGTCAGCCACCTGGGCCTGCGCAACACCTTCGGCGAACGCGGGCTCATGCGCGAGGGGCTGTCGGTCACCGCCGCCCGTGCCGTGACCGACACCACGCTTCTGATGTTGCCCGCCGCGGGCTTTCACAAGCTGATCGCCGAACAGGAGATCGCTGCCCGTTTCTTCGACCGTTCGCGCGGCGACAAGCCGGTGAAGGCCGACTTGGCCACCACCCAGGTGGATACGCTGATGGCCGCCAACCCGGTGACCTGCGTGGCCACGGACACGGTGCAGGACGCCGCCCGGCTGATGCGCGACAAGCGCGTCTCGTCGCTTTGTGTCACGGCTGGTGACAAGCTGTCGGGCATTCTCACCACGCGCGACCTGTCGGGCAAGGTGCTGGCCGAGGCGTTGCCGATTTCCACCCCCGTGGCCGAGGTCATGACCGCGAACCCGATCACGCTTGCCCCCAGCGCCATTGGCTCGGACGTGCTGCACGCGATGATGGAGCGCAAGATTGGCCATATCCCCATCGTCGAAAGCGGCAAGCTGGTGGGCATCGTCACCCAGACCGACCTGACCCGCTTCCAGGCCGTCAGCTCCGCCGAGCTGGTGAGCGAGATCGCCCATGCAGACACCGCCGAGGAGATGGCCAAGGTCACCGCCCGCATCCCGCAACTGCTGGTGCAGCTCGTCGCCGGTGGTCGCCCGCATCAGGTCGTCACCCGCCTGATCACCGACATTGCCGACACCGCCACGCGACGCCTGCTGATGCTGGGTGAAGAGAAGCTGGGCCCGCCGCCGGTGCCCTATCTGTGGCTTGCCTGCGGCTCGCAGGGCCGCCAGGAACAGACTGGCGTTTCCGACCAGGACAATTGTCTGATCCTGGATGACGCCGTCAGCGATGCCGACCGGACCGGTTATTTCGCCCAACTCGCCAAGTTCGTCTGCGACGGGCTCGACACCTGCGGCTATGTCTATTGCCCCGGCGATATGATGGCGACCAATACCAAATGGTGCCAGCCGCTCGCCACCTGGCGCGGCTATTTCGAAAGCTGGGTGAACAAGCCGGTGCCCGAGGCGCAGATGCTGGCCTCGGTCATGTTCGATCTGCGCCCCATCGGCGGGCACGTGGGCCTGTTTGAGGACCTACAGGACCAAACGCTCGCGATGGCCTCGAAGAACTCGATCTTCGTGGCGCATATGGTGTCGAACAGCCTGAAACACACGCCGCCGCTGGGATTGCTGCGCGGCTTTGCCACGATCCGCTCAGGCGAGCACAAGAACCAGCTCGACATGAAACACAACGGCGTGGTGCCGGTGGTCGATCTGGGCCGAGTCTATGCGCTGCAAGGGCGCTTGGGCGAGGTCAACACCCGCGCCCGGCTCGAGGCCGCGATGCACGCGGGTGTCCTGTCGGGCGGTGGCGGGCAGGACCTGCTGGACGCCTATGACCTGATCGCCGAGACGCGCCTCGAACACCAGGCCGCCCAGGTCAAAGCGGGCAGCGCACCGGACAATTACCTGACCCCCTCGGACCTGTCCGAGTTCGACCGCAGCCACCTGCGCGACGCTTTCGTGGTCATCAAGTCGATGCAATCGGCGATCGGCCACGGGCGGGGCATGTTGGGATAAGACAAGACCCCGTGCCGGGAGGCGCGGGGCGCAGGGAGGAAAGCCATGTTCTATGAAATCGTTGCCACGCTGGTGGCGGGTGTTGCCGGGGCCGGTATCGCGATGATGCTGAACAAGCTGACCGGCGGGCGGCTGCCGCGCTGGATCGTGCCCTTCGGCGTGGCCGCGGGCATGCTGGCCACCACGATTGCCAATGAGTACGCCTGGTTCGGGCGCACCATGGCGAACCTGCCGGACGAGATTGTGGTGATCTCGCAACAGGAGAACACCAGCTTCTACCGCCCCTGGATCCATGTGAAACCCTTCGTGGAACAGTTCGTCGCCGTTGATGGCGCGTCCCTGCGCACCCATCCCGACCACCCCGAGCTGCGCATGGTCAACCTCATGCGCCTGGGACGCTGGGCCACGCCCAGCCAGCGCGCGGTGATGGTGGATTGCGCGGGCGGGCGCCGCGCGCCCATCGCGGGCCCGGCCGAGATCGGCACCGAAGGCTGGCTGGACCGGCTGGGCTGGTTCGACGCGCCCGAGGATGACCCGGTCGTCTCCACCACCTGCGCGTTAAAGGTGAACCCATGAGCCTTGCCACCAAACTGTCCCTGCGCCTGCGCATCTTTCTGTTCTTCGTCCTGCTGGCTGTTGGCGGGATCGCCGTGGTCATGATCGCGATCTGGCTGGGTTACCAGCGCGCGGCGGAAGGGGATGCGGTCAACGGGTTTGCTTTCGCCGCCATGCTGGCGGGCTTCGGCCTTCTGGCCCTGTCGACCACCATCTGGTTCCTGTTCGATGAAAACGTCGCGAAGCCCATCGAACGGCTTGCCGTGTCGCTGCGCTCCCGCGCGGCGGCCGGGGCAGGCGGCATGGACACCCATTCTGCCCGCTACCTGGGCGATCTGGTCCATGCGGCAGAGGCCGTTTCCGTGCAGTTGGAACAATCAACGATGGACCAGGCCAATATCGTTGCGGCCGAAACCGCGCGGCTGGCCAATGACCAGGCTCGCCTGACCGCGCTTCTGTCCGAGATCCCGGTCGCCATGGTGCTGATCAACCCGGCGCACCAGATCGTGCTCTATGACAGCCAGGCGGCGGGGCTTCTGAACCAGGTCTGCACCGCGCGGCTGAATGCGTCCATTTTCGACTACTTCCAGGAAGGCCCCTTCCTGGCCGCCTATAACAAGATGATGAAGACGGGGCTGGAGCAGAGCTTTACCGATCTTTCGGCCGCCAACGGGCTGGAGTTCGACGCCCGCCTGAAACCGCTGGAGGCCGGGCAGGGCTATCTGCTGATCATCGATGATGCGCATTCCATGATGGACGCCGACGCCGCGCGGCCCGTGGTGTTCGACTTCGGTCTGATGGAGGAGCAGGTCAGCGGCAGTATCTGGGACCGGCCCCTGTCCGAGCTGACCTTCGTCGTTTTCGACACGGAAACCACCGGGCTTTTGCCGCATAAGGACGAGATCGTGCAGATCGGCGCGGTGCGGGTTCTGAAGGGCCAGATCGTGCCCGGCGAGGTGCTGGACACGCTGGTCGATCCCGGCATGAAAATCCCGCCCGCTTCGACCAAGGTGCACGGGATCAGTGACATTATGGTGGCCGACGCGCCGCTGATCGCCGAGGCCGGCAAGCGCATGCACAATTTCTCGCGCGGGGCTGTGCTGGTGGCCCATAACGCGCCCTTTGACATGGCGTTCCTGCGCCGCCACGCGGATGACATGGGGGTCGATTGGGATCACCCGATCCTCGACACCGTATTGCTGTCCGCCGTGCTTTACGGCACCACCGAGGTGCACACACTGGATGCGCTGTGCGAACGGCTGGACGTGGTCATCCCGGAGAAACTGCGCCACACCGCCCTGGGCGATGCCCAGGCCACCGCCGAGGTGCTGGTCAAGATGCTTGCCATGCTGGAATCGCGCGGCATCCTGACCCTGCACCAGGCCGTGGACGAGGCGAAGAAGCACAAGCGGCTGCTGAGCGACCTGAACTAGAGCGTTAGAGCTCGATATCCGCCAGAACCTGCGCGAAGGACGCGCCGTGCATGTCCCGGTCTGCCCCGGTGCCCTGGATCTGCGGGCGGGGCAGGCTGAACTTGACCACGTTCAGCTCGGCCATGTCGAAGCGTTTCAACTGCTCTGGCGCGACCCGAAACCGCGCGGCGACGTCGCCCGTATCCAGCCCGTCACGCACCCGCGTGAAGGCCTCGGGCGTGCCGCAGAAGATATCCACGGTCAGCCAGAAGGGCCCGGCGTTCTTCGACCGGATCTTCTGCACGATATCCTTCAGCGCCGTCATGGCCCCACCTCCTCGACCGACAGGCGGAAGGCCTGCATCGGGTCGTCCAGGGTCAGCACATGGTGCAGGCAGAACTCGTGCACCAGCCCGCGCGGCATTTCGGGCGGCGAGAAGGGAAAGGCGAAGGTTGGCATTTCTTCCTGTTCCGTCAACGGATGGTGCAGAAGGTAAGGGTTCAGCATCTTGGCAATCTCGCGCGCCAGCGCCTCGGTGGGGGCGGTGACCACGCCCATGACGGCCACCTCGCTGCCCTTCGCGGGCGCGGGGTCGAGTGCACCCAAGGTGGCGTCGTGCCCGATCACGCGCAGCTCCAGGGTAAAACCGTCGCCCACCCGCGCGCGGGCCTTTTCACTGCATTTCGCATGGATGTCGGCGCACCAGGCGTCGATGTTCTCGACATAACGCGGATCACGCACCAGCACCAGCGAGACAACCTGGTATCCCGCCGCCCGCGCCCCTTCGAGCTTGACCGTGTAGCGGTCTGACGGCACCCAGCGCGAGCCGGTCACCCGCACCCGGCGCACATCCAGTGCTTCGTAAGAGGTGCCCGTCACATCCAGATGCCCACCGGGTTCATGCAGGATGTAGGGGTCCGAATTCTCGTAGAGCATATGGGCGGAGACCGTGTGCGGCGTCGCCCGCGCCTCCGCCCCCATCGGGGTCATGGTGAAGCCGCCCTCGTCGAACTCCAACAGGATCGTGCCCGAATTCGGACTGGTCGTCGCCAGCGCGCCGCATTCGCCCACCTTGGCCCCGTGCCAGGCCGCCCCCGCGTCGCAGCCGTGCATCAGGGGCAGAGCGGCGATGACCGCCGTGTCCGTGGTGCGGCCCGCGATGATGATATCGGCGCCGGTGTTCAGGGCTGCCTGGATCTGCTCGGCCCCGGCGAGGGCCACGATATTGGTGCAGGTCGGGAAGGTGGCCGCGTCCACCTCCGGCGCGCCGGGCAGGGGGGTGATGCGCCCGGCCTCGAAGGCCGAGGCCATGGCCGCTCCACCTTGACCGGATTTCAGCACCGCAACTTTCAGCGCCTCGCCCCGCTCGGTGGCGATCTCGCGGGTAATATCGACCATCCAGTCCACCGCTCTGTCCGCCCCGCAGGTGCCCGCGGTGCCGATCAGCAAGGGCACGCCCGCCTCGGCCCGTGCCGCCATCAGTTCGGCCCATTCCGCCTTGACCGACCCGCGCGAGTATTTCGACGTGCCGGTGCCCAGGTAATGGGGCCCACTGTCCGTGGACCCCCCGTCGATGGCGATGATATCGGGTTTGTGAGTGATCCCCCGGGCGAGCGCGTCGCGGTCGTAACCGAGACCCAGCGCGCCCGAGGGAATGAGGACTTTGACCATCAGTCTGTAATCCTTTGTGGTTTCTGCAGCACGCCGCGCAGGAACATCGGCGCGACGAAGCCCGCGATGGCCACGGCCCAGAGCGTAATGGCGATGCCCGAGCTGAACAGGTAGGTCCAGTCGCCGCCCGACAGCACCATGGCGCGGCGCAGGCTGTCCTCCATATGACCGCCCAACAGGATGCCAAGGATGATCGGCACGGTGGGCACGTCAAGCTTGCGCAACACCCAGCCCAGTACGCCGAAGGCGACCATCAGCAGCAGGTCAAAGTAGCTGCCCGACAGCGAATAGATGCCCACGAAGCTGACCATGGTCACGCCGGGCAGCAGCACCCAGGGCGGTACCGACAGGATTTTCACGAAGATCTTGACCATCGGCACGTTCATCAGAAGCAGCACGAAGTTGGCAATGAGCAGGCTGGCGATCAGGCCCCAGACGACCTCGGGCCGTTCGGTGAACAGCGTCGGGCCGGGCGTGATGTTCAGCGTCATCAGCAGGGCTAGAAGGACCGCCGTTGTACCCGATCCGGGCACGCCCAGGGTCAGCATCGGCACCAGCGCGCCACCGGCGGCGGCGTTGTTGCCAGCCTCTGGCGCGGCCACGCCCTTGGCGACACCGGTGCCGAACTTGCCTTCCTCACCGGCGATGGATTTCTCCGACATATAGGCCAGGAAGCTGCCTAGCGAGGCCCCCGCGCCGGGCAGGACGCCCGCGATGAACCCTACCAGCGAGGCGCGCAGCTGGACCCACTTGGTGGACCAGATTTCACGCACGGGGATCGTCACTTTCTCCAGCTTCACCCCGATCGAGGTGTTCTTGCCGTGGCTTTCGATGAAGAAGAAGACCTCGGCAATGGCAAAGAGTCCGACGATGGCGACCAGGAAGTCGATCCCGTCAAACAGGTGCAGGTTGCCCCCGGTCAGGCGCGGAATGCCGGAGTTGTTGTCGACGCCGATCATGGCGATGCCCAGGCCGATGCAGGACGCAATCGCCGCCTTCGCCTGGTTGTTCGAGGCGATGCCGCCGAGCGTCGCGAAGGCCAGCAGGTAAAGCGCGAAATATTCGGCGGGGCCGAACTTGAACGCCACCTGCGCCAGCATGGGGGCCAGCAGCATCAGGCCAATGGTCGACAGGAAGGCCCCGGTGAAGGACGCCACGCCCGAGATCACCAGCGCATCGCCCGCGCGGCCCGCCTTGGCCATGGGATAGCCGTCCAGCGTGGTCATCAGCGCCGGTTCGTCGCCGGGGATATTGAGCAGGATCGAACTGATCCGCCCGCCATACATGGCGCCGTAATAGACGGCTGTCATCAGGACCAGCGCGCTGGTGGCGTCGAGGCCAAGGGTAAAGGTCAGCGGGATCAGGATGGCCACGCCGTTCGACGGGCCAAGCCCCGGCAGCGCGCCGATGATCGTGCCGATGAAACAGCCGAAGACGGCCAGCATCAGCGTGTAGGGTGACAGCGCGATCGAAAAGCCGGTCGCGAGATTAGCAAGCAGGTCCATGGGATCCCCCTCAGCCGTGGAAGACGGCCGGCAGAGCGACAAGGCCGAGGCCGAGCGCGAATTTGAAGATGAAGAACAACCCAACCGACAGGCCGATCCCGGCCAGCGCGGCGGCCATCGGGCGCGGGCTGATCTGGTAGCTCAGGATCGCGGCGGTCACGGCAGTAGGCAGGATGAAGCCCAGCGGTTTCAGCGCATAGGCATAGCCGACCAGCACCACGACGGCGACAAGCAGGGCGCCCAGGGTGGCCAGCGCGGGCCATTCGGGGTCCTCGTCCGGTTTCAGGGCGACAAGGATGCCGCAGAGCGCGGCGACGGAGCCCACGAGGATCGGGAAGGTGCGGGGGCCGACCGGGTCGGCCAGGAAGCTGGTCTGGATCTGCGTGGCGCTGGCAACATAAGCCAGCGCCACCAGGGTCACGACCGCTCCGAAGATGCGGTCCGACGCCATTACTGGATCACCCCGATCTCTTTCGACAGGGTGCGGATTTCGGCCACGACCTCATCGACGTAGGACTGGAAGTCACCGCCCACCTTGGTGAAGGGGGCCAGACCGTTGGCGGCCATCGCCTCGGCCCATTCGTCGCTGTCGGCAACCTGCTGCAGGCGCTCGGCCCACATGTTGAACGTGTCGTCGCTCACATCCTTGGGGATGTAGAGGCCACGCCAGTTCACCGCGACCACGTCGATGCCCTGTTCCTTGGCGGTCGGGATGTCGTCAAATCCCGGCACGCGTTCCTCGGTCAGAACCGCCAGGGCGCGCACGTCGCCTGATTTCAGGAAGCCGACGATCTCGGACATGTCGCCAGACATGGCGGCGGTAAAGCCGCCGACGGTCTGGGTGATCGCATCCGCGCCGCCATCGACGCCGATGTATTTCACCGCTGTCACGTCGGTCACACCCGCCCGTTGCAGCACCATCAGCGGTTTCAGGTGGTCGAAACCGCCCACCGCCGAGCCACCGGCAAAGGCCAGTTCGCCCGGGTTGGCCTTGATCGCCTCCACCAGGTCGTTCAGCGACTGATAGGGGCTGTCGGCAGCCACGACGATCACGCCCGGGTCCGCGCCGATTGCGCCCACGAACCGCACCTGGTCGGCGGTCATGCCGGCATAGGCATCCTGCGCCAGGCGGGTCGAGGTCGCCGAGCTGGCGGCGACGATCAGGTCCGCGTCATCGCCGCGTTCGGTGACCACATGGGTAAAGGCCAGGCCGCCGCCTGCGCCTGCCATGTTGGTGACCTGCACCGGTTTGTCCACAGCGCCGATGTCGAACATGATCTTGCCGATCTGACGGCAGGTGAAGTCCCAGCCACCGCCGGGGTTGGCGGGCGCAATGCATTCGGCGGCGTATGCGCCGCCTGCCGACAGGCCCAGAACGGCACTGGTCATCAGCGCCTTGAAAAGACGTTTGGTCATGGTTTCCTCCCATTGATGGCGGTTACATCCGCCCGTTTGACACGGCGAGATCCGCCGCTCATGCTCTAGCCAAACGCCCCAACCTGACATCAACCTGACACGCGTTCAGGTGGAGGATGTGCGGGGCGCGGGAAGGGAAGGCGATGCGATTTCTGCTGATCGAGGATAATGAAAGCCTGGCCGCCGCGGTGGTCGAACGGCTGCAGCTCGATGGTCACGCGGTGGACCATACCGTGACGTTGGACGCTGCCGAGGGGTTCATGGATGTCGCCTCTTACGATTTGATATTGTTGGATATTATGCTGCCCGATGGCGACGGGAGAGATTTTCTGGAGCGTCACCGACAGGCCGCGGAACGCACGCCGGTGATTGTGATCACAGCGCGCTCGGCGGTATCGGATCGGGTCGGTCTTCTGGACCTCGGCGCGGATGATTACATCACCAAACCCTTCGACTTTTCCGAGCTCGAAGCGCGCTGTCGGGCGGTGATGCGGCGTCAGGGCGGGGCGGCTGACAACCGCAAATCCTTCGCCAATGCCACGCTTGATTCGACGGCCGGAGAGTTGCGATTCGCGGGCCGCCAGGTGCCGCTGCGCAACCGTGAATTGCGCCTTTTGGAGGTCTTCTTCAACGCCCCCGGCCAGGTCTTTTCCAAGGCGCATCTGGTGGATCGGTTGTTTTCCCTGTCCGACGAGGCCAGCGAGAATGCGATCGAGGTCTATGTTGGTCGCCTGCGAAAACGGCTCGAAGGGTCTGATGCGCGGATCGAAACCGTGCGCGGGTTGGGCTACCGGATGGTCGCGGCGTGAGCCCTCTGGGCTCCATTCGCGGGCGTCTGTTCCTGCAACTGGCGGGGGTCGCGGCGCTCCTGTCGCTGGCCTTCTTCCTGGTGGTGCGCGGGGTGGCCGAAAGCGCGGCCGAGGGCACGCAGGACGATATCCTCGCCGCCTCTGCCACCGCCATTGCCGACAGCCTGCGCAGCGAGGACGAGGGGGTCACGCTGGACATTCCCTATTCCGCCCTGTCGATGCTGGGCACGGTGGGCGAGGACCGGGTATTCTACCGCGTGACCGTCGCGGGCACGACGCTCACCGGCTATGATGACCTGCCGGAGGCTGCGCGTGATGACGTGCCCGAAGGCGCGCTGTTCCTGACCCGCGATTATCGCGGTGACGAGGTGCGCATCGTCTCCGTAACCCGCCAGGTGGGGTCGGTGGCGGACCGGGCCGAGGTCGTGGTGACCGTGGCCCAGACCCGCCAGGCCCTGGCCGCCACCTCGCGCCGCATCACCACCACCGCGATGGGGGTTGGCGTGGGCTTCTTCCTTCTGGCCACTGCGCTCAGCCTCTGGGCGGCCAGCTCGGCGCTGGCTCCGATCTCGCGCCTCACCGGGTCCGTCACCCGCCGCGGCCCCAAGGACCTGCGTCCCGTGGTGGCCGACACCCCCGCCGAATTGGTGCCCTTGGTCGAGGCCTTGAACGGCTTCATGTCCCGCCTGCGCGCGTCCTTGTCGCGGACCGAGGACTTCATCTCCGAGGCCGCCCATCGCGTGCGTACACCACTTGCCACCGTGCGCGCCCAGGCCGAGGTTACCCACCGCAAGCTCAACAAGCCCGAACATAAGCAGGCCATTCGCGAGATGATTCGCGCGATCGACGAAAGCTCGCGCTCGGCCGGGCAGATGCTGGATCACGCCATGGTCACCTTCCGCGCCGACAGCCTGGCGCGGGATGACTTGGACCTGGGTGTGCTGATGGCTGAAACTTGCGACCGCCTCGCCCCCACCGCCGAGCTGCGCGACATCGCCATTCAGCTGGATACTCCCGATGATCCGGTGCCGTTCCAGGGCGACGGTATCCTGCTCCAGGCGGCGCTGTTGAACGTGCTGGACAACGCGATCAAGTATTCGCCCGAGGACAGTGACATTGTTGCTACGCTCACCACCGGTAACGAGCTGCGCCTGACGATTGCGGATCGTGGCCGCGGCTTCGGCGATATGGACCTGGCGCGGCTGACCGGGCGCCATGTGCGCGGCGGGAACGTGGGCAATATCGTCGGCTCCGGTCTGGGGCTGACCATCGCCGATGACGTGGCGCGCGCCCATGGCGGGCGGCTGGAGATCGGCAACAACAGGGAAGGGGAGGGCGCATGCGTCTCGCTGGTCTTGCCGCGCTGATCCTGGGGCTCTGCGCGCGCGCCGCGCTGGGGTTCGAGGTGGAGGAACAGGTGCTGTACCAGGCGCCCGAGGAACGCGTCGTGTTGCGTGTCATCTCCACCGCCGACCGTGCGGCCTTCGAGCCGATCCTCCTGGGCTTTCAGGCGGAACATCCCGGCATCACGGTGGATTACACGATCACCAGCACCTCGGAACTGATGCGCGCCATAGCTGATGAGGGCGCGCAGTTCGACCTCGCCATTTCCTCGGCAATGGACCTACAGACCAAGCTGGCCAATGACGGCTTCGCCATGACCTACACGGATGCCGAAACCGAAGGCCTGCCCGGCTGGGCCACCTGGCGCGACCAGATCTTCGCCTTTACCCAGGAACCCGCCGTGCTGGTCGTGTCCGAGGCCGACTTTCCCCCCGGCACACCGGTGCCTCGCAATCGCGACGAGCTGATTTCGCTCTTGCGCGACAATGCCGACCGGTTCATGGGGCGCGTCGGCACCTATGACGTGCGTCGGTCAGGGTTCGGTTACCTCATGGCCACCCAGGACAGCCGCAACAGCGAAGCCTTCTGGCGGCTGATGGAGGTCATGGGCCGCCTTGATGCGCGGCTCTATTGCTGTTCGGGCGACATGATCCGCGATGTGGCCAGCGGCGACCTGGCCCTGGCCTATAACGTGCTGGGCAGTTACGCGCGGTCACAACAGGAGGCTGTGCCGGGTTTTCGCATCGTCGAGATGGAGGACTACCTGTCCGTCATGCTGCGCACTGCGTTGATCCCGGTCAATGCCGAGGAGCCGGAAGCTGCCCGCGCCCTTGTCGATTTTCTGCTACAACTGCGCAAGCGTCCGGACCTGGTGGTTGCGTCGGGCCTGCCTTCGATAGACGCGCAGATCCCAAGGGCAAACGCCGCCCTGCGTCCGATCCGCTTTGGCCCCGGGCTGCTGGTCTTCCTCGACCAGCTCCGACGCGAAAACTTCCTGCGCAGCTGGGAAAGCTCCTTGGTGCAGAACTAGGTCGCCCCGTGGCCTGCGCTGGCTGCCTGGGCTTCGACGGCAAAGGGTGCGCACGATGATCTTGGAGTTCATTTGACCGGCCCCATCCGGCGTGACATGCAGGAAGTTGCGCCCGAGATCACGCCATTCACATCGCCCACGGCGGGCCCGGTGAAATAACCGTTCATGCGCAGCCCCTCCTCGGGGATCGGCACCAGGCCACCGAAGATTGCGACGACCTCGATGCCATAGTTTTCGGCCCTGTTCAGGCGACCTTCGCCGGAATAGACCGACTGCGCCGCCGGGTTTGCTTGCAGATGTTCCAGCGTGGAGGGGAAGTTGGCGTGGTCCATGGTGCTGATATCGGGGTCGGCGAAGGGCGCCTCCGCCTCGGATTTATGGATGGCGGGCCTTGCGGCACCGCCCGGCGCAGCCGGATCTCGGTCCGCTTCTCGCCCCCTTTGCAGCGCATCCGGAAGAAACCCAGGTTCTCGGCCCGTGCCGCCGACCGGTATTCGTAGAACAGGCCAGGGGTCAGGATCGCGACAGTCATGAATCAATGATCCAATGATCCAATGATCCGCCCGGCAGCGCGGCCGTTAAAGTGCGTTTGACACGGCCTGACATCGCCCCCGTGCCCATCCGATCCTCATGTTGCTTGATGAAGCTTGGCTCCAATGCTTCCCAAAGCGAAGCGCCTCGTGTGATGAGCGGCAACTCTGCATCTTTGGCGGAGAAGGTGATGCACGGGCTGTCCGAGAGGGTCGGGCTCATTCCCAGATAGTCGAGACAGGCGGCATCCAGCAGGCATTGCCCGGGCAGGGTCGCGACAACTGGGGTTGCCGACGAACCGGAAAAGGTCCGCGCGCAGTCGGTGATGTACAACAATTCGAACAGGCCCATGCTTGGCGTCATCGACAGGCCGGGCTCGGATGGGTCCAGCGACAGGCTCAACTGCTCGTTTGTGCGCGTGAGGTCATGTTGAACGGCCCGATGAGTGGCTTGAAGTCGGGCAGGCGTGCCAGCCCCAGGAGAAGGCGAAAGCAGCGGGGAGGAAAGGCCCGTGTGAATAGGCCATGGCCAAGTCCATCTCGACCCCGGGGCGGTTTGCCTCGGTGGCCATTGCCTCCCATATGGTGAAGAACCTCTCGGCATCGACCTTCAACTCTTCGCCGTCGGCGAGGGTGGCGGACAGGCCAGCGCGACGTCGCACCCGTTCGGGAGAGGTGTCGAGGATGACGACAGTCTGCTTCAGGATGGGGCCGAGCGCGTATCGCATGGGCATGGCCGTCCTCCGGGTCGAAGATGATCGCCATTTGTGCGTCAAACAGGCCCACCCTTTCCATAGGATCGCCGCGCTTTGACATGATGCGCCAGTAATTTGGCGCGATATGCTAGTACACCCGACCTGCTTCTTTCAGTACGCTCATTGCAACAGCGAACAGGGAGGCAGCTTAATGCGACTGACTGTGAATGGAACCGAACATGAAGTGGATGTCGAACCCGACATGCCGCTGCTTTGGGTGTTGCGCGATGAGCTGAACATAACCGGCCCCAAATACGGATGCGGCATCGCGCAATGCGGCGCCTGCACCGTGCATGTGGATGGTATGGCCGTGCGTTCCTGCCAGTTGGCCGTGGGGGACCTGGCCGGGGGCGAGGTCACCACGATCGAAGGGCTGGGCCAACCGGAGAGCCTTCATGCGGTGCAGGAGGCCTGGGTCGAAAACCAGGTCGCACAATGTGGGTATTGCCAGGCGGGCCAGATCATGCAGGCGGCCGCTCTGCTCGATCTGAACCCGGAACCTACCGATGATGATATCGACGCGGCGATGTCCGGCAACCTGTGCCGCTGTGGCACCTATCCCCGCATTCGCGCTGCGGTGAAAGCCGCCGCTCTCAAGCTGCAGGAGGCGTGATCCATGCCCAGTATCGGAAAAATTGCCCGCCGCACCTTCCTGATCGGCTCCGCCGCGGTTGCGGGCGGCGTCGCCTTTGGCGTCTATGCTGCACGCCAGCCCTTTGACAATCCCAACCTCGATGATCTTCCCGAAGGATCCGCCAGCTTCAACCCCTGGGTCATCATTGACAGTGACAAGATCACGCTGATCGCCACCCATGCCGACAAGGGGCAGGGCATCTTCTCGGCCCAGGCCGCGTTGATTGCCGAAGAACTGGACGTGGACCTCGACCAGGTCGAGATCAGCTTCGGCGTGCCCGACAAGGCCTATTACAACGGGGCCGCCATGGACGCGATGGCGGGTTTCCCGATGTATGACGTCAGCCCGACCGCCGAGCGTGTGCGTGGTTTCCTGGGCGGCGTGGTCAAGCTGGCGCTGCCGATGATGGCCACCGGCGGGTCGTCGGCCATCCCCGACACCTATGACAAGCTGCGCAAGGCGGGTGCAACCGCGCGCGAGACGCTGAAACTTGCCGCCTCTCAGCAGACCGGCGTTCCGGTGGATCAGCTCAAGACCGAACGTGGTGCCGTGATCCTGCCCGATGGCACGGAACTGGCCTACACCGCGCTGGCCGGGCTCGCGGCGGCGATCGAACCCGTTACCGAGGTTCCGCTGCGCGACAGCAAGGATTGGAAAATCGTCGGCAAGCCGATGGAACGGGTCGATATGGTGCAGAAATCCACCGGGACCCTGAACTACGGCATAGATTTCCGCACCGAGGGTATGCTGCATGCCACCATCAAGGTGAACCCGCGTCAGGGCGGGGCGATGAAGGGCTATGACGCCTCGGCCGCCGAAACCATGCCCGGCGTCAAGAAGATCCTTGAGATCACCGGTGGTGTCGCGGTTGTCGCCGACAACACCTGGCGCGCGATCCAGGCCGCCAACGCCATTGAATTCGACTGGGACGAGGCGCCCTATCCCGCCGAGCAGGACCAGCATTGGGAGGTGCTTTCGAATATCTTCGATGACGAGCACCTGAACTCCGAAGCCCGTGTCGAGGGCGATGTCGAGGCCGCCGAGGGCGAAAAGGTGACTGGTGAATATCGGTCGCCCTACCTGGCCCACGCGCCGCTTGAGCCGCTGAATGCCACCATCCTCGTGACGGACAATCGCGTTGACATCTGGACCGGCCACCAGATCCAGATGTTCGTGGAACAGGTCGTCGCGGGGATCACAGGTGTCGACCAGGAGAACGTACACCTGCACAACATGTTCATCGGCGGCAGCTTTGGCCACCGGTTGGAGTTCGACTTCATCAGACAGGCCGCCGAGATCGCCAATCAGATGCGCGGCACGCCGGTGCAGATGACCTATTCGCGAGAAGAGGATTTCGCCCACGACTTCCCGCGCCACATCACCATGGGGCGCGGTGTGGCCAAGCATATGGACGGTAAGGTCACATCGCTGGATGTCCAGATCGCCGGGCAATCGGTGATACGCTCGCAGATGAGCCGGATGGGCCTGAGCCTGCCGGGACCGGACAGCCAGCTGCATGAGGGCGCCTGGGATGCGCCCATGTTCAACCTGCCGAACCTGCGGGTCCGGTCCTACCTGACCGAGGAACTGGCGCCCGTGTCCTCCTGGCGCGCGGTGGGCGCCGGGCCGAACGTGTTCATCTACGAAACCCTGCTGGACGAAGCGATTCACGCCGCCGGGGCCGACCCGCTGGAAGAGCGCATTCGCCTGATGGGCCATGACGTGTCGGTCAAGGTGCTGGAAGCGGTGGGCGAGATGTGTTCGTGGAACGGCCATGATCTTGGGGACAACCGTGGCCGTGGTGTCGCCTATGGCTTCTCCTTTGGCGTGGCCGTGGCAACCGTTGTCGAGGTGACGCGCACGGACGCGGGTATCAAGCTGGATCATGTCTGGATGGCCGCCGATGTGGGCAAGGTCATCGACCCGGTGAACCTGGAAAACCTCGCGCAGGGTGGCACCGTGTTCGGGCTTGGCCACGCGATCAACTGCGAGATCACCTATGCGGACGGCATGGCCGAGCAGACCAACTACCATGCCCATGAAGGCATGCGCATGTGGCAATGCCCGCCGATCGAGTTCCGGGCGCTTGAGAACAACCCCAAGATCCGCGGATTTGGCGAGCCTCCGATCCCGCCCTCGGCCCCGGCCCTTGGCAATGCGATCTTTGCCGCGACCGGACAGCGCATCCGCGAGATGCCGTTCAACAAGCACATCACCTTCGTTTGAGGAGCGCCACCATGAAAGCCACTGTTCTGGCGGCCCTCGTGCTGGCCGTCGCCGCCCCGGTCCATGCCGAGGTTGATCTCACCCCGCCCGCCTCGGCCACCAAGGCCGAAGGGCTTGACGCCTGGAACCGCATCTATGAGGTGGCAAGCCACCCGCGCTGCGCCAATTGCCACACCGGCCCCAGCGACAGGCCCATGTGGTCAGGCCCCAGCTATGGCCAGCCACGGCCGCACGGCATGAATATCCAGGCTGGTGAAAGCCGTATCGGTGCCGAATACGTGCTTTGCCAGACCTGCCACACCACCAAGGACGAAGACTGGGAAAACGCCAATGCGGTGCCCCATGCCGCGCCACGGGTGGCCGCGTTCTGGCAGTTGGCCCCGGTCGAGGCCCATTGGTTCGGACGCAGTTCGGTCGAGATCTGCCAGCAGCTTCGCGATCCCGAGCAGAACGGCGACCGCGACATGATGGAGCTGGCCGAGCATCTGGACCACGATGTGATCCTGCACTGGGCCTGGGCGCCGGGCGGCAACCGCGAACCTGCCCCCTATTCGCTGCAGGAACACGTGACTGACATTCTGATCTGGGGCACCGCAGGCTTCCCCTGTCCCGAAAGCTGAGGAGACACGACATGTATGCAGGAATTGCAGGTGGGCTCCTCGTCTTCACGGGGCTTTGGCACGCAACCGAATGGATGATGGACGGCCGCCGTCGGGATACCTGGGCGCTGGTTCCGGTGGGGCTGGTTTATGCCCTGCTGGGGTGTCTTGTCGTGATGGGTGCCGGTGGCATGGTCGCGCAGGGCGTCGCGCTTGTGGCCGTCGCCGCAGGTGGCAGTTTGGCCTTCATGCGGCGCAACCAGTTCGAGATCCGCAAATGGGTGACCTGGACCTTCATTGTCATCGACATCTTCATCGTCGCGGCGCTTTTGGTGTCCCTGCTCGGCTAGGGGGCGTCGAACAAGCCCGAGGGCCTTCGACGACAGCCCGGTTCATGCTGATCATGTGTCTGGCAAGGGCCTTGTCAGTCCCGGCTGCGGGGGGAGCAGGGCGAAGAGGCGCGCGGGCATCTTTGTTTTCCGGGCTCCTCAACCATCCTTGCGGTGGCGCTGTTGTTATTGCGATCCGAAAGCCGAGCGCTTCTAGATGACCAGATCCAAAGGCAGATCTGCAATGTCCCGCAGGCGTTGGCCTTCAATCATCGTTTCCACCAGTTCCAAGGTTTCACGCTCCTGTTCGCGCAGAACCGCGACAAGCTCCGGCAGTGCGAAATGGTAGACGCAGTCAATATCGCCGGTTCCCAGGGCAATCGCCGCAATGCGCGACGGTACGGGCTCCGCGGTGACCGCTGCGATATGAGGAAGGCGCCCCTTCCTGTTGCGCATGAGATTGAGCGCTTCGGAACGGGTGTTCTGAACCCGGTCCGAGCGAATGGTCAGCTTGCAGCTGATCGAGGCGTGCAAGGTCGAAATCGCTCCATTTGCGGCACGCAGGGAGGTTCGTCGCGCAACGTTCGCATCAACCAAAGGCGAAACGCTATTGATGCTGTCATCGGTTTCAGCTTCTCGAATGACGACCACGTCCGGTTTGATGAGGTAGTCTGTGCCCAGATGCGTTTTCAACTCCTTGCTGGCGTCAGCAAGGACACGGAGCTCATCCAGATGCGCATACTGGTCAAACTGGGAGATGGCTTTGCCCCTCTCCACAGAAAATGCTCCAGGGCGCAGGTGCTGTAGTTTGTCGAATGCGTCCGCCAGGAAGTTTTGGCACGCACTCTCAAACATGTGGCCTGCGGTCTGACCTGCGGGTTTTTCAGCAAGCTGTTGCGTGTCACCGATCTTGGCAACCAGTCCAATGGATATCTCACGGCTCGCCTTGTTCGACACGTCAGCGATACTGGGGACACCTTTGGTTTCGGTGATCGGACCGGCAAGGCATTCTGCGTGAAAGCGCTTACGTGCTTGAGTGAGCCAAACCGCCATCACCCAACCGCATAGATTTTCTTCGTGGACGTAATCGCCGTCCGGATGTTCTGGGCGACGGCCTCTGCGACGGGCGGAGGGAAGGCATTGCCCACCTGCCGATAGGCGGCGGTTTTCCGTCCCGCGAAGGTCCAGTCGTCAGGAAAGCCTTGGATGCGGGCCACCATGTTTACCGTCAGGCGGGGCATGCCGACGAAATCCGGATCCGGAGCTTCTTCGGCAATGGTCTTGCCATTGACACCAAGTGCCTCCCAGGCACGTTTGGCGCGTGTCGGACCGAGATCAGGGCCCCCATGCTTCTTTGAACCACCGACGATTGTCGGAGCGATCTCATCCGCTTGGTCGCGCCACTTGCGCGCGCCTTTCCACCCACGCTCCGCCATCAGGTCATACAAGAGGTTCCCGACGGTCGGGGGCTGCATGTCTCCCCCCACGGGCCAGTGGAAATTGTCAGCGTAGTCCTTGTGGATCGCCACGATCACGACCCGGGGACGAAGTTGCGAAACGCCAAAGTCACAGGCGTTGAACAGGTGCCAGTCGACGTAGGTATATCCAAGGCGCTTGAGTTGGCGCTTCAGTTTCTGCCGGTAGTCATGGAAAACGGCGTCAAGAAACCCACGCACGTTTTCAAGCATCACCGCTTTGGGGCGCACCTCATCGACGACGCGCACGGCGTGCGGAAACAGGTCGCGTTCATCGGCAGCCCCAAGCTGTTTTCCTGCCTTGGAAAACGGGGGGCAGGGCACCCCTCCGGCAACGAGGTCAACGCCCTTGAAAGGGGTTGCGTCAAATTTGGTAAGATCCGTCTGCTCGCCTTCGATCACATTCCAGGCCGGGCGGTTCAGGTTCAGCGTCTTGCGCGCCCAGTCGTCGATCTCCACCAGGGCTTCATGGCCAAAGCCAGCGTGTTCCAGACCAAGGGCCTGACCGCCGCCACCGGCACAAAGCTCGATAGATGATAAAGAACCGCTCGCCATCAAGCTAACCTCGGATTTGTTCTGCTTTTGTTGCATACAGCAGGTTCACCCCGGAAAAGTCAATATTGCCGACAATCCTGATCGCGATAAACAGATCGTGCGTCGCGTCTTCCTGTTGCTTACGCAGGGGGGCAGGATTTTGAAGAGCCTTTGCCAGGGCAGCAGGCTTCCACCTTGTGTCACAGGCGACACCCGGAGAAGCCAGGTCATTCAGGCATAAGAAGGTGGAGGCGAGTACCGGAATCGAACCGGTGTACACGGATTTGCAATCCGGAAAATTTCTTTGATTTTAAAGGGAAAAATTGTAAACGGACTTGTTTCGTTCAGGGTCACTTTTCAATAGGTTACGAGGCCGAAGTAAACGGTTTTTCACAGTCTCCCGCTCTGGCGAAAGGGCAAAGAAAAACCGCTGAGGGGGCGGCCACCCACCTCAACGGCATAGAAGAATATTTCCATCCCAATACCTACGGCATTTCCAGTCTGACCTCAACCCAATTGGCGGTGAGATCATGAGCTGGCGCATCGCAAATGAATGCGCCGAGCGCCGCTTTGGCAGCGCTGCGCGCAAGCAGATCATCATGTTTCTGGCCGACAAGGCGAGCGATGACGGCTCAGGAATTTGGTGCTCCAAGGGGACGATCCAGCGGCACACAGAGCTCAGCGAGAGCACGGTCAAGCGCACCATCATCGACTTCCTGCGCGAAGGCATTCTGATCGAGACAGGGCGGCGGCACTGCAAGAACGGCTACACCGTCATTTACCGCATCGTTCTGGAGCGCGTGGCCGCGCTCGAACCCACGGCTGAGCCCGACATCGAGACGGGGGTCACTGTGAACCCCGTCCAGCCTGAACCCGGTACGGGGTCCACGGTGAACGGGGTACGGGGTTCACGGTGGACCCCAAACCATCCTAAAACCATCCATAAACCACCTACGCGCAAGCGCGAGGCGGCGGAGGAGGTTGAAGATCTTGAAGCTGAGAAGATCTTGGCGGCCTATCCCGAAGACAGGATCCGAGACCGGCGAACCAGTCTGCGCCTGATCGCAGCGGCTGTGAAAGCAGGGGTGAAGCCCGATGACCTGCTGCAGGCGGTCAAAGCCTATGCCAAGGAAAGCGAAGGCTACACGCGCAGCAAGGTCTGCTTCTCAGACAACTGGTTCAAGATGCGACGTTGGGAGAAGGGGCTTGCCCAGGTACAGGCGGACCGAGAGAAAGCGCGAGAGGCCGAAGCCAAGGGGCGTGCTAGCCTCGCCGAGTGGATCCATGAGCGCCATCCCTTGTGCCGCCACATCACCAACCGGCAGATCGAGGACTTGATCGCGTCAAAGCTGGTGACGCCCGAACAGGTGCGCGCCGCGGGGCTGCAGGCGTGACTTTCGAAGGAAGGTAACGCAATCATTTCGTTCGAGCAAACGCGCTGTATGTGTGCGGTGAGGTAACCAGGTCATGTTTCGTAATGGTAACCTTAATGCTGTCAATGTTATGATGAGATAACATAAGTCGTGGTGCGAGCAGGGGCGTTGGATCGTCAGATTGAGCGGCGAAAATTGACAATAATGTTTTATCAGCGTAACATATAGAGGCTTAGTGTCGCTTGGAGATATCATTATGGCTGTTTCGATCAAGGTGCCCAGAGCGGCGCGTAAGGAGCTTGTGACACTTGGGGAAAACATTCGTGTTGCGCGACTACGTCGCAAATTGACCGCTGAGATTGTCGCGCAGCGCGCTGGCACAACGCGACAGACCATCGCCAAGATCGAAAGCGGGAACCCTGCAGTCAAGATCGGTACATACGTGGCCGTGTTGCAGGCGCTCGGCCTTTTGAAAGGTTGGGGGGATATCGACGATCCGGTTGGCGAGCAGATGGCCGTGGATGACCTCCCGCAGCGTGCGAGACTGAAAAATGGTTGAGGTCTGGATCGACCGGAAGGGGCTGAAACAGGTCGGTACGCTCCACCGCACAGCGGGGCGCGGCCGAGAGCGGGTGTCCTTTACCTATCATGACGGCTGGCTTGCCGACGAAAATGCCTTTGGGCTATCGCCGGACATGCCCCTAGTCAAAGGACAATTCGTGCCTGAGGCAGGGCAGGACATGCTTGCACCGCTTGGGGATTCTGCCCCTGATACCTGGGGCAGAACGGTCATGCGGCGTTTTGAAGGTCGCATGGCAGAGGCCGAGGGGCGACGCTCGAGAACGCTGCAAGAAACCGACTACCTGCTTGGGGTGAATGATGAGACCCGTTTGGGTGCGCTGCGCTTCAGGGTTGATGGCGAGTTTCAAGCACCCGAGGGTATAGGGGTGCCTGCGCTCGTGAGCCTCGGGGATTTGCTTCATGCGTCTCAACGCGTTCTGTGCGGCGAAGAGACCACTGAGGACCTGAAAATGCTGTTTGCTCCGGGCAGTTCTCTGGGCGGCGCTCGGCCGAAGGCCAGCATCCTCGACCAACACGGCCGTCTTTCTGTCGCCAAGTTCCCGAGAGAGACGGACACCTATTGCGTGGAACGCTGGGAAGCCATAGCGCTGGAGCTGGCAAGGCGCGCGGGAATTACGGTCTCGGATCACACGCTTGAGATGGCTGGCGACAAGCCTGTTTTCCTGTCCCATCGGTTTGACCGGAACGAGGACGGCAGGATCCCGTTCATCTCAGCTATGGCGATGCTGGGCGGCAAGGATGGCGAAAGCTACAGCTATTTGGACCTGGCAGATATCATCACTTCAGAAAGCGTAACGCCCGACCAAGACCGCGAGGAACTCTACCGGCGGGTTGCCTTTTCCATTCTCGTGACGAACCTCGATGACCATATGCGCAATCACGGATTTCTGCGTGGGCGGGGCGGATGGCACCTCTCACCAGCCTACGACATCAACCCCGTGCCGAACCAGCCGCGTGTGCTAAAGAGCTATGTCGACGATGACAACCCGGATGCCAGTATTGCTCTGCACCGCGCGCAACATGACTCCTATCTTCTCGAACGCGGCGAGGCAGATCGCATCATTGCCGAGGTGGCCGAAGCGACTATTGCTTAGCGTGATGTTGCCCGTGCCTTGGGGGCTCCGGAGCGAGAGATCAGGGAGATGGCAACAGCCTTCGAGCACGAGGAAGCGGATCTGGCGCGCGCGTGAACTGGGGCCGCTGTTGAATTGGATTGACCAAAAGCCGTTTGGCTGCAACGGGAATTTGAAGTCCTTGGCCATTCCGATGCGTGATGACGTGGCAGGTCGATTTTGGAGTGCCGAACTCAGACCCTCAACGCTGTGTTTCTGATTGCTGAACATAAGCGGGCAGCCGTAGCAGGCGCGGTGCAAGCCCCGCTTCAACAAGAAAATTCCCCTGCGCAAGCGCATTCCTCGCGAGGCAAGTTTCTCGCTGACAGCCCCTTGGTGCCAACTTTGGTCATGTTCATCGAAACACTCAAAGTGAGGATCAAAAAATGGCTACTCAAACTCTGAAACTGAACGTCAAATCCGGCGAAAAAGACGGCAAGAACTTCTGGGACCGCTGCGGCGTCCTCTTCGTGAACACCGACGACAGCGGCAACATCACGTCGATCAACGTCAAGCACAGCATGTTTCCCGACGTCGAAATGGTCGCCTTCCCGCGTCGCGATGAAGATCCGGTCACCGAGTGATCTTAGCGCCAGGGCGGGTTTCCCGCTCTGGCTTTCTTCTGGGGCGACAGAACTAAGCTGTAGTTCGGCTTTCAGGTGAAATTTCGTGGGCATGGGCGATTTATTTCTGCCGTATTCACTTCGCTATCGGCTGGACTGTAAGGACGTATTCGCACCACGTCGCCGGTGCCCTTGGGTTCCCGATCATGGTCAGCTAGGCTTTCGAGATGTGTAGGAACGCCGCTGATTTCAGATTTGTCGATGTACATCCAAGAGTACTGCTGGTCGGGGCCTGTCCTGGACGTGAAGAGGAACGGGACGGAAGGCCTTTCGCAGGGCAGTCCGGTCAAAATCTTGAAATCATGCTGCGACGCTTGCAGGTCCTGCATCCGCTGGTTTTTCCATCGCCGCAACTAGATGCCTACAGCTTAGTTAATGCACATTCACTGCCAAGATATCCCGAGCGCGAGGGATATGATGGGAGCACGCAGCCACGCAAACAGGACGTTCTGGCACCCGAGAACCGAGCTAGGCTCATTGCCCGTTTGCAGCGCGTTCAGCCCGAAATCATCGTTTACCTGGGAAAGGCGGCACAGTTCGCCCACGAAGTGTTTGAAGAGCATATTCCTGACATAAGAGCCTACCGAACAGGGCACCCATCAACCCAAGCCTGGAATACTCCGCGCCAATATCGAGGCATGCCGCGAGAAGAAAAAATCCGCCGCTGGGCTGAAGACCAGTTCGCTGCAGTTGAGTGAAGTCGGCGCACGGCCCGAAGCGTGCGAAATTGGGCTGCCTCTGTTCTGAGGTCGAACTCCCGATAGGATCCCCGACGTCGAAATGGTCTCCTTTCCGCGCCGGGACGAAGATCCGGTCACCGAGTAACCTGAGCGCCATGGCGGGTTTCCCGTCTTGGCCTTCATCGCTGAAAACAAGGTTGCCAGCTAGGTCGCTTCATCTTGTGACCGAACCTGACGGTTGAGGCGCGAAAGGGGTTCACTGAAGGCCGCTTCCAGTTTTTGGATATGACCGGCAAGCCAACCAATCATCTCGGGCCATGCTTCCCGGTTGAAACCGTCAAAGGGTTGCCCTGCCAACCCGACACAACGGGGAGGAGTATCGCGGGATTAATATCCTGATGCTCTGGGTCATGGCGGCCAAGCATGGCTATGCGTCCAGCCGCTGGATGACCTACAAACAGGCGCAGGAGCTGGGCGGCCAAGTCCGCAAAGGTGAGACGTCGTCCACCGTGGTCAAATACGGGACGTTCACCCGAGAGAACGAGCTGGGCATAGAGGAAGAGTTTCCCTATGCGCGCGCCTATCGCGTCTTCAACGCGGATCAGATCGAGGGCTTGCCGGAGGATTACTACATCCGGCCCGAGGCCCCGCGCGACCTTGGCACGACGGAAAATCCAGAGCTTGAGGCATTTTTCAGCCAGACAGGGGCGGAGATCCTCACCAGTGATGACCCGCGCGCCTATTACAGCCCCGCCAAAGACCACATCCACATGCCGCCAATTGCCACGTTTCACAATGCGGCAGGCTACTATGGGACGTTGGCCCATGAGATGATCCATAATGCCGAGGTTCGGATTATGCCGCGCTTCTCTCCACAAAAGCCTGTTTTGCGAGGTTTTTGGCCCAACATGGCTGCATAACATCGTAGTCGAAATCGGTTGGCTTTAGGGAAGGATTCTTGATCTTCGGGGATAGTAAATCCACATTTTTTGACTCGTCTCAGGGAAGGTCTGGGAATGTCCGAAACAAAGGGAGCCTCAGTCTATGGTGTTGCGCCTCGCGTCAAGACATGCCGCGTTGCCGCAATCACCGGTGTCAACAGATACACGCCAAAGGCCACTGGGATCAGCTTTTGCTTTGTCAAAGTGGCGATGTTCGTGGCATCCACCAGTCCTTGGGAAATCTCGGGGAACTGGAAATTCATGGCGAATAATCCGATGTTCTCGATCAAGTCGAGCAGTCCGAAGGCCACCGGTCCGAAGGCGAAGGCCCAGATCAGCCAGGTGTTTCGAAAAGTCTGCCGCGCGATCAAGTATCCTGCGAACGCCAGCATCAGCGGCCAGACGGTATCGAAGACGGTGGAGCGCATGTAAAAAGCCCGACCGAGCGCGCCCAGACCATCAAAGAAGGCGAAAGCTTCTGCATGGTCATAGCCATCGAACCTTAGGTCCAGGTAGATGTCAGGTGCCAGGAAGTCCTTCAGTGGCTGGACATAGATCAGGTAAAGTCCAAATACGATCAGTGTGCTGACCCAAAGCGCGAGTACACTGCGCCAGGAGATCCGAGGGATCATTCCGAGGTCCCCCGAATTCTACGTAGTGTCCAAAGCACGATCCCGATGACCAGCGGCGACATGCCGATGACAAGAAGCCCGTTCTTGATCAGGCTCAACGCGGAACTGACCTGCACAAGACCTTCCGGCACATCAGGAAATGCGCGCGCGATCAGGAAGAGCGTCACATTCTCTGCATAGTCACCAAAGCCACCCATCAGGGGCATCAGGCACACCCAGGCCGGTCCTCGACCCCGCCACAGGAGATAGGTGAGCGCTGCCGCGACAAGCGAATAAAGTGCTGGGTTGAACACATCGAGAATCTGAATGCGGTTGTAGAGCGACATTCCCTCAGGTCCGTAGCTGCCCAGAATCTCGTTCACCCGGTCCGGGGAATAACCCTGTTCGAAGTCGAGGATCCCGTAACCGCCGCTGACGTTGGAAAGCTGGCCGAGCGTCAGGAGGATCGTTCCGAAAACTACAGCATAGGTGACCAATAGAACGGTCAACCCACGTCTCGTCGCGAATTTACTTTCAAGTCCCACCATGTGACGCTCCCAAAATGACAGTTGTGTCAGATTGAAGTGACAGTTATGTCAGAAATATGATCGGCGCAAGGAAAATCTTCTTGAAGGCAGAACTAGACAATCTCACTCCGAAGGCTCGCCGAACGCGGGCCGCGTTGATCAAGGCCGCCAAATCCTTGATCGGCCGAGAGGGCACAGCGGGCGTGAATGTGATGACCGCTTGCGCCGAGGCCAATGTCGGGCGTACCTCGTTTTATAACTACTTCGAGGACATCGATGTTCTAATTGCTGCTGTGGCATTTGAGGCCGCAGCCGATATCAAGGCGCGCTTTGATGAACTGCACGAGGGGCAGCCACGTGGCCGGGAGCGATTGAAGCGCTGTCTTGCCATGATCCTGTCGCTGGCGGAAAGCGACCCTGACATGGTCATGTTGCTGACGTCGCTGGCGAAAACGCAACCAGAGATCGGAGAGTTGATTGAGGCTGAGATCGTTACAGAACTCTTGGCAGCACCTCCAGGCGACGCGCGCCACACCGAACTGCTTGCCCGCTATCTGACCGTCACAACAATGGCACTTGTTCGCCAGTTGGCTTCGGGGGCGATCCCATTAGACGGCATGGACCAATACTTGGCCTATTTGATGAAGGCCTGTGATTGATTTGCTAAGTGCCGGGTATGGCCATACTCGTTTGGCCCCTTCTCTCTGAGTTGTCGGCTTCACCTAAGCTTACGTGTCGCGAAACAGCGTCGTGAACATCCACCACGACGATCTGGCATAAGCACACCCTTCAGCCAACTGAAGGAAATACTTATGAAAAACAATACACAAGCTGGTCCGGCGACCCAAGCCAATCAATATGCAGGCAACCATGCGAAAAGGTTCGCCGCCCAGATCGCGAAGGATGGGTACAGCCCCGGTTCCATAGCGAAGTACGGGGCCACAGCCGAGGCGCTTTGGGCGGCGATGCTGGAGGCAGACGTCTGTCCCACTGAGCTGACCGATGATCGTGTGAACCAACTGGCGACGCCGATCATCAGTGCGGCTTCTGCGATAGACCAGAAGCACTGTCGCTACCGTATCAATCGGTTCAGGGATTACCTTATTGAAAACGCAGCCGCTCCACCGCGCTTAGAACCGCCGCTCGACATGTCTCCGAGGGCAGTGCTGAAACGGGAATACGAAACCTACCTGCGCGTCCAGCGCGGTCTGTCCGAGGACACCATCTACCACTGTCTGCGGTTTTATGACCGGTTCCTAACCGCGAAGTTCGGCCCCGATCTGGGTGATCTCAACGCCATTAGGCCTGACGACATCACGGGGTTCATTCTTCGCCTACGCGAGAAACAAAACGCACCGCGCGACAAAACAGGCCCGTCGCATCTTCGTAACCTTTTCCAGTTCCTGTTTTGGAGCGGCAAGACCGAGCGCAACCTTAGCAACGCCGTACCAAAGGCACGACAGCCGAAACCAACCGGCATTCCGAGATATCTTGAGCCGGAAGAGGTCAACCGTCTCATCAAGGTGGTGCGTGATCACAAGAAAACCGGCCGACGCAACTATGCGATGCTGATGTTGATCGCGCGGCTCGGTCTTCGCGCCCCGGAAGTGACCGCGATAGAGCTGGACGACATCGACTGGCGTGCAGGTGAAATCCTGATCCGTGGCAAGAGGCAGCTGCATGACCGAATGCCAATGTCGGCGGAGGTTGGCGTAGCGATTGTCGATTACATCAAGAATGAGCGCAGGGGCCCGGAGCGGGCGCTGTTCGTCTCGGTCAAGCCGCCGTTCAAGCGGTTCAAGGACGCGCAAATCCTTCGCTGGATATTGAGAGATGCCTACGACGCCACCGGCATAAGGCCGCCGCAAGCTTATATCGGCACACATATCCTGCGGCACAGCCTCGCCACTGACATGTTGCGCAAGGGCGCGTCGCTGGCTGAGATCGGTGACGTCCTGCGTCACCGTTCTGCGATGACCACGACGATCTATGCGCAGCATGATGTTGATACCCTGCGCTCGATCTCGCGGCCCTGGCCGACTTCGGGAGACGTACGATGAAAACGCTTTCCCAACGACTTGACGAATATCTGGCCCTGCGGCGTTCGATGGGTTTTGATCTCGCCTTTGATGAACGGGTTCTGCGCAAGTTCGTCGACTTTGCTGACGACAACGGGTTCGATCGTATCTCAACGCCCTTGTTCCTTGATTGGAGGGCAAACTACGGCAGTGCGGACAACAACACATGGTCTCATCGTCTTGGCATGGTGCGCCGGTTTGCCTTCTGGCTTGCGGAGCACGACAATCGGACCGAGGTCCCGTCCAGCCAGCTCGTCATCGGCCGATACCGAAGGCGTGTCCCCTACATCTATGCGCCCAGTCAGATCGCAGACCTTGTCGCTGAAGCCGGTCGGCTGCCGTCGCCCTATGGCCTCCGCGCCGCCCTGTGGCAAACCCTGTTCGGCTTGATCGCTGTGACGGGCATGCGCGTGAATGAAGCTTTGTCTTTGGATAGGCATGACGTCGATCTGGAACGCGCTACCCTGATGCTCAGAAACACCAAGAATGGCAAAGACCGCCAGCTTCCAGTCAAAGGCGATACCGTTGCCCGGCTCACCCGATATGCCGAGTTGCGGGATCGCCTGGTTACGCAGCAATCATCCCGGTTCTTCATCAAAGAGGATGGCGAACCGGCGGGAGATTGCGGGGCACGCTACAACTTCGCGCATGTCAGCAGAAACATCGGCCTTCGGTCACCACAAGCCTTCAACCGCCACGGTCACGGGCCACGCATCCATGATTTGCGGCACACATTTGCCGTTCACACCATCCTGGACTGGTTCCGGGACGGACGGGACATTGAGGCCGAAATGTACAAGCTCAGCACCTATCTCGGCCATTCCGAGCCCAAGCACACGTCCTGGTACATCGAGGCCGTGCCCGAGCTGATGCAGTTGGCGGCGGAGCGTGCCGAACGACGGGTTTTGGAGGGCGCATCATGATCGCAACCTATCCCTTGCCCGTCTACGTGCAACGGTTCTTCACCGAGCGTTTGTTGACGCAGATGCGGGCCAGCCCGAACACGATCGCCAGCTATCGCGACACATTCAGACTCTTGCTGAGATACGCCGAGGCGCAAACCAGACTGCCGCCGACGGATTTGCATGTGGCTCACATCAATGCCGACATGATCGGGCAGTTCTTGACGTTCTGCGAAGAGGAACGCGGCAACAGCGCGCGAAGCCGAAACACACGCCTTGCCGCCATTCGCTCGTTCTTCAAATATGTCGCGGGCTGTGAACCTCAGCTGTTGCATCATTGCCAGAAGGTGCTGGCAATGCCGTCCAAACGACACGAAAAACGCGTCGTGGACTTCCTGACCCGTGACGAGATGGAGGCCTTGCTGAAGGCACCCGACCAATCGACCTGGTTTGGCCGACGCGATCGGGTTCTTCTCCTCACGATGCTTCAGACGGGGTTGCGCGTGTCAGAGATGATTGGCCTGCGTGTTGGCGATGTCGAACTTGGTACAGGTGCGCACTTGAAGTGCTTGGGCAAGGGCCGAAAAGAACGCGCAACGCCGCTTCGTACGGATAGTCGGGATGCTTTGAAAGCCTGGCTTGCTCAAATCGACGCTGAACCTAGAGACCCCTTATTTGCAACAATCCGGGGCGCGTCTTTGAGCCGAGACGCGGTTGAACGGATAGTTCGGAAGCACGCAACCACCGCAGCTTCGACCAGTTCGACGTTCAGATTGAAACGCGTCACGCCGCATGTCTTGCGCCATACCGCCGCAATGCAGCTTCTGCAAAGCGGTGTTGACCGAACAATCATCGCGCTCTGGCTGGGCCATGAATCGGTCGAGACGACCCAAGTCTACATCCATGCCGATATCGAACTGAAGGAAAGAGCGATGGCGCTGACAAAACCGGTCGACGGCACGGGCGGACGCTATCGACCGGGTGACGAACTCTTGGCATTCCTCGAAGCGCTCTGAATTATGCCGACACGCCGCGCCGATCTAACCGCAACGCAACTGGTCGTGCGGATCGGCGCGGCATAATCCGAACCTCGGCATTATGGATCTTATGCCGATGTCGGCATAACGCCCATTGGACCGGCAGCGAAAAGCGGCTTGAGCGGATCAAGAAATTTGCGAACCGCGAAGCCTATGCCTTTGAGGAGTTGGTGGCGGAAATCGGCGCTTGTTTCCTTGGTGCCCAGATTGGCGTCGCGCCGGAATTCGACCAAAGCGCCGCCTATGTCGAAGGTTGGTTGAAAGCGCTCAAAGAGGAAAAACGGGCGATTTTTCGTGCGGCGTCCGAGGCGCAGAAAGCCGCCGATTTTGTCCTAGCAGCCGCAGGTCAATCGAAAGCGGCTGCAGCATGAGCGGCCCCGCAATCTTACCCCCGATGACGTGCCGCAAATGCGGCGCGTCAAATCCGGTGATCTTTCTTGCGCCGGTCATCGTGAAAGGCAGTTGCTCCTGTATTTGCTTGGATTGCGCCGAGGCCCGTTCGTGGCTCGATCCGGACGGCAACTTGAAAGCCGGTGTTGAGCTTTGAGCACCTGCGCCCCGCCTCATGTGGCGGGGCGCAGGCACTTTCAACGAGATGCAAAATTGTGGCCCGTGCTGCTGCGCACGGGCCGCTCTGAGAAACGGACTGTGTGGAGGATCGACCGGCTTTCAGCCCGCTCACCTCCTTCAGGCTTCTTTCAATTTGATTAGCCCGCCCAACATCCCTGTCGCGCCTCGTCAATGGGCAAGCGCCGCGCGGGCGCGTCGTCAAAGCCTGCAACCCGTGTCCTCGCGCGAAGGCGCGCTGCGGGCCGCACAAGTTGCTGGCGTTGACCCATTGACTGGCCGCTCCTGGGCCGTGGGTCGGGCTGTGCCCCCACCCACTCTGTTCCGCCGAATACATGCGTATTCGGTCAGATCAGATTGGCCGGTGTGCAGCCCATCGGCGGAAGGGGAGCCAAGCCCCAACCGCAGCAGCCAAGAGGAGGCCACAAATGGCTCACAAATATCAGCCCCCGAAATTCTGGACCTGCGACTGTGATCGCGCGACCGGCGGTCACATCATCGACGGGCTCTATAACACCTGCGTCTATTGCGGGAAGCATCGGCACGAGCTGAGAGAGATCGTTGTTCCGTCAGGTTTGGGCGGCGTGTTCTGTGTCGAGATCCTCAGCGTCGAGGATGATTGCGCCAAGGTGAAGGTGGCCAAAAGCTCGAACGGCTTTGACGCGCTACCGCCCTTCACGGTGCCGTTCAAAGACATCGCCCCGCGTTGGAAGCACAAGGCGGGAGAAATCCGATGATCCCTGACTATCACAGCGATGATTTTGCGACGGCGCGTCTGGACGATACCGTCAGCTTGCGAAGCGCCGCCCGCGAGGCCCGCGCCACGCTTTACGCGGTGTTGAACCGGCTGGAACTGAATGATCTGGAAGGTGAAGAGCAGCCCTATATCGACGATTGTCTTGGGGCTCTCGCAATCCTTGAGGAGGCGTTGCGATGACCTTGGAAGACATCAAAGCAGCAATGCACGCGGGCAACCGCGTTCATTGGGTCAACAGCGGGTATGTCGTGACGCGTGATCGCCTCGGGCAGTATCTCATCACCTTCACGCGGAACGGGTCGGCTATCGGCTTGACCAGTCGGGATGGCACCCGCCTGAACGGCGAGCCTGACGAATTTTTCATCGGGGAAAGTGCAAAGGTTTGGCATGGAATATTCTGACATCAGGCAGGCGGCCCGAGAGGGCCGCGCCAGCGTGCATCTTCACGGGTTCTGCAATCTGCCTGATGGCGGGCAGGAGTATTGTGATGATCCAGAACTGATTGATGGCTGGGCAATCTATGTCCGAGTTGAGACCCCGGACGACCCGCAACAGCCCTTTGATCTGCAAGAGCTGCCCGATCATCAAACCTATGCCAGCGCTGAAGGCGCGGCCCGCGCAATAGCGCTGCAATTACTTGGCGATGCTGAGGCATGGAACCACGATTAGTGGTGCCATGCCTTGCGCATGTAGCCAGGCTTTGCCCGGCGGTCGCAGCGTTTCGCTGCTCCATACGGAATACAGGCAGTTGATTCAATATTATAATATTGAATCAATTGTGGCGAAATGCCATAACTGGGCTGCCTGTATGATGCTGGCAAGAAATAGGGGTGATTACTTCACATGGGTCGACCGAGCGCACCACGGCAC
Source organism: Aliiroseovarius sp. (assembly GCF_965228805.1). Lineage (NCBI taxonomy): Bacteria > Pseudomonadati > Pseudomonadota > Alphaproteobacteria > Rhodobacterales > Paracoccaceae > Aliiroseovarius > Aliiroseovarius sp. The sequence goes on along the minus strand of NZ_CBDDIE010000003.1, from coordinate 15,658 downwards.
AAGCGACTGACGCAGAACCAGCGTTTTGCCATCGTGCGCAAGCGTGCCGAAGGGGTGCCCATCGAGGCTCTGGCCCGTGAATTCGGCGTCACGACCCGCAGCATCTTCTACACGTTGAAGGCCGATCAAAGCCGCAAGCTTGATGCGCGTGTGCGCTCCGAGCTGGTGAATGTCCGGCTGACGCCAAATGAGCTTGCGAGCTTTGATGCGGTGCTGACGCGGCATGATATCATCAGCCGCGCCGAAGGGTTGCGGCGGTTGATCCATGCCTCGAACGATCTCTTCGTACCCGACGATGAGCTGGCCAATCAGATGCAGGGTCTGTCGGCCTCGCTCAATCGCACCGGCAACAATATCAATCAGATTGCGCAGCGCCTGAACGAGGCAAAGCGCCAGGGCAAGACGCCGCCCTATGGTAATTCTGCCCATAGCCAGGTGCGCGCCTTGGCCGGGCTGATCTTCGATATCGCCGACCAGGTTCAGGACATGGCGCAGCGCCGCCGAAGCGCGCTGTCCGGCGAGGTTGCCCGCGTTCTGGGAGGCTTTGTCAATGGCCCGGAATAGCGCCGTTGCCGCCGCGCAGGAGGCCTTCTTCGATCGTGACTGGAGCCGCATTCGCGGCAGCGTTCCGCGCGCACGTGCCAAGCAGATGGCGCGCGCCGCCATGGGCCATTCCCCTGCGATCTTCAAAGCCATTCGCGACGGCGGAACGCACAACAAAACGCAGCTGCGCAACCAGCTGGAGTACCTGACCACCAAGTCGAGCTTCATCATCGACAGCCGTGGTACCTATGACGGCCAAAGCGTGCTGTCAGGCAAGGAGATCGAACAAGTCACGCGCCGGTTTTCAGCTCAGTGGAATGAGGGGTTCCATCCCAAACTGGGGCATACCTCGCACCTCTTGATGGCCTTCCCAAGTGGCACGCGCGGCGGGGACGTCGCCGAGATCACGCGCGAGATTTGCGAGCGGTTCTTTCAGGGCGACGGCAGCCATTTTGACTACATCGCCGCCGTGCATGAAGACCGGGACCATCCGCACGCCCATATCGTTCTCAACCGGCGCAGCAAGGACGGTGAATTTTTCTTTCTGAAGGAAGGGCACCATTTCAACTACGACAGTTTTCGCGAGGCCATGGTGGAGGTATCGGACCGCTATGGGCTGCGCCTTGAGGCTACGCGAAAGCTGGAGCGAGGGATCACGACGAAGAGGCCAAGCGACGTGGACCAACGTCGTGCAGAAGCAACGGGCCAGAAGCTGACCGAGCGTGAGCGCGTGGGGCCGGAGCTTGACCGTGCCTTGGCCGAAGTGGCGCAGAATGCGCGGCTTTATCGCGGCCTGACTGCCGAGGCCTCGCGCGAGAACCAGCATGACATTGCAGCAGCCTTGGACAAGGCTGCGACGTTTTTGGCGCAGGGCAAACCGATTGAAGCAGATGGAAAGGTATATGGCATGGCCGAAGAACAGCATTACTTTGACGAGGTCGTGGATGCCTTTCACGACAAGATCAACCAGGCCGAACGCATTGTGGCGGACGCCCCGGTAGAGCGGCGCGCGGCGCTCGAGCATGAGCTGAACGACATCTATCGCTCTTTGTCACATCTCAGCCCAATGGGAACGCAGTCCCACACCTTGCTCGAAGATGCCTCCAAGAGCGGGATCTATTCGGCCGCGAACATTCAGGCCGACGCCCAAAGTGCATTGCGGGATACAGCTCTTACCGAACGTCTTGAACAGGCTTTGAAAGGCACCGGCATTGACGCGCAGGATGTAGCGCGTCGGGTCGAAATCGGCGCGGGCAATGCTGCGCTCGAGCGGCAATGGCTTGGGCAGGATTTGAAGGCGATTGCCGAGAAGGACGGCTTTGACTTGTCACGCGCTGATGAGCTCGAGAAAGCTATCGACCGTCTTGACCAGGTTCACAGCGATCTGGGCCGTGTGTTGGCCGAGACGCACGTTCTCAAAGACAGCGGGACGGTGGAGACCGACCGGCAGGAAGCCATCATCGACCGGCTGCCTCCGACCACTGCTGAAATCCTGAGCCGTATGAGGGACGACCCGACGGCAGATCCATTCCGAAACGAACAGGAACGCGAGACGTTGCGCTCCGAGCTGGAGGAACTGGTCGGCGAAGAAAGCACCCCGGACTTGGCGATTGGTGATGAGACACCGCTGGAGGAACATATCGAAGACCGCCTGGACCGGCTCTACGCGGCCAAGGCCTATCTGCAGAGCGATGCCGCTCTGGCAAACAGTGTGGCGATGGAACATGTCCTCGACGAGATCGCCAATGAAGAAATTGATGTTCAGCGCGAGCGGCATGTCGATGCCGATGGCGAAAAGGGTGTGACGCATGGGTAAGACGCGGATCGCACTCGGCGTCTTGAGCTTTGCTCTTCTCGGCGCGGTGCTGGGGTATGTTCTGGCGTCGGCCTTTCTGTCGTTCCGCTGGATCGGGGTTGGGGCGGAGATCGATTTCTTGATGCTGGCACGCAGCTATGGGGTTCTTCGAACGAACCATCCGGACGATATGCAGATCGTTCACTTGATTGTCGGGATCAGCACCGGTGCCGGTGTCTTGCTCAGTGCCGTCCTGATGAATGACGCACTGACCAAATTTGGGGAAACCCATTGGCAGCACATGTCCGAGATGAAGCGGAACGGCTTTTTCGGCAAGCCTGGCCACGGCTTTGTTCTCGGCAAAATGGGCAAGCCGAAGAGTCGCAAACCCTTCGTTATGTCCAAGGTATTCCCTCATGCCCTGATCGTCGCTCCGACCGGACGGGGCAAGACGACGGGGTTCGTCATCCCGAACCTACTGACCTACCAGGGCAGTGCGGTGGTGCTGGACGTGAAGGGCGAGAACTTCGCGGCAACGGCGCGCCACAGGGCCGCGCAGGGCGACAGGGTATTTCGCTTCGCGCCCACTGACTGGAAGGATGGTCGCTCGCATCGCTACAACCCCTTGCTGCGCATATCGGCGCTTGAGAATGTCGACCGCCAGCAGATGGAGCTGCAACTCCTGGCCTCGCTGTTCCTGCAGGCCGAAAACGACCGTGTTCAGGGCCTTCTTGATGGAGGTATCGATTTGTTCGTGGCGGCAGGGCTTTTGGCGTTCGAGCGAAAGCGGCCGACCTTGGGCGAGATCTACCGCATCACTGCATCAGGCGGGGACAAGCAGAAGGAGTATCGCCGCCGGGCCGATGAAGTAGTCAATCCAGCCGCGAAGCTGATCTTCATGCGCATGGCCTCGACCAACAACGACACGCTAACGTCTTATCTGTCGCTCTTGATGACGTCCGGCCTCAAACAGTGGTCGAACCCCGCCATCGACTGCGCAACCGCTACGTCAGACTTCGATTTCCGCGACATCCGAAAAACGCCGTTTTCGGTCTATCTCGTCGTCGAGCCGCTGATGGTGAAACCCCTCGCGCCGCTGATCCGATTGTTCTTCTCGGACTTGCTGGCATCGCTGCAGGACCATGAACCCGGCAAGGACGAACCTTGGCCGGTGATGATCATGCTCGATGAGTTTAATCGCTTGGGCAAAATGCCGATCGTTCTGGACAGCATCGAAACTCTGCGCTCCTACCGCGCCAATCTCGCGATCGTCACCCAGACCATCCCTGCACTTGATGAAATTTACGGCGAAAATGCCCGCCGTGCCCTGCAGGGCAACGCGGGCATCAAGCTCTATCTGACCCCCTCAGATGAAAAGACCATCGAAGAGCTCAGCAAAGCCGTCGGCAAAACAACCAAGCGCGTTGTGACCCGCTCGCGTTCCGTCGGCCGAAACCCTTTCGCCGGGCGCAGCATGTCCGAACGGACCGAGGAAACTGCGTTGCTACCCGAGGATGAAGCGCGGCGCATGGATCTTGATGACATCGTTCTGGTGGTCGACGCGCAAATGCCCGTGCGCGCCAAGCGGATCAAATACTATGACGATCGCTTCTTTAAGCAGATCTTCGACAAGCAGGCAGGCGATATGCCATATCCGTCAGCTGGTGACCAGATGCGCGGGCTGCAAGGGCAGATCAAGGCGTTGGAGGCGAAGATTGGGGCGTTGGAGGTGCCAACAGGGGCTGCTGCTGATGCCTTTGAAGGTGGTGGGAACCGGCGCGATGAAATTGAGGAATTGGCGTCCGGTAGTCAAAATGCACAGTCAGGTGATCAGGCCAGTTTGGGGGATTATCAGGCTGGAACTCAAAGGGTGGAAAGGTTCATGGAACGGGCTGCTCGGGGATGAGGGCGAATTCCGGTCGTTCGCTACTTGAGCAACACGACAAAGGCTCATGTGTCAAAGCCGACGTTCGCTTTGATCTATGAAAGCAACCTTTACATGCATGGGGCTTATGCCTCATTAACGATCGCGTGTCCCATTCCCGCTAAGCAGTTGCAATAAAGTTGTTTAATGAAAAAGCTTTTAGATCCTATGCTGACCACACTGGCTGCCCACGGAGCAACACCACAAGGCATCAAGGATGCATTGACCTCCTCAGATGGCAGCCAATACGTGAAATGCGCCTTTCAGGTGAACCCGTTCGCTTATGGAAGCCGTCATTCCAAAACGAATGGTTTTACAGACGAAGATCAGTACAATGGTGCGATGGTCAAGGCATGCCAAGAAAATGGTGTGCATGTGGTCGCGCTTACCGATCACTTCCGTTTTGACGATTCCGAAAACCTCAGAGCGAAGTTGGAAGAGGCCGGGATCACGGTTTTCCCCGGCTTCGAAGCAAATTCCGCTGAAGGTGTACACATACTTTGCCTCTTTCCACCCGGAACATCTGGCACCGATATGAATGAGAATGTGGGTGCCTGCGATATTCGAAATCGCGACGATCCTTCACCCATTGCACGCAAAGGATTCGAGGAAATTCTCGAAGTTGTTAATGAGCGTGGCGGCATCACAATTTCAGCGCACGTAACCCAAAGCAGTGGCTTGCTGAAAGAACTCTCCGGTCAGACGCGCATGAATGCATGGAAGTCGCCATTGCATTTGGCGTCAGCTATCCCCGGACCGCTTGGCGATGTGCCTACTGAATACCGGCAAATTTGCTTCAACAAAGATGGAGCGCACAAACGGGACCGGCCCGTCAGCTTTGTCAACGCATCTGACGTTTCAGCGCCGGGGGATTTCGCGAAACCCGGCAATACGACCTTACTCAAAATGACAGAGGTCTCGATAGAAGGTTTGCGGCAGGCTTTTCTCGATGGTGAAAGCCGGATCATGCTCAACTCGGACGAAGCGCCATCTGATTTCGCGCGAGTTGTCGCCGTCACTTGGGATGGCGGGCTACTCGATGGACAGTACGTTGCGCTGAATGCTGGATTGAATGTGATGATTGGCGGTCGTGGTGCTGGCAAGTCCACAATCGTTGAAAGCCTGCGCTTCGCCTTCGACATACCACCGCTGGGTGCGGATGCAGCGAAGAGTCATGAATCGATGATCAAGCATCTATTGGGGTCGCGTTCAGCGGTTTCGGTCTTGATTTTTTCGCCAAGCCCGTCGCCCGGTTACTACCTGATTGAGCGCGCCTACAAACAGGAGGCCCGAGTTAGAAATCAGTCGGGTGAAATCGTGGCTGATTTGAAGCCCGGTGACATCATTTCTGACTTGGAGGTTTACGGCCAACACGAGATTTCTGAGATCACGAGGCACAAAGGCCAGCTTGCCGAACTGCTTGGGCGCTTTGTCGGTACGGATAACGAAGCGGCGGTCAGTGAGGATGGGATCAGGGAACGCTTCCGAACCTCTCGAAAGAAAATCACGGATCTTGACGAAAAAAATCGCCGAATTGGACCTTGCTCTGGCCGCTCTGCCGGGGCTCAAGGAACAACTCAAACGCTTCGAAGAGACCGAGCTTGCGACCCGCCTGCAAGAACAGGCATCTGTCCAGCATGAACAACGAATACTCGACGACTTCTCCAACGCCATAACTGGATTTGGACAAGAGGGAGACGCGTTAAAGCCGGACGGAGAATCCGCATCAACCGTTTTGCCGCCAGAAAAAGAGGTAAAACTCCCGCACAGGGATGACTTGGCCAATGTCCAAGCGATTGCGCAGGATATGCACGATGCCAAAGTGCAAGCAGCAGAGGTGCTAGCAATAGCGGCTAAAAAGGCAACCGCCGATTTGGCTGCGATACGATCTGAGTGGCAGCCAAAGGCCGATGCTGTTGAGGCGACGTATAAGTCGCTCAAGAAAGAACTGGAGGGTGATGGTTTCGATCCCGACGCCTATCTGACCGTGAAAAATCAGGTCGCTGTACTTGAACCGAAGCAAGGGGAGAAGGATCAGGCCGTTTCGGAACTGGCGATCGAACAAAAGGCGCGACAGAGCATAGTCGATGAATGGGAAAAAGCTGACCGAAAAGCCTATCGTGACCTTGAGAAGGCCGCGAAGAAGGTCAGCAAAAAGCTAAAAGGAACGGTTCGGGCAAGTGTTCGCCCCAGCTCCGATTTGGGGCCACTGGAACAGGTTTTGCGGGATGGAACTGAAGGGCAGATCAGTCAAGCCCTGACGAAGCTGCAAGAGCTTGAGGACCTACTACCTTCGAAACTGGCCGCGACGATCCGTAAGGGTGCTCAAGCGCTCAGCGATGAATTCGGGTTCACCGATTCATCCTCTCAGAAGATCGCCGCTGGAGGCGAAACACTGGCGTTGCTGGTGGAAGAAACGCGGATACCGCCGGAGGCCGTTATTGAACTCAACGTTGGTCGAGACGGGGCCGAGAACTGGAAGGAACTCGACCGCCTATCTGCCGGTCAAAAGGCAACGGCAGTTCTGATGCTGTTGCTTCTGGAGTCTGATGCCCCTCTGATCATCGATCAACCCGAAGACGACCTCGATAACCAGTTCATTGCAGGGCATGTAGTCGAGAAAATGCGCGTCGCCAAGAAGCAACGCCAGTTCTTGTTTTCAAGCCACAATCCAAACATCCCGGTTTTGGGCGACGCTGATCAGATCATTGGTCTCAAGCCAGTCGTAGAAGATGGCGAAGATCGGACGAAGATCGATCAAAAGCTGTGCGGTTCGATCGACAAGGAAGAAGTCCAGGAGCTGATAAAGGAGCTTTTGGAAGGCGGCGAGCAGGCGTTTTCGACCCGTCGAAAAAAATGTGGCTTTTAGCTTATGCTGAATTGAACACGGCTGAAATGGTGATTTTATGGACGAAGAAGACTGGTTGGAGATACTTCGCCACATTCAAGCAGAACTGCGAGAAATTGGCCTTCATTCAATAGCAGAACTCTCTGGCTATGAAGAAGAGACCCACGAAGCACGTCGATCATTTGGCGCTCGGAAACTGTCAATCCTGATGCTTGAAGCCTTGGACCGGCACATGGCAATCCATTCGTCTGACACGGTAGATCTGGCGTTGAATATGATCCGAGAGAACAGTGATAGCAAAGGACTGGACGGTGCTATCTTGATTAATGACAGGGACGACATCGACGTTGAAGGGCGTGATCATGAAGAAATGCTCCGAGGTGACCCACGTATCCCCTATGCTATGAAGGACCTGAGGAACTTGATCGGGCAGTTATTGGAGGCCGATAGCTCAGGCAGTGCTGATGGCGAGGATTTTGAATGACGTTGGATCAAGCCAAAGCCAAGAAGGCCATCTCTACATTTTTCACTAAACATAAAGCTTGCATGAAGGCGACGTTGGTAAAGTCAAAAGGCGGAAAGATCTATGAACTTTATTGTTTGGCTAGAACGCTGGCATGGCTCCGATCCACTTATGGTGTGAGCATTCGGCTTGCAAACGGGACCGTGGTGAATTTCAAAGCCAGTCCAGGCAACATCGATCGTTCTAGATCTTACTTCGTAGTGGCCAAGCACGGTAAGTTGTTAGAACTTCACACTGATATCCAAGTCCAAACACTAGGCGCATCAATGATTGGGGGGTGGATTGGAAAAAGTGGATACCACGAGATCGACTTGGTACTGATTGATCCAAGTGTTCATGATGGGGACATGCCACAGCATAGCGACGTGGTTTTGGGCGTTGAGTGCAAGTCTAATGCCAAGTTCGAAAAGGGTATCGTGAAACAGGTTCTTGGCATTAGGCGGGAGCTTTCACTACTTAGCCAGCCAACTACTAATGAATTGGATAGGGCGTTTGGGCCAGCTACGCACATTGTGGGCTACAGCCCGTTCGTAAATGCCGACCCAGCATCTTTGTACTGGCTAAGTTACATAGACCAATCCGGAGATGATTATGCTGGCAGCCCAGGGTTCTTCTCAATCGAATTTAAGCACTGGCAACCATAGCCGCGGAAGTCCAGCAGCCGGCAAAGGAACAGGAGCAAACGGAAAAGTTGACTTTACAGTAGCTGGACCGCAGCGACAGACGAAGCCATAAATAGCGGCTCAGGGCCGAAAATTCCTATTTCAGCCGCTTCGCCCGTTCCGCCACCCGCTGAACCATCGAGACAGTCGCACCGCCTGCCTGCCGTATTCCCGACCCCGCGATCTCGGCGTTTGACCTGGTCCCAAACCGCGCGCGAGCCCGCGATCCCTTAGTGCCGATCAAGCCCTTGGCGAACCCGCTCGGTCCAGGAATGCTCGGCGGCCCGGCCAACATGAAGTTGCCGGAGATTGAACGCACGATCAGCGGGGTAGCGATTATCATGCCGCCTGCGAGGAACATCATCATGAAGAAGGGCACCAGCGCGCCGATGTTGCTTGCGCCGGAAGGATCTCCGAGCTCGGACATCAGAGAGCGCGACATTCCGACGACGGTGGAAAACACGCCTGCGATCACGAGGGGGTAGAGCGCGTAGGACACCGTGCTGGACAGCCAGCGGTGGAAATAGTCCTTGCTGACATCAAACAGGGAAAGCGCGATCATGATGGGGGCGATGCCGATCATGAATGCCAGCATGATCTTCGCGAAAATCAGGACAAGACCGCAGAGCGCGCCGATGACGCCGAGGAGGAACGCACCAATCGCGCCAATCAGGGCTCCGGCCATCCAATGCATGTTGTCACCGGCCGCGTTCAGGTAATCGCCAAATTCTTCGATGAGATCGTCGAAGGCCTCGGCAAAATAGGATGCACCTGCACCGCCCCCGCCAAGCCCAGCCACCATGCCGCCTGCGAGCTGGTCGAGCCCGTTGATGAGGGCGCTGGCGACCGCGTTGAACTGGATCCAGTTCATTGCAAACAGAGAGATGAGCATCAGCTTGAGGACAAACCAGAAGGCAGTCCGGCCATCCATGGATTTGTACTGAAACACCATGTTGAGGAAGACGCCGATCACGGCGAGCGTCGAGGCAACGGCAATGACACCGCCCAGCTGACCGGCGACGTTGCCAAATGTGGTTTGGGCTGCGTCATCCAGAAAGCTATCGGTGGTCTCTACCATCCAGGTGACGACGCCCATCGGATCTTCCTCGCTTGGGTTTAAGAACTGTCACCAGTGCGACGTTTCAAAAAGGCCTTCAGGATGTGTTCGCCGTCGAAATCCGGCACCACTGAAACCAGTTCCCAGCCTTCTTGGCCGAGCGCGGTCAGCTGCGCTTCGATCTTTGGCGGCTTAGTTTTGGCGGTGTTAATCTGCTCAATCTTGTATTCAAACATGGGCTGTTTCCTTCGAATGGGCCGGATCAATCGGCAGGTAGAATTCGGTAATGCCGCGCGTGCCTTCATGGCGACCGGCCTGAACAATCACATCGATCGAGCGGGTGATGTAGTCGTTCATATCCTGGTAGGTCATGGGCACATCGGTTTTGAGGGCGGCGATGGCGAGGCGCTGGACCGCCAACTGAGGCGTTTCAGCGTGCAAGGTGGTGAGAGAGCCACCATGGCCGGTATTGATCGCCTCGAGGAAGGTCATGGCCTCTTTGCCGCGCACTTCGCCTAAGACAATCCGGTCCGGCCGCATGCGCAGGGTGGAGGTCAGCAGGACATCAGCACTGCGCGTGGGCTCATTGCGGTCAGACATCAGCGTGACGACATTGGGCTGTGTTGGACGCAGCTCCGCGGCCTCTTCGATCGTGATGATGCGCTCGTCATCGGGCACGAAGGAAAGGATTTTGCGCGCCGTGACGGTCTTGCCGGTGGAGGTCCCGCCGGACACGATCATGTTGAGCTTGTGGGTCACGCAGAACTTGATCGCGGCGTCGATGTCGCCGGTGGCCACGACATCGCGCAGCTCGGCATTGCGCTTGCGCCGCGCGCCTTCATTGCTGCGCTCTTTGCCGAAAAGATAGGACAGCTTGATCTGCTCCAATGGCAGGTCAGCAAAGAACCGAAGGGAAATCGCGTAACCGCCGTCAACGGCGGGGGGCTGGATGACTTGCGCTCGGATTGGGCGGTCACGATAGGTGATGCTGACCGAAACGATAGGTTTCGTTCGACTGAGCGTGGTGTTCGCGGCGGAAGCAACCTGATTGCCAAGGTCCTTGATCTCGTTCTGCGTGATCCGCCGATTGGCGGACCGCATAAAGTGATCCCCCTGAAACTCGGCCCACAGGGTGCCGTCGGGATTGATACAAAGCTCGATCAGCTTCGGATCGCGCGCCTCGGGGATCTTGTCCATAGAGCTTTGCAGATAGCTGGCCGCCATGGTCAAAAAATCTCCAGATCGCGGTCGACCATCACGGTGACGCGGGCACCTTGATCGACATAGATCACGGGCGAGACGGAGAGATATTCGCCAATCACGCTTTGCGCGCTGTCCTGAAGGTCTTCGCCAATGCCTTCCAAGACATCAGAGGTGATCTCGTCTTCGGTGTTCTGCGCGGCGACGGCAGGCAAGGCTCCGATCAGAGATATCAGGGCGGCAGACCCAAACCGTGTGCCAAAACGGCTCTCGACGAAACCAGTTGTGCCGGACCGCCCCAGTTCGTCGCCACCAAACGAACTGATTTCGACGGTCTGGTTACTGGGTAAAATGATCCGGTCCCAGGCGATCGTCACGCGTTGCTGCGCAATGTCGAGACCGGATTGATACCGCCCGATCAGTCGTGCGCCGCGCGGGATCAGGACGCGTGAGCCGTCATAGGCGTGGACATCCTCAGACACCATCGCGCGGACCTGACCGGCGAGCGAGCTGTCGATTGCGGTCTCGAGCACGGCCTGGATCATCGTGCCCTGAACAACTGTGTTTGACGGGTTCACGATCAACTGGGCCTGCGTCACCTCAGCAGGTTCAGCGCCGTTGCGAACAAAGTCTGCGTCGCCATCAAGCCGCCGCTGTTGCGTGGCGGTATCATCGTTGCCGCTTCCAGTGCCGCCAAAGGCGATAATTGGGCTGGCAATACGCGCTTGCAGTTCCTCAAGCTCGGCTTGCCGCCGCCGCTCGAGCTCTTGCAGACGCAGCTCCTCGGCCGTGGGGCCGGTTGGTGCGGGCGTGCGCGGGGTTTCGAGGCGCGCAAGCTCCAGATCGTTCTGCAGTCGCTGTATCTGACGTGCGCGTTCTTCCAACTCTTCGCGCAAGGCGGCTTGGGTGGAGGCGGCCTCGCTGCGCAGGTCATCGATCTCCGCGCTCAGGCTGTCGAGCGCTTCTGTGTCGACGGCCGGGGCCTCGGGTGCAGGTGCGTTGCGCAGAGCTTCAAGCGCGCTCCGCATGGCGTCCATTTGCGCGCGCAGCTCTTCCGTCTCGCTGTCTGGTCCCGGCTCCGGCGGCGGCGTTGTGTCAATCGGTGCGGGCGTGGGCTCGAGCGCACCAAAGCCCGGTCCCGCCGCTTGGAATTCATCCGGGGAGGCAGTTTCCAGGCTGTCGGGTTCAGAGCTGCCAGAGAACAACAGCAAGAGACCGCCAAGGGCCGCGATCGCCCCAATGCCCAACGCAATAGCGACAATTGACGGTCGTGCCTTTGAGTATTGTGGTTTGCCTTCAAGCGCTTCGAGGCGCTTCTTAAGCTCAGCTGTTTCACTCATCGTGGTTTGCCTCGCTCATCTCTTGGACGCAGATCTCGTCCTCGCCGAGCCTGAGAACCCATCGAGTGCTGACACCTGACACGCGGATCACGCCGTCTGGCCGCGCGAGCGCATTAACGCTGCGCTCATTGCCGTTTGACCAGCGAAAGATCGCAGGTAGCGGCGCGTTTGCGGCAAAACGGAAATAGGTGAAGTTGCCGTCGTCCCAGATTTCGCGCGGCGTGATCTCGGATCGCGCGCTGACGCCATAGGCGTGATTTGCAGGTTGGCTTGCTGCCAAACGCGATTGCTGGGGAGCGGGCTCGGGATAGGAAAAGCGAATGACATAGAACGTCGGCGAACTCGCCTCGGTCACGTTGAAATAATAGCTTCGCCGGTTGGTGTAGACGGTGATGTTGGTATGCGCGCCGCGCGTGACCGGCTTGATCGCAAAAGCCTGGCCACCGGGCACGCCGTCCAAAAGGAACCCTTCGGTGTCGCCCGCAATGATCGAGCGGATGGTCTCGCCTTGGCCGAATTCAATGCTGGTCACATGGGTCAGGCTGGTGCGGATGCGATAGACCTGCCCATCCTGATAGGTGGCGAGCCGGACACGGGCATCATAGGGGCCTTGGCGCGGCTGAGTCTCCGCATAGGCGGTGCCAGCAAGCGGTACGATTAAAGCGAGGATAAGGAACAGGCAGCGCATTGGTTACTCCAAGCGATCCGAGCGGATCGCGTATTCGGTGACAGTGAAGCCGAAAGGGTTCTGCCAGACATCATCGATCGACCGGCTATTCTCCGCCGAAACTCGAACATCAGCGTTGCGGTGAAGAGCCCATTTTGCGCGCCGCGCGGTGAATTGAGCCGCTTACGAAGGCGCACCTGGGCGCGATTGACGCTGATATGGGTGATCGACAGAATCTCGACATCGAGCCGCGCATCTGTGCCGTAGCTGTCGGGCGGATAGGCTTCGTGGCCGCTGGTCCATAATGCGCGCAGCCCTGCAGCTGCCGCACCGTCCGACTGGTCCAGGACCCGCCGCACCCGCACGTCATTGTCGAGCTGATTGTATGTCTCTCGATCAATGACATAGCGGTAGACCTGTGCCTCGATGATAGCGGGGCGTTCCGTGAGTGAGACCGCTTCAACCATGGCATTGGGGAGGGCCATGCCGGTTTCGCTATCAAAGGGCACGATCATGGGCGGCGGGTCCACGCCGAACAGGGCGACAAGAGCAGCGGCGAGACAACCTGCCATGCCAAACGCCATGCCTGTCAGCCCCAGTTTCTGCCACATGAGCTCGCGTCGTCGTGCGCCGTAGACGAGCTCTTCTTCGATGATTTCTGCCTCACTGTTCATGGGGTCAGTCCGCGCGCAGGTCTGGCAGGGTGAAGTCCATGTAGCGGCGCTCTTCGGCCAGCGTGGCGGCATCCACCACGCCAGATTGGCCAGCGCCGACCGTTTGAATGGCTTCGAGCTCCCACATGCGCGTCATGGCGATGGCCAGCTCCGCCGTGACGCGGGTGTTATGATCGACTGCTTCCTTGAGCGTTTCCATGTCCGGGATCAGTGAGACCAGCTGCTCGACCCGTTCGAGGGACTGCGCTGCCTCGTCATAACTGTTCTCAGCGGCCGCCGACATCACCGCCCCGGTGCCCGCCTGGCTAGCAATGCGTTCCGCCCCCGGATTGCCGCTGCTGGCCATGTCGGAGAGGGTATCTTGATCAAAGCCAGCATCTTCCAGGGCTTGCGTCATGCGGCCTTCCATCTGGGGTGCGGCGTTGCCGATCAGGCCGCTGAAATCGCCGCTTTGGATTTGACGGATGGTGCTGAGGAGATCGCCAAATTCTTGGTCCAAAAGCCCATCGAGGTCACCGCCCATGGCCATTTCGATGATGTCCGACGCACCGGTCAGGGCTGCGTAGGTCTCGTTGAGCGTGTCGAGTTGCTGCTGCACCAGGTCACGTTGTTCGAGAAGCGTGTCGAGCTGGTCGGTTTGGATGCCGAAATCCTCCAGCATTTGCTGCAGCTGGCGAATTTCCTGCGCGAGATTGCGGGTGTCGACTGTGGGAACGCCTTGGGCAGATACGGGAGACGCAACTAGCAACGCGCAGGTGGCAATGGTTGAAAGAAAGCGGATCATCGGAGGACCTCCAGATCGAATTGCATGAAGTCTTGCTCACGGGCCAGCGCGGCCGCCATGGCCAGCTCTGCCGCGCTAAGCGGGCGGGTATGGGCGGCCTTGAGGCGCGTGCGGATCGCGATCAGGCGAGCGAGTTCAGCCCGCGCATAGGTGTTGAGCGACATGGCCGCGTGAATGTCATCTGTCTCACCAATGCGGGTGATGATGTCCTGCACCCGGAGCGCGGCCGCTTGCACCGACACCAAGGAGTAATCGCCGTAGACCCCTGCGCCGAAAGAGGTCAGGCTCATCGTGGAGTTGGCGAGCAGAACCGGATCAATCGTCCCGAGTGCATCAACACCGCCGACGCGTGCAAGGTAGAGATTGTAGCGCTCGGGGATCACCTGAACGTAGTGTTGGGTTTCGGCAAATGGCGGCACGCCGCTGTAGCGCTGCACATTACCCGGACCTGCATTGTAAGCCGCGAGCCCATGGATGATGTTGCCGTCAAACATGGCCAGCATCTGCGCCAGATAGCGCGCGCCGCCCGTGACCTGGATATAGGGATTTTCATAATAGGCGGGATAAATCCCGAGATCCTGCGCCGTACCGGGCATGATCTGGGTCAGGCCGAATGCACCAACAGGCGAGCGCGCGCCGATGGTGAAGCGGCTTTCTTGCCAGATCAGCGCCTGCAAAAGACAGCGCCATTGCTTGGGCGAAAGACCGGCAGCGCGCACGCCGGACATGTGGTGCGTTTCTTGGGCGGCACGAATGATCAGCTGTTCAATCGAACCGGAGGCATCGCCGAACATCTGGGCTGCGCCGGGGTTCGGATCGACCGAACCATAGAGCGTGCCTGCGGCGCTTTCAGGTGTTGAACCAGCTTCTAGGCTTGCGACCAGTGCGCCTGAGTTCCCGCTGGCCAACGTCGTAGCATCAAGGATGTCTTCCAGCGCCTGGAGTTGTTCCTGCTCGAGCGCTTCAAGCACTTCTTCTTTGGTCAAACGATCCCGCTGCAGTGCCAGATCTTGTTCGCCCTGCTGCAACACGCGCTCGCGCTGAAAGAACATGCCTGCATCAAAGGTGGGCACACCTTGGGCAAAGGCCATTGGCGCGTTGAGCCACACCAAACCCGCAAGGATATGCAGGCGGTACTTACTCACCGAGGCCACCAATCGGCCCGAGCAGCTCAAAATTGCAGTTGCTGCGGCTGACCTCGGCAAAGGACTTGAAGCAGTCGGCCTCTGATGGCCGGTATTCCGCGCAGGCTGTCAGGGTCAAAAGGGTGAGGGTCAGCACACAAAGGCTACGCATCAATATGTCTCCAAAAATCGGGGTTTTGGCGGTAATCCGCGCCGACCAGCGCCTCGCCTTTTTCCATACCGCCAAGGATCGTGAGGTATGGGCCAAGGGCGCTCAGATCGGCATCGATCACGACCGAGCCTTGATCATCACGCACCAGCGCCAGGCGGGAATTGCTGCCGGTGCCGAGCAAGACGCTCAGCTCTTTGTCAGTGAGCCCCAACATGGTGTAGTCGCCCGCCGAGGCACGGATGTTGGGAAGCAGGAGCTGCGTGGGCACAGCCTCGACAATCGTCTTGCCGGTGCGAGTTTTCTCGAGCTGACTTGCGTATTGGGTCATCATCACGACAACCGCGT
>NZ_CBDDIE010000002.1:0-62620 GCF_965228805.1 Aliiroseovarius sp. | reverse complement strand
CTTCGACGCACCCAATGCCTCCAGCCTGCCGACCCCGGTCGCAGTGCCGGACGATGCGGCCGGGCAAACGATCTGGCTGACCCTGCCCGATGCCGCGCAGAACGGGCAGGACGTGGGTGGGGCAGGGGGCTCTTCCGCCGGCACCCGCTATACGCTGGACGCCGAGACAGTGGCGGACAATGCATCGAGCACGCGGGTCGAACAGACCATCGAGATCGCCGAACCCCGGCTGGAACTTGCCCTGCGCAAATCGCCCAAGCCCGGGTATCAGTGCATCCCGCTGGCCAAGATCACCGAGGTACGCGACGGCGTCGTCTCGATCGACGACACGGTGCCGCCAACCGGGCTGATCCTGGCCGTGCACCCGGCCTATGAGGGCTATCTGACCCGCGTCATCGGTTGGATCGAAACCAAGCTCGAAGGGCTGGCGCGCTTTGCCTCGGATCCCTCGTCGGGCGGGGGGATGCAGGCCTCCGATTATCTGATGCTGATGGTGCTGAACCGCGAGTTGCCGGTGCTGAAACACCTCAATGCCTCGGGCAAGGTCCACCCTGAACGGCTGTATGAAAAGCTGATCGGCCTGGCCGGAGAGCTGGCGACCTTTGACCAGAACGAACGCCGCGCGCCGGATTTCGGGGCCTATGACCACGACAATCCGCGCGATGTCTTTACCCCCGTGGTGCAGCAGATCCAGACGCTTCTGGCGCGCGATGTGGGCCGCGCCGTGCGCCTGCCGCTGAAAGAGGTGCGCGAGGGCTCCTTCGCCGCGCTGGTCAACGACCGCAACCTGTTCAGCCAGGCCACTTTCGTGATCGAGGTCTCCTCGGGGCTGCCGCTGACCCAGGTGCAGCAGCAGTTCCCGCAGCTGTGCAAGGTCGGGCCCTCGACCCGGATGAAGGAAATCATCAACAACAACCTGCCGGGCGTGCCGCTGATGCACCTGCCCAACCCGCCGCGCCAGATCCGTGTTGTCGCCCGGAACGTCTATTTCCTGGTCGACAAATCCTCGGAGCTGTGGCGCGAGTTCAGCGTGGCACCGGCGGTCGGCATGCATTTTGCCGGCAACTGGCCAGACCTGAAGCTGGAGCTTTGGGCCATTCCGGAGCAATAAGCGATGCACGGCGACGACGACGACGGCGAAAAGACGGTTTTCGGACAGAAACTGCCGACCCCGGCCAGCCGCCCGCCGCAGGCGGGGCAGGGTGGGGCACCGGCCGGCGGGCAGGCGGGTGGCTTCGGTCAACCGCCAGCGCCCCCTCAGCAGCCGCCCCAGGCGCCGCAACCCGATCCGGCCTCGGCCTGGCATCAGCAAACCCAGCTGCCGCAAAGCCCGCCTGCCGCAGGCGGGGCGGGGGATGAGGACAAGACCGTGTTCGGCGCGCAGCTGCCTCCGCTGCAACCGGGCGGTCAGGCAGGCGGACAAGCGGGGGGGCAGCCAGCTCCCTATCCCGCGCACCCTCAACCGCCGCAGCAGCCACAGCAGCCGCAATACGGCCAACAGCCCCCGATGCAGCCGGGACCGGGGCGCGCCGCGCCAACCGGGCAGGCCCCATATCCGGGCGGCTTCGGCCAACCTGCCCCGCCCGCACAGCCCCATGCAAGCCAGGACGACACCTGGCTGGGCGGCGCATTGACACCGCATCCGGCACAGCCGCCCGCCGCCGCGCCTTACCCGCCACAGCAGCAACCGCAGCAACCGGCCTATGGGCAACAGCCCCAGTATCAGCCCCAGTATCAGCCGCAGAATGTGCCCACCGGGGCCGATATGTTCCCCGAGGTGCCGCGCGACCCGCAACCGGCCGAACCGCAACTGCGCCCGCGCATCGCGCTGGAAGACGCGCTGAAGGGCACGGGGCTTGGGGCAGGGGGGTCGACCAACCCTCTGATCGCCGCCGCCGCCAATCTGCTGATCCTGCTGGGCCGTCTGCGCACCGGTCTGGTCGAGATGCAATCCGGCCCGCTGATCGACCATGTCACGCGCGAGATCGATCTCTATGAACGCAACGCGCTGCAGGCCGGGGTCAGCCAGCAGGACGCCTCGGATGCGAAATACGCGCTGGCAGCGACTGCGGATGACATCGTGCAGAACCTGCCGGGCGCGGACCGGTCGACCTGGATGCAATATTCGATGGTTGCGCGGTTCTTTGGCGAACGGGACAGCGGCGTCGGGTTCTTCCGCAAGATGGATCAGGCGATGAGCGCCCCGGGGCAGCGGTTCCAGGTGCTCGAAGTGATGCTGACCTGCCTGTCGCTGGGGTTCGAAGGTCAATACCGTACCGCGCGCAATGGCGCGGTGGAACTGGCCCGGGTGCGCGCCGCGATCTACGAGACCCTGCGCCGGGTCGCACCGCGCCCGGATGACGATGTTTCGGTCCATTGGACGCCGATGGCGGTTGGCAACAAGCGGCGCCATGGGGGCACGCCGATCTGGGTCGTGGCCGCGGTGGCTGGGCTGATGGTGGTAGCACTGTTTGCCACCCTGTCCACCCTGATCGCGCGCCAGGGCACGCAGGTGCAATCACAGATCCTGGCGCTGCATGACGGGTTGCCGGGCATTACCATCGAGCGCACCGCACCGGTCACGCCCGAGGCTGCCTATGTCGCGCCCGCGCCCGCGCAGCTGGACCGCATCCGCGCCAAGCTGGCCGATCAGATCGAAGACGGGCTGGTCGTGGTCGATCAATCCAACCAGTTCATTTTCGTGCGCGTTGGCGAGGCGCTGCAGTTCCGCTCGGCCCGGGCCGAACTGCAAAGCGATTTCGAACCCCTGGCCCTGGCCATTGCCCAGGCGTTGAACGACGAACCCGGCCCGATCCGCGTGGTCGGCCACACCGACAGCCAGGGCCTGTCCGGCCGGGGTCGCTACAAGAACAACGAGGAACTGTCGCTGGCCCGTGCGCAGACCGTGGCCGGGATCATCGGTCCGCATCTGAGCGACGCCGCGCGGCTTTCGACCGAAGGTCTGGGCCCGGTCGAACCCATCGCCGACAATGGCACTGCCGAGGGGCGTGCCATGAACCGTCGCGTTGAAATCATGATTGGCCGCGAGGAGTTGGCGCAATGAGGCTGCTTGGCGTGATCCCGATCCCATCCTTCGCGAAACTGTTCAAGCAGGGCTGGTTCCGCAAGTTCCTGATCGTCCTTGGCGTGCTGGCGATTATCGCCGCGATCTGGTTCGGCTTCCCGATGACCGGCGTCGAGTTCCTGCAATCCCCCTGGCTGCGCGGCGGGGTAATCGGTGCGATCCTTCTGATTATCTTCCTCAGCTGGTTTGTCCGCTGGAACAAGCGGCGCAAGGCGGCCAAGGCGCTGGAGGAGGCGATTGTCGAAGAACCCGTGGGCGACGGCAAGGTTCTGGCCGAACGCATGGGCGAGGCGCTGACCAAGCTGAAGAAATCGGGCGGCAAGACCTACCTTTACGACCTGCCCTGGTATGTGATCATCGGCCCGCCCGGCGCGGGCAAGACCACGGCGCTGCGCAACTCGGGCATTGAATTTCCCGGCTCGGATGGCGAAAGCGCCGCGCTGGAAGGCTTCGGCGGCACGCGCAATTGCGACTGGTGGTTCGCCGAAGAGGCCGTGCTGATCGACACCGCCGGGCGCTATACCACGCAGGACAGCAATGCCGAAGCCGACAAGGCCAGCTGGACCGCCTTTCTGGACATCCTGAAACGCGGCCGGCCGGCGCAACCGATCAACGGTGTGATCCTGGCCTTTTCGGTCGAGGACATGATGACCGCGGATGCTGACACACTGGCCGCCCATGCCGAGACCGTGCGCAAACGTCTGGCCGAGATCCACGAGGTTCTGAAGATCGACTTCCCGGTCTATGTGGTCTTTACCAAGGCTGACCTGATGTCGGGGTTCCGCGAGTATTTCAGCTCGTTCAACATCAACCGGCGCAAGTCGGTCTGGGGCGCGACCTTCCAGACCCGTGATCGCAAGGAACAGACCTTCTCGCAGGTCGAGGAACAGTTCAACCTGCTGATCAGCCGCCTGTCGGACGAGGTGATTGACCGGATGAGCGAGGAGCCCGACGGCGTCTCGCGCATTGCCATTTTCGGCCTGCCGGGACAGATGGCCATGCTGCGCGAAAACGTGGTCGAGTTCATGCGCCGCGTGTTTGAGCCGACCCGCTACAAGACCAATGCCATCCTGCGCGGTTTCTATTTCGCCTCGGGCACCCAGGAGGGCACGCCGATCGACCAGGTGCTGGGGGCGATGGCGCAGAACCAGGGCGACGGGCAGGCATTTCAGCCCGCCTTCATGTCGGGATCGGGCAAGAGCTTTTTCCTGCATGACCTGATGAAGCGCGTGATCTTTGAAGAGGCAGGCTGGGTCAGCCATGACGCCCGCGCCGTGCGCCGTGGCGCGATCCTGCGTACCCTGGCGCTAAGCAGCATCGTCATCGCCACCCTGGCCACGATGGCAGGGTTCGGCTGGAGCTTCTGGCAGAACGCGACCCTGCTGGGCACTGCCCAGGCGCAGGCCAATGCCTATTACGGCGACGCTCAGGACGAGATCCGGCGCGAGGTGATTTCGGACACGGACCCCTCCATCGTCATGCCTCATCTGCAAAACCTGCGCCTGATCAGCGCGGGTTATGGCGATCCGGTCGAACCGGGCCTGCTGGAAGGGCTCGGGTTGGGACAGCATCGCCGGGTGAACGTGGCTGCCGAACGGGCCTATTCCGACGCGTTGGAACGCATGCTGCGCCCGCGCATGCTGCTGCATCTGGAAAACGAGATCCCACAGCTGATCGCCGACAATGACACCGCCGGTGTCTATCGCGCGTTGAAGGTCTATATCCTGTTGGGCGGGCAGCAGGGCGGCGCGCCGGATGACGCGGCAATCCAAAGCTATTTCGACGATGTTTGGCGCAACCAGTTCTCTTCGGCCGGACAGATCGACGAACGCGATCAGTTGACCGCCCATCTGGCGGCCATGCTGGAGCTGGACGACAGCCGAAACGCCGTTTTGGCCATTGACGGTGAAATCGTGCGCCGCGCGCGCGAGGTGATCGTGAACCTGCCGCTGGCCGATCAGGCCTATGCCTCGATCCGCGACCGGGCCGTGACCTCGGGCATTCCCGATTTCAACCTGGTCGAGCGGGTCTCGGGCCAGGTCGATCGGGTGTTCAAGACCCGCGACGGCAGCCCGCTGAGCGAGGTCGGCGTGCCCGCAATGTACACGTTCGAAGGCTATTGGGGCTTCTTCCTGGAAGAGCTGACCGAGGCGCGCAAACGGCTGGAAGAGGATCAATGGGTGCTGGGCGAAGCCGCCGACCGTGTCGGCTATGAAACCCAGCTGGCCGGATTGGAGCGTGAGCTGCACCGCAAATACCAGCTGGATTTCGAAGCAGCCTGGAACGACATGCTGACCCAGATCGGCATCGCGGGCCTGGCGGCGGACGCCCCGAATTACGAGGCGCTGTCGGCGCTGGCCTCGCCAGTGGCCTCGCCGCTTCTGGAACTGGTCGAGGCGGTCGAGGAAGAAACCCGCCTGACCCGCATCTACGAACAGCTTGATGGGATGGACCCGGCTGCCCTGGCGACCGGCGACCTGGGCGGCGGGCTGCAGGACGCGGCCTTTACCCGGATCTATCACCGCTCGGGCGTGTTCCAGCGGGTGATCCTGGACGCCGCGCGCTCGGGCGGCAAGGCCCAGACCCGCGCAGGCGGCGCATCTGAGGACAGCCAGCGGCGCCAGGTCGAACGCATCGCCGATGCCTTCAAACCCTGGCATGTCCTGCTGGACGGCGAACCCAATGCGCGCCCCATCGACGCGCTTCTGGACACGGTCAGCAAGCTGCATGAGAACCGCTATGTCTCGGCCCGGTCAACAACGCCCGCCGATGACCAGATGCTGCAACAGCGCCTCTCGGCCCTGACCATCAACAACTCGTCCCTGCCCAAGCCACTGGCCGGGCTGATGTCCGATGTCGAGGCCGAATTCCGCACCGAGGCCGAAGACGCCACCCTGGCGCAGCTGAACACCCAGCTGAACCAGGAAGTGGCGAGCTTCTGCCAGCAATATGTCGCGCCCCATTACCCCTTCGGCAATGGCCGCCATATCGCAGGCAATGTCTTTGGCGAATTCTTCGGCCCGGGCGGGCGCATGGATCGGTTCTATACCACCTATCTGCAGCCTCATGTGCGGCGCACGCCCGACGGGTTGCAACCGGTGGCGGACAGCACCATCGGCGCGCGCCTGTCCACCGATGCGCTGGCCCAGTTCGACCGGGCCGAGGCGATCCGCGCCGCCTTCTTCAGCGCCGGAAGTCCGGATCCCAGCGTGTCGATGTTCGTGACCCATGTCTCGTCCAGCCCGACGGTGGACCTGGCGATGATGACCCTGAACGGGGGCACGATCCAGACCCGGCCCGGCGATGCGCCCGCGTCGCTGATATGGCCCGGCGCGGGCTCGGGCGTCACCATCCAACTGTTCCCGGAACAGCGCGGACGCGGCTCGCGGGCGGATTTCACCGCCGGACGCTGGTCGATCGTCGACTTCCTGCGCCAGGGGCGGGCGCGGCGCGACGGCAACGTCGTCAGCGTGACCCATGAGATCGGCGGGCGCACCATTACCTACCGGCTGGAATTCGACAGCACCACCGTGCCCTTCCTGATGCGCGAGCTGTTCGACTTCTCCTGCCCGGCGGATCTGGGCTGACGGGGGGTGTGATGCTGGGGCTGATCGGCAAACATCCGGGCTATGGCGATTTTCTGCGCCACGGGGTCGACCCCAGCCTGGCCGATTGGCTGGACGGCTGGCTGAACAACGCGCTGATGCCCCTGCGCGATGAGATGGGGGAGGGCGGCTGGCCCGCGTTCTGGGACGCAGCCCCCGTGCTGCGGTTCTGGATCGGACGCACGGTCACCGGCGGGCACGGACTGGCCGGGATCCTCAGCCCCTCGCGCGACAAGGTCGGGCGCCGTTTTCCGCTGCTTTTGATGGCCCAGAACAGCGCCTTGGCCCCACCGCTGCTGAACGCGGATCAAGCCCCCTATGAGGCGCTGGAAGCGCATCTTGAGGCCGCAGCTCCGCAGCCCGGGCAGGGCGCGGCCGCTCTGCTGGATGGCCTGGACCCGGATCAGGCCGGGTTCGCCCCGGAACCTGCCGCGATGGCCGGGCAGACGCCGCTGATCTGGGCCCATAACGCCCAGGGTGACCTGGCTGGGCTGTTGTCGGCGATGCAACCGGTCGATCACACCCGCGCCATGCTTGCGCGCAGCTATTGGTGGGCGCCAGCACGTTCCGGGCGCGCCGCCATCTGCCTGGCGCAGCAGGGCCTGCCGGACAGCGCTGCTCTGGGCTGGCTCTTGAGTGGCGGGCCCGCCGCCGAGGCGCGCGATATCCCGGCACTCCAAACGCCACAAACCGATATTGAAAACCCTCTTTCTTCCACGCCAAGCACTTCACCGGACGGCCCTGATGCATAGCACTGAATTCTTTACCTTTCTGACCGCCCAGGCCACCGATGTAGGCCGCGTGCGCACCGTGAACGAAGACAGTTTCCTGTCCCGCCCCGAAAGCGGCCTGTGGGTCGTGGCCGACGGTATGGGCGGTCATGCGGCAGGTGATTTCGCAAGCCAGACCATCGTGCGCGAACTCTACTCGGTCGGGCTGCCCGGATCGGCGGATGACTTCCAAGCCCGATTCATGGAACGGCTGGGGCGGGCGAATGACCAGATCCTCGATCACTCGGCAGAGCTGAACCAGGGCACCATCGGGGCCACTCTTGTGGCGCTTCTGGTGGCCGGGCAGGACTATGCCTGCATCTGGTCCGGCGACAGCCGCATCTATCGCCTGCGCGCGGGCGAGCTGGAGCAGCAGACCCGCGACCATACCGAAGTTCAGGCGCTGCTGGATGCGGGCTCGATCACCCCGGAAGAGGCGGAAACCTGGCCGCGCAAGAACGTCATCACCCGCGCCATCGGCGTCAGTCCGTCGCCGGAATGCGACGTGATGGGCGGACGGCTGGCCCTGGGCGACCGTTTCCTTCTGTGTTCGGACGGGTTGACCGGCCATGTCTCGGATGCAGAGATTGCCGAGATCCTGGCCGACCCGTCGCCGCAAGCAGCCTGTGATCAACTGATCGCCTTGACCCTGGAGCGCGGGGCACGAGACAATGTCACGGTGATCGTGCTTTATTGCATGGCCCCGCCCGCGCCGCAGATCGACGACAGCGAGTTTGATATGGATGTGCTGGAATGACGACACAGCCCCCGAAGCAGCCTCCTGAGCAGCCCGACGAACAGGCCTCTGACCCCAGGACCGACGCGGCACCGGGCACAGAGGCCGACGCAGCGCCGGACAACGCTCCTGCGGCTGACCCGGATCAGACTGTCTTTGCCGGGGCTACGGTGCCGCCCACCTCTCCACCACAGGACGAAGGTGACGACCGCACGGTCTTTACCCAAGCGCCCGCCGCGCCCCTGCCGGACAGCGACGCCACCGTCTTTACCGCCGCCCCTGGCAGCGTGCCCCCCACGGTCAACCCGGACGCAACGCCAGACGAGGCCACGGTCTTTGGCGGCACGGCGCACCCCGCCGCCGCACCGCCTGCACAGGAGGGCGATGCAACTGTCTTTTCAGGGGCAGCGGCGCCGACCACACAGACACCTGCGGCCCCGCCGCCGACACAGGCTCCACCCGCGCCGACCCCGATGCCCGGTGTGACCGGGCGCACCGGCGTGGCCACGGTTGAGATCGGCACGCTGATCAACAACAACTACGAGGTCAAGGAAGTCCTCAAGGCGGGCGGCATGGGCGAGGTCTATCGCGGGGAAAACGTCATCACCCGCAAGCCCGTCGCCATCAAGGTCGTCCTGCCGGAACTGGCCGAGGACGAGAAGGTCGGCCTGATGTTCCTGCGCGAGGCGACCACCTTGTCCGAACTGTCGGACGAGGCCATCGTCGGCTACCAGAACTTCATCCAGGATCCGGTCACCGGGCGCTATTGCCTGATCATGGATTTCATCTCGGGCGTTCCGCTGTCCGAGTTCACCAAGAAGAACGGCGCGATCACCAAGGAAGCCGGGCGCACCCTGCTGAAGCGACTGGCCAAGGGGCTTGAGAAAGCCCATGCGCGCGACGTTATCCACCGCGACCTGTCGCCCGACAATGTGATGCTGCCCGACGGAATCATCGCCGAGGCGCTGCTGATCGACTTTGGTATCGCCAAGTCGAACGTGGTCAAGGAAGGCACCATGGCCGGGCAGTTCGCGGGCAAGTTCAAATATGTCTCGCCCGAGCAGCTGGGTCATTTCGGTGGAGAGATCGGCCCGGCCACGGATATCTATGGCCTGGCCTTGTTGATGGCCGCGGCGCTCAAGGGCTCGCCGCTGGACATGGGCAGTTCCATCGTCGAGGCGGTCGAGGCGCGGCGCGCCATTCCCGACCTGTCGGACATGCCCGAAGACCTGGCCCCGCTGCTGGCGCATATGCTGGAGCCGGACCCGGCCAATCGCCCTGCTGACATGGCGGCTGTCGGTCGCCTGCTGGATCACCCCGAGGAAATCCCGGCACAGTACAACGGCGGCGTAACCATGGCCCCGCTGCCGGGGGCCACCACCACCCGGGCGGGGCTGAGCCAACCGGCCTTTACCGTCTCGGGCCTGCAGACCCCGCCAACTGCCAACACCAGCCGCACCGCGGCGCCGCTGACCCAACCGGGGCAGGGCCTGCCCGGCCAGGCACCGGCACGCGAAAAACGTGGTGGCGGGGTGATGGCCCTTCTGGCCGTGGTGTTCCTGGCCGCGATGGGCGGGGCCGGCTATTACGCCTGGTCGCAGGGCATGATGGACGACCTGATAGCCCAGGACGACGGCGGCGATGACGACGACACTGCCCCGCCTGACCAGCCTTCGGAACTGCCGCAGATCATGCCGCATACGCGCGACGGGTTCCTGGCGGGGTTCGACACCGGCCCCTGCACCTATGCCGCGCGCGTCGCAGCTGGGGCAAATGCCGGAATGGTCCTGGGTTTTGCCAGCCGGGGCGGGCTGTTTGCCGGGCTTCCCACAGCCTATGAGGAGAGGTTCGGCGCGCATCCGACCGTTCTCGACCGGATCGTCACGCCCGAACAATGCGCCGCGCTGGAGTTTGCCCGCAGCCTGCAGGGGCGGGGCATCGACCCGGTGCAGATCCGCATCGACTATGACGAGGTCGCCAGCGGGGCGCCCATCAGCGGCCAGATCATCGACCCGCTGGGGCGCAAGGTCTGGCTGGTGCTGGTCAGCCCAAAGGGCGGTGTCTACAACCTGACCGATCGGCTTTCCGATCCGGTCGGGGACCGGCGCAGCTTCCGCTTTGCCATGTCGCTTGCCCCGAATGCAGATCCCGCGCCGCAGCTGCTTCTGGCGGTGGCCACGGGCAACCCGCTGGTCAACGCTGCCTCGGCCCGCGACGGATCGGATGCGCAGATGCTGATGCCGATCATCGCGCGCGAGATCACCGATGGCGGCGGCAAGGGCGTTGCGGCGCTGTCCCACGTGCTGCTGACCCAACCGGCACCGGAGCCTGCCTCAGAAACCTCCCCAGAGCCGGAAACGGACCCGGACACCGCCCCCACCGAAGGGGAACAGACGGATCCCGATACCCAGTAGGGATTGACCCGACCTTCACGGCCCTCGCAGAACGCCTGCTTGTCTGAGCCTCAGCGCACGTCAAAGGTCGCGGTGGCAATCAGCGCGCTGTCCGCAAGCTCTCCGCTCAGACCGGCAAAGACATCCTGGGCCAGCTGACCATCCCGGGCGCGCACCTCGCTTGGCGCTCCACGGGTGGCCAGTGCCAACAGGATCTGGCTGGTGTCGCGGGTCGGGCCCGCTCGGGTGACGGGCACATCGAACCGCACCAGATTGCCCGAGAAAGCCAGGAAGCGTTGCAAATCCTGCACCACGCCATTGTCGTCAATCAAGAGAAGGGTCACATGGCGCCCGGCCACACCGCGCAACACGCCGGTCAGCCGCCCGCCCGAGGGCACTTCGGGCGTGTCCACACGCAGGCCCATGCGGGTCGCCGGGTAATCGCGGTTGGTCCGCAGATAGGCCAGCACCGGGCACTGGCGCGGATCAACAAGGGTGCGGGTCTGGCGAATGTCATCCTCTGGCGTCAGCAAATCGCGGGCAAAGACCTCCATCGCGCCGTCGCGGGCCGCAACCATGGCCAGGCCGACGCCATCCTCGCCATCGCGGCGGGGCAGGGCGGTCAGGCAGGGGTCGGCCTCCTGCGCGCGAATGCGTTTGATCAGCTCGCCAATGGCCAGGTCCTGCGCCGAGGGCGGGCTGGGCGGCGGCGCCGCGGGTCGTGCCGGGGCAGGGGCCGTGCCAACCGGGCGGGCCAGCGCGGTGACGACCTCGGGCCCATCGCTGCCCGCAACCGGTGCCACACTGTCGATCCCTGACGCCACAGGGGTCACCGCAACCGGGGCAGAGGCGGTCGGGCTGACCCCCACCGGGGTTACCCCAACCGGGGCAACGGCAACGGTTTCAGGCATGATCGGGTTCAGATCCGGGCTGTCCGGCGTGACCGGCACGGCGACGGGCGCCAGCGTCGGCTGCGCAGCGACGGGTTCAGGCGCAATCGGATCAGGCGTCAGGGCCTCCGCCTCCACCGTGGCCAGTTCGGTGGGTTCGGGCGTAACGGGTTCGGGGGCCTCCGGCGTCAGTTCCTCAACCTCTTCAAGGGGCAGATCTTCGGCGGGGTCCTCTTCCTCCTCCACCGGGTCATCCTCTTCTTCCGCCTCCTCCGGCTCCGGGGCAAGCGCGGCGTAATCGTCTTCGGCGTAAGGATCCTCCTCCGCCTCGGCGGGCTCGTCGGGCAGCTCTGCCTCGACGTCTTCGCCCTCCGCCCCGGCCTCCCCCTCGCGCAGCACGATACCCGCCAGCGTATCGGCGTCGAGCCGCTCCAGGGTAACGGTGAAATTCAGCTCCGGCGGGGGCGGGGCAGGGGGTTCCCAGGTCAATCCGCGCAGCGCCACCAGCGCCAGGGCAAAGCCGCCGTGGGCGGCGATCGACATCCCATATGCGCCGAACCAGCCCGACGAAGACCTGCGACCATAGGGAAGAAAGCTCATGCGCCCTCTCCCCGGTAATGGATGGTGACCAGGCGGACCTCGACCTTTTCCAACTCGGGGCGGGCCATCAGGTCGATCAGCCGGGTCGCGGGGGCTTCGCCTTCGATCAGCACATGCACCAGGGACAGCTGGGCCAGGGTCTCGGCCGCCTCCTGCGATGACAGGTCCGTACCATCCAGAGTCAGCGCGCCATCCGCGCCCACCAGCAGCAGGGGTTTGGGCAGGCTTTCGATGTCCAGCTCGGTCGTTTTAGACAGCAAGACCGGCACATCGCGCGAATTCATCAACTGCCCGGTGGCCAGAAAGAACAGGATCAGAAGCAGCACGATATTGACGATGAACAGCGAGTTATCCGCCTGCAGCGGCTTCTGTCCCGGCGGGAGCACCTTGCGCAGACCCATGGCTCAGCCCCCCTCGCCAGTGGCCACGCGCACCGAGGCGACATTGGCGGTTTGCAGGTGTTCCAGCACCGTGGTCACGTCCTGCACGCGGGCGGTGTCCTCGACCAGAAGGATCACATCGGCGGGGGCGGCTTCGGACCCCAGAGCGCCCGCAAGGCTTTCCAGCGCATCGAAACCGAAGGCTTGGCCACCGACCGTGAGCCCCTCGTGCCCGATGGTCCAGAGCGCGACATCACCGGGCTGATCCGCACCCGCATCATCGGTCGTCGTCTCGGCCCCTTCGACAGCAGGCGCTGCCTCACCCGCCGCCGCGCTTTGCAGGGTCAGCAGCGAATAGGGCGTCAGGCTGGAGCTGAGCATGAAGAAGATCAGCAGCTGAAACATCGCATCGGCCAGCGGCGTCAGCGAGAACCGATAGGTCGGTTTGCGTTGCGGCAGTTCCAGGCGTGAGGGGCCGGACATGGGGGCAGCTTCCTTCGCGGCTCAGCGCAGGCCGGCGCTGGGATCCACCCGGCCGTGAATGGCGGCCGAGATCACCGCCTCGATCAGATTGCGTTCGCGGTCGATACGCCCCTCGAACCAGGTGGCGATGAAGAAGGTGAACAGCGCGATCGCCAACCCCACGGCGGTGGTGGTCAGCGCCGACCAGATGCCACCGGCCAACAGCGCCGGGTCCACCGCGCCCTCGGCCAGGGACAGGACGCCGAAAGCGTCGATCATGCCGATGACCGTGCCCAGAAGCCCCAGCATCGGCGCGGCCTGCACCACCATGTCCAGGGTGCGCATGCGTTCCGACAGCTGGGCCAGTTCGATGATCGCGGACTGGCGCCCCAGCTCTTCGGCGTAGGAGGGGTCCTGCGGGCGCGACTGCAGCCCCGAAAAGACTGATTGCAGCACCCGCGCCAGGACGGATTTGCGTTCGGCGGCAGCGCTGATCGCGTCGTCCGGGCGGCCGGACAGCCAGCTGTCCAGGATCGCCTCGGCGCTTTCACGTTTGCCAACGCCCAGGCGGGCAAACTGCGCCGCCTTGTACAGGCCGATGGCGACGCCGACCAGGGACAGAAACCCCAGTGTGGCGAATACGGCCAGGGTGGACAGATTGAATTGGCCTTGGAAGAAAAGCTCAAGGATCGCGGTCATGGGGGTTCCTTTCACAGCCTCCGCTCAGGCAGCGGCCCGATTGAAAAGCGCGAGGGCAGGCGGGGTCAGATGCCGAACTGGATCGCGGTGCGCGAGCTGGCCACCAGGCCGCTCATGCAAAAGCCGCTTTCGGTCCCGTCGGGCTGTGTGCAGGCGGCCACGTCATTGACCACGATGCGCGAGATAGATTCGCAGGGTGTTTCGCCCAGGTCGAATTGCAGGATCTTCGTCTTGCCCGCGATCAGCGCGCCGAATTCCAGCACCAGTAGGCGGGTCACGGCGCCGTCGGCGTCGAAGACGCCAACCTCGAAGGCGGTTCGGTCGAAGGCCAGCTCGGACTGGTTTGCCGCCACATAGGTCAGGCGACAGCTGCCCGCGGTTGTGCCCGCAGCCGCATTCAGTTGAAGGTCAAAGCTCCCGGCGTCCTGCGCAGTGGCGGCAAACGGCAACGCGAGGGCCAGACAGGCGGCGCCAATCCGGGCCGCGATGGAAGATTCAAATGACATGATGCCCCCGTGCAATACTGTTTTGATCAACATCCCGACACCCGCGCCGCAACAAAGCAGGTCGGGCGTTTCGTCAACCAGTTGGCAGGAAGTGCGGGGGTGGTGTCAACCGTAGATTGCCCCTGATATGCCTTTGACAGCCCGCCGAACGCGGCCTGTCGTGACAAAGCGGCAAATGGTCAGCGGAAGACGCCGACCAACCAGGAGTTACCGCCCGGTTCAAGCGCGTCGTTCAGGTTCCCCGAGGGGGCCACGGGGATCTGTGTCACCACGCGGCGTGTCGCGGTATCGCTCGGTACCGGGACTTCGGGCGAGACGAGGTCGAACGGCGTCGATCCGCCCTGAGCATCCCGTGCGCCGTCGTTCGGTTTGGTCTGGCCGTCAACCTGCTCCAGGCTCATGACGCCCGCATCCAGAGTTTCCAACCGCGCCACATCCGCACCAAAGGCGACCGCCGGTTCCGGTGCTGCAGTGTCCGCCGTCGTTACCGGGGCCATTGGCACGACCGCCGGGATCGCAACAGGGGCGGTCCGACGGGCGATGGCCTGGGTCTTGTCGGCCGGTTCGACAACCGCCGAAGGCACTGCCAAAGCAACCTCGTCAAAAGAGGCCTGATGGGCTGCCGCCAACGCCATCGCGCCGCCGAAGCCAAGTCCGATACCGGACGCTGAGAGGACCAAAAACCGTTTCATGCATCTTACATAGCAGCTTTGGGTGTGTTTGTTTAGGCAAAGCGGTGAAAAGATCGGCTGTATTTCGCTCAAACTGTTGCTTTCACGCACTTATCTGGCAATGATTTCGATGGCTGCCCCGCCTCTGACCGCAAAGCCCCGACCGGAGCCTCCTCGTGCGTTTTCTGCTCTTTGCCTTTGTTTTCCTGTTCTATTTTAGCGCGAACAGCACTCCGGCCAGGGCCGAATTTGCCGTCTGCAACCAGACTTTCGATGTGGTGAACGTGGCGATCGGAAAATATGACGAAAATGTGTTCGTAACCTCTGGTTGGTGGACCATCGGCCCAAATCAATGCGCAAACGTGATCGATCAAGAGCTTTCCGTCCGCTATGTTTATGTCTTCGCGCAGGATGTTTTCGGCAAGATCGTCCTGTCCGGAGGCACGCGCATGTGCGTCGCGCCGAACCGATTCGACATTCGCGGTGAAGGGGATTGCGCCGCCCGCGGCTATATCGCGGCCGATTTTCACGAGGTCGATACCCTGGCCACCGAACGCTGGACCCTGTTCCTGACCCCGCCGCCCTAGGCCCGGTGCACAACCTGAAAGAAAGCGCCCCCGGCGCACAATCGCACAAGACATCCCGCCCGGCACCATGCTAGCCTTTGAAGCAGCTCAAACCATTTCACCCCAACCTGCCAGACTGTCCGCGTATCCGTGAATTTCAAACCTCTCATATCCTTGGCTCTTCTGGTCGGATCCGTGCTTGGCCCGACCCTGTGCGCGATGCCCGCATTCGCCCAGGAGCCCCCGTGGCAGGCGCTGGTCATCGGCAATCCCTCACGAAATGCACCCGCCGCCTTCGGTGACAGTTTCCGGGTGGCCGAGATGCTGAAGGCCCAGGCGGCCCAGACCCCCGGCGGGATCGAGGTCACCCTGCGCCGCGAGTTGGGAGCCGACGCGATGGCACAGGCGATTGAGGCCGTGGCCGGGCGCGCGCGGGTGCTGATCTATTTCTCGGGGCCGATCTCGGTGCAGAGCAAGGGGCCGGTGCTGATGGGACAGGGCGGGGGCGACGCGCGCAGCGCCGTGGCCAGCCTGTTGGAACGTCTGGCCACGGCAGGCACCCGCGATCTGATCCTGCTGGTCGAGGATTGCGCAGGCGGCAAAGGCATGGGTGGACGGATTGCTGTGCCCGACGTGCCGCAGGGGCTGAACCTTTTCCTGGCGGCCAGTGCCGGACCGGGGGTGGACTGCACTGACGATACCGCGCGCATGACCGACGCGCTGATTGCGCCAGGACCACAGAGCGACCTCAAGGCCCGGCTGGCACAGATGTGGACCGTGGCCACCGGCAGCTCGATCCCCCTGATGATGGGGGAGGGGGCCGTGACCCCGTCATCCTCTCCGGTTGCCGCAGCCTCCGATACCCCGCCCGATACCCCATCCGACAGCGCCATCCTGCCGGTCGTGAACGAAGCCTCGCCGGTGGTGGCGCTGGTGGCAAATGACACGATCCGCCTGACCCCGACGATCGAGCCGGTCAGCCTGACAACGGCAAGCGCGCCGGTCACCGGCGGGGCCTCGCCGGTGGTGGCAGATGATCAGACGGTGATTTTCGTCGCCCCACCCGCCACGCAGATCGCCGCGCGGGACGTGGCGGACGGCTTGCCGGAACCGTCGATCATCGTCGGGGTGATCGAAGGCGTTTCAGGCACATTCGGCACGGTGGATGACGTTGATCCGACCGTGGGACAGACCGAGATCACCTATGACAACCTTGATGCGCGCAATGGGTTGCGCGACCAGGACCCGGACCTGTTCGCAAGCCTTGTGGCAGGCGGAGCATTCGACCCGCCTCAGACCGAGATGGCCCGCGCGCTGCAGACCGAACTGGCCCGCATGGGCTGTTATCGCACCGTCGTCGACGGCGTCTGGGGCAACGGGTCGCGCGGGTCGGTGGACCGCTATTTTGCCGAACTGGACGGCGTCACGGCGGTTACGCGCGAACCCGAGGTCGAGCTGTTCCGGCAGATCCTGACCGAGGGTGACGTGACCTGTGCAGCCCCGGTGGTCACTGCGACAACACCTCCGCCCACGGGCGGCGGCGGCGGCAACCGGCCGACCCCGGCCCCCGCACCGGCACCGGCCCCCGCGCCCGCCCCCAGCACCGGTGGCGGTCTGGGCGGCGCGGGTCTGGGCGGCGTGTTCCGCTGACCGGGGGCGCCGATCCGTGAGTTTCGAAGTCGACCCGAGATTCAAGAAAGGCTCCGAAGCGGCCCAGAAACGCCGGGCCAAACGCCAGAAGCTTCGGATCGGTTTGCTTGCTGGCGGCGGGCTGGCCGGTGTGGCGCTGATTGCCGGGATCTGGTGGGTTGGCAGCCAGTTGCTGGACGGGGGCGAGGCCCCCCACGATCTGGCGCAGACCGATCCGCAGGGACAGGACACACGGCAACCCGCGCCCGGCGGCGAGGATCCGGTGGGTTCGGCCTCGGACGACAGTTTCACCATGGTCCAGGTCGCCGCCAGCGCCGAGGCCGACCTGGTCGCGGCGCGCGCCCCTTTCATCGACATTGCCAAGGATCCGATGATCCTGCATTTCGAAAGCACCGGGCGCGAGACGCGCAAATCCCTGGCAGGACCGCCGGAGCTGCCCGCTGAACGGGTCGGCACGCTGTCGCCGGAACGGCTGGTGCTGATCCGCGACGACCTGGTGCTGCGCGAGACACAGATCGTGACACGCATTCCGTCAAGCCGTGCCGATCTTGCCTTCTTCCAGGCCAGCCGCAGTCAGGGCATCACCGCCATGGCGGGCGGCGAGCCCCCCCCAACCAGCACCGCACCGCAGGTCGAGGCGGAACAGGGCGAGCTGATCTCGGTCGATGGCAGCGACGGCAGCTGGGGGGAATTGATCGCCGGGGCCGAAGGCGTGGCCGAGGACCGCGCCACCTTCGTCGAAACCCAGATCCGCAACACCACCTCGGTGGCCTTCATGCTGCGCGAGGCGGACCGGCGACCGCTCTATGAGGACAAGATCACCGTTCTGCGCACCGACCGTAGCCTGTCGGACATCCTGGACGAATTGGCGCTGGACCCGGCCGAGGCGGCTCAGGTCGTCGCCAATGCCGAACGACGCCTGTCGGTCGGGCCGGAGCTTAACGCTGGACATGTGGTGGCGATCCGCACCAGCCCGGGCCTGACCGGGCCGGTGCTGCAACAGATTTCGCTCTATCGCGATGACACCTATCTGGGCACGCTCGCCCGGGTAGGCGCGGGGCGGTACGATACTGGCGCCGATCCCTGGATCGGGACCGATCTGATGGCGCGTGGACAGGCGGCACGTCCAGCCAACACCGGGCAGGAGGTGCGCCTTCTGGATGCGGTCTATTCCGCCGCGATCCGCAATGGGCTGTCCACAAGCCAGGTTGGTGAGCTGATCGTAATGATGTCGCAGGCCCATGACCTGGACCGCTTTGCCGCCGTGGGCGACCGACTGACCCTGCTGATGGCCGCCACCCCTGGGCCGCGCGGCCAGGGCAACGGGCGCATCCTGTTTGCCGGCATCAAGGGGCCATCGGGAACGCTGGACTGTTACGTGGTCGCACAAAACGGAGACTCGGAGTTCGGCTGTTTCCGCAACCGCGGCAGTGGCGGCGGGGGCGGCGGCAGATTGGGCGGCGGTCTGGTGGTGCCGGTGGCAGGGACCAAGACCTCGGACTTCGGGCCACGCATGCACCCGATCCTGCGCCAGCTGCGCAATCACAACGGGGTGGACTGGGCCGCGCCAACCGGCACGCCGGTGGTAGCCGCCGCGGCGGGCAAGATCGCCGTGGCCGGACAGGGCGGTGGCTATGGCAATGTGGTCTATATCGACCATGCGGGCGGGTTGCAGACACGCTATGCCCACCTGAACGCCTTTGCCGACGGGATCAGCGCCGGGGTCGATGTGCAGGCGGGCGAGCTAATTGGGTATGTCGGCACCACCGGGCGTTCGACCGGTCCGCACCTGCATTTCGAACTGCATGTGAACGGCACGCCGGTGGACCCGCTGACCCATACCGGCCCGACCCCGGGCGACGGCGGCAGCGGCGCAATCATGGCCGGAGGGGCCAGCGATGCGGTCGAGGCACTGGTCGATCAGATCATCCGGGTCGAAAGTGGCGGGCGGGCCGACGCGGCCAATCCGAACTCCACCGCCGTGGGGCTGGGGCAATTCATCAAGGGCACCTGGCTGCGCATGATGAACACCTATCGCCCCGATCTGGTCGCCACGATGAGCGAGCCAGACCTGCTGGCGCTGCGCACCAACCCGGACCTGTCACGCGAAATGGTGCGCAACCTGGCGCGCGAGGGCGAGGCCTATCTGCGCGCGCGGGGTCACGAGATCACGCCGGGCCGCCTCTACCTGGCGCATTTCCTGGGCGCGGGCGGGGCGGACACGGCGTTGAACGCCGATCCGTCCCTGTCGGTCGAAGAGGTCATGGGCGCGACCGTGGTCAATGCCAACGGCTTTCTGCGTGACAAGACCATCGGCGATCTCTGGGCCTGGGCCGACCGCAAGATGGGCCAGCGCGGCAGCGCACCGGTCGCTCGCACACGCGCGGTGCCTGCCGAAGTGCGCGCCTTCATCGACCTGCTAAAGCCGATCCTGTCGGAAGAGACCTGATCCCCGGTATCAGCGGTCAACGGCAGCCTTGAAAGCTTCCTTCACCGCGGTTTCGAACCCTTTCTTGACCACGAACTCCTTGACCATGCCCGAGGTCACCTGCTTGGCGATCCCACCACCTGCCATGGACACCCCGCGCGAGAAGTAGACGGCATAGATCCCGTCCAGAATGATCCCGCGTGCGAAGTTCATGAAGAGGTTCATGGCCATCTGGTTGAAGCCCGGGTCGCGCATGATCACGTCCATCTCAACCCGCGCCTGCATGGCCACCTCGGTCACGGCAGACCCGTCCAACTTGATCGGCGACAGGAAGGCGGCCACCTTTTCGCCAAAGCTGACCTTGCCGTCCTTGTTGCCATCCTTGTCGTCAAAGAAGGCGATCACCGCGACCGCTTCATTGTTCAGAAACCCAACCGCCCCAATCGGCGTGTCGGACCATTTCTTGATCAGTACCCAATCCATCGACATGTCCTATTCCTTTCTACAATCCAATGTATCGCCCGCCGTCAGCCCACGTGGCTCTTGGCCAGTGTCAGGTTGGCATCCATCCATTTGCGCACCCGCGCGCCTTCGCTCTTTTCCTGATGTTGTTTTACGTTCGTCTTTGCGGCCTCGTTATGGGCATGCAAACCCAGCAAGCCGCCTGCCGCGAATGCCGGAACCTTGCCACCGGACCCGCCCAGATCCTCTTGCGCATAGCCATCATCGGAAAACTGCGTGTTCGGCGTGCCGCCCATCGCGCCATGGGTGCAGTGGAACCGCTCCGAGACATAACGCGTCGGCGCCTTCCACTGGGTTCCACAGTTGCCGAAATAGAAACGTGAATCAGCATCCGGGTGGCGCAGCGCGTGATAACAGGTCACGACATTGCTGGGAATCGTATCGACCCGATCCCCCACCTTCGTCGACCGGTCCACCGCATCGAACAGCAACAGGCAATGCACCGGGATGTCATGGCCCGCCAGACGGTGTGCCGCATCAATCACCGCCGCCCCGCCGCGGCTGAACCCGGTCAGGAAGATGCGCGGGGCGGGGGTTCGGTCCTGCAGCAGCTGATAGACCGCGCGCGCCAATCTGGCGGTGTAATCCGCCAGCATCCCGGTCTCGGACCCCATCAAGGCGGGCCCGCGCCAGTAGTTTCTGAAAGCAAAGCCCGCCTGGTCGTTGCAGTAGCTGCGTACGAAGCTGTTGGCGAAGGCGGATTTGTATTCCGTGTTGTCTTCCGGCCCCGTGCCGTCGACGCCCAGGATAATGTCAGACATGTGAACTCACCGACCCTGTATCACTCATAGAAAACTGCTCTCAGATAACGGGATTCCCCGGCCGCCGTCCAGAATTATTCGCGAAATCCAACCGCCTGACCCTGGCGCCGTATGCGTTGAAGAAGCTGCGCGTGATCGGCACCTCGCCGACCATTTCGGACGGCGACCTGGTGTTGCCCGAAACCGGCGCAATCATCGACTACATTCTTGATCGGCACCCTTTCGCCTCGCTGCAGCCCGAACCCGGTAGCCCGCAGCGCAACCGCCCGGCATCCCAACAGGCACTTGAGAAGAACGGCCCCTTCACCCCATTGGCGGAGTGACCCGTGCAGCGATCCACATCACTCGTTGGAATCCCCTGATACGACAAGAAAAACGGCCAATGCAGTGTATCCCCGTCACCGCCGTCATGCCTCGCAGACGATACCACCAAAGGCACAGGTGTCGTGCACATGCCTGGCAAATAAATAAACATAACACCAATTATCAGGGTTCCAATTTGCGACGGGGCACATTCTAAACTGGGAAGCGACTTTTCCTCTATCCTACTGGAAAGTCAGGAGAACAGTTTATGAAACGAACCGAGCTAAATCTAGCCGAACGGCGCAAAATCGAGGACCTTTTGCATAGGAAGGTAAAAGTCGCCGAGATTGCGCGCCAGATCAATCGCCACCGTGCGACTGTCTATCGTGAGATCAAACGCAATTTCTTCAAGGATGAAGAGTTGCCTCAGCTCAATGGCTACTACGGGATGCTTGCCCAGAAATCGGCGGCTGATCGCCGTGCAAGACGTCGCAAACTGGTGCGTATTCCTGAACTCCGGGAAGCTGTGATAGGACGGCTCCAAGAAGGTTGGTCACCGGAACAGATTGCAGGTCGTCTAAAGCTTGAAGGTCATGCAACGACCGTCAGTCATGAGACGATTTACGCCTATGTCTACAGCCCAGACGGTCAATCACAGGCGTTGGCACGTTACCTTCCAGAACGGCGGAAGAAGCGAAAACCGCGCTATTCTCGCACACCTCGCGGCATGATGTTCCCGCTTGAAAGATCGATCCACAACAGGCCTGAGTACATAAAAGAACGTTCAACTTTTGGGGAATGGGAAGGTGATCTTATGATTTTCCGGCAAGAGCACGGGAAAGCAAACGTCGCATCGTTGGTCGAACGGAAGACCCGCTTTGCAGTCTTGTTCCGCAACAATGATCGCAGTTCGAAACACTTCATGGCGAAACTCATGAACGTAATGGAACCCCTGCCCCAGATCGCGCGCCAGTCTATTACTTTTGATCGCGGAATTGAGTTCTCGGGATGGCGAAAGCTGGAATCAGGAATTGGAACGAGCGCCTGGTTCTGTGATCCGCAGGCCCCATGGCAAAAAGGCTCGGTTGAGAACCTGAACAAACGGGCTCGAAGGTATTTGCCGCGCGATACCCCGATCGCGGCGCTCTCAAATCGCGACATGAAGGCGATTTGTGACCGCCTGAACGGAACACCAAGGAAATGTCTTGGGTGGCGAACGCCAACAGAAGCATTCACCGAAGAACTGAGAAAACTTGGATAACAAGAAATGTCGCAACCTAACTTGAGTTCACACGGGTGGATTCACAAACGAAGTGCAAATTCTGTACGAATACAGAAGCTTGCATGGAGGATGTTGAATGGGACGCCACTACTCTCACCTGAGTCTGGATGAACGCCGGAGGATTGCCAATTGGCTTGAAGCCAAAATGCCGATTGCAGAGGTTGCGGATCGTTTGTGCCGTGATGCTTCGACAATCTACCGAGACATTAAACGGAACCGGCACACAGATTC
This sequence comes from Aliiroseovarius sp., assembly GCF_965228805.1. Taxonomy (NCBI): domain Bacteria; kingdom Pseudomonadati; phylum Pseudomonadota; class Alphaproteobacteria; order Rhodobacterales; family Paracoccaceae; genus Aliiroseovarius; species Aliiroseovarius sp. Next base: position 40,080 of record NZ_CBDDIE010000002.1, on the reverse strand, counting down.
TGAACTTCCCGAACTGGATGGTTACCACGCCGTAGCCGCGCAAGACATGTATGAGCGCCGCCGCGCCATTCATCGCAAGATGATCGTACACCCAGAATTGAAGGCCGCCATCGAAGACCGTCTGAAGGCAGGTTGGTCGCCCGAGCAAATTGCTGGTCGCATGCGGCTTGAACATCATCCGATCCGCGTGAGCCATGAGACAATCTATCGGTTCGCTTACTCGAAAGACGGCCGCCACGAACAGTTCTATCGCCACCTACCCGAGCATCGCAGACGTCGCAGACCGCGCAGGCACCGGCGTGAGCCGCCCCATCTGACTGGTCCAGGTTGATAGTTAGTGCATGATCGGCCTGTGTTCCATCGGGATGATGGTTTCGGGTGCCGGTGGGCGATAGCCCAATGCACTGTGAGGTCGTTTTGTGTTGTAGTGTTTCCTCCATTCTTCGATCAGGATCTGGGCTTCATGCAGGGTATAGAAGATCTCCCCGTTGAGCAGTTCGTCCCGGAACCGGCCATTGAAGCTTTCACAATATCCGTTCTCCCATGGGCTTCCCGGTTCGATGTAGGCAGTTTGAGAGCCGACGGCTGCGATCCAATCCCGAACCGCTTGTGCAACAAACTCGGGGCCATTGTCGGAACGTATGAAGGCTGGAGGGCCACGTAGGATGAACAGGTCGGTCAAAGCGTCAATCACATCTGTCGAGTTCAGTTTGCGCTCCACCTTAATCGCCAGACATTCGCGGCTGTGCTCATCAATGATGTTCAGCGTCCGGAAGACCTTGCCGTCATCTGTCCGGCAGTGAACGAAATCATAGGACCAGACGTGGTTGCGGTGCTCCGGCCGGAGCCGGATGCATGATCCGTCATTCAGCCAGAGCCGCCCTTTCTTTGGTTGTTTTAGTGGAACCTTCAGCCCCTCTCGCCGCCATAGCCGTTCGACACGACCATCACTAACCCATTGCCCGGCAGGCGCATGCGCAGCATGCTGCCGAGAGGGGGCCAGCCTGCCTCTCTGAGCAAGGCCGCGACCCGACGATAGCCGTATCGACCATACTGCCTGGCCAACTCAATCATGTCGGCCACCAACCGATCCTCATCGGCTCGGCCTCTCGGGGCATGCCTCTGCGTCGAACGATGTTGCCCCAGTACCCGGCAAGCTCGGCGTTCAGACACTTTGAACTGGCCGCATACATGATTGATACAAGCGCGACGACGAGCGGGGCTTAGGGGCTCCGCCCGTTCAGGGCTGAAACGGTCTGATGACCGTTTCCGGGACGCCCCTCACTCCCTTCGCAGCTTCCTTCAGGATCAGCTTGTCCAAGGTCAGATCCGACACAGCCCGCCTCAGTCGATCATTCTCCTTCTGAAGCCGCTTCAGTTCCTTCAATTGATCCACGCCCCTCTCGGCAGATTGCTCCGCAATCACCTGCCGGCAACGCATTCCGCCGTATTGCTTGCGCCACCGGTAATAGGTCTGTTCAACAACACCGATCTGTCTGATTGCATCCAGACGGGGCATGCCTTGCCCCATCAGCACCTCAACCTGCCGTAACTTCGAGACAATCTCTTCGGGCTTCGGTCGCTTGTTTGCCATTCTTGGTCCTCCGTTTCCTAAACATAGCGGTGGACCAGTTCAGTTGGGGAGGCTCACGGGTCGTTGCCGGGGTTCAGTGCGACCGGCCTGGATAACAGTGGCGCGTTGATCTACTTCCTCGACACCAACACCGCAGGCGAAGCAATAAATCTGATCAATGCCAAGTACGGGTCTGAGCCGGGGCTAAAGGCTTACACCCATGTGTCAGATCAGTTCGGGCCATTCGCGACCCAGAACATCCCGGCGACCGTGAGCGAAGCGCCATATATTCTGGACGGCCTGCTGATGAACAAGGCCGGAAAGAAAATCAAAGAGCAATATGCCGACATGGGTGGATTCACCGATCTTGTCTTCGCGGTCACGGCACTTCTGGCCTACCGATTTATTCCGCGCATCCGGGACCTGCCTTCGAAAAGGCTCTATGCATTTGATCCGGCAAGCACCCCGAAAGAATTGCGGGGGATGGTCGGAGGCAAGATCAAGGAACGTTTGATCACCGAAAACTGGCCGGATATTCTACGCGCCGTGGCCACCATGGCGGCTGGTATCATGCCGCCCAGCCAGTTGCTGAAGAAGTTCGCCTCGTACCCCCGACAACATGAACTTGCCCAAGCCCTGCGAGAGATTGGCCGGATCGAACGGACACTGTTCATCATCGAATGGCTGCTTGATGCAGATATGCAGCGCCGTGCCCAGATCGGCCTGAACAAAGGCGATCCGCAACGCATTGAAAAATGCGTTGCGGATCGGCCGCCAGGGTGAAATCCGAGATCGTACCGCCGAGGCCCAGCAATACCGTATGGCCGGGCTGAACCTGCTGGCAGCCATCATCATCTACTGGAATACCAAACATCTCGGCCATGCTGTCACACAGCGGCAAAGGGCCGGATTGGATTGCTCACCGGATCTTCTCACGCATATCTCACCACTCGGTTGGGCCCATATCCTGCTCACCGGTGAATACAGATGGCGAAAACAACGGGTCCGGATCGCATAACGTCAACCCGCATCCTGGTTCGGTTTGCTGAACAAGGTGCGAAACAGCCCTTCCGCCCGCGCCAGACCCTCATCCGTCAAGACAACTGATTTGGCCTTGTTGACAGGATCGTAGATCATGCCTTGCTTATACAATCGGTTCAGCACATCCCAGTCATGACCTTTCCAGGCTCGACGTTCATCATGCAGCGTCAGCCACAATAGCCCCAGCACGGCCTCGTCAATACCATCTGTGTCGATCCCCATGTGCACAATCATAGCAGAAAACCCAGCTAAGCGCGGCGAAACACCCAAAACCGGGCTTAGCGTAGGATTCTGCCCCCTCCGGCATCAGACCCCGGCATAACCGAACCCGCATCTTTGATGTCCAAAGCCTGTCACACCGGCCAGAGAGCGTTGCTGAACGCACCGAGTTCGGCCACTGGGAGTGCGATCTAATGCTGTTCCGCAAGGAGCATGGAAAGGTGAACGTGACATCTCTGGTCGAGCGCGTGAGCCGCTATGCTGTCGTGATACGCAATGAGGATCGCCAATCAAAGCCAATCATGGAAGCGCTGATCAACGGCCTGGCTCCCCTGCCCGCGGATGCCCGACAGTCCATCACCTTCGACCGGGGCACCGAGTTCTCGGCCTGGCGACGCCTCAAGGATGGGATTGGCGCGGATAGTTGGTTTTGCGACCCCCAAGCGCCTTGGCAGAAAGGCACCGTCGAAAATACCAACAATAGGCCCAACCGCCCCGAACGTGCACAGATGGGGGTTATGAGGAACAATAGTGGAACAAGAGGGCGCTTGACGGTTTTCTGATTTCTCTGGAGGTTCACCCTGTCGGTCAAGGGGAGCATTTGGATGGAAAGTGACGAGCTGAAGGTGTGGAGCCTGTCGTTTGGCGAGTTGGATTTCGTTCAGGGGTACCGGCGTGCGATGCGCGCGGGGTTGGCACTTCAGTTGGTTCACTTTCGCAGTCACGGGTATTTCCCGGGGTCTTTGGATGAAATTGCCGCCGATTGCATCCATTTTGTCGAGGAGCAGTTGGGCAGTAATGTTCATCTATACGATCTGCAATCTGATGCCGCCCGCCGTCACCGCCATGATATCTTGCGCCATCTGGGGTTTCGACGGGCGAATGAGAGAGATCGTGCGAAGCTGCATTCTGTCCTTGTTCATGCGAGTTCCACAACAGGCCCAGCCATTGAACCTCTCATTGATTTAGGTTTCCGATGGGCGTTGAAGGAAGCGATATTCGTACCCTCGCGGAAAATCATGGAGCGCTCGGCCCGATCTGCGCTGCATGCATTCCAGGAAAATCTTCTGACAGAGTATACGGGCCAGGTTTCGCAGAAAGCGATAGTGGCATTGGAAGACTGCCTTGCCGAACCACGAGGAGCGCATGGTTTTCTGCGGCTGAAAGATGATGTTGGGGCTGCGACGCTGGATAATGTTCTGGAGGCCGCAGACCGGCTGGCCTTCATAGAGGGCCTTGATCTTCCATTTGGTATATCGGATGCCGCCGATCCATCTTGGCTCAGGCACTTTGCGCGCCGCGTCGAAGGCGAAACGGCCTATGAAATGCGCCGTCATGCCGAGGAGAAACGGATCGGGCTGCTGGCCCTATATATAATGTCTCGCAAATCGCAGCTGATTGATGGGCTGGTGGGCCTGTTGATTGATGTGGTTCACCGGATCGGCACGAAATCCCGGCGCAAGGTGATCGGTAAAATCGCCGCCGACATCGAGAAGGTACACGGCAAGGAGCGATTGCTGGTCGATATCGCCACGGCTGCGATGATGACCCCGAATGGAAGGGTCTCGGATGTGATTTTTCCTGTTGCGGGCGCTGCGAAACTGAAAGCGATTATCGACGAACATCGTGCAAAGGGCACGCTGGATGCGCGAATTCAGACGGTGATGCGGGGGTCCTGGGCCAGCCATTACCGCCGAATGTTGCCTTCGCTGCTATCTGTCCTGAAGTTCCGTTCGAACAACGAAATCTGGCGCCCAATCCTCGATGCTTTGTCTTTGATCTCTCGCCTGAACGAGGAAGGGCGACGCGTCGCTCCGGCGTCATTGGCTCCCGACGGGTTTATCCCGCGCAAATGGCGGGACACTGTTTTTGATCACCGGAGCCGGTTGAATGTCATTTCCTATGAACTGTGTGTCCTGACGCAATTACGAGATCGTATCCGGGCCAAGGAAATCTGGATCGAAGGCGCGGATCGCTATCGCAATCCGGATGACGACTTGCCGAAGGACTTCTCAGAAATGCGTGCGGCTTACTATGCCGGGTTGAAGCTCACCCAGGATGCACGGGAGTTTTCCGGCTCAGTTCGTGAGCAATTGGAACACGAGCTGCGCGAACTGAATGCGACTTTGCCTTCCAATGATCTGGTCAGGCTTCGATGGTCTGGCGAAAACCGGATTCACATCACGCCTTTTGCGCCAGCCCCCGAACCGCGCGGTCTCCTTTCATTGAAGGCAGAAATCGGTAGACGGTGGCCGATGACAGGCCTGCTCGATGCGCTGAAGGAAACCGCGCTGGATACTGGGTTTCTGGATGTTTTTGAAACCTCAGCGAGTCGAGAGGCGCTTGATCGCAAAGTCAGAGACCAGCGCTTGCTTCTGTGCCTTTACGGTCTGGGCACCAATGCCGGTTTGAAGCGGGTGGCCGCTGGGGTGCCCGGGACCAGCTATGATGAACTGCTGCACATTCGCCGCCGGTATATCGATCCGGCCTCACTTCAGGCTGCGGCGGCCAAGGTTGCGGATGCCACTTTAGCGGTTCGGAATCCGGCCGTATGGGGTGATGCAGGAACAGCCTGCGCGGCAGATTCCACCAAATTCGGGGCCTGGGACCGAAACCTGATGACGGAATGGCACGCCCGTTATGGTGGGCGGGGCGTCATGATCTATTGGCATGTCGAGCGTCAGGCGACCTGCATCTATTCCCAGCTGAAACGCTGCTCATCTTCCGAAGTGGCAGCCATGATCGAAGGGGTTTTGCGCCATTGCACCGACATGGAAATCCAGCGCCAGTATGTTGATAGCCACGGCCAGAGTGCTATTGGTTTCGCCTTCTGTCACCTTCTAGGCTTCGAACTGGCCCCACGCTTGAAGGCCATTGCGCGGCAGAAGCTGGCCTTGCCAAGCGCCGACATGCGAGGACAACTGCCAAATCTCATGCCCATCCTGTCTGGTACCATCGACTGGGCAGAGATCGAAAGACAATACGATGAAATGGTCAAATACGCCTCAGCCATGCAGCACGGCACGGCTGATCCGGAAGCCATTCTGCGTCGTTTTGCACGGGCCGATGTGATGCACCCGACTTATAAAGCGCTCGCTGAGTTGGGGAGGGCGATCAAGACCATCTTTCTGTGTCGTTATCTTCGATCCGAAGACTTCCGTCGTGAGATTCATGAAGGGTTAAATGTGGTCGAGAACTGGAACAGCGCAAATGGGTTCGTTTTCTTCGGCAAGGGCGGTGAGATTTCCAGTAACCGGATTGCTGATCAAGAAATCTCGGCTCATGCATTGCACCTGCTTCAAGCTTCACTGGTTTATGTAAACACCCGCATGATGCAATCGGTCCTGGCGGAACCGATTTGGGCCACCCGGCTGACGGATCGGGATTACAACGGACTTTCTCCGCTGATCTATGCTCATATCAATCCCTATGGCCGGTTTGATGTTGATCTGGGAAAGCGGATCGACTTTGGGACAATGGCAGCGTGATCCGCGCGTCACAAAAGGGTGCACCCACAGGAGACATATAGATGTGACAGCGTAAAATGTCTCAAATGAGTGGTAAGATGTCTATTGTTACAGTATCAGAGTGCAAACCACCCTAATGTGACAGATTGCTATGCCAAAGATCGGATACGCCCGCGTCAGCTCCTCAAGCCAGGACCTTGATATCCAGAAAGCCAAGCTGAAGGTGGCGGGCTGTGAGGTCATCCGCGCGGAGACGGTTTCCGGTGCATCTCGCGATGATCGTTCCGAGCTGGCAACGGTGATGGAATTCTTGCGGGAAGGCGACGAGTTGGTCGTTCACCGCCTCGACCGTCTCGGTCGCTCCACCCGAGATGTACTGAACCTGGTCCACGAGCTGGATGCCAAAAGCGCATCTTTGCGGGTGCTTGAACCGGAAGTCACCACCGCCGGGGACATGGGCCGCATGGTCCGCATCTCACCAGTTCGAACAACGCGCAGCGAACGGCCTCTGCATAATGTGTTCTCCTTGCGTTCCTCACAACCCCCATTTGAGCACGCTCGGGGCGGTTGGGCCATGTGAGGGTGTGCGACTGTTCAATATGCAGTATGCGAGGCGCACTGATGTTCAGGGTTGCCGACGAAAACCTGCGGTTAAAGACTCCCCTCGAAGCGCTGTCTATCTACCAATGGGGATCGCGCACTGCGCGAGATTACTTCTGCCCAAAGTGCGGAATCTTGCCATTTCGCAGACCCTGATCAGCCCCACCTAAGTGGTCCAGTCTGAATGTTAGTGCATGATTGGCCTGGGTTCCATCGGGACGATGGTTTCCGGGGCCGGTGGGCGGTAGCCCAAGGCACTATGTGGCCGTTTGGTGTTGTAGTGCTTCCTCCATTGTTCAATCAGGATTTGCGCCTCCCGTAAGCTGTAGAAGACTTCACCATTGAGCAGCTCGTCGCGGAACCGGGCATTGAAGCTTTCACAGTATCCATTCTCCCATGGTGATCCCGGTTCAATGTAAGCGGTCTTGGCTCCGACGGCTGCAATCCAGTCCCGGACAGACTGTGCGATAAACTCAGGGCCGTTATCGGAGCGAATGAAAGCAGGGACACCACGCAGGATGAACAGGTCCGTCAGCGCGTCGATGACCTCGGTCGAGTTCAACTTCCGCTGCACACGGATCGCCAGACATTCCCGACTATATTCATCCAAGATGTTGAGGGTGCGAAACACCTTTCCATCATCCGTTCGATGATGAACGAAGTCATAGCTCCAGACATGATTGCGATACTTCGGTCGCAGCCGGACGCAAGAACCGTCATTCAGCCAGAGCCGCCCTTTTTTGGGTTGCTTCATCGGTACTTTGAGCCCCTCGCGTCGCCACAGACGTTCGACACGCTTGTCGTTCACCAGCCAGCCTGCATCTCTCAGCAAAGCGGCGATCCGGCGATAACCATAGCGACCATACTGGCGCGTCAGCGCGATCATGTCGGCCACCAGGCGATCTTCGTCAGCACGCCCAACAGGCATCCGTCTTTGTGTGGATCGATGCTGTCCCAAGACACGACAAGCGCGACGCTCTGAGATGTGAAACTGGCTTCGCACATGCTCAACGCAGGCGCGGCGACGCGAAGGGCTCAGTAGTTTCCCCGTGCGGCCTCCGATAGGATCAGCTTGTCCAGCGTCAGGTCGGACACGGCCCGGCGCAAGCGATCATTCTCTTTCTGGAGCCGTTTGAGTTCTTTCAGTTGGTCGGTTCCCATACCGCCATATTGCTTACGCCAGCGGTAAAACGTCTGCTCGGTTATCTGCACCTGGCGGATCGCATCAACTCGCGGCATCCCTTGGCCGCATAGCACCTCAACCTGCCGCAACTTCGTGACAATCTCTTCCGGTTTGTGGCGTTTAATTCCCATCTTTGATCCTCCGTTTCCTAACTATAGGGGCGGACCACTTCAGTGGGGGAGGATCACCCTTGCCCGCCGATCCCCGCCTGCAACGCCATCGCGTGGCTCATCAAACGGCTGACCCGACCATTGCCATCGGGAAACGGGTGGATGTAGTTCAGCCGGTGATGCGCCGAGGCAATCGCCAGGATGCGCCCGCTGGCCGACCGTGCGGCGATGCGAAAGCGCTTGTCGAAATGCTCCATGAACGCCTGCACCCGCGCCGACGACGGCGGCTGGTGACGGCCCACTGCAACCTCGGCATCGCCCGGGGCCCGCATCACGCCAGGGGTGATCTCTTCGCGGCGGCCATCGGGGTGTTCGACAAAGCGGAACTCCTCGGGCATTTCCGCATAAAAGGCGCGGTGCACCCAGGTCAGGAAGTCAATTGAGCTGGGGGGCGGCAGGCGATCTTCGCGATGCATTGCGTCTATTTCGCGCTGAACGATGACATGGGCGCGGGCCTCCAGCGCCAGGGGACGGGTTTCCTCTTCCAGCTCGGCCCCTTCCAACGCGCGTTCAATGTCGCGCGGGCGGGTGTTGTGCCCTTCGATCAGGTTCGAGTAGTAACAGTTCATCACGCGCACCAGGTCCGCCAGCTCCGCCGCACTATCCGGGTGCAGCCCCTGGCCCAGCCCATCCGCGGCGCGCTGAATCTCGACCGACAGGTCCGCAAGCGGCGCGGGAATGCGGTCTTCGAAGAAGCAGGGTTCGATCCGGCCCGGTGTTTCCAACATTTTTGCCGATCCTTCGGATAAGTTTTCCCCATGAAAGAAAGGGGATGGTCAGGATATACCTGATTTTCTGCCGATGTGCATTGCCGATCTTGCTCACGGCCCTCTCATTGGCCAATCCCCCCCTTCCCCCAGCGCCATTCCCGGTCTAGGCTGGGCGGGTATTGATTGCCTCGATTAGCACCTGCCGGGGGACGACATGAAGCTATCCAGTCAGCTGCCCGTCAGCCTGATGTTCTTCAAACACTGGGATCTGTCCGACCGCGAGGTCGGCGTGGCCCTGGCCAAGGCCGTGTTCCGGCGGCGGCGCGACGGGTCGTTTCGCGCCCTGCCCGCGCCCGACATCGTACTGGAAGACAGTTTCGCGGGCGACGACCCGGCCTGGAGCCCGCTCGCCCAGGAGCAGGAGATCGCACCGGGCAAGGAGGGCACCGACCTGGTAATCCACGCCGTGGCCCGGGCACCCGAGGGCCGGGCGCGCACCGATTGGCCGGTGGCGGTCGAGGTGCCTGACCGCCTCCATTACGGATTTCACGTGCGCGGCCCGGCCGTCTGGACCCATCGGCGTCTGACCGGCTGGCAACGGCAGGAGCCGGAGCTGGTCAGCGAAGTGCCCCTGACCTATGCGCTGGCCTATGGCGGGCAGGCGCCCGGCCCCGATGACAGCGTGATGATGCACGCAGCCAACCCGGCGGGCATCGGTTTCGTCACGCCGGAACTTCTGGCGCGACATGAGGATATTCCCATCCCGCAGATCGGCAATCTGGCCGAGTTCATGGTGGATGACCCGTCCACCCAGATGACCCTGCACGGCACCGGCCCCATCGCCAAGACCTGGCAACCCCGGTTGGGCCACGCGGGCACCTTTGACGAGACCTGGGAACGCGAGCGTCACCCGCGCATGCCCAAGGATTATTCGCTGCGCTTCTGGAATGTGGCCCAGGGGCCGCTGCGGCTGGATCCGCCGCTCTCCGGGGCGGAAGAGGTCCGCGTGACCGGCATCTCGACCGCGCCGGAGCCGGTTTGCGTGCAGCTGCCGCGCGTCGCCTGCACCCTCGCCGCGCAGGGACCTGAGGCACAGGACAGCCTGCCAATGGTGCTGGACACGGTCACGCTGGATCTGGCGGACCCGGACCCGCTGACCCATACCGCCACCCTGCTGTGGCGGGTGCAGGTGCCCGGGCCGGATCGTTTCGTGCAGGGCGAAGTGCTGTCAACCCAGATCCCCGCCGATACCACTCCACCCTTACAGGAGGCCTGACCCATGACCATGACCGCAGCCCGCAAGAGTGGCCCGGCCGGAATGATCACCTGCATGGCACCGGATGTCTGCAAGACCCCGGTCGGCAGCGCCGTCGTGCCGATCCCCTACATGATCACCTCGATGCTGGACTGGGCCGTGCGCACCGAACCCACGGTCAAGCTGACCGAGCTGGAGGCCTTCACCATGAACAGCCGCACCGACAAGGTGGTCGGCGACGAGCCCGGCACGCTGGGCGGGGTGAAATCCGGGGTGAACAAAGGTTGGTGCCGCCCGATCTCGCAACATTTCAACGTGCAGGTCGGCGGCTATGAGCTGATCCAGAACAACAACCTCTATGACATGAACTGCGCCGGTCCCGAGGGGCCGGGCAACACGATCGGGCGGCTGGTCTATTACGAATGACCCCGCCAAGGCCCAACCTGCCCTGACCCGGTTTCATGACCGTGGCAGGTTGAAGGTAAAGGCGCAGGGCACATAGGTGTGGTAATTGCCCGAGGCGATCATGATCCGCGCCAACGTGACCGCATCATTGATCATCCCGTTGACGAACGGATTGACCCGCTGTCTCATGTAACGTGAGGTGCCAAGGCTGATCGGGGTGACCTGCGCGCCGGTCTCGATCGCCGCCAGCACCTCGGCACCGATGGCGGCAAAATCCAGAGGGTTGGATTCCAACGCCGCCTGCAGCTCCTGTGCCTCACCACTGGTGATCTGCGTGCCCATGGACAGCTGACCTTCGATGAAATCCACCGTATCGGCCATGAACCGCTGCACCGTCGGTGCGGCATTGGCAAAACCGATGATGCGATTGAGCACGGTCATGGAGCTGCCCATGCTCTGGGGATGATCGACCGGAAACAGGATCGGCAAGGGGTCGCCCTTGGGGGCCAGGTTCTGGTGAAACACCGCCATCGGGCCGGGGCTGACCCCCCGAAATGAGGTCGGATTGGCAATCGCCGGCGGCATGACCTTGCCGCCCCAGGCCAGCAAGGCCGACAGGAAGGGCACCACCCGCGTAGTCGCCTGCATCGAGTTCAGGATCTCGTCCTTGATATGGCGCGCCAGGACCGGCACCGCGCCGCCCTGCGACAGGGTGCTGCCCGCCGAACGCGCGGTATTCGCATGCAGCCCGGCGGCATTATAGGTGTCACATTTCATGACCATATCCGGGTGATCGGCCCGGATCGCCAGCGACGCCGCCGAAGCCAGCCCGCCGCCCAGCGAATGGCCGGTGACCACGATGCGATTGCCCCAGCGTTGCGCCGCCTCGGCCGCCGCACGCCGCCCGTCGCGGATCGCCTTGGTGTATTGCGAAGTCGTACGCCCCAAACCCTGCGCGAAATTGGTCGGCCAGTCCCCGTTCGGGCCAAAGAACACCTTGGCCGAGATGGTCCACTCCAGCGCCACATCGGCGGTCAGCCACAGGGGCAGGTCCAGGATGATTTCCTCGCGCCCGCTTTCATTGGTAAACAGGGCCTCGCTGTCCAGCGGCATCGCCTCCAGCTCGGCCATTTTCTTGCCCTTCAGCTCGGGCCCGACGGAAAAGCTCTGATCCACGTCGAAAGGGATCACGATATCATCCGGCGCGCCCCAGATATTGGGGAAATCCGCTGTTACGCGGCCTTGCACGCGCAGGCCAAGCGCCAGTTCGGCCATTTCGGTCGCCGCCGTGTCCGATCCGCGAAACACCAGCACCGGCGGGCAGACCCCGGTGGGGTCATCGCCTGCGTTCTTGGGCGTGTAGAAACAGCTGCGATACCCGTCCGGGTCATCGTTTTCCCAGGCCTTGTCCCAATGGGCGGTGTTCAGTTGCAGATAGGGGTGAATTTCAGACGGCACGTCACCGGCGGCGGTGTCGTAGATATCGAAATTCAGCATGCTGGCATATTGCCGACACAGATCGTTGATCGCGCTGCCCCGGATGCTACTTGTCGTCATGCCACAACTCGCTGCCGGTCTGGTTGTCGCTGCGCAGAAGCTGGTCGTCGTCGCGCGGCGAATGCAACTCGCCCGCAGCCAGGAAGAAGCCACCGATCCCCTCGCGCACCTGCGTGTCCAAAAGCGCCGCGACATGCGGGCCGGGACGGGTGTCGGTCTGTTCGACGATCAGTGCCAGCGCCTTCTGCATCGCCCAGATCAGATGCAGGTTTTCAGGCCCGGTGGAGCCGACATAGAGCCCCGCCGTGCGTTCGTATCGGTCCATGACCTTGTCGACGACATCCCGCGGTCCACCGCGATAATGGCCCTCGCGTGCGATGCGAAATGCGATTTCGTTGGCGATGGGCGAGGCATTGGCGAGCTTTTCAAAATAGCTGGCCGACCGAATTGGGTCATCCGGGTCTGCGCCCGGAAAGGGCGGTTCGAACCAGGGGTTGGCCCCGGCCGCCAGCAGGATCAGCACCGCTTCGAGGTTCTGTTCCGGCACCATGTGCAGCCCCGGCCCGATACTGTCCCCGGGCCAAGCGGCGTTGGGATCGCCGCCCGCCTGCAGCCACAGGCGCAGCAGGCGGTTTCCGTCCGAGAAATCCGGGAACCACAGATCCTTGTCGGCGCTGACCGTCGAGACCGCCAGATAGGGCATCTCACCCTCGTTGAACCGCACATCCGCACCGGCGGCGACCAGGGCCTCGGCAGCGGCGGGGTTCAGCGACAGCACCGCCTGGCGCAGCAGCCCATGCCCATCCATCGGCCGCCCCCGTGTGCCGGTGGCCGACCAGCTGCGGTTCAGCATCTCAGGCCCCAGCGCCTGAAGCGCCGCCATATCGGGCACCCCGCCCGCAATGATCACGGCGGCCACGGCACGCACCTCTTCGGGTGCGTCAGGAAAGCCTGCTTGCACTTGCTCGGTCATCGCATCCTCATCTGTCTGCCCTGCGGCCATGCCTGTTGCCGGTCCCGTCGCCATGAACGCGAACGTGCCACCGCCCAGAAGGCACAGACCCACCAGGGTCACCTGCAAGATCCGTTTCAGCACCGCCTGCCCTCCCGGTCCGGTCAGTTGATCTTGACCATGGAGGCCAGCATCTTGATCAACTGGGCCATATTCACATTCAGCGTGTTGCCGTCGACCGAGATGGTGCCGTTGTCCTCCATCGTAATACGGGACATGCCCGCCTGCAGCGTGATCTTGGATCCCGCGATGATCTCGACCTCATTGGTGACCGTGGCACTGTAGTTGTTGCCGACGGTGGAGATCTTGTCCTTGCCGACGGTTTCGTTGTGATCGACGCCGATCTTCTGGATCTTGTTGCGTTCGATCGACATGTCCATGTCGCCCGCGCCCGCGTTGGATCCCAGCTTGCCGAACCTTTCGGGCAGGGTTGGCAGGCCCTGATCATTCTCCGCCGCGCCCGAGGGCGTCACCGTGCCGACATTGCCCGGCCCGACCCGCAGCTGGAAATCACCACCCGCGACCTGCAGCCAGGTGTTGCCCACCTCGCTGGCCTTGTCGTGGCCGATGCTTTCGACCTTGTTGACATTGACCCGTTCGGACTGGTTGTTCTCGACCTTGGTGTTGCGGTCCTTCTGGGCGTGGAGGAAGATTTCCTCCTTCCCCTTTTCATCCTCGAACCTGAGCTCGTTGAAGCCCTCGCCCTGGTGGGTGTCGGTGCGGAAGGTCGACCGCGTCTTGTGCGCGGGCAGCTCATAGGGCGGGTCGTTCTTGCCGTTGTAGACACAGCCGGTGACCAGAGGTTTGTCGGGATCGCCTTCCAGGAATTCCACCACGACTTCCATGCCGATCCGCGGAATGACCATGCCGCCCCAGCCATTGCCCGCCCAGTTCTGGCTGACCCGACAGCGCATCGAATACGCCTTGGCCAGATCCCAGGGGAAATGCACCAGAATACGGCCATATTCGTCGCAGTCGATTTCACCGTCACCAACCACGGTCGCGGTTTGCGGCCCCTGGACCACCGCCTGGCGGGTCCGGATTTCAGGCAGCATCGGCGCTTCGGCGGGCAGGAAGGTATAATGCCCCTCATAGGCCTCTTCCGAACCGCCATCGCCGCCGGAGCGGTAGGCATTGGTGCGATAGATATGTTGCGCGGTGAGGCAGAGGAAATCCTCGCCATGCCCCTGGATCTGATCCCCGCCCAGGGTGACCCGACGCCCGGCGCGCAGGCTGATCACATCGCCCTGCGCGGCAAAGCGCGTGCCCTGCCCGCGCTCCTGGTCGCTGCGCAGCTTGACCACATGCTCGCCCTTGCTCTGATCCAGATACAGGCCGGGATAGTCATAGCTTTCCAGCTTGCCATGGGCATGGGCTGCGTCGCCCTCGTAATCGCTTTCCATCGCCGCGACCGGGGCCTTGAAGTTGTAATCGGTCATGCGAATCGCCCCAGTGGTGATTCGGTTGGCCGGGTGCCAGGTGTTGAAATGACCGATGTCATCCATCTGCCGCCCCTCATGCGGCTTGAACGGGCGGGTGCCGATCGTGTCGTGATCCAGGGTTCGGTCGGTCAGTACCATGTCATGTTCACCGGTCCGGTGTTCGAAATGGTAGCTGATGCCAAATCGCTGCATGATCCGGCAGGCGAACTCCAGATCGCTTTCGCGATACTGCACGGTGTATTCCAGAACCGGGTGCGCCGTCGTCACGAGGTCGGTCATCTTGCCCGCCCCGCTATAGGCACCCAGCACCTCCTGCAGGATCTGATTCGGCGTGCGTTCGTGGAATATTCGTTGATTGCGGCGCAGGCTGGCCAGGTGGAACCAGGGTTGCAACCGCAGGCGGAAACGATCGCCATGATCGCCCTGCCCCATCCAGCGGACCTCGGTCACCAGACCGTCAAACGGCTGGTCCTCGCCCGCCCGGTTGCGGATGAACACGGTGGCATGCGTGCCCAGCAGGGCATCGAAATCCACCTGTTCATTACGGGCCACGCAATCGACTTCGTAATCGAACAGGCCGTTCATCCGGTCCTGACCCTGAAAGCCTGCCAATACAAGCACATCCAGGCCCAGAGCCGTTTCCAATCGTCCCAATCGGGTGTCTTGACTAATCTGAGCGCCCACGACCCGGCCTCCAACAAACGCATGGCAATGGCCAACAGGCTACGCACTCGTGGCCATATGGCAAGCCCGATCTTTCATCGCCCGCCTCATGCGGCGAAAACAGGATTGACCGACGCAACCGGTGCCCCCAAGGTACACCCATGGTAGAAGACCAGCTCACAAGTCCTGAGGACGATGAAAAGACCCGCCCCCCCGTGTCCGCGCTGCGCTTCGACACATCGGCGGAGCTGTTCGCGGAAATGTCCCAGCTGCGCGAGCTGATCCAGCTGCGTCCGGAGGCCGAAGAAAGCGGCCTGGATTTCCTGCATCGCCTGGCCGAGTCGGCCACGCCCGAAGACGCAGTGACCTTTACTGCCTTCGCCGCGCAGCCGAAGATGGCGGTCTGGTGGGGCTACGAATGCCTGCGCAATTTGCGGTCGGATTTCAGCCACGCCGACCGCGAGCTTCTCGAAATGATCGCACACTGGTCTGCGAATGGCGAAACCGCGCTGCGCTATCGGATCATGCAGATCGCGCTGTTTTCCGAACATCGCACGGCGGCTGTGATGCTGGGGCTGGCGGCGGGCTGGTCCGGGCAGCAGATCGCGCCCAATGACCCCGCCCCGATCCCGGCCGGACGGGCGCCCCGGGCCGTGAATGCCGCCGTCCTGTCGGCCCTGGCGCAATGCCACCTGGCCAACCGACCGCTCCACCTGAAAAAGCTGGTCACCCTGTCCGAACCGCTGTTTCGCGGGTTCTGAGCCAACCGGTCCCGCCCTGCCCTACACCGCTGCCAATGATGGCTGCCGCGTAAACCAATGAGGCAGATCGCATAAACCATTGTTGCAGGCCGCATTCGAAAGGCTCTATGGATCAAGCATTATGACGCTGACTCTCAGAATCGAAAATTTCGACGTGCTCGATCATGGCGGCCCGATCAGCCTGACCCTGGATCGCAGTGGTGGGGACATTGGACGTGGCAAGGCCATGGCCTGGGTGCTGCCCGACCCGAATCGGCATATCTCAAGCTGTCACGCCCGGGTCGAATTTCGCGACGCCGCCTATTGGCTGACGGATCAATCGACCAATGGCACCTTTCTGCAAGGCAGCCCGCATCGGCTGCAGGGAGCGCATCGCATCAATGACGGCGATCGGTTCACTATCGGTCACTATGTGATCGTGGCCCAGCTGGCTGCCGCTGCGGCCCCCGCCGGGCTGCAACAGCCGCCCACCGCCACGATGAGCCCCTCCGGCCTGCAAACCCCGCCCTATGGCGGCTCCCTGCCGCCCGCCGCACCGGCGGATGATGATCCCTGGGACTTCGGTGGTCCGGCCGCGCCGGTGGACCCGATGCCGCGCGGTGGGGGCAACGCCCATCACCTGGATGACGTCGCGGGTGATTTCGTGCCGCAGGCGGTTCCGATGCCCAATCCCGCCGCCGCTTCGCAGCCGCCGCAGGCCTTCGCGCAGTCGGGCTTTACCCCGACCGGCCAGCCCCCTGCCCCGCAACCGGTGCCCGGCGGCGATGCGCTGTTGGCGGCCTTCTGCCAGGGTGCAGGCCTGAACCCCGCCGATTATCAGGCGGTGGACGTGATGCAGCTGGCCCAGGAGCTGGGCCGCGTCGTGCGCCAGTCCAGCGACGAGATCATGACCATGCTGAAGGATCGCGCGGCGGTGAAACAGTTCACCAAGGGCGGTGAACGCACCATGCGCAGCGCCACGGGCAACAACCCGATGAAGTTCCTGCCCGACGCCCCGCAGGCGATCGAGACCATGTTCCTCAAACCCCGCGACGGGTTCATGAACGGGCCCGACGGGTTCGACAATGCCCTGCGCGACATCCGCCGCCACCAGTCGGCCGTCTTTGCCGCGCTGCAACCGGCGCTGGCATCGGTCCTGTCCGGCCTGTCCCCCGACGAGATCGAGGACAGCGCAGGCTCCGGCGTGTTGGGCGGGGCCTCCAAGGGGCGCAGCTGGGACACATTCGTGGAACGATGGGACACCAAGGCCGAGGCTGGTGATAACGGCATGCTGGACGCTTTCCTGACCGCCTTCGCCAAGGCCTATGCCTCTGCCGTGGGTCAGGCCGGGGAGTGATCGACCCACACCTGCCCAACCCGCTGGCCAAATCGAAACCCGGTCGAAATGTGGCAGCTTTGCGTCCCGGGCGGGGCGCAATCGTGACAAAACCATGAATTCTTCAACATAGCGGCCAAAAGTGCCGAAAACCTGACCTGTCTCCCTTAGGTGGAGTCTTGACCACGTGAACTTTCGCATTAAGCATAAGGTATAAGAACGAGTTGGCCGGAGAACCGGCGTGTCCCAGGGGGGAAGTGAATGAGCCTTGAGTGGCTTCTGGAACCGGTAAGCGAGGACGCGCCCTGTGGCCCGAACCTCGACTTGGAGGATGATCCGGAGTTCGTGGAGTATTACTTCACGGCGATGGAACGTCTGCCGCAGACCTATGTCACCCCGGGCATGGAAGTGGATGGCGGGCGCCGCACCGAAGACCGGGTGTTCGACCCGAAATCCGTCGCCATCGCCAACGAAGAGACGCAGATCGACGCGCTTCTGGAGCGCAGCCGCGACCTGCGCCTGCTGGTGCTGCGCACGCAGATGAACTGTCTGGCCGGGCGCGTCGTGCCGATGGCTGAATCGATCGAGGCGATCGCCGATCTTCTGGGCAGTTTCAACGCCGAGGTGCATCCAACCCTGGCAGACGGCGCCAGCGACCGGCGCAACGCGCTTGGTGATCTGGCCGAGCCGGTCTCGATGTTGCAGGGGCTGCGCTACCTCGGTCTGTCGGGCACGCCGGACGTGACCCTGCGCAAGCTGATGGTGGCTGACGGCAAATTCACCCCGAACAGCACCGAACAGGACCTGTCGGGGTCGATGATGCGCGACATGCTGGGATCGCCCGGCAGCCGCAAGCAGGTCGACACGGTGCATGACGCTCTGTTGCGCATGACCGAGGCCCTGGGCCGGATCAAATCCGCCTGTCAGGTGGGCAGCACGCCCTTCTCTCCCGGGTTCGACGCCACCGTGACCCTGCTGGGTCAGATGCGCGAAGAGATCACCGCCGCGCGCCCCGACCTTCTGGGCGCCGACGCGGATGTGGTGACGGACAGCGGTGGCCACGCCGACGAAGGTGCGGGCGATGGCGGCGGCACGACTGCCGACGCAACTCAGGCGACCACCGCCGCGGCGCAGGCCCCCCTGCCCCCTTCGGCAGTGCAGGACCACAGCCAGGCCAGCAAGACGCTGATGGCGGTCGAGCTTTACTTCCAGGCCAATGAACCCTCCTCCGCCGCATTGCTGCTGGTGCGCCAGGCCCGTCAACTGATCGGGCAACCCTTGGTGGTGGCGCTGGAAACCCTGCTGCCCGAAGAATGCGGCAAGGCCATTGTCAGCTTCGGCCCGCAGACCGGTTTCGCCCTTCCCGCGCAAAGGTTGAAGTCACTCAGCGACCAGGCGCTGGACATGCAAGGGCAGCAAAATGCCGATTCCTCCCCCTTCACCCCCCCGAAAATCACCAACCCGACCGAAGTCGCGGCGGCGGTTCGCGGGGTCGAGGAGTTCTTCCGCCTGCGTGAGAAAAGCAGCCCCGTGCCGCTTCTTCTGCAACGCGCCCGATCCTATCTGGACAAGGATTTTCAGTCACTTATAGACGAGTTGATCCCACGTCCACCCAGCTGAAACAAACTGTTCCTGACCGAAATGCGTGTAAAAGACATTGACTAAATAGGGTTCACGCGCTTTCGTCCAAGGTAAATTTTTGGAGAAATCTCTATGGCTTCTGACTCTGGTTCCGGTTTCATCAAGCGCAATCGCCCCCCGCGGGTGCAGATCGCGTATCAAGACCCCTACGACAGCGAGAAGATGGTCGAACTGCCCTTCGTCACAGGGGTTATGTCCGATCTGTCTGGCAACAACCCTGGGGTTGAAAAGCCGGAGTTCAGCGAACGCAGCTTCGTCGATGTGACCAAGGACACGCTGGACGACTATGTCGAATCGGTCAAACCGGGCCTGAGCTTCATGGCGGAAAACCGGCTGGGTGGAGACGACAAGATCGGTGTGAACCTCCAGTTCAACTCGATGGACGATTTCGAACCGGCCAAGATCGCGGCCCAGGTGCCCGCGCTCAAGAAGCTGCTGGAGGCACGCCAGCAACTGGCCAACCTGCAACGCTACATGGCCTCGAAGCCGAAGGCGCAGGATCACATCAAGAAACTCTTGTCCGACCCCGAGCTGATGGCGGCGCTGGCCGATCGCGCCGACGAGGACGCGGGTGATGACAACGATCAGGAAGGCGGCGAGGCCTGAGGCCCCGCGACGACGGGAGAGGAATAGAACATGGCAACTGAAGCTCAGACCGAAGGCCAAGTCGCGGAAGGCGGGCTGGACGAACTGTCCGAATTCTCCGACATCCTGAAACAGACGATCAAGCCGCGCACCGACACCGCCGCGCAGGAGGTGGACAACGCCGTTGTTGCCCTGGTGCGCGAAGCACTGGACGACCAGACCGTTGTCGCCGATGACGTGATCGACACGATCGACGCGATGCTGGCCAAGCTGGACCAGAAGCTCAGCGACCAGATGAACGCGATCATGCATCACGAGGAATTCCAGCATCTGGAAAGCTCCTGGCGCGGTCTGGCCTATACGCTGAACAACGCCGAGACCGACGCGACCCTGCGGGTCAAGGTGCTGAACGCCTCCAAGAAGGAACTCCAGGGCATGATGCGCCGCTATCCGGGCGCCAAGTGGGACAAGAGCCCGCTGCATGACATGGTTTATGAACAGAACCTGGGCACCCTCGGCGGCAAGCCCTTCGGCTGCCTGATCGGGGACTATCAGTTCGACCACTCCAGCCCGGACGTGAACCTGCTGAGCTCGCTGGGCAAGATCGCCGAAAGCTCGCTGGCGCCGTTCATCTCATCGGCTGGCCCTGCCCTGCTGGGCCTGGACAGCTGGAACGAGATCGCCACGCCGCCGGACCTGTCCGAGATTTTCGAGACCCCGGAATATGCCCAGTGGAACAGCCTGCGCGACAGCGACAACGCCCGCTTCCTGGCGCTGACCCTGCCCCGCGTCCTGTCGCGTGAACCCTATGGCCCCGACAGCAACTCGGTGGTCGAGGAGTTCAACTTCGAGGAAGAGACCGACGGTCACGGCGGCGCGCAATACGCCTGGATGAACGCGGCCCATGCGATGGCAGCGAACATCAACCGCGCCTTCAAGGAACACGGCTGGACCGTGAAGATCCGCGGCGTGCAATCGGGCGGCGAAGTGCAGAGCCTGCCGACCCATGTCTTCGACACCGGCGACGGGTCGAAGGATCTGAAATGCCCGACCGAAGTGTCGATCACCGACCGTCGTGAAGGGGAACTGTCCCAGGCCGGTCTGATTGGCCTCATTCACCGCCAGCACACCGACAAGGCCGCCTTCATCGGCGCGCAGTCGCTGTACCGGCCCAAGAAATACGTGGATGACGCGGCGACTGCGTCAGACAACATGTCCTCGCGCATCCCGTATATGTTCGCCGTGTCGCGGTTCAGCCATTACCTGAAGGTCATGGTGCGCGACAAGATCGGCGAAAGCCCCGACCGGGGACAGCTGCAATCACAGCTGCAGAGCTGGATCAACAAGTATGTGACCGGCAACCCCGAAAGCGCGACCGAGCTGGAGAAGGCCAAGAAACCCTTGGCCGCAGCGAAAGTCGAAGTGGTCGAAGATGAGCTGAACCCGGGCTACTACATGGGCAAGTTCTTCCTGAAACCACATTTCCAACTTGAAGGCATGGACATCGGCATGAGCCTGATTTCCAAGTTGCCGCAAGGGAAATAATCCCCTGCGGCTTTCAAGAGTAACCCTTAATTTCAGTGACGCCACAAGGAGTTAGACCATGGCCGACAACATTCTCCTCCGTCTCGGAGACACCATCAAAGGCGAAAGCCCGATCGATCAATACGAGGACTGGATCCAGATCCACTCCTGGGCCTGGGGCGCCACCCAGTCCGGCACCACCCACGAAGGCATGGGCGGCGGCGCCGGCAAGGTCAGCGTTCAGGATCTGAACATCACCAAATTCGTCGATGCCTCGACCCATGACCTGATCAAGCATGTCTGCAACGGTCAGCACATCCCCGAGGCCGAACTGGTCGTGATGAAGGCCGGCGGCGCACAGCCCGTCGTCTACTTCCGCATCAAGATGACCGACGTGATGATCACCTCGTACCAGACCCAGGGTGCACAGGACGGTCTGGAGCGCGTCTCGGAATCCGTGGCGATCAACTTCGCCGAAGTGGAAGTCACCTACACCAAGCAGGAAATG
The DNA here is from genome assembly GCF_965228805.1 of Aliiroseovarius sp. NCBI lineage: Bacteria > Pseudomonadati > Pseudomonadota > Alphaproteobacteria > Rhodobacterales > Paracoccaceae > Aliiroseovarius > Aliiroseovarius sp. The sequence goes on along the minus strand of NZ_CBDDIE010000002.1, from coordinate 18,509 downwards.
GACGGCTCGGCCGGTCCGGAAAGCACTGCCGGTTGGGACATCCGCAAGAACGTCGCGATCTAATCGCCGCGTTGACAAGACAGTCAGGGGGGCGCCCGCGTGCCCCCCTGTTTTCTCCCGCACGACCCGTTTGGTCCCGCCGCCCGATCCTCCCCCGCCTTGCCGGACCCGAACCGGGCCGCGATGCGACACCCGAGGCCCCAGCGCGGCCCAGAGTTGCAACGCATCAGGCGCCCCATGGTCTTTGACGACAACAGACGAGACGACCGCAAGACCCGCCGTTGGGAACGGGGGGAACGGTCGAAAGTGTCCGTCATGCACGCCTTTCGCGCCGCGCATCACGAACATGACGCCCGCGTCGAACGCAGGCAGAGCGAAGACGGCGGAACCGAGATCACCAATCGCTCGAAACAGCGCCGCGAAGGGTTGGACGAGGGCACGCTGCGCGCCCATATCCAGGCCGATCTGAACGCGCTGATGAACACGATCAATCTGAACAGCACCGTCGATCTGGACGACGCGCCCCTGGTGGCGCAATCGGTGGTCAACTACGGGTTTCGCGACCTGTCCAATGTCACCGCGCGCGATCTCGCCGGGGCGGATGTTGTCACCTCGATCCGTCAATCCCTGCTGGATCACGAACCCCGTTTGAACCCCGCCAGCGTCGAAATCGAGGTGATCGACCACGGGCGCAACACCGATCAGCGCCTGTCGCTGCGGGTATCGGCCGAGCTGATGGGCGACCCGGTCGACATCCCGATTGATTTCGAAGCCGAGGTCGACCTGGGCGCGGGCAAGCTGCACATGTCGAAACTGAGGGTCCAGGGGTGAAGAAGGCATTTCGCGATTCCTACAACCGCGAGCTGGCGTTTCTGAAGGAACGCTCGGGCGAGTTTGCCGCCGACTACCCGGGCCTGGCCGACCGTTTGGGCGGGTTGGTCGAAGAGAACATGGACCCCGCCATCGGCGGCCTTCTGGAAGGCACCGCCTTCATGGCCGCCCGGGTACAGCTGAAGCTGGACGAGGAGTTCCGCACCTTTACCCACCAGATGCTGGACCAGGTCTTTCCCGATGCCCTGGCCCCGACCCCGTCGGCGATGCTGGTGCAGGCCGCACCTGTTTTCGACAACAAGGACATCGTCCAGGGCGTGCATTTCGAGGCGGGCGAATACATGGACGCGCGGTTTTCGGATGCCGACAAGCGCGTCGCCTGCCGCTTTGCCCTGGCCGCGCCGCTGACGCTTTGGCCGCTGGCCATTGACGGGCTGAAATACCACGCCAGCCCCGGCACATTGGGCGCGCTTGGCCAGGATGTGGCCGGGGGCACCAAGGCCGGGTTGGAAATCACCCTGGCCCGCGTCAACACCGCAGGCCAGACCAAGGACGCAGGCCCCCTGTCCGAACTGGCCGTGGATGAGCTGCCCTTTCATTTTACCGGCCCCGAGGGCGAGGCGATCGAGCTTTACGAGCAGATCCACGCCGGGCGCCTGCGCGTCTCGCTGCGCTATCTGGACAAGTTCGGTGATGCGCAGTTCCTGACCCTCGCCCCGAACAATGTCCAGCAGATCGGCTTTGACGATCAACCGCCGCTATTCCCACACCAGGGCGCATTGTTTTCGGGCTTTGCCCTTCTGCGCGAGGCCTTCGTCTTTCCGCGCAAGTTCCTGGGGTTCAAGCTGGTTGGCCTGCGTCAGGCCCTGCGTCGCATCCGCACCGACCGCATGCAGCTGGTGCTGGAGTTCGACCGGGTCAACAGCAAACTGGCCACCCGGCTGGAACAGGACCACGTGCAGCTGTTTTGCGCCCCGGCGGTCAACCTGTTCCGCGAAAGCTCCTCGCAGGTCCGGCTGAACAACAAACGGACCGAGTTCGTCGTCACCCCCGACCGCAGCCCGCTGACCCATTACGAAATCTATCACCTGACCGAGGTCTTCGCCCATTACGCGGGCCATCAGAACAAGGAGCGCGTCCTGCCGCTCTATGGCCTGCCGCCGGATGGGGTGAACCCGAAACAGGCGCTCTATTACACCACGCGGCAGAAGCCCCGCCGCCTGACCGCGCAGGAACGCCGCTTTGGCGCAACCCGCCACCGGTATCGCGGCACGGAAACCTTCATCTCGATCTACGAGCCGCCCGACGCGGAACCGGCGCAGCGCCTGCAGGTCAATGCGCTCTGTTCCAACCGGCACCTCACCGAATACCTGCCGATCGCCAAAAGCCGGGGGGATTTCCGGCTGTGCGAAGATCAGACCATTGCCCTGTCCTGCCTGGCGGGCCCTACCCCGCCGCGCGAAAGCCTGTTGGAACTGGACAACCGGGCTGGCCACCGGGCCGCGGACGGGGACGGCCATTGGCGGCTGATCAGCTTCCTGTCGCTGAATTTCCACGGGCTTCTGAATGACCGCTCCGGCAAGGGCGCCGCACCGATGCGCGAGCTGCTGAGCCTGTTTGCCAATCTCTCCGACAGCATTACCCAGGCACAGATTGACGGGTTGAAAGAGATCGAGACGCGCCCGGTCGTGCGCACCATCCGGCGCGAGGATGGCTTTCACCCGGCGCGCGGGCTGATGGTCTCTCTGACCTTTGACGAGGATGAATTCGAAGGCTCCGGCGTGATCCTTCTGGGGGCGATCCTGGATCGGTTCCTGTCCGAATATGCCGCCGTGAACTCCTTTACCCAATGCCAGGTCCGGTCGATCCAGCGCGGTGAGATCAAGACCTTCCCGCCGCGCTCCGGCACGGGGCCGCTGCTGTGAGCGGCGGTGGGGGCGATCCCCGTGCGCCCGAGGCGCGCGAGGCTGCGGCGCAATACGGGTTCCTGGCCCTGCTGCGCCATCTGGAACGTCAGAACCGCGACAAGCCCCGCATCGGACGCGCACAACGCCAGCGCGATGAAATCGTGCGTCTGGGTCAGGATCCCTTCCTGGCCTTTCCCGACAGTGACCTGGCCGCCGTCGACCTGGATCGCCCCCTGCCCGAGGTGCGCGCGCGCTTTCTGGGCTTCTTCGGTCCGCATGGGGCGCTGCCGCTGAACACGACCGAAGAGGTCCTGTCCTGGTTCGAAGCCGGTGACAGCGCCTTTGTCGAGTTCACTGACCTCTTTGCCGCCCGCTTCCTGCAACTGTTTTTCCGCGCCTGGTCGGATGCTCGGGCAATTACCCAGTTCGACCATCGCACCGATGACCGGTTTCAGAAATACCTGTTGTCTTTCATAGGCTTGGGCAGCCCCGCCTTTCGCAACCAGGGCGTGGCGCCCGATGTCAACCGCCTGCGCCACAACGCCCTTGCCGTGGGCCGGGTGAAAAGCCCCGCGCGTCTGTGCCAGATGCTGCGGCTGCAACTCTCGGCCGATGTCGAGATCGAAGAGATGGTGCCCAGCTGGATGGATTTCGAACCCGACAGCCTGGCCATGCTGGGCCAGCAGGGCAGCACCCTGGGCCAGGACATGCACCTGGGCGCCCGAATCCAGTCGATCGGCGAAAAGATCCGCCTGCATATCCGCACCGACAGCCTGGGGCGGTATCGGCGTTTCCTGCCTGGCGGGCCGGATCACGAACAGCTGCGCATGACGGTCCTGTCCTACCTGGGCCTGACCTTCGAGGTCGAGGTGGTCGTCTGGCTGCCACAGCGCGAGGTCCTGCCCGGCAAGCTGGGCGAGAATGCCGCCCTGGGCTGGATGGCCTGTGTGGCCCCACCACAGGGCTCCGGCGCGGGCGCCACCCTGGTCAAGGGCACCAACTACCGGTTGGAGCTGACCGAAGCCCTACCCGACACCGAACTCACAGAAACCGCCGCATGAGCGCCACCAGAGACGCGATTTTTCAAGGAAGTTAGAGATGACCGACATTAGTATCGAGAAATATGCCGGCAAGATGAACCGCGCAGGTTATGACGCCTTTCTGCAGGGCATGCGCCACGCCCGCAATGAACGCAATCGGCACGTGGATATCGTGCACCTGCTGTTTCACGCCGTATCGAACCAGAAGGCCGATATCTCGGTCACGCTGAATGCGCTGAACCTGGATCGCGGGCGGGTTCTGAAAGATCTGGACCAGGCGATGGCGCGACTCGACAAGAACGTGACCGAAACGCCCGGCATCTCGGAAACCCTGTCCGATACGCTGAACCATGCCTGGACCTATGCCACCCTGTTCTTTGGCGAGGTGCAGATCCGCACGGGCCACATCCTTCTGGCCCTGTTGAACGACCCCAGCCTGCGCCGGTCGCTGGTGCGCGCCAGCGCCGTGTTTGACACGATCTCGGCCGATCAGCTGGGACAGGAACACCGCACCATCTGGGCCGACAGCGAAGAAGAGGACATGCGGCCGATGGACGGCTCGGGCCTGTCTGCGGGCGGCGGTGACGCGGGCGCCGATGGCGACGACCGCAAGGGGGCCGCGACGCCGCTGGGCCGGTTCGCCAAGGACATGACCGCCAATGCGGGCAGCATGGATCCGATCAAGGGCCGGGATGACGAGATCCGCCAGATCATCGACGTTCTGCTGCGCCGCCGTCAGAACAACCCGATCCTGACCGGCGAGGCCGGGGTCGGCAAGACCGCCGTGGTCGAAGGGTTTGCCCAGCGTCTGGCCGCCGGAGAGGTCCCGCCCAAGCTGCAAGGCACCAAGCTCTACGAACTGGACATCCAGGCGATGCAGGCCGGAGCCTCGATGAAGGGCGAGTTCGAACAGCGGCTGAAATCGGTGATCGACGAGGTGCAAAGCTCCCCTACCCCGATCATCCTGTTCATCGACGAAGCCCATACGCTGATCGGTGCCGGTGGCTCGGCGGGCACGGGCGATGCGGCGAACCTGCTGAAACCGGCGCTTGCCCGCGGTACGCTGCGCACCATCGCCGCCACCACCTGGTCCGAATACCGCCAGTATTTCGAAAAGGATCCGGCCCTGACGCGCCGTTTCCAGCCGGTCAATGTTGATGAGCCCGATGTGGAACGCTGCTGTTTCATGCTGCGCGGTATCCTTGGCCCGATGGAGGCGCATCACAACGTGCGCATCTCGGACGAGGCGATCGTCGCCGCCGTGTCGCTGTCGGCGCGCTATATCCCGGCACGTCAGCTGCCGGACAAGGCGGTCTCGCTGCTGGATACGGCCTGCGCCCGCGTGGCGGTCAGCCAATCGACCATTCCCGCCCGCATCGAGGATCTGAAACAGAAGATCGCAGCGCTGGAGGTCGAAATCGCGGGCAAGGTCGGCGAACGTGATCTGGGCGAAACGGACGAGGATCGAATCACCGAGGCCGAGACCGAAAAAGCCGCTGCCATCACCGAACTGGCCGAGATCGAAGCCAAGTTCGAGAAGGAAAAAGAACTTGTAGATCAGGTACTTGCCCTGCGAAAGGCGATTGCCATCGCCGAAGGGGGCACGGCGGATGATGTCGAAGACGCCCGCCAGCCGGAGGAAGATGCAGCCTCGGACGCCGAAGCGGAACAGGCGGCTGAGACCACCGATCCCGAAGCGGCCCGTGCCGAGATGAAGGCGAAGATGGAGGCGCTGGAGGACACCGACCCGGATGACCGCATGGTCTATGCCCATGTGGACGCGCAGGCGGTGGCGACGATCATCTCGGACTGGACCGGCATTCCGGCGGGGCGCATGGTGCAGGATGAGCTGCAGTCGATCCTGACCCTGTCCGACACGCTGCAGGAACGGGTCATCGGTCAGGACCACGGGCTCAAGGCCATCGCCAAGCGGATCGAGACCAGCCGCGCGGGCCTGTCCAACCCGGACAAGCCCATCGGGGTCTTCATGCTGGCCGGGCCCTCGGGCGTCGGCAAGACCGAAACCGCCCTGGCCCTGGCCGAAAGCCTTTATGGTGGCGAACAGAACATCATCACCATCAACATGTCCGAGTATCAGGAGGCGCATACCGTCTCGCTCCTGAAAGGGGCGCCTCCGGGCTATGTCGGCTTTGGCGAAGGCGGGCGTCTGACCGAGGCGGTGCGACGCAAGCCCTATTCCGTGGTCCTGCTGGACGAGGTCGAAAAGGCCCACCCGGATGTGCATGAGCTGTTCTTCCAGGTCTTTGACAAGGGCATCATGGAGGACGGCAACGGCCGCGCCATCAACTTCCGAAATACGCTGATCCTGCTGACCTCGAATGTCGGCACGGATGTGATCATGGAGATGGCCGATCAGGGCAACACCGCCCCGGATCTGGACGAGCTGGACGCAGCGTTGAAACCCTTCCTGCTGGATGTCTTCCCCCCTGCCCTTCTGGGCCGGATCGTGACCATCCCCTATTTCCCGCTGGGCGCCGAGGTTCTGGGCGGCATTGCACGTCTGAAACTGGGTTCGGTCGCGCGCCGTCTGAAAGGCGCCCATGGGGCCGAACTGGTCTTTGGCGACGAGGTGATCGCCCATATCGTCGATCAATGCCGCGACCCGGACAGCGGTGGGCGCATGATCGACAACATCATCACCAACTCGATCCTGCCGGACCTGTCGCGCCAGGTGCTGGGGCGCATGGTCTCGGGCGACGAGATCAAGCGCGTCGACGTGCGCGTCGAGAACGGCGGCTTCGCCTATGATTTCACCTGATCCCTTCGGGGTCAGGCCCTGTTTGTACTGATTTTCAATTGAGAGGTGCCATCATGGCCGAAAAGAAAACGCTGACGACCGACAGCCGCACCGTAACCGTGGACGAGGCGGTGATGTATGTGATCGAGGTCAACAACGACATGGCCAAGGAGTTCGGCGTGGACATGACCAGCGCCGCCGCCGCCGCAGTGGACAGCAAGGATGCGCTGCATATCGTCAAGAAACTCGGCCTGACCGGGCGCGCCTATATCAAGACCACCAAGGGCAAGGATTACCTGATCCTGAAAGGGGCGCCGGGCCAGCGCGTCGGGCTGACCGGTACGCGCTATCTGGCGAGCAATCCGAAAGTGGCCAAGCTGGTCATCTCGCCCAAGACGCTGGGCGCCGGGGCGGCGCGCATGACCGGGCTGGCGGTGGTCGCCTATGCCGGGCTGCGCATCGCGGAACATATCCTGTCCGAAGATGACCCGCGCCTGACACAGCTGTTTGGCAATATCGCTGCGGATGTGATCAAGTTCGGCATCTCCGCCGGGGCTGGTTTTCTGGCCGGAATGGCGGTTGGCACGCTGACCACCGTGGTCGCGGGACCGGCCATTGCCGCCATCGTCGTCGGCATTGGGGTCGGCATTCTGCTGGACCGCGCGGATCGCAAGTTCGGCCTGACGGAATCCCTTGTGCGCGCGATCGAGGACGGCGTGGACGCCGCGCAAAGCCCGTTCCGCAAACTGGCCCGCTATATCAACGCCTGGGAGCGCCATCTGGTCAATCAGGCGGTCAACAACGCCATGCGGTTCCGATGAATCGTACCACCGCTCTTCTGATCCTGGGCGGCTTTTCCCTTTTGGGGGTCTGGGCCGCCCATCTCGGCTTGTCCGACATTCGCACCGTGCGCGCCGACATGCTGGCCTGTCTTGCAACGGTGCGGATTGATCACAGCGCGTTTCTGCTGCTGTCCATGGTTCTGGTGCCGCTGTTCCCGTTGCTGGCGGTACTGCCCGACAAGCACCACAGCAAGCTGTTTTCGCTGGTCGTCGCGCTGGGGATCGCCCTGCCCTTTCTGGGGCTCTGGTCGGTAAGCTCCGTGGCCCAGACGCAAGGTTATGTCTTTGACCACGAACTGAACCTGTTGTCCCAGCTGGAGAACATCGGCCAGCTGACCAACGCCGCCGCATGCAGCCGCGTTGACAGTTGACAGCTGTCAACATTCGCGCGGATCCCCTGCCCTTGCCCCAGCTCATCCCTGCAACAAGGCCATGATCATCGGTCCCGGCGAAAACGCCCCAACCGCTGCCTTGCGGCTGAGCGCCCGCAGGTAGCCACCCGGCGATTTGATGTCAGACACGCGTTGCAAAATGCCCGCCACGGTGATCGCGGCCACTTCTGGCCCCATCGCCTCGACCGCCTCGGCCCAGGCGTCGGGGCTGATCCCCATCATGCCGCGGACCAGAGCGGCCAGCGCGACAAGCTCGTGCCAGTTCGTGACCTCATGGGTCGCATAGGGCAAAATGTCGGGACAGGCTTTCAATACCAGGCCCAAAGGCAGATTTGGCATCGTCTGCGACGGACGCGCCCTTGGCCGATCAGTCTCCACCCCGGCCACTTTGTGCTTTTCGAAGCCAAATTCAGAATCAAGAGTTTCTGTATTTGAATTCTGATAGTGCCGCTCATTTTCACTGTCATTGCCGTGCATTTTTTCTGTTTCTGACAGGGCTACGCGAATGTCGGTCAGGATTTCCTGCACCTCTGCACGCAGCGCCTCCAGGGCGTCCATGTCCAGCTTGCGGCGGGTCTGCTTATGAATGTCCAGCAAACGGGCCTCCAGAGGCGCCCAGAGCGGCCCTGGAGCCGTTTCCTGCCCGAATAGAGACAGTTTGACCGCATCCCGCTTCATCACCATCACCTCCTCGCGCAGGCGCTTCAGGCGCGCCTCTGCGTCGCGGGCGGCCTGGGCGGCCTGGGCAATGTCGCCCGCGCGTACCAACAGCGGACGCAGGTCAAAGCCAAAAGCGCGTGTGACCGTACCCTCGCCATCGCGTGCGGCGTAGCGCTTGCCATTGGGGCTGTCGTGGCGCGCAATCAGCCCGGCCTTGACCAGGGCTGCCAGATGGCGGCGCAGCGTGCTTTCTGCCATGCCATGAGCGCGTTCGGACAGCGCCTTGTTCGACGGGAACACCACCAACTGGGTGTTGTCGGACAGGTTCGGCTCCGGATGGAAGCTCAGCAGCGCATTCAGCACCGTCAGGTCACGATCCGTCACGCCCATGGCCACACGGGCGGTGCAGAGCGTGCGAAACAGCTCCCATTTGTCGCAATGAGGCACGGCAGGCGCGGCCTGAGCTGCCTGTGCACGTTCAATCAAGCCAGCCGTCACCGGCCGCCGCCCAAAGGGCGTCGTTGTCAAAATCTCCATGGCATTTCACCGGGCAAAATTTCTTTACCCACCGGAGTCGGAGGTTGTTGACAGCTGTCAACAGAACGGCCTAGATTCGGAGGTGCTAGACAACGAAACGGCCTCTCGGGATCCCGATCCTGGGGGGTCTTTTCTTTCTGCCTTCCTGTGCCTCCTGTCCTTGTTGCTGCTCTCTCAGGTCATTCGCTGCTGGATTGGCTCCAGTCGCGATGAAGCTGGGTCAGATGATCTGCCAGCCATTCGTCAAACCCGTCCTTGGCCTCGACACTGACCACCAGACGCCCGGACTTGCGCGCGAGTGTCGCCAGCGGTTTGCCATCCTCGGTGGTCAGTTTGCGCGGGGCAGGGGCGGCCGGTTTGGGCGTCTTCAACGCCGCCATGACCGCGTCAAAGCGCACGTCCGAAGTCTCGCCCTTAGCGTCGGCCACCAGGTCGCGCGCGCCAATGCGCTCCGCCAGGCCCAACCAGCGGTCGCGCCCGACACCCGGCGCGGCGCCGATCGCCTCGATCAGGGACAGGGGAACGCGGTCGGCCACGGACAACATGCGCGAGATCAGCGTTTTGTCCATGTGCAACGCAGCGCAGATCACCTTGCGCTCATAGCCTGCGTCGCGCATCTGGCGCGCGAAATTGGCCTTCTCGATAAAGCTCAGATCACGCCGGGCCGAGTTTTCCTGCCCCTGGGCCAGAACCAGGGCGCGGTCATCCAGGACACGCACCATCGCCTTGACCGGCTGCGCCAGCTGCTTCAGCGCGGCAACGCGACGGCGACCGTAAACGACCTGATAGCGTTCCGGATCATTGGGATTGGGGCGCAGCAGCACCGGCACCTGCTGGCCATAATCGCGGATCGACTCGACCAGGGCGGTGATGTCTGCGTCCTCGTCCAGACGATCGCGCAGCCCGGCATTGTCGATCATGCGCGGATCGACCTCGACCAGAGAGCGCGCCTTGAGATCGGCAATCGACTGGCTGACCGCCCCAATCGCGCCGGAGGTATAGCGCGGCTTGGCCGCATCGACGCGGGTTTCAGCTTCGTTGCCTTCGGCCGGGGCCTCCATCAGGCCCTTGAGCAATCCCTTGCGTGCCATGTCACGCTCCTTCCGTACGGCCCCAGGCCTGTTGCACCAGCGCTTCGATCTCGCCGTTCACGGCGTTCAGGCTGTCCATCGCGCGTTCATAGGTGGTGCGGGTAAACTGGCTCTTTTCCACCTCATAAAGGGTCTGTTTGGTAATGCCCGCGTCCGAAATCGCGGTGGATTTCAGCGCCGTGTGATTCAGGACATGGTCACCGAACAGCGCGCGCATGAAGCTGACCATCTGATTTTGCGGACCATCGCCGGGCTCGTACCGCGTGACCACGTAACGCAGCCAGTCGTAGGACATGTTGCCGCCTGCCTCGGCCACCACTCCCAACAGATTCGAGACCATCAGCAGGAACTGGCACATGGACATCACGTCCAGCATCTGGGGATGCACCGTGACCAGAACCGCCGTGGCCGCCGACAGGGCGGACATGGTCAGGTATCCCAGTTGCGGCGGGCAATCCATCACCACGACGTCATAGTCCTTTTCAACTTCAGCCAATGCGTCGCCGACTCTGGTGAAAAACATGTTGCCATCGCGTTGCACCAGCGCACGCGGGGTGTCGTGCTCGAACTCCATCAGGTCCAGGTTTCCAGGCACGATATCGAGATTGGTGAAATAGCTTTTCTGGATCACCTGGCTCAACGGCACCGGATCCTCATAGCGGATCGCATCGTACAACGTACCACCGTCCAGCAGGTCGAATTCCGGCTGGAACCCGTGCAACGCCGAGAGGCTGGCCTGCGGGTCAAGATCAATGGCCAGCACGCGGTAGCCGTCCAGCGCCATTTTCTGGGCCAGGTGGGCCGCCGTGGTGGTCTTGCCCGATCCCCCCTTGAAGTTGATCACGGTAATGACCTGAAGATGATCGCCCTCGCGACGACCGGGAAGGTAGGTTCCGGGTGATTTAGTGCCTGATTCCAGCATTTCGCGCAGGGCCTGGATATCGGCCGCCGAATAGCTGCGTCGCCCGCCCGCGCGCACCTCGGGTTCAGGGCCGCGCCCTTCCAGATGCAGCTTGCGCAGATAGGCATCCTTGACGCCCAGAAGCTCCGCCGCCTCGCCCGAGGTGAACCGGCGCATCTGCTTGCGTGCGTTGGGGGGAAAAAGCTGCGCCCGGTGGGCTTGCAAACGTTCGGAAAGTTTCAGAGCATGCGTGCCAACCAACTGGTCAATGCGGGTCCGCAGCTCATCCTTTGCCTGACCCAGAATGGCCATGTCTTCGGCGCGCGACGTGTCCATCGTCGTTTCGTCCATCTGTCGTACCTCATGCCGGGTCGTTGTTACGCTTCCGGTCGTATTATTCACTTTCTTCCGTATATACATGTCCGAGGCCAGAGATTCTCGCAAGGATTATTTCCACAGCCTGTGGATAACCTTCCGGCGGAGCACGAGGGCAGGGCATCCAACCGCGCTCCAGGCTGGTAATCGCATGAACGCACAGTGTTGCAAGTGCGCACCGTCCATCAGGGGTTGAGAAAAAACCGTAGACCGAACTCGTTTCAAAGTTGCGCCAAGGCCACGCCTGGTGCAATTTCTCACAAAATCTCATTTCTGTTAATGGAGTGTTAGCATGTTGCCGCATTTGCCTCGCGACGAGTCCGAGTCTACCGATTTGCGTCAGAGCCTTCTTCGCAGCACAAGCATTGCGGCCCTCATCGCATTCTTGGTCGCCACCCCGCACATGGCCCGCGCACAGGTATTGACCTGGGACGCCGGGGATACCGGCAACGGCGTCACCATTGACAACGGCAGCGGCGATTGGGATGGGGCCGACCCGAACTGGAACAACGCTGGCGCCAACGGCACTTGGTCGGACGGTGCCTCTGCCGTGTTCGATGGCACCGCAGGCGCAGGCGGGCACACGGTCACCATTACCGGCGCAGTAGAACCCGCAGGCATTCTGATCGGCGGCGACGGTGGTGCGGGAACCGACTTCACGATCACCGGCGGCACAATCTCGGACGCATCGGCTGTTGGGGGCGTGACCATCACGGTGGGGGACGACGTCACGATCGCCTCGGACCTGGTGGGGGAGTTCGATATTGTCGGAACGGAAACCCTGACCCTAAGCGGCAACAACGCGGGCGTGACCGATCTGAACGTGAACGGCGTCGGCGTGACCGTGAACTCAGTTGGCAATGTTGGGGGCGATGCGTTCAACGCGGGAACGTTGGACCTGGATGGTGGTCTTGGCGGGTCGCTGACAAATACCAACACCCTGACCCTCGGCAGCGACATTGGCGGATCACTGACCTCGAATGGCATCGTGACGGTGGACGGCGATGCGACCATCGGCACAACGACCACGATTACCAGCAACAGCCTGACGGTGAACAGCGGCGTGACGCTGACCGGCACCAGCATGACCACGGTGCAGTCGGGGGGGACCGTGATCGTTGACGGCAGCCTGACAGGTGACGTCACCAACGACGCTGGCGGCACACTGGATGTGAACGGCACGGTGACCGGTGCTGTAGACAACGACGGCACCATGACCCTGGCAGGTACGGTCGACGGCAATGTCGACACCTCGTCCGGGCTGACCGTTGACGGGGCGTCGACCATTACCGGGACGCTGAACAACAACGGCGCGGGCACTACCATCGTCAACAGCGGGTTGACCGTGACCGGCGGCGCGACCAACTCGAACTCGTTGATCATCAACGATACGCTGACCGGCGATGTCACCAACACGGCGGGCACCACAACCGTAAACGCGGGCGGGTCGGTTACCGGCACGCTGACCGTGGGTGGCGGCACGGCCAATGTGTCGGGTGACCTGGGCGCATTGGATGTGAACTTCGGCTCGGCCAATGTGAACAGTTCGATCGCCGTGGCGGGCACGGTGGACAACGCGGGCACGGTCACCCTGGGTAACGGCAACACGGTGACGGTCACGGGTCTGACCACCAACGAGGCCGGGGGCACCTTCAATGCGTTGGCTGGCTCGACTCTGGCGGGTGATTTCACCAATGCGGCGGGCGGTATGACCACGATGTCCGGCAGCACCATTGGCGGCGGCGCCGGATCGACGGTGACCAACGACGGTACATTCAATCTGAATGGCACGATTGATGGCGACCTGGTGAACAATGCGAACGGGTTCAATGTCACGGCAGCTTCGAATGTCACCGGCACCTTTACCAACAGCGGCACGATCACCCTGAACAACCTTCTGACCGTGACCGGGACCACGACGAACAACGCCGCGGGCGTGATCAACGTGCAGAACGGTTTTGTCGGCAATGTCGACAACGACGGCACTCTGAATGTGAACTCGACCCTGACCGGGGACGTGACCAACAACGCAGGCGGCACCGTTGATGTGAGCCTACCCGGGTCGATCACCGGCACGCTGGCGAACTCCGGCACCGCATTTGTTGGCGCGGATGTTGGTGTGATCGACAACAATGCTGGCGGCGCCATGACGATCGACGGCAGCATGACCACCGCCTCGGCAACCAATGACGGCGGCTTGACCGTGGCGGCGGGCGTGACCTTCGATGTGACCGGCGACCTGACCAACGAGGGCGCAGGCGTTATCGGCATGGATGGCACGAGCATCGTCACCGTGGGCGGCGCCTTCGACAACCAGGGCCTGATCGACGTGACCGGTGACATGACGGTGACCGGGAACACGACCAACTCGGGCACGATGAACGTCATCAACACCTTTACCGGGGACGTGACCGACACCGGCGGCCTGACCATATTGGCGGGTGGTTCCATGACCGGCGACCTGACCACCGGGTCGGGCGGCACCTCGACCGTCAGCGGTGCGTTGACCGGCACGGCAGATGTGCTTTCGGGTGGTTCGCTGACCGTGGACGGGAACATCTCGGGCCTGGTCACCGTGAACGGAGGCGGCGGGCTGGACCTGAACACGGGTGGCATCCTGGCCGGAGGGCTGACCAATGCGGGCACGTCGACCATCGCGGGCGATGTGCAGGGCGGGGCGGTCAACTCCGGTTCGCTGACCGTGGATGGCGCGGTGACCGTGACGGGAACCTTTGACAACCTGGCGGGCACAACCACCGTCGCAGTCGGCCACAGCCTGACCACCACCGGGGCGCTTACGAACTCTGGCGGGGCGACGCTGGACATTGACGGCACCCTGGACACGGGCCTGGCGACGCTGACCAACAACGGCACGATCAACCTGTCGGGCACGATCTCGGAGAGTGTGATCAACACCGGTCCGATGGCATCGCTGGTGGTGGATGGCGCGGGCACGATCTCGGGCACGCTGGACAACAGCGCCGCCGTCACGATCAACTCCGGCGCAACGCTGAGCACCACGGGCGCGGTGACGAACCTGGCGGGCGGCACCTTTACCGTTGACGGCACCCTGGGCACCGGCATCACCAATGCGGATGGCGGCACGCTGGACGTGAATGGCACGGTGCAGGGCGACGTGGGCAACAGTGGCACCATGACCCTGGCGGGCACGGTTGATGGCAACCTGACCAATGCTGCGCTGACCGGGGATCTGACCGTTGACGGGGTCAGCAACGTGACCGGCAACTTCACCAACAACAACCTGACCACAATCGCCGGGGCAGGGGTTCTGACCGTTGCGGGCACCGCAACCAATGCCGCGGGCACGTTGACGGTCGATGGCACGCTGGACAGCGATGTGACCAACGCGGCCGGGGCCATTCTGGACGTGAACGGCACGGTGACCGGCACGGCCACCAACAATGGCACCATGACCCTGGCGGGCGATGTTGACGGAGATCTGAACAACAATGCCGGGCTGACGGTAGATGGCACCTCGACCGTCGGTGGGGCGCTGAACAACACCGGCACCGGCACCGCGACGATTGACGGTGCGCTGACCGTGACCGGCCTGACCACCAATGACGGCACGATGACCGTGAACGGCAGCCTGACCGGCGATGTGACCAACAATGCAAACCTGGCGCTGGCGGGCACGGTCATCGGCATGGTCGGCAATACCAGCGTGTTGAACGTGACCGGCCCCTCGACCATTGATGGCGCGCTGGACAACAGCGGCACCACCACGGTGAGCGACACCCTGACCGTGACCGGCCTTGCCACCAACACCGGCACCATGACGGTGAATGCAGTTATCACCGGAGATGTGAGCAGCTCGAACATTCTGGACGTGAACGCTGGAGGCGGCATCGACGGCGCCCTGACAGTGACCGCAGGCACCACCACCCTGGCCGGAAACCTGGGATTGCTTCAGGCGCAGGGCGGCACGGTGACCGTGGATGGCGACATGTCCGTGTCGGGCACGGTGCAGAACGACACCACCATGACGGTGAATACCGGCACCACCATGACCGTGGCCGGGCTGACCACCAATAGCGGAACCGGCGCCCTGACGGTGGACGGCACGCTCGCCGGAGATGTGCAGAACGATCTGGGCGGCACGCTGGACGTGAACGGAACGGTCGATGGCGACGTGGACAATGACGGCACCATGACCCTGGCCGGTGTGGTCACCGAGGATCTGACCAACAACGCCGGGCTGACGGTTGATGGCGTTTCGACGGTGAATGGCGCGTTCGACAATACGGGCACCACCGACGTGAACGCGGGGCTGACCGTGGACGGGCTGACCGACAATGATGGCACGCTGAACATCAACCTGGGCGGCAGCCTGACCGGCGACGTCGAAAACGAGGGAATCGTGAACCTGGCCAGCCTGATGACCGGGGATCTGACCACACAAAACGGCGGGCTGTCGACCGTGACCGGCACGCTGGATGGCAACCTGACCACCGATACCGGCGGCACGTCGGACCTGACCGGAACGGTCACCGGCAATGCCACCAACGACGGCACGTTCAACATGGATGGCACCGTCGACGGCGACCTGACCAATACGGGCGGCACGACCAACCTGAATGGCGGCGTCGGCGGCGCGCTGGACAACAGCGCCACGCTGACCCTGGCGGGCAACAGCACCGTGGGCAGCACCTTTACCAACTCCGGCACCGCAACGGTCGGCGCCGGGCTGGAGCTGGACGTGACCGGCGGCACCACCAACGCGGCAGGCGGCAACCTGACAGTCACTGGCACCCTGGACAGCGACGTGCAGAACGATGGCACGGCCATGCTGACGGTGGATGGCACCGTGGACGGCGCCGTGACCAATGCCAACGGGGGCACGGCGGATGTGAACGGCACGGTGACCGGCAATGTCGACAATGACGGCACCATGACCCTGGCGGGCATGCTGGGCGGTGATCTGGACAACAGCCTTGACGTGACCGTGGATGGGGCCTCGACCGTTGCGGGCGGTGTCACCAACAGTGGCGACCTGACGGTCAACAGCACGCTGGACGTGGCTGGGCTTCTGGACAACGGCGGCACGGTGGACGCCAATGCTGGCCTGACCTGGGGCAGCTTCACCAACACCGGCACGCTGAATGTGAACGGCGCGATTGGCAGCGCGGGCAGCGGCCTGCTGACCAGCACCGGCACGATCAACCTGACCAGCGGCGCGTCGATCACCTCGGACGTGACCATTGACGGCACGACCCTGGCGGTGGATGGCGCGGTGGCTCTGAATGGCGAGCTGAGCGCGGTCGGCGCGACCATCGACCTGGTGGATGCCTCCCCGGTCACCCCGGCCAGTGCCCTGGGCGATGTGCTGACCGTCAACGGCGGCGCGGACCTGACCGATGCCACGATCCGCCTGGACGTGGACCTGAGCGGCACCGAGGCCGCCCATGACGCAGTCAACATCACCGGCCTGGTGGTGCCGACGGCAACGGATGCATCGAACCCCTCGACCACGCCGAATGCGGTGACGCTGGACTTCACCAACGTCGCCCTGGGCGACGAGCGCGGCGATCTGACCACCGACCTGACGGTGCTGACCTATGGCGGCGCGCTGCCCGGGTTCAATGCCCAGGGGCTGGGAAGCAGTGGTGCGCTGATCTACTTCCTCGACACCGCCACGGCAGGGGAGGTGACGCTGAAATCCTCGGCCAACCCGGCGCTTGGGGCCTTGTCCGGGTCCGTCGGCCTGACCCAATCGCTGATCGGCGCGGTGATCAACCGTCCCTCCAGCCCCTTCGTGGCCGGTCTGGCCGTGCCTGGGGATGACCCCTGCGGGTTTGGCACCTGGGGCCGTTTCGTCGGCGGTTCCGCCGATGCCACCGGGTCGTCCAGCACCCAGTCCTCTGGCGGCAGCGCGGGTCTGGCGGTGGAAAGCGAACTGACCGCCGATTACGCGGGTTTCCAGCTGGGGCTCGACCACTCCTGCTTTGCCGGGCATTACAACGGTTGGGATCTGAGCTTCGGCGGCATCGTCGGCCTGAACGAGGGCAAGACCTCGCAGCCGGTGTTCCCGATCGATCCGAGCACGGGTCTGGCGAGCACGATCACGCCTGCCTCGTACAACAACATGGATTTCCGCCAGACCTATGGCGGTGTCTATGTGACCGCGGTGAAGGACCGGTTCCTGATGGACCTGCAATACCGGTACGAGTGGACCGACTTCGACCTGGAAAACACTGGCGCCGATGGATCGGACGACCGCGTCGGCATCATGGACCAGAGCTTTGACAGCACCGCTCACACACTGTCCGGCTCGGTCAGCTACGTTATCCCGGTGAATGAAGAGACTCGGGTCAACTTCATCCCGACCGCCGGTTTCTCCTACACCTCGACCACGACGGACAACATTATGCTGAGCAGCACCCATGCGGTTGACGGTCCGGCAGATGGGGTTCTGGTGATCGAGGACAGCACGACCGAGGTCGGCTTCCTCGGCGGGACGCTGTCGCGCACGAATGTCGCGCCCAGCGGCACTTGGGCGATGACCTATTTCGGCACGGCGACGGTCTATCACGACTTCTCGGGCGCGTCGCGCAGCACCTACTACGGCACCCTTGCGGACTTCGATGCCGGGACGAACGGCCAAGTCATCGAATCGTCCAACCTAGGCACTTATGGCGAGGTCAGCCTTGGTGTGAACTACACCAAGCTGCTGGACGGACAGGGCATGCTTGGCGGCCGTCAGTTCAACGCCTCGGCGCGGATCGACGGGCGTGCGGGGGATGCGCAGACCAGCTGGGGTCTGACCGCGCAGGTTCGGTTGCAGTTCTGACCACACCTGTGGTCTTGGGACCGGGTCGACAATTTCAACCTTCACGCGGGCGGGGGCGCTTGACCCCCGCCCTGTGATTGATCAAAGTTGAGACGCATTGCCGGGCCTGGCCTTCCGGGTCATTCGGTTACAAAAGGAAGGCGTTGTTCCCCATGTCTCAGTTCAGCAAAGTCGCCTGGAAGGAGGGGCTGTTCCTTCAGCCCCAGCATTTTCAGCAGGCCGACCGCTATCTGGAAAAACTGGTCCAGGACCGCACCGGGGTGATCACGCCCTATCCCTGGGGCATGATCGAAATGCGGATCGACCGCGACATGACCCAGCATGGCCGGTTCGGCCTGCGCACCGCCGTGGGCCTCATGCCCGA
>NZ_CBDDIE010000001.1:0-148562 GCF_965228805.1 Aliiroseovarius sp. | reverse complement strand
GCTCTGGGCCCGGTCTTGTTCAAACCGACCATGGCGAGCGGGGATCAGACCTTCCGGTCGTCCAAAGCCGGGGCCCTGGCTTATTTCTGCGGCCACTCGGACGAATACCCGTTGGATGGCGGGTTTGCGATCCAGGGCTGGCGCTCGATGGACAGCGTCACGGCAGCCGAATTCATCGAAGGTGACGTCGCCATGTGGATGGGGTGGATCATGCTGACCGACAAGGATGGCAATGTGACCAAAGTCGACAAGAGCTTCGGCTACAAGAAGGACGCCGATGGCGTGCTGCGCATCGTGCTGCACCACTCTTCCCTGCCGTATCAGCCGTAAGAGCGCCATGGAGCAGGGGATGAGGCGGCGCATCTCGCAGGCCAGGCGCGTGATGCGTGCCGCCATGCTGGCCTGTGGCCTGTCTGCCGGGGCTGCGGCGGCCCATCCCCATGTCTTCGTCGATGGCGGCATCGACTTCCTGTTCGGTCCGGACCAGATGCTGACCGCGCTGGAGGTGACCTGGCTCTATGACGAGTTCGAAACGCTCTACACCCTGTCAGCGCTTGAGCTGAGCCTGAATGCGGCGGGCGGGCTGGACGAGGCGGATCGGCTGGAGCTGGTCCGGCGGCTCAGCGACTGGCCGGAGGATTTCGACGGCTCGGCCCATCTGACCCAGGGTGGGGAGGCGGTTGCTCTGGCGCCGCCCCGGGGGCTGGACGCCCGCATGGTCGACGGTCGCCTGCTGCTGACCTTTACCCGGCCCCTGGTGCAGCCCGTCGCGGTTGGTCAAAGCCCGGTCGAGGCGGCCTTTTACGAATCCACCTATTTCTTCGACTTCACCCTGACCAATGCGCCGCGACTGCTGGGTGCGGCCCCGGGCTGCGCAGCCCGGGTAACCCCCTTCGACCCTTCGGCACAGGAGGCTGAATTGTTGCAGGTTCTGGCGCGGCTCGGTCGTGAGGAAACCCCTGAGACCGAGAATGTCGGGGCCTTCTTTGCGGACAGGATTACCCTGCAATGCGACTGATCCTGATCTGCGGCGGTGCCCTTGTGGCGGCACTGGCGGCCTTTCTGTTGCTTGAGGCCGATAGCCTCGCAAGCTGGGCCGTCAGCGAACAGCGCGCCATTCAAAACCGCATGGCCGGGGCCGTGCGGGCCTTGCGCGGCGGAGAGCCGGGCGCCCTGGCGGCGCTCTTGGCCGCCGCCGCCGCGTATGGGTTCGTACATGCGGTCGGTCCCGGGCATGGCAAGGCGCTGATCGGCGGCGTGGGGCTTGGATCCTCCGTGTCCGCGCCGCGGCTTCTGGCGCTTTCGCTGGCCTCCAGTCTGGTCCAGGCGCTTTGGGCCATTGCGCTGGTCTATGGCGGCTTTTTCCTGTTCGAAACCTCGGCCCGGCGCATGACGACCCTGGCCGAGGTCTATCTGGCCCCGGTAAGCTATCTGGCCATTGCCACGATCGGGCTGATCCTGGTCTGGCGCGGGGGCAGGGGGCTGGTGCGGCAGGCCGTTGCGTCGCCTCACGGGCACGACACCGGGCATGACGCCGGACACCATGCCTGCGGTTGCCACGCCCATGGACCCTCGCCCGAGGCGGTGGAGCAACTGCGGTCCTGGCGGGACATGGCCGCGTTGATCGCCAGCATCGCGATCCGCCCCTGCACCGGCGCGCTCTTCCTGCTGGTGATCGCCTGGCAGATGGACCTGCGTGCCGCAGGGGCCCTGGCCGTGGTGGTGATGGGGCTTGGCACCGCCACATTCACCAGCCTGGTCGCCGTCTCAAGCGTTGCTGCCCGGGCGGTGACCTTTGCCTCCGCCGACCGGTTCGGCGGCGTGGCGCAGATCGCCTCGGCGGTTCAGGTCCTTGCCGGTGCCGTGATCCTCTGGATCAGCCTGACGCTTCTCTGGATGGTGGTCTGAGGCCTCGCCCGCGCAAACCGCCCCGGCAACACCTTCAACAGATCAGGCCTGCCGACGGTATGCGATCGCGGGTCTGTACATTCCGTGTACAACTCCCGAAATACTGAGACTGCAAACCTAATGATATAAATATGGGTCTCCAGAGATTTATGGGACTCCGCCATTGCAACATTAAGGCACCAAACTGCGTCGCTTGGAGTTTTCGGAGAAATACCCCAGAATTGGTCTGCGAAGGGGAGTTGGCGGTATGAACCCACGCAGGAATGAGAATGAACCCATGCTTCTGGGGAATGCTCACCCAGATCTTCACGATATCAATGATTGGTTCTCTTTCGGGCCAAGAGATGGCCGGATAGAAGAGCTTGTTCGAACCCTGACCCTGGGAAAGGGTTACAGGCTGGCGGATGTTGAAGACGTAATTGTTCAGGCGCTGACACTAATGTTGGAGGATAAGGGCACCGACTCTGAACTAGGAAATGAGCCTGAATAACTTGATCAGATTTGAGCATTGCCCTGTGCAACCTTGTAGTCAACTCTGCGGGGCTTTGCTTCCATTCATCCGCCTGATCTGAATTGCCGCGCACCTTCTATGTCCAGGCGATTACTGTGCCCCCTGTTGGGGACACCAGCGAGTTTTTCGGCAATCGCATGCGGTCTTAGATGAGATCTGCGACGTTGACGGACTCGATATTGTTTTCCAGCGCAACCAGATCGGTGTAGCCCTGCAGGGTGAGGGTGTGACCAGACCCAAAGTCGAACACAATGTCGCTTCCAACGACGGAAGCATAGGTGAGGAGCTCAGCCGCAGTCTTGGTGCCGCCTCCCCAAATGGCGTTATCAACCTGGATGAGATCACCTTCGCTGTCATCAAAGTCGGTAACCACATCGGCGCCGTTCTTGAAGACAAAGCTATCCGCGCCGGTGCCACCGGTGTAGGTATCGCTCCCATTGTCATCAAGGACTGGATGACGTTCTATAACACCGAACGACCGCATTCTTCCCTTGAGCGCAAGACACCCAAGGAGGCATATTGGCACGGTCGGGAACAGAAATTGGCGGCATGAAACCTACCCCGGATACACCTTAGAACAGCCGCTGAGCTGTCCAAATAACCGGGACCACTTCATAGATCAGAGCCATGGGTCGAGAAGGTGAGATCGTCCAGGGCAATTCCTGCCCCGAACTCGATAGTATCGTTCCCACCGATCTGTGCGTTTGCCCCTTGGTCTGGGACATACTCACGGATTGTGTCCGATCCGTCGCCGACGCTGTATTTGTAAGTGTCATTGCCCTTGCCACCGGTGATCACGTCATTACCGGCAAGCCCATCGATTTCGTTCTTCTCATCGGTGCCGATGATCGTATTGACGCCGGTGGAACCAATAACGTTTTCGACATTCGTGATGGTTTCCTGAATCCCGCCGACCCAAGAAACGGACCCGTTTTCCAAGTCAATGGTGTAACCACCAGACGAGTAGGATAGGTCGATCGTGTCGATGCCTTCACCACCATCGAAACTATCCGTGCCAGCGCCACCAGACAGCACATCATTGCCGTCGCCACCTTCAAGCGTGTCGTCGCCATCACCACCGTCCAGCCTGTCGTCGCCGTCTCCGCCCGTCAACACGTCGTTACCGGCCCCGCCAAGCAACTCGTCATTACCTTCACCGCCGCTGAGGGTACCATCGCGCCGTTCATCTGAGTTCAGCGCGGAAATGAAACTCGAAATTTGCTTCTCAGGGAAAAGCCAAGTCGCTTCTGAGACGGGAGAACCCAATTGACACCCCTTTCAGTGCGAATTCTTGAACGGTCACATTGCCGCAGGGTGAGGTGTTTGCAATTCTCTCAACTTATGCGAGCGCTCCTATAGCGTGTATTCCCGAGTTCTTAATTCCCAAACGATATTTCTAATTGGGCAAGCGACACATGCATTCTCTGAAGACTCTCGTAGCCGGGCTAATTTCGATCCTAGTTCTTAATACCGCAGTGTATGCGGAAACCGACAGAACCATGGTTTGGATTCCTTTGCCAAATCTGTGGGACGTAGAAGGAAGCAGTGCCGCAAGCGCATGTCGGGGGTTCAACGTCGGTGTCGTCCACCTCTATTACTGGGGAGACAACTTCGTACGGGTTGACGGCGACGATGAAGAGCCGTGGTCGCGAGCCTGTATCGATGATGAGGGTTACATTTACAATGTGATTGCCCGTTGCAAGGTAGAGACCGAGGACGGCGTTGAGTATTTTGCACCAGCCGTTTGCATAGATTCGAAACCACAGCTCTGCCCGTTGGAAGGTAATCCGACCCAGGTCTATGGCCAGGTCAAGATCGAAACCGCAGATGACTGGGTTTCGCCGCGCGACAGCCGATTTCGAATTCGCCGCACCTATCGCTCCGACAATGATTTTTTCCACGTCTTCGGCGCGCGTGATGTCTACTACGCCTATGGTGAAGTCTGGCGCCAGGAATTTGCCGAAGCGGTGTATTATGACCTGGTCGCAAGCCCCAACAAACACACTTACTATCGGTCCAGCGGCGAGGTTCTGCGGTTCGACGCGATCGGCCTGGGGGCTGCCACACATGGCGGGCATAAATTCGAGCTGGAAGCAGCCCCGGAGGACGTGAAGATCACCGATGGCGGCGAGAGCAGCCGCTATTTCAGCGGGTCTTACGGGACGTATTTCCTGGACAAAGTCGAATGGACAGATGGCTACAGCATCACGATTGAACGGTTCAAGCAGCCCTACAATAACCCCAACAACGGGCGGATCGATGCGCTAAGTGCAAATGACGGCACTCGTGCCGAATTCACATATGTCACCGACGCCGTACCCAGTTCGACCCGTCAGGTCGTGTCGCAGATCGAGATTGACGTGGACTATGACGAGGTCACGTTTGCTCCGGAAATTCGGATCGAATACGACTACATCGACAATGCGGAAGTGCCAGACAAACCGAAGCTGACCGAAGTTCGGCGGATGGATCTGGTCGCGGGCACAAGCGAAGTGATCTGGAAGTACGAGTATGATATCGAGTTCTTCCAACCGGCCCTGTTGAAGGTCTTTGATGGTCGTACAGACGCGACCGGTCAGATGTACCCGTACATGTCCGCCACCTACACCGACTTTGATTCCAGCGATTATGCGGGTGTCATTTCGGTCGCGCATCCTGGTGGTACGGATGCGATGACCATGTCCCCCAGTGGCCCAACGAATGCCTTGGGACTGACCACGACCTATGAGTTCACGCCGATTCAAGGGCTCGACCGGTTGTCCGGTGCGAACGGTTCTGCAACGCCCAACTGTCTGTCCACGACGCGAAGCCTCGGATACACGCCCAATGCAGGTGCGCCAGAAGGTTGGATCTATGAGCGGGTTGAACGAAACGGGGCCCGCACCACCTATACCCGTGATGCACGTGGGCGGATGTTGACCCGGACCGAAGATGCCGACGGTGCAGTTCCCCGCGTGACGACCTATACTTGGTCGGGAGATACGCGCAGGCCCGCCACGCGGACAACCGACCAGCTGGCCGAAGCGTTTTCCTACACGACCGACGGTCTTCTGGAGAGCTACAGCCAGACCGATGTGCTGGTCGGCAGCCCGGACAACGGCAAGACGCGGACCTGGAGCTACAGCTATACGACGTTGGCATCGGGGCGGCAGATGCTTAGCAGCGTGGATGGCCCGGGCCTGACCGCAGACGGTGTCTACGACGTGACGAGCTACAGTTACGATGCCGACGGCAACCTGACCGCCATTACGGATCCCAACGGATGGCAAACCCAGTTCCTGGCCTTCAACGGGTCTGGTCAACCCACGCTGATGCGAAAGCCGGACACGACGGAATGGGCATTTGCTTACGATATCATGGGACGGGTCACGTCGATCACGTTCGATCCGAATGGGAACAATCCCACGACGAGCAGTTTTGCCTATGACGTGATCGGCCAGATGGTGTCCTATACCAACCATCTGGGCACGACCTGGACCTTCGACTACGACGAGGCGCGCCGGTTGGTGAAGACGACCAATCCCACCGGTGACGTTGCCACCTATGACCATGATCTGTTGGGCAATGTGACCCGGGTGGAGTATTCCGACGGGTCCAGCACGGCCAGTTTCTGGCAGGACACCGAATACGATGCGCTGTCCCGGCTGGTCAGTACGACCGGTGCCGAGGGACAGGTCTGGCAGTTTAGCCATGATGTCGAGGACAACCTGGACAGCATGACCGATCCGCTGTCGCTGCAATCCACCAACAGTTTCGATGCGTTGAACCGGGTGGTGGATACGATCGATCGCGCCGGGTACAGCACCGGGACGGAGCATGACAGCGCGGATCGGGTGACGCGCTATACCGATCCCCGTGCGATCGATACCATGTTCACCTACAACGGTTTTGGTGATCTGGTTTCCGAGGTCAGCGCGGATCGCGGCACTGTCTCGATGAGCTACAACAACCGCGGCTTGGTTGCGTCGATGACCGACGGGCGCGGGGTGGTTTCCAACTATACCTACGACAATGGTGGGCGTCTGACTGCCCGGCGTTTCCCGTCAGACCCGTCTCAGGACCAGACCTTCACCTACGATCTGCCCTACAACTTTGGCCAGGGCTACGACAAGATCGGGCGCGTGCGTGGCCCGGCGGGATTCACCGAATACCGCTACAAGAACGGCGGTTTCCTGGACACGCTGCGCCAGAGGGTCGGCGGGGTCTCCTATGACGTGAAATTCGCGTTCAATCGCGAAGGCATGATCACCAGACTGAACACGCCGGCCAAGCTGGAAATCAAGTTCAACTACGACAGTGACGGCAACCTGAGCCAGATCACCGCTCAACGGCGGGTCAAGGATCCGGTGACCAACCAATACCCGCCCAAGGTCACGATTGCCGGCAGTTTCGACTACCTGCCCAACGGCCCGCTGACCTCGGTCACCCTGCTGGATGGATCCACCCATACCGCCACCTATGACAACTCCTACCGGCTGACGCGGCTGACCGACACGCTGGGCACAACTGCCCTGCGCGATGTTTCCTACGGGTGGAGCGTGCGGGACAATCTGGAGCTGGTCACTGACCACCTCGACCCGACGAAAAGCGAAAGCTACGGCTATACGGCGCGCGAGTTCCTGGCCTCGGCCGATGGCCCCTGGGATGAGCTCGACTTCACCTATGACGCCGTCGGCAACCGGCTGAGCCGCGCGGCGACCGTGGGCGGGGTGACCTCCACCGACAGCTACAGCTACCCGGCCAGCTCGAACCGCCTCACCGCCATCGCCGGTGCCACCGCGCGCAGCTTTACCCATGATGCGGCGGGCAATGTGACCTATGACAACCGCACCGGCGTGGGCCATGGCTATGACTACGACGTCGCCGGGCGGTTGGAGAGTTTTTCTCTCAACGGCGTGGTGCAGGCAGAGTATCAGTACAACCCGCAGGGTCAGCAGGTGCTGCGCCGCCTGACCCAGACGGGCCAGACCTTCCACGTGATCTTTGACGCCGACGGCAACCGCCTGGCGGAATACGAGGTGGACGAGCTGGCCGGCACCCGCACGCTGCTGCGTGAGTATATCTGGATGGAGGGCGTGCCGATTGCGGTGGTCGAGAACGACCAGATCTACCTGGTCCGCACGGACCACATCGGGCGGCCGGTCTTTGCGACGGATGTGAATGGCGTGAAGGTCTGGGAGGCGACCTATCTGCCCTTCGGTGGGGTATATACCTCGACGGGTGCAAATAGCGAGCTGAGGTTTCCGGGGCAGTGGTTCCAGTCAGAGTCTGGCCTCCACCAAAACTGGATGCGCGACTATGACCCGACCACGGGGCGGTATCTTCAGGCCGATCCCCTGGGGCTGGTCGCCGGTGCAAGTGTGTATGGCTATGCGCTCCAAAACCCCATGTATTGGACTGATCCAACAGGACAGTGTCCTTGGTGCCTCCCAGCCGCTGTTTATGTAGGCTTCATAGTACTGGACTACTACCTTGATGATGATTGCTACACTTGGGGTGATTTTACATACTCTGCTGTCGCCAATCTTCCGTGGAACCGCCTCTTTACTGCCATGAGGTGGGCGAAAAGGGTTACGAAAGGTGGAGATAAGTTTAACAGAAAAGGGGGGGGCAAGAACGACGGTAAGAGATCTAATACGGATAGAATTGACGAACAGCTTGCTCAAGCGAGGGAGCGTCGAGACGCCTTAAAATCGAAGCCTAACAGAACGCCCGAGGATAAAGCAGCTTTGAAGAGGATTGAACGGGAAATCAAGCGTCTGAAAGAACAGAGAAGAAGGTCTGAACCTCATGGCATTGACAACAACCGGCACTGAACACCTGTGGACATTCATTGTCGATTTCGATGGAGGGACTTACATCAGTCAGTTTTCTGCTGAGACTATCGTAGGAGCGATCACACAATACAACCGTACTGATCCGTCCGGGCTTGACCTAGTTCCAATCTCCACGGAAGAGGAAGATCAACCTGTCGCTGTGACAGGGCTAGAGGGTGTATGGGCAACTGAAATTCTCACGAATCAAGATAGATATGCGGGAGTCCATATTGTTGTCACGGAAATGAGCTAGTCCTCGACATGGCCAGAGGCTTTCTTCCGTTTGGAGCGCTCTGCCTCTCGAGCTTCAAACTCCGAACTATACTTCCCCGGCGTTGGTATCAATCCGAGTCAGGCCTCCACCAAAACTGGATGCGCGACTACGACCCGACCACGGGGCGGTATCTTCAGGCCGATCCGCTGGGGTTGGTCGATGGGGCGTCGGTGTATGGCTACGCGCTGCAGAACCCGGGACGGTATGTGGATCCGCGGGGGGAGCAAGCGAAGGACCCTTGGCCTGGTGGCAACAACAAAAAAGTAATTCAGTGCGGCCAGTACGTCATTGTGTGCGAAAGTGATCCCGTTAAGGGGCGCCATTGCCACTGGGGCACCAAAGCTGAAGGGGGACGGGGGAAGACTGGTGGAAAACCAAACTGTGTTAGACCGGATGGCTCGGCTTGTGAAGGATCTGCTCCTCCACCCAGAAAAGTGCGCAAGTGCCTAGAAAAGGAACGTATGTGCGAATTTGACAGATTTCGAATGCCTCTTCCGTTGATTTCTCCTCGCTTTCCAAGCACAAATCTTCGGCGCCCTCGTGTTGGTGGAGGGGGTGGAGCGGTCAGCGTTTTACCTGAAGGGGTGCTGCTCCATTGATGTGCTCCGCAAAATGAGAGAGTAGGAACCATGAAAGTGCGGCTAGAAATCCGTCATCAAGAAGATGGTGTGCGTGTGTACGGAAATAGAGAGTTCTTTGTGCATTTGCGTAGTGAGTTGGACCATCTCATAGAGTGCCCTCCCGGTGGATATTGCGAATTTCAGTCCGTCTCTCTATGTGCAGAGCGACCCTCTGGTTTGGATGAAAAGCCACAGTATCGAGTCTTGAAGCAGGTTTCAGAAGGTCCGGAGGGCGTTGAGTTTCGGTCGGTGGATCCCGAACTTTACGACCTGATCCTCATGACGGTAGAGGACGATGATCTTGAAGCGGGCTGAACACGTGTCCCGAAGACTAGTGACGCTCGGCGTACACCTCAGGCGGGAGCACGGTGGTTGCCTGGGAGGCGACGTATCTGCTGCTTGGTGGGGTGTTTACCGCCACCGGCGCCAACTCGGAGCTGCGCTTCCCCCACCAATGGTTCCAATCCGAAAGCGGCCTCCATCAAAACTGGATGCGCGACTACGACCCGACGACCGGGCGGTATATTCAGGCCGATCCGCTGGGGTTGGTCGATGGGGCGTCGGTGTATGGCTACGCGCTGCAGAACCCGGGCAGGCATATTGACCCCCGTGGGGAATGTGTCGGGCCGCTTGCCTATGCCTGTGGGGGGATCATCGTCGGGGCGGCCACGAGCGTGTTGATCGGCTATCTTCTGGACGAGGACTGTTATACCTATCGCGAAGCAGCATCCGATGCCTTTTGGGGGGGGGGCTGTTCGGCGCCGGAGGGGCTTGGTGGGCCGGAGCTGGGCGTCACGGTGTGTGGTGGAGCTACAAGGGCACGCGCTATTGGAGGAAGGTTCCGGGCAAGGAGTGGTCGCATGGTATCGCGCGTCGAAATACATCGGCCTGGAGCAGTTGGTGGCACAAGATCGCTAATACTCGAGGCGGGTTTAACGGCAGCTGGGTTTCTCCAAAGCGCCACTATTTGCACGATGGGTATCGTTATCCGAAAGGGTGGCGTGATTGGGGAGGCCGCTACTGGAAACCGGTTCGTTTTGCGGATCGCATTCCCGACTGGTTCAAGGGCGCTGTCGGTGGCGGAGCTGCGGGAGCCGGTGTGAGCGGGGCTTTTGATTGAGGGGTGGAAAGGTTTGAGATGCGACGTGTTATTACCTTGATCCTGAGCGAGGCCAATCGGTTCCTGATGTCCGTTTCGGGCGAAGGGGGGCGCTCTCTCAAGCCCTATGAGGCGCAGATGGTTTGGGCCGTGTTGGAGGTATTGCCCGCCGAGACCTCGCAGTTGGTCCAGGCGCAGCTTGCGGGCCGGTTCTTTGTGGACCGGTCCAACCCGCGCATCCACAGCCTGCATTTCGACCGCAGGGATGCACGGCTGGCTGTGGCCGACGAGGGGTTCGATGACGCTCTGTTCAAGCTGTCGATGCGGGTGGACGGCAAGCGGCAGACCGGGCGGGTGACTTATTACAAGGGCTATCTCTTCAGCGTGGAAACCCCCAAGCCCGAAAAAACCTATCGCGACGCCGAAATCGAGATCCTGAGCGTGACACGCGCCAGTCCGAAAGCCAGCCTGGCCCATATTGTTGATCGGCTGGAACATGGCCGGGGTGAAGGGCAGGGCTAAGGAACGGCGGGTTACGTCCCGACCGTAGTGGTGGTGTCTAAATCCTGATCGGGGTAAGGTTCCCTCCTCTCGTGTATCCTGCAACTGCCCTGCCGGGGTGCAGGGGGGCGGAGCGACCCCGCCCTCCACCAAAACTGGATGCGCGACTACGACCCGACCACCGGGCGCTACATCCAGGCCGACCCGCTGGGGCTGGTCGATGGGGCGTCGGTGTATGGCTACGCGCTGCAGAATCCGGGACGGTATGTGGATCCGAGGGGAGAAAGCGTTTTTGGGTGGCTGTGTGACAACAGCGCAATCATTGGAGCATCACCAACATGCAAGGCTCTGGACCATTGCTCCAGTGGCGTCGCGGGTGGAAGCTTCGATCCCGAAAAGCCCGACACGTTCTTTCCCCCGGTTGTGGTGACTGATGGATGCGACCAATGTACTCCTATGACGGCAGCCGATTGCTATGAAGAGTACGAGGACCGCAATGACAGCTGCCGACGGATGTTCCCAAGGACGGACGCAGGAAAACGCCGAAGGCAACAGTGTTGGCAGGAGTCCAGTGAAGAACTGGCTCGATGTTTAAAAGGAGCAAAATAGTGGATGACAGGGGCAGCGGAATTAGGGTTTCCGGGGTGATGACTTCCGAAACGCAGGAATTGGAGATTTTCCTTGGATGCCCAAGAAAGGTGGGCGGAGAGTTCCACACCCTAGTTTATGTGCCCGGTGTTCTGGAAGGGAAGCCAATCATAGCAGAGGATCCCCTGTCCTCGTTGGCACAAGCCCTAAACTTGTTGCAAAGCATTCTTGACCCGCCAATTCCCTTGATCGCGCAACAGATGGGCGATCAATACGCGGCGTTTAGTTTGCAGAGCGCAAAGCTTGTCTTCACGCCGTGACGGCGCTGTTTTGACCGAATGGGTAGTGGCCTTCACCTCAACGGGCTAAAATTCTAAACTCCGCTTCCCCCCTCTCGCGCATCTTGCAGATGCGCTGCCGGGCAGCGGGCCAGTGGTTCCAATCCGAAAGCGGCCTCCACCAAAACTGGATGCGCGACTACGATCCGACAACGGGCCGCTACCTCCAAGCCGACCCGCTGGGGTTGGTCGATGGGGCGTCGGTGTATACATACGTTGGCAACAACCCCGTTAACTACTTGGATCCCGTGGGAACCAACAAGTCGCGCCCATCTCGAACTCGTCGCTGTACGCCCAAAGAACGAGAAAAATGTCGCAATATGTGTGGCGATAGAGGCGTTGAAAGCTGTAGAGTTTCACAGACTTTTAGGATAACTGGTTATCGCGACGGTGGTGGTGGCATGGCCATTTATGAGTGGAAAGATGGGCCACTAAGCTGCTCCTGCAATGAAGACCCGAGGTCGTGTAGCACGCTCTGTCAGGTTGGTGCGATTTTCCTAGGTGTTTGTTTGCTGTTTACGCCTATCCCTGGTGATGAGATCCTTGTCCCGGGCGCCTTGATAGGTGGCGGAGCCGTCATGTCGACCCAGTGAATGAGGACGAAGCTGTAATGCTTTTCAAATCACGAGACGTTAACCCGAACTGGGACCCCCTCGAGGCCGACGATCTTCGAGTGGGAGGTGTATATTTTAGTTTGGGATTTGCTGATAACAGCTTTCACGTGCCGTCTCTTGACACTATGGTCTTGGTGGAGGTTTCCGAAAGGAATGGAACGAGAGTGTTCCTTTTTCAGTTGGCGACAGCTTACTTTAGCGGCATTTCCTATGACGCAGCCGGTGAGCATGAGGTGCCAATGCTGTTTGAGTATGATGAAGACTCTCTCAACTCCATTTTTGACTTCGATGGAGTACTGGAGCAGTTTCTGGTGTGTGCGCTTCATCGGCAAGGCGCTATTTGACGGATTGCTAATTCACCTCTCGCCTAATTGGGTGGGCTCTGTACTTCAAGGATCAGTAACTCCCAGTCGAGGTTCCCCAGTAAAATGTTCCAGAGCGAGTTCGGCCTCCAGCAGAACTGGATGCGCGACTACGACCCGACCACCAGGCGCTACCTCCAATTTGATCCGCTGGGTTTGGTCGATGGGGTTTCATGCGCATATTGCTGCGCTCCCATGACGCCGACCGGCGAGGGGTAGCTGAAAGCCGAATGCCACAATGACCTTACGCTAATTCCAAACCGGGATTGCTTGTTACCGAAGCACCACCTAAAAGGGAAAATACCGCAACTACTCTATCTAAGAGATTATGCTCAATAAGCCGATTTCCTCACCATTCGCTCTTTGCTTTGATTGCATCGGATACCTTCAGTTTCCGTCTGTGATTGGCTGAGCGAATGATCCGACTCCGCCCCCTGACCCTGACCGTGATGGCGCTTGCTGCAGCGGGCGTGATTGCCTATGTGGCCGCCGAGCTCGCCTTTCCCGACCGGCTGGGCAAGGTGGGATTGCTGGACTACGAGGTCTTCCGTCTGGTTGCGGAGATAATGGCCGAGGGCGACCTCGCGCATGCCTATGACCCGGACCGGTTCCTGGCCCGTCAGGCCGCGCAGCCCGGGTTTGACGGGCATCGCATGTTCTTCAGCTATCCGCCGCCCTTTGCGCTGTTAATCGCGCCCTTGGCCTGGGTGCCGCTCTGGTTGGGCTACGCCCTGTTCATGGGGTTGTCGCTTTGCCTGTACCTGTGGGTGTTGCGGCGACTGTCGGGACCGGCGTTTCACACGGTTCTGGTGGTGATGGGGCCGCTGATCCTGCTGATCCTGCGGGCTGGCCAGAACGGGTTTCTGACCGGTGCACTGATGGGATTGGCAGCCCTCGGCGCCCTCAGGGTGAGAGCCTGGGCGGGTGTCCCGCTCGGGCTGATGGTGATCAAGCCTCACCTGGCCGTGGGGCTGGGGATCTGGGCGCTCCTGGAGCGCCGTTGGCGCCTGGTTGCGGTGGCAGCGATCACATTGGTGGCCACGGCAGGGACGGCAACGTTGGTCCTGGGTCCGCAAGCCTGGGCATTGTTCCTGAGCAGCGCCGAGGCGAGCAGTGCCACTCTGCGCGCGGGCGATTTTCCCTTGTATCGCATGACCTCTGTCTATGCATTCGGTCTGTCGATCGGCTTGCCGGTGGCTGTGTCGCTGGGCCTGCATGTGGTGGTCCTCTTGGCCGGTGTGCAGACCCTCATGAAGCTGAAACACAGGGGTGCTTCGGGGCGTGTCATGCTCGGCGCGGGGCTCTGCCTGGCAGCGCTGGTCAGCCCCTACAGTTATGATTACGACCTCGGAATGCTGGGCGCGGCTGCAGCCCTGTTGACGGTTCCGCTCATGCGCCGCACGACCCCGGCGCAAAGGCGGGGACTTCTGACACTGATCTGGGGCATCAGCCTGTACGGGTTCGCGGCCACTGCGCTTGTCCCCCGCCTCCCCGTCCTGCCGATCTCGGCGGTCGGGGCCTTGCTGATCGTGCTGCTTGCCTGGGTGCAGAGCATTCTGACTGACGACCGCACCGCGCCCCAAGGCGCCAACGCTCCGGCAGTGAGCTGACCAACCGAACCGGCTGAGGTTTTTTTGCGAGATCAAATGCCAACTGGAGGCACCGCGCGCTAATCTTAAGCACAGCGGCGGACCATCTCGGTGGGGGAGGATCGGCAAAGGTTATCGGAAACAGGGCTCCCGCCGAAAAGTCTCAGGTCTATCCAATCAGTTTCAATCGGCCTGGGCGCTGCGTTTCAAACACAATGTGCTGCCCCTTATTCCAGAATTCGCCCACCGCTTGCTGGTTGACGCGAGATGATGCCAATCTGACGCGCACCAGTGTCCTCCACCAGGATCACCGCGAAGTTGCGCCCGTTTGGCGCGTCGTGCAGCGAGGAAGGTACCACGCCGCCAGCAAAGGCCTTCAGCAGCGCCGCGGGCACATGGTCCGGGGCCAGCCCGCGCCTGCCGGAATGCACCGTGGCCACCTGACGAAGCCAATCGGCCTGGGCCGGGTCCACACCAGTCACGCGCAGGAAGTCGGATACCCGCAGGAACCGGCGCGGGGCGCGGCGCCAGTTGCGCCAGTGGGTGAGCGCCTCGCCGTCGGCTTCCATGTTGTCGAGCAGCACCTGGATCAGCGCAGGCGTAGCGGTGTTCAGATCCACCCGCCCGCCCAGATCTTCGAGCTGCAGGGTCTGGCCGGTTGCGACCTCGCCGCCCATTCCCTCCATCACCAGCGCCTGTTCCAGCGCGGCCCGGTCGGTGCGCTGTCGGTCGGACAGGGCGGTGAGGGTCGCGAGCCCCGACAGGTCGGCCTGGCTGCGGGTCATGGTCACCGCAAAGAGCGTGGTCAGGATTGCCAGCCCGCCCAGCACGGTGATCAGGGCGAAGCCTTTGGAATTGTGCAATTTGTCCGACGGCCTATACATGGGGGCAGGTTACGATGAGGGCGCGTGTGAGGGAAGGGCACAAAAGGCTGGGTCTGGTGGCATTGCACCTCGGGGCCTATGGCGGTGTTGCGACCCTGGCAGGGACCTTGGACCCGTGGATGGGGGCCTTTGCCGCCCTGCTGATCTGGGTCAGCGTGGTGGATATCGAGCGCTTCGAAGTGCCGGATCCGGCGGTTGTCGGTCTGGTGGGGATCGGATTTGCGCATCTGGCTCTGGTTTTGCCGCGCGACCGCCTGTGGGAACATCTGGCTGGCTGGCTGGTCTGGCCTGCGCTGTTCTGGCTGGTGGCGGGGCTCTACCGGCGTCAGAGGGGGCAGCACGGGCTCGGGCTGGGCGACGTCAAGCTGATGGCCGGGATTGGGCTGTGGTGCGGGTTTGGCGCGAGTGTGGACGTGGTTCTGGCGGCGGCGCTCGCGGGCATGGTGGTGATGCTGGTCGTGACGGTGCTGCGGCGCCAGCCGATTGCGGAGCTGGGCCAATCGGCCATTGCCTTTGGCCCGTTCCTTTGTCTTTCTGCATGGGCCGTATTCGTTACAGGAGTTTCAGCATGATCCGAGCAGGGAGTTTGCGTTGGCACCGGCGGCGGGGGGCGACGATTCTCGAGGTTCTGGTGGTCTTGTCGGTCATCGCGATGATTGCCGCCGTGGTCGGACCGCGAGTGGTGGGCTATCTGGGTCGCGCCAAATCCGAGACCGCGCAGCTGCAGATCGATCAGCTGTCCAACGCGGTGCAGCTCTTCTACATCGACATGGGCCGTTACCCGGGAGGGTCCGAAGGGCTGGCGGTGCTGATTACCGCGCCTGCCGGGGCGGCGGATTGGCAGGGGCCCTATCTGGAGAAAGCCGAAGGGCTCGTGGACCCCTGGGGGCGGGACTATGTCTATGGCGAGCCGGGGGCAGATGGGCGCTTTGCCATCACCTCGCTGGGCCGCGATGGCGCGCGCGGGGGCAGCGGCGAGGATGCTGATCTGAGCAACTGACGCCTCAAGGCTCGGCGTATCTTGGGCGTTGCGTGAGCTCCGGCCAGTCGGGTGTACTGCCCGGGTCCAGCTCGATGCGCACCAGGGCGGGCAGGGCGGTGCCTGGCGGCCAGGTATCCAGCCATTGGCCGGTGGGCTCGCCGGGCTGGTAGTAGTGAATGCGCAGCCCCATGGCCCCGGTGGCAAGATCGCGGGTCCAGCTGTCGATTTCCTTTCCCTCGTGATCCAGCGCCGTGGCGGTCAGGCGCAGGGTGTCGTCCTGCAAGGTGATCCCGACCCGCAGGGCGGCGGCCTTGGGTGCGAAGGGTGTTTCAGCCAGGGTGGTGAAGGTCAGCTGCTCCGGTCCGCCGTTGAACCCGGCGGGGAAGGGTGTCAGCAGATGCGGAGGGGCGGCGCGGTCGAGCCAGTGGCGCAGCTGCAAGCGCAGGGTCAGGGCGTCGAGTTCGGGGGCGTTTTGGTCGGCGCGCTCATACAGGCGCAGACCGAGGGAGAGACTGCCGGACAAGGCGGCGGCGATCAGGGCCAGCAGGGCCAGCGAGAGCAGCAGTTCGAACAGGCTCAGCCCCGCGCGGGGGCTGGTGGGGCGTTCGCGGCGGATCATGGTTCGGGCCTCAACGCGTCGAGCGTTGCGAGTGACTTGCCGGAGGCGTCCAACACCTCGACCGTGACGTGCAGCTGTGGCGGCGTGCCGGGCAGGGGGGGCACGCGCCGCGTGACCTGCCAGTCGCGATAGGTGAAGCGATCTTCGGGACTGTCGAGCGGGTCCGAGAGGCCGCCGCGTTCCAGGACCGACTGGGCGTAGTCCATGGCCAGCACCCTCTCCTGGTTCAACTTCGTGCGGGTGAGGTACCGGGCCTGGCCGGGGATCAGGACCGACAGGACCATGGCGAGGATCGCGAAGGCGATCAGCACTTCGAACAGGGAATATCCGGCGCGCGACTGTCTCATTCGGCGACCTCGTGCAGCCGCCCGGTCAGCGGGTCCATGCGCAGCCGCAGGGTCGGCGCGTCCGGATGGGTCAGGCAGAGGTCCGGCGCCTTGCCGGTGCCGTCGGCGAAGAGGCCTGCGCGGGCCGGCGCCTGCGGGTTGCAGGGCATGCTTTCCAGCGCGATCCAGACGGTGCGGCTGTCGCGCGCGGCCTGCAGCCGGGCGGCGGCCACCTGCCGGGTCAGATCGGCCGCCTGGCGGCGCAGTTGCAGGGCCGGGGAGGGGCCGCGCATGCCCGCTGCAGACACCCCCGCCACCAGGGCCAGGATGGTCAGGGCCATCAGCGTCTCGAACAGGCTGAGGCCTGCGCGGGAGCTGCCCATGGGCGGGTGGGACTGTTCAGAACGCCAGATCATTGAGGTCCAGGATCGCGCCAATGGTCGACAGGATCAGCCCGCCGACCAGAAGGCCGATCACCAGGGTCAGCACCGGGGTAAGAAGCTTGACCGCCTGGCCGAGGCTTGCGCCGGTGCGCTGGTGAGCCTCCCCAACTGAACTGGTCCACCGCTATGTTTAGGAAACGGAGGACCAAGAATGGCAAACAAGCGACCGAAGCCGGAAGAGATTGTCTCGAAGTTACGGCAGGTTGAGGTGCTGATGGGGCAAGGCATGCCCCGTCTGGACGCGATCAGGCAGATCGGCGTTGTTGAACAGACCTATTACCGGTGGCGCAAGCAATACGGCGGAATGCGTTGCCGGCAGGTGATTGCGGAGCAATCTGCCGAGAGGGGTGTAGATCAACTGAAGGAACTGAAGCGGCTCCAGAAAGAGAACGACCGGTTGAGACGAGCTGTGTCAGACCTGACGCTCGATAAGCTGATCCTGAAGGAAGCTGCGAAGGGAGTGAGGGGCGTCCCGGAAACGGTCATCAGACCGTTTCAGCCCTGAACGGGCGGAGCCCCTAAGCCCCGCTCGTCGTCGCGCTTGTATCAATCATGTATGCGGCCAGTTCAAAGTGTCTGAACGCCGAGCTTGCCGGGTACTGGGGCAACATCGTTCGACGCAGAGGCATGCCCCGAGAGGCCGAGCCGATGAGGATCGGTTGGTGGCCGACATGATTGAGTTGGCCAGGCAGTATGGTCGATACGGCTATCGTCGGGTCGCGGCCTTGCTCAGAGAGGCAGGCTGGCCCCCTCTCGGCAGCATGCTGCGCATGCGCCTGCCGGGCAATGGGTTAGTGATGGTCGTGTCGAACGGCTATGGCGGCGAGAGGGGCTGAAGGTTCCACTAAAACAACCGAAGAAGGGACGGCTTTGGCTGAACGATGGATCATGCGTGCGGCTGCGGCCTGAGTATCAGAACCATGTCTGGTCTTATGACTTCGTTCACTGCCGGACAGATGACGGCAAGGTCTTCCGGACGCTGAACATCCTGGATGAGTACAGCCGCGAATGTCTGGCGATTAAGGTGGAGCGCAAACTGAACTCGACAGATGTGATTGACGCTTTGACCGACCTGTTCATCTTGCGGGGCACCCCAGCCTTCATTCGGTCTGACAACGGCCCTGAGTTCGTTGCACAGGCGGTCCGGGACTGGATCGCCGCTGTCGGCGCGAAGACAGCCTATATCGAGCCTGGCTCGCCTTGGGAAAACGGATACTGCGAAAGCTTCAATGGCCGGTTCCGGGACGAACTGCTCAATGGTGAAATCTTCTATGGTCTGCGGGAGGCGCAAATCCTGATCGAGCAATGGCGCATCCACTACAACACCGTCAGGCCGCATAGCTCGTTAGGGTATCGACCGCCCGCGCCGGAAAGTATCGTCCCGATGGACCAAAGGCCCACGATGCACTAACAATTAAACCGGACCACCCGATGGGGGCACGCCAATCCCGCGCCAGCCGGGTAGTCTAATCGTGCCGGGAAGATCAAAAACGCTCATGAGAGGGTGTCATTCTGCACTCAGCCGGAGCAGACCCCTAATACGTCTTGTCCGAGATCCCCGCCTTGCGACACGCACTCACGACATCCAAACCATCGTGCAGATGCACGTCTATCTCACGCAACAGCCTCAGCGCGTCCTCATCCGAAAACCGTTTCCGAGCCATCTCCCATCCCTCCTGTGACACATAATTAGTGGCACAGTTCTAAGGGGCTAAGACAGCTGTACCAGCGCTTGTCTTTCTCATCGTCCACTCCTCGGTGGCTACGATGAGCAACAAACCCTCTCTTAGCAAATGACCCTAGTTGGTCCCATAGGCGCTGACGTCAGACAGGGAGAACTATTTCAGCACCCTGCTAAGCACCGCCGCAAAGGAAACACCATTTATTCACTATCTTTTGCTAGCGGTATTTTCGAGCAAAAAAGAAAGTGGCGAAACGAATGCCGACTATCAATCATGAATTTACGCTGATTCACGGCAGCAACATCAATTTCGTTGATGGCGGATCGGGGAATTACCAGTTCACTCTGACAAATACAGACCCGGCAAATCATATTACCGTAACGTCAGTCGAGGACACGTATGGTAGTTCTTCCGCGCTCAATGTCAACGTCGATTGGGACGGTACCCCTGACCCGACGGCCACCAATAACCAGGAAATTCTCTCCTCTTCCGGAGGGGCACTGAATGGCCATCAGATTTATGGGGTCTACAACTACAATACATCCCCGCACCAGGTGTATCAGGTAGAAGTGGAAACCAGTCCCGGAAGTGGGGTTTTCGAGACCTATTATGCTTTCAACCTGCAAGGATCGACAGCGTCGGATTTCTTAAGCGGAAATACGATCACCATGAACATCCGGTCTTTAGGATCAACTGGCTGGACAAACCTAGATGTGATTTGCTTTGCTCGCGGGACATTGATCAGGACGACCGGTGGAAATCGCAGGATTGAAGACCTGTCAGTTGGTGATGCCGTTCAAACATACGACAAAACTGATCAGGTAATCCAGTGGATCGGGCACCGTAAATTTGATGGCGATACCCTTAAGAATAACCCGAAACTCTACCCTGTGCGGATCAAGAAAGGCGCATTGGGTGAAGGTCTGCCAAAACAAGACCTTATCGTCTCACAGCAGCACCGAATTTTGGTAAGATCGGTTATTGCACAGCGAATGTTTGGCGAGCACGAAGTGCTGATTCCTGCGATTAAATTGATCGAACTTGATGGGATCGATGTTTTACATGACCTTGGCTGTGTAGAGTATTTTCACATTCTGTTCGATCAACATGGAATAGTCTATGCAAATGGCGCACCTGCAGAAAGCTTGCTTCCGGGGCCCATGGCGCTGAACGGAATGTCCCTAGAAACACTAAGCGAGATTGCAGCAATATTCCCAGAAATTTACGAAGCGGATTTCAAACCTCTGGCCGCGCGTTATGTGCCTGAAAAGGGCAAGCGGATAAAACAATTCGTGAAACGCCATAAGCATAACAGAAAACCTTTTTTTAGTGTCTGACGTCATCATCTGTTGATTGTCACTGAGAGTTGACCCATGTGTCAGGGCCGTTCAAAACCACGGGGTAAAAGCCAGTGACCTGCTCCCCTGTGTCGGACCATCCGGCTGGAGATTTTCCGGGGGTTTAAGTTCAGGGTGGTTCGTCGGACCCTGAACCGTTGATTAGCGAGATCGGAGGGTTATTCCCGATTGCGCTATGGGGGGTCTGTTCCGGTAGGGGGCAGGATCGTACGTTAGTGGCGATCACCGGGGATTCTTCCATCTGTACTCGCCAGTGAGCAGGATATGTGCCCACCCGAGGGGCGAGATGTGCGACAGAAGGTCTGGTGAGCAGTCGAGCCCCGCACGTGTTCGCGCGGCCACGGCATGTCCCAGGTGTTTTGTGTTCCAGTAGATGATGATCGCAGCGAGCAGGTTCAGCCCTGCCATACGATAGTGCTGGCCTTCGGCAGTACGGTCTCGGATTTCGCCTTGGCGTCCGATGCGCAATGCGTTCTTCAAGGCGTGATGGGCCTCGCCTTTGTTGAGGCCGATCTGGGCGCGACGCTGCATATCGGCATCGAGCAACCAGTCGATGATGAACAACGTCCGTTCAATTTTGCCGATCTCGCGTAGAGCGAGCGCGAGTTCATGTTGGCGCGGATAGGCCCGGATGTAGCACGCATCGCTGTGCGGCAGATCAAAAGCGAAGAAATGCGCCTTCTGCTCAACGCCGCCGATCACCACCAACGCTTCACCAAAATCCGCCTGCGCATGCCCGGGCGGATGGCTCAGCGGCACGAACATTTCCTTGCCGGAACGCTTCCTGGACCGGATGTAATCCTTGACGATCGTATATCCGCCATCAAAGCCGCACTCATCGCGCAAACGCTCGAAGATGCGCTTCGCGGTATGGCGTTGCTTGCGAGGTCGGGCCTTGTCCTCGGCCAGCCACTGATCAATCAGGCAAATAAATGCATCCAGCTTGGGGCGCTTGATCGGCGCCACCCGCCGATACCCGGGCGGTTCCGAATAGGCCAACATCTTCGCAACGCTGTCCCGGCTGATGCCAAAATCCCGGGCAATTTGGCGCCCGCTCAAGCCGTCCTGGAAATGAGCCTGACGCACCTTCAAATACAAGTCCACGGTGTATATCCCCAAACCCTCCCGAAAACCGAAAGGGCAAAAGTGGACGACTTTTACGCCGCCCGCGACACCACAACGACGCCGCTACCGTGGCCGAGTATTGCTCCGCCGTTCTCACTCGGCAGCGGAAACAATCTGATAATATGGATTATGTTAATAATAAGTCACTGCAAACCCATGGAAAAAGGGTATTTGCCCGCCAATTTCCCCCTATTATATCTCTTCTGTATGCGGTAAGCCACGGTCGTCTTTCCGTTCCAGGCGTCGTTTCCCGCCTTTGGGATCGCATCGGCCCGGGCTTGGGCAACGCACAGGACGGAGGCAGAAGGCAGCAAGAGGAGACCAGCCGTGTTGGACCTTGCCAATCTCCGCGATGTGCTGAGCGCGCATTACGACCTGGAACCGTCGCCCACCCTCGCCGGTGAGATGGCCGAGACCTACGCCCGCATGGACCGTGTGATCACGCCGCCCGACTGGGCCGTGTTTGCGCCCTACGTGAAGGCGATCAACACGCTCAAGAAGGAACGCAACGCGGTCATCCTGGGCCACAACTACATGACGCCCGAGGTGTTTCACGGCGTGTCCGATTTCGTCGGTGACAGCCTGCAACTGGCGATGAAAGCCGCCGAGGTCGAAGCCGACGTGATCGTGCAGGCCGGTGTGCATTTCATGGCCGAGACCTCGAAGATCCTCAGCCCCGAGAAAACCGTGCTGATGCCTGACATGGCCGCCGGTTGCTCGCTGGCGGAATCGATCACCGCCGAGGGCATCGAGGAAATGCGCGCCAAATACCCCGGCGCGCCGGTCGTCACCTATGTGAACACCACCGCCGAGGTCAAAGCGGCCTCGGACATCTGCTGCACCTCGTCCAACGCCGTGCAGATCGTCAACGCGATGGAAAGCGACACGGTCATCATGACCCCGGACCAGTATCTGGCCCAGAACGTCGCCAACCTGGCCGACAAGAACGTGGTCTATTGGCCCGGCTCCTGCATCGTGCATGAACAATACACCGCCCAGGACCTGCGCGACTTCCGCGAATGGAACCCGGGCACGCAGCTGATCGCGCACCCGGAATGCCCGCCGGATGTGGTGGCGGAGGCCGATTTCTCCGGCTCGACCAGCGGTATCATCAAGTATGTGACCGACAAGAAGCCCGAAAAGGCGATGCTGATCACCGAATGCTCGATGGCCTCCAACATCGCCGACGAGCTGCCGGAGGTCGATTTCGTCGGCCCCTGCAACATGTGCCCCTACATGAAGAAAATCACGCTGGAGAAGATCCTTTACGTCCTGCACACGATGGACAACCAGGTCGAGGTTGACCCGGCG
Organism: Aliiroseovarius sp.; assembly: GCF_965228805.1. Taxonomy (NCBI): domain Bacteria; kingdom Pseudomonadati; phylum Pseudomonadota; class Alphaproteobacteria; order Rhodobacterales; family Paracoccaceae; genus Aliiroseovarius; species Aliiroseovarius sp. Next base: position 125,612 of record NZ_CBDDIE010000001.1, on the reverse strand, counting down.
GTCGCCGTGAAGGCGCGCCAGTCCGTGCAGGCGATGATCGACCTGTCGCGCAAGCTGGGCCTGTAAGCCGGGGCGGGGTCGGTCATGCGGATCTCCACCGATCGTATCATCATCGTGGGCGCCGGGATGGGCGCGCTTTATGCCGCGCTGAAACTGGCGCCCCGGCCCGTGGTGATGATCTCGCCCGAACCGCTTGGCGACGGGGCGAGCTCCGCCTGGGCGCAAGGCGGCGTGGCGGCGGCGATGGATGCGGCGGACAGCCCGAAGAACCACGCCGAGGATACGGTCAGCGCCGGCGCCGGCACGGTGGACGCTGAGGTCGCCGCCATGGTCACCGACGAGGCGCGCCGCCATATCCTCGACCTCACGCGCCTGGGCACCCCCTTTGACCGGACCGAGGACGGCGGCTACGTGCTGTCACGCGAGGCCGCCCACAGCTTCGCCCGCGTGGTGCGCGTAAAGGGCGACCAGGCCGGCGCCGAGATCATGGCCGCCCTGATCGACCAGGTGCGCCAGACCCCGTCCATTCAGGTGCTGGAAGGCACGCTCGCGACCGACCTGGAGGTCACCGACGGCCGCGTCACCGGCGTCACCCTCTGTGAAAGCGACGAGGGCCGATCCGCCCCCGTGACCCTCTCCGGCCCGGCTGTTCTGCTGGCCGGTGGCGGCTCCGGCGGGCTCTATGCGCTCACCACCAACCCGCATCGCATTCGCGGCCAGGTCATCGGCATGGCGGCGCGGGTCGGCGCGGTGATCTCAGACGCCGAGTTCGTGCAATTCCACCCCACCGCCATGGATGTGGGCGAGGACCCCGCGCCGCTCGCCACCGAGGCCCTGCGCGGCGAAGGTGCGGTGCTGATCAACAAGCACGACGAGCGGTTCATGACCGAGGTCCATCCGGACGCCGAGCTTGCCCCCCGCGACGTGGTGGCCCGCGCGATCTTTGCCCAGGTGCAGGCAGGCAACCGCCCTATGCTGGACACCCGCGAAGCGCTCGGCGCGGCGATCAAGACCCAGTTCCCCTCCGTGGCCGACTACTGCGCCCGCAATGGCATCGACCCGGCCCGCGAACCGATCCCGGTCGCCCCGGCGGCCCATTACCACATGGGCGGCATTGCGACGGACACGCAAGGCCGCGCCTCCCTGCCCGGGCTCTGGGTCTGTGGCGAGGCGTCGTCCACGGGGCTGCACGGCGCGAACCGGTTGGCGTCGAACGGCCTGCTGGAGGCGCTGGTTTATGCCCGCATCTGCGCAGACGGGATCGCCGCCGCAACGCCGGAACACACGCAGGCCGCCCCAGTCGCGATCCCCTTCCAACCTGGCGGCACCCCCCCTGCCCCCGAGGCTGTGGACGAACTGCGCCAGTGCATGACCCGCGACGTGGGCGTGGTGCGCGACCGCGCAGGGCTGATCCGCGCCCTGACCACCATCGCCCGGCTGGAGGACGCCCATGGCGACAGCCCGTCCTTCCTGAACATGTGCGCCACCGCCACGCTGATTGCCGCCGGTGCGCTGATGCGCGAAGAAAGCCGCGGCGCCCATGAACGCGCCGATTTCCCCGAGCCCCTGCCCGGCGCAGGCGAACGCTCGCACCAGACATTGACCCAGGCGCAAAAGGTTCGCGCCGTCGTGACCAAGGAATTGACATGAGTTTTGCCTCCCTGCCCGACCTGGTGCTGGAACCGATGGTCCGCAACGCCCTGATGGAAGATCTGGGCAGCTACGGCGACGTGACCACCCGCGCGGTGATCCCGTCTGGCACGACCTACAACGCCCGCCTGAACGCGCGCGAAGATGCCGTTGTGTCGGGTATGCAGATCGCCGCTTTGGCCTTTCGCCTGGTCGATCCGGCGCTGGAGATTGTGACCCATATCGCCGATGGCCAGCCCTGCGCCAAGGGTGACGTGCTGATGGAAATCAAGGGCTCCGCCGCCTCGATCCTGTCGGGCGAGCGTGTGGCGCTGAACTTTGCCGGGCGGCTCACCGGGATTGCCACCAAGACCGCCGGTTTCGTCGCCGCGGCCGCGGGTACGGACACCCGCATCACCTGCACCCGCAAGACCACCCCGGGCCTGCGCATGGCGGAAAAGCTCGCCGTCCTGCACGGTGGTGGCTTCAACCACCGCTATTCCCTGTCCGACGCGATCCTGATCAAGGACAACCACATCGCCGCCGCCGGGGGCGTGCGCGCCGTTCTGGAGGCCACCAAGGCCTCCGCCAGCCACATGATGGCGGTGGAGATCGAGGTCGACCGCCTGGACCAGCTGGCCGAGGTGCTCAAGGTCGGCGGCGCCTCTGTCGTGCTGCTCGACAACATGGACAATGATATGCTGCGGGAAGCCGTGGCGATGGTCGACGGGCGGATGAAGACCGAGGCTTCGGGGAATGTCACGCTGGAGCGGATTGCCTCGATTGCCGCCACTGGGGTGGATTACATCTCGTCTGGTGCGCTGACGCACTCCGCGCGGACTGTGGATTTGGGGTTGGATTTCTAAGAAGAACGCAACCCCCGGCCCCGCGCAGCGGGGCAGCGCCCGACCCTCCCCACGGGAGGGCGCTTTTCCGACGTTTCACCCAGAACAGGCGTATCATTTGATGCGGGCCGGTTGCTCCACAGAACGGTTGCGGGGCGCCCACCCAGGGTCGGGCGCTGCCCCGCTGCTTCCGTTATCGCAGCCCTTCGTTGATGCTCTTCAACACCTTGGACCCCGGACACAGCTCATCCTTGCCCAGCTCATTGAGCGGCGTGGTCGCCAGGTTCAGGGTCTGGGTCAGGTCCGCCTGGTTCGGGTCCAAAAACATCAGCCCGGTCAGGATGCTGCCCTCGTCCCGCGCCTGTTGCATGCGCATCAGCGCGGCGTTGCGGTCGTCGGTCTTCACCCCATCCGCCGCCTTTTGCAGGTGGATCACCGACCCGTCATGCAGGGTCACCGCCTGGGTCGTGCCGGGATCGTAATTGGTGGTGATCTCGTCCCGCATCGGCACGAACTCCACCGGCATGGGCGTCAGATGCTCGCGGGTCTCGGAATAGCTTTTCGTGGACCCGGCATGGTTGTTGAAGGTCACACACGGGCTGACCACGTCGATGAAGGCAAAGCCCTTATGCGCCATGGCCGCGCGGATCAGCGGCTCCAACTGCCCCTTGTCGCCGGAAAAACTGCGCGCAACGAAACTGGCGCCCTGCAGCAGCGCGAGGCTCGCAAGATCGATCCCCTCGAACGGGTTCACCGCCCCGCCCTTGGCCACGGACCCGATATCCGCCGTCGCACTGTCCTGACCCTTGGTGAGCCCGTAACAGCCGTTGTTCGCAACGATATAGGTCATGTTCAGATTGCGGCGCACCAGGTGCACGAACTGCCCCATGCCGATGGACGCCGTATCCCCGTCCCCGGACACGCCGATATAGGTCAGGTCGCGGTTCGCCAAGGACGCCCCCGTCGCCACCGACGGCATGCGCCCGTGGACCGAGTTGAACCCGTGGCTCTTGCCCAAAAAGTACGTCGGCATCTTCGACGAACAGCCGATGCCCGAGACCTTGGCGATCCGGTGCGGCTCGATCGCCGATTTGAAGCACGCATTGCGGATCGCGGCCGAGATACTGTCATGCCCGCAGCCCGCGCAAAGCGTTGAAATCGCACCATCATAATCGGCCACCGTATAGCCGCGCCGGTTCGTCGGCAGGTTCGGGTGGCGGAATTTGGGTTTTACATAAGACATCAGGCTTTCTCCCGCTTCAGAGGCACAACCTTGGCCTTTTTGGTACCGATGGTTTCACGGATCTTGCCCGCAATATGGCGTGCCGTGATCGGCGTGCCCGAGTAGTTAAGCACCGAGATCAGCTTGTCCGGCTCGATCTGGCATTCGTTCATGATCAGCTGGCGCATCTGCCCGTCGCGATTCTGTTCGATCACGAACACCACGTTGTGGTCATGGATGAACTTGTCCATCTCCTGGTGGAACGGGAAGGCGCGAATGCGCATCGTATCAATGGGATAGCCCTCCTCTGCCAGCATCTCGACCGCCTCATAGGCCGGGCTGGCCGAGGTGCCGAAGAACAGCGCGCCGATCTTAAACTTGGTCTTGGGCTTTTTCACCTCGATGGGCGGATGTGTCTTGGGCCGGGGCACATAGGCCTTGGCGGTCTCGAACTTGCGCAAGAGGCGATCCACGTTCTTCACGTAATCCTCGCCGCTTTCGGAATAGACCGCCATCTCGTTCTTGGACGACCCGCGCGTGAAGAACGCGCCCTTCGACGGATGCGTGCCCGGCAGGGTGCGATAGCAGATCCCGTCGCCGTCCACGTCCAGGTAGCGGCCCCATTGCTCGGCCGCGTCCAGCCCGGCGGCGTCCAGCACCTTGCCGCGCTGCATCTCGGTCGCGTCGTCCCACTCCAAGGGCGGCGACATCCAGTCGTTCATGCCCAGGTCCAGGTCGGTCATCAGGATCACCGGGGTCTGCAACTGCTCGGCCAGATCGAAGCTCTGCGCCGACATTTCGAAACATTCCGAAGGGGTTGCGGGGAACAGAAGCACATGTTTCGTATCGCCGTGGCTGGCATAGGCCGCCGCCAACACATCCGATTGCTGGCTGCGCGTGGGCATGCCCGTGGAAGGCCCCGAGCGCTGCACGTTGATCAGCACCACCGGCAGTTCGGCGAAATACGCCAGCCCCAGGAATTCCGACATGAGCGACAGCCCCGGCCCGGAGGTCGCGGTAAAGGCCCGCGCCCCGTTCCAGCCGGCACCGACCACCATGCCCATGGCGGCCAGTTCATCCTCCGCCTGCACGATGGCAAAGTTCTTCTTGCCGGTGCCCGCGTCGATGCGCATGCGTTCGGCGTATTTCGCGAAGGCATCCACCACGGAGGTCGACGGCGTGATCGGATACCAGGCCGCCACGGTCGCCCCGCCATAGATCGCGCCCAGGGCGGCGGCGGTGTTGCCGTTCATCAGGATATGGTCGCTTTCCAGGATATGCGGCGCCAGGTTTACCCCCGCCTCCAACCGGATCGGCAGCGGGCATTGGAGGTTCTCGGTCGCGTATTGATACCCCATCTCAAGCGCATGCACGTTCGAGGAAATGAGCTTCTCCTTGCCCTTGAACTGGTCGTTCAAGAGGTCCTTCAGCACCCGGAAATCAATGTCGATCAGCGCCGCCATGGCGCCGACATAGACCACGTTCTTCAACAGCTGCTGCAGGCGCGGATTGGCATATTCGCGCATGCACATTTCCGTCAGCGGAATGCCGAACATGGTGATGTCGTCACGCTTCAGGTGCGGCGCCAAGGGCTTGGTGTTGTCATAGAGGAAATAGCCCCCCGGCTCGACCGCCGCGATGTCCTTTTCCATCGACTGCGGGTTGACCGAGACCATGAAATCAACCCCGCCGCGCCGGCCCAGATAGCCGTTTTTCGACACCCGCACCTCGTACCAGGTGGGCAAGCCCTGAATGTTCGACGGAAAGATATTGCGCGGGGAGACCGGAATGCCCATGCGAAATATTGCCTTTGCAAACAAGTGGTTGGCAGATGCCGACCCGGTGCCGTTCACGTTCGCGAATTTGACGACGAAATCGTTGATACCTTCGATCTGTTTCATCTCACAGAGCCTCCAGTCCGGGCACAAGCTCCGGGGCCGCCTTGGCGGTGTTATACGTGAACAGTTGCATGTCCCAGGCCGCCGTCGGACAGCGTTCGGCGCAGAGCCCGCAGTGCAGGCAGACGTCCTCGTCCTTGACCAGCACCTTGCCGGTGTTCAGCGTATCCGAGACGTAAAGATCCTGTTCCGGGTTGTCGGCGGGCACCATCAGGCGCGGGCGCAGATCGTCCTCGGGCGCGTTCTCCACGAAGTTGATGCAGCTCGTGGGACAGATATCCGCGCAGGCGTCGCATTCGATGCAATTGGGCGCGGTAAAGACCGTCTGCGCGTCGCAGTTCAGGCAGCGTTCGGCCTGCACGAAGGCGGTTTCCGGGTCAAAGCCCAGCTCGACCTCCAGGTCACGATCCCCCAGCGCCTTTTCCAGCGCCACCAGCGGCACCGCCTCGCGTTTGTCATCCACCGGAATGGAATCGTAACTCCACTCGTGAATGCCCATTTTCTGGCTGATCAGGGTCACATTGGGCGGCGGCCGGTCCTCCAGATCCTGCCCGTTGCAATAAAGGTCGATCGACACCGCCGCCTTGTGGCCATGGGCCACCGCGGTGATGATATTGGCCGGGCCAAAGGCCGCGTCGCCGCCGAAAAAGACCTTCTTGTTGGTCGACTGGAAGGTCTCGTCATCATTGATGATCGGCGTGCCCCAGGAGGTAAAGCGGATCCCTGTTTCCTTCTCGATCCACGGGAAGGCGTTCTCCTGGCCGATGGCGATCAGAACGTCGTCGCATTCCACGTAAACGGGCTCTTCGCCGGTCGAGACCAGCTTGCGCCGCCCGTCCGCGTCATATTGCGCTTCGACCTTGTCGAACTTCATGCCGATCAGCTTGCCGTCCTTGACCACGAATTCCAGCGGCACGTGGTTGTCCAGGATTGGGATGCCCTCGTGGATCGCGTCCTCTTTCTCCCAGGGCGAGGCCTTCATGTCCTCGAACGGCGAGCGCACGATCACCTTGACCTCTTCCCCGCCCAACCGGCGCGAGGTGCGGCAGCAGTCCATCGCCGTGTTGCCGCCGCCCAGCACGATCACCTTCTTGCCGATCTTGGCGGTGTGTTTGAAGGCGACATTTGCCAGCCAATCTAGCCCAACATGGATGTTCTTAGCGCCCTCTTCCCGGCCCGGCAGGTTCGGCAGGTCACGGCCCCTGGGCGCGCCGCAGCCGACGAAGACCGCATCGTAATCCTTGGCCAGCACATCAGCCATGCTATCCACATAAGTGTCGAAATGGGTGTGAATGCCCATGTCCAGCACGTACCCGACCTCTTCCTCCAGCACCTCTTCGGGCAGGCGGAAGCTGGGAATTTCCGAGCGCATGAACCCGCCGCCCTTCGGTTGCGCGTCGTAAAGGTGCAGCTCATACCCCAGCGGCGCCAGGTCGCGCGCCACGGTCAGCGAGGCCGGGCCGCCGCCGATCAGCGCGACCTTCTTGCCATTCGGGGCCCCTGCCCCGGGCAGACGGTCGCGAATGTCATCCTTGTTGTCGGCGGCCACCCGTTTCAGGCGGCAGATCGCGACCGGTTCTTCTTCAACCCGGCCCCGCCTGCAGGCCGGTTCGCAGGGCCGGTCGCAGGTGCGGCCCAAAACGCCCGGAAAGACGTTGCTTTCCCAGTTGATCATATAGGCGTCGGAGTAGCGCTCCTGCGCAATCGCACGGATATAGGCGGGCACCGGCGTATGGGCCGGGCAGGCATATTGGCAATCGACGACCTTGTGGAAATATTCGGGGTTTGTTGTGTTTGTCGGTTTCACGCTGGCAGTCCTTGGCTGGCGGACGTCGCAATGCGACGGCATCCCAATGAGCCTGCAAAAACAGCGCGCTGTAAAGGGTTACTGCATCAATTTCCGGCGTTTTGTGAACTGTTTGCGACACCGTTAGCGCCGGACAGGCGGGGGAGAGCGCTTACCCCGCGGCGCACCTGCGTCGGCGACACCCCGTAGCGTTCGCGAAACAGTTTCGAGAAATGGGTGATCGAGTTGAAGCCGCAGGCGATGCTGACCTCGGTTACGCTGAGTTTCGATTGCAGCAGAAGGTCCTGCGCCCGCTGCAGGCGCAGCTGGTTGTAGAACCGTTTTGGCGGGCAGCCGAGGTATCGGCGAAAGAGCCGCTCCAGCTGGCGCACCGAGATGCCCGCATGATCAGCCAGCGCGGCGGGGCTGACCGGCTCTTCCAGATGCGCCTCCATCAGGTCCAGGACCAGCCGCAGCTTGGCGTGGCGAATGCCGATACGCCCCGGCATGCTGACCCGTGCGCTGCGTTGCAGGAAGCGGATGTCGTGATAGTTCAGCCGCCCCGCCACCAGGTTCGCCAGCCCCTGCCCCTGTTCCCGTGCGATCAGATCCAGGATCAGGTCGATCGAGGCCGTGCCGCCCGCAGTCGAAAACACCGCGCCTTCGGCCAAAAACACCTGGTCGCTCAGCTCGACATCGGGAAAGCTTTCCTGAAACGCATGGCGGTTTTCCCAGTGGATCGTCGCCTTGGCCCGCCTGAGCAACCCGGCCTCCGCCAGCAGATGCGCGGCAGTGCAGAGCCCGCCGATCTGGGCTCCGCGCCGGTGCTGGCGCCTCAGCCACGCCATCAGCGTCGGGCTGGCCTGCGCTTGCACATTCGCGCCGCTGACCAACAGCAGAATCTCGCGTCGGCCAATATCACGCAACGGCCCGTCCACCGGCATCTCGGCCCCAAGCGAGCTTGCCACCGGCCCGCCATCCACGCTGAGCACCTGCCAGGCAAAAGGCGGCCGCTCCTGCCCGCGATTGGCCACGCGCAGGGTTTCCAGCGCGGATATCAGCGACAGGGCGCTGTAATCCGGCACCAGGATGAAGACGAATGTCAGCGGACTTGTGCCCTGTCCCGTGCCCTGATCCATATCCCTGCCCTTGCCTTCGGGGTTGGTCGCTGGACCCTACCCCGCGCGTGCGCCGCCGTGGCACAAGATTTTTGCGGCCTTTGCCCCGCTTTTTTTTGCATGTCTTGTTGGGGCGGGCGGCCTAGGCTCCATCGAAACCCGATCGTCATCAGAGTGGACACCGATGAGCCAGATAACCGACGCCCTGCTGGAAGACATCCGCAGCCGTTTTGCCCAAGTCGACCATTGCCCCGAACAGGGCCCGCGCATCTTCTTCGAAAACGCAGGCGGCGCGCTGACGCTGAACGCGGTGCTGGACAGCTCCGCGCGCCACGCCGCGATTCCTGACAACCAGGGTCGCGACAACCCCGGGGCGCACGCGCTTGTGGCAACGATCAACAAGGCCAAGGCGGACATGGCGGAGTTCATGAACGCCCCCGGCGGGCAGTTCTTTGTTGGTGAAAGCGGCACCGAGCTGCTGTTTCGCCTGATCATGAACGCTTGTCTGGCAGCGGGCGAAGGCGTGGTTCTGGGATCGACCCTGGAACACCCGGCCACCCGATCCGCCTGTGACCGCTGGGCCCGCATCGCCGGTCAGCGCCACGTTCTGATTCCCCATGACGACGCCACCGGCACCGTGACGGCCGAGGCTTACGCCGCCGCCGTCACCCCCGACACCAAGGTCGCGACGATCCTGCACACCTCGCCGGTCACCGGCATGGGGGTGGACGTGGGCGCCGTGTCCAAGGCGATCCGCGCGGTTGCGCCCGATTGTCTGATCATCGTCGACGGGATCCAGCACGCGGCCCATGGGCGCATCGACCTGACCGAGTACGATGTCGACGGCTATGTGATCTCGCCCTACAAGGTCTTCTCGCGCCACGGTTATGGCGTGGCCTGGATTTCCGACCGGCTGACCCATGTCGAACACAACGCGCTGATCGATGGCCCCGCCGAGAATTGGGAGATGGGCACGCGTGACACCGGCGCCTATGCCACCATGTCCGAGGTCGTGAGCTACTTTGAATGGCTGGGCAGCCAGGTCAGCGACGCCACCGACCGACGCGGCAAGTTCCTGGCCGCGGGCGAAGCGATCCACGCCCAGGAAAAGGCCCTGACCGACGCGATGATCCACGGCACCGGCAACCTGCCGGGCCTGGCCGAACTGCCCGGCGTCACCATCCTGGGCGGTGTGGACAACCCCGCGCGCGAGGGGCTGGTCTCGCTGGTGGTGGACAGCGTAGCCTCGGTGGATGTGGTCAAGCAGCTCAACAATCAGGGCATCCGCACCCATCTGCGCAAGGCGGACCACTATTCCGGCAATATCCTCTCGCCTCTCGGGCTGGACAGCTGTGTACGTGTCTCCATGTGCCACTATAATTCCACAGGCGAGGTCGCCCAATTCCTCGCCGCCATGAAAGAGATCGCCGCCTGAGGCGGGACAGGAAGGACGAACCATGAAAACCCACGCACAGGCCGTTGTGATCGGTGGCGGGCTTGCCGGCACCTCGATCCTCTATCACCTGGCCAAACTCGGCTGGACGGATTCGATCCTGTTGGAACGGGACGAGCTGACCTCCGGCTCCACCTGGCATGCCGCCGCGAACATCCACGGGCTGCATGACAACAACAACATCACCCGCATCCAGCACTATACGATGAACCTCTACAAGGAGCTGGAGCAGGAGACGGGCCAGAGCTGCGGCGTGTTCCAGCCCGGCAGCCTGTACCTGGCCCAAACGGAAGAGCGCGAACATCAGCTGCGCCTGCAGGAGGCGAAAGCGCGGTTCTATGGTCTGAACTTCCACGAAGTCAGCCGCGAACAGGCGCAAGAACTGCACCCGCTGGCGCAGTTCGATGACGTGCGCTGCATCATGTTCGAACCCGATGGCGGCAATGTGGACCCCTCCGGCGTGCCCCATGCCTATGCCGCCGGTGCCCGCGCCATGGGGGCCACCATCGAACGGTTCTGCCCGGTCATTGGCACCGAACAGCAGCCCGACGGCAGCTGGATCGTGCGCACCACCAAGGGCGATATTCACACGCAATGGGTGGTCAATGCTGCGGGCCTCTGGGGGCGTGAAGTGGCCGCGATGGCGGGTCTGACCCTGCCGTTGCAGCCGACCGAGCATCAGTATTTCGTCACCGAAACCATTGACGAGGTCGCCAACCTGGGCCGCCGCCTGCCCTCCATCGCCGACCGCGATGGCGAATATTACTTCCGCCAGGAAGGCAACGGGCTCTTGATCGGCGCCTATGAGAAGGAGATGAAGTTCTGGGCCGAGGACGGCACGCCGCTCGACTTCGCCCATGACCTTTTCCCCGATGACCTCGACCGGATCATGGAAAACGTCATCCGCGCCACCGAACGTGTGCCGGTCGCCGCCACGGCGGGCGTCAAACGCGTGATCAACGGGCCGATGATCTGGTCGCCCGACTCCAACATGCTCTGGGGTCCGGTGCCGGAGTTGAAGAACTACTTCCTGATCGGCGGGCTGATCCCGGGCTTCTCGCAATCCGGTGGCCTGGGCCTTCTGGCCGCGCAATGGATGATCGAAGGCGAGCCGCAATACGACATGTTCGCCTGGGATCTCGCCCGTTTCGGCGACTGGGCCGACAAGGCATTCACCAAGGCGCGGGTCAAGGACAGCTATGTCCACCGCTTCAAGATCCACTTCCCCAACGAGGAACGCAGCGCAGGCCGCCCCGCCCGCGTGCGCCCGGCCTATGAGATGCAAAAGGACATGGGCGCGGTCTTCGGCCTGAACTGCGGCTGGGAACACCCGCTCTGGTTCGCGGACGCGCCGGGCACCGAGGAAACCATCGGTTTCACCCGCCAGAACTGGTTCGACCCGGTGGGCCGCGAAGTGAACATGCTGCGCGAGGCCGTGGGCGTGATCGATATCTCCAACTTCGCCAATTACGTGGTGAAGGGGCCGGGCGCTTATGACTGGCTCGACAAACTGGTCGCGAACCGTGTGCCCACCGTCATTGGCCGCTCCTGCCTGACGCCGCTCATCTCCGTGCGCGGCGGGGTTGCGGGGGATTTCACCATCACCAAGCTGGCGGATGACGAATACATGATGATCGGCTCGGGCATGGCCGAACGCTATCACCAGCGCTTCTTCCAGATGGTCGACCTGCCCGAGGGCACGACGCTGGAGATTGCCACCGACAAGATCGCCGGGTTCAACATCGCCGGGCCGAAATCCCGCGCCGCATTGGCCACACTCACGGACGCCGACCTGTCGAACGAGGCGTTCCGCTTCATGCGCTCGCAGAAGATCACCGTCGCGGGGGTGGATTGCACCGCCATCCGCGTCAGCTTTACCGGCGACCTGGGGTGGGAGCTGCACTGTGCCGAGGCCGACCAGGTCACGCTCTACACCGCGCTGATTGATGCGGCCAAGGCCCAGGGCGGCGGGCCTGTTGGGGGCCGTGCGCTGGGGTCGCTCAGGATCGAGAAAGGCTATGGCTCCTGGGGTCGCGAATACAGCCAGGAATACTGGCCGCAGGAGCTGGGGCTGGACGGTCTGATCAAGCTCGACAAGGATTTCCTGCACAAGGAGGCCTACCTGGCCGTCAAGGACAACGACCCGCGCGAGGTGCTGGCGCTGTTTGAACTGGATGTCACCGAAGATGCCGACGCCACCGGCGGCGAGCCGATCTTTGCCGAGGGTGGCACCCCCGTCGGCCGCGTGACCTCCGGCGCCTATGGCTATTCGGTCGGCAAGTCGCTGGCGGTGGGCTTTCGCGACCCGAAGGCGGCGCAGCCGGGCGATACGGTCGAGATCATGGTGCTGGGCAAACCCCACAGGGCCCGCATCCTGGCCGAGGCGCCTTTTGACCCCTCCGGTGCCCGCCTGCGCGGCACTGACCAGACGGCCCAGCTGACCCCGGCGTAATCCAGGCCTGAAAAGAAAAACCAATGCCGCCCTGCCCCGCGCCGGGCGGCGTTCTCACGCCTGACGCATCCAGTCGTCCTGCGCCTTGGCCGCCGTGCGCAGCCATTCCAGGAACAGTTTCACGGTCGGGGTAACGGATTTTTCCTTCACTCGCAGGCAATAGACCCAGGGGCTGTCGACCCTGACCCCGAAGGGTTCCACCAGCAAACCGCGCGCCAGGTAATTATGCGCCAGCGAGCGGGGCGCGGCGACACAGCCCAGCCCCTGCACCGCCATTTCCAACGCCAGGTTTGTGGCGCTGGTGCTGGGCCCCGCGTTCAGGTCGATCTCGGCCAGGTCCAGGGCGCGGGTCATCAGCTTCCAATACTCCAACCGCCCCAGGATATGGATCAGACCAGCGTCATAAAGCTGCTCGGGCCGTGTCACCGGCTCGCCCTTTACCCGGTAGTCCGGCGCGCAGAGCACCGTCAAATCCTCGGCCCAGAGCCGGGTCAGATCCGGGGTAATATCATCCACATGGTTGATCGAAATCGAGATGTCCGAGACGTTTTCCTCCACATCCGTCCAGATCGTGCCATGCACCGTCAGGTCGATGCCCGGGTGCGCCTCACTAAACCCACGGATCACCTCGGGCAGCCAATAGGCGGCCAGGCTGATTGGGCAGGACACCACCACTTCGCGCTTGTGGGTCTGGGCGATCAGCGACTGCGTGGCGCGGTCGATTTCCTGCAACGCATGGCGCACCGAGGGTAGATAGGCCTCGCCCACATCGGTCAGCGATAGCGACCGGGGGTGACGCACGAACAGCGGGCGACCAATGAAATCCTCCAACGATCTCACGTGGTTACTGACCGCCGACTGGGTACAGTTCAGCTCCACCGCGGCATTGGTAAAGCTCATGTGGCGGGCCGAGGCCTCGAAGCTACGCAGGAAGGTCAGGTGGGGCAGATGCATGGCGATATCCGGGCGTGGGATGGGGGGCTTACCCCGGCATACGCCCGCGCGGGCCCGAGTGGTACAAAAAATCCGGTGCCTCAGCCCTTTTTTTGTTTTCGTGAGGCGGGCGGGTTCCCGGCCTAGGCTGGGGAAAACCGGTTCATCAACCTCAAGGCAGACCCGTGGCTGACAGCACCCATACCGACCCTGCGACCTCTGACACGTTCGCGCGCGTGGCCGAGTTCACCCTGACCCGTCCGGTCGAGGCTTTCCCCGAGCAAACGCTGGAGGCTGCCGCGCTGATGCTGCTGGACACGCTGGGCATCACCATCGGTGCGGGCCCGATGGACGCCGGGCGCATTGCCCGCGATGGGGCGGTGGCGCTCTATGGCACCGATCAGCCCGGCACCTCCGCTCGCATGATGTTCGACGGGCGGCGCGTCAGCCTGGCGGGCGCCGGTTTCGCCGCCGCGACCCAGACCGACAACCTGGACGGCCATGACGGCTATAACCCCACCAAGGGCCATATCGGCGTGGTGGTGGTCCCTGCCCTGGCGGCCCTGTCGGAAACTGTCGATGATTTCTCGGGCCGCGAGGCACTGGCCACCGTGACCGTGGGCTATGAGGTCGCCGGGCGCGCGGGCATCAGCCTGCATGACACCGCCTGCGACTATCACACCTCCGGCGCCTGGAACGCGCTTGGCGTGGTGGCCATGGCGGCGCGGATGCGCGGCATGTCGGCCGAGCAGATGCGCCAGGCCATGGGCATTGCCGAATACCACGGCCCGCGCAGCCAGATGATGCGCGAGATCGCCAACCCCACCATGCTGCATGACGGTTCCGGCTGGGGCGCGATGGTCGGGCTGTCCTCCGCCGTGCTGGCCGAAAACGGCTTTACCGGTGCCCCCGCGATCACCATCGAGGAAGACCGCGTTGCCCATCACTGGGACGACCTGGGCACCTTCTGGCAGATGGAGCATCAATATGTGAAACCCTACCCGATCTGCCGCTGGGCCCATGCGGCGATCGACGCCACCCGCGCGCTGATCCGCGAGCATGGTCTGACCCATGACCAGATCGCCGCGATCGAGGTCAACACCTTCCACGAAAGCGCCTGCCTGTTCCAGGGCATGCCCGACGATACCTCGAAGGCGCAATACTCCCTGCCCTTCGCGGTCGCGACCATGGTGGCGCATGGCCGCATCGGGGTCGAACACATCACCGGTGACGGGCTGACCGATCCGCTGGTGGCGCAGATCGTCGACCGGATCACGGTGCAGGAAGCCGCCCGCCACTCCGACCGGTTCCCGGCCTGCCGCGTTGCCGATGTGGTGATCTCCACCGTGGACGGGCGCGAGCTGACCTCCGGCGACGTGCACGCGCGCGGCGGGCCCGAGGCACCGATGGACCGCGACGAGGTGGTGCAGAAGTTCATGGAATTCGCCACCCCGTCCCTGGGCGCGGCCCGCGCGGGCGCCATCCGCGACGCGGTGCTGGGGCTGACACAGCCGGATGCCAGGTTCTCCGACCTCGGCGCGCTGATCTTCGACGCTCCCTGACCTACGCACAAGGCCCCTGACATGCCCCTTCGGCTTCTGAAATACGCGGTCTCGCGTGACTATCCTGTCACTGGCGACATCCCCGCCACGCCCGACTTGAAACCAACCTATGATGTGGTGATCGTTGGGGGCGGCGGCCATGGCCTCGCCTGCGCCCATTACCTGTCGAAATACCACGGCATCACCAATATCGCGGTGTTGGAGAAAGGGTATCTCGCCGGCGGCAACACCGCGCGCAACACCACCACGATCCGCTCGAACTACATCACCAAGGAGGGGATCGCGTTCTACAAGGAAGGGGTCGAGCTTTATGAGGAGATGAGCGAGGAACTCGACTTCAACGTCATGTTCTCGCAACGCGGCCAGCTGACCCTCGCCCATACCGAGGCGACCCTGCGCAGCTTCCACCTGCGCGCCGAGATGGGCAAACAGGCGGGCACGAATATCGAGGTGGTGGACGCGCAGACCGTGCGCGAACTCAGCCCGCATCTGAACATGGACGAAGGCGGGCCGCTCGAAATTACCGGCGGGCTCTGGCACGCCGACGGCGGCACCGCGCGCCACGATGCGGTCGCCTGGGGCTATGCCGCGCAGGCCGCGCGCCGGGGTGTCGAGATCCACCAGCGCACCGAGGTGCAGGGGTTTGACACCGAGGGCGACAAGATCACCAAGGTGCGCACCAATCGCGGCGATATCGCCGCCGGTCAGGTGATGATTGCCGTCGGCGGCATGAACTACGACATGGCGTTGAAGGCCGGGGTTGAACTGCCCATTCGCTGCTACCCGCTGCAAGCCATGGTCACCCAGCCGCTGAAACCCTGGCTGCATACTCTGGTCAGCTCGGTCAGCCTGCACACCTACCTGGTGCAATCGTCACGCGGGGAGATCGTGATCGGCGGCGGCTCGGACCCCTATCAGCTCTATTCCACCCGCTCGACGCTCGACATGAAGGAACACCTGGCCGAGGGCGCGACCCATCTTTTCCCCTTCCTGCAAGGGGTGCGATTGATGCGCCAATGGGCGGGGATCACCGACATGACGCCGGATTATTCGCCGATCATGGGGGCGAGCCCGCTGAGCAATCTCTGGCTCGATTGCGGCTGGGGCACCTGGGGGTTCAAGGCCACGCCGGTGGCCGGGAAATACATGGCCCAGACGATTGCCAACGAGCGCGTCGCCCCGATCCTGGAACCCTTCACCATGGAGCGTTTCGCCCGCTTTGACCTGCTCAATGAAATGGGCGCCACGGCCGCGAGTCACTGATATGAAGATCCTCACCTGCCCGATGAACGGCCCGCGCAATATCAACGAATTCCAGTGTTTCGGGCCCGTGAAACCCGACCCGGACCCGGCCACGACCTCCGATCAGGACTGGGCCCGCCACCTGTTTCGCGCCGACAATTCGACCGGGGTCATCACCGAATGGTGGCGCCACGTGCCCTCGAACTACTTCTTCCTGGCCGAACGCCACGCCACCACGAACGAGGTGATCCGCACCTTCGATCCCGCTGATCTGGAGGCCCGCGCATGACCCGCCTGCCCGCCCCATACGGCTCGCGCATCGACCGAAATGCGCCAGTGAGCTTCACCTTCGAAGGTCAGCATTTCACCGGGCTGAAGGGCGATGTGATCGCCTCGGCGCTCGCTGCCAACGACCAATGGATGCTGTCGCGCAGTTTCAAATACCACCGCCCGAGGGGGCTCATGTCCATGGCCGGGGCGGAGGCCGATACGCTGGTGCAGCTGCCGTCCGACCCCAACGTGCAGGCCGACCGTCATCAGATTTCCGAGGGGCTGACGGTGACCGCCCAGAACGTGAACGGCAGCCTCGCGCGCGACCGTGATGCCTTCATGGACAAGCTCGGTCGCTTCATGCCGGTGGGCTTCTATTACCGCACCTTCATGGGGCCCACTCGAAACAGCTGGCTGAAGTTCTGGGAGCCGCTCATCCGCAAGAAAGCGGGCCTGGGCGTGCTGGACACAAAGGCCGCGCATCAGGACTTCGAAAAGGCCAATCTCTTCTGTGATGTCCTGGTCGTGGGCGGCGGTCTGGCCGGTCTGACCGCCGCCATCGAGGCCGCCGAGGCGGGCGCCGATGTGATCCTGGCCGAGATGGAGCCGGACCTGGGCGGTGCGCTCACCTACCGGCGTGGTGGGGACGCGATCCTGCCCGACCTGCTGACCCGCGCCAAGGCCTGCGAGAGCCTGCGCGTCATGACCCATACACTGGTGAACGGTTGGTTCGAGGACAATTGGCTACCGCTTATCCAGGGCAACAAGCTCTACAAGACCCGCGCGCGCGAGGTCATCCTGGCCACCGGCTGCATCGAACAGCCCGCCGTCTTCCGCAACAATGACCTGCCGGGCATTCTACTCGGTTCCGCCGTGCAGCGGCTCATGCGCCATTACGCGGTCAAACCCGGCCAACGCGCCGTGGTGCTGGCCGCCAATCCCGACGGCTACCGCGTGGCGCTGGACCTGCTGGAGGCAGGGGTGGAGGTCGCCGCCGTGGTGGACCCCCGCCCCGGAGGCTCGGGCGGAGACACCGCCGACACCCTGCGCCAGAATGGCGTCGACATCCGCACCGGTACGATCTCCGAAGCTCACGGCAAGCGCCGCGTGACCGGTGTCACCGTCGAGGGTGCGCGTATCGCCTGCGACCTCGTGGTGATCTCGGTGGGCAGCGCCCCCATGTGGCAACTGCCCTGCCAGGCGGGCGCGAAACTGGGCTATGACGATGCGACCGCGCGTTTCTCGCTGACCCTGCCCGAGGCACCTCTGGGCGTTTCCGGCAGCGTCAATGGCGCGGTGGGGGCCGAGGCGGTGATGACCGACGCCCAGATCGTGGCGCAAAGGGCGCTCTCTCGCCTCGCCCTGCCCACCCGCGACGTGCCCCCTGTGGCCGACCCCGAAGCCGCGCTGGCCAATTTCGAACCGCAAATCTCCCCCCACCCCACGGGCAAGGATTTCGTGGACCGCGACGAGGATATCCAGGTCAAGGACCTGCAGAACGCCACCAAGGAAGGCTACCGCGAGCTGGAGCTGATCAAGCGTTTCACCACGGTCGGCATGGGGCCGAGCCAGGGCCGCCACTCGGCGCTGGCCACCGCGCGGATCGTGGCGAAATCCACCGACCGCACCATCGCCCAGACCGGCGTGACCACCGCCCGCCCGCCCTTCGCGCCCGAGACGCTGGGCGTGCTGTCCGGCCACCACCACCCGGCTGAACGGCGGTCTGCCCTGCACCAGGAACACCTGCGCCTGGGCGCCGACATGCGGCCCGTGGGCGCCTGGTGGCGGCCCTATTTCTACGGACCCAAAGCGGATGCCGAACGGCTGATCGAAGAAGAGGTGCGCGCGGTGCGTGAAGGGGTCGGTGTGCTCGATGTCTCGACCCTCGGCGGGCTTGAAGTGCGCGGGCCGGATGCGGGCGAATTCCTCAACCGCATCTATACCATGGCCTACAAGAAACAGCCCGTGGGCCGCTGCCGCTACTGCCTGATGACCAATGAAATGGGCACTGTCATCGACGACGGCGTCGCCTATCGCCTGGCCGAGGATATGTACTACGTCACCGCCACCACCGGCGCGGTCGCGCGGGTCTATGCGGATATGCTGTTCTGGAATGCGCAGTGGCGGCTGGACGTGGATGTGCTGAACGTGACCTCCGCCTTCTCCGGCTTCAACATCACCGGCCCGAAGGCGCGTGAGGTGGTGGGGCGGCTGGAGAGCGACATTGACTTCAGCCGCGACGGCTTCGCCTATCTCGACGGTCGTTCCGGCACGGTCGCGGGCGTGCCCGTGCGCGCGATGCGGATCGGCTTTACTGGCGAGCTGAGTTACGAACTCCACTGCCCATCGAGCCAGGCAAAGACGCTCTGGGACGCGATCCTGGCGGCGGGCGACCCCGTCGGTCTGCGCCCCTACGGGCTGGAGGCCAGCCGCATCCTGCGCCTGGAAAAGGGTCACATCCTGATCGGTCAGGACACCGATGCGCTGACCTCGCCGGATGAGCTGGGCTTCGGCTGGGCGATTTCGAAAACCAAACCCTTCTTCGTCGGCAAACGCGCGATTGAAATGCGCCGCAACAAGGGCCTGCCGCGCAAGCTGGTCGGGCTGAGCTTCGACGGCGGCGATATCCCCGGCGAAAGCTGCCTGGTGCTCAGGGACGAGGAGCCGGTGGGCCATGTGACCTCGGTGCTCTACTCGCCCACCTTGGGCAAGCACATCGCGCTGGCCTATGTGGATGGACGCGATGCCGACCTGGGCACGCCCGTCACGGTGAAATGCCGAAACGGCGCGCGGGTGACGGTGCCGGTCGGCCCGCATGCCTTCTTCGATCCCGAAAATACGCGGCAGGAGGTGTGATCATGCGCTGCTATCCGCTTCAACCCGGTGGCGCTGCCGAGGGCACGCCCCTGACCACCGGCCCGGTCACGCTGACCGACCTCACCCCCCTGCCCCGCTTCGGCCTCAAGGGGCGCGGCTCCGCCGATTGGCTGGCGGCGCAAGACCTGGACCTGCCAGAGGTGAACCGCATGGCAAACGGCATCCTGCGCCTGGGCCGCGAGGATCTGCTGGTGATCGAGAACGCCGATGGCTTGCGCGCCGCATGGCAGGGGGCCGGGGGGGTAAAAGGCTATGACGCCTGGCGCGAGGAGACCTGGGCCTGGATGCACCTGTCCGGCCCGCGCCTTGACGATCTGATGGCAAAGATCTGCCCGGTCGACCTGTCACCCCGCGCCTTTGCGGACGGCCAGATCGCCCAAACCCGTGTGGGATACGTCGAGGCGGTGACCTGGCGCGACACCCGCGACGGCGCCGCAGGTTTTTCGGTCCTCTTCGACATTGCCGCCACGGCGTTTTTTGCCAATGCTGTCGCCACCGCAGCACAGGAATTTGCCTCATGAAAACCCCCGTCACCATCCTGCACACCGACAACCCGGACGCCTCGCGCGAGGTTCTGGCCAAAGGCCACCCGGACCTGGAGATCCACACCTGCGACAGCTACGAGGCCCTGCCCGCAATGATCGCGGACACTGGTGCCGAGGTGATCTATTCCGTGCGGTTTGGGGGCACGCCGAGCTTCCCGCGCCAGGCGCTGATCGACGCGCCCACGGTCAAATGGGTCTCGGTCGGAGGTTCGGGCACCGACCACATGAACCCCTGGGATCCCGACACCCTGACCGTTACCAACTCGGCCGGCGTGGCAGCCGACATGATGGCGCAATACGCCATGGGCGCGCTGTTTCACTTCGCGCTCGACCTGCCGGGATTCCGGGCCGCTCAAACCCGCCGCGAGTGGATTTCCGGCAAGGTCGAACCGATCGACGGCAAGACCGTGCTGATCCTGGGCCTGGGTCAGACCGGCATGGCGGTGGCTGCGCGCATGAAGGCGCTGGGGCTCACCACAATCGGCGTACGCGCCCGGCCCAAGGACACGCCCAACGTGGATGAGGTCCATGGGATGCAGGCCCTGCCCGACCTCTGGCCCCGCGCCGATATCATCGTCGCCTGCGTGCCCCTTCTGGACAGCACCCGGGGGCTGGTGAACGCCGCCGCCTTCGCCGCGATGAAACCTGACGCCGTGATCGTCGACGTCTCCCGCGGTGGCGTGATCGACGAGGCCCCACTGGTAAACGCCCTTGAAACCGGCACGATCCGGGGCGCCGCGCTCGATGTCTTCTCCATCGAACCCCTGCCCGCCGACCACGTGCTCTGGGGTTTCGACAACGTGATCATCACGCCGCATTGCTCGTCCGTCTATGACGGCTGGGACCTGAAATCGGTCGAGATGTTTTCCGAAAACCTGTGGCGCTATCGCAAGGGCGAAGCGCTGTCGAACATCGTCAATCCCGAACGAGGATATTGAACATGGCCCGTGAAAGACGTGGCGGCGGCCGCCGCGGCAAATCCACCCGCTCCGGCGGCGGTATTCAGCAGCTGCCCTGGCAGAACGTGATCAACACCGCCCCGAAGATGGAGCTGTTGGACGCCGACCAGCTCGAGAAGCTGCACCAGACCTCCATGCGCATCCTGTCGGAGGCCGGGATCCGCGTCATGGGCGACAATGTCATGGACCTGTTCGAAGACGCGGGCGCCATCGTCGACCGCGACACCAAGACGATCCGCATCGATGAAAGCCTGGTCAACGAAGCACTGAAGACGGTGCCGGAGACCTTTACCCTCACCTCGCGCAACCCGGCGAAACGCATTACCCTCGGCGGCAATAACGTGAACTTCGGCCTCGTCGCCGGGCCGCCCAATGTGCATGACTGCGTGAACGGGCGGCGCGCGGGCAATTACGAAGACTACTGCAACTTCATCAAGCTCGCGCATCACTTCAACGCCGTGCACCTGATCGGCAACCAGGTCACCGCGCCGCAGGAAATGCCCGCCAACAACCGGCACCTGGACACCTATAACGCCAACCTGACCTATTCCGACCTCAGCTTCCACGCCACCGCCATCGGTCGGGGCCGGGCGATGGACGGGATCAACATGATGGCCATCGCGCGCGGCATGACGCCGGAACAGATGCGGGATGACCCTGGCGTGATCACCATCATCTCGGTCAACTCCCCCCGCCTGTTCGACGATGCGATGGGCGACGGGCTGATCGCCATGGCCGAACACGGTCAGCCGGTCACGATCACCCCCTTTACCCTGATGGGCGCCATGACCCCGGTCACCCTGCCCGCCGCCCTCGCCCAGCAGAATGCCGAGGCGCTCTTTGGCGTGACCCTGACCCAGCTGGTCAACCCCGGCACGCCGGTGATGTATGGGTCCTTTACCTCGAATGTGGACATGAAATCCGGCGCGCCCGCCTTTGGCACGCCGGAGAACAGCAAGGCCAACATGATCTCCGGCCAGCTCTGCCGCCGCTATGGCATTCCCTACCGGACCTCCAACGCCAACGCCTCGAACGTGGTCGACCTTCAGGCGGCGTATGAGACGATGATGGCCACCTGGGGCGCGGTGCTGGGCGGGGCCAACCTGGTCTATCACGCGGCCGGCTGGCTCGAAGGTGGGCTGACCGCGTCTTATGAGAAATTCATCATGGATGTGGAGATCCTGCAAAACATGATGGAGTTCCTGAAGCCGCTGAAGTTCGATGAGGATGAGCTGGGTCTGGAGGCGATCAAGGACGTGCCCACCGGCGGGCATTTCTTCGGCACCGACCACACGATGGCGCGCTATGAAACCGCCTTCTATGCGCCGATGCTGTCCGACTGGCAGAACCACGGCGCCTGGGAGGCTGCCGGGGCCAAGACCGCGCTGACCCGCGCGACCGAGCTGTGGCAACAAGCCCTGCGTGAATACGAGGCCCCCGCGATGGACCCGGCCATTCGCGACGAGCTGGACGCCTATATCGCGCGCCGCAAGGAGGAGATCGGCTCGGAAGAGCCGTAACGGGTGACCCATGCACCCCTTGGCGCGGGCTGAAAGCCCGTGCCGCGCCCGACCCTCCCCACGGGAGGGCGCTTTGGCAACGTCTCAATACCAAATCACGTTTCGACTGGTGCCACCACATTGCACCACTTCACCGATGTGACGCGCCCACCCAGGGTCGGGCGCGTCACTCATTGCTTACAGCAGGTCGAACAGCCGCCCCGGCACGCCCGCGTGACGCGGCAGGTCCAGTGCACGCATCAGTGCAAACATCATCGCCTGATTGGACGTCACCACGGGCTTGTCCAGTGCCGCCTCGATCCGCGCCACCGCCTCGACCGAGCGCATGTCGGTGCAGCTCAGCACGATCGCCTGGGCGTCCGGGTGGTTCGCCTCGCATGCCAGGTCAAAGACCTCGTCCGGGGTCAGCTCACCCTGCCCGTAATTGCCCAGCTCGCGGCCCACATCGGCGCATTTCACCGTCTGGGTCCCGTTCTGGGCCAGGAACTCCATCGCCTGCACGTTGATCTCGCCCAGATAGGGCGAGGAGAAGCCGATCTTACTGACCCCCAGCGCCTGGATCGCGGCCACCAGCGACCCGGCGGCGGTCAGCGACAGCGCGCCCGATCCCGCCTTGATGTCTTCGGCCAGCTGGGCGTCAAACGACGGCCCATGGGTCAGCGTGGCCGAGGTGCAGCCGTACAACACCACGTCCGGCCGCACGCCCGAAATCATGCGCAGGTCGTGGCTGATATCCGACGCCCCCAGCCCGGCCATCTGGTCCGACCCGGGGATTTCATCCACATCATAGCCGCCCATGCGCTGGAAATGCACGGTCGTGTCCGGGCAGCGCATCAGCATCATGTCTGGTTCCAGGTTGGTGTTGGTAAAGGGCACCAACACGCCGATCTTAGCGCGGGTTCGGGTCTCGAACGTCATTGGGTGACCTCCTTCAACACAGCCAGGCAGCGGTCCATCACCGCCTCGTCACAGATCGTCGCGCGCAGGCAATCGGCGAGGCCGTAACCCCCCATCCCGCGCATGAGCAGCCCCGCCGCGCGCAGAGCGGCATCGGCCTGTTGCGCGGCCTCGACGGAGGCAAACCTGATCAGCACGAAGTTGGTATGGCTCGGTGCCACCTCCAGCCCTAGCGCGCGACAGCCCTCGGCAAACCGGTCGCGGATCGCGGCGGTTTTCGCGACGGTGTCCTGCATATGCGCCTGGTCTAGCATCGCCGCAGTCGCCATGGCCTGCGACGGGATCGAGACATTGTTGGGATTGAGTAGCTTGCGCACCTCACCCGCGATTTCGGGCGGGAACACCCCCCAGCCAACCCGCGCCCCCGCCAGCCCATAGGCTTTCGAAAACGTACGCATGACCACCGTGTTGCCCCGCCCAACCAGCGCGAAGATCTCGGCCGGGTCTTCGGCGGCGTCGGAAAACTCCGCATAGGCCTGATCGACCACCAGCAGCACGTCGCCGGGCAGGGCGTCGCGCAGGCGGATGAGCTCGGCATTCGGGATCAGCGTGCCGGTCGGATTGCCCGGGTTGCAGACGAAGACAATGCGCGTCTCCGGCGCGACGGCGGACAAGATATCATCGACCGAGACGGTCAGATCGACCTCCCGCGCCTTCACGTAATCCGCCTGCACCTGCGCGGTCGCCGACGCCACATAGGCATAGCCGTAATCCGTGCCCAGCACCCGGTCGCCTGGCCCGGCAAAGGCGCGAATAAGGCAGCCGATCAACTCCATCGAACCCGCGCCGCAGAGGATCGTTTCCGCTGCCACCCCATGCACCCCGGCAATCGCCGCGCGCAGCTCGGGCCAGTCGGGATCGGGGTAGAGAGGCATTTGTTCCAAAACCCCCTGCCCCGCCGCGATGGCCACAGGGCTTGCCGGAAAGGCGCTTTCGTTCTGGGCGAGGGAAACGGTCCCCTCGCCGCCAAGATCGGCCAACGCATAGGCGGCCATCTCTCTCACATGGGGAACCGCGCGGATCATGACGCACCCCCATAGGCCTTCGCGCCCTCTTGCGTGACCAGCCCGCGTTTCAGGTCCAGCTCCAGCGCCGCCGGGTCGCGCTCCGCCGGGTCGCCGAAGCCACCGCCGCCGGGCGTGTCGAAGATCAGGTAATCCTCCCCGGTCACCCGCAGCTCGCCCTTGCCGGGGATATCCTCGGCACCCTCGCGGAAGCGAATGCGACCGGGCGCGCCGGGCTGCCCGCCCATGCGGCCAAGCGCCGGGAATTTCAGCCGCTCGACCGAGAGGAAGACGATGAAGGGCGCGCCATTGGACGAGGTCATCTCGATCCGCTGGCCAAGCCCGCCGCGATACTTGCCCGGCCCACCGGAATCCGGCAGCAGTTCGCGCCGCCACATGACGACCGGCGCCACGCTTTCGGTGATCTCGACCTGAGAGCCGAAGACGCCCGAGGGATAAGCGGTGGCCGACAGCCCGTCCGCATGGGGCCGCGCGCCGGTGCCGCCGTTGTGCACGGGTTCAATGGCGAACTCGCGCCCGCCTTCGGCCGCCACCTCCGGCGCATGGCGCATCGGCAGGTCGAACATGCAGCTTGCGCCCTCGGCGGGCACCTCATCGGGCAGCGCCTGGTGCAGGCAGCCCAGCACCAGGTCCGGCGTCACCTGCCCCAGCGTGTGGCGCATCGCCACCGGTGCGGGGTGCTGCGCATTCAGGATGCAGTTCTTGGGCCCGTCCACGGTGAACGGCTCAAGCGAGCCCGCATTGTTCGGAATATCCGGCCCGACGATGCAGCGCAGGGCAAAGACCGTGTAGGCGGTGGCATAGTTCAGGGGCACGTTGATGCCCTTCTTCGACAGGCCCGAGGTGCCGGTGAAATCCACATGCATGCCGTCCCTGGTCACGGTCAGCGTGGCGTGCAGCTCCAGCTCGTTCTCATACCCGTCCATCTTCAGCATGTTCGTGTAGGTGCCCTCCGGCACCTCCGCGATCGCCTCGATGGCGCCCTTGCGCGAGGTGTCGATGATGTAGTCGCCCAGCGTGTGAAGGTCGTCGATGCCGAATTCCTCCATCATGGCGACCAGACGGTTCACCCCGGCCTCGCAACAGGCGATCAGCGCGTAGATGTCGCCCTCGTTCGCGATCGGCTCACGCGAGTTCACGCGGATGATGTCCATCAGCAGCGGATTGGGCGTGCCTTCCTCGACCAGCTTGCAGGGCGGGATCAGAAGGCCTTCGTCATAGATATCGGCGCCCTCCGGCCCCATGCCGAGGCCGCCCAGATCCACCAGGTGTGAGGTGCAGGAGGTAAAGCCGACCACCTTGCCGTCCTTGAAGGCGGGCATCATCAGCAGGAAGTCGTTCAAATGCCCCGAGGCCAGCCACGGGTCATTGGTCATGTAGATGTCGCCGGGCTTCATGTCTTGCAGCGAAAACCGCCCGCGCAGGTGCAGGACCGCCTCGGCCATGGTGTTGATATGGCCGGGCGTGCCGGTGACGGCCTGGGCCAGCATCCGCCCGTTCACGTCGAAGATCCCGGCCGAAATGTCCCCGCATTCGCGCACGATGGGGCTGAATGCGGCGCGGATCAGGGTCTGGCCCTGCTCTTCCACCACTGCCAGCAGGCGGTTCCACATGACTTGCAGGCGGGCGGGCGAGAGGTCGGTTTTGGTATCGGTCATCGAGGTCATTTCGCACCCCCTTTCTGGACATTCTTGGTTTCCCCTACCGCTTCCCTACTTGAGGGGGCCTTCACAAGGACAAGGTTGCCAATCGCATCCAGGTGGGCCGAGAAATCGGCGGACACCAGCGTGGTGGTCTGCGGTTCATGGATCAGCGCCGGGCCGGGCACATGGTCGCCCGGTTTCAGGTCCGCGCGGGCGACGAAGGCTGCGTCCTTGGCTTTGCCGTCCACGTCGCAGGTGATCGGGCGGGTGCCGTTCGGCTTGATCGTGGTGAGCGTGGGCGTCGCGGGCACCGGCGGCACGGCGCTGTCGCGGGTCGCAACACGCACCGCCCAGTTGAGGATCTCGATCTCCATCCCCGGCACGGGGCGCGAGAATTGCTTGCGGTACTCCTCTTCGAAGGCGGCGGTCAGGGGGGCGATGTCATCCCCCGTCAAAGCCCGATCCGGCAGGGTGATCTCGATCTCGTGCCCCTGGCCGTTGTAGCGCATGAAGGCGGTGCGCAGGGTCTCGGTCGGTGCGTCCCCGGCGCCCTGGGCGACCACGCCCTTGGCCTCGGCAATCATCGCGTCGAAAAGCCCGTTCACCCCGTCCATATCCATCGAGTTCAACAGCGAATAGCGCGAGCGCACGATTTCGAAGCTGACCGGCGCGAACAGGAAGCCGACCGCCGAGCCGACGCCCGGGTTGGGCGGAATGACAATGCGGCTGACGCCCGCCGAGCGTGCCACGCGGCTGGCGTGCAGCGGCCCGTTGCCACCGAAAGCAATCATCGTGCGCGGCCCAAGGTCCTTGCCCGATTCCACCGCGTGCATCCGCCCGGCGCTGGCCATGCTTTCGTCGACAATGCGCGACACACCATCGGCGGAGCCCACCGCGTCCGTGTCCAACTTCGAGCCTATGACGCGGGTTAGAGCCTCTTTCGAGCCCTCCGGATCCAGCTTGATATGCCCCTCGGCAAAGGTGTCGGGCACGATATAGCCCAGCGTGATGTCGCTGTCGGTCACGGTCGGGTCCGTGCCACCGCGCATGAAGGCGACCGGGCCGGGTTCGGACCCCGCCGATTTCGGCCCCACGGTCAGGCGGCCCAACCGGTCGACCCCGGCGATGGAGCCGCCCCCTGCCCCGATCTCGATCATCTCGATCACCGGGATGCGCACGGGCATGCCCGACCCCTTGATGAAGCGTGCGGCGCGGGCGATTTCGAACGCGCGCGAGGTCTGCGGGCGCGCCTTGTCGATCAGGCAGAGCTTGGCGGTGGTGCCGCCCACGTCGAAGGACAGGACCTCCTCCAGCCCCGCGCGCGCGGCAATGCGTGCGGCCAGGATCGCGCCCCCGGCGGGGCCCGATTCCACCAGGCGAATGGGGAACCGTGCCGCCGTCTGCACGGTGCACATGCCGCCGCCCGCAGTCATCATCAGGATCGGACAAGTGACCCCTTCGGCCTCGAACTGCGCCACGAAGCGGGCCAGGTAGCTTTCCATCAGTGGCTGGATATAGGCGTTGGCCACCGTGGTGCAGAGCCGGTCAAATTCGCGCGCCTCGGGGCTGACCTCCGACGAGATGGAGACGGTGATCTCCGGCCGTTTCTCTGCCAGGATCTCGCGCAGGCGCAGCTCATGCGCCGGGTTCGCGTAGGCGTGCATCAGGCAGATCGCCAGCGCCCCGGCGCCGGTCGCGTCGATCTGCGCCAGCAGCCCGTCCACCGCGCCCTCGTCCAGCGGGATCAGCACCTCACCATCGGCCGACATGCGTTCGCGGATCACCAGCGAATGTTCGCGCGGCACCAGCAGGTCGGGTTTTTCTAGGTTGATGTCATATTGCGAGTACCGCCGCTCATAGCCGATATCCAGGATATCGCGGAACCCTTCGGTACAGATCGTCGCCACCCTGGCCCCGCGCCGTTCGATCAGCGCATTGGTCGCCAGCGTGGTGCCGTGGATGAAGCCGGTGACTTCGCTCAAGGCGCGCCCGGTCTGGGCCATCACCCGCGCGGCGCCTTCCATCGCGCCATCGGCAGGGTTCTGGTGAGTGGTCAGGGTCTTGGTCGAGGCCAGGATCGTCTCCTCGCCCTCGACCAGCACGGTGTCGGTGAACGTGCCGCCAATATCAATGGCCAGGCGCAGGTGGGGTGTTGCGGTCATATGTCATTTCCGTTGTCTCGAAGGGGGCAAGGCGTGCATCCGCCCGCGAAGGGCGCGGGTTCAGCCTTGTGCAACCAGGTCGCAGCCGGTGGCACGGCGGTCGAGACGTTTCGGAGTGATCATCTGTTGCATGACCTCAGGGTTCACCGGATTCGGGCCCGCGTCTGGGCCGTTTGCGACAAAAGCGCCAGCAAACGACCTGATGGTCACCTGCTGGCGAAGGGTGCCCGGGCCTCTCAGGAAGTGGGACAAGGCCCGGGGCGGGGATGGGTGCGGATCAGGCGAACCACCAGCGTTCATGCGCCTTGGCGCCGTCCATTTCCCAGTTCGCGGCCACCTCGCCATGGGCGACGGTGCTGGCCACGCCCATGATATGGTTGGCAAACATCGGGATCAGCGCGCCGCCATCGTCATGCACCAGGGTCTGGGCCTCGGCGTAAAGCGCGCGACGCTTGTCGCTGTCCAGCTCCGAACGTGCCTCGATCACCACCGCGTTGAAGCGTTTGGCGGCCTCGGTCGTGCGCCAGGCGGTTTCGTTCCAATCCGTGTCATCCGTATAGGCCGAGGCGAACATCCAGTCCTCGGTCGGGCGACCGGACCAATAGGCGACGGTCCAGGGCTTCTTGTTCCAGACGTTGGACCAGTAGCCGTCGGAAGGCTCGCGCACCACCTCGATCTCGATCCCCGCCTCGGCGGCGGAGGCGGCGATCAGCTGGGCCGCATCCACAGCGCCGGCAAAGGCCGCGTCCGAGGACGACAGCTGCAATGGCCCGCTGTGGCCGGATTTCTTGTAATGAAACGCCGCCTTGTCCGCGTCGAACTCCCGCTGCGCCAGGTCGCCCGCGTGATACTGGTTCGCGGTCGAGATCGGATGATCATTGCCCACCGCGCCGTGGCCCAGCAGGATCTTGTCCACCAGCTCCTGCCGCTTCACCGCGTATTTCAGCGCCATGCGCAGGTCGTAATTGTCGAACGGCGCCGCGTCCACCCGCATCGGGAAGGTGTAATGCAGGGTCGAGGTCTTCTCGAGGATGTTGATATTCGGCGCGCGGCCCAGAAGGGCGACGGTTTTCGGGTCGACCCGGTCGATCGCGTGCACCGATCCGTTCAGCAGAGCGTTCTGGCGCGCGGTCAGGTCGACGATGGCCAGGAATTCCACCTCGTCGAAATGGGCGCGGTCGGATTTGAAGTAATCCGGGTTGCGATGCGCCTTCACGCGCACGCCGGGTTCGAACTCGTCGATGATATAGCCGCCGGTGCCGATACCGCCCTGCGGGTCGATCAGCGCACCGTCTTTCGAAGGCAGGATCACCAGGTGGTAATCGGACAGGATGAAGGGGAAGTCCGCATTGGCGCCGTCCAGCTCGAAGACGACATTGTTGCCATCCGCGCGCATGTCCTTGATCTGCGAGACCAGCCCGTTTACCGCCGATTTCGAGCCTTCGCCGCGATGGTGGTTGATCGTGGCGATGACATCCGCAGGCGTCAGCGCCTGCCCGTTGTGGAAGGTGACGCCCGCGCGCAGGGTAAAGACCCAGGTCTTCGCGTCTTCCGATCCCCAGCTTTCTGCCAGCTCCGGCTGCAACGCGCCGTTTGCGTCCACTTCGACCAGGTTGTTGCCATAGAGGAAGGCAACCGCGGTCATGATCGTGCCCTCATAGGTCGCCGGATCCAGGTTGTCGGTGGTCGAACCGCTGCCGAACCCGACCTTGAACGTGCCGCCGCGTTTCGGGCCGGCGGCCAGGGCCTGGCCCGACAGGCTCATCAGCGCGGGGCCCGCCATGCCGGCCGCCATGGCGCTGGTCATGAAGCCGCGCCGCGACAGGGTCTTTGCGGGCGAGGAAAGCCAGCGTTTGGTGTCTTTGGTCATCAGGGGTCCTCCCGGTTGATGCGATGTGTGTTGATCGTTACGCGCCCCGCGCCCCGCACCCTGCCCTACGGGGGCAAGGGGGGATTCGGTGCTTTTCCGGTAGATCAGAGCCTTTCTCGGCCCGCCCCGGTTCGCGCTGACCGTCACCGAGCAACCGGCGTTCAGGCAAACAAAGAAAACCGGGTCATTGGCCCGGATTTTTTCGCAAATGTCCCCGTCCGGCTTTGTCTAGGCTTGCCCGCACCTGCCTGACGGCCCCCCGAAATCCTGCAAGGACCGCCCATGCACCCCGTTCTGTCCACGATCCTCAAACGCCTGTTCCTGGGCCTGGTGACCCTGTTCATCGTCTCGCTGATCATCTTCTCGGCGATCCAGATGCTGCCCGGTGACTTCGGCGAAGCGGTGCTGGGCCAGGCCGCCACGCCGGAAACCGTCGCCGCCTTCCGGGCCGAGCTGGGCTTGGATCAACCGGCCTGGCTGCGCTACCTCGATTGGGTGGGGTCGGTGGCGACCGGCGATCTGGGCACCTCCTTTTCGGGGCGCGACAGTTCCGGGGTGGACCGCTCGCGCCCGGTGGTCGACCTGGTCGCACCACGCCTGTGGAACACGCTTTTCTTGGCGGGGCTCGCCGCCGTGATCTCGGTGCCCATGGCGCTGTTTCTGGGCATTACCACCGCGCTCTGGCGCAACTCGCGCTATGACAAGCTCGCCTCCGCCAGCACGCTGACCGCGATCTCCTTCCCGGAGTTCTTCGTGGCCTATATCCTGATCCTGCTGCTGGGCACGCTCTGGCCGGTGCTGCCGTCGCTCGCCAATGTCGAACCCGGCATGCCCCTGGGCGAGCGCATTCTGAAGTGCATCCTGCCCGCCCTGACCCTGACCCTGGTCATCGTCGCCCACATGATGCGCATGACGCGGGCCGCGCTGATCAACCTCTTGGCGTCTCCCTATATCGAGATGGCCCGGCTGAAGGGTGAAAGCGCCGCGCGGGTGATCCTTCTGCACGCCCTGCCCAATGCGCTGGCGCCGATTGCCACCGTCATCGCCTTCAACCTCGCCTATCTGGTGGTGGGCGTCGTCGTGGTCGAGGTGGTCTTCGTCTACCCGGGCGTCGGCCAGCTGATGGTCGACGCGGTCAGCTCGCGTGACATCCCCGTCGTGCAGGCCTGCGCCCTGATCTTCGCCGCCACCTACATCCTTCTGAACCTGATCGCCGACGTGATCGGCATCCTTTCGAACCCGAGGCTTCTGCACCCGAAATGAGTGAAACAGAGACATATTCCGCCGCTGCCGAGGTCGGCCATGTCCGCACCCGGCGCACCCGCCGCCAGCGCGCCTGGATCGAGCTGAAAAAGGCCCCGCCGACCGCTTTGTTCGGCCTGGCCGTCATCGTCTTCTACGTGGTGCTGGCGCTGTTTGCCCCCTGGATCGCGCCCTACGGCGAAAGCGAGGTCTTCGCCCAGCCCTATGCCGCCTGGTCGGCGGACCACTGGTTCGGCACCGACCAGATCGGCCGCGATATCCTCTCGCGCCTCATCTTTGGCGCGCGCAATACGATCGGGATCGCCTTCGTCACCACGCTCTTGGCCTTCGTGATCGGCGGCGGGCTGGGGCTGATCGCGGCCATCAACCGCGGCTGGCTGGACCAGCTGATCAGCCGCGGCGTGGATGTTCTGATGGCGATCCCCAGCCTGATCTTCGCACTGATGCTCCTGTCGATCTTCGGCTCCTCGGCGCTGTCGCTGATCCTGATCATCGCGCTTCTGGATTCGACCCGCGTCTTTCGCCTGACCCGCGCCGTCGCGGTGAACGTGGCCGTCATGGATTATGTCGAGGCCGCCACCCTGCGCGGCGAGGGCCTGGGTTGGGTCATGCGGCGCGAGATCCTGCCCAATATCATGCCGCCCCTGGTGGCCGAGTTCGGGTTGCGCTTCTGCTTCGTCTTCCTGACCATTGCCGCGCTCAGCTTCCTGGGCGTCGGCATCCAGCCCCCCACCGCCGACTGGGGCACCATGGTGCGCGAAACGGCGAACCTCGTGCAATTTGCCAAGTTCGACCTGAAAGCCGGGCTCACCCCCCTTCTGCCCGCCGCCGCCATTGCGCTGATCACCGTCGCCGTGAACTTCGTCGTCGACTGGTTCCTGCACAAGACCAGCGGTCTGCGGGACGAGCATTAAGCCAGCCGGAAAAGGACCCTAACCATGCATAAAATGCCTGCTGACGCCTCCGGTGAGCTGCTGCTCGACATGCGCGATATCCGGATCGAGGGCTTTTCGGATGAGAAATGGAACCCGATCATCAAGGGGGTCGACCTGACGCTCAGACGCGGCGAGGTGCTGGGGTTGATCGGCGAAAGCGGCGCGGGGAAATCGACGCTGGGCAAGGCCGCGATGGGCTATACACAGCCCGGTTGTCGTATCACCGGCGGCACGATCCGCTTCGACGGCATGGACCTGCGCGCCAAGTCCCAGCGCGAGTTGCAGCATATCTGGGGCAGCCGCATCGCCTATGTCGCGCAATCCGCCGCCGCGTCGTTCAACCCGGCCCATCGCCTGCTGGATCAGACCGTTGCGGCCACCGTGCGCGAAGGGTTGCAGAACGACAAGGCCGCGCGTGATGACGCCCGCGCCTTGTTTGACGCGCTGTCCCTGCCCCACCCCGCCACCATCGGCGAACGCTATCCGCACCAGGTTTCCGGCGGGCAGCTCCAGCGCATCATGACCGCCATGGCCATGTCGCCGCGCCCGGACCTGATCATCTTCGACGAACCGACCACCGCGCTCGACGTGACCACCCAGGTCGAGGTGCTGACCGCCATGCGCAAAATTGTGGAAGAGTTTCACACCGCCGCGATCTACATCACCCATGACCTCGCCGTGGTCGCCCAGATGGCCGACCGCATCAAGGTGCTGCGTTACGGCGAAGAGGTGGAAGAGGCCGAAACCCGCCAGATGCTCGCCGCCCCGCGCGAGGATTACACCAAATCCCTCTGGTCCGTGCGCGCCCTGCACAAACAGGCCGAACAGTCCGACGATACCGTGTTGGAGATCGACGGCATCGACGCGGGCTACAGCGCTTCGATGCGGGTGCTGCATGACGTCTCGATCCGCCTGCCGCGCGGAAAAACAGTCTCTATCGTTGGTGAAAGCGGCTCGGGCAAGTCTACCACTGCCCGTGTTGTGACCGGGCTTCTGCCCGCTGAAAACGGCACGGTGCGCTTCAACGGCACCCCCCTGCCCGCCCAGCTCAAGGCGCGCAGCCGCGATCAGAAACAGCGCATCCAGATGATCTATCAGATGGCCGACACCGCGATGAACCCGCGCCAAACGGTGGGCGAGATCATCGGCCGCCCGCTGGAGTTCTACCACGGCCTCAAGGGCCGTGCGAAGGAGGCCCGGGTGATCGAACTGCTGGAGGCGATCGAGCTGAACGAAAGCTTCTACGACCGGCTGCCCAGCGAGCTGTCGGGCGGGCAGAAGCAACGCATCTGCATCGCCCGGGCGCTCGCCGCCGATCCCGAGGTCATGATCTGTGACGAGGTCACCTCGGCCCTCGACCAGATCGTGCAGGAAGGCATCCTGCGCCTGCTCATGCGGCTGCAGAAGGAACGTGGGATTTCCTACCTGTTCATCACCCATGACATCGCCACGGTCGAGGCGATTTCCGACGAGATCGTCGTCATGCTGAACGGGCGTGTGGTGGAACAGGGTCTGAAGGATACGGTGCTTGCGCCCCCCTACCCCGACTACACGCAGCTCCTGCTGTCCTCGGTGCCCGAGATGGATCCCGACTGGCTCGACCGCCGCATGGCAGAGGGCGCCGGGGCGCGCTGACCCCCTGCCCTCCCCTTTGCGCGGGGCCGGTGCACCGTCCTAGCCTCGTGTCTTGCGTGGTGGAGCCCGGGTAAACCACCACAAGATATAGAAAACACTTGCAAGAATCTGTTGTCTTCGCCAATAGTCACGAAAAAGAAGCGAAAAACGCCAGTTTCCGTGAACACGGATTGTCCGCAGGCAAAACCCGACGCAGACAGCCCGCATGCAGACTGGCCTTCGAGCGGTCCGGCGCCCCGGCGTCGCAGGTACAGGTGGGACAAGAATGGACAGCACCGTGGCAGAGCACAAGAGCGATCCGCAAGACGGCGCCCTGCACGAGGATCTCAACGCCGTCATTCGTGAGCATTCCGAATGGCTGGCCACGCAGCTCCATGCCCAGCGTGAGAGTCTGTTTCCCCCCGATGCGGCCAAGGAGATGCGTAAATTCACATCCGGTGAGGCGGCCGCACTTCTGGGCGTAAACGACAGTTATCTGCGCAAACTGCATCTGGACGGTAAGGGCCCCTCGCCCGAGCTGACGCCCGGCAATCGGCGCATCTACTCCGCTGCCGATATCCAGGAATTGCGCGTGTTCCTGGACAAAAATGCTAGAAAAACAGGGGATTACCTGCCCGGCCGTCGCGAAGGTGACCACCTGCAGATCATCGGCGTAATGAATTTCAAGGGCGGGTCGGGCAAGACCACGACCTCGGCGCATCTGGCCCAACGCCTGGCGCTCAAGGGCTACCGCGTGCTGGCGATCGACCTGGATCCGCAAGCGTCCCTGACCGCGCTGCATGGCGTGCAGCCGGAGTATGATCTGACCGACGGCGGCACGCTTTATGACGCGATCCGCTATGACGACCCGGCGCCGATCAGCTCGGTGATCCGCAAGACCTATATCCCGAATCTCGACCTCATCCCGGGCAACCTGGAACTGATGGAGTTCGAACATGACACGCCGCGCGCCCTGTCCCAGGGCCACGCCGGTCTGTTCTTCTTCCGGGTGAAAGAGGCTCTATCCCAGGTCGATTCGGACTATGACGTGGTGGTGATCGACTGCCCGCCGCAGCTGGGCTTCCTGACCATGTCGGCCCTGTCGGCTGCAACCGGGGTTCTGGTGACCATCCACCCCGAGATGCTGGACGTCATGTCCATGTCGCAGTTCCTGCGCATGACTGCGGACCTGATGGACGTGATCGCCGAAAGCGGTGCGGACATGTCGCATGACTGGATGCGCTATTTGTTGACGCGCTATGAACCCTCCGACGCGCCGCAGAACCGGATCGTCGCGTTTTTGCGCACCATGTATGGCGACAAGGTGCTGAATGCGCCGATGCTCAAATCCACCGCCATTTCGGATGCCGGCCTGACGAAACAGACCCTCTATGAGGTCGAACGCAGCGCCTTCACCCGGTCGACCTATGACCGGGCGATCGAGAGCCTGAATGCGGTGAATGACGAGATTTCGGCGCTGATCCAGCAGACCTGGGGTCGGTAGGAGGGGCGCAGCCAATGAGACCCTATTTGGGCCAATAGAGACTGATAGGAGGCGAAAATGACGAGCAGCAGAAAACAACGCATGTCGCTTCTGGACAATCTGGCAGCCGCCGGGGCGCCCTCGCCCGCGTCGGCGCCGTCGATGATGTCCTCGAACCGGGCGCTTCGCTCGGCGCGGGATGCGGTCGATGCCCATCACGTCTGGGAGCTTGACCCTACGTCAATCACTGATACGCGGATCGAGGATCGACTGGATCCCGCCGACGTGATTGACCTGCGCGAAGCGATCGAGACCAACGGACAGACCGTGCCGATCCTGGTCCGGCGTGACCCGAAGGACGCGGACCGTTATCTGCTGATCTATGGCCGACGCCGGCTTGAGGCGATCCGCCAGTCCGACAAGGTCGCCAAGGTCCGTGCCCTGGTCGCCTCGATGGACGAGGACGCCGCCCTGCGCGCGCAGATCTCGGAAAACATGGCGCGCCGTGATCTGAGCTTCATCGAAAAGGCCCTGTTGGCGCAGAGCCTCGTGGCCTCGGGCTTCGGCAACCAGTCTCAGGTGGCCGAGGTTCTGACCGTGACCAAATCCGCCGTGTCGATGGCAATCTCCGTGGTTGAAGCGGTCGGCGAAGACCTGGTGCGTGCCATCGGCCCGGCGCACGGTGTCGGCCGCCCGAAATGGGATGCGCTGGCACGCGGCATGGCCGACAGTCAGGCCGCCCCTGCCCGTCTGATCGAAGTGGCCGAGGGCGCGCGCAGCGACGCCGCCCTGTCGCGGCTCGTGGGCGAGGATGACGGCGACGAGGACCCGTCGCGCGCCGCCTTTGACGCGGTGTTGAAGGCCGTGTCCGCGCCCAAACCGGCCAAACCCAACGCCAAGCCCCCTGCCCCGCGCAAGCGCTCGCTGTCGGTGAACGGCCAGGCGGCCGGCTCGGTCCAGCGTACTGCCAAGGGCGTGCAGCTGGTGCTTGAGGATGGCGCTTTCGCGCAATGGGTCGAGGCCGAGGCCCAGGATTTGATCAACGACCTTCACGCCCGCTGGCTGCAGCAGGCGGAAGATTGAGGAAAAGAGCAACCGAGCAGAAAGGAGGCACGACCGGCAAAAGAAAAGGTCCCGCAAAGACGACGCTCCACGAGACCCAGACTTGTTTCTAGCACCTTCAAGCTAAAGTCCGTGGCCAATAACCGCAAGTCCAAAGTGATTCGCGGAACGGGATTTCTTTGTCTTCGTGATGAAAAATGACAGGCTATACCCCCGTAACGCCGTTTCGGCGAATGGTCGAGGCTGCGCATCTGGCGCACCAGGCACACACCACCCGTGATCTTCCGCCCCAGGGCGTCAACAAGTGGGAGGCCCTGCGCGAGCTGTCGGCGGCGCGCACCGTGTTTGGGCTTTCCGATCGCGATATGACCGTGTTGCAGGCGCTGGTCAGCTTCCACCAGGCGACGGTTCTGGGCGGCAATGACAGCGATCTGGTCGTGCATCCCTCGAACAAGGCGATCTGCGAGCGGCTGAACGGCATGCCCTGTTCGACCATGCGCCGCCATCTGGCCCATCTGGTCGCTGCCGGCATCGTGGTGCGGCGTGACAGCCCCAATGGCAAGCGCTACGCACGGCGCTATGGCGACGAGAAGGTCAGCTTCGGCTTCGACCTGACGCCGCTGGCCACCCGGTTTCCTGAATTCTGTGAGGCCGCCGAGGCCCTGCGGGCCGCTGAGGAGCGCCTGAAGCGTCTGCGCGAGGCCGTGAGCCTGATGCGCCGCGACCTGGCCGGGCTGGCGAAGTATGGCGCCGAGATGCGCCCTGACCTGCCGTTCTGGACCGAACTGTCGGACCGCGCACGTCTCATTGCTCGTGACCTTCGCCGTAAGCTGGGGCAGGAGGATCTGGAGCTGCTGGAGCGTGAGTTGCAAGCTGCGCTGGACAGGGCGCGCATTGCACTGGATCCACCTGAAACAGAAGATATGAGCACCAGTGATGTTCAAAATGAACAGCACTACCAGAATTCAAATATAGACTCTCATGATTCTGAACTTTGCTTTGAAAAAGCCAAAGGGCGGGCGGCGGGGGCCGAGCTCTCCGTTAACGTGGCCTCAACCGAGATCGAGCAGGACGATCCCGAACCCGTCGACCCGGATGACAAGCGGCCGAACCTGCCACTGGGGTTGGTGCTGTCCGCCTGTGGCGAAATACAGAGCTATACCGATGGCAAGATCCGGTATTGGCATGAGCTGGTCCGTGCTGCAGATCTGGTTCGGCCCATGATGGGTATTTCGCCATCCGCCTGGGATGAAGCCCGGCGGGCGATGGGACCCGAGGAAGCCGCTGTGGTCGTCGCGGCTATGCTGGAGCGCTTCGGCGACATCCGCTCGCCCGGGGGATATCTGCGGCATCTGAGTGGCAAGGCGACCGCCGGTGCGTTTTCTTCCGGCCCGATGATCATGGCCTTGATGCGGCGGGAGGCAGCATGAGTTCACAGCTGTGAACTCATAGGCGGACGGGGAAGTTCACAACTGTGAACTGGAGCTCAGATTGCCGCACGCCAAACACGGAAGCGACCGTGTCCGGTGACTTCTTGGACCAGGCCTGCCGCGTGAAACCAGGCCAGGTTTCGTTGAACAGCGGCGCGGCTGGCCCCGGTCTGACCCTCGGCCATTGATGCGGTCAACAGCGGCCAATCCCGCAGTGCCAGCAAAAGCAAGGGCGGGGTGCGTCCGGACAGAACCGCGGTACGGGACTCGGCCTCGGCCTCCCAAGCTTCCAAACGGTCGAGTTGCCGCATCGCGGAGAGGAGGGCCTGATCGACCTGCCGTAGCCAGAGCCCCAAACGGTGCCGCACCGGGCCAGAGGTCCGAAGATCCAGGGCGCTCCCCAGCGGAAGGGGGAGAAACCTGGCGCCGCCGAACCCGGCTTCAGCCCCGAGGCGTGCAGCAACCACGGCGCCTTCCAGGACTGATCCCTCGGGACCGATCCCGGCGCGGGGCCAGAGGGTCAGGGCGAAACAGGCGCGGGCGAGGGGGTGCAATGCTCCGGCGGTCTCCATCACCGCCTGCCAACCGGCAATGCGGTCAGACAGGGGATCGGATCCGTCAACATCATGGCGGCCCAGAAAACCGGCGAGGTCCGACTGTGGTCCGGCCTGTGAGGACAGCCGTCGAACGGCCCAGGCGGCACGCTGAAGGGCTGCCGTATCCCCACCTGTGGCACCGACCCGCATCGCTTGCCATAGGCCAAGACGATCCGCGGTCACCCGTTCGCCGGACAGCCAGCTGAGCGCGGAAGCTTCCTGCAGTGCCAGCCGATGCCGCCAACCTTCCGGACCGCGCTGCAATCTGTCGTCGAGCGCACCGAAACGGACGGCGGTTTGCGCGAGTTCCTTGGCCAGATCCGCTTGCGCAGAAACCCATTCGATGACCAGCGAAGCTTCGCCGGGTTCGGCGCGAGGCAAGGGCGGCAGATGGGGTGGTTCGTCCTCGGGAGGCCCAGGGAGGAACCACAGATCTTCTTCGGCGGTTTCGGCCTCGAAGGGGCTTTCTGCCTCAGGATCATGTTCTTCCAGAATATCAGGACCATGGGAGTTCATATGTGCAAAATACGGATATTTTGCACATTACCCAAGATGTTTCTGAACGAGGTGAAAATGCAGGGGCTTTTCAGGCTTGCCCGGCGTCCGAAAACTGAGGCGCCGTATCGCGAGGCGCCTGAAACGCAAGGGGGAAAGGCCGATGCACTGTTACTTGCGGCTTTTAACAAATGATCGTTTAATAACGATAGATTTAATTGCAAAGGACATCCCAGATGGCGCGGATCGGCTATGCCCGTATCTCGACCGAGGAGCAGACAGCGGTGCCGCAGACTGAAGCGCTGCGGGCGGCGGGCTGTGACGAGGTCTGGCCGGAACAGGGATCGGGCGGCGACCGGACACGGCCGGTGCTGGTGCGGGTAATGGACAGGATCGGGGCAGGGGATACGCTGGTGGTGGTGCGCATCGACCGGCTGGCGCGGTCGCTGTCGCATCTGTTGGAGGTAATCGAGGCGTTGGAGGCGAAGGGCGCGCATTTTCGTTCGCTTGAGGATCCAATTGACACCGCCAGCGCCCAGGGCAAGTTCACGCTGCAGGTTCTGGGCGCGGCGGCGGAGTTCGAACGGGCGCTGATCCGCGAACGCACCAAGGCGGGATTGGCAAGCGCGCGGGCCGAGGGGCGGGTCGGCGGCAATCCCGGCCTCAGGGCACGCGATCCCGTGGCTCTGCGCAAACTGCGCCACGCGCGGCGGGACGGATACCTGGAGCGGCTGAATGCCCATGCCGCGGATTGGGTGCCCCAGGTGCGTCGGCTGCGCCCCGATATGGCCTGGGAAGATCTGCTGCGGGTGATCAACGCGCCCCTGCCGGAGGCGCGGCGGTGGACCCAGGCGCGGCTGGTGCGGGCGGTAAAGGCCTATGTCGCCGAAGGCTTCCTGCCAGAGACGGTTCTGGGCCGGGCACGTCGCGCGGCGCCGGATGACCGGCTGCCGGTGATCGTTGCGGCCCTGCGTGGGGCCGATCCCGGGATCACGCTGCAAGGCATCTGCGACCGGCTGGAGGCGATGCGTGAACCCACGCCACGGGGGCGCAGCCAATGGCAGCCGTCCTCGGTGCGCATGTTGCTGGAACGGGCAGAACGGTTGGGATTGTTGGAGAAGGCCAAAAAATAGACCCTAATCCGGCGAAACACAGTGTGACTTGTTTCCGTCGTAACACGTCGCATTGTGTCGCGTGGGTGCCCAACTTGGCGTCTGTGAGCGATATGGACCAAATTAACGCTCATTTTCATTGCCTAAATGAGCGATAAATGGGAATATATCGCTCATGATCTGGAACTGGCAGACAGAGACCTGGCCCGACTGGGAGTTTGACGCGGATGCCCTGGTGGAGCGCGAACAAGCCTTCCTGCTGAATGCGGGCGGGCTGGTCGGGGCCTGGGCGCATCTGGCAGCGGCAGATCAGGCTCTAACACAGGTGGATTTGCTGGTTCAGGAGGCGATGACCTCTTCGGCGATCGAGGGTGAATACCTGGATCGCGCCTCGGTGCAAAGCTCGGTTAGGCGGGCGTTTGGTATGATGGCGGAGGCGCGGCGGGGCGCGCGGGAGAGCGGGATTGCCGATTTGCTGGCGGATGGGTTCAAGGGATGGGACGCGGCGCTGACGGATGAAACCCTGTTTCGCTGGCATCGCTATGTCTGTCGCGGGCGGGACGATCTGGAGAGCATTGGCGATTGGCGCCGGGGCGGGGATCCGATGCAGGTCATCTCGGGCCCCTATGGGCGCACCAATGTGCATTTCGAGGCGCCGCCGGCGGCGGAAATGGATGCGCAGATGGCCGGGTTCCTGGAGTGGTTCGACGGCACGCGCGGGCAGCTGGGCGGGCTGGCGCGGGCGGGGCTGACCCATCTCTATTTCGTGTCGATCCACCCGTTCGAGGATGGCAACGGCCGGATTGCGCGGGCCTTGTCCGAGAAGGCCCTGGCGCAGGCGGTGGGGCATCCGAGCCTGATTGCCCTGTCGACCCGGATCGAGGCGGAGCGGCGGGCGTACTATGACCAGCTGGAGGCCAACAACAAGCGTATGGAGGTCACCGGCTGGCTGGATTGGTTCGCCGATATCGTGCTGGGCGCGGTGGAGCACAGCCAGGCGACGATCAGCCATCTGATCGCCAAGACCCACCTGATGGACCGGCTGCGCGGGCAACTGAATGCGCGGCAGGAAAAGGCTCTAACCCGCCTGTTTGCGGCGGGTCCGGGCGGGTTCAAGGGCGGGCTGTCGGCGGGGAATTACATATCAATCACCGGGGCAAGCCCGGCCACTGCGGGGCGCGATCTGGGGGAGCTGGTGGAGATGGGCGCGCTGGTGCGTACGGGCGAACGCAAGGGTACGCGCTATTGGCTGGAGGGGCAGGCGCCGGGGTGACGCCTGCCGCTTTGTTTCACACGGGCGGACCCAGGCGAGGCTGCGCGGGGGCACCCTCGCGGTGAATGCGGCCCGCGCCGACCTTTTCGACCGGGGCAGGGGCCGCGCCGGGGGGCGGGGTGTAAGCCGCGGCCTGTGCGGTCAGGATCGCGGTGGCCGTGGGCCAGGGCAGGGTGCCTGCCGCGTCTTTCCAGCCAAGCGCGACCTGGCGGGTGGCCTGGGCGCAGGCAAAGCTGGTGCCGCGGGCGGGCACGACCGATCCGTTCTGCGCCCCGGCCGCCAGCGTGCCGAACAGGGTCGCGGCATCGTCCGAGGGCGTGGCGGCGGTGAGCTGCTGCACACCGTGACCGCCCTTTGCGCCGCTGGCCGAATAGCTGGCCGGTTTGCCGTCCGAGACCCGGTAACCGCCGATGCAGACGACATGGGGCGACACCGCCGAGGCATTGACCGTGCCGTAGCGCGTGACCTTCGAGCCGTCGACCTCGTCGGGAATGTCCAGTGGCCGCCCGACCTCGTCGAAGCGCACATAGTCTGGGTCGTCGAAATAGCTGCGCAGCCCGCGCAGGCTGTAGGGCAGCACCGCTTGGTCTGTCTGCACCGACAGCGCGGCCTGGAACGGATGGGCGTCGCGGTTGTCCAGCGTGATCACCCAGCGCCCGGAGGGGGCGAGGCCCCGGTCGGGATCGTTCTGCAGGCTCGGCGCAAGGCACAGGACAAGCCGCAGGCGGAAGTCCGGGTCGGTGGCGCTGTCGGGCCCCTCGGCCTCGCAATAGAGCCGCGCGACCGGCTTGCCATGGTGCGTCAGCGTCGCAGCCTCGCCGGGTTTGGGCGTGCCGGTCAGGGACGGCACCGCGCCGGATGGCCCGTCCAGGGTCAGGATCACCGGCGGCGCGGTTAGCAGGTTGCGCGGCAGGGTGACCCAGGCCTCGGCGTAGTTCGAGCTGTAATCGCCCGGCGGGATGAACCAGGGCAGCGCGGTTGGCTGACCGGTCGTCACATCCATCAACGCATTGGCGCGCATCTGGTTGTCATTGCCCGAGGGCATGATCACGCGGAACGGCGCGCGGCTGCCGGTGACCGGGAACTGGTCATGGATCAGCGCCAGTTGGCGGGTGAAATGATCCAGCCCGTCCTTGGCCCCGGCCTGACGGCCGAAGGACAGGTTGATGGCCAGCGCGTGGCCGTCATTGTCCAGCCGATCCGCGCCAGGTGATGGGCCCGGCGACGCGCCCGCGCTCTTGGCGCGAATGGCGTGGGCCAGGTGCTTCAGCCGCAGGATCGCCATCAGCATGAAGTCGTCCAGGAAGGTGCCTGCCGCGCCGAACACGGCGGGCGGCGGCAGCACCACGGCCAGGATCGCCACCTTCTTGCCGCGCACATCGTCCAGGGCGAACCCGGCGGCCTGATCAGCGACATGAGTGCCATGGGCGAAGGGGCCCATCAGCTCGCGGCTGCCCAGGGGATTGTCGAGATCGACCAGCCCCAGCGCCTTGTCGAAGGCGCCTTGATCAAGGTGGCCATCATCATCCCGGTGATCCTTCAGCGCCTTGTTGATGTCGCGGCGGTAAAGCTCCCGCCCGAAGGGCATGTAGTCCTGCGAATGCGCGTGGGTCATCTGCCAGGCGGCCAGCACGCGGCTGCGGATCTTGCCATCCGCGCGGCGCAGGCAGAACCGGTCATGGCCCAGGGCAATGCCGGTGTCGATCACGCCGACCAGCACCGTGTCCTCGTCCACCGTGGGCAGCTTGTCCTCGGGCGGCAGCCAACTGGTCTGCGCGCAGAAACTCGCGTTCTGCGCGGCGGGGGGCAGGGGGAAGGCGCAGGCCTCGGCCCCGACGGTCGCCATGACCTGCGCGGGGTGATCCAGCGGCTCGCCGCCGGGCGCCGGGCAGCCCGGATCCCAGAAGCTGAGCGCGCAGGGATCGCCCGGGTCGCAATCGAACCCCTCGCGACCGATCAGGGTCCACCAGTCGCGATAGGGCGGTTTGTCAGAGGCGCGGGGCGCCCATCCGGTCCAGCTCCAGGTCATGGCGCTTACCATTCGCCCGTGGCGGCGGTCCAGAGCGGGGCCACCAGCGGCTCGACGTCAGAGACACCCCCCAGCTGCCCGAGGCCCAGCCCGGCCTTGAGCGTCGCCGGGGTGAAGTCGCGCGCCCCTGCCGAGGCCGGAGAGGCGGGCAGATTGTTCCAATTCAGTGCGGCGTTCGAGGCCTTGGTGCCGGTACACAGGGCCAGCACCGCCTCGGCGATGACAATGCCCAGAACCGCGCCCGCCGCGCTGTCCACCGGGTAATGCACGCCCGCCACGGTGCGGTTGGCGGCGATGCGATGGGCGATGCGGAAGGGCAGGGCGTTGGCGCCCACGCCGGTCGCGGCATCCTGGTCGGTCTGCATCCGGTGCATGACTGTCGCAAGCGCATAGGCCTCGGTCGCGTGGCCCGAGGGGAAGGTGGAATGGTCCGGCGTCTGGATGACCGGCTGGATGCCCAGGTCGAAATCCACCGGGCGCTTGCCGTGGCAATAGTGTTTCACCTGCATTTCCAGCTGCACGCAGAGGCTTTGCACCAGCACCAGGAGCTGCAGCGAATGCTTGCGCCGATCGCTGTCCAGCTGGCTCATCGCACCGTAGAAGGACAGGATGTCGTCGAGCTGGATCTGGATCTCGCCAATCCGGTCGAGCCGCAGGTCGCTGTAGGCGTCCAGCATGGGCAGCTGCGACTGGAGCTGCGGGTCGGTGGGCTGTTCCAGCGTCAGGATCGTGTCCCCGTCCAGCGCCAGGGTCGCGCCCGCCGCGCCGCCTGCGCCGCTGGTCACGCGGAACCGGCCCGACAGCGCGCCGAGGCGGGTCTGGAACCGGCGGGTGCCGGAGAGGTATTTCAGATCGTTGGTGACAAAGGGGCTGGGCGTGATCGGGTATTTGCCCGGGGTCCAGGGGCCGATGACCGCGTCGCGCGTCATCTCCAGCGCATGGGACAGCATCGGCGAGGCGCCGGAGCCCGCGTGGCCGTGACCACCGCCATGTCCGCCGCCGTGGCCTCCACCGTGGCCGCCCCCATGACCGCCACCATGGCCCCCTCCGTGACCGCCGCCATGACCACCACCGTGACCTCCGCCGTGGCCGCCGCCATGACCACCACCGTGACCTCCGCCGTGGCCGCCCCCATGTCCTCCACCCGCATATGCCATGTTCAAATCCCTCCGATAATTCGTATCTGTTCCATCAGTTCTACCAGCGTTTCCCGCGCGTGGGGGATGCGTCAAGGCGGTGGCTTTTCTTTTCACGCTGGTTTCACGAAACCCGTTTTTTCTTGCCTGAATCGCGTATGGCGTGTTCTCTTGGAGCTTGAAAAGTGAGGTTCGCGATCTCGGAGCAGGGGCGCGAAGCAAGTGGGGTGAGCGGCATGTCATTGGCCGAGACAAGGACGGGTGTCACGGACACCGGCGTCCTCCGGATCACCCTGCGCGGGCAATTCCGGATCGAGACGCCAGAGGGAATCGAAGTCACGCCGACCGGTGCGAAGGCGCAGGGTCTGCTGGCGCTGGTTGC
The DNA here is from genome assembly GCF_965228805.1 of Aliiroseovarius sp. Classification (NCBI taxonomy): domain Bacteria; kingdom Pseudomonadati; phylum Pseudomonadota; class Alphaproteobacteria; order Rhodobacterales; family Paracoccaceae; genus Aliiroseovarius; species Aliiroseovarius sp. The sequence goes on along the minus strand of NZ_CBDDIE010000001.1, from coordinate 80,834 downwards.
CACGGATCGGCACTTGCGCCGGGGCCGGGTCTGGCTGATCGACAAGCTGTGGAGCGATCGCGCCCAGCCGCAGGGCCAGGCCAGCCTGCGCCAGGCGCTGGTCGAGATTCGCAAGGCGCTTGGCCCCTGGGCCGAGGCCTTCATCACCGACCGGCGCGCGGTGGCGCTGGACCCCGATATGGTGACGGTCGACGCGGGCCCGACGGCGGAACCCGGTGGTGGCACCTTCCTGGAAGGCATCGACATTCGCGATCAGGAGTTTGAAGACTGGCTGCGCCAGATGCGGACCAGTTTCGAGGAGGAGAGCGCCTCGGGCGGGCGGTTGATCCTGCCCGAGGTCCAGCCCGCGCACCGTCCGCAGCTGGTGCTGGAGGCGCACAGCCGTCCGGGCGATCCCGCGCGTGACACCGAGGACTGGTTCATCGACGTGCTGTTCCGCACCCTGGGCGAACAGTTCACCTATGACATCCATTTCCAGATGCCCGAACAGGCGCCGCCCGGTGGGCTGGTCCTGATGAAGGTGCAGAGCTTTGCCCAGGGGCCGCTGGCCGGGGCCATGCGCCTGCTGGTGATCGACATGCCCAGCGGGCGCACGCTGTGGACCGAAACCCTGCGCCCCGGTGGGGGCGAGGAGGGCACGGTTGCGCTCTATGCCTTGAGCCACCGGGCGCTGCGGGCCGTGTCCGAGGGGCTGCGTCAGGCGGGATGTGCGCAGTCGGGCGATCCGGATGCCAACCACCTGGCGGCACAGGCTCTGCAGAACATGTTCTCGATGCGCGGCGCGGCCTTGGAGAAGGCGGACCGCCAGCTGGTCGCCGCCCTGGCGCTGGAGGAACGCGGGGTGTTCCACGCCTGGCGCGCGCAGCTCGCCGCCATCCGCCATATCGAACAGACCGGCCGCGACCGCGACGAGCTGAACGCGCTGTCGCGTGCTGCCTGCGCCCGCGCGCTGGAGCTGGAGAGCCAGAACAGTTCCGTCCTGTCGGGTGTCGCCAATGCGCGGCTGGTGCTGGAGGGCGACGGGATCGCCGCCGGCAATCTGGCCCAGGCGGGGGTCGATGCGAACCCGGCCAACCCGCTGGCCTGGTGGGCGCTGGCCAATGCGCGGCTCTATGCCGGGCAGGCCGAGGACGCCTGGGATGCCGCGGTCATGTCGCAGCGCCTGGCGGCCAAGTCGAACTTCCGCTTCTGGACCGATTTCCAGGTGTCGCTGGTGGCCGCTGTCACCGGGCGTCATCGCGAGGCGATCGAGTTCGGCGAGCTGTCCGGCGCGCTGGCGCCGAACTTCCGCCCACCGATGCGCTACCTCACCGCGCTTTATGCCGGGCAGGGGGATCGCGAAAACGCCACCCGCGCCGCCCGGCAACTGGCCGAACGCGAGCCTGGCTTCACCCTGGGCAAGCTGATGAACGATCCGGCCTACCCGGTGTCGATGATGCGCCAGGCGGGGCTTCTGGACCGCGCGCGCCTGTCGGAACTGGACCTCTAACCCCCGATTTTCCCACGGTTTCACCGGTGATTTGCGGCGATTTCACGCTGGACTCACGCTGGATTGACGATGGCCTGTCAGGCTGGAGCAAAAGCGCGGTCAAACCCGCGCGCTTGCTGCTGTGGAGGATGTCGTCATGACCAAAAGCCCGAACCGGATCCTGACCGAAGAGGAATTCATCGCCACCGTTGACGTGATGCTGGCCGAGGGCCGCCCCGAGGCCGCCCGTGCGCTGATGTTGGACCAGCTGGAGGCCCGGCCGAGCGCCGAGCGGCCCTATGCGATGACCTTGCACCTGAAACAGGCGCAGCGGGTGGCGGGGCAGAAGACAAGCCCGTCGCCGCGCGGCGCGCTCAATGCGCTGTGGCGGCGGCTGCGCCTGGCGGAATACCACGCGAAGGTCACCCGTCCCGGGTTCAAGGGGCTGAAGGTGCTGATCGAGGGCGACAGCTGGGTGGACGGCGTGCCGGGTGGGGCGGACCTGTTCACCCATGTGGCGTCCCAGCCGGGCTGCGCCGCCCTGTCCCTGGCCGAGCCGCGCGACAGCGCCCGTGAGATGGACCACATCGGCGACTATCGTCGGGTGATCCGGCGTGAACGGCCTGATGTGATGATCCTGTCGCTGGGCGGAAATGACCTGCTGGGTGAGGGGCGTCTGGCGTCCGTGTTGAAACGCCATAGGCCCGGCGCCGGGGCCGGAGAACTGATCGACTGGCCCGCGCTGGAAGCCCGCATCGCCAAGGTGATCGCCCAGTATCGTGGCATCATTCGCGGCGCGTTGGCCCTGTCACCCGACCTGTTGATCCTGGGCCAGGGCTATGACGACCCGCGTCCGGTGAAGGGTGGCCGTTGGCTGGGCAAGCCGCTGGCGGACAAGGGGATTTCCGCCACGCAGGGGCATGATGTCCTGGCCCGGATCATGGCGCGCTATAACGAAGCCCTGCGCGCTCTGGCCGCCGAGACGGGCGGGCGGTTCCGCCATCTGAACCTGCATGGCACCGTGGGCACCGCTGCGCAGAGCTGGCAGGATGAGTTGCATCCGAAACGGGGCGGCTTCGACCGCGCCGCCGCACCCATCCTGGCGGTGCTGGAGGCCTTGCTGGCTGCCCGCCAAGGCACGGTCGACCGACCGGCGCCCGCGCCGATGCTGGAGGAGGTGACCGGTGCCTCGCTGACCGCGCTCATGCGCGCGCGCAACCTGGCGCGGCCGGGGGGGGAGGGCGAAACGCCCGCCGTTCTGCGCTCGGACTGGCCCGCCGGGGAGGAAAAGGCCCTGGCCGAGGCATGGGAGGACATGGAGTACCTGCTGGATACGCTCGATGCCGAGGACACGCCGGCCCGACAGCGCATTCGCGCCGAGCTGAGCCCGGCACCCACCCACGAAATGGATGCGCGCATCCTGGGGGATGCAAGCTTGGACGAGGCCAATGTGCTGCTGCGTGGCGCGCGCGCGGCGCGGGCCGTGGGCAAGGTGATGATCCGCCTGCCAGACGGGCGCACCGGCTCGGGCACCGGGTTCCTGGTGGGGCCGGGGCTGATGCTGACCAACCATCACGTGTTGCCGGATGCCCATGTGGCGGCGGAGAGCGAGCTGGTCATGGCGTATCAGATGGATGTGGATGGCATCCCGCAGGCGCCTGCGCGTTTCCGCATTACCGATGATCTCTATGTAAGCGACGAGGCGCTGGATTACGCCTTTGTCTCGGTTGCTGCCGAAAGCCTGACCGGAGCGGCGCTGGCGCCCTATGGGCAGCTGCCGCTGCTGGCGCCGTCCGGCAAGGCGCTGAAACAGGAGCGGGTCAGCCTGATCCAGCATCCGCGCGGGGTCTACAAGAAGCTGGCGCTGCGCGACAGTTTCGTGCTGGGGGCGACGCGGGAGTTTCTCTATTACACCTCGGACGGGCAGCGCGGCGGGTCCGGCGCGCCGGTGTTCAACAGCGACTGGCAGGTGGCCGCGCTGCATCACCGGGCGGTGCCGGGCAAGGGCGTGGAGGGCGGGTTGATCGCCAATCGTGGGGTGCGCGTCAGCGCGATCCTGCGCCAGGTGGCCGCGCGCGCCGCAGCCGGTGAGCTGGCCGCCCGGCGCCTTGAGGATCTGCTGGCCCGGGGTCGGGCGGCGGGTCTGATCAGCGATCCCGTTGGCGAGGAGATGGCGGCGATGGGGTCGGGCCATGGCGGCAGCGGGCAGCCCGGGCTGGTGCTGGACGGGATCGCCCCGTCGATGCCCACGCCGATGCTGCCGCAAAGCCGTCCGGGGCCCGACACGGTTCTGACCAGTGGCCCCTTTGCCGGGCTGGCCCTGGCCCAGGCGCAGGCCGCATTGGCCCATCGCTGGCAGGCGACCCCGGGATCGGGGGTCGAGGGCGACGGCGCCGTGGTGCCGCAGGAGGCGGGCTTTGCCTTCTCGCCCTCGGCAGCGCGGGCGAAACTGTCGGAACGCGGCTATTGGCAGCTGGTGGATCATCAGAGTGGCGGGCGCGATCACTATGAGCGCGTGACCCGGGCCGCGCCGGTCTGGCCGGGCGGTCTGGCCGGGGTGACGATCGGTTTCGGTTATGATCTGGGCTGGGCCGACCGCGCCATGTTCCATGCCGATTGGGGCGCGATCCTGACCACCGTGCAGCTGGCCCGGCTGGAGGCCGCGTTGGGTGCGCGCGGCGCTGTGGCCGGTGACCTGGCCGAGGGGCTGGGCGATATCCGCATTTCCTTCGACCAGGCCAAACGCGTTTTTGATGCTCGCATGCTGCCGCGTATCGTGGCGGCGACATGGGCGGCCCTGCCAACGGATGCGCTGGAGGCGCTGGGGGCCGACGGGGTGAGCGCCCTGATCAGCCTGACCTTCAGCCGCGGCCCGACCTGGGCCCGCCCCGGTGACCGCTACCGCGAGATGCGCGCGATCCGCGCCGCCCTGGCCGAGGGGCGGCTGGCCGACGTGCCCTATCAGATCCGCGCGATGAAACGGCTCGACCAAGGCGCGGCGCAACCTGGCCTGGCGCGGCGGCGCGATGACGAGGCCAAGCTGTTGCGCGATGCGCTGGCCCTGCCGGTCGAGGCGATGGCGACGATCCTGCCGCAAACGATGCTGCTGGAGGGTGTGGCCGAGGAGCTGGACGAGGAGGATGATGGCCCGGTGGGTTTCGACCTGAGCGATCCCGCCGATCCGCCGCCGATCGCGCTGGACATTGATCTGGCCGAGGACGGCATCCTGGCCGTGCGCACGAAAGGTCGTGGCGGCCCGCGTGTGCCGCTTGTTCATGGCGTGGTGGACCCGGACCTGCGTCACCTGACCGAGGAGCTGGTGACGGAGCCCTTTCACCTGACCGCCGAGGTCGTTCATGGGCTGATCCGTGCTGGTAACTACGCGCCCGAGACGAAGGAGCATGGCAAGCTTCTGCTGGCCCTGCGCGGCTGTCAGATGCTGGGGCCAGTTGAAAAGATGGAACATCAGAGCCGCATTCACCTGCGCCCCACCCTGCCGGGTCAGGAGGATCAGCGCTGCCTGATCGGGGTAATGGATATGGCGAGCGGGTTGATCTCGCTCTATCGCGGATCGACCCTGTCGCGGATCAAGCTGCCCTGCGTGCGCCGGGGCCTGGCGCGCGGCGATTTCGAGCCCGACCCGCTGCCCACCGGCTGCTATGCCTATGAGCTGGCCCCGGCTGGTGACGGCCGGGAGGTGGTGCTGCGCAACGGTTTTTCCACCCTGGGCAACCCGGGGATGGGTGTGCTGGACCGGCAGGCTTTCGACGCCTGGGCCGATTTCCAGAAGGCCGCGGGGCTTGAAGGCAAGGTCATGCCCGCGCGCTATGACCTGTTGCTGGCCACCGGGCATGAGGCCGCGGCGGTGGCGGCGGGGCGGGATGTGCCCTGTCTGCGCCTCGGCTCGCAAGGGGACGGGGTGCGCCACCTGCAGGCCTTCCTGGGTCTGCGCGAGGATGGCAGTTTCGGCCCGGTGACCCGCGCCGCACTGACCGCAAGACAGACCGAAACCCTGGGCTATGCCACCGGCGTCTGGTCGCCCGGCATGGCCCGCAACCTGGGCACGTCCTTCCAGCCCTGAAACGTCTCGGATCCGGATCTCGCAGATCCGCCGGTTTGAAACGCTTTCGTCCCGAGGGGGGAGGGAAGGGGAGGGGGTGCTCCCGCCCCAACCCCAGCGGGCGGCGCCGATTGCATCCCGGCGCCGCCCATTTTCAATGCACTTCCGGCGCATGTATCGTCCCGGCCCGCTTGACCTGTGGCGGCGCGCGGGGGAGGGTGGCGACATGCGTATGTCGAACCCACCTGCGCAGGCGACGCCGGGCCGTGTCGTCCTTGCCTTTCTGCTGGCCCTGACCCTCTGCGCCGCAATTGCGGTCGCCTTTGCCCTGATTGCGCCCTTCGGCCTGACCTCTGACCATCTGACCCCGGCGGTTCTGGGCCAGATGGTCGGCGGCTCGCTGGCGCTGCATTTGGTGCCGCTCAGGGCCATCGCCTCCGCGCCCTGGCTGATCGCGCCGGTGATCGCCCTGCCGGTCCTGGGCCGGGTCACCGCGCGCAGCCTGATGCGCAGGACCGGCGCGGGGCTGGTGAACCTGACCCTGATCTTCGACGCGCTTCTGATCCTGTGGGACCTGTTCGCGGGCTGGTGCCTGCATATGGGCTTTGCGGGGTGAGAGACTGGGCCGTGCTATCGTTGCGCCGGAAATCGCCCGCCACCGAATTTATTTCTGGCTGTGTGTCCGGGCAGGCACTAAACCACCGGAAATAGCCGCAAAGCAAACTTTCGATCATGTAGGACTCAGGGGTAGTATTTTGGTTATCGAGCAGAAAAATCACCGCTTGGATTTCTTTACAGCCGCAACGATGAACTGGCCAATGCGGTCGGGGCGGTCTTTCTTCTTGTTTTCGTTGCGCGCCCGTTGCTTTTTCAGTGGTGGCACGGACCCCGACTGCCCGCTGAATTTCGACTGGAGCTGGGTGGGGAAGGCGCGCGGTTTCTTGATGCGACGGGTACGCAGGCGGCGATGGATTTTTCTGCGCCTGTTCGCAAGATCCGCGAAACAAAACAGCACGTGTACCTGTGTCTGAATCGAGGAGACGGCGGGACATATTTCGACAGAAAGATTATTGAAGCCGAGGGGTTCCTGCTGCCAACGACGAATTCGGACAACTACGTCCTGCGGCTGTGCAAACGCTCGTTGAGCGAGGAACAGCTCGAGGCCCTGGCGGGGGCGTTGCAGACGGGCGCTGTTGCTGCCGATGGCCCGTCCCGTGGCCAAGTTGCCTTTGCGTTTTGTGTGCTTTTTGCGATCATGGCCTATGGAATCTACAAACAACATCTCATCTGGGTTCTCTAACATCCGTACCACCTGCGCCGAGGATGCCGCGGCCCCTACAGCCGTGATCAATGAGATCTATGCGCAATTTGCCGAGCGGGCTGCCGACCTGTCGCCGGTCTCGCAGGGTATTGCCGAGGACTTCGCTCAGCACCGGGTCCGAGTGGCCGAGGTGGAGGATGCGGTCGTTCGCGGGCTGGTGCCTGCATATGGGCTTTGCGGGGTGAGCGCATGACACAGCCAACCCCGAACCAGGCCCTGATCCGCCCCGCCCGGGCGGAGGACGCCAAGGCCCTGGCAACCTGCATCGACGCGGCCTATGCGCGCTACCGCGCCCGCATTGCCGACCTGCCGCCGGTGTCCCTGGGTATCGAAGAGGACATCGCCCACTCCCGCGTCTGGGTGGCCGAGGTCGCGGGCGAGATTGTCGCCGGGTTGGTCATGGTGATGGGCGACGGCTTTGTGAAACTGGTCAATATCGCCGTGCAGCCGGAGTTCGGCGGGCGCGGGCTGGGGCGCCAGCTGATCGCGCTCTGCGAGGTCGAGGCGCGGCGTCATGGCGCGGGTGAGATCCGCCTGAACACCCATGCCGAGATGGCCGAGAATATCACGCTCTACACCCGGCTGGGCTGGCAGGAGGTCGAACGCAAGGGCAATACGGTGCTGATGACCAAGCGGCTCTAACGCGGCCCGCCTGCGAATTGCGAGCTGTAGTAATAGGCGATCGCTTGGGCGCGGTTCTTGACTGCCAGTTTCTCGTAGACGTTCGACAGGTGGAATTTCACCGTGTTGGTCGAGATGCCCAGCTCCTTCGCCAGCTCGCGGTTCGACAGGCCCTGGGCCAGGGCCTCCAAAAGGGCGCGTTCCTTGCGTGACAGGCTGTGGATCGGATCCTGCTGCATCTTGCGCACGTCGATGAAGGGAAAGACCATCTTGCCCGCCGCAACCTCGGCGCAGGTCTCGAGCAGGCCTTCGACCTCGCCCGACCGCGCGGCAAACCCGGCGGCGCCCGCCTGCATTGCCAGGCGCGGGATCTCGCCCGTGGCCTCGCCGTAAACCACCAGGCGCGGCGCGCGGGCCTGGTCGCGCAGCACCTCGATCAGCTTGGCACCGCCCAGGGCGGGCAGGTTCCAGTCGACCACACCGACCTGCACCGGCACGCGCATGACGGTGCCCAGGAAGCCCTCGGCAGTGGCGGAAGTGGCCACGAGAGAGAATCGCGAATCCCGCTCGAAAATCTCGGACATGGCCGAGAGGACCAGCGGATTGCTGTCGGCCAGCATGATGTCGACCGGACGCTCAGGAGCATTAACCATCTGTTTTTCCTCGCTGAATCGGAAAAACCTACCCGTTCGGGTGGGTCGGATTTGCGTATACTGTGGAATACTTACACCAATGGGTGGGTATTTCCCCACCCAATTAGATACCCGAAAGCAGTAGTAAGTTCCGTTGTGCGATGACGCAAGCCCGGGTTTTCTGCATCCTCAGCAAGACACCGGGCCCAACGGCCCCCGTTCGCGAGGGTATCGCAGATGACAGTTCAGATCTTTCCGCCGCTGGAAATCCCCGAGACATTGGCCGCGGGCCCCGGGCCGGGCAATACCGATGCCCGCGTGCTGAAGGCCTTTGCGGGCGCCGGGATCGCCGATCACATGCACGGCGACGTGCTGCGTGGCATGGTCGAATGCAAGCACATGCTGCGCCGTCTGTGGGGCACCACCAACACCTACACTTTCGCCGTCGCAGGCACCGGGTGGAGCGGGCTGGACACGATGTTCGCCGCCGTCATGCCGGGCGACAAGGTGGTGGCGTTTTCGAACGGGACGTTTTCGGGCATCGACGCGCTGACCCTGCGCATCAAGGCGGCCACGCCGGATGAACACGCCGCCAACCCGCTGGATCCGCAGGCGGCATCGGTGGTGGTGATCGACGTGCCCCACGGCACCTCGGTGACGGGCGAGATGGTCGAGGCGGCGCTGGCCGAACACAAACCCAAATGGGCCTTCATGGCGCATTGGGAGACGGGCTCGGGCCGGATCAATGATCTGCGTGGCTTCTCGGATGCTTGCGAGCGTCACGGTGCCATGGGGCTGATTGATGCGGTATCGTCGCTGGGTGTTGAGGACTTCGCGATTGACGATTATCCCGGCGTGGCTGGCTGGGCGTCCTGCCCGCAGAAGGGCCTGTGCTGCCTGCCGCTGACCTATGCGCCGGTGAGCTTCAACGACGCCTATATCGACAGCCTGCGCGCGTCCGGCGCCTACAGCTACGTGCACAATCCGCTGTTCGAAGCGCGCCACTGGGGCATCGTCGACGGGCAGGATGTGGAGAAGGGCAGCTATCACCGTACCCATTCAGCCTATGCCGTGTCCGCGCTGCATGAAAGCCTGCGCATCGTGCTTTCGGACGGGCTGGCGAAACGCGCCCATGCCTATCGCACCCACGAGGCGGTGCTGCGCGAGGCGCTGGAGGCGATGGGCTGCGAGGTGACCTCGAACATGACGAGCCTGGTGGTCTTGAACCTGCCGCCCGCGCTGGCCGGGCGTGAAATGGAGCTGGTGCAGAACTGCCGTGCGCGGGACTTCGGCATCTGGCCGACGCTGTCTGCGCCCGTGCAGGTGCGCATCGGCATCCTGAACCTGCTGGATCGCGGTGTGATCACCAAGATTGTCCACCTCTTCGCCCAAGCTCTGGAAGAGCTGGGCGGCGAGGTCGACCACGACAGCGTTACCGCCATTCTGGACAGCCGCTACGGCACCTGCGTGGCCGCTTGAGCCACGCCTAAGGGAGGAACCCATGGATATTCACGAATATCAGGCCAAGGAAATCCTGGCCAACTTCGGCGTCGAAGTGCCCTCGGGCGCCTTGGCCTACAGCCCGGAACAGGCGGCCTACCGCGCCCGCGAGCTGGGCGGCGAGCGCTGGATCGTCAAGGCGCAGGTCCATGCCGGCGGGCGTGGCAAGGCGGGGGGCGTGAAGCTCTGCGATACGGAACACGAGATCTATGAGGCCTGTGACGACATGTTCGGCCAGAAGCTGGTCACGCATCAGACCGGGCCGGAAGGCAAGGGCATCTATCGCGTCTATGTCGAAAGCACCGTGCAGATTGATCGCGAGATCTACCTGGGCTTCGTGCTGGACCGCACCAGCCAGCGGGTGATGATCGTCGCCTCCTCGGAAGGCGGGATGGAGATCGAGGAGATCTCGGAGGAACGTCCCGAGTCGATCGTGCGCTCGATCGTCGAACCCGCCGTGGGGCTGCAGGAATTCCAGGCCCGCGAGATCGCCTTCAAGCTGGGGTTGGAGCCGCATCTGATCCAGCACATGGTGCGCACGTTGCAGGGCTGCTACGCCGCCTTCAGCGATCTGGACGCGACCATGGTCGAGATCAATCCGCTGGTGGTCACGGGCGACGCGCGCGTCGTCGCGCTGGACGCGAAGATGAGCTTTGACGACAACGCGCTGTTCCGCCACCCGCAAATCGCCGAGCTGCGCGACAAGTCTCAGGAAGACCCACGCGAAAGCCGCGCCGCAGATCGCGGGCTGAGCTATGTGGGTCTGGACGGCAATATTGGCTGTATCGTGAACGGCGCGGGCCTGGCGATGGCCACGATGGACACGATCAAGCTGGCGGGCGGGGAGCCTGCGAACTTCCTGGATATCGGCGGCGGGGCCTCGCCCGAGCGGGTCGCCAAGGCTTTCCGCCTGGTCCTGTCGGACAGCAACGTGCAGGCGGTTTTGGTCAACATCTTCGCCGGTATCAACCGCTGCGACTGGGTGGCCGAGGGCGTCGTGCAGGCGCTGCGTGAGCTGGAGCTCGACATCCCCGTCGTCGTGCGCCTTGCCGGTACCAATGTCGAAGAGGGGCAGAAGATCCTGGCCAAGTCCGGCCTGCCGATCATCCGCGCCACCACCCTGATGGAAGCCGCCGAACGCGCCGTGGGCGCCTGGCAGAACGACCTGACCCAAGCCACCAGAATGAGGGCCGTGAAATGAGCATTCTTCTCGACCGTGACTCGCGCGTGATCGTGCAGGGCATTACCGGGCGCATGGCCCGGTTCCACACCAAGGACATGCTGGCCTACGGCACCAATGTCGTGGGCGGCGTCGTGCCCGGCAAGGGCGGCGAAGTGGTCGAAGGCGTACCTGTCTTCGACACGGTGAAAGAGGCCGTGGCGGCCACCGGGGCCGATGCCTCGCTGGTCTTCGTGCCGCCGCCCTTTGCCGCGGATTCGATCATGGAAGCCGCCGACGCGGGCATTCGCTATTGCGTCTGCATCACCGACGGTATCCCGGCGCAGGACATGATCCGGGTGAAACGCTACATGTACCGCTATCCGAAGGACAAGCGCATGGTGCTGACCGGCCCGAACTGCGCGGGCACGATCTCTCCCGGCAAGGCGCTGTTGGGGATCATGCCGGGGCATATCTACCTGCCCGGGAACGTGGGCATCATCGGGCGGTCCGGCACCCTGGGCTATGAGGCCGCCGCGCAGCTGAAGGAACGCGGCATCGGCGTGTCGACCTCCGTCGGCATCGGCGGCGACCCGATCAACGGGTCCAGCTTCCGCGACATCCTGGAGTGGTTCGAGAACGACGAGGACACCCATGTCATCGCCATGATCGGAGAGATCGGCGGCCCGCAGGAGGCCGAGGCGGCGGAGTATATCCGTGACCATGTGACCAAGCCGGTTGTCGCTTACGTGGCCGGTCTGACCGCGCCCAAGGGCCGCACCATGGGGCATGCCGGCGCGATCATCTCGGCCTTTGGCGAAAGCGCGTCGGAGAAGGTGGAAATCCTCTCCGCCGCCGGGGTCACCGTGGCGGAAAACCCCGCCGTGATCGGTGAAACCATTGCCCGGGTGATGGAGGCGGCATGATGAAACCCTCCGTCTTCGTGACCCGTCGCTGGCCTGCCGCCGTCGAGGCGAAGCTGGCCGAGGATTACAACGTGCAGCTCAACACCGGCGACAGGCCGCTGTCGCCGGGCGAGATCCGCGAGGCGCTGAAACGCTATGACGCGGTGCTGCCCACGGTGACCGATACGCTGAATGCCGAGGCCTTGGACGCGCCCGGTGCTCAGGCCCGCATTCTGGGCAATTACGGGGTGGGCTACAGCCACATCTGCGCGGCCTCGGCCCGCGACCTGGGGCTGACCGTGACCAACACGCCGGACGTGCTGTCCGAATGCACCGCCGATATCGCCATGACGCTGATGCTGATGGTGGCGCGGCGGGCAGGCGAGGGCGAACGCGAACTGCGTGCAGGCGGTTGGACCGGCTGGCGGCCCACGCATCTGGTGGGCACGAAAGTATCGGGCAAGACCCTCGGTATCATCGGCTATGGCCGCATCGGGCAGGAAATGGCCCGGCGCGCGCACCATGGCTTCGGCATGGAGGTGGTGGTCTACAACCGCTCGCCCGTCGCGCCCGAGGTGCTGGCGCAATGCAAGGCCACCCAGGTCGACACGATCGAGGAGCTGCTGCCGCAATGCGACTTCGTCTCGCTGCATTGCCCGGGCGGGGCCGAGAACCGGCACCTGATCAACTCCAAACGGCTCGACCTGATGAAACCCGGCGCCTTCCTGATCAACACCGCGCGTGGCGAGGTGATCGACGAATTCGCCCTGATCCAGGCGCTGCAATATGACCTCATTGGTGGCGCCGCGCTGGATGTCTTCGACGGCGAACCGCGCGTGAGCGAAGGTCTTCTGCATTGCGACAACCTGGTGATGCTGCCCCATCTGGGCAGCGCCACCCGCGAGGCGCGCGAGGCGATGGGGTTCCGGGTGCTCGACAACCTCTCCGATTTCTTCCAGGGCCGCGACCCGCGCGACCGTGTGATCTGACAGCAAACAAGGACAAACCCATGAGCTTTTACCCCGTAGACCAGGCGCCCGGCCGCCTGAACCGCTCCGAACTTGCCGTGCCCGGCAGCCAGCCCGGCATGTTCGAGAAAGCCGCGAAATCGGACGTCGACGTGATCTTCCTGGACCTGGAAGACGCCGTCGCGCCCGACGAAAAGGAACAGGCGCGCCAGAATATCATCGAGGCGCTCAATGATATCGACTGGGGCACCAAGACCATGTCGGTGCGTATCAACGGGCTGGATACCCATTACATGTACCGCGACGTGGTGGATGTGGTGGAACAGGCGGGCGAGCGGCTGGACCTGATCATGATCCCCAAGGTGGGCACCGCCGCCGACGTCTATGCCGTCGACATGCTGGTGACCCAGATCGAGGACGCACGCGGCTTCAAGAAGCGCATCGGCTTCGAGCACATCATCGAAACCGCCTTGGGCATGCAGAATGTGGGTGAGATCGCCGCGGCCTCGAAACGCAATGAAAGCCTGCATTTCGGCGTGGCGGACTATGCCGCCTCGACCCGGGCGCGCACCACGATCATCGGCGGGGTGAACCCGGATTACGCGGTGCTGACCGACCCGATGGATGACGGCGCGCGCATGACCCATTGGGGCGACATGTGGCACTATGCGCTGGCGCGCATGGTGGTCGCGGCGCGGGCCAACGGGTTGCGTCCGATCGACGGCCCGTTCGGTGATTTCCAGGATGCGGACGGCTACCGCGCCGCCGCGAAACGCGCCGCCGTTCTGGGCTGCGAGGGCAAGTGGGCCATTCACCCCAGCCAGGTCGCGCTGGCCAATGAGGTCATGTCGCCCTCGGATGCCGAGGTGACCAAGGCGAAACGCATCCTCGAAGCCATGGCCGAGGCCGAGGCCGCCGGCAAGGGTGCGGTGTCGCTGGATGGTCGCCTGATTGACTATGCCTCGATCCGTCAGGCCGAGGTGCTGGTCGAGAAGGCCCAGCAGATCGCGGCGGGCTGAACCCATGGCCACGCCGGACCTGCGTGCCCGCGCCCGGGCGATTTTCGACCGGGCGGTGGCGGCGGCGGATCCGGCGCTGGCCTTGCGGAACGAATTGACGGCACGGCCTCTTCCGGTGCCGTCCGATGGCGGGCGTTGCTTCGTGATAGCGACTGGAAAAGCCGCGCCCGCCATGCTGACAGAGGCCCTGCGCCACGTGCGCGGGGCCTATACCGCCCTGGCGGTCACCCATCATGAGAACCTGACGGAGGTGCCCGGTGCGACCGTGCTGCGCGCGGGCCATCCGGTGCCGGATGCCGCCGGGCTGGCCGCCGGGCAACGGGTGATGGAGCTTCTGCGCCAGGCGCGTGAGGGTGATCGGGTGATTGCGCTGATTTCCGGTGGCGGCTCGGCTTTGCTGCCCGCGCCGCTGGCTGGGATTTCTCTGGAGGACAAGGCCGAACTGAACCGGCTGCTCTTGGGCGCGGGGCTGGAGATTACGCAGATGAACCTGCTGCGCCAGCAGGTGAGCCAGGTAAAGGGCGGTGGCATGCTGCGCCTGGCCGCGCCCGCGCCGGTGACGGCCTATATCCTGTCTGATGTGATCGGCGACGACCTGCGCGCGGTGGCGAGCGGGCCGACGGTGGCCCCCATCGGCACCCGCGAAGACGCCCGTGCCGTGGCGATGGAGGCGGGGATTTGGGCCAGGTTGCCCGGGTCCATACGGGCGCGTCTGGAGGAAAACCCGGCCTCAGCGCTTGAGCCACCCGCGCCGGAAAACATCCTGATCGGATCGAACCGATTGAGCCTGGAGGCCGCCTTGGGTGAGGCCGCGCGGGGCGGGGAGGCGGCCATTGCCTCGGATGCCTTGACCGGGGACGTGGGGGAGGCTGCCGACCGGATCGTCAAGGCTGCCAAAGGGCAGGGGCCTTGTGCGCTGCTGTTCGGGGGGGAAACCACCGTGCGGCTGAATGGCTCCGGTCTGGGCGGGCGCAATCAGGAACTGGCTCTGCGCATTGCGTTGCGTGCGGAGGAACTGGGTGAAAACTGGCTGTTCCTCAGCGGCGGCACCGATGGGCGCGACGGGCCGACCCCGGCGGCGGGGGGCTTTGCCGATGCGGGCACTCTGGCACGCATCCGTGCGGGCGGCTTGGACCCGGCGACGCTGCTGGCGGACAATGACAGCCACCGCGCGCTGGCGGCGGCGGGTGACCTGCTGGAGACCGGCGCGACCGGGACCAATGTGGCGGATATCCAGGTGTTTCTGCGCGGCTGACAGCCTCTGCTATAGTGGGGGCATGAGCACCCAACCCGCCCCCTCCATCACACCGCTGCTCGCGGTCAATTTCGTCGGCACCCTGGGGTTTTCCATCGTTACCCCCTTCCTGGTCGTGCTGGTCACCCAGTGGGGCGGCAATGCGGTGGTCTACGGGTTGATTGCCGCGACCTATTCGGTGTTTCAACTGGTCGGCGCGCCGGTGCTGGGGCGCATGTCGGACCGGGTTGGGCGGCGACGGATATTGCTGCTCAGCCAAGCGGGCACGCTCTTGTCCTGGGCGGTCTTCCTGGTGGCCTTTACCCTGCCGGAGGGGGCGTTTGCGCAGGTGAACAGCCGATGGCTGGGCGAGTTCGCGGTGACCCTGCCTCTGGTCGTGCTGTTCGTCGCGCGGGCGGCGGATGGGCTGACGGGGGGCAATGTCTCGGTCTCGAACGCCTATCTGGCCGACATCACGCCGGAGGCCGACCGCGCCCGCAATTTCGGGCGTATGGCGGTGTCGGGCAACCTGGGCTTCATCGTCGGCCCGGCGCTGGCGGGGCTGCTTGGCGCGACGCTCCTGGGCGAGGTGCTGCCGGTGCTGGCGGCTTTTGCGATCTCGGCCCTGGCGCTGGCGCTCATTCAATTCGGCCTGGTGGAGGTCGCGCCGCAGCGGGTGACGGAAGTGTTGGAGGAGCCCTCGCCCTGCGACCTTTACGGGCAGGAGCACCGCCCGGCCTATGAGGTCAAATGCCCGCAGGCAAACGGCATCCGCGCGATCCTGGCGCTGCCGGGCATGGCGGTGCTGATGGCGGTGAATTTCCTGGTGATGCTGGGGTTCAGCTTCTTTTACGTCGCCTTTCCGGTGCATGCGGTGCAAGGGCTGGGCTGGGCGGTGACCGATATCGGCATCTATTTCGCCGCGCTGAGCCTGGCCATGATCGTGGTGCAGGGGCCGGTGCTGGCGCGGCTGTCGAAGCTCTGCGCCGAGGGCTGGTTGATGAGTATCGGCGGGGCGGTTTTGGCGCTGGGGTTCGCCGCGCTGATGAGCGGGCAGACCGCGGTGATTTATTTCGCCGCGCTGCTGGTGGCGCTGGGGAACGGGCTGATGTGGCCGACCTTCCAGGCGGTGCTGTCCAAGGCCACAGGGCCACAGCTGCAGGGCGCGGTACAGGGGTTTGCGCAAAGCGCCGGGGCCGTCGCAAGCATCGCAGGACTGGTGGTCGGCGGCATTGCGTACGTGGCCTTGCAGGGCGCCCTGTTCGGTGTCGCGGCGGTGGTGATCGCGGGTTCGGCGCTGATCGTGCGGGCTTATCGCGCACCACCCGCGCCGTCCGAGGCGAAACCCGCCTAGCGCAGACAGCCCAGGTGGCGCAGGGCCTGCGCGTCCACGTGTTCCGCCCCAGCGGTGGGGTCGATCAAGCCCTCAGCATCGGCGCAGTGCAGCACGCGGGTGGTGGCGTCGATCATCTCCGGCCGGGTGGTAAAGGCGACCTTGCCACTGCCCAGCACGGTGTAGAGCCCGTCGGGTTGCGGCGCGGAGTAATAGCCCTCGACAAGCATCAGGCCGGGGGTCTGGTCGAACAGGCCTGTCTCCAACCGGGTGGCAAGGATGCCGCCAGGTACGGCGCGGCCCATGAGCTGCACGAGGTCGCCCGGGGCGATGTGGCGCGGGATGAAGCCGGCCACGGGGGTGGTGCCGATGGTCAGGCCGCCGTCCGGGTCCAGACCCATGAAGGTGCCGGAAATCCGGGCGATGGACGGCACAAGGAAGGTATCGAGCCGTGAAGCACGCACCCTGTCGCCCTGCCACAGCCCGCTGACCGCGACCCAGGTGTTGTGATCCGGCGCGGGGCCGTCGAACAGGACCTGCGTGCCCATTACGGTGAGCCTGCCGTCATCCTCCCGCCGGAGTGGGCCGACCAGCGGCAGGACCTGGCGGATGTGCCGCGCCTGCCAGGCATTGCCTTCCTGCGTGGCGACCACCGCGACCGTATGGCCCGGCTGCAGGTCACTCGCCACCATCGGTCGGACGGCGCCGGTGACCGGCATCTCGGGGTCGATCAGGATGTGCTGCCCGTTCACATGGATCGAACCCAGGTGGGTGATTGTGCCGACAATCCCGGTTCCGATTATGCCGCCCTCACGCTCTTCCTCTGCCCAAAGGGGCAGGGAGAGCAGAAGCAGTACGGCCAGAACTCGATACAGCACGATCACGTGTCCTTTTCGGGCGGGGTGGGCAGGATATAGGTGCCCAAGGCGAAACGACCGGTCGGGTCGGCCTCGCCCTCTTCGTCGCGCGTCTGGAGCGCGTGGGCAAGGGTGTTCAGCTCCTCCAGCAGGGCCTGTGCGCGGGTCTCTGCCAATGTGTGCAATTCCCGGACGGACGCCGCCGACAAGTGGGAATAGCGCAGGGCGCGGTCGAAATGGCGGGCCTGATCAGGTCCGGCCAGGAGGTTGTGGGTGGCGGCCTGCATATGGGCGGACAGGGTGGCCTGGTAGGCGGCGACCTGTTCGGCGCTTCCGGCCTTGGGCAGGAAGGCATGGGTCAGCAGGCGCAGGGTGCCGACGGGGGTTTCTTCGACCACGCCCTGGTCGATCAGCGCGGTCAGGACGGTGCCCGGGGCCATGTCGACCCGGGCGTGGCGGATCAGAGTGTCGAAACCGGGGTCGCCCCCGTCATTGCCCTTTCGCGGCAAGTCGAGCGGCGCGCCATCCGTGCCCTGATAGGCCGGGTCGGTGGCCCAGTGGCCGATCACCAGGGCGGCGGCATTGGCCTGGCGGCGCGGGGCCTCGTCGGGTGCCTCGGCGCGCAGGCGTTTCACGTCCTTGCGGTGCAGCCCGGTCTGAAGGCTCGCCCGGCTGTCGCTGATACCTTCGCCTTCCTCATCCAGCACCGCCTGCAAGAGCGCGCATTTCAGCGCCTCGGTGCCCGTTCCGATGGTCACCCCATGCGCCACCATGGCCCGCGCCAACGGGGCCAGCAGCGCGGCAAGCGCACTGTCGAACGGGTCTTTTCCGTCGCGCGTCATCTCTCTTCCCCTCTTGGCGCAGCCATACCACCAAGGCGCTTCACATGCCCCCAACGGTTTCGTGAGCGGCATTTGAACCTTTGTGAATTCTAATGGGAATTTTTCCCACTATCAATGATCGCCATGAAGATTTCCGAGTGATTCAACCATGGGAGGCTGTCATGCAGGACATTGCCATCGACGATCTGAAAGGGGTTCAATCGCTGGAGCTGGGGGGCCTGGGCGCGCGCAGGGATGACCCGCTGGCCGCGCTCAGCCCCACCGACCGCGCACGGTTCAAAGCCTTCGGCTGGGGGCCGGAGGAGGCCCCGCGTTTCCCCACCATCGCGACGGCGATCCTGCATCAGCTGCGGGTCCAGCCCGAGGCCGTCGCGGTCACCTGCGGCTGCGAGGCGCTGAGCTACGGCGCGCTGGACCGTGCTTCGGACCGGCTGGCGGCGCGGCTGCGGGCGCATGGGGTGGGGCGCGGCGATGCGGTGTGCCTGTATCTGCGTCGTTCGATCGAGATGGTGGTGGGCATTGTCGCCGCGATGAAACTGGGTGCCAAATACGTCCCGCAGCATGTGGGCGTCGCGCCGGAATCGGGCCTGCGCCATATCGCCAAGGTGACCGGTGCGCATGTTCTGTTGACCCTTTCCGAACTGGCCGAGGATGTGCCGGTCGGCCCGGGCCAGGTGCGGATCGCCATCGACGAGGTGATGCGTGATGCCGATCTGGACGCGCCCGTGGTGGCGCAGGACGCCAGCCCCGCCGCGCCCGAGGACGTGGCGCTGATCCTGTTCACCTCGGGCACCACCGGGG
This sequence comes from Aliiroseovarius sp., assembly GCF_965228805.1. NCBI lineage: Bacteria > Pseudomonadati > Pseudomonadota > Alphaproteobacteria > Rhodobacterales > Paracoccaceae > Aliiroseovarius > Aliiroseovarius sp. The sequence goes on along the minus strand of NZ_CBDDIE010000001.1, from coordinate 62,114 downwards.
TGCCGAACGGGGTGCAGGTGACGCATAAGAACCTCGCCAATATCCTGCTGACCGCGCCCGGCGACATGGGCATGCGGCCGGGGATGCGCGTGGGGCAGATCCTGTCCATCGCCTTCGACATGGCGGCGTGGGAAACGCTGGGCGCGCTGGCCAATGGTGCCACCCTGGTCATTCGCGGCAAGTCGATCCAGGAGACGGCGGAAAAGGTCGATGTGCTGATCGCCACGCCCTCGATCCTGACCTCGCTGGACGCGAGCCGCTGTGGGCAGGTCAAGGTGGCCGCCGTCGCCGGTGAACCCTGCCCGCGTCCGCTGGCGGATACCTGGTCGGGGTTTTGCACCTTCTACAACTCCTGCGGGCCGACCGAGACGACGATCATCAACACCGCCGAGCCGCATTTCCCCGACAAGCCTGTGCTGTCCATCGGCCGCCCGACGCCGAACAACACGGTCTATGTGCTGGACGAGGACCTGCGCCCGCTGCCCATCGGGGCCAAGGGCGAGATGTGGGCGGGTGGCGATTGTGTCACCGCTGGATACCTGGCGAATGCCGAGCTGACCGCCGAGCGCTATCGCCCCGACCCGTTCCGCCCCGGTCAGATGATGTTTCGTACCCGCGACCTGGGGCGCTGGACGGAAGAGGGCGAGCTGGAGCACTTCGGGCGGGTCGATGACCTGGTCAAGATCCGCGGCTTCCGGGTCGAGCTGGACGGGGTCTCCGGTGCCTTGGAGGCGGCGGACTGTTGCGAACAGGCGGTGACCCTGAAGCTGGATGACCGCAATCTGGTCAGCTTCATCTCGCCCGCCACGGCCTGTCCGAAGGCGGCGGCGACGGCGGTGAAACTACGTCTGCCTTATTACGCCAACCCCACCCTTGTGCTGCCGATGGAGGCGCTGCCGCGTACCGCGCGCGGGAAACTGGACAAACGGCTGCTGTTGAAGCTGGCCGAGGATGAAATCGCCACCCGTGGCGTGGAGCTGAACTGATGACGACCGAGACAGTGAATATCGACACAAGCGCCCCGCAGGCAAAGAGCTGGCGGCGCGTCACCCGCCACCCGGCGCTGATGGAATACCGCCGCCTGGCCTTCCTGGTCGCGGTGGTGAACCTGGCGGTCTTTGTTCTGGGCCTGCAAAGCGGGCGCTGGGGCGGGGCAGGGGCCTTTGCCCTTGGCCCGATTGCCGACATGGCGCTGATCAACCTGTCGCTGGGCATCCTGATCCGGCAGCAGAGGGTGGTGAATGCGCTCTTTTGGTTGGCCACCCGCGTGCCGGTGTCCTGGCCCCTGTGGATCCGCTGGGGCGCGGGCAAGGTGTTTCACTTCGGGGGCCTGCATTCCGGCGGCACCGTGGCGGGGACTGTGTGGTTTGGATTTTTGCTCTATGCGATGGCGACGAACCGGATCGCGGGGGCCGCGCTGCCGTCCAACCTGACGCTGGGCCTGTCGGCGGCGATGGTGGGGCTGATGAGCCTGATGATCGTCACCGCCCTGGGCCCGATCCGCGCCAAGCACCATGACCTGTTCGAGAAGGTGCACCGTTTCGTCGGTTGGACCGTGCTGGGGCTCTTTTGGGCGCAGACCGTGTCGATCACCCACGACATGGGCGGGGTGCTGACCCAGACGCCCGCCTTCTGGATGCTGTGTGTGATCACCCTGTCGATCGCCTCGCCCTGGCTGACGATGAAACGGGTGAAGGTCGAGATCGAGAAACCCTCGGATCACGTGGCTATCGCCCGGTTCGACTATGGTGATACGCCCTTTGCAGGCTCGTCCAATGCGATCAGCCACACGCCCTTTGGCCAGTACCACGCCTTTGCCAATATCCCGACCCCAGGCGAGGACGGCTACCGCCTGGCGATCAGTCGGGCGGGCGATTGGACCGGTGATTTCATCTCGAACCCGCCCGATAGGGTCTGGGTCAAGGGGATCACCACCTCGGGCGTCGCGCGCATTGAAGAGCTGTTCACGCGGGTGGTTTACGTGGGCACGGGCTCGGGCATCGGGCCGATCCTGCCGCACCTCTTGAAGGGCAAGGTGCCGAGCCACCTGATCTGGTCCACGCGATCCCCGCGCGCGACCTATGGCGATGCGCTGGTGGATGAGATCGAGGCCTCCACCGAAAACCCGCTGATCTGGGACACGGACACCCACGGCAAGCCGAACCTTTCCGCACTTGCGCTGAAGGCGGTGCGCGAGACCGGGGCCGAGGCGGTGATCGTGATCTCGAACCAGAAACTCACCCGCCGGGTGGTGCATGACATGGAAAGCCTGGGGCTACCTGCCTATGGCGCAATTTGGGACAGCTGAGATGTATGAGACGATTGAAACCACGGTAAAGGGGCGGGTCGCGACGATCCGCTTCAACCGGCCCGACAAGCTGAACGCGCTGAATTCACAGGTGATGGATGAGGTGCTGGACGCCGCCACCGGTTTCGATGCCAACCAGGCCATTGGCTGCCTTGTGCTGACTGGCGCGGGGCGGGCTTTCGCCGCCGGGGCGGATATCGCTGAGCTGGCGTGCCATGACTACGCCAGCATGTATGCCACCGACTTCTTTGCCCCCTGGGATCGCTTCGCCGCGCTGCGCCTGCCGAAGCTGGCGGCGGTGAACGGCTTTGCCCTGGGCGGTGGATGTGAGGTCGCGATGATGTGCGATGTGATCCTGGCAGGCGAAAGCGCGAGGTTCGGCCAGCCGGAGATTAAGATCGGCTGCATTCCCGGCATCGGCGGCACCCAGCGCCTGACCCGGCTTATTGGCCGGGCGCGGGCGATGGACCTGATCCTGACCGGGCGCATGGTCAAGGCCGATGAGGCGCTGCAGATGGGGCTGGTCAGCCGGGTTCTGCCGGATGATCAACTGGCAGAGGTGGCGGCCGAGACCGCCGCGTTGATTGCCGGGTATCCGCGTGACATCGCTCTGATGGCGCGGGCAACGGTGAACATGGCGGATGAGGCCAGCCTGACCGCCGGGGTGCGGTATGAGCGACAGATGTACCACGCGCTCTATGGCTCTGACGCGCAGAAGGAGGGCATGGCGGCCTTCCTGGAAAAGCGCGATCCGAAGTTCAACTAGGGGCTTGCGAGCAGGGCCAGCCGGGTCACGCCCCGGGCGCGCAGGGCTTCGGCGGCGCGCCAGGCGCGCAGGCCCGTGGTGCAGGCGAGTACGAGGCGGCCGTTTTCAGGTGCGGTGAGCCGGGTGGCCTCTTCGGGCGTCTGCCGCTGGGCATCGGGCGTGGCCGGGGTGGGGGCCTCGGCCATGTCGCGCAGTTCTATGATGCGGTCGTTCGGGGTCAGGGTCTCAGCTGCGATGAAGGGGATCGGATCGGCGGGTTCGGCGGCGCCGGTGAATGCGAAACCGCCGAAGGTCAGAGTGGATGTGTCCACGGTGACGAGGTGCCCCATGGGGGCGCCGATGCCCAGAACCACTTGCAAGGTCAGTTGCGCCTGGAGTGTGCCGAGCGTGCCGACGACCGGGCCGAAGACCCCCGCCGTGGCGCAGCTTGCGCCGCTGTCCGGTGGCGCGGGAAAGACCGCGCGCAGGGACGGCGCGGACCCGCAGAACCCGCCGACATAGCCCGACTGGCCCAGCACGCTGGCTGAGATCAGCGGAGCCTCTGCGGCCAGGCAGCTATCGGACAGCGTATAGGACACCGCGTAGCTGTCCGCCGCATCCACCACCACATCGGCCTCTGCCACCAGTGCGGGGGCGTTGGCCGGGGTGAGGTGGGTGTGCCGCGCAGTGATTGTGACCTCGGGGTTGGCGGCCAGCAGGTGGGCGCGGGCGGCTGTCACCTTGGGCTGGCCGATGTCGGACATGCGGTAGAGCGGCTGGCGGTGCAGGTTGGTTTCGTCCACGTGGTCCGGGTCGATCAGTGTGACATGGCCCACCCCGGCGCCCACCAGGTATTGCAGCACCGGGCAGCCCAGGCCTCCGGCGCCAACCACCAGCACGCGGGCGCGGGCCAGCCGCGCCTGACCCTCGGCGCCAACCTCGGGCAAGATCTGTTGGCGGGCGTAGCGGCTCAGCGACATGCGGCGATCCATTCACGCGTGCGCGCCTCGGGGTCGGCGGCCTGCTGGATATCGGTCACCACGGCGGCGCTGTCGGCGCCTGCGGCAAAGACACCTGGCAGGCGCTCGGGGGTCAGCCCGCCGATCGCCACCAGCGGCGTGTCGCCCACCATCGCCTTCCAGCGGGTCACGCGGTCGAGGCCTTGGGGTGCCCATTTCATCTTCTTCAACAGCGTTTCATAGACCGGCCCCAGCGCGACATATTCCGGGCCGTGGGAGAGGGCGCGGTCCAGCTCGGCCTCGTCATGGGTGGAGAGGCCGACGCGCACGTCCGCCCGTTTGAGGGCGGCGAAGTCGGCGGTGTCCATGTCCTCCTGCCCGAGGTGCACGAAGTTGCAGTTGAGGTCGAGCGCGGCCTGCCAGTAGTCATTCACCACCAGCTGCGCGCCATGCACCGCGCAGAAGTCGCGGGCGCGGGCGATCTGGCGGCGGATCTCCGGTTCCGGTTGGTCCTTGAGGCGCAGCTGCACCAGTTTGACGCCGTGGGGGACGAGCAGCTCCAGGCGGCTGACATGGCCGGTGATCAGGTAGAAACGCTCCATCATCCCAACTCCGCAAGGCCAAGGATCGGGGTGGAGGGCACGGCCATGTCGCGCGGCTCCATCGGGTCGGCGGCGTATCCCAGCCGCCCGGCTTCGATGGCTATGGCCATGGCGCGGGCCATGGCGATGGGGTCGCCCGCCTTGGCGACGGCGGTGTTCAGGAGCACGGCGTCGTAGCCGAGTTCCATGGCCTGGGCGGCATCAGAAGGCCGTCCGATGCCTGCGTCGACGATCAGCGGCACCTCGGGGAAATGCGCGCGCATGGCGCGCAGCGCATCGGGGTTTCGCAACCCCTGGCCCGAGCCGATGGGGGCGCCCCAGGGCATGAGGACTTCGCAGCCCGCATCCAGAAGGCGTTCGCCCACCACAAGGTCGTCGGTGGTGTAGGGGAAGACCTGGAAGCCCTGCTGGGTTAGTTCGCGCGCGGCCTCGACCAGGGCAAAGACATCTGGTTGCAGGTTGTCGGAATGGCCGATGACCTCGAGCTTGATCCAGGGGGTGGCGAAGATCTCGCGTGCCATTTGCGCGGTGGTGATGGCCTCTGCCGCCGTATGGCACCCGGCGGTGTTGGGCAGGATGCGCGCGCCGGTGTCGCGCAGCAGATCCCAGAAGCCCGCGCCCGACCCTTGCGCGGTTTCGCGGCGCAGGGAGACGGTGACGATCTGGGTGCCGCTGGCGCTGATCGCGTCCGCCAGATGGGCGGGGGAGGGGTACCCGGCGCTGCCCAGAAGCAGCCGTGAGGTGATTTCGGTGCCGTAGAGCTGCATGGTCAGCCTCCCTGCATCGGGGCGAGGACTTCCAGCCGGTCGCCGTCGGTGAGCGGGGTCGCGGGACGCGCGTCGCGGGGCACGAAAGTGCCGTTCAAGGCGGTGGCCAGCGCGGCGCTGGTAAAGCCAAGTTCGGGCAGGGCGTCGGCGAGGGTGGTGGCCTGAACCTCACGCGGTTCGGCGTTGACTGTGATGATCATCAGCGGGTTCCTGAAAGAATTGGCGGGCAAGCTGACCGGCCAGGGCCGGGGCCAGCAGGTAGCCGTGGCGGTAGAGGCCGTTCACGTGGGTTGTCTCGCCCCGGTGCTTGAGCGCGGGGATATTGTCGGCGAAGGCGGGGCGCAGCCCTGCGCCGGTTTCGATCACCGAGGCCTCGCCCAGGGCGGGGTGCAGGGTGAAGGCGGCGCCCAAGAGTTCCAGCAGCGAGCGCACGGTGATCGGCTTCCACGAGGCGCTTTCGACCATGGTGGCGCCGATCATGTAGATCCCGTCGCCGCGCGGCACGAGGTAGAGCGGGATGCGCGGGTGAAGCAGGCGCAGGGTGCGGGTGATCTGCACCTCGGGGGCCTCGATGATGGCCATTTCGCCACGGATCGACCTGAGGCCGGGCAGATCGGAGGCCATGCCGCGACAGTCCACGTCGATCCGGTCGGGGGCGGGGGTGTCGTAACGAATGTCCACTCCCATAGCCTGCACGGCGGCGGTCAGGTCGATGAGCGCACGGCGGGGGTCGAGGTGGGCTTCATCCTCGAAGAAAAGGCCCCGTTGGAACCGGCCTTCAAGGGTCGGTTCCAGCATCGCGATCTCGCCCGCATCCACCCAGCGGTGACGATCCGTGCGGCGGGCGAAGCGGTCCAGCTCGGCCCGGTCGCGGGGCGGGGTCAGGACCAGCGTGCCCTTGCGGGTGACGGGCGTGAACTGCGCCCACCAGTTGATCGCGCCTGCGCCGAGGCGCACGACTTCGGGGTCGGCCACCTTGCCCTCGCACCAGGGGGCGAGCATGCCGCCCGCGAACCAGCTGCTTGGGTTGTCGGCGGGGGAGGATCCGGCCTCGTAGAGGATTACCTCGGCCCCGCGTTTCGCCAGCTCATAGGCGGAGGCGAGGCCGGCGACGCCGGCCCCTGCGATGGTGATCATTCGCCCGGCTCCAGCTCCGGCTTGGCCTCGGCGGGCATGTAAAGCTCACCACTCTCGCGGAATTTCTCCGCCATGGCCGCCATGCCCTCCTTCTGCGCCTCGGCGCGGATGTCGTGGGAAATCCGCATGGAGCAGAACTTCGGCCCGCACATGGAGCAGAAATGCGCCACCTTATGGGCCTGTTTCGGCAGGGTCTGGTCGTGGAAATCACGCGCGGTTTCCGGGTCGAGGGCAAGGTTGAACTGGTCCTCCCAGCGGAACTCGAACCGGGCGCGGGAGATCGCGTCGTCGCGCCGCTGCGCGCCGGGAATGCCCTTGGCCAGGTCGGCGGCATGGGCGGCGATCTTGTAGGTGATCACCCCGGTTTTCACGTCGTCGCGGTCGGGCAGGCCGAGGTGCTCCTTGGGCGTGACGTAACAGAGCATCGCGCAGCCGAACCAGCCGATCATGGCCGCCCCGATCCCGGAGGTGATGTGGTCATAGCCCGGCGCGATGTCGGTGGTGAGCGGGCCGAGCGTGTAGAAGGGTGCCTCGTCACAGCATTCCAGCTGCTTGTCCATGTTTTCCTTGATCTTGTGCATGGCGACGTGGCCGGGGCCTTCGATCATGACCTGGCAGTCCTTGGCCCAGGCGATTTTGGTCAGTTCGCCCAGGGTCTCGAGCTCGGCAAACTGCGCTTCATCGTTGGCATCCGCAATGGAGCCGGGGCGCAACCCGTCGCCGAGGGAAAAGGCCACGTCATACTTGCGGCAGATGTCGCAGATCTCGTTGAAGTGCTCGTAAAGGAACGACTCCTTGTGGTGATGCAGGCACCATTTCGCCATAATGGACCCGCCGCGCGAGACGATGCCGGTCACGCGGTTGGCGGTCATCGGCACCATGTGCAGGCGCACGCCTGCGTGGATGGTGAAATAATCCACCCCCTGTTCGGCCTGTTCGATGAGCGTGTCGCGGAAGACCTCCCAAGTTAGATCCTCGGCGATGCCGTTGACCTTCTCCAGCGCCTGATACATCGGCACGGTGCCGATCGGCACGGGGCTGTTGCGCACGATCCATTCGCGGGTGTTGTGGATGTTGCGCCCCGTGGACAGGTCCATCACGGTGTCGGCGCCCCAGCGGATCGCCCAAACCATCTTGTCGACCTCCTCCTCCATCGAGGAGGTGACGGCGGAGGTGCCCATGTTGGCGTTGATCTTGACCAGGAAATTGCGGCCGATGATCATCGGTTCGCTTTCCGGGTGGTTGATGTTCGAGGGGATGATGGCGCGGCCCGCCGCCACCTCGTCCCGCACGAACTCCGGAGTGACGTAGTCGGGGATATTGGCACCCCAGTCATTGCCGTCGCGCGGCTGGCCGTGGCAGGGGGCGAGGTCACGCAGCTGGTATTCGCGGATGGCGATGAATTCCATCTCGGGCGTGACGATGCCGGCGCGGGCATAGGCCAGTTGGGTCACGGCCTTGCCGTCCTTCGCACGCAGGGGGCGGGGTTTGACCGGGAATTCGGGCGTCAGCTTGTCGCCCCCGTCATTCCCTTCTGCAAAGCCGTTGTCCTCGGGTTTGATCTCGCGGCCATCATATTCCTCGACATCACCGCGCGCGAGGATCCAGTTGCGGCGCAGCGGGGCGAGGCCCTGTTTGATATCGGTCACCACGTCCGGGTCCGTATAAGGCCCGGAGCTGTCATAGACCGGCAGGGGTGGCTCGCCCGCGGTGGGGTGCACGGAAATCTCGCGCATCGGCACGCGCAGGTCGGGGTGCAGGGTGCCGTTCACATAGATCTTGCGGGAGGCGGGCAGACCTCCGGTGGTGATTTTCGGGTTCGGGACGTTCATGTTTGGCGCTCCTCAAGCTTGCACTCAATGAAGACACCAGGTGAGCTTGGGAGGGAGCCGGGGACGGATCGCCCCCGTGGTCGGCTGTCGCAAGGGGGATGCCCCCCGGGTCGCGCCTAGCTTCCTACGCCAGTGTCAACTGGGTCAGGTTCAAAGGGTCGCGTCACCGGGCATATGCCCTGTCAGCCTCTCAGTCCCCTAAGCGGGACTCCCCTGCGTAGGCCTAGGGCTAGAGCAATCCTGTGGGCCGGTCAATCCACCTTGTGGGTGCTACCCCAGCACGGATTTGACCGCGCGGACCGTGCCCGCGACGACCTGGTCGGCCTCGTCCCGGGTCAGGCAGAAGGGCGGGGCAAAGCCCAGGATGTCGCCCTGCGGCATGGCGCGGGCGATGATCTTGTCCTGCTCCAAGAGCTTCGCGGCAATTTGAGGCCCGATCTTGTCGGCAGGGTCGAAGAAGCTGCGGCTGTCGCGGTCTTTCACGAGTTCCACGGCGCAAAGCATGCCCTGGCCGCGCACCTCGCCCAGGTTCGGGTGATCGGCCAGCGCCTCACCCATGGTGCGGTTCAGATAGGCGCCCGTTTCGCCTGCATTGGTCACCAGATCGAGGCTGTCCAGCAGTTTGAGGTTCGCCACCCCCGCCGCCGCGCCGATGGGATGGGCGGAATAGGTCCAGCCGTGACCGATGGGGCCGTTTTCGTCCGTGCCCTGCTCCAGCACCTTCCACACCTTGTCGGACACGATGGAGCCCGACAGCGGCGCATAGGCAGACGTGAGCCCCTTGGCGATGGTGATGATATCGGGCTCGATCCCGTAGTGATCCGAGCCGAACATGCTGCCCAGACGGCCAAAGCCGGTGACGACCTCGTCAGCGACCAGCAGGATGTCGTGTTTCTTCAGCACTGCCTGGATCGCGGCCCAATAGCCCGCAGGCGGGGGCACGATGCCGCCGGTGCCCAGAACCGGTTCGCCGATGAAGGCGGCGATGGTGTCGGCGCCTTCGCGTTCGATCAGCGCTTCCAGCTCGGCCACGCAATGGGCCACGAACTGGTCTTCGGTCTGATCCAGGTCGGCGCGGCGGAAATAATAGGGCGCTTCGGTATGGATCACCTGCGCCAGCGGCAGGTCGAATTTGCGGTGAAACAGCTCAAGCCCCGTCAACGAGCCTGTCACCAGACCCGAGCCGTGATAGCCCCGCCAGCGCGAGATGATCTTCTTCTTCTCCGGGCGGCCAAGGATGTTGTTCATGTACCAGATCAGCTTGACGTTGGTCTCGTTCGCGTCCGAGCCACCGAGGCCGAAATAGACCTTGGACATGTTCGTGGGCGCGCGGTCCAGGATCATCTGGGCGAGCGTGATCGAGGCTTCGGTGCCGTGGCCGACATAGGCGTGGTAATAGGCAAGTTCTTTGGCCTGTTCGCCAATCGCCTCGGCAATCTCCTGTCGGCCATAACCCACGTTCACGCAGTAAAGCCCGGCGAAGGCGTCCAAGAGGCGGGTGCCGTCGCGGTCCTCGATATGCACGCCTTGCGCGGTCTTGATCACCCGGTTCGCGGCCTCGCCGCGCGCGTGCTGCGCCAGGTGGGTCGAGGGGTGAAAGAAACTGTCGCGGTCCCATTGGTCCAGCTGGTCGTTCTTGAGCATCAGGCGCGTCCTTTCATGGGCAGATGGTAGAATATGTACACAACGCGATCAGAATCGCTTGCATTTCGGCTGAAAACCTACAGCAATCGACAAAAGACACCATAAAAGAAATGTGGTTGTATACATCACAAGATCTCATAGCCCGGAAAGGATCAAGAATGCCCCAGGGAACCGCCCCCTTCTCGCAGGTCGAATATGACCGCCGCATCGCCCTGACCCGCGCCGCGATGGCCGAAGCGGGGCTTGACCTGATCCTGGTCACGGATCCGTCGAACCAGGCCTGGCTGACCGGCTATGACGGTTGGTCCTTCTACGTGCACCAGGGGGTGCTGTTGGGGATGGAGGGCGCGCCGGTGTGGTGGGGGCGCCACATGGACAGTATCGGCGCGGGCCGCACCTGCTGGATGGAGGCGGACAACATTCACGGCTACGGCGACCATTACGTGCAATCGATCGAGCGCCACCCGATGCAGGACCTCGCGGGTCACATTCGCGCGCTGGGGCACGGGAACGCGCGCATCGGGGTGGAGATGGAGAACTATTATTACTCCGCCAAGGCCCATGCGGTGCTGGGGGAGGAGCTGCCGGGTGCAACCCTGGTCGATGCCACCGCGCTGGTGAACTGGCAGCGGCTGGTGAAATCGGACGAGGAAATCGGGTTTATCCGCAAGGCCGCGCGGATCTCGGAAAAGGTCATCACCACCGCCATCGACCGCGCCGCCCCCGGGGTGCGCAAGAACGACCTGGTAGCGGATATCTTTCACGCCGGGATTACCGGGGTGGGGGAGGATTGGGGCGACTATCCGGCCATCGTGCCGCTGACGCCCTCGGGTCTGGACGCCACCGCCGCGCATCTGACCTGGAATGGTGATGCGATGCGGGCGGGCGAGGCGACGTTCTTTGAACTGTCGGGCTGCTACCGCCGCTATCACGCGCCGCTGTGCCGGACCGTCTATCTGGGCAAACCGCCGCAGGAGATGCTGGATGCCGAACAGGCGCAGTTGGAGGGGATCGAGGCGGGGCTCGACGCCGCCCGCGCGGGCAATCGCACCTGCGACATTGCCAATGCCTTCATGTCCGTGCTGGCGAAACATGGTATCCAGCGCGAGGGGCGTATGGGCTATCCGATTGGCCTCAGCTATCCGCCGGATTGGGGCGAACGCTCGGCCTCGATCCGCACCGAGGACACCACCGTCTTGCAGCCCGGCATGACGTTCCACTTCATGCCCGCCCTGTGGATGGACACGTGGGGATTGGAGACGACCGAGACGATTCTGATCACCGAGAACGGGTCGGCGGAGGCGCTGTGCGACGTGCCGCGCAGGCTGTTCGTCAAGGAGTGATCATGGAGGCCCTGACCCGCACGACCGAGATCCTGGGCGAGCTGATCGCCTTTCCCACCGTGTCCGCCGACAGCAATCTGGCGATGATCGCCCATATGGCCGGGCTGCTGGAGGATGCGGGCGCGCGGGTTGAGCTGATCACCGCGCCCTGTGGCACCAAGGCGAATCTGTTTGCGACGCTGGGGCCGGAGCGGGACGGGGGTATCCTGCTGTCGGGGCATAGTGACGTGGTGCCGGTGACGGATCAGGATTGGACCAGCGATCCGTTCCGCATGGTGGAACGCGACGGGCGGCTGTACGGGCGCGGCACCTGCGACATGAAGGGGTTCATTGCCGCCTGTCTGGCGATGGCGCCGAGTTTCGCGGCGCAGGTCGCCGACCGCCCGCTGCATTTTGCCTTTACCTATGACGAGGAGATCGGCTGTTTCGGCGCGCAGCACCTGGCCGAGGTGCTGAAAACGCGCGGCCTGACCCCCGGTATTGCCATCATTGGTGAGCCGACCGAGATGCGCATCATCGAAGGGCACAAGGGCTGTTACGAATACACCACGCGGTTCTCCGGCCTGCCGGGCCACGGGTCGCTGCCCGACCACGGCGTGAACGCGGTGGAATACGCGGTGCGCTATGTGCATCACCTGTTGGGGCTGAAGGATCAGCTGCGCGCGATGGCGCCTGCGGGCGGGCGGTTTGATCCGCCCTGGACCACGGTCAATGTCGGCGCCCTGACCGGCGGCGTGGCACATAACGTGATTGCCCCCACCGCTCAGGTGGATTGGGAAATGCGGCCCGTGCAGCCGGGGGACGCGGAATTCGTCAAGGACAGCCTGCGGCGGCTCTGCGCGGAAACCCTGCTGCCGCAGATGCGCGCGGTGCATCCGGAGGCGACGATTGACCTGGAGGTGATCGGCGAGGTGGCGGGGCTGATCCCGACCGACAAAAACGAAGCCCGCCGCATCGTCGCCGAGCTGACCGGGGCCAATACCGCCGACCTGGTTGCCTTTGGCACCGAGGCCGGTATTTTCCAGGCCCTGGGCACGGATGTGGTTGTCTGCGGGCCGGGCTCGATCGAGCAGGCGCATAAGGCAGATGAATATATCGCGCTGGACCAGCTGGCGCAGTGTCTGGGCATGTTGGAACGGCTGGCAGAGAGGCTCCATGACTGACGATCAGGGCGACACCACCCCCAGCGTGCGCGACCGCCATGACGCGATGCATCACGAGATCCGCCAGCGCATCTGCCTGCTGGACTACCCACCCGGCACCCGCCTGTCGGAGGTGGCTCTGGCGGAGGAGTTCGGCACCTCCCGCACGCCCATGCGCCGCGTATTGGCGCGGCTGGAGGATGAAGGCCTGGTGCAATCCGTGCACGGGGTTGGCACCATCGTGACCGATGCCGAGATTTCCGAGCTGGAGCAGGAATACCGCCTGCGGCTGGAGCTGACCGAGCTGACCGGGCGGCTTGACCCGGTGGTGCCCGGGCCTGACTTCATGGTGCGCCTGGACGGGCTGATTGATCGCGGGGCCGAGATGATCACCTCCGGCACGCCGCGCGCCTTTACCCGGTTCGATATGGAGGTGTTCCAGACCCTGTTGGAGCTGACCGCAAATGCCCCCCTGCGCGAGATGCTGGAACGGCTCTATTACAAGACCAAACGCCTGTGGCTGACCGCCGCGATCGAGGCGCAGCTGGACCTGACCGAAGAATTCCGCATCTTTCACCACGAGCTGGAGGCGATCCGCCTGGCCCTGCGTGCAGGTGATCTGGAGGCCGTGGCCCATATGCAACGCGCCCATATCTCGATGAGCTTTCAGCGGCTCAGGCAGCGGGGCGGGGCGGGTTAGGCCCCGACCGGATCGGTGCAGAGGGTCAGAAGGCGGGTCAGACCATCCGCGTCCAGCGCGTCGAATTCCACGGCCAATGCGGCGATCTCATCCGCCCGCGCCTGACCCAGAACCGGGCGGGCAAGCTGGTCGTACTTGGCGCGGATTTCCCCATCCGACAGCGGCAGGTCGGCGTCGCCACGCGGGCTGCGCGGGGCGTCTTTGAACCGGCGCCCGTCGGTCAGGGTGATCGTGACCTGCGCCCAGCGTTTGTCGGTGGAAATCCGTGTCATCTCGTCGTCGTCGATCAGGGTGACCTTGTGGCTCAGGGCCAAGATCTCGGGGTCGCTCAGCGCGGCATCCGATAGTTCCGCGACCCCGACCTGCCCGCGCACCAACATGGCGGCGACCGGGAAGGCGATGGCATAGGCGAACTCGTCCTGGGTCTTCGGTTCGTGGCCCGCGAGGCGGGTGGCGTAGTGGAAGGTGCGGATTTCGACCTTGGCGATATCCCTGTGGGTGAACCCGTGGTCTGCCTGCAGGGCGGCGACTGCATCCAACGAGGGATGCGCCCAGCGGCAGCAGGGGTAGGCCTTGTAATGGGTGTGATCCACCAGCCGCCAGCCGCTGCCGAGGTCGGCCCAGAATTCTGCGCTCTCCGCCCCCTCGCAGGTCAGCGCCGGGGCGCCGGTAAAGCCCTCCATCGCCAGGTAGGCTGCCGTCACGCCCGAGGGCGCGCCCCAGCCGACCCCGTCACGCACCATGGTCGGGTGGTCGATACAGCGCATCATCTGGCTGCGCGGGCCGTGGTATTCGCCGATGCCCGCCGCCTGGCGGATCTGATCGGCGTTCCCGCCCAGCAGCTTTGCGCCCGCCGCCGCCACGCCCACGGCGGTCCAGGCGCCCGAGGTGTGGTAGTCGGCACAGGTGGCGTGCTGGACCAGACCGGCGCGATAGGAGACCTCATAGGCCGTGGCCAGGACCTCGGCAAAACGCTTGCCGTCCAGCGCGTCGGTCTGCGCCTGCGCCATGGCGATCAACGCGGGAAAGATCGCCGACCCCGCGTGCCCCTTGCAGGGCGTGGTGCCGTCATGGGCGTCGATACTGTCGACGGTAAAGGCCCCGGCCATGGCCGCGCCGACCGGGCTGACCGAGCGCCCATCCATCAACATGCGCGAAGCCCCCGCGCCACCCGCACCGAAGATCAGGGGGGCCGTGCGCCGGGCAATGGCCGACATCGGCGTGGTGGACCCCACCGCCGCCACGCCCATCGTGTCCAGAAAGGAGCGGCGCAGGGTCCAGAGCGCCGCATCCGGCAGGTCGTCATAGGAAAGATCGGCGGCGAACTGGTCGAAACGGGGCATGGCGGGGTCCTTGTTTGGTTCAGGTCACTTGGGCGCGTTGGTCATCCATGCCCATCGACACCAGGATCGGATCGGCGGACTGGCGGGTCTGGAAGGCGGATTTGTCACCCATCCCGGCCCAGTCGGCCAGGATCAGGCTCTGCGCCACGGCCCCGCCCAGGGTGGTGCCGGGGCCGGGCACGATGAACAGATCGGGGGCGAATTCCCGCGCCGCCGTGCGCGTGGCGGCGGTGAAATCATAGGTCTCCACGACCTGATGGCCCAGCGTGTAATCCCTGAGAGCACTAAGATCACAGGCGCCGGGCCACCAGATGTGACCTCGCCCGTCCACCAGCGGCAGGTCGGGCTGGGTGAACAGATCCGCGCCCAGACGCGCGCGCCCGGCGGCGGCGACCGGGGCTTGCAGATGCGAATGGAAGGCGGCGTGGTTGGCGAGCCGCATGGGGAAACGCTCCTGCACCACGGGCACGGCGGCTTCGAACGCCGCGAGCCCCGCCTCGTTGCCCGCCAGCACCAGCATGCCGCCCAGGTCAATCGACAGGGTCAGAGTGGCCGCGCCAGTGTTGAGGCTGTCGACCAGCTCCAACAGCTCCGCCTTGCGGGCGGGGTTCGGGGCCCAGCTTTCGTCCACGAAAGGGTAGATCAGCTGCCCGCCGATCAGGCTCTCCTGCATCAGCGTGCCCATGGTGTTGACCACGGTAAAGCCATCTTCAGGCGACAGCGCCCCGCCACAGGCCAGTGCGCTATACCAGCCCATGGAGTTGCCGGTGACCGCGACCACCTCGATGGTCTCGGTGTTGAGCGCGCGGAAATCCCCCAGCGTGGCAGCATAGATCAGGGCCGAGGCATTGTCGCCGCGGGTGTGTTTCGCCACCGAATAGCGCGCGGCGCCATCGAGCGCGCTGAGCGTGTCCTGGCCTGCGGTCTGACGCATGTCATCGAAGCGGGTCAACAGGGCGGCGTCCGGGAAATGGCGCGAGAGATAGCCGAGCTCCGGCTTGTTATAGGTGCCCCGACCGGGGCAGATGATGACGGCAGTTTTCTTCATGTCGACCCCTCTAGGCTTGTGTGCATTGGGGCGCATTTTGTCTTGCCCGATGCTCTCCGCAACTCAGATTCAATGGAGAGCAACGATGAAATACCCCGGTATCCTTTCCCTGCCCCTTTTCAACGAAGGGCTGGTGCGAAACATGAAAACACACGGTGTCAAATACGACAGAGCCATCCACTTGGTCCTTGAAGTCCACAAGGTTGCCGACGGGAGTGACTTCGCTCACGAATTGACCGTGATGGTGGGGCGGGTGTTTTGGGAGGGTTAGGCTCATTTCCCCTCCTCCATCAGCGCCCGTGCCGCCGCCGCAATACTGTCCTTCGACGGCATGGTCGCGGCATAGGCCGGGCCGGTGGCTATGAAACTGTCATGCGCGGTGGTGCGGGCGAGCGGCACGTCGCAGGCCTCGTGGAAATGCGCCATCAGCGCTTCGGCCACGCCGCCGTGGTGACGGGTTTCATCGACGATCAGGATGCGTTTGGCACCAGCGATCGCGCGGGTCAGGGCCTCTTTTGGCAGAGGCGACAGCCAGCGCATGTCGATGATGCGGGTGTTGATCCTGTCGGCCTCCAGCGCGGCGCGGGCCTGGTGGGACAGGTAGGTGCCGTTGCCGAAAGTGACAATCGCCAGGTCGTCGCCGTCCCCGTCGACACCGACCTCGCCAAAGGGAATGCGTTCGGTCGGGGCGGGATAGGGTCGCATCCAGCCACCATCCCCCGCCTCGTGCAGGTCGCGCATCGGGTAGAGCGCAATGGGCTCAAGGAACACCACCAGCCGCTGCTCCTCCCGCGCCAGCCGCACGCATTCGCGCAGCATCATGGCGGCATCCGCGCCGTTCGACGGACAGGCCAGGATCAGCCCCGGAATGTCACGCAGGACGGCGACCGAGTTGTCATTGTGGAAATGCCCGCCGAACCCCTTCTGATACCCCAGCCCGGCAATCCGCAGGACCATCGGGTTGGTATATTGCCCGTTCGAGAAGAAAGGCAGGGTGGCGGCTTCGCCCCTGAGCTGGTCTTCGGCATTGTGCAGATAAGCGAGGAACTGGATCTCCGGCATCGGCAGGAACCCGTTCTGCGCCATGCCAATCGCAAGCCCCAGGATGGATTGTTCGTCCAGCAGCGTGTCGATCATGCGGTCGGGGCCGAAGCGGGCCTGCAGCTTCTGCGTGACGCCATAGACGCCGCCCTTGCGCCCCACATCTTCACCCATCATGACCACCTCGCCGTGTTCCAGCATGAGGTCGGTCAGGGTCCAGCCCAACAGCCGCGACATGATCTGCGGCTCGGCCTGGGCCTTGAGGTCGCCGCCGAAGACCTCGGCGCGCCGGTCAGGATCAGGGCCATTCGTTGCTGCGCAGCTGCGGGCGGGGGGAATGAGGCTCTCCATCACATCGTTGGCGGTCTGCAAACGCGGGCGGGTCACGGCCTGATCGGCCACGCGGGCCACCCGCGCGTTGGTGTCATTGTAGATCGCCAGCGCGGCCTCGGGCATGAGCGCGCCGTCCTCGCGCAGCAGGCGCACGGAGTGAAGAAGCGGATCGTTTGCCTCCTCCGCCTCGACCTCGGCCTTCGGCATGTAAGTGGTGGGCATGTCGGCGCCCGCATGGCCATAAAGCCGCACGGTGCGGATGTGCAGGAAGGCGGGCCTCTTGCGGGTCCGCACGTATTCGGCGGCGGCCTCGGCGACCTGGTAGGTCTCGAAGATATCCAGCCCGTTGCAGGTGAAATACTTCAACCCCGGGCGGTGCGCGAAAGAGGCGGCAATCCAGCCCTTGGGCGTCTTGGTGGAAATGCCGATGCCGTTGTCCTCGCAGCAGAACAGAAGCGGCAGGGGCACGGATTGATAGGCCGTCCACTGCGCGGTGTTGAAGGCGCCCTGCGCGGTGGAATGGTTGGCCGAGGCATCGCCGAAGGAGCAATAGACAATGGCGTCATCGGGCATGTCCGCGTGTTCGGGCCGGTGGCGGCGGGCCGCGCCAATGGCATAGGC
Source organism: Aliiroseovarius sp. (assembly GCF_965228805.1). Classification (NCBI taxonomy): domain Bacteria; kingdom Pseudomonadati; phylum Pseudomonadota; class Alphaproteobacteria; order Rhodobacterales; family Paracoccaceae; genus Aliiroseovarius; species Aliiroseovarius sp. The sequence continues at coordinate 44,549 of NZ_CBDDIE010000001.1, read as the reverse complement.
CGCGCCGACCGCCTTGGGCAGGTGGCTGGCAATGGTCGAGGTCTGCGGCGGGATGCACAACTCCTTCGATCCCAGCACCTTATGCCGCCCGCCGCTGATCGGGTCCTCGCTGGAGGAGGCGAACGACAAGAGGATATCCCAGGCCGGATTCTGCCGGGGCACCTGGTCCGACCGCGCGATCTGAAAGGCCGCGTCGCGGTAATGCAGGAAGGCCGGGTCGGTCGGGCGCAGGGCGGCGGCGACGGCGGCCATGCCCTCATGTCCAGACGAGCCGATGGTATAGAACCCCTGGCCCGCCTTCTGCATCGCGCGGCTTTGCCGGTCGAGCGCCCGGCTCAGACATTGCGCGCGATAGAGCCCCACGGCGCGCGCGCTGTCCAGCGGCCCGGCAGGCGGCGCGCCGGCGGGCAGATCCCCCGCCGCGACCCGACGCAGGAAGTTCTCATGTACGATGGCGGCGCGATCCATGTCCTGCCCTTTTCATCTTTCCAGAAATATCCTCGGGGGTTGCCCATGCCGCGCCATTGGTCCGAGCGGCATGGGCGACGGGGCAGACAGCCCCCGGCTCCGCCCTTTAAACAAACGCCTGCAACCCGGTCTGTGCGCGTCCGAGGATGAGGGCGTGCACGTCGTGGGTGCCTTCGTAGGTGTTCACGGTCTCGAGGTTCACCATGTGGCGCATCACGTGGAAGTCCTGACTGATCCCGTTGCCGCCGTGCATGTCGCGGGCGTGGCGGGCGATTTCCAGCGCCTTGCCACAGTTGTTGCGCTTGATCAGGCTGACCATTTCGGGTGCGGCTTTCGCTTCGTCCATCAGGCGGCCGACGCGCAGCGCGGCTTGCAGGCCCAGGGTGATCTCGGTCTGCATGTTGGCGAGCTTCAGCTGAAACAGTTGCGTCTGCGCCAGCGGACGCCCGAACTGCTTGCGATCCAGCCCATATTGCCGCGCGCCGTGCCAGCAGGCTTCGGCGGCGCCCATCGCGCCCCAGGCGATGCCATAACGCGCGCGGTTCAGGCAGCCGAACGGGCCTTTCAGCCCCTCGACATCGGGCAGCAGCGCATCCGCGCCCACCTCGACATTATTCATCACGATCTCGCCCGTGATCGACGCGCGCAGCGAGAGTTTTCCTTCGATTTTCGGGGCCGACAGCCCGGCCATGCCCTTTTCAAGCACGAAACCCTTAATTTTCCCCTCATGGGCGTCGGATTTCGCCCAGACGACGAAAACATCCGCGATCGGCGCGTTGGAGATCCACATCTTGGACCCGTTCAGAACGTAGCCGCCATCGGTCTTCTTGGCGGTGGTTTTCATGGCTCCGGGATCGCTGCCCGCGTCTGGTTCGGTCAGGCCGAAACAGCCGATGAACTCGCCGCTGGCGAGCTTCGGCAGGTATTTTTTGCGTTGTTCGTCAGTGCCATAGGCGTAGATCGGGTACATGACCAGGCTGGACTGGACGCTCATCATCGAGCGGTAGCCACTGTCCACCCGCTCCACCTCGCGCGCGACCAGACCATAGGTCACATAGCCCGCGCCGATGCCGCCATATGCCTCGGGGATGGTGGTGCCCAAGAGGCCCATCTCGCCCATCTCGCGAAAGATCTCGGGGTCGGTGGTTTCCGTGGCAAAGGCGTCGGTGACGCGGGTCATGAGCCGGTCCTGGGCGTAGGCCGCGGCGGCGTCACGCACCATGCGCTCGTCCTCGGCCAACTGGTCTTCGAGGAGGAAAGGGTCGGACCAGGAAAAGGGGCCAAGATGCGGGGCGGATTGCGGTTTCATGCGGGGGTCCTTTCAAGGGCGGAGGTCAGGCGCGCCAGCGCCGCCGTGATCGTGTCTTCAGCATACGCGAAGGAGAGGCGGACATGTCCAGCCAATCCGAAGGCGCGGCCGGGCACGAGGGCGACACCGGCCTCGTTAAGCAGCCAGGCGCAGAATGCGGCATCGCTGTCAAGACGCCCGCCGTTTTCCGTCAGCAGCCCGGCAATCGACGGGAAGGCGTAGAAGGCACCATCAGGCGCGGCACAGGTCACGCCGGGGATGGCGTTCAGCGCATCCACCACCAGGGCGCGGCGGGCGGCGAAGATGGCGCGGCGTTGGTCCAGGAGCGCCGGGTCGCCGGTGATTGCCGCGAGCGATGCCCATTGCGAGATCGAACAGGCGCCGGACGTCAGCTGGCCCTGCACCGTGATCATCGCCTTGATCAGGTCCGCAGGCCCGATGCCCCAGCCGATACGCCAGCCGGTCATCGACCAGGCCTTGGCGACGCCGTTCACGATCAACATGCGGTCGGTCAACTGCGGCGCGGCTTCGGCGACCGAGGTAAAGGGCACGTAGCTGAGGTGGGCATAGATCTCATCCGCCAGCACCCAGACCTGGGGGTGGTGGGCCAGCACCTGCGCCAGGGCGGCGATTTCGTCGCGGCTATAGATCGCGCCGGAGGGGTTTGACGGCGTGTTCAGCATCAGCCAGCGGGTGCGCGGTGTGATGGCGGCGGCGAGCTGCTCGGGGGTCAGTTTGAACCCCTGCTCCATCGGGCAGGGCAGCACCACGGGCGTGCCACCGGCCAGGCGCACGATATCGGAATAGCTGGTCCAATAGGGGGCGGGCATGATGACTTCGTCGCCGGGGTTCAGCGTGGCCAGCATGGCATTGGCGATGACCTGTTTCGCGCCGGTGGAAACCACGACTTGATCCAGTGTCACCCCGGCCTGCTGGGCGATCTCGGCGCGCAGCTTGGGCACCCCGGCGGTGGGCGGGTATTTGGTCTTGCCGGCCAAGGCGGCCTCATGCGCGGCAGCGACCACATGGGGCGGGGTGGGCAGGTCGGGCTCTCCGGTGGACAGCGCCAGGATATCACGCCCTTCGGCACGCAGGCGTCGCGCAGCCTCGGAAATCTGCACGATTTCAGAGAGTTCAATGCCGTTCAGGCGGGTGGCGCGTTGGAAGGTCATGGCGGGCCTCGTGGTCTGGGTCCGGCGGAGTCTAGTGGGGAAATCACTTGAGGATAAGGCGTGTATATGTATCATATTAATGACCAAAGCTCATGAGTTGCCGTGCCGAAATACAGCGCCCTTCCGTCCCTTGCCCTGATGCGCAGTTTCGAGGCCGCCGCGCGGCATGAAAGCTATACCATGGCCGCCGAAGAACTGGGCGTGACCCAGGGCGCGGTCAGTCGGCAGGTGCGCGAATTGGAGGCCACTTTGGGTGTGTCGCTGTTTCGCCGGGTCGGCCGCGCGGTGCGGCTGTCGAAGGCCGGGCGGGCCTTGCAGGCGGAGCTGTCGGGGGATCTGGAGCGACTTTCCGGCACCATTGGCCGGGCGATTGCGGCAGGGCAGGGGGCGTCCTTGCTGACGCTGGCCGTTTTACCGACCTTTGCCGCGCGCTGGCTGGTGCCGCGCCTGCCGGATTTCAAGGCGCGCCATCCGGGCATCGAGCTGGAGCTGCAATCCTACACCCAGCCCTTCAACCTGGAGGAACGGCGTAAGGATCTGGCCATTCACTTCGGGCGGGATGACTGGCCGGGCGCGCGGCTGCGGCACTTGCAGCCGGAGCATCTGGTGGTGACCGCCGCGCCGGATTTGATCCGCGCCCATGGGGTGGCCACGCCCGAACAGGTCTTTGACCTGCCGCTCTTGCACCTGACCTCGCGGCCCGATCTTTGGGCCGGGTATCACGACCAACTGGGGCTGGGCGCGCGGGCGGTGTTTGCGGGGCTGCGGTTTGACCAGTTCACCATGCTGATTGCCGGGGCCGTGGCCGGGTTGGGGGCGGCGATCCTGCCATCGTACCTGGTCGAGGCAGAGCTGGCCTCGGGTGCCTTGCAGGTGGTGGGGGAGGTCGCGGGAGGGTCGGACAGCGCCTATTTCATCGCCACGCCCCTGGGGCAGCGCAATGAGGCGGCGCAGCTGTTTTCCGATTGGTTGCTCAGGCAGGCGCGGGGGTAGGGCCGCGCCTGCCTGCCAGTTTCAATGGCGACTTAGATGTCGAACTTGACGCCCTGCGCCAGCGGCAGTTCGGCGGAGTAGTTCACCGTGTTGGTCTGGCGGCGCATATAGCTCTTCCACGCGTCCGAGCCGCTTTCGCGCCCGCCGCCGGTTTCCTTCTCGCCCCCGAACGCGCCGCCGATTTCCGCACCGGACGGGCCGATATTGACGTTGGCGATGCCGCAGTCCGAGCCCGCCGCCGACAGGAACTGTTCGGCCTCGCGCATGTTCAGGGTAAAGACGCAGGAGGACAGGCCCTGCGGCACGTCGTTCTGGATCGCGAGCGCCTCGTCGAACGCGTCATAGCCCAGCACGTAAAGGATCGGCGCGAAGGTTTCGGTTTTCACGACCTCCGATTGGGCGGGCATTTCGGCGATGGCGGGCTGCATGTAGGTGCCGCCCTCGGGCACGCCATCCGTCACGCGCGCGCCGCCGAAGACCGCGCCGCCCTGGGCTTTCGCGGCGTCCAGGGCCGCGCTCATCGCCGCGCCCGAGGCCTCGTCGACCAGCGGACCGATCAGGGTTCCGTCCTCCAGCGGGTTGCCGATGGGCAGGCCCGCATAGGCCTTCTTGAGCCGCGCGACCAGGTCTTCGCGGATCGAGTTGTGCACGATCAGGCGCCGCAGGGTGGTGCAGCGCTGACCGGCGGTGCCGACGGCGGAAAAGACGATGGCGCGCACGGCCATTTCAAGGTCGGCAGAGGGGCCGACGATCATCGCGTTGTTGCCGCCAAGCTCCAGAATGCACTTGCCAAAGCGGCCCGCGACGATGGGGGCCACGGCGCGGCCCATGCGGGTGGACCCGGTGGCGGAGATGACGGGCACCTCTTCGCTGGCAACCAGCGCTTGGCCGAGGTCCGCGCCGCCGATCAGGACCTGCAAGAGGTCATCGGGCGCGTCGCCGAACCGGGCCAGCGCGCGTTCGAATATCTTCTGGCAGGCCAGCGCCGTCAGGGGCGTCTTTTCGGACGGTTTCCAGATCACCGGGTTGCCGCACACGAGCGCCAGCGCCGCGTTCCAGGACCAGACCGCAACCGGGAAGTTGAAGGCGGAAATCACACCGACCGGGCCTACGGGATGCCAGGTCTCCATCATCCGGTGGCCGGGGCGTTCCGACGCGATGGTCAGCCCGTAAAGCTGGCGCGACAGGCCCACGGCAAAGTCGCAGATGTCGATCATCTCCTGCACCTCACCCAGCCCTTCGGAGGTGATCTTGCCCGCCTCCCAGCTGACCAGCGCGCCCAGATCGTCCTTGGCGGCGCGCAGTTCTTCACCCAACAAGCGGATCAACTCGCCCCGGCGCGGCGCGGGCACGGTGCGCCAGGCCTTGAAGGCGGCTTGGGCGCGGGCGAAGACGCCTGCCATCTCGCTGACGGGCAGTTCGGTCACTTCGCCCAATACGCGGCCATCAATTGGCGAGGTCACGCGCAGGCTGCCGCCGGTCAGCTCGGCAGGGGTCAGGTCCAGGTTCGACAGGGTGGTTTCGGGGGTCACGTGAATGTCCTTCATCTCAGGCCGCCTTGTTCATGGGGTTTGTGTCGCCAGCGCGGTAGAGCTGGCCGAATTCGGTGTTCAGGAAATCGTCGAGCTTGATCTGCTCCTGCTTGACGAAGCCCTGGGTGGGCAGTTTGCCGGTGCGCATCAGGTCCACGGCGCCCAGGATACCGGCGGCGGTGGTGACCTGGATGGCGCTCCATGTTGCGTCGTCGATTTGGCGGGCGAAGCTCTTGTTGATCAGGGATTTTTCGCGCAGCTCGCCATTGATGCGGCCCTTGGCGGTGCAGAAGACAAGCACCACGTCCTGGTCGGTGCGGGGCAGGGCGGTTTCGAAGATCTCCTTCAAGAGGTCGCGGCGGCGTTCCAGCCCCAGATCGTGCAAGAGCAGTTTCAGGATGTCGCAATGGCCCGGGTAGCGGATCGAGCGATAGGACACCGCCTGCGCCTTGCCATTCAGCGTCTCGGGCAGGGTGCCCAGACCGCCGGAGGTGTTGAAACATTCATATTCCACGCCGTCATGGCCCAGACGTTCGTAATCCTCCAAGGGCGCGGTCTTGACCCGCTCGCCTGCCACGATGGCGTCGCAGGGGTTGCAATATTCGTTGATCAGCCCGTCGGTGGACCAGGTGAGGTTATACTTCAGCGCGTTGGTCGGATAGAGCGGCAGTGCGCCCACGCGCATGTGCAGGCTGTCGAGATCGTCGAACTCGGCGGCCAGGGCGGCGCCCGCGATGCCCACGAAACCGGGGGCCAGACCGCATTGCGGCATGAAGGCGGTTTTGCTGTCTTGCGCCAGGGCGCGCACGGTGTCGGTGGCGGCCACATCCTCGGTCAGATCGAAATAATGCGCGCCGGCGGTCTTGGCGGCCTTGGCGATGGCCGGGGTCAGGAAGAAGGGCGCGGCGGAGAGCACCGCGTCGAAGCCTTTCAGCCCCTCGGCCAGGCCCGCCTCATCCGTCGCGTCGATCTGTTTCGTCGCCACGCCGAGCTTGGCGATCTCCGCCAGCGCCTTGAGGTCGTGATCCGCCACGGTCACGCGGTAATTCGGTGATCCCTTGAGCAGGGTCGCGATCATCTGGCCGATCTTGCCGGCCCCTACAACGCAGATATTCCAGGACATGCGCTCCTCCGTCTTGCCTGTTCTAAAAGCGCTTCGCCTTGGACCCGTGTCGGGTTCGAGACGAAACGCTGCGCTCCTCACGCGCCTTGCGGGCGCTTCGAGAACAACCAGCCGGGCAGGTTATTCTCGAAACGCTTTGGACAGTTTGACGCAGGTGATGTTCAGATCGTAGGGATCAATGTGACGATTCGGAGGATATGATCGTCAGGGTGACGAGAATTTCGTCATGTTGTGCTATCTGTCGATGCGTCGCCCGAAGACGACCGAGGTATTGGTGCGCAGCACGCCGGGAATGGCGCCGAGCTCGTCGACCAGCACGTCCAGGTCTTCGATCCGGGGTGCCTCGGCGGAGAGAAGCAGGTCGAAGTCGCCATTGATCGACAGGCAGAGGCGGATTTCCGGGTAGCCTTCCAACCGCTTGATAATACGCGCGGTTTCCTTCTGCTGCACCTCCAACATGATGACCACCTGCACGACGCTTTCACGGGACGGGTCGCGCAGTACGACGGAATAGCCCGCGATCACGCCCTGTTCCTCCATCCGCGCAATGCGCGTGTGCACGGTGGTGCGTGCCACGCCCAGCTGGGCCGCGATCTTGGCTGTGGGCAGGCGCGCGTCGCTGCGCAAAAGCGCCAGGATGCGGCGGTCGAGGTCGTCCAGCACGGGGGGTCCTTTCGTGCGATCAATGTCGCCAAGGTTTCAGCATCTGCGCGCCAGGGCAAGGGGGGCAAGTGGGCGCATTCAGCCGCTGGCCGTCTCGCTGTCCATCTCCTCGATCAGGCGCGTCTCCAGCAGTTGGCCGTTGCGGTAGAGGATCGGATAGGCGACGGCGGCGATATGGCTGTTGAACTCGCGAAAGGCGCGCAGGGTTTCGAGGTGGATGTCCGAGGTTTCGAAACTGTCGCGCCCACCCTGTTGCAGCCGTTTCAGGTGGCGTTTTCGACTGTCGCGTTCGGCGCGTTTGACCTCGGTCTTTTCCAGGCTCAACAATCGCGCGCTTTCCAGGTCGTCCGAGATCAGGATGTTCGAGGCCAGCCCCATGTTGGACAGGATGCATTCATGCATCCGGCGCAGCTCGGTGCGCCCTTCCCTGGAAAAGGCCGAACCCTTTCGCCGCATCCGGTCGGCCAGCACGGTCAGGCGCTTGGCCACGACATCCCCGGCGGTTTCAAGCCGGATCGCGTATTCCATCAGGTCGCGCGCCTGTTTCTGTTCCGCCTTGGAATAGCGGTCGGTGGGCAGGGCGGCGACGTATTCGCGAATGCCGGACAGACAGGCGTTGACCTCGTCATCCATCTCGCGCAGACGGGCGATTTCCTCTTTCGTGCCCCCCTTGTAGAGGTCGAGCGCGGGGCGGAACATCGCCTCGACCAGGTCGCCCATCCGCAGCACTTCGCGTTTCAAACAAGCCAACGCCTGGGACGGGTTGGCGACCTGCGTCTGGTCCAGCGCGGAGGCGGGGCGCAGGGCGTCGGGCAGGCTGGCGTCGGGGCGCTCCGGGTCGGGCAGCAGCCTGCGCGCGGGGCCTTCCAGGGCGCGGCAGAAGGGCAGGGCCAGCAGGAACAGCGAGGCATTGAAGGCGATATGGGCGGTGACCAGGGCCTGGCCGCCCTCGGGCATGGCCATCAGCCCGGCCCCGAAGATGAGGTTGAGCGCGACGAGGATCAGGATCGCCCAGCCCCCACGCAGCGCCACATTGGCCCAGACCAGCCGCCGGGCCGCGGGCGCCATACCGCGCGACAGCCAGACCGGGATGAAGCCGGAGCCGAAATTGGCCCCCAGCATCAGGGACAGGCCGGCGGCAAAGGGGATCGCCTCGATCTGCACCAGGGTCACGCACATCAGGATCGCCGCGACGCTGGAATGCATCACGAAGGCCAGCGCGCCACCCACCAGGAAGGCGGTGACATAGTCGCGCGCCAGGTGGCCCGCGATGGCGGGCAGAAAGGCGCTTTCGCGGATCGGGTCCATTGCCTCGCGCAGAAAGCGCAGCGAAATCAGGATGAAGGCCACGCCCATCAGGATGCGCCCCATCTGCCGGGCCTTGCGCGCCTCGGTCTTGACGAAAAGGTAACCGCCCGCCGCCAGGAGCATCGGCACCAGCCAGTCGAGGCGGAAGGACAGGATCTGGATGATCATCGCCGACCCCAGATCGCCGCCGAGGATAATGGCCAGCCCGGTGGGAAAGCCCAAAAGCCCGGTGGCGGAGAAGCCGGCGGTCAGCAAGGCCACGGCAGCGGAGCTTTGCAGCACCATCGCCAACACCATGCCCGACAGCCCGGCCTGCGCCAGGGTGCGTTGCCCGGTCAGCACGCGCTGAAACGAGGCGCCATAACTGCGCTCAATCCCCGTACGCACCATGCGCACGGCGAAGAGCAGGAGCATCGTCGCCCCGGCCAATTCAAGGAGGAAGGTCAGGATCGGCATTCAGACCTCCCGCGTGGTGGGTTCTGCAACCAGCGTGTCGATCCCCCAGCCGGTCAGCGCCTTGGCCAGCGGTTTGGCGGGGGGCTTGTCGGTGACCACGCGGGTCACATGGCGCGGGTCGGGGCCGATGTAGGGCGCGGTTTCGGCGCATTTGCCGTGGTCAAAGGCAACCAGCACCTGTTCGGCCACCTCGGCGACCACCTGGGCCAGCTCCGCCTCGGCGCCGGATTGATACAGGAACCCCTTGCGGGCCGAGACCGCATCGGAGCTGAAGAGCGCCATGTCATAGACCAGCCGCTGCGCCTGGCGATGGGTGACATGGCCGAAGGTGCCGCGTTCGTCCGCCTGCATCTCGCCGCCCAGAAGGTGCACGCGGTTGCCGTTCACGTTGACCAGGGTCTGGGCCACGCCGATCGAGTTCGTGGCCACGGTCAGGTTGCGGCGTGCGCGCAGGTCCTCGGCGACGAAGGCGGTGGTCGATCCCACGTCCAGAAACAGGGTCATGCCGTCGGAAATCAGCGCGCTCACGGCCTGGGCGATCTGGCGTTTCTCGGCCGGGCGTTGGGTGATGCGGCGGAAAAAGCTCGGGTCGTTCTGGGTGCCGACCAGATAGGCCCCGCCGCGCACACGCGCCACCATCGAGGTCTTGGACAGCGCCTTGATGGTGCGGCGCACGGTTTCCTCGGAGACATCCAGCGCCTTGGCCAGGTCCGTGTTGCGGGCCGACCCGCCCAGACGGCGCAGCGCCTCCATCAATTCCAGCTCTCGGTGGGTTTGCGACATTGATTTTCCACAGTTCCAGTCAATTCCGATCACGTTAGCGCCCAAAATTTTCCAGATGCAACCAGAAAGCGGCATTTTGTGTTGGGTTTTGCCGGGATGTGTGGGGTTCGTGCGCGGGGCGTCAGGGACTCCTGTCCCACGCAGCGTGATTTGGGCCGATGTCCGCATGCGAACCGGCGGATTCGGGGTGTGTTTCTGCCGGTGAACCCCGTTTTCACACCGCGCGGAGAAGTTTTTTGCACCCCGTCTCGGAGGGCCTCACGGTCCCGCCCAGGCCCGTTCCACACCCCGGGAAACGCCGTTTCCGCGGTGCAGAATGTGAAGTGCCGCCGAATTGCAAAAAATCTTGCAACCGCTTGCAAAAACTATAATCCGGGTGCGTGCCGCAACCGCAGCATGGCCCGGGGAACATCACGATTTGTGCATGCGGTTCAACCCCTTGCGTGACCCCACGCAAAAATCACGTTCCGCGAATCCCGCCGTGAAAACTTTTATTGATCTGTTACAAGAATCGACTAATTCTGATTGCGCACACGTGTGCTCACACTGAATAAACGTCTCTCACAAACCACAGATCGGGACTTCAAAAATGACTAATCTGCGTAACCTCCTTGCCACGACGGCGCTTGTTCTTGCCGGCACCGCCGCCATGGCCGAAGACGTAACCATTACTGTTTGGGCCGGCGGGTCGAACGAAGCGGACAGTTACCGCATGGAGGCCATCGAACTGGCCGCCGAAATGCTGATGCGCGAGCGCGCCATTGAAGGCGAGGAGCTCAACATCACCGTCGAAAGCAAACGCGACTTCGGCGGGTGGGAAGAATTCAAACAGGCCGTGACCCTGGCCGCCGAGGCGGGCTCGGCGCCGAACATCGTCGTCACCTCGCATCTGGACATCGCCCCCTGGTCACAGGCGGGCCTGATCGTCCCGGCCGAGGACTACCTGGACATGGACGCCTGGCCGCTGAACGACATTTACGAGAACCTGATGGAAATCGCCGCCTTTGACGGGGTCCAGTGGGGCCTGCCGCAGGACGCCGAAAGCCGCCCGTTCTTCTTCTGGAAGGACACCATGCGCGGTATCGGCTACAGCGATGACGAGATCGCCGCGCTGCCGGAAAAGGTGGCCTCGGGTGAATACAGCCTGCAAAACGTCCTGGAAGACGCCAAGCGCGCGGTTGAAATGGGCCTGGTCGAAGAGGGTTACGGTTTCTATCCGCGCCCGTCGAACGGCCCGGATTATGCCCAGTTCTACCAGTCCTTCGGCGGCACGCTGCAGGATCCGGAAACGGGCAAGCTGGTGCTGGACAAGGCCGCAATGGAAGCGATGTACCAGTTCTTCGTCGATGCGGTTGCTGCGGGCGTGACGCGCAAGAACCACATCGGCACCGATTGGGGCCAGTGGTACAACGAGGTCGCCAACGGCAAGGCCGCGCTGTGGCACGGTGGCACCTGGCACTATGCCCGTTACACCGGCAAGGAAGGCAATGACGACTTCTTCGGCACGATCGAGTTCTCGCTGATCCCGGCGGGCAACGAAGGCGGCCGCGCCAACACGATCACCCATCCGCTGGTTTATCTGATCACCGATCAGACCGACGACGCGCATGAGGACATCGCCGCCCAGCTGGTCAAGATCGCTTCCGAGCCGCGCATGAACGCGCTGCACGCGATCAAGTCGGCCCACCTGGGCATTACCCATCAGCAGTCGAACATCGAGCTTTATGCCAATGACGAATGGGCCTCGCTTGCGACCGAACGCCTGCTGAGCGCGGCCAATGCGCAGCCCAACCACATCCAGTACGGTACTTTCTCGGAAGGTCTGTGGAAGGGTCTGGAAGCGGCCTGGACCGGCGTGAAGACCCCGGCCGAGGCGGTGGCCGAGGTCGAGGCCGAGCTGCGCGCCAAACTGGGCGACGAACTGATCGTTCGCTAAGCTCACCCGAACCGGTGGGGGGCGTTTTCGCGACGCCTCCCGCCCTCTCTCAAACTGCGGAGACAGCTGCATGACGCGCATGAACTGGTTGGGCCTGGGGTTCCTCTCGCCCGCATTGATCGTGGTGGTTCTGTTTTTCCTGGCGCCCGTCCTTCTGACGGGGATGTTCGCCTTTACCAACATGAGCACGGCCACCGGCATCAAGGGTGGGGAGTATACGCTCAATCAAAGCGCGCTGAGGGCGCTTGGCGATGCGGGCCTGCCCGCCGACACCATCGCCCTTCTGGAAAACGCGGGGTACACCGTGGACGAGGCGGGGCTGGCGGCCCTGGCGGAGGGCTTCGGTGAAGCGACCGCCGAGGAGTTCGCCAAGCTGCACGCGGGCGCCCAATTCGCCACCCGGCGCGACATGGAACGCGCGCTGAAGGACCTGAAGCGCAACCGCATCCGCAAGACCCGCGACCGCAAGGAAGCCGCCGAGCTGTTCAAACGCTCGATCCTGAACGAACGCTACCTGACCGAGGAAGCCTTTCGCGCGGCGTTGAGCGAAGGCGGCATTCCTGCCGAGGACCACGCACAGGTCACCCGGCAGGCCTATACCGGCTGGGTGTGGACCACCGAGAACGTGAAGCTGCTGTTCACCCTGCCATCCACCTGGCGCTATGCGGGCAATACGCTGATCTATGTGACCTTTACGCTCACGTTCAACATCGGTTTCGGCCTGTTCCTGGCGCTGTCGACCTTCTATCTGCCGTCGGCCCAGGCCGCGACCTTCCGCGCCATCTGGTTCCTGCCGCGCATCCTGCCGCCGGTGCTTTATGTTCTGATGTGGAAATGGTTCACCTGGGACACCGGCTTCATCTCGACCATTACCAGCTATTTTGGCATCAGCCCGAAGAACTGGATGCTGGACACCTCGACCCATGCCTGGGTGGCGGTGGTGCTGATCAACGGCTTTGTCGGCGCCTCGATGGGGATGATCCTGTTCTCATCGGCCATTCGGGCGATCCCGTCCTCGATGCTCTATGCGTCCGAAGTGGACGGGGCCAACCGCTGGCAACAGGTGCGCTACATCATCCTGCCGCAACTACGCTGGCCGATCCTGTTCACCACCTCGTATCAGACGCTGTCGCTGCTGACCTCGTTCGAATACATCCTGCTGTCCACCGAAGGCGGACCCGGCCGGTCGACCGAGGTCTGGGCCCTGGCCGCCTATCACACCGCGCTGAACAACTACGGCGGCAATCTGCAATACGGGTTGGGTGCGGCCTTTGCCCTGGTGCTGGTCGTGATCGGCATCCTGGCCAGCCTGTTCTACCTGCGCCTGTTCAACTTCAAGACGCTTGTCGGCAAGCCGCTGATCGAAGGGTAACTATCCATGCGACACAATTTCCGCAACTGGCCGGTGCTGGCGGTGCTGAGCGTCTTTTCGCTGCCGCTGGTCATCATGTTCGCCTTCCAGATCATGGACAGTTTCACCACCAAGGCCCCCGGGTCACTGGTCCCCAACGGGTTCACCATCGAGCACTTCCGCTTCCTGTGGAGCAACCTCGACACCGGGCGCGCGGGCATCTGGCAGGTCACGCTGAACACCTTCATCTTCGCCACCTCCACGGCGACGGTGGTGACGCTGATCTCGCTCACCTCGGGCTATGCGCTGTCGCGGCTGAACTTTCCGGCGCGCGGCTTCTTCCTGGCCGGTCTGATCGTGCTGCACGCCTTTCCGACCGTGACCCTGATCATCGCGATCTTCCTGATCCTGCAGCTGCTGGGTCTTTATGACACGCTGATCGGCGTCATCATCGTCAAGACCGCGCTGGAACTGCCCTTCGGCATCTGGATCATGAAGGGGTTCTACGACACCGTGCCGTGGGAGATCGAGATGGCCGGCGTGCAGGACGGCGCCTCGCGCTTCCGCGTCTGGTGGCAGCTGGTGTTGCCGCAGGTGCAGCCCGGTCTGGCGGCGATCCTGATCTTCTCGTTCCTGTCGGGCTGGTCCGAATTCGTCCTGCCCCTGGTGCTGGCGCCGGGCTCGGACGCGCAGGTTCTGGCGACCTACATGCAGGCGCTGATCCTCGACGATACCAAAGCGGATTTCGATCTCTTCAAGGCGGTGGGCCTGTTCTATGCCATGCCCGTCGTCGTGATCTACATCGTCTTCCAGAACAAACTCATGAACATCTATGGCGGAGGCACGAAGGGCTGATGCAACTCGACCTTATCGATTTCACCAAACGTTTCGATGGCGTGGCCGTCATCGAAGACATGACCCTGGCCGTGAAGACCGGCGAAATGCTGGCGCTTCTGGGCCCTTCGGGCTGCGGCAAGTCCACCACGCTCTTTGCCATCTGCGGCATCCACCGGATCGACGGCGGGCAGCTGAAGTTCGGCGGGCGCGACGTGGCCCACCTGCCCAGTCAGGAGCGCAACGTGGGCGTTGTGTTCCAGAACTACGCGCTCTACCCGCATATGTCGGTGTTCGAAAACATCGCCTTCCCCCTGAAGGTGCAGAAGGTCGACCCGGCCGAGACCCGCCGCCGGGTGCAGGAGATGGCCGAGCTTGTGCATATCGAGGCCCTGCTTGAGCGTCGCCCGGCGCAGCTGTCGGGCGGCCAGCAACAGCGCGTGGCCCTCGCCCGTGCGCTGGTGCGCAAGCCCGATGTGCTGCTGCTGGACGAACCGCTGGCCAACCTCGACGCCAAGCTGCGGCTGGAGATGCGCTCGGAAATCCGCCGCATCCAGCAGGAGACCGGGCTGACCGCGATCCTGGTCACGCACGATCAGGTCGAGGCCATGTCGATGTGCGACCGCATCGCCCTGATGAACGAGGGCAAGATCGCGCAGATCGACACCCCGACCGAGATGTATCGCAACCCGCAGGACAAGTTCGTCGCGGGGTTCCTGGGCAACCCGCCGATCTCCTTCGTGGATACAGCGGACCTGCCCGGGTTCACCCCGCCAGCGGGCGGGCATGAGGTCGGGCTGCGTCCCGAACATGTCGGGCCGCAATTCGGCACCGGGCTGAAGGGCATCGTGCGATTTGTCGAAACCCAGGGGCGCGAGGACCTTTTTGACATCGAGCTGCCCTCGGGCAAGCTGGTGCGCTCGATCCAGTCGGCGGGTACCGGGCTCATGCTGGGGCAGGAGGTCGACTGGGGTTTCGACACCACCCAGGCGCTGATCTTCGACATGCAGGGCGCGCGGGTATGAGCGACTGGCTGTCCCCCAAGCGGCCCTATTCGATCGCGCATCGCGGGGCCAGCGCCTATGCGGCCGATTGCAGCCTGGCCGCCTATGAGAAGGCCGCGCGTTTGGGCGCGGACATGTGGGAGGTCGACATCCGTTCGGCCGCCTGCGGCACCTTGATCACCTATCACGATGCGGCCTTCCCGGATGGGCAGCGGTTGTCCTCCCTGACCGCTGCACAGATCGCGGAAGAGGCCCGCGCGCAGGCGGTGCCCGCCGTGCCCTTCGCCGAGGTCCTGGCGCTGGCGGTCGAGAAGGGGGCAGGCATCTACGCCGATATCAAGGACACCCACGCCACCCTGCCCACGCTGGAGGCGCTGAAATCCCACGGCATCGAAAAGGCCATCCTGGGCGCCTTCGATCCGCGCGCGGCCAGGATGCTGCAGGAGGCGGACAGCCCCTATCCGCGCTCGGTCCTGGTGCCGGTCGGTGTCGATCCGTTCGAATTTGCCGCGGGCGCGGATGTGATCCACCTGTGCTGGGAGCATATGGAGCGTCCGCAGGACGAGCTGACGCCGGAATTCTTCGCCGAGGTCGACCGGCGCGGGCAGAAGGTCGTGCTCTGGCACGAGGAAGACCCCGACCGCATGGCGGTGCTGCGCGAACTGCCGGTGCTGGGCATCTGCTCGGACCGGCCGGAACTGGTGCACCCGTTTCGCCCCCCGGTGCAATGGCCGGTCGAGGTCGCCTGCCACCGTGGCGCCTGCGAATTCGCACCGGAAAACACCCTGTCGGGTGCCCATTGCGCCTTTGCCGCCGGGTTCGATTATGTCGAACTGGACCTGCGCCAGACGGCGGATGGCCATGTGGTGGTGTTCCATGACGTCGATCTGGACCGCTGCACCACCGCGCGCGGCGCGCTGTCCTGGCGCGACCTGGCCTCGCTCAAGGACGTGGATGCGGGCAGCCGCTATGAAAGCTTCTACGCCGGTGAACGCATCCCGCGTTTTGCCGCGTTCCTGGAGCTTGCCAAGCTCTATGACGGGCAGTTCTATGTCGAGCTGAAGACCGTCGATGCCGCGAAAGTGCTGGCCGAGGTGATCCGGGCCGACATGCTGGATCGCTGTTTCTTTTGGTCCTACACGATGGAACACCTGCGGATCCTGCGCGCGGCCAGTGCCGAGGCGCGGCTGATGGTGCGCCGCCAGGACGTGCCCTCGCTCGAGGCCGCGCAGGCGCTGTCGCCGGAAATCATCGAATACACCATGCAGGACGATTTGTCTGAGATTGCAGACTGTCGCCGCATGGGCCTGCGCAGTATGCTCGCCTACATGGGCCGCAATCGGGACATGTTCTACAAGATCACCGAGGTCCGTCCCGATATCGTCAATCTGCATTTTCCTTTCCTGTTCCGCGACTATCTGAACCAGACCTTTTCCCGCGATGACTGACACGCCGCACAAGAAACCCACCTCCTTCGACGTCGCCAAACTGGCCGGCGTGCACCGCAGCCAGGTCAGCCGCGCGCTGTCGGGGCAGGGGCGCATGTCGGACGAGACCCGCCAGAAGGTGATCGACGCGGCGCGGGAGCTGGGCTACCGCGTGAATTTCCTGGCCCGCAGCCTGCAGACCAGCTCCTCCGGGTTGGTGGGCATCGTTGCCTCGCGGCTCGACACGCCCTATCGCGCCTCACAGGTGCGGGCCGCCGCGCGGGAGCTTCTGGCCAATGGGTACACCCCGATCCTGGTGACGCTGGAGGGGGGCGAGGATCAGACCGGCCTGGTCGAACGGCTGCTGAATTATTCGGTGTCCGGCATGATGATCACCTCGGGCACCCCGCCCAGTGCCATCATAGAAGAATGCGCGCAGCTCAATGTGCCGGTGGTGCTGATCAACCGCGACGCCAATATGCGTGGGGCGGATGGGGTGCTGATCGACATCGCCGCCTCGGGGCAGATGGCCTTTGACATGTTGCGTGAAGGCGGTGGCACCCGTTTTGCCGTGCTGGAACCCCGCGACCGCACCTATTCGGTTCTGGGTCGCGCCCAGGCCTTTTCCGACGCCTGTATGGCAGCGGGCGTGTCGGTCGATGCAATCCCGACCGACAGCCAGGATTACGAAAGCGGCCTGGCGGCGGCGGATCTGTTCGTGAAGAACTCCGGGGCGGATTCCGTCTTCTGCACAACCGATCTGCTGGCGCTGGGTTTCCTCGACGGCCTGCGCCTGGCCCATGGCGTACGCGTGCCCGATGACGTGCAGGTGGTAGGTTTCGACGACATCCCGCAGGCGGGTTGGAAATCCTATCAGCTGTCGACCATTCGCCAATGTTACGAGGCCGCCGCGGTGGATGCGGTGGAGCTGATCCTCAAACGCATCTCCGACCCGGCGCGACCCCATGAAATCCTGGAGATCGGCATTTCGCCGAGACACCGGGCAACAACAAGAAAGCAGACCACATGACGCCCTCCCCCGAACTGACATTCGCCACCGATCTTGCCGAGGAGGCCGGGCGGTTGGCCCAGGGTCTGCGGGCCGAGGCGCCGGTGGATTTCGTGTCGGTCAAGGGAAAGATGGATTTCATCACCCATGCCGATCAGCAGGTCGAAAGCCTGATCCGTCGTCGCATTGCCGAAACCTATCCCGACGACGCGATCCTGGGCGAGGAGGAAGGCGGTGGCGCGGCCGAGACCTTCTGGGTGGTCGATCCGATTGATGGCACGACGAACTACCTCAAGGGTCTGCCGGACTGGGGCATCTGCATTGCCCGTGTCGTGGCGGGGCAGGTCACCCACGGGGTGATTTCCTGTCCGGACCAGGGGCGGATCGCCGCCGCCGAACGTGGCGCGGGGATCCGGATCAACGGCGAGAAGGTGGCGCCGCGGCGTGAAGCCTCCATCGCATTGGTGCAGCTTGGGTATTCGCCGCGCATCGACCTTGGAGAACATCTGACGCAGATTGATCAGGTGGTGGCGCGTGGCGCGGATTACCGGCGCAGCGGCGCGGCCTGCACCGGGTTGCTCAGCGTGGCCGCCGGGTGGTCGGATGTGTTTTATGAGAAACACCTGAACCTGTGGGAC
Source organism: Aliiroseovarius sp. (assembly GCF_965228805.1). Taxonomy (NCBI): domain Bacteria; kingdom Pseudomonadati; phylum Pseudomonadota; class Alphaproteobacteria; order Rhodobacterales; family Paracoccaceae; genus Aliiroseovarius; species Aliiroseovarius sp. The sequence continues at coordinate 26,543 of NZ_CBDDIE010000001.1, read as the reverse complement.
GCGGCGGCGGGGTTGCTGCTGATTGCCGAGGCGGGCGGAGCCTGCCTGCACGACGACCTGACCAGTTTCGCGCGGAAGGGCAGCGGGGTGTTGGCCCTGGGTCCGGCCGCCCTGGACGATGGCGCGGCGTGGAAGGCGATCTTTCCAGTCTGATCCGTTCGATCAGACCTTGGGTGTCGGCTCTGTTGCCTTGCCGATGCGCACCCTTTCCCGTGTGCCCGCGCGCTGCCGCGCGGCCTCTTCCGGCCCAAGCGCCTCGGTCAGGGCATCCAACCGCAGCCGTTCGGTGCGCGGAACGGTCTTGCCCGCGTCCCGCAGCCCGGCGTGCCGCGACCCCACCGCCAGTTTCTTGGCCCGCTGGTGCGGCTGCACGCTGTCCATGTAGCGCGGGTCGACCGGGCCGGTCAGGGTCAGGTAACCCGCCGCGATGGCCCGGTCGACCAGATCGGCGCCGCGCGCGCTGCGGATGACCATGGCGTTGGTGCCGGGGTCGTCATCCTCGGTCCGGGGATCCGGCGAGCCCCCTGGCCAGGTGTCCGAGGCGGCGATATCCGCCGCCTCGCCGATCCCGTCCGGGCAGACCTTGCAGCGAAAGGGCAGCATCCACATGCTTTCATCCGTGCCCCAGAAATCGGTGTAGCGCCGCTCGTGCACGGTGCCGTCGGCCATCTCGACCCGAGTGAGGCCGGGGCAGCCGTATCCGCGATAGCGAAAGCCGGTGACCTGGTCGGGGTCGATGTGCAGCTCGTCGCGCAGGAATCGCGCCATGCCCTGGGGCGGCATGAAGCCGCCGCAGACCGGGGTCAGCATGTATTTCACCAGCCGGTCCACCCGCTCATCGACCCTTGCCAGGTTGCGCAAGGCGGCGATGTCGCAGGGCTTGCCGACAAAGGCGAAGGGTCGGCCCTTATCCAGTTGCGCCATCACCTCCACCAACGGCGCGGTTGGGCCGTAGCGTGACCCGGCGGCCTCCAGCACTTCGGCGCTGCTGTGGGACAGGGCGGCGTCACCGAAGGTTGGCACGCGGCTCGACGCCTTGGCCTGCAGGATGAAATCCACCTCGCCCGTGTCGATCAGATACATGCCAAGAGCGGTCAGAACCCCGCCGGTCGCGCCGCGATGGCGGACCTCCGGGTCGGCGGCATGGGCTAGGGTCATGGTCAGGTAATCGCCCCAGATCAGGTCGGTCTTGGTGGCGGGCGTGCGCTCGCGTTCCGGCAGGCCTTCGACATGCGTGCCGGGGCAGAGCTCCATCAGCCGGTCGACCGTCGCGTGGTCCAGAGCCCCGTGCACCACCGGGCGTTCATAGCCGGTCTCGACGATTTCCACGCGCACAACATCCCGCCCGGTCACGGATTGGCACAGGCCGCAGCCGATGCACATGGCGTCCTCGGTGATAATGTTCAGCCGGTCGGTGGGTGTCATGTCTGAGTGCCTCCCTGCCGCCCATCTTGCCCGGCCAAGCCCCGGTCGCTTGCCCGAAAACGGCGCCGAGGTCGCCCATGGGACAGGGCTCAGACCGTCGGCGCACCCCGCCGCAGCGAGGTGCCGAAGCAATTGCGGTAGGCCTTGCGCAGTCCGGAGGCCGAAGAAAACCCGCAGCGCAGGGCGATCTCTTCGACGCTGAGCCGGGTGTTGGCCCCAAGGTCGCGGGCGCGGGCCAGGCGCAAAACCTGATAATAGCGTCCGGGAGACACGCCCAGCTCGCGTTTGAACAGGCGCGACAGGCTGCGTTCCGACATGTTCGCCGCACGTGCCAGGGCGCTCAGGCGCAGCGGCGTTTCCAGAGTATCGGACATGTGCGCGACCAGTCGCTGCACCGTGTCCGAGGTCTGCCCGCGCAGCCGGGGCAGGGGGCTGGCAGGATCGAGATCGGTCTGGGCGCTATCTTGCAGGAACATGGCCGAAGCGTCATAGGCCACCGCGGGGCCGAACCGTTCCTCGATGAAAAGGAGGATCAGATCCAACGCGGTTGCGGCATTTCCACAGGTCCAGAACCGGCCATCGCGCACGAACCTCGTGGTGGTCGCATCGACCTTCGGAAAGGTTTCGGCGAATTCCTCGCTGAGTTGCCAATGGACCGTGGCACGCCGCCCGTCCAGCAGGCCAAGGGCGGCCATCAGCCACGGGGCACTTGCCGCCCCGATCACCACACCCGAACGCAGAATCGGTGAAACGCGATGAAGCCCGGCATGCCGTTGAACCTCGGCGCGAAACTCGTCGCCCCCGACCATCAGCACCAGATCCGCCGGTCCGGCCTGCCGAAGGGGCGTGTTCGGCTCGACGCGAATGCCTGATGAGCTGACCACCGCCCCGTCATCGGCAGTCAGGATGGTCCATCTCACATCTGCATGCCCACTGTCGCGCACCACACGCAGCGGCTCCAGAAGACAGGCCAGAACCATGTTCGAATAGGCCTTGGACAACAGGATATTTACGGTCAGGTCAGTCATTTTGGCAGGATTCGCGCGAATTTTGACCAGATTGGCGCGGCTTTGCAGGGAATGGCAATCCTAATCTGGCGAAAACAACGGCCCATGCCGCCGCGCGACAGGAGAGACAGACATGACCACCCGCCCGCTCAGCCACATACGTGTCCTGGATTTCGGCCAATATCTGGCCGGGCCGCTTGTCGGCATGATGCTGGCCGACATGGGGGCCGAAGTGATCCGCATTGACCCGCCCGGCGGGCCGCGGCTGAAGGAACCGGCGACCGATATGCTCTCGCGCGGGAAAACCGCGCTGACGCTGGACCTGAAGACCCCCGAAGGGTTGGAGCGCGCCCGCGCGTTGATCGCCCGCGCCGATGTGGTGATCGAAAACTTCCGCCCGGGCGTGATGGAGCGTCTGGGGCTGGGGCCGGACGCCCTCAGCGCGATCAACCCGCGCATCGTGTCGCTGTCGCTGCCCGGCTTTGCCTCGACCGATCCGGCGCTGGCCGACCTGCCCGCCTGGGAGGCGGTGATCGCCGCGCGCACCGGGCAGTTCACCGATATGGGGCTCAATCGTCGCCTGATGGGGATCAACCCGTCCTTCACGCCGCTGACGCTGGCCTCGGCCTATGGGGCCAGTTTCGGGGCGATGGCGGTGCAGTTCGCCCTGCATGCGCGGGATGAAAATGGCGGCGAGCATATCGAGGTGCCGCTGGCTTCGGCCCTTCTGGAAGGGCTCGTCTACAACTGCGAACAGATCGAGGATTACCCCGAGCGCTACAAATCCCCGCGGGAGGTCGAACTGGACCGGCGCGCCGCCGAGGGTCTGCCGATGAACCTGAGTTTTCCCGAGTTGGAAGAGTTCCTGGACCCGTTCTACCGCACCTATACCTGCGCGGATGGGCGCGGGTTCTATGTGGTTGCGGGCAGCGTGAAAACCCACCCGCGCCGGGTGCTGGAGACGCTTGGTCTGAAAGACCTGGCCGACGAGTCGCCGGATTTTGATGCCTATCTGGATACGGCAGATTGGCCGGATGAATGGTCCCTGCGTAACTATCCGGTCGGGGATCGGGATCGCGAACGGGTGTCCTCGGCGATGAAGGCGGCGTTCCTGACCAAACCTGCGCAGGAATGGGAGGCGCTGTTCGGTGCCGCCAAGGCTCCCGCCACGGCGCAGCGGTTCAGCCGCGAGTGGCTGGCTGACCCCCATGCGCTGGCATCGGGTCTGGTGGTGGAAGTGGACGATCCGCGCCACGGCAGGATGCGTCAGATGGGAAATGTGGCCTGGCTGGCCGATGATGCGGGCGCGCTGGACAAACGCGCAGGGCCTCGGCCGGACAGCGCGCCGGTTGATGCCATCCTGGCGGAACCGCCGCGCGCGGGGGCGGTGGGCGGCGGCTCCGAAGGGTGGCTTAATGGGCTCAAAGTGCTGGACCTGACCAATGTCATTGCCGGGCCGACCATTGGCTCGACGCTTGCGCGGTACGGCGCCAAGGTGACCTCGGTTCAGCCGGTGGAGCCATCGGTGGACCCGTGGAACACCGTGGTCTTCGGCTTGCACGCCCATCGCGGCAAGGACAGCATTCTGCTGAATCTGCGCGCGGATGACGGGCAGGAGACGCTGCGGCGCCTGATCGCACAAACCGATGTCATCACCATGAACGGCACCGACGAACAGCGCGATGCGCTGGGGCTGGATGCCGACAGCCTGGCCGCGATCAACCCACGCCTGATCCTGGTGCAACTGGACGCGTTCGGCGGACCCGCACGCGGGCCCAAGTCGGACCACCTGGGCTATGACGACCTGGCCCAGGCCGCGACCGGGGTCATGGTGCGCTTTGGCGGCGGGATGGACACGCCCGAGGAACATGCCCACTTCGGCACGATCGACGTGCTGACAGGATATTGCGCCTGCGTGGCCCTGGGGGCTGCGCTTTTGCGGCTGGATGAGACCGGCAAGGGCGGTATCGCCCGCGCGGCGCTGGCGGGGGCGGGCAATCTGATCCAGGCGCAGCTGATGTATGACTTCGACGGGCGCGCGCCCTTCGACGAACCTGCAGGCCGCGAGGCAATGGGGTGGGGGCCGTTCTACCACTGCTACAAGGCAGCGGATGGCTGGATGTTCTTTGCCGCCCCCACTGAGCGGCAGGACGCCCTGCGCGGCGTGACCGACCTGGCGGATCTGGCCGATCTGTCGGAGGTGGCGCTGCCGCAGGCGCTGTCAGACCGGTTCGCCACCCGCCCTGCCGCTCATTGGGCCGACGCACTGGCGGGCACATCGGCCACAGTTATGCCGCTGGGATCGCTGCATGACACCCGTGATGCGGTTTTGCAGCCTGAAAGTGCAGGCGACGCCGACCTGACCCGTGGCACCTTCAGCGTGATCCGCCACGACCAGCACCCGATGGGCCGTTGGTGCGACCTTGTCGCCCCCAACGCGGTGCGCCCGGCCAATGCCGCCATTACCGTGCCCGGCCCCATGCCGAAATACGGCGCGGATACCCGGCGCATCCTGGCCGGTTTGGGCTTTTCCGAGGACCACATCGCCGCCATGATCAACTCCGGTGCTGCCAGCGAGGCCTGGTCGGCGAAATACCTGCCGGAGTAGGAACCGCATGACCCGATCCGAAAGCCCAGGCCCCGCCACCACGCCCCGCACCCGCGCCAAGGCGCGCCATATCCTGGACAATTACTTCATCGGCCCCGCGCGGGACGATGCAGTGTTGGAGATATGGGGCTACACGCCGCGCATGAGCTACCACCCCGGGGAGGAGGTGGCGCTGCATGTCTCCACCACCGCCGCGGCCTGGGATCTGGAGGTCGGGCGCGACGGGCTGACCTATGAGCCTGTTCTGCGCGAAACAGGCCTGCCCGGCACCCATCAGAAGACGCCTGATGATTGCTCGGTCACCGGCTGCGACTGGCAGGCGACCCACCGCTTCACCATCCCCGCCGACTGGCGCCCGGGCGGCTATCTGATCACGTTTCGCGCCGAACGTGACGGCGACCGGGTGGAAGAACATCACCTGATCCTCGTCCGCCCCGCCGCCGAGGCCCAACCCGCGCCTTACGTGATGGTCTGCGCCACGGGCACCTGGCTGGCCTATAACTGCTGGGGCGGGTCGAACCATTACGAGGGCATCACCGGACCCGAGGGCAATGCGTTCTCGCCCGTCGTTTCGACCCAACGCCCCTGGACCCGGGGTTTTTGCAAACTGCCCGAAGGGGCTCCGCGCGCCTTGCCCGAAGCGCCGCACACGCCCGGTGCCATGGTGCGATACCCCTATATGGAATGGGCCTATGCCTACGGCTATTCCAAGAAATACGCCTCGGCAGGTTGGGCCAGTTATGAGAGGCACTTCGCCCGCTGGGCGGAGGCGGAAGGCTTCGCGCTGGACATTGTCACGCAGCATGATCTGGAGGCGGAACCCGACCTGCTGACCCGCCACAGATGCGCGATCTTCGTGGGGCATGACGAATACTGGACCGCAAACATGCGCCATGCGGTGGACCGATTCACCGAAGGCGGCGGCAGGGTGGCGCGTTTCGCCGGGAACTTCCTGTGGCAGACCCGGATCGAGGATGAGGGTCGTACGCAGATTTGCTACAAATACACTGCTGATCAGGACCCTCTTGTGGGCACCGAGGACGAACACCTCGTCACCGCCGCCTGGGAGCTGGCACCCGTCAACTGGCCCGGCGCGCAGACCTTCGGTGCAAACGGGCTCAAGGGCATCTATGCGGGGCTTGGGCGTTGCGCGGGCCAGGGCAGCGGTGGTTTTACCGTCTACCGCCCGGGTCACTGGGCGCTCATGGGCACGCAGCTGGGGTACGGCGATCAGCTGGGCGCGGGGTCGCGCGTCTTTGGCTATGAGGTCGACGGTGTGGACCTGCGAATGGAGGACGGCTTGCCCTTTGCCACCGGTGCCGATGGGGCCGATCCCGCGATGGAGATCCTGGCAGTGGGGCTGGCCACCAATGTCGAGCCGGTGCACGGGACTTGGGGCGAGACCGCTTATATCGGCGACGGCGATGCGCGCTTCAAGGCGCAAGCGATGTTTGGCGAGGTCACTGACGAGACCCTCGACCGAAGCACCCGTGGCAACGGGGTGATCCTGCATTGGCATCGCGGCAAGGGCGAGGTTTTTACCGCCGCCACCTGCGAATGGGTCATGGGGCTGACCCGCCGCGACTGGCAAGTCGAACAGATCACCCGCAACGTGCTGAGCAGTTTCGGCACTTGAGCGATCCGCGTGGATTGGCGCGTGTTCGTCCGGTCGGAAAAGATTGACCCCGAGCGACGGCAGCCCCTGAGCCACATGACCGGGCCTAATAGGTCGTGCGCATCTGATAGCCCTGGTGGAAGGTCATGCGCACGAAGGTGACGGGGCGTTCACGAAACCAGGTGGTGCGTTCCATCTGAAACAGTGGCGTACCGGTGGGTACGGCCAGGAACTCCTGCAAGGACCCGGCGGCGGGGACGGCGGAGAAGGCGATCTCGGCATCTGAAAAGGGCACCTCGGCCAGCAGCCACTCATTGGGTCCGACGGTCAGGAACCCCTCGTCCACCACATGGGGCACGGTGTCGACCACGATCCAGCGCTCCTCGAACTGAAACGGGCGGTTGTCGGCGTGATGCATGCAATTGAGGTGCAGAACCTGCGCCCGTTCCGCCAGGCCCAGCTTGGCCTGCAGCCAGGGCGGGCAGTCCATCAGCGTGCGGCTGACCAGCGCATAGCGATAGGTGGCGTTCATCTCCTCGATGGTCTGGCGCACCACGGCGATCGGCAGTTTCGCCTGTTTCACCGGCGTGGTGACCACTCGCGTGCCGCCCTTGCGCTTGCGGGTGACGATGCCCTGGTCTGCCAGCTCGCGCAGGGCGCGGTTGACCGTGGCCCGGGCGACGCCAAATTCGGCGGCCAGTTCGACCTCGGTCGGCAGAAGGCTGCCCTGGGGCCAGACGCGGGTCTGGATCCGCTCGATCACCTCGTCGCGAATGTCCTGAAAGCCGGTGGTCTTGGGGTCTGGCACGCGGAGGCTCCTTTTATCGCGGTGATATTCCTATCATGTCTGCGCTTTATTGGGGATGCAAAGGCTTTGGGCGTCACAGCCGAGGCAGAAGCTCGGCGATGGCGGTGCGGTAGCGCGCAAGGATCGCCTCGCGCGCCACATGGCGCCCGCCCCGCACCTGGTGGCGGCCCGCCGCCCAGACGTCGGTCACCACCCGGTCGCTGGCGGCAAAGACCAGCCCGTCCAGCAGCTGATCGACCTCCAGCGCGCAGAGCGCCGGGTCGGTGCCGTCCACCGCCACGAGGTCGGCGAGCTGCCCCAGCGCAATCTGTCCGGCCCTGCGCCCCAGCGCCCGCGCCCCGCCCCTGGCCGCGCCCGAGTAGAGGCTCTGCCCGACCGACCCTTCGCCCACCACCAGCACATTGCGCGACAGATCGCGTAGGCGTTGCGAGTATTCCAGCGTGCGCAGCTCCTCGGTCAGCGAGATGCGCACATTGCTGTCGGAACCCACACCAAAAGCCCCACCCGCCGCCAGATAGGTCGGGCCATTGAACGGGCCATCGCCCAGGTTCGCCTCGGTGATCGGACAGAGGCCTGCCACCGCGCCGCTGGCGGCCATGGCGCGGGTCTCGGCCTCGGTCATGTGGGTGGCGTGGATCAGGCACCAGCGGTCATCGACCGGAGCGTTGTCCAAAAGCCAATCGACCGGACGGGCACCCAGACCGGTCAGAACCTCTTCAACTTCCTTTGGTTGTTCGGAAATATGGATATGCACTGGCCCCTCGCCATGTGCGGCCAGCACCGTGTTCAGATCCCGCGGTGAGGTCGCGCGCAGCGAATGCGGCGCGATGCCGATGCGGCAGTCCCCGGGCAGATCGCGCAGGGCACCGCGTGCCTGATCCACCAGGGCGCAGAACCGGTCCACATTATTGCCGAACCGCCGCTGCCCCGCCTCCAGCGGCACCTCGCCCACGCCCGCATAGCTGTAGAGCACCGGCAGGTGCGTCAGCCCAATGCCGGTCGTGGCCGCCGCCGCCATGATCCGGTCCGACAGTTCTGCCAGCCGCGCGTAGGGCTGCCCGTCGGGCTGGTGGTGCAGATAATGAAACTCGCCGACCGAGGTATAGCCCGCCTCCAGCATTTCCATCTGCACCAGCGCCGCGATCGCCTCTACCCCCTCCGGGTCCAGATGCGCGGTAAAGCGATACATCAGATCGCGCCAGGTCCAGAAACTGTCGCGCCCGGCCAGGCGATATTCGGTCATGCCCGCCATGGCGCGTTGAAAGGCATGGCTGTGCAGGTTGGCGAGCGCCGGCAGCAGGGTGTCGACCCGCGTGTCACCGGGCTGGGCCGCGCTGTCCGGGGTCAGGCCCGTGACCGCGCCGCCGGTGATTTCAAGGCGCAGATTTTCCACCCAGCCCTCTGCCAACAGGGCGCGTTTCGCAAAGAGAGTCACCATGTCGCCTCCTTTATTATGCATAGACATATTGCACAATGACATGTACCAGAAAAGAGGAAACATCCCTACGAGGTCAGATTCGCATGTCGGCACAGGTTTTCACGCAGCTCACCGCCGCCACCCTGGTGGGGGAGGGCTATGGGCTGACAGGGGGCGCCGCGATTGCGGTGGAGGCGGGGCGGATCACCTGGGTCGGGCCCGAGGCCACGCTGCCCGTGGCCCTGGCAGACCTGCCGCAGACCCCCCTGGGCCACCGCCTGGTCACGCCTGCGCTGATCGACTGCCACACGCATCTGGTGTTTGGCGGTGACCGCGCGGTGGAGTTTGAGATGCGGTTGAACGGTGCCTCCTATGAGGAGGTTGCGCGGGCCGGGGGCGGGATTGTTTCCACGGTCAGGGCGACGCGCGCGGCGGATGAGGCGGCTTTGCTGGCCTCGGCCCTGCCGCGTCTGGACGCGCTGATCCGTGAAGGTGTGACCACGGTCGAGGTCAAATCCGGCTATGGTCTGGATCAGGAGACCGAGCTGCGCATGCTGCGTGTGGCGCGCAAGCTGGCTGAACAGCGGCCGGTCACGGTGAAAACCTCGTTCCTGGGCGCCCATGCGGTGCCGGCGGAATATGCCGGGCGCGCTGACGCCTATATCGACGAGGTCTGCATCCCCGCCCTGCGCGCCGCCCATGCCGAGGGGCTGGTGGACGCGGTCGATGCCTTCTGTGAAGGGATCGCCTTTCAGCCGGAACAGGTCGCGCGGGTGTTTGATGTTGCGCGTGAACTGGGCCTGCCGGTGAAACTCCATGCCGAGCAGCTGTCCAATCTGGGCGGGACGAAGATGGCAGCGGGCTACGGCGCGCTGTCGGCTGACCATATCGAATATCTGGACGAAGAGGGCGTGGCGGCGATGGGCGACAAGGGCATGGTCGCGGTGATCCTGCCCGGCGCCTTCTATACCCTGCGCGAGACGCAGGCCCCGCCGATTGATCTGTTGCGCAAACATGGCGTGGCGATGGCGGTGTCGACGGATGCCAACCCCGGCTCGTCGCCGCTGACCTCGGTCCTGCTTGCGATGAACATGTCCTGCCCGCTGGATAGTACGGTGCAGCGGATCAGTCCCTTGGCCTGGCCGGTCACCGCGGTGATCGATCCCTGGCGGTCCTCACATAGACCCAGAGCTGCAGCTTCACAATGAACTGCAGGAGGCCTCTGTCATCAACCGCATATGCCCCCAAGGCCTCAAGCTCACCCGCGAAGTAGGTATGCGCTTCGGCGATCTCGAGGTTGTAGACCCGAACCGGGAGAAGATCTTGTTCCACCGCCAGCACCCGCAGCTCGGCGAGGTCGGCGTTGCGGAGGGAAAACCCGACCTATTCGGCTCTAGGGATCAAAGACCTGCAGTTTTTGTCGATCAAGCGTATCGAAGCGGGGGCTCGCGTTTCGTTCACCACAGATCAGGGCCGCGATGTCAAATCGTGCGGGCGCCCGTGCGGCCCGTTGCGCCATGGCTGCGGGGTTTTGCTTGTCGGGCATAAACACAACCATAACGGTTCAGGAACAGCTTCGACTTGGGAGGGATTCCCAGAAACGACAGGAGCTTCGACAGCCTGTCTTTTCCGTCCCGGCCTGAAACCACGATCAGCAGGGCAACCCTGCCCCGATCAAGGGCGCACCGGTGACTGTCGAACCCCAATCGTGTCGCCTCCAGGGTCAGTTGAAGGTCGCCACGCGCGCCCTCTTCGACGATTACGATCAAATCAAAACAGTTGCCCCACTTGCGAAAGTTCAGGCGAACTCCGGATTTCCAGTGATCAAAGGCCAGAATGTCCCCATCCGCGAGGGCCATCTGGGCGCGGTGGAGTGTTGTCGGGAGGTGGTCGCTCGGCATCCGCGCCCACCGCGCAATGTCCAACCATGCCCTCCGGCCACGTACGATCAGCGCAACGCCCAAGACCACAGCCAAGACTAGGAGGAAAAAGCTCCAATATCCCATCTCATCCGCCAAACAGTTTCGACAGGAAACTTACGCCGATTTGAGTACATTGTCCCGCCAGAGTTTTGGGGGCTGATGGATCCACTTGGATCAAGCCCCGCTGCAACGCCCGTTGCGACATCTGGGACCGACTCCGTATAGACGACTTGGTCATCATAGGATTTCCACCGCCCGTCCTTGCCTCGTGGCTGAAGCTTGCAGCCTCTGTTTCTTCGCTCCGGGTATTTTGTCACGCGCCCGGTCACCCAGTCGAAAACGGCATTATGCCCCCAGGCCTCCAGCTCCCCGGCGAAGTAGGTATGGGCCTCGGCGATTTCGAGGTTGTGGACGCGCTGAGGTGTGTCGTCGGTCTCCACCGCCAGCACCACCAACGCGCGCAGGTCGGCGTTGCGGATCGCGTCGCCCGGGGTCAGTTCTCCGGCGGTGAGCCAGCCCTGTTCGGCCACGAACATCGGGTGTTCCGAGGTCACGCCCAGGCGGGTGGGCTTTCTAGTGGATACCCCAGCAGATGACGGTTAGGTCATCGATGAAATACCGGTACTCGCGAAGCACCCGCTGCCCCAGTTGTTCGACATCCAAGGTGATGAATTGGTCGGGGCTGAGCCCGGAACCGGGATGGGCAGCATCAAAGATGGCAAGCGGCAGGAAATCTGGTGGGAGGGCCACCTCATATTCCGGCGGGGGGGGCACGATGCGGCCTGTGCAGATCAGATTGGCAAGGGTATCCCCACTTTCCAGCTGGAGGCATGGCGAAATCAGCACCCCCTGTTGCGTGGTATGCACCTCAAGGGCGGGAAACTCTGTCATTAGAGGGAACGCCCCGATCGCGGGATCGGGTTGGTCCCCGAGGGCTGCGATGTCGCACAGCCGTTCGTAGTCGCTTTCCTCTTCGTCGCCGAAGAACTGATTTGCTTCGTTGCCCGACCACTTTCCAAGCTTTGCGGTGGGCAGTACCACGAAAGGCCCACCGTAGGTTTCAACAGACCCGATCAAAGACATCATCGTTTTCCTCCGCCGCGCAGCAACCCCCCTTGCCGCGATGAACAGCTGCAGCAATGAGGGTACAAGGCCTTTGGTGTCCCCGTCGACCTTGGCACTTGGTGGTCGCCCACCCAGTTGCCGCTGGACGTGCCGGGGCTCGGAGAGCCACAGGTATGGCATCCGAAAGCATTCCCCAAAGCGTTAACAGCAGATTGCATGGCGGTGCCAATATATTTTCCATTCGGATTGACTTTGGGGAAGAGAGAGAAGGGAACACATCCCTTTGCCCAGGGCCCCACACCGCTTCCCCCTCTCGGACCGAAGGGATGAGCGCTATGCCCCCAAGCCTCCAGCTCACCCGCGAAGTAGGTATGCGCCTCGGCGATTTCGAGGTTGTGGACGCGGGTGGGGAGGCTGTCTGCCTCCACCGCCAGCACCCGCAATTCGGCCAGGTCGGCGTTGTGCGTTCGGCTGGCTATTACGTCAACAAAGCTGCGTAGTCGGAAAACGAGTAGGTATCTCCAGTCTCTCTGTCCACGATCTCTCCTCTTCCATCCCGTATCGAAGCCTGGAGAACCAGCGGAAGGGCCGATGAGAACGCAGCGACGTCGGATGGATTATTGCGGTCTTTGGATGTCCCGATGTCAACGCGCGCCATGACAAAATCCATCAGCGCCATGTCAAGCTCATACCTGGCCACATTCCCCCAAAGCGCGTTGTCTATCAGGAACCGGGCCGCTCTTTCCTTGGACGAGAAGACTCCAACCGGCTGGTGCGACTGGCCGGTGTAAAGCACATAGACAACCGCAGCATTTCCTAGTTCTGATGCCACTTATACCACCTCTGAATCTTGTTGACCGTTCTGCGGATGAGCCCCTTCTGGCACGCAACGGCCTTTGCAACATTTCGTGGCAGCGGAGGATCGTTCAGGATCGGCTTGCCATTTCCGCCCAAGCGATACGTCTTGCCACCAAATGTAAAGTTCACATGAACCGGCGGATGTTCAACTGGTGTGCCCGGCAGAGGGCAAGCATTTCCGAAGTTGTGTGTGATATTCGGCGCAACTCGCGTGGGCGGCAAGGATGGTGCCGTGGAGTTATGCCCCCAGGCCTCCAGTTCGCCTGCGAAATAGGTGTGGGCGCTTGCGATTTCGAGGTTGTGGACGCGGGTGGGGAGGGTGTCTGCCGCCACCGCCAGCACCCGCAACTCGGCCAGATCGGCGTTGCGGATTGTGTCTCCGGGCGCAACCTCGCCCGCTGCGGTCCAGCCCAGCCCCGCCACGAACATCGGGTGTTCGGAGGTGACGCCGAGGCGGGTGGTGGCGCCAGTCTCGCCCTCCAAGGTCAGCCACAAGATCTCCGGCGCGGTGCGGGCAAAGACGGCTGTAACAAATCAAACAAGACGCAATCGCCGGAACAAGGGTGGAAATGTGCCTCTTACCTGTCAGAATCTATCAAACTTCTTCGGTTCCGTTTCCTGTTCAGTCGATGCCATCGAATCTGTAGGTCGCGCTCCCCTCGGCAATATTGAAAACTTCGGTGTCGCCGATCCCCAGAAGGGTGCACAGGCCCGTTAGAAAGCGCTCAATGGCCTCAGGCGACGCGCCGATCCGAACCCGGGTGAATTTCATCCCTTCTTCTTCGTGCAGGGTCCAGGTCCAGTTGCTGTCGGACAGGTGGGTTTCCAGTGAAAGAATTGCTTCCCGGGGCACATTCACATGTGGGATATCGGAAACAAGCATGGGGTCACCATCCGACCCAGGCACCAGCTTGAACTGGAAAAACCGGCCAGAGCGCATGGTTTCCGCCACAAGGAACTCACCACTTCTTCCAAGCCCGAAGAAGCGCGTAACTTCACGGATCAGGTCACCAAAGGAAAGCATTCCCAAACGGATACGGCGGCGATACCTCCGGCGGGCCACGATGGCCAACCCATACGCGCAACCGAGCAGGAGCGAGCAGGCAACGAGGAAGGCAATCTTCATTTCGAAGCTCCCGGTGGGATCTGCACGGGCGCCGGACGCCGGAGGGAGAGCAGGCCATGCCCTGGCTCGAACAAGTGTTCCTGGTCGAACCTCAGGTTCTGGAATACCGTGCGCTGACGGGCCCGCGCCCGCAGCCTCTCATATGTCTTGTTCGGCGTAATCAGATCTCTGTCATGCGCCTTCAAGACCGAGCTATCGTTCAATCCGAAATGGCTGGCCAGAATGTCGCTGACGCCGTTTTGATATCTTTGAGGTTCCGCACCCAGGTCCAGGAACCAGGCCGTCATATTCGGCGTCACCGGTAGCGACTTCACCTCGATCCCCCATTTCATGCAGACCTGTGCGATGGCGGAACCGGCGTTCCACTCCGCCCGCTGCATGAGAATAATCCAGTCCACGCCCTCGGAGCTTTCTCCGTCTTCACGCGCAACCCGATACTTGTGAAAATGCAACTGTATACCCGTATCCCGCGTCGAGAAGACACAAACCTCATTTGGCTCCATGTAACGAAACGCCCGCTGAAGCGCAGTCGCAAGGCGACCCACCAGTATGCGCTCTGCGGCAAGATGTGCCCGAACCGCCAGGAGAACGAACCCGATCCCGTACGCAGCAAACACCAGAAGAAGGACCTGCCAAACGACTGTCACAACCTGCATGATCAACTCTCGCTAGAACTTGGTAATGATGTCAATGATCGTTCCAAGTGCACTTCCACACGTATTTCCCTTGCTTCCCGCATCGTTATCCGGAGGAGGCGCACCCGAGCCGGATGCTCCGGCAACAACGCCAGTCGCAAAGTCCATTATAGTCCCCTCGTAGACTTGCCGCACATATTTTCCCGTTTCGGGGTCAAATGCTTGGCACCGTGTCCCACCGGGACCCGCCGGTTTGGTCGGATACTTGAAGGGATCAAGATTATACCACGCATTATGCCCCCAGGCCTCCAGTTCGCCTGCGAAATAGGTGTGGGCGCTTGCGATTTCGAGGTTGTGGACGCGGGTGGGGAGGGTGTCTGCCGCCACCGCCAGCACCCGCAACTCGGCCAGATCGGCGTTGCGGATTGTGTCTCCGGGCGCAACCTCGCCCGCTGCGGTCCAGCCCTGCCCGGTGACGAACATCGGGTGTTCCGAGGTCACGCCGAGGCGGGTGGTCGTCCCATCCTCACTCTCCAGCGTCACCCACAGCAGGTCCACCGCCTGACGGGACATGACGGCGGTCACCGGGAACACGCCGGACTGCCCCGTCTCCTCGTCGCGCGCCACCACCAGATCCCCCTCGCGCAAGGTCTCGATGGCGACCTTGCCGGTGGGGGTCAGGACCTCGGTGCCCGGCGCGAAGGAGGAGCTTCCCGCGAGCATTCCGGCGGCGCCACCCGCTCCACCCCCGGCGCAACGGCATTTGGGGGCCTTGAAACCGGTGCGGCAACCGGGGCGGTTCACGAATTTGCCCCGGAACACCTCCCGGCCCGCGGCCAAGTTCATTGCGACACTGGTGAGCGCGGTCGCGATCTTGCGCGCAACGCAGCGGGCGCCCTGACCTACGACAGCGCCCGACGCACCGCCCATGCCCACCACACCGGCGGTCGTCGTGGCCCCTCCGGTCGAGGTCAGCCCGCTCGGGTCGGTCCAGTTGGCCGGGTTGTTCCAGGTGTAGGCAAAGAGGTTCAGGTCTCCGGCGGCGAAGCCCAGGGGGTCGGACTGCACGAAACGGCCCTCGGTCGGGTCGTAGTGGCGCGCGCGGTAGTGGTAGAGGCCGCTTTCGGCGTCATATTCGCGCCCGGTGAACCCGTAGTCCTGGGTGATCGTGGAAAGGGTCACCTCGCGCTGGCCGAAGGCGTCGTAGCTGTAGCGCGCGGCGATCGTGCCGGTGGCCTGGTCGGTCACCGCGATGATCGAGCCCTGGCGGTCGGCGTGCAGCGCATAGGCGGTGCCCGCGCCGGGGGTGGTGTCAGCCGTGTAGGCCTCGAAGCCCAGCGGTTCATCCACCCGTGCGCCGAACAGCCAGCGGCGGCTGAGCGTGCCGTTCTCGAACTCCAAGAGCGCGTCATGGGTGGTCACATCGCGCATGTCGCCCACGTCATGCACCCAGGCGGTGGTCACGCCGTTCACCGTCTTGGCGATGCGGCGGCCCAGGGCGTCATAGGCATAGGCTGCCTGGGTGCCGTCGCCGCTGTCATAGCCGACCAGCTGGTTCATCGCGTTGTAGCTGAAGGTCTCGACCCGCCCTTCGGACTTGCGTGTGCGCGCGGTGCGGTTGCCCTTGTCGTCATAGGCGTAGGTGAACTCCGAAGTCTCCAGCAGGCGGTTGTGATCATCCACCACATGGCCGCTGGCGCCGGGGCCGGCGGTGCGGTTGCCCGCCGGGTCATAGGCGTAATCCTCGGTCGGGATCGGGGTGCCGCCATCTTCGGCCGGGGTGCCGCGGGCGACCATGATCAGCCGGTCGATCGCGTCATAGGTCAGGGTCTCGGAGGCGGCGGGGTCCTCGAGGTCGCGCAACAGGCGCACCGCGCCGTCATCCGCATAGTCGAAGCCAGACCGGGCAATCGCCGTGCCGTCCTGGAAGTGCTCCAGTTCCGCCAGGCGGTCCTCGGACCAGGCGGCGCGGGTCAGGCGGCCGGACTGGCTGGACAGCTCCACCCGGCGCCCGGCCGGGTCATAGGCCAGGCTGGTGACATCGCCCCAGGGCGCGGTCAGGCTTTCCAGCTGCGATTTCTCGTCGAACCCGTAGGTCCAGCTGGCCGCCTGCCCGTCAGTGACCGACAGGCGCCGGCCGATCTGGTCATAGGCATAGGTCAGGCTGGCGGCGGGCTGCGGGCCGACCGAGCCATCGGTGGCAATCGTCGCGACCCGGTGGCGGTTGTCCCAGGTCACGGTGAAGGCGCTGTCATCGTCGCGCGCCTCGACCAGATTGCCCGAGGGATCATAGGCAAAACTGATCGTATTGTCCGGCGCGGTGACGGTGATGCGCCGCGACAGCCCGTCATAGGTGGCGGTTTCCTCGACCCCGTCCTCGCGGGTCAGGCGCACCAGGTTGTCGCGCCCATCGTAACCCATCGCCATGGTCTGCCCCAGCGGGTTGGTCCGCGTGGCGCGCCGGTTCAGCGCGTCGAAGGTAAAGCCGACAAAGGGTTCGCCACGCAGGTCGCCCGGCACCAGGTCGCGCCGCCCGGCAAGGTGATACTTGGCCCCGCAATAGAGGCCGAAACGCTCGTTCAAAAGCTCACGACGGGTCAGGCTGCGCGGAATGACCCCGTCGCACAGGCCCAGGGTCGCCGTGCCCAGCTCGACCATGCGGATGACGTCCGCGGTCGTTCCGATCAGGATCTCCAGTTCGACACCGGGATATTGCTTGAAGAACTGCGTGATCCGGTCATTCAGATCGGCGCTGTCAACCTGGTCAATCGAGGCAATGGTAATCTTGCCGATCAAGGCGTGTGGGCGGCTTCGAACGTAAGCGGAAGCCTTGATATCGCGGAATAAATCTCGCTGGCCTGTTCAAAGAGCGCCTGTCCGGCCGGTGTCATGGCCAACCGGTTTCCCTTGCGGCTCAACAGCCGCTTTCCGGTGCTGGTCTCCAGCCGCTTGATCGCCAGGCTCACCGCCGGTTGCGAGCGCAACAGCTCCTCGGCGGCCTTGGTCATGCTTTCGTTCTGCGCCACCACCATGAAGGTGTAGAGCAGATTCCAGTCCAGATTGCGGGCAAAATCACTCATTCGGCAACGCTATTGGATAAGTTTCGTAAATACTACATGTGAAGACTATAAATTTGAGTTAGGCGCATCGGTCGGGAATCCTTCAATACCAGAGATCGCAGACGATCGGGAGGAAACCATGTTTGCAAAAATCACGATGACGGCCGTAGTGGCCTCGCTGTGCGTCGGCGCCGCTTTTGCCGAGGAAAAAGTGGTGCGGATGGGCACCGAAGGCTATTACCCGCCGTTCAACTTCTTTGACAGCGCGGGTCAGATCAAAGGGTTCGACATTGATATCGGCAATGCGCTATGCGCCCGGATGCAGGTCGAATGTGAATGGGTGACCACCGATTGGGACGGGATCATCCCGGCGCTGAATGCCGACAAGTTCGACACGATCATCGCGTCGATGACCATTACCGATGAACTCAGCAAGGTGGTCAGCTTCTCGGCCCCCTATTATTTCAACTCGATCCGCTTTGTTGCCGCCGAGGGGCACGGGCTGAGCGCGGCCCAGCCCGAGGATCTGAAGGGGCTGGTGATCGGCACCCAATCGGCGACCGGTGAGGTCGATATCCTGGAGCAGTATTTCCCCGACAGCGAGCTCAAGCTCTACCCCAAGCTGGATGATGCGCTGCTGGATCTGGAAACCGGCCGGGTCGATCTGGTGCTGGCCAGCCAATTCGTGCTGGGCGACTGGCTGCAGGCGAAGGCGGCGCCTGCTGCGAATTCGTGGACCAGGCTTTCCTGCCCGACACTGCCAAGGGCACCGGCATCGCCGTGCGTCAGGATGACGAAGACCTGCGCGCGGCGCTGAATGCGGCGCTGGCGGCCATCGTTGCCGATGGCACCTATGACCGGATCCGCAGCGCCTATTTCGACTTCGACATCATGACCCAGCCCCAGAAGGCCTCCGAGCATCTGGGCAACTGAACCGGGCCGGGTCCACGCCGGGGCGTGGACCCGCCTTTCCGGCCGCCCGGACGGGTGGATCTTGGGGAGCCTTCGCCATGACTGAACTGATGTCCCTGCTTGCCTATGGTGATGCGGGTTGGGGGGATGAACTGCTGCGCGGCTTCTGGGTGACCATGGCCCTGGCACTTGTGACCGCCCCGTTCGCCCTGATCATGTCCTTCCTGATTGCCTGGGGCAAACAGGCCAGGCGGGCCTGGGTGCGGGGACTGGCCAAGGGGTATACCACCGTGTTTCGCAGCCTGCCCGAGATCCTGACGCTGATCATTATCTATTACCAGCTGCAAAGCCTTCAGAACCTGGGCGCGGGGCTGTTCGTCGCGCAGGCCAATATCTCGCTCAACGCCTTTGCCGCCGGGGTGGTCGCGCTGACGCTGGTGTTTTCGGCCCTGGGGTCCGAGGTCGTGCGCTCGGCCTATCAAGCGGTGGGCAAGGGTCAGGCCGAAGCCGCCGCTGCCATGGGGTTGCACCGTGGACAGGCATTCTTTCTGGTGATCCTGCCGCAGATGTGGCGCCATGCGATCCCGGCCTTCGGAAACCTGTGGCTGATCCTTCTGAAGGATACCTCGCTGATTTCGATCATCGCGGTCAACGACATGATGCGGTACGCGAACATGGCGATCGCCTCCACCCGCGAGCCGTTTTTCTTCTACACGATTCTGGCCCTGGTTTATGTCGGGCTGGCCTTCCTGTCGGGCCGCATCCAGACGGTGCTGGAGCGGCGCGCCAATCGCAATCTGATCGGGGGACACTGACATGCTGACCCATCTGGCCGATCATCTGGACCTCTGGGCGCAAGGGCTCCAGAACACCGTGAGCCTGACCGTGCTGGGCTTTGTCTTTGGCTTCATCCTCGCCATTCCGCTGGCCGCCGCCAGGTTAAGCAAGACCGCGCTGCTGTCGCGGCTGGCCTATGGATATATCTACCTGGTGCGCGGTACGCCGCTGCTGGTTCAGATCTTCATCATCTACTATGGGCTGGGGCAATTTCACCGAGAGCTCAAAGCCCTGGGCCTGTGGTGGTTCTTTCGCGACGCCTATAACTGCGGCCTGCTGGCCTTTACCCTCAACTCTGCCGCCTATCAGGCCGAGATCCTGCGCGGGGGCATCCTGACCATTCCCAGAGGCACCATCGAGGCCGGTCTGGCCCTGGGGCTGCATAGGTTCCAGCGCTTTCGCCTGTTGGTCTTGCCGATCACCGTGGCGCGTATGCTGCCCGCCTTCGGCAATGAGCTGGTGTTGCTGCTCAAGGCGTCGGCCTTGGTCAGCGTGATCACCGTACGCGATGTCATGGGGCAGGCGCGCTATCTCTTTGGCGAGACCTTCGACCTCAGCGTCTTTTACATCGCCGCGGCCAATTACCTTCTGGTGGTGCTGGTGATCGAGGCGATCTGGCGCAGGCTGGAACACCGCAATACCTGGCTGCAACACAACGGATAAGACGACAATGAAGATCCAGTCAGATGATATCGTGTTCGGCCGCGAAGGGGTGTTTCAGACCGCGCCCGGCCCGGACGGCACCCATGTGGAAATGCCCTATTCCGGCATCCGCACCTTCCTGCGCCGCCGCCCAAGCGTGGATATGGAAGGGGTTGATATCGGGGTCTATGGCATTCCGTTCGACCTGAGCACCTCGGCCCGGCCCGGGGCGCGGCTTGGCCCCAGCGCGCTGCGCGAGGCCTCGACGCAGCTGGCCTGGGGCGAGGTCTGGCCCTGGGGGTTCGACCCGTTCGATATCCTGTCGGTGGTGGACTGCGGCGATGTGCCCTTCCGCCGTGGCCAGGCGGACCAGATGCGCGACAGCGCCGTCGCCATGGCCCGCCATATCGCACAGGCCGGGGCCGACACGCTGATGCTGGGCGGTGATCACTGCACCACCTATACAGCGCTCAAGGCGCATGCCGAACGGCACGGACCGCTGGCCCTGGTGCAATTCGATGCCCATCGCGACACGCAGAAAAGCAACTGGTTCGATCACGGCACTTTCGTGCATCACGCGATCCAGGACGGGCTGATCGACCCCACGCATTCGGTCCAGATCGGTATCCGCACCTTCTATGACCATGACGATCCGATGACGGTGCTCTATCGCGACTGGCTGCATGATCACGGCTGGCGTGGCGCGCTGAAGGTGGTGCGCGATGTTGTCGGGGATCGCCCGGCCTATCTGTCGATCGACATCGACAGCCTGGACCCGGCCTATGCGCCGGGCACGGGCACGCCGGTGGTGGACGGGTTGACCCCGAACGACATCCTCCAGTTCCTGCGCGGAAGTGTCGGGATGAACTTTGTCGGGATGGATATCGTCGAGGTTTCGCCGCCCTATGACCCCACCGGCACGACCGCCCTGCTGGGGGCGTCCCTCGCGCTGGAATACATCTGCGCCCGCGCCGCAGGGCGCAAGGAGGTCGCATGACCCACCGCGTCGCCATCATCGAGTTCATCAATGAAAGCAATACCTTTACCGTCATGCGCACGGGGATGGAGGATTTTCACGCCTCGCATTGGTTCACCGGCGATGAGATACCGGCCAATTTCCGCGGCACCGGGTCGGAGGTCGGTGGCGCCATCGAGGTCGCCGAGGCGCGCGACTGGCAGGCCTTCTATATCACCGCCGCCCATGCCGAACCTGGCGGCCCGGTGACCGAGGCTGCCCGGGCAGAAATCACCAATGAATGCACCCGTCGGCTGCGCGAAGAGGGGCCGTTTGATGGCGTGTTCGTCGCACTGCATGGGGCGATGGTGACCGAAACAGATGAGGACGGCGACTGCCAGTTCCTGCGCGCGGTCCGGGCTGTTGTCGGGGATGACATTCCGCTGGCCGTGACCCTGGATCTGCACGCCAATATCGCCGACGAACTGGCGGGTCAGGCGCAGATTGCCGTGTCCTTCCGTACTTATCCGCATGTGGACATGCGAGAGGTTGGTGTGGAAGCCTGCGAGCTGCTGCACCACGCGTTGGAGGGGGAAATCACCCCCAAACTTCTGATACGCCGCCCGCCGATGCTGGTCGGTTGCGACGACGGGCGCACCACCGAGGACGGGCCGATGTGCCGCCTGCTGGAGGACGCGGCAGGTGAAATGCAGGTGCCAGGCCTTCTGAACGTGGCGATCAACGCTGGCTTTACGGACGCGGACGTTTCGGCCGCCGGCCCGTCGGTGCTGGTGACCTATGACACGGCGCAGGTCGAACGTGAGGCAGCCGGGGCCGTGGCGGCGCGGTATCTGGCACGACCCGAGGCCGCAAGCCTGCTGATTCTGGGCGCAGGCCGGGTCGCGGCGCAATTGCCCGACGCCTTCCGCAGCGTGCGCCCGATCAACCGCTTGCGCATCTGGGACCTGTTCCCTGACGCCGCCGCGCGCCTGGCCGAAAGCCTGCGTGCCGAGGGCTGGGACGCTGAGGCGGTGACCGACCTGCAATCGGCCGTACCGCAGGCCGACATCATCAGCGCTGCCACCCTGGCCACGGAGCCTCTGCTGCTGGGGGATTGGCTGGCCCCCGGTCAGCACGTGGACCTGATCGGCGCCTTTACCCCGGCCATGCGCGAGGCAGATGACCGCGCCTTGCAGCGCGCGCGTCTGTTCGTCGACACGCCCTTCGCCGCCATCGAGGCGGGCGAGCTGAAGACCCCGCTGGAAACCGGCGCCATCGCCTGCGACGATATCCTCGGCGATCTTGAGGCGTTGGCGCAGGGCAAGATCGGGCGCGGTGCGGCGCAGGACATCACCCTGTTCAAATCGGTCGGCAACGCGGTGATGGATCTTGCCGCCGCCATGACGGCCACCCGTTAAGAGGAGAGACCTGATATGTCTTCCATCGAACTCGACCACCACGCCGACCGTTCCAAGATGTCCGTCTCGGACGAGGTTGCGATTGAAATCAACGGCATGAACAAGTGGTGCGGCAACTTCCACGTGCTTCGTGACATCAACCTGACCGTGAACCAGGGCGAACGCATCGTCATCGCGGGGCCCTCGGGCTCGGGCAAGTCGACGCTCATTCGCTGCATCAACCGGCTGGAGGAACACCAGGAGGGCCAGATCATCGTCGATGGCACCGAGCTCACCTCGGACCTCAAGAATGTCGACAAGGTGCGGTCCGAGGTTGGCATGGTGTTTCAGCACTTCAACCTGTTCCCGCATCTGACCATCCTGGAAAACTGCACGCTGGCGCCCATCTGGGTGCGCAAGACGCCCCGCAAGGAGGCCGAAGAGACGGCGATGCACTTCCTCGAAAAGGTCAAGATCCCCGAGCAGGCCAACAAGTATCCGGGCCAGCTGTCCGGTGGTCAGCAGCAGCGTGTGGCGATTGCCCGCTCGCTCTGCATGATGCCGCGGATCATGCTGTTTGACGAACCGACCTCGGCGCTTGACCCCGAGATGATCAAGGAAGTCCTTGAAACCATGGTGGAATTGGCGGAAGAGGGCATGACCATGCTCTGCGTCACCCACGAGATGGGCTTCGCCAAGGAGGTCGCCAACCGCGTGATCTTCATGGATGCGGGGCAGATCGTGGAACAGAACGAGCCCGAGGAGTTCTTCAACAACCCGCAGAGCGAACGCACCAAGCTGTTCCTGTCCCAGATCCTCTGAGACCTGCACACCGAAAACACCGAAAGCCCCGCCAATCGGCGGGGCTTTTTGGTTGGTGAACTCCGAGCGGGTTCCGACGGTGTTCAGAACAGGTCAGGCCCTACGCGCAGGCGGCTTCAGGCCTGTGCGCCACGGGGTCTTATTGAAAGGGTTGTGTTATGTAATAATATAACGTATTCCCTCGCCGGTCAGAAACGGCACACTACCTGTGCGGCGCAGCCGCTGGCACACAGGCGGACCCGCCGCGACACTCTTGGAGAGACAGGCATGAAAGACCCACGCATTCCCGTTACCCTGCTGACCGGCTTTCTGGGCGCGGGCAAGACGACCGTTCTGAACGCATTGCTGAATGACGCAAGCTCGGGCCGGATTGCCGTGATCGTCAACGAGTTCGGCGAGGCGGGGCTGGACCACGACCTGATGGAAACCACCAGCGACGACGTGGTGCTGATGAAATCCGGTTGCCTGTGCTGCACCGTGCGCGGCGAACTGGCCGAGACGATGGCCTCGCTTCTGAACCGGCGCCACGTGGGGCAGCTGGAGTTTGACCGGGTGGTGATCGAAACCACGGGCCTGGCCGATCCGGGGCCGATCCTTCAGACCATGCTGGTCGATCGCAGCCTGGCCCAGGCCGCCCGGGTGGATGGGGTTGTGACCCTGGCCGATGCGGCCAATGGCCCGACAACCCTGGACGAACAATTCGAGGCCGTCAGCCAGGTCGCCATGGCTGACCTGATCGTGATCAGCAAGGCCGACCTGGTCGACCCCACCCAGGTGGTGATGTTCGAAGAACGCCTGCGCGGGCTGAACCCGACGGCGCGGATCACCCACGCGATCAAAGGCAAGGGCGTCGCCGAGCAGATCTGGGGCCTGTCGGGCATCCATGTGGGTGTGACGCCGCAAAAGGCGCTGGACTGGATGCGCCCGGCTGGCGGTTTGGACGCAACGGGCGGGGCAGGGGTACAGCCAGACCCTCTGGCCAACCTCTCGGGCCTTGTCGGGGCCAGCGCGCCGACCACATCGGCGCCCTTCTCACCGCATGACAGTCGGATCGGGTCGGCCTCGATCATTCTGGAGGAACCTCTGTCGGACAAGGTCTTCGACACCTGGCTCAACACCCTGATCTCTCTGCGCGGAAAGGACATCCTGCGGGTCAAGGGGATCGTATTCCTGGAGGGCGTCGATCTGCCCTTTGTCTTTCACGGGGTGCAGAACATCTTCGACCCGCCCCTGCCGGTGCGCAACTGGCCCGGCGGCGATCGGACCTCGCGCATTGTGGTGATCGCCCGCGACATCACCCGCCCAGAATTGCAGCGCAGCTTCGACATGCTGCGCGCCACGCCAGCCCCTTCTGCAAAGGATGCCAACAATGAATGACATGACCGCAACTCCCGATGCCCGCCTGCCCGTGACCGTGCTGTCCGGCTTTCTGGGCGCGGGCAAGACGACCTTGCTGAACCGCGTCCTGAACAATCGCGATGGCCGCCGCGTCGCGGTCATCGTCAATGACATGTCCGAGGTGAACATCGACGCCGATCTGGTGCGCGAGGGCACGGAACTGTCGCGGTCCGAGGAAACCCTGGTCGAAATGTCGAACGGTTGCATCTGCTGCACCCTGCGCGACGATCTGTTGAAAGAGGTGCGCCACCTGTCCGAGGAGGGCCGCTTTGACTACCTGCTGATCGAAAGCACCGGCATTTCCGAACCGCTGCCCGTCGCCGCGACCTTCGATTTCCGCGACGAGCATGGTGAAAGCCTGTCCGACGTCGCCCGCCTGGACACGATGGTTACCGTGGTCGATGCGGTGAACCTGCTGCAGGACTTCTCCAGCCACGATTTTCTGAATGACCGTGGCGAGAGCCTGGGTGAAGAGGACAACCGCAGCCTGGTCAGCCTTCTGACCGAGCAGATCGAGTTCGCCGATGTGGTGATCCTGAACAAGGTCTCCGACGCGGGGCCGGAGCGCACCGATGCCGCGCGCAAGATCATCCGCGCGCTGAATGGCGATGCCAAGATCATCGAGACCGATCATTCCGACGTGCCCGCAGATACCATCCTGGACACCGGCCTGTTCGACTTCGACACGGCGCATGAGCACCCGATGTGGGCCAAGGAGCTTTATGGGTTTGCCAACCACACGCCCGAGGACGAGGAATACGGCATCGACTCCTTCGCCTACCACGCCCGCGCGCCGTTTGACCCCGTTAAGCTGCACGCGGTGTTGAACGGCGACCTGCCCGGTGTGATCCGGGCCAAGGGGCATTTCTGGATCGCCACGCGCCCCGCCTGGGCGGCGGAATACAGCCTGGCGGGCGCCCTGTCCTCGGTCGCCCCCTTGGGGCTCTGGTGGGCCTCGGTGCCCGAGGAACGCCTGCCGACCCACCCCCAGGCCCAGGCCGAGATTGCCAAGAACTGGGTCGAACCCTGGGGCGACCGCCGACAGGAGATCGTCTTCATCGGCACCGCCATGGATCGCGAGGCAATCTGCGCGCGGCTGAACGCGGCGCTGATCGAGGCCGATGCGTTCACGCCGGAGCTTTGGGCCGACATGCCCGATCCCTTCCCGCGCTGGGGCCAGCGTTGATGCAGAGCGCCGCGTTGCACAGGCTGTTTCCGGATCGGCTTGCCGGGGTGCGCATCGACGACACCCCCGAGGGCCTCTCGGCCATTCATGCGCCGGATTGCGCGGCCGCGATCTGGCAGCGTAAACCTCTGCCGGGCTTTCAGGCCTGGATGGATCAGCTGTCCCCCGCACAGCTGCCCCGCACCCGGCTGATCCTGCGCCCCGCTGGCGTGCGCGAGGCGGTGCGTCATGCCTGTGACGCCGCCGCGACGCCGGATGGGGAGGACCGCACGCGGCTGATCGACGACATCGCCGCCCTGGCCGAGATCTTCGCCGGTGTGATGCGCACCCCCTATCTGCGGCTGCGTCTGGACGTGGTGACGACGAATGCCTGTCGCAAATTCCACGTGGATGCCGTGACCGCGCGGCTGGTCTGCACCTATCGCGGCACGGGCACGCAGTATGGTATCGGGCGCCAGAATGCGGATCCGCAGCCCATCTTGACCTTGCCCACCGGCACGCCGATCCTTCTGCGCGGCACCCGTTGGCCGGAACAGCCCCGATCCGGCCTGCTGCACCGATCACCACCGATCGGGGGCAGCGGAGAGTCGCGGCTTCTGCTGGTATTGGACCCAATTTTGGACCCCGAGGACGAGATCTGACGCCGCAGAGCCTCTTGCTATGTGGCCGGGGTGCTTTAAATAGCCACATGCCAACATGACTAGCCAGAAGGACGACACCATGCCGATTACCTCTGATGACCTGCTTGCCGCACGTAACGCCTGGGGAGAGGGGAAAGTTGCCATCTCCAAAGCCTTTGAAGAAAGCGGCATCGAGGCTGCGCGCGAGGCGGCAGGTGCTCACCTGGAC